>PCAU01000018.1 GCA_002730735.1 Acidobacteriota bacterium | reverse complement strand
GGACCCTTTTGCCTCACTAGACATGACGAGGATCGATGTCATCTCGTTCGGCATCAACGGGTACGGCCCAGGAGTCACAATGTGGATGGTGTAATCGTCTATTTTCTTGACTGTTTTACCCTTGGTGTAAGTACGGAATGACGAGTTGCCACCGGTATAGCCATCAGCTCGATTAAACGAGAAGATGAAGTCATCGGCAGTAAAGTCACTGCCATCGTGGAATTTCGCGTCCTGACGCAACTTGAACTCCCAAGTCGTGTCGTTGATCGCCTTCCACGAAGTCGCGAGCCGCGGAATCAACTTGTCCATTGCCGGGCCCCAGTCAATCAATTTACCGAAAATCTGCGCCAGCATCGCGTTGTTGGGACCTAAGTTGTGGAAATAGGGATCCATCGACGATGGTTCTGAACGGAGGCCAATGGTTACCGTTTCCGCTATGGCATTGGTTGAAACAACGAACGCCGTGAATGCTGCAATTCCGACATGAATGATTTTGTTCATAAATTGCCTCCTTTAACCCTCCTTGGGGTTCATCATTAATCAAACAACCTTATCAATGTATCATGATTAGAGACAATTTAGACAACAAAGTTTTACCCTAAAACGTTGACTTCTTGAATTATTAAGCTTGATCTACAGACCACGCTGCTTCTTTGTCCAGAGGGAATACTGGACGCGGTAGGTATTGCCAGGCGAACGTAGCCAGATTTGGTGATGTCAACCCTGGGACATCCACCTCATGAATCTGTTCGGGTCGGAACAAATGTTCGAAACCGGCCCGAAAATGCCCGCGGCTCTTGACGACGATCGTGCGACAACTGGCAGGATCTATGCCGAACGCAGTCAGATAATCTGTCGAAAGGCACTGTTGGCGCTCCGAAATCACGACCACCCGTATTCCCCCGAGATTCAGTATGGCCGTGCGACCTGTGTTCACCGTCATGCCGGAAACCATACCGTGCTGACCGACGAATTGTCCTTCGGACAACCGTTCAACCCGCGCCGTCACATCCAGTGTCTCAGAAAATCGACTCTTCTCTGCCGCGTTCAGAGTCAGCGCCAATTCGGATCCTTCACCAGCAGAAAACGCCGCTTCAACGGCAGCGGGGTCGTAGAATACAGCCAGGACACAGTCACGAACCCCGGCCTCCAGAAAGACCCGCAGGATAGTCGTCGTGTTGCCTCGACCGCCACCACCTGGATTGTCCGCTGGGTCAGCAAACACCCGCGCGGGCAGTGCCTGCTCCCGGCTGACATCAACGGCGAGCTGAACAGCCTCATCCAGCGTCATCATTGACGGCTGATAGCGCTCCCTGTCCGCCCACGCCGCCTCAGCCAGTGTGGTCGCAGTGTCTTTGGCACGTTGCGGATCGTTACGGGCAGTCACAATGATCGTCATGCCGTTCTTCGGTGTATCGGCGAATGCAAACCCAGCCAGGATAGTCACATTCATGACAGAAGCATCGACATGCGTCTGGCCGAGCTCGATCAGTTCACCGTAGGGATAACCTGGTGCCGTCAGCTGCGTCACCGATGGGGCAACCAGCGGCAGGCGGATCCGGTAACTTACAGGACGAACACCCTCGAATATCTCCAGCATCGATCGCGCTGCCTCTTCACCACGTTCGTATAGATCGACATGTGGATTGGTTCGGTACCCGATCAGAAGATCGGTGCTCTCCATCATAATCTCAGAAACGTTGGCGTGCAGATCGAGCGTGCCAATCACAGGGACCCCGGGCCCAACAACATCCCGTATCAGAGCGAAAACCTCACCGTCGGGGTCGTGGGTATGGGTGGCAATCGCACCGCCATGCTGGCAGACATATACCCCATCCACAGGCCCTATCGTCTCAAGGTCGTGGCGCAACTCGGCCAGGAACTCGTCAAAGAATGCCTCCTCGACGGCACCCGCCGGGGTGGATCCGATCAGCAGTGCCGGACGGTCGACCCAGCCCCCGGGCCCACCGAATTCATCGTCCATGACTTTGTAGAAGCCGCAAACACCAAGATGAATACTGGGATATTCAGCGCGCGCCTGCCGGGTGATCTCCTCACCCTGGAAATACATGTGTTCCTCAAAGTCGCGGCGGTCACACGGCGACGCAAAGCGATTTGACTCCAGATTGAAACCACAGATCGCAATCTTCTTCATCACCAATTCCCTGTTCTCAATGTGTTCCCTGACCCGACCACGGCGAGACACCGTGGTGCGCAGATTGCGGTCCTGCACCCGTTTCGGATCGACGACGTCTGTTTATTGCTTGATCTTTTTGTTTTCCGGGTCGTAAAGGGGGACCAGCGACACCTTGGCCGGAAAACGCCGGCAGGCCACCTCGATCTCGTAGCTGCCGGAGTTGACAAAATCCTCGTCAACACCCCCATCCTCAACCGGGTTGTTGACGTAACCCATTCCCACGCAGCCACCCAAGGTGTGTCCGTACATCGCACTGGTGATGTAGCCACAGATCTGCCCGTCCCGCACAATGGGTTCATTGTGGTAGAGCATAACTGCGGGATCTGTCATCAAAAACTGGACCATTCGTTTGCCGATGCAACCACTGTCACGCTGACGGAGCAGCGCGTCACGACCGACGAATCCGCCCGGCTTGTCGAATCGGACTGCGAATTCCAGACCTGCCTCGATCGGGGTGTCCTCGTCGGCAATATCGTGCCCCCAGTGGCGGTAGGCCTTCTCAATGCGCAGGGAGTTCATCGCGTGCATACCCACATTGGTCAAACCGAAGGACCCACCCGCCCCGACCAGGGTCTCGTAAACGTGCACAGCCATGTCGGTGGGGACAAGCAGTTCCCATCCCAGTTCACCGACGTAGGAGATGCGTGACGCCCGGACGGTCGCATAGCCCAGTTCAATCTCCCGGGAAGTGGCAAAAGGGAAGGCCTGGTTGGAGAAATCCGCCGGGCTGACCTGCTGAAGCAGCGCACGAGCGCTGGGGCCCTGGATATTGATCCCAGCATAGGCCGCTGTTACATCGGTCAATACAGCGTGAGATTCCGGAGGGATGTGACTCTGTAACCAGTTGAAGTCTCGGCTGTGGCTGGAAAAGGCAGTCATGACCAAGTACGCATCTTCAGCCAGGCGTGTCACGGTCAAGTCGGCGGAGATACCCCCCTGCTCGTTCAGCCACTGGGTATAGACGATCCGGCCCGAGGGTACCGACATGTTGTTGGCCGAGACATGGTTGATGATCTTTTCTGCGTCGCGACCCTGCAGGAGAAACTTGGAGAACGTGGAGATGTCGAGCAGACCTACGTTTTCGCGAACAGCTCGATGTTCCAGTCCTGAGTAGTCAAGCCATTTGGGCTTTGCGTAGGTGTGGTCGTAATCCGGATCGACCCCGTCTGGCGCAAACCAGTTGGGGCGTTCCCAGCCACCGGCCTCACCGAAACACGCGTTCGCGGCCGCGAGTCGATCATGCAGTGGCGTCCGGCGAATGCCCCTGGCGGTCTCAGGCTGCCGGAATGGCCAGTGCATGGCGTAGAGCAGGCCCAATGATTCTGTGGTTCGGTCGTGCAGGTATCGCATGTTGGACTGGAATGGCAACGCCCGGCGAATATCGACGTCCCACAGATCCAGTGGTGGATGGCCGTCACGGATCCACTCGGCCAGTACCTTGCCAGCACCACCGGATGACTGGATACCGGTCGAGTTAAACCCGGTGGCAACGAACACACCCTGCACCTCCGGTGCTTCACCGAGGTAGTAACGGTTGTCCGGGGTAAAGCTTTCCGGACCATTAAAGAACGTCTGAATACCAGCAGTTTTGAGCAGGGGAATACGGTGCATGGCGCGTTCCAGCATGGGCTCGAAATGATCGAAATCCTCGGGTAGTTGATCGAAGCTGAAATCTTCTGGTATGCCATCACCGCCCCATGGCTTAGCTACAGGCTCAAATGCTCCAACCAGCAGCTTGCCGGCATCTTCCTTGGCATAGAAACACGACGACGGTTCACGCAACACGGGCAACTCGCCCGGCAGGTCGTCGATCGGCTCGGTCACGATATAAAAGTGTTCTGCGGCGTGCAGCGGAATATTGACGCCGATCTGCCGACCAAAATCACGCGACCACATGCCGCCGGCGATCACCAGGAACTCGCACTCGATCTCACCTTCATCGGTCTGCACACGACTGATCCGACCGTTCTCAATGGTGGCACCGCGGACCGGTGTGTTTTCCATGACCCTGGCACCGGCTGTGCGGGCCCCCCGGGCCATCGCCTGGGTCACATCGATCGGATTGGTCTGTCCGTCACGCGGCAAAAAGACACCACCGACCAGATCGTCGGTGTGCATGACCGGGTATTTCCGGGCGATCCACTCTGCGGTGACCTCTTCGACCTCCAGGCCGAAGACCCGGGCCATCGAGGCTCCGCGCTGCAGTTCCTCGAGCCGCTCCAGGTCCGTAGCGACCGCGATCGAACCATTCTGCTTCATACCGGTCGCCTGGCCGGTTTCTGCTTCCAGGCCAAGAAAAAGCTCCGCGGTGTACTTCGCCAGCTTGGTCATATTGGCGGTCGCGCGAAGCTGTCCCACCAGCCCAGCCGCATGCCATGTCGTGCCGCAGGTCAGCTGTCTGCGTTCCAGCAGTAATACATCGGTGATACCGATCTTGGTAAGATGGTATGCCACCGAACAACCCACAGCACCGCCGCCCACAATGACGACCTGGGCCCGTCGGGGTAGTCCTTCGGTCATTGATTCTTCCTCCTGGTGAATGTTGCAGCGTTTGACGGGCACCCGGTCCTGGTGACGGCTGTTGCCGGCGACAGGCGATCGGTACTGTTATTCCAAGTGTACCCAATAAAGACCGGGATCGAACGCCCTGCCGGGATACAACTGGCATTTTCCAAGGACGCAGGTTAACGTCGTGCCGTGGATGATCCTCCCTCTACTACTGAATTTCTCGAACTGTGGCCGACACTGCTGATGCGTGATCGACTACCGGGCTGTGAGGATGCCAACCGGGCACTGGAATCAGAGATTCTGCGGATCGATTCCGAACATTCTGACCTGACAACCGATTACCTGTCGGGGAACCTGTTGATCCAGGAACACCCGGCAATCAGCTGGCTGCGTGAGTGCATCAATCAGGCGACGATTGTCTATATTCGCCGACTCGGGATCGACTACCAGCTGGACTGGCAGCTCCAGGGATGGGCCAACGTCAATCGATTCGGTGATTATCACAACCTGCACAATCACCCACATGCCTGGCTGTCCGGAACCTACTACGTCGCAGTCCCCGACACCAGCGAGCCGCTTGCCGGCCGTCAGGACCGGAATCCTGGTGCGATTTCATTCTATGATCCAAGAGCACAAGCCAACATGGGCGCCATTCGCGGTGACGGTCAGGTCGAGGCTGAGCATCGCATTCTTCCGGAAGCGGGGTGTCTCCTGGTCTGGCCGGCCTTCCTGCATCACATGGTGCACCCGAACCTTTCCCGGGAGGCTCGGATTTCTGTGTCTTTCAACGTTGTTCTGCGCTGGTCAGAAAAATACCTGCCAAAACAATAACAAGCCATCAACCGGCCCGTGGTTGCACCATTCTAAATACTCGGACCTGTAACCGGCCCGTTTGTCATGCCCCTTGATCCGGTCTAGAATTTTCTAGCCGCATCTTGCCAAGTGCCGACCGGCAGTCGGCGGACGGCCACAGTCACAACCCTTAGAGGAGGTTGCACTATGACTGACATCAACTACAGTACTGCAGACGTAACCCCACCCATTACAAAATCTGTCCCACTCGGGATACAGCACGTACTCGCCATGTTTGCGAGCAACGTGACTCCGGCAATAATCATCGCCAGTGTGGCCGGACTGGCCGGTGCAGACAAGGTCTACATGATCCAGATGGCCATGGTCTTCGCCGGCATCGCCACACTACTGCAGACCATTGGCTTTGGCCCGGTGGGTGCCCGCCTGCCGATCATGCAGGGTACCAGTTTTGCTTTTGTTCCGATTATGATTCCGATTGCCAAAACTGCCGGCATTGGAGCTGTTTTTGGTGCCACAGTCATCGGTGGGGTCTTCCATCTTCTCCTGGGTACGGTTATTGGCCGCATTCGCAACCTGCTGCCGCCGCTCGTGACCGGGCTCGTGATTCTGACTATTGGGCTTGCGTTGATCCCGGTTGGGATCAAATATGCAGCGGGTGGCGTGCCACTGATGGGCAAGGAAGCCTTTGGCAGTTTTCAGCATTGGGGACTGGCACTGGTCGTGATCATCGTCACGCTTGCCATCAAGTTCTACGTTCGCGGGTTCGCCAGTACTGCTGCCGTTCTTCTAGGTCTGATAGCCGGTTACATCGTGGCTGCTGTGTTTGGAATGGTCGACTTTGGCCGAGTCGCCGGGGCCGCCTGGTTTGCCCTGCCGCAACCGCTCAAATTCGGCTTTGACGTCAACGCAGCTGCGGTCATCGGAATGTGCCTGATGGCAATCGTCTCAGCCATCGAGACGGTAGGGGATATCTCAGGTATCACCAAGGGTGGCGCTGGTCGTGAAGCCACGGACCGGGAGATCTCCGGTGGCACCATGGCTGACGGTCTCGGTACCGCCGTCGCCGGTCTTTTCGGCGGCTTGCCCAATACTTCCTTCAGTCAGAACGTCGGCCTGATTGCGATGACCGGGGTCATGAGCCGGCATGTCGTCACTATCGGGGCTGTTTTCCTGGTGATCGCCGGCGTCATTCCCAAGGTCGGGGCCGTGATCGCGGCCATGCCCATCGCTGTGCTGGGCGGGGGCGTTATCATGATGTTCGGCATGGTCGCCTCAGCTGGACTCAACATGCTGGCGGACGTACAGATGACCCGACGCAATATGATGATCCTGGCGCTTTCGTTGTCGCTCGGCCTGGGGCTGCAGTCAGTACCCGGCGCGCTGCAGCACCTGCCAGAAACGCTCGAGATGCTGCTCAAGACAGGCCTGCTGCCGGTCGCAATCATTGCCATCGTGCTGAACGCCATTACCCCGGAAAACGATAGTTAAGAGCAGAGTAGTCAATGTCTGCCGGCTATAACTGCCGGCAGACATTGCGGGAAATCCGCAAGACCGTCCGTCGGGCGACAGGTGGCTTGTTATACTCGGCTCTCGGCGCCCCCGTAGCTCAGTTAGGATAGAGCAATCGCCTCCTGTATCGAACATGGGCACCAGGACCGGAAACGTCCTGCGTGAATCTGCTCAAACTCGGTGAACCCTCAGCACGCCCGGGTGGTGGCAATACCGAGCCAAGCCTGCCTAGTGGTGCAGGCGGGAAGGTGTAGAGACTTGACGGGCAGCACCTAAGGGCTTCGGCCTACCGGTGAAGATAAAGTCCAGACCACAAACGGCCATTGCCGGCAATGAAAATTGCAGTGGTAAGAAGCGATAGGTCGCAAGTTCGAATCTTGCCGGGGGCGCCATACTGTCAGCGGCGTGAAGTGGATAACCTGTGGATAACCCTGTGGATCTGCTGTTGACTACTTTGACAAATGTTCTCGCTATCCCACTTCCTGCTCTTCACCCTGCCCCGGACAGATAGGCCGGATCTCGCCAGGCCGTGAACGCTGTTCAGGAGCTCCGCGACCCGAAACTGGGATCTTTCTCGGCAGCAAATGACAAACGACATGACCTCTTCTGAAAAACCGATGTGCCCGGCTGGATTTTTTCGCCGCCTCGGGGCAATGATTTACGACAGCTTTCTTCTGATCGGGGTGTTGTTTGTCGCATTCCTGCCAGTGCCACTGGTCGATGCAGCAGCAGCCCCGGCGCTGTGGATAAAGCTTCTCAAACCGGTCTACCTGTTACTGGTCTGCTACCTGTTCTTCGGCTGGTTCTGGACTCATGGCGGTCAGACCCTCGGGATGAAGGCCTGGCGCTTACGCCTTCGTCGGAACGATGGCGGTGAACCGCTGTGGTCAACAGCCGGGATGCGTTTCCTTGGGGCACTGGTCTCGTGGTTGATCCTCGGGCTGGGCTTCTTCTGGGTACTTGTCGATCCAGGAAAAAGGGCCTGGCACGACCGCTGGTCACGAAGCAGGATCATCGTCCTGCCACCGGCGTCTTGAGACGGACATCCCTTGTCCACAGATACGGCTCAACGGTTGTTTTCTGACCAAGCGTAGAAAGCGATTCGCATGACCGACCTGATCAGGCCACTACACTCGTGCAACTGGCGCTCATGGTTTCTTGCCGTGGCCAGCTTTGCCGGGCTCATCTTCCAGGCCACCGCCTCAGAAAGCGTACCTGGCCAGACAAAAAAATATCCCGATCCGGTGAGCGCGCAAAATTTTCTGGCAGTCACGGCCAATGCTCACGCAACCCAGGCCGCTGTCGATGTTCTGAGTG
>PCAU01000017.1 GCA_002730735.1 Acidobacteriota bacterium | reverse complement strand
GGTGCCGCCTGGACATGTCCTAATTCACGACCGGCAGGGCACCCGTATAGAACGATATTGGTCCTTGGATTTCCACTCGAAAACGACCGATGATCCACGTGACGCGGTGCAGCGCGTGCGAGAGCTTTTCACTGATGCCGTGCGAAAACGGTTAGTTAGTGAGGTGCCCTTGGGTGCTTTTCTGAGTGGGGGTGTCGATTCCAGTGCGGTCGTGGCCACGATGGCGAACCTTTCTGACACCCCGGTTAAGACATTTTCAATCGGATTTGACGAGCCAGGATACGACGAACTTCCGCATGCTCGTCGAGTTGCCCAGGCGTTTGGGTGTGAGCACCACGAGCTCGTTGTTCGAGCGGACGCGATTGAGATGCTTCCATCATTGGTGCGGCATTTCGGTGAACCCTTTGCCGATTCATCAGCAATTCCAACTTCATACCTTGCAGCTCTTACTCGGGAGCATGTGACCGTGGCCCTTAACGGTGATGGCGGTGACGAACTGTTCGCCGGTTACGGCCGCCACATGGCGAGTAGATGGGTTGAGACCCGGCAGCGTGTGCCAGTGCCGCTTTGGGGATGGCTTGCGAAAGTGGCTGATAGGATGGCTGGTCAAGCGGCCGATGCCCGCCGGCCTTTGGCACGGTTGGCACGCGTTATGCGAGGTGCCGCAGCTGAACGGTCGGTGCGCTACCGCCATTGGGTGGGGGTGTTTGACCCCGAGCTGCTGGCGTGTCTTGGCGGCGATTCGTTGCCTGACATAGACCCTGTGAAGGGCCAGTTTGCAGAGGTGACGGACCTAGATGCGGTGGACGCCATGCTGGCCGTTGACACGGCGTACTATTTGCCGACCGATTTACTGGCGAAGGTGGACATTGCATCTATGATGCACTCACTTGAGGCGCGGTCACCGTTTCTGGACCATAAGTTAGCGGAATACGTGGCCAGTCTACCAAGCAATCTGAAGATTAGAGGATTTTTGTCCAAAGCTATACTCAAGGATGCCCTAAAGGGGCTTGTACCAGCGGAAAATCTGAAGCGCAAAAAACGCGGCTTCGCAGTGCCTGTGGCTCGATGGTTCAAGGCCGACCTGCGTGAGTTTCTCAACGACCATCTTCGACCATCTCGTTTGGCCAGTGCAGGGCTAGTTCGCCAATCAGTCATCGATGAGTTGATCACGAAGCATCAGTCTGGTGCTGCCGACTATGGTCACCACCTATGGAGTTTGTTAATGCTTGAACTCTGGCATCGGGCCTTTATGGGTGGTGATTCTGTAAGGGATAATCAGCCCGGTATGTTCCCTGACACCATCAGGACACCTCAGGTAACATGAGGTTGTGGTGGATTAAACGTTTGTAACCACACAGATCCTGCGATTGGAGTAGCTTACTCTTGCTCACCGGTCACGACATTCTTTGCATTTCCTCAATAGACTGGCGGTTTATCTGGCAAGGTCACCAGGAAATTATGTCGACCTTAGCAGCCAACGGGAATCGTGTGCTCTTTATCGAGAACACCGGTATCCGTACACCTACCATTCGTGACCTGCCGCGCCTACGCCAAAGGTTCCGTAACTGGTGGCGGGGTACCAAAGGTTTCCAGCGGGAAGGGGAAAACCTTTTCATCTATTCTCCGCTTCTCCTACCATTTCCGTACTCATGGATTTCTCGACAGATCAATCGACGACTGGTTACACGTTCTCTGCACCGATGGATGCGGGCCACCGGTTTCCGGCGCCCGTTAGTTTGGACCTTCCTGCCGACGCCATTGGCTCGAGATATCATTCGTAACGTCGATCCTCTACTCACCATCTACTACTGTATCGATGACTTTGCCTCAAGCTCCTCAGGTGCGAGGCGGATCTGGCGTTGGGAGGAGCGGTTGTTTCGGGAGGCCGACCTTGTCTTTGTCACCTCGGCAAAACTGCTTGCTCGAGCGAATAGCTTCCGGAAACAGGTGCATCTGTTTCCGTTCGGTGTCAGCTACCAAAAATTTGCGCAGGTGCGAGATCATGCACCGAATGCCGAAAGTGCTCTTAAACATCTGCAGCGTCCGCTAATTGGTTATGTTGGTGGAATTCATCGATGGGTTGACACCAAACTGCTAAAGTCCCTCGCAGAAGCTATGCCCTATGCCAGCTTCGCACTAGTGGGTCCGGTACAGGCTGATGCTTCCGACCTCGAGGCATGCCCGAATGTGCATTTGCTTGGAGCCAAAGCGCACGAAGACATCCCAAGATATATTGCGAGTTTTGATGTCGGCATTGTGCCCTATCTCCGAAGTGACTACACCGATAACGTGTACCCAACGAAACTAAACGAATATCTCTCGATGGGCATCCCGGTGGTTGCGACTGACCTACCCGAGATTCGTCGATTTAATGCTGCCCATGGAGGCGTGGTTTTCGTAGCAGGGACCGCGAAGGAGTTCACTCAGGTTATCCGAGAAGCCCTAGGGGATACGGCACCAGATGCGGTCACCAGGCGAATCGCTGTTGCAAAGAAAAACAGTTGGGAGTCGCGTCTGGAGAAGATGTCGGATGTGATTGCTGAGGATGTCGAGGCTCGTCGAGTGACAGAAGAACGTTGGGATGAAAGTCTCCGACGGATGTATCGGTCTGCTAGACGGCGCGTTGTGCGAGTGACCGTGGTAGCGGCGGCGATTTATACACTGTTATTCCATACGGGTTTCATATGGTTTGTCGCCGAGCCTCTCAGAGTGGCCGTTCCGGCCAGGCCGGCTGACGCGATCGTAGTTTTTGCTGGCGGGGTGGGAGAATCTGGTCAGGCCGGTGGAGGCTATCAGGAGCGGGTTAAGGAGGCGATCGCCCTTTATAAAGCGGGGAGGGCGGCGCGGGTGATCTTTTCTTCGGGTTATCAGTTCGCCTTCAGAGAGGCTGAGATCATGAAGGACCTCGCCGTTGCCAACGGACTACCCGAATCGGTAATCCATCTGGAGACCCGAGCTTCGAATACTTTCGAGAATGTATCCTTCGTGGATGCAATTCTCAAACGTGAACAATGGCAAAGCGTGCTGCTTATTAGCTCACCCTACCATATGCGTCGTGCACTACTTACATGGAGCAGGGTGGCACCAGAAATAGCTGTGACCGCGACGCCGGTGCCGACAAGTCAGTTCTACACTCATGGCCGTGGGGCCAGCTTCGAGCAAATCAAAGGCATTGTCCACGAGTATGTTGCGATTGTCGTCTACTGGTGGAGAGGGTGGATTTGATCTACGACGCTCCGCCAAGACTAGGGCCGGTAGGTTTAAGGCCGGTTCCCGAATCTCAGTCTTAGCGATGCTCTCGGGTGTTTAACGTTCGTAATTCTGACACCATGTTGCAGTGAATCAGACACGCATCCTTCGAGTGATCGCGAGGCTTAACATTGGTGGGCCAGCCCGTCACGTAATTCTGCTTTCAGCTCGCATTGATCCTGCGCGCTACTCAACGCTGTTAGTGACCGGTCACGAGGCACCCTCGGAAGGGAACATGAGCTCACTCGCAAAGTCGGTGGCGGTTGAGCCGAGGGTTGTTGCGGGTCTGGGTCGAGAAATTTCTTTGTGGCGAGATTTGCTGGCCTGGTTCAGGCTGTACCGCCTGTGTGTTCGCTACCGTCCACACATCGTCCATACCCATACTGCAAAAGCCGGTGTGCTCGGTCGTCTAGCAGCCAGGGCTGCTAAGGTCCCAGTCATCGTCCACACTTATCACGGCCATGTTTTTCAGGGCTATTTCTCTCCTCTTAAGACGCGTCTCTTTCTTGCCATTGAGCGTTGGCTCGGCCGGAGCACGCAGCGGCTTATAGCGGTGAGTGAGGCCGTGTGTCAGGATTTGCTCCAGCTAGGTATTGGCACACCAGAAAGTCTTGTGGTGATTCCGTTAGGACTGAATCTTGATCCGTTTCTGAGGTGCGAGGACCTCCGTGGCCAGCTCAGAGCAGAGCTTGGCCTGCAACCTGACACGCCACTTGTGGGCATCGTGGCTAGGTTGGTTCCAATTAAGGCTCACGAGGTCTTCTTGAAAGCGGCTGCCAAGGTGTGCGCCCGCTTTCCTCAGAGCCGCTTTCTCCTCGTAGGTGACGGAGAACGATTAGCCGAACTCCAGTTGCTCGTCGAGCGTCTCGGTCTACGCGACCGAGTCCTGTTTCTTGGATGGAGACAGGACCTGGACCGTGTACTAGCCGACTTAGACCTGGTGGTCCTGACGTCGCGAAATGAGGGGTCACCAGTCTGTCTCATTGAAGCGATGGCCGCGGCACGACCGGTTGTGGCGACCCGTGTCGGCGGAGTCGCCGATGTTGTCGATGACGGTATTACCGGCTGTCTCGTTGACGCCGACAAGCCGGAAGACGTTGCAAACGCAATTGTAGAACTTCTGGGAGACGAGAATCGGCGCCGAGCAATGGGCGAAGCGGCTCGCCAACGTGTTCCGCGGTTCGGTATCGACCGCCTGGTGTCGGACATGGACCGCCTCTATGGAAATCTACTCACTGAGCGAGAAACACAATGAAACTAGCTGATTTCGTGATCGATTTCTTGGCAAACAAAGGAATAGATAAGGTTTTTGTGGTCTACGGATCTGCAAATGGTGATCTAGTTGACGCATTTACACGAACAGACAAGACCCAATACGTTGCGGTGATGCACGAACAAGCTGGTGGCTTTGCTGCTGAAGGCTACGCCAAAGTTAAAGGAATCCCTGGAGTTGCTTTAGCCACTAGCGGGCCTGGTGGCATGAACCTGGTAACTCCGATAGGTAACTGTTTCTATGATTCGGTTCCTTGTATTTTTATCACGGGTCAAGTGAATTCTAGATTTCTCCGACAGGATGACTCTCTCAGGCAAATTGGATTTCAGGAAACGGACATAGTGTCGATCGTGAAACCAATAACCAAGTACGCAACGATGGTTACCGATCCTAAGTTAATCAAGTTTGAATTGGAAAAAGCGTACCATCTGTGCACTTCGGGTCGCCCAGGTCCTGTCTTAATTGATTTTCCGATGGATGTTCAAAAAGCAGACATTGTGCCAGAGACATTAGACGGCTTTCCGATATCTGAGAGATCAGATTATAGAGAAGGCAATCTAAGGGTGGTCAAAGAGCAAGTAGACCGCTACGTAGACGACCTAGTCCAGTCGGAAAGACCAGTGCTCATGATTGGTGGGGGAGTCAGGATTGCAAATGCGATAGGGGAAGTTAGAGAGCTTGGCAGGCTTCTCAAGATTCCTTGCTTTCCTACATGGAATGCTCTGGACGTTATCACTTCTGATTTCGAGTACTACGGTGGAAGGATTGGTACGTATGGGGGGGCGGGCAGAAACTTCGGTATCCAGAATTCCGACTTACTGTTAGCCATCGGTAGCAGAATTTCAGGTCGTATCACCGGCGGTAACGTAAACTCGTTCGCCCGTGGGGCCAAGAAATACGTGGTCGATGTAGATCTAGGGCTTCTAGAGAAACAAAATCAACAAGTACCATTTGACGAGAATATTCACTGTGACGCTAGGGCATTCATTCGCATGCTGATTGGTAGAGTTAAGGAATTACAGGAACCGGCAGCCAACGATGCGTGGAACTTTAGTCAGTGGACTACTAAAGTTATGGCTTGGAAAGCCAAGTACGACCCGGTCAGGCCAGAATTCTTTGAACAGAAACAAAACGTACATCCATATGTTTTTTTGAGAATGTTATCTCGAGTCTTGGACAGCGACGCTGTCATAATCGGAGACTGTGGAGGCAACATTGTTGTTAGTAACCACTCCTTTGAAACAAAGCACGGTCAAAGATATTTGACCAACAACGGAAATTCGCCGATGGGATTCTCTCATGCAGCTTCCATGGGCTGCTACTTGGCAGATCCAGCTAGGCAGGTTATTTGTGTTATCGGAGATGGTGGATTTAATATGAATATTCAAGAATTACAAACATTCCTAAACTACGATATTAAGGTTAAGACCTTCATACTAAATAATCATATCTACGGTATTACTAAAGCGTACCAAGAAACCAATTTTGAGGGTCGATGCGAGGCTTGTGGACCCATCGGTTATGACCCGCCGGACTTTATAAGAATCTGTAAGGCTTATGATCATAAAACCTTTGTGATTAATTCACATAGCGGCCTAGAGGAAAACATTAAGCATGTGTTAGGACACGATGGGCCCGTTGTGTGTGACGTGAACTGCCACGAACATCATAGCTATGAGCCGAGAATAGTTGGCTGGAAAACGCCAATTGAAGATATGTATCCATACCTACCTCGTAGTGAGTTCAAAGACAATATGTTTATTGCACCCACAGAAACATGGGAGCATCCAGAGTACCCTGACGTGGAAGAAGTGACGGGTGAAGACTAGCCGAGTGGTCTTTTTCGGCACAGTTGAGTCGGCTGTTTCGGATTCGTATTATAACCACCACGAACGTTGATTGTTATAAATAGCCAATAGGTGTGAGCGCGCGCGGTGTTTGGCTCTCTGCCAAGCCGCCGGTGGTTTCGCCCCGAGGGTCCTTAATTCGGATCAGCGGGGTTTTTTTGTTTCTTGCTGAGTTGCAATCTCTTAATCCTCAGTGTTCGGGGTACAATCTATAGTCCGTCCTAGGTTGCACTTTTAGGCTTGAAGTTTCGCATGGCACAGTATTTCTTTCTCGCGCTGTTTTTGTCGCTAGCGTTGGTACCAGTTTGCCGATTCTTGGCGACTCGACGCGGGTTGGTTGCGCTACCACACCGCGATCGCTGGCATGACAAGCCAACAGCTCTCCTTGGGGGCGTTGCGATCGGAGTAGCGACCTTCGCGTCGGTACTGACCTATATTTTTTCGACATCAGGTGGTGAGTTCAGTGTTGGCCGAGGCTACCTGGTCGAACCTACTGGAGATCTTCGCCAAGTTGTTCTACTGGGTTGCGCAGCAGTCATCTTCATTGTTGGTCTAGTCGACGATTTACGTGACCTGAAACCCTTTAGCAAGTTCATCCTACAGATTGTCGTTGCCTCAGTACTTTTGTATTTCGATTACGGTCTAGCTTGGACGGGCCGGCTCACGATTGACAACCTCTTGACGATCGCATGGATCGTTGGCATTACCAACGCGTTTAACCTGCTCGACAACATGGATGGCTTGTGTGCAGGCGTGGCGCTCATCACAGGATTCAGTCTGCTGATTGGCATGGGGCCAGTTTCGGAACTCTCCCTTGAAGTGGTGTTTCTCCTGGCGCTACTCGGTGGAACGGCCGGGTTTCTCGTCTATAACTTTCATCCAGCATCGATCTTTATGGGGGATAGTGGCAGCCTACTCATCGGACTGAGTTTGGCCGTTCTATCCCTCGGTTCTGAGGGTTTGCCCGGGGGAAGCAGCAATCTCCTAACGGTGGTTGGCGCGCCGGTGCTTGTCCTGCTAATACCCATCTTTGATACGACACTTGTGACCCTCTCGCGCATAGTATCGGGTCGAAGTGCGGCGCAGGGTGGCCGCGACCACTCGTCCCATCGGTTAGTAGCAATTGGTCTCTCACAAAGAGCAGCCGTCGGTGTTCTATGGGCCTTGGCGGCCATGGGTAGTGTTGTTGGGATTACGTTGAGCACTCTGAGCCTTGAGTGGTCGGGGTTATTGGCATCAGTATTCATGCTCGGCATCGTGATTTTCGCGGCTTACCTCGCCCAGATCCGAGTCTACGACGATAACGCGGAGCCACTCATCCGTGCCGGAAAGATTACGCCATTCGTTGGCGACATCATTTACAAACGGCGTATTGCTGAAGTTGGGCTGGATGTTGTTCTTATCACGATAGCCTACTACGCGGCATACCAACTTCGTTTCGAAGGGCAAGAGCTCGCGAATTTCTTCGTGCTGTTCTACGAAACCTTGCCGTTTGTCGTAGCCGTTCAGATGATCACGCTGTTCGCTGTTGGTGCCTATCGCGGGGTGTGGCGATACTTTGGCTTAATGGACGCGATTACGTTTACCCAAGGGGTCTTCGCGGGCACATTCATCACCGTAGGTCTCTTCGTGTATGTGTATCGTTTTGTGTGGTTTTCTCGAAGCGTGTTCCTGATCTACGCGGTGGTGCTTCTTCTACTACTCACTGGTTCGCGGGTGTCATTTCGCGTGATCAGTGAGTGGATTAAACGGGGGAGCCATGCCGGCGATCGGCTCATCATCTACGGCGCTGGAGATGGTGGTTGGGCAGCGGCTAGTGAGTTGTTAGATCGTCAGGACTATTCTTACAAGATGCTCGGTTTTGTCGACGACGATAAGGAGAAACGGCACGATCGGATCCAAGGCTATCCGGTGTTGGGTGATTACGACGCACTAGCATCGCTCATCAAGAAGGGTAAGGTTGATTGTGTCGTAGTGTCGACACAACGAATAGAGGTCGAGCACTTAGGCGAGTTAGAACAACTCTGCACAGAGTACAGGGTGCGATTATCTAGGTTGCAGTTCGACTTGAAACACTTGGTTACCGTTTCTTAATTTTTGCTTGTGTGTTGTTGGTACTCTGTCGAGGTTCATCTTAATGGAATCTCAAGCAGCGTTATTTCGCCCACCTGCACCCCAAGTTCGCGCATGTCCGTGCTTCCTGGTAACTCAGCACTGGGGCGCCAACTGGGGCTGACCACGAGGTCAACCCGTGGGTAATGAATACCATCAACCAGTTTCTTTGCAGTTCCTGTCTCCTTGGCTGTGGTGTGCCCGGAAATCGGTCCGAGCCATGACTCGCCGGGTCTAATAGCTGACTCCATAATGGTCGTGGCCGTGCCGACGGATGTATTGAGTTGGTCGCTTGGTGGAATGTCTAGCATCACGTCGTGCCAAGCCCCACTCTCCAAGGTTAGTCGCTGTGCCAATCGGTTATCCAGTCTGACATCCACTGTGAACACCCATGCTGGCGTGACCTGAACCGCTCGTAGCGGGATGCGAACCTGTCGAACATTCGATTGAACAAAAAACGTTGCATGTCGACCTGTCCATCTAAGTGGGCGCTCATTGCCCTCTAGTTCCCAATCGTAAAAGCCGTATGAAATTCTGGATAAGTTAATATTGCTTCGTTCGTGACCTGCTCGAATGGGAACTGAGCCAACCACTACGATTAGAGTAATCGGGACCAGCCAACGCGTCAGGGCTGAGTGACGAGCCCCATCTGCGGAAACATTATTTGGCGCTGCAATGCTCTCGCCTAGCGCAACAGCCAGTCCAAACACCAGCCAGAATGAATAGGCGACCTCAGCGTAGACGAGGGAATGATTTGCTACGAGGGTTACGCAACATGCAACTAGGCCAATGCCTGCGCCAGTGGCAATAGATTTCGCGCCAAAGGCCTGTACGCCCTGCCAGATGCGCCTTAGACTCGATATCAGCAACCAAGAAAACAGACCAAAACCAATGATTCCGAACTCCGCTACGATGAGAAGAAAATAGTTGTGGGGATTTTCAAGACGACTCGAGAAGGCATCAACCAACAGTTTCTGCAACTCTTGTGAGTTCAATAGCTCGGCTGCCGCACGGTATTGGCCTACCCCGATACCCAGCCAAGGAGAAGAGTTCAGCATGCGAAAGGTTGTTTCAACAAACAGCCAGCGAATTTGCAATGATTCAAGCGAGCTGCTGTCGGCGAAGGCGATAAGACGGTATCCGAGCACGAGGACAACGGAAGCGATTCCAACTGCAATGGCTCCTCGGCGTAATCCACGAAGCGCCGACACTTGTGGGCGAATGATTCCCAGTAACGCGACACCCGCAAGGAGTAGGACTAAGCTTGTAAGGAGTACGGCCCGTGACCCCGAGAGCCAAAGGGCTATACCAATGACTACGCTTGCTCCCAGCCACACTGCGCGGTGTTTGCTATCTGCTGCAAGGCCGAGGGCGATCGGGAGCACGAGAACGAAATAGGAACCAGCTGTATTGACCTTCGAAACAAACACTGCCCACCGTTGCTGTAGCAGTTCTGGCAACGTTACGCTCGGGTTGCCGGTTCCGATCGCAGTAGTGGAGAGTTCTACGATACTGAGTGCAGAGACACCAACGGCGCCTACCACGACCATCCTTCCAAGCCGCCGCGCCAGTCTTGAATCTCCTCGACAGAGCGTGATGACAGCCAGGAATAGTCCTATTCCTTCAAGAATTGTTGCTGCGGAAACGATGAATTCATAGCCTGACAGCGTACCGACCCAGGGCCTGAGATCGGCAATTGGCGCGGTAAGATAAGCCGTTGCTAGGTATTCTGCAAAAAAGTTTATAAATGGCCACGGGTTATCTTTCGAGATCTGCAAGGCAATCAGCTGCACTGCGCAGGAAGCGGCCACGGTCGTGCCAAACAACAACGCGGGTAGGCGAACCGTGGACGGTACTGTTGAGGTTGTTCGGATAAGCTGAAAGCGGCCGAGCAACCAGCCTGCAAGAAAGGCGAGAACGATCGCTTCGGTTGTGCGCGCCGGATACGCGTCCGTCAGGATTCTCGTCCCGAACATTCGCATAATCGGCGCCAGTCCAGCTACGATGAGCAGCGCGTCACTTGGCCGTGCATACGCGAGGCAGCCGACAGCGCCGACGCCAAGTTTTAGTACAAGCGGCACGTGATCAGCCCAAAAGAATGACTGTGCGACGGTAAAGACGAACAATGCCACTAAGGCCTGGCCGATTAGTCCAAGGGCCCACGCCGGACCAGTAGACCAGATATCTTGATTGCGTACACCGGTTGATCCCACTTGCGTGTGCATCGACTGAGTAGGTCTAGACGCGGCCGTGTCCATTTGCGCAATCCTGTGGCTGCTGATGGTCCGCCAGTATCAGGTGCCTTGCCTCACACGGGTACTCCCACGAGCCGTAGAGCCTTAGCAATCGGCCAGGTGTACGGGTAGAGCGGGTGGCTATAAAGCAGTCGTTTGGCGAAGCTTCGGGCTCGACTATCCCTTATGGCCCGGGCGCCTATGAGTACGCTCCACCGACCCTGGGCTGTTGAGATTCCCGGGCCTACTAGTTCAACGCGGTGTTCAAGTGTTTTATCGAACACAAATAAGTCACCTTTCGTTGCACCGATGTCGTCTGCGAGGCTCAAGGTCATGCCGCTTCGAGTGCGCAGGAGGAAATCGCCGCCAGTGTAATCCTGAGGGATCCGAGATAGGAGCACGAGGCACTGGAGTAAGGGAAACGGAGCTGGCCCATCGTAGTCTCTGTGTGCCGGCAAACGGCCAGTGTCAGTGATGTACTTTGTTGCGATGATGTAGTTTTGCAGTTTCTGCTTTTCCTCGCGGTATTGAGGATTATCCATCCATGCCTGCTCGATATCGTCGCGCAAGCCGAGTGCCTTATTAAAGAATTTTGTCGTTTGTTCGCTGTGCTCGTTGTGCAAGTACTGATAAATGCGGTATGTGCGGCCGACTTTGTCGTGTGAGCGCGGATGCACGTAGTCCCGTACCAAATCTGTGTTGATGCGCGAGACGCAGACCGGCCCTGTTCTGAGAAAGCTTTGGCATTCGCTCCGATATCTATCAATCTCGGCTTCAGAGAAATAGTCTTTGAGGAGTACATACCCCTTGGTCGGATTCAAGAGTTCAGTGACATAGGAGGCACGATTAATCAGGCTATAGGTCGACATCGATTGCTCGCACTAGGGTCCTAAGCGCCCGGGCCACGTGTCGGTCGTGGGGCACGCGACCTGCTTCGCTCTCTGAAAGGTGTGGGGTAACGTACACATTTCGCATAAAACGAAAACGGTCCCAGAATGGCATAGGCTCACGCCAGAATACGTCGGCTCCATAGAAGGCGACTCGTTTTTTCTTCAGTGCCCGAAACAGTGCCCGTTTATTGATGACGGCCGCGCGACCGCAGTTAACGAGGACAAGATTCGACTTGGCCAATGTGAGTTCTTGGCTTCCGATCAAGCCTTGGGTAGTGGAAGTTAGTGGAAGCTGGACGAAAATGATGTCGCACTGGCGGAACATTGACGGAAGTTCCAGAAACTGCATGCCGAGGCGTTCTTCAATGATGTGGGAGAAGCGCCTGGTGTGATGGTAGAAGACCTGGGATCCGAACGCTTTGAGTTGGCGGTGGATTTGATGTCCGATTAGACCATAGCCGACAATTCCAACGCGTTTACGATAAGCCGTCAACGTGCTGGCACCAGTCCAATTATGGCCGCCTATGGTTTCACTCGCGAGTGGAGCCATGAGTTGCCGGTAGAACCGCTTTGGGGATCTTAGCGCGTGCCACCTCGACCGCTCGGTTAGTCGTTTTAATCCGATGAGCATCAGAAGTGTAGCGACCTCCGCCACATCCGTTCCGCGATCTGTATCTACGGCTTGAATCTTGATCGATGACTTATTGCGATCGAAGGTAGCCATCCAATCGTCTGT
Source organism: Acidobacteriota bacterium (assembly GCA_002730735.1). Classification (GTDB taxonomy): domain Bacteria; phylum Acidobacteriota; class Vicinamibacteria; order Vicinamibacterales; family UBA823; genus UBA11600. The sequence continues at coordinate 24,867 of PCAU01000017.1, read as the reverse complement.
CGTATGGAGACAAATGCCGGCAAGATGAGGAAACTCGCCAAGGACTTTCGTTGATAGCTCGCGGGTCTTGTTGATGATGATCCGCACCCTCGGTGCCTCGGCAGGCAATAGCCTGTCCGTTACGACGTAGTTCGTTGAACCGAGGTCCGTCAGCAGGGCCCGATAATGGCGGCTTCGTCGCTTGGGATCGACGAAGTAATTCAAGAAAATGAGCGGCGGATCCATACCTATAATCCTACATACTCCACCCACCCTAGTCGTTTGCCCGCTACAATGGGTCGACCCAACTTGTTCTCACTTTCCGACTACACCCAGCATAGGACTACTTGCTGATGCGTAGCGTTTTCGTGGTATGCGGCCGGCTTGATACGCCAGTCTGCCTGACTGCACAGCCAGTTTCATCGCTTCAGCCATGGCGATTGGGTCGCTGGCTTGAGCAATGCCTGTGTTCATGAGAACGCCATCAACGCCAAGTTCCATCGCGTATGCGGCATCCGAGGCGGTGCCGACGCCGGCATCCACAATCACCGGCACGGTCGCGGCTTCTCGAATGATCTCGATGTTGTTGGGGTTCTGAATACCAAGACCGGAACCGATCGGTGCACCGAGCGGCATGACGGCCGCAGCACCAGCCTCCTCAAGCTTACGACAAGTCACCGGATCGTCATTGGTGTATGGCAATACAACGAACCCTTCCTTTACGAGTTCACGCGTTGCTGCAATAAGCGCCTCATTGTCAGGGAATAGGGTACGTTCGTCTCCGATCACTTCGAGTTTAATCCAATTGGATAGTCCCGCCTCCCGCCCAAGCCTTGCAGTACGAATTGCATCCTCTGCGGTATAGCAGCCAGCAGTATTCGGGAGTAGGCTGTATTTCGTTGTGTCGATATAGTCCAGTAACGATTCCTTACTGTGGTCGTTGACGTTGACCCGACGAACGGCGACGGTGATGATTTCAGCGCCGGATGCCTCATGAGCGCGTACCATTACATCGTTGGAAGGGTACTTTCCCGTGCCGACAAGCAGGTGCGAGTGAAAAGACTTCCCGGCAATGACTAGTGGAGTATCGGTCATCGTGAACCTCCACCCACGAAATTGACGATTTCAATCTGGTCACCCGCATTGATTAGTGTGGAATCGAAGGCTGCACGTTTCACCACGGTAAGGTTATGCTCGACCGCGATACGCCGGGAATCAATATCGAGATAGTCGAGCATCTCCGTCACCGTCATGGGTGCATCGAGTTCAAGCGAGTCACCGTTGAGTGTGATAGTCAATCGCCACAGCCTACTCTTCGTCACGGGGCGAAGTCAAGGCTAACCTATTGGAAGAAATGAAGTTAGCGCTAGATTGCCATCATCGAAGAATGAGTGATCACGACGGATATTCTCGGTAGTAGCCGGAGGGACGTAGTCTATGCCATTCGTTGAAGGTCGGACCGGATGCATCGAGTTTCTTGTTTGGAAGCAGTGGTTCGGCTAGGGGCTTTCCGATTCGTCGTTCCGTCTCACTTGCTCAGGGTCTGTAGATAAGTAGGACTGAGCGAACGCAGTTAATGTGACGCCTTCAACGCCACGGTCGGTGAGATGGGAGAACGTACGTTTGAGCTGATGGAAGAGGTTGTTTACCGCCGCTGGTGTGGGATTGTCGGGGGAGCGTGTCGATTGAGGCGCTCGCCTGTGGTACCCTCGTTGTGGCCAGTAACACAGCTGGGTCGATGGAGGTCCAGTCATTTTTCCCGCATGACATGACGCTCTACGATGGAAGAAATCCGAATGCCTTGTGTACGGCGGTGCGATCCGCCATGGTGCGTGGTGCGCTGCGTACGGGCTCGGAGACCGCGCGGACCATTAAAGCGCGCTTCAGGCCGTCAAATTGCGTCGCTGCACATCACGAAATCTATGAACAAACACTTCGGGAGTCCTTCGACAGTCGCTCGAATTGGTCCTAAGATGCTCAGTCCAGGGAAAACGTTATTAGTTACTACCTTACTGGACAAGTAACTCTGGCCTGTTCTTCTAAATGTCATATGCGATCTCGTGAATCTCATTCAATTCATCTAGTGCTCTTCTTCTCCAGAAACGTATCGCTGCGGACATGGGCCGAAGTTGGAATGTTTGATAGGGAGGTGGCTCTTTACTTGAAACACCAGAAGGAAGGACTCAAAATCAGCTTCTTGACTTATGGTGATGAGAGCGAACTCGAATACTCCGAACGAATCCCCGGCATTGATATTTTGTACAATAAATGGGGGCTACCACTGCCTCTGTATTTCTTGCTGATTCCACTTCTTCATTCTGGGGCGTTGCGGCGTGCAAGCGTGTTGAAGACCAATCAACTTTCTGGTGGGCGTATAGCACTGTGGTCTTCAAGATTGTGGCGCAAGCCACTGATCGTGCGATGCGGAAATATCCCGTCCGATATGACTGCGCAAACTCATATAAAGAACCCTGTCCACATGCGGCGTCTACGTCGGTATGAAGCAAAGATGTTTCATGCAGCAACAGCGATCATTGTCGCTGCACCTGCGATGCGCGATTATATTACTCGCACCTACTCTGTATTAGATTCCCTCATTCACGTGGTATCAAATCATGTATTAACCGATCTGTTTCGCCCGAAGGTGGTCAGTTCATTGCCAAACCGACTCTGCTTTATGGGACGACTCGAAAAACAAAAAAATGTCGAAACTCTCGTAGAGGCATGCTCAGGCACAGGTTTAGATTTGGTATTAATTGGTAATGGTTCGTTACGCAACGACATTAAGGCTCTAGCGATGAACAGCGGCGTTAATGTTACCTTTATGGGAAATCTGCCACATGCGGAGCTGCCCTACCAATTATGCAAATCCCGTATCTACGTTCATGCGACACATTACGAAGGAAGCCCTCCCAAAGCTTTATTAGAAGCGATGAGTTGCGGGTTACCTGTAATCTGCTCGAATGTTCCTGGTATAGGCGAATTTATTATTCATGGAGTGACAGGTTGGTTATGTGGCACATCACGAGAAGAGATTCGAAATGCCATTGATATAGTATTGCGTGATGGCGATCTTCAAGAGCGCCTAGGCCGAAATGCGCGAGAGTTTATTGTTAAATCTTTCACTCTGGACGAGGCTGCACGGAATGAAGTAGCAATACTGAAGACTGTTGCACTTTAAGCTCTCTATTTGATGGGTCAACTTGGCTCGACAGAATTATTTCAGCAGTCATTGTTTTGTATTTCAGATTTGGGAAAGCTATTACAGAAGTCCTCGAAGCGGTGCTACCATGGACCGTGGGTGGTGTGTGAATAAGAACTCTGATCCGATAACTGACTTCGATAACCAGTCGACTAATCGATCGACTCGGGTTCTTTTCATAACTCAATCTAGCGCGTACCCACAATTAGGTGTGCTGTATCTTGTTGATGCCTTGCGACAAGCGGGCATCGAGTCACTAGTGGTATCGTGTGATCTTCCGGCTGAAAATCTCGACTCTATCCTCACAGACTATAGGCCGGCGGTGGTTGGCATGTCCGTGCTGACTGCTCCCCAGGTTGTGGACTTTAAAAGACATTCAATCCGGATAAAAAACGAGTATCCGGAAATCAGTATTGTGTGGGGGGGCGTACATCCTACGATTCTTTCGGAAGAGTGCATGGACTCATCTTACATAGACTTTGTTTTTATTGGACAAGGCGAGGATGTTTTTCCTGACCTAGTTCTTGACATTGTTAATGGAACAAATAAGTTTACCAAGAGAGTACAAGGGCGTTCGCCTCAGACACTCGATCGGTACAGTCCAGCTTGGGACAAAGTTAGCCTTAGTCAGTATCTTTTCTCTGAACGGCACTCGGTCCGCTCTCCGATAACTAAAGTCCAAACATCAGCAGCAAAGGTGTTTGACCAAATAAAAATCGATATCCAGGCCATCGATCCCGGGCTGAGTTCCGACGTATCAATACACGTTCTTGAAGATATTAAGAAGTGGGATGTTGGCTTATATGAACTGGACAAGAGTATATTCTATTACCTAATTACCAGCAGGGGATGCCCGTACAGTTGTACTTTTTGCTCGGAACCTCTCCAGATTATGCATGGTAATGCCGCGGGAAAATTTACCTGGAATTCCCACGATCTCGACTGGGTGAAGTGTCAGATAGACGTGATTCGAGAGCGACTTGCTCGGGACGGAGAAGACCTTGAGGGTGTGGGTATCTGGGATGATATGTTCTGGGTGGATAAGAAGCGCGCTCGGAACATCCTCAGCTACTTAGCTAGTGAGGGCCTGACGTATTTGATTGAGGCACGTCCTGATCAACTCATTCGAGATGATTATTCGCTTTATAATTTCTTAGGCGAGACGAATTGTTCGCAAGTATTTATTGGCGCTGAATCGGCATCCCAGGAAACGCTTGACTACATAAAGAAACATACGGACATAGAGGACTACTATCGGCTAATGAAGCACGCAAGTATTGTCAAGGTTCCGTTACGCATGTCATTTATTGTTGGTTTCCCAGGCGAGACCGACGAAAGCGTTAATAAAACTCTGGATTTTTGTGAGACCGTTACGAACGGTGCTTACGGTCCTTGGGTTAACATTAGTGGTCCCAAGATCTTCACGCCCTATCCAGGCACTGTGGAGTATGACCGTGCGGTAGAGGCGGGTTTTGTAAAACCTGCCACACATGTTGATTGGAGAAAAATCCACAGATCAACTGAAGCCTACCTGGAGTGTTTTCCGTGGATGCGGAATTACCCTAGCGCTACTCTCGAGAGGCTCGAGCATTATTTTGGGCAAGGTTACAGCGCATTGACTACCCACTAGACGAGGACCGGAACGGACGCGCTCTCGGTTGTGCGCCTCGTGCCCTACAACGTTAGGCCAGTTGCTTGTCGCTTTACCCTCTGTTCCACCCGAATTGTCAGAAGACAACGCTCAGTCTTGTGACATCCGTGGTCACGGCTAGTCACAGCTTGTCTCTATTAACAAAAAGTGTCACAGCTAGTCACGGGTACGCACGTTTGATCCGTTTTTTGACACAAATTGACACACGCCTCAATCGCGTTGAACCCTCCACCAGCCAGCAGTAGGATGTGCGTCTATGGGTGGCAACAGTGGTTGATGCTGATCGTCTCCAACTTCGAGCGAAGGAGGGAGATGCCAAATCCCAGACCAGTCTCGGCGACTGTTACCTATGGGGCCTCGGTGTAACGCAGGACCTGCCGGAGGCGGTACGTTGGTATCGGAAATTGGCCGCGCAGGGCCACGCTGAGGGCCAAGGTATGCTCGGCTGGTGTTACCAATGGGGCCTCGGTGTAACGAAGGACCTATCGGAAGCGGTGCGCTTGTATCAGTTGGCGGCCGAGCAAGGCCTGGCTCAGGCGCAGTACAGCCTCGGACGCATGTACGGAAACGGCGAAGGCGTATCGCTCATCGCGCACCTCCGCCCACGAAATTTACGATCTCGATCTGATCCCCTTCGTTGACCATCGTTGAATCGAATGCTGCACGTTTCAGCACGGTAAAGTTGTGCTCGACTGCCACGCGCCGAGCGTCAATCTTGAGGTAGTCAAGTAGTTGCGTCACCTGCATGGGTGCGTCAAGTTCGAAAACATCACCGTTAAGTGTGATAGTCAACCGCCTCAGCCTACTCTTCGTCACAGTATGAAGTCAAGGCTAACCTATTGGTATGAATGAGTTTAGCGTCCACGCGTGGCTCCGACCGAACGAAATATTCGCGTATTCGCTCTCGGCGGTTAACTTGAGTCCGTGTTCGGTGCTATTCGGTGCACCTCCGTCCGAGTGGTATCGAAACCTCAGTCTCACAGAGGCGGTTCGATTTGCTGATCTACGACTTGACGTCGCGCATCGATCTTCCGCGGCCAGGTGAGTACGAACGCGCGAACTCGGTCAGGGTCATACCCTTGACTCCACGTGAGACGAGGTGCGTGAACGTTCTCTCAAGCCGATGGAACAGATCGTCGACGGCGGCTGACGTGCGGTTATAGGGCGAGCCGCCCGGCATGAGCTCAGACGAATGCAGCATCATCTCGATGGCTGGCAGGCCGAGCGCGTCGGCGGTCTCGTAGACGGTAATCAGGCGCTTCGCGGACATTCCCGGATACGGGCGAAACCACTGAGGTGCAAGTCGAAGGAATCTATTAGCCGCCCGCATGGGGATCGATTGTCGATGGCGACGGAACATTGAGCGGGCCAGGCGTGATCGCCGCATGAGCACGCTGGTATGCAGGATAGTGACTGGCACTTCCAGGAGTCCAGAGTTCCCGGCTTCGCACACATCCCTCTGTGAGAGACCGTAGGGGGCGAGCGGTGCTTTACGGAAGTCCGGCCCGCCTTCGCGCAGGCCGAGGTCACCAACCCACGACACTAATGGCGTGATTGAGCAGTCCACCAGGTACCCGAGCCTGACCATTGGTGCCACTTGTGCGGCCGAGAAGCCCCATCGGCCGGCGCGGTAGCTCGTCGGCGCCTGACCGAGCCGATCGCTAAGCGTCGCCGTCAGGGTGCGTAGCTTCGATTGAAACAGTTCGGTGGGTAGTTCGGATGGGTAGGGGTGACCCCGGTCGGCATCGTCCCACACGGCGTCGAACGGCGGGGTCGACCAGGGGTGCAAATGCGCACCGATCTCAGCGTGGCCATTGCGGGCTGGTTGTCCCAGCGTCCCATCAAACACGGCACTCGTGACGACTTCGTATGTGCAAAGGTAGGTCGGCGGAAATTCGAAGTGCTCACAGAGCGCTTGGAACCTCGGCACGTAACCGAGATTGTCGGTCGTCAATTCTGCCCCGACGTCCCATTGATTATCTGCTTCGGTATCGACAGTGAGGATTAGTTTCATAGCTCTGTTACTCAATAGCCCAGCACGTATTCCATGTTCGTGATTAGGATGTCGCGGCCGATCGGGATGTGGGGGATTCTCTTGACGAGCCATTTTGGCAAGGTACGCTGCGCCAGCTTGCTGATCTCCAGGTCCTCGCGAATTAGCGTGAATCCGGCTTCGGTGATGTGCTGACGCAAGTTTTTGAGCGTGACGAGATAATGGAGGTCGTCGATTATCGTTTCGCCTTGTTGGGCTTGTGTGAGGAACAAATCACTGTACACCGGCTCGCGGAAAGTTCCCGGTGCATGGCGTGCGAGCCACCAGCTCAGTTCAAAGGCGAGCCGACGTCCTAGCATCAGATGCGGCGGAATTGGGAACCGTAACCGCGGAAGGTGAACTCCGCTCGGCGACAGATAAGGCGCCGTTTCGAGAAACATACGCCCACCCGGCCTAAGGACTCGGCGTGCTTCGCGCAGATAGGCGCTAGGGTCCCTGACGTGCTCAATGACGGCATGGGAAATGACCAGGTCGAAGCTTGCGTCACGAAACGGCAGCGCCGTACCATCTGCTCTTGAAAATCTTGGCTTAGAGCCGCCCTGTTCCTCGGCGAGTCGTGTACCCGCGCCCCGGAATCGGTCCGCGAGATCGATGGCAACGACCGATACAGCCTCTTCAGCAAACGAGACACTCATGCCGCCGCCTCCGCAGCCATCATCGAGCACGCTACCGAGGTGCGTGATGTTGGCTCTTGTCAAATAGCGAAGCAGCTTGGCTGAGCGCCAGTATTCAAACTTAGCGTAGTGAAACTCCGACCGAAACCGCTCGGCGCCATGCCGTTCAATAGCCTCCTGATCGACGATCCGCATCGTTATAATCGTGAAATGTGTCTATCCTTCACTTCTCGGATTCATCAGGGGTGGAGGATGCCCGCTTCTCTGCAACCATGGTGCCTCGCAAGCTGGCCAGTAACTGTCGGATCTCTCGGAGTTCTTGCGCCTTAAAGAACCCGAGCACGACCAGGGCGACCGGATACGTCGCCACCAGTGCGAGCCCAACACTGAGCGCCGTAGCTATAGACGCCGGCGCTACTATAGCCATTATCCCATAGAGCGCGATGGCCACTCCTGCAGTCATCGCGAGTCGTCCCCATTCGTAGCGGATGGCGTAATACCGTTGGGCGAAGTAGCTCAACGTTGCAACGAATACGATCTGTCCAGCGACGACCGAAGCCGCTGCGCCAAAGAGCCCCCATTGTGGGATCAGTAGAAAATACCCGCCGAGGCTTACAGACCCGCCGACCGCGGTCGCGATCGGATAGGCGTGAGTCCGTTTAGCGACGTTGATTGATGTTGACAATAGCGTGGATGTTGACTGGATTGCCATGCCAAGGGCCAGCAACGGTACGACCTGGGCCGCGGCATGGAATGTCTTAGGAGTCATCAGCTCGACGACTGGTTGCGCGAAGCAGGCCAGCGCCAAAGTCAGGAAGCTCAAGACAGCGAAAGCGTAGCTAGAGAGACGACCAAACAACCATGGAGCATCTGCGCGGCGCATCGAATCAAAAGCAAATGGCATCCAGGCTGTGGTGAATGCTACGGGGTAAAGCTTAACCACCGAGGCGATGCTGACACCGATCAAGTACACGCCCACTTGGGCGAGGGGAAGATACAGTGTGAGGAAAAACCGGTCGCTCATCGCCATGCCCTGATGCAGGATGCCCTGGGATGCCCGTGGAAGGCCGAATTGCAGCATCTCCCGTGCTATCGAACGGGAGAATCGCCAGGTCGTCATTGTGTTAATGCTCCGGCTAAGACCGGCGACCATCAATGTCGATATCATGACGTCGGCCAGGACAATGCCGGTGACGTTCCATCGCAAACCGACAACGAATACCAGACGAAGGACAATCGTCCCGAGGGACCGGACGAAGGTAAGCGTGGCGTAGGTGCGAGATTTTTCTTGGATTTGCAGGCGTGTCAGTGGGAGAAAAATAAAGCTACCTATGAAGCTGTTCGTGAACAACAGGGAGAGTGTCGTCACGTGGTGCTGACCGCTAAACAGTGCGCCATTGATTGTAGGTGCGAGACCTAAGAGCAGGAGCGTCAGTGCGCCGTTTGCTCCGATTAGAAAAAGGATGATAGTGCCGGCGAGCCGACGGCGTTCCTCGTCGGTTCGACAATCGTAATGGAGTCGCAGGAACGAGGTATCCAGGCCCCATCGGTACACGGGCTTAAGTACCGCTTCGAGTACAAGGACCAGCGCCAGCACTCCATAATCTGAAGGGGACAGGACGCGGGTGTAGACCGGCAGCAGTAGAAATGTAGTCGCCAGGATCGCGACGTCTGCCGAGCCGTAAACCAGCAGGTGGCCGAATATTCGACGAACATTGTCGAACATGCAGGCGGATTATAGTGGTAAGCCGTATCTTCTCTGAAACCTACCTTGGTTGGGGGTCAGGGGATGCCTAGCGGCATTGTGGTAGTGGTTGGGTGATAATGCGGTGTCCCACAGCTGACACCAAATGGTCACGTAGCTCGACTAGAGCAGGATTGAATTATTTATAAAGGCCTTTCTCATGCGTATATGCATGGTCAGTCCGGTGGCGCCGCCGGTACAGGCTGCCAACTCGCTGCTTCCGGAGTTGCTGGTTCACGAACTCCGGGAACGTGGAGTCGACGCCTCCTTCGTGTCTCATCCTACCGCTGGCGCAGTAAGCGCTGGTGGAACATTGAACACTTATGTTCCGCGCCGTGGTAGTAGCCTGCTTCACCGCAGCCGTGCGGGAGCAGTATTGGCTGGCGCGCGAATCGCGATGGGACTACGTGCAGCGCTGCGCGTCGCGGATCTCGCCCACCTCCACGGTAATGGGCTCATCGTCGAGGTCGCATCGCTGCTGGCGCGGTGGCGCACGACTCCTGGCATCATCACACTCTATGGCACTGATATCTGGCACCATGACCCGGTGATGCACCGAAGGTTCGCCGAGGTGGTCACAGGAGCTGCGCATCGCATCTTTTACAGTCGCGCGTTGCTGGTACATGCACGCTCGCTCGGGCTGGCGGTCGACCCATCGACCGTCATCCACGCCCCAGTGGCGGAGGTGTTTCGCGCCGTGCCGAATGAGGAGCGCCACCAGATTCGTCGCGAGCTTGGTGTTGGTCCTGGCCCGTTGTTGCTGACGGTCAAGCGGCTTCACGAGGTCGCCGGGTATCCGGACCTACTCTCGATGATGCCGTCCATCATCGCCGGCAGCCCTCAGACGACACTGTGGATCGTCGGAGAAGGAGAGCTCCGAGCGGAGCTCGAACGTCAGGTCGCAGAGCTCCAGTTAACCCGGTCCGTCCAATTTCTCGGACAGATCGACAATGCTCGGCTTTGGCAGTACTACGTGGCCGCTGACCTCTTCGTGCTGCCGTCCCGTCTGGAGTCGTGGGGGAGCGTGTCGATTGAGGCGCTCGCCTGTGGTACCCCCGTTGTGGCGAGCAACACGGCTGGGTCGACGGAGGTCCAGTCATTTTTCCCGCATCACATGACGCTCTACGATGGAAGGAATCCGAACGCCTTGTGTGCGGCGGTGCGATCCGCCATGGCGCGTGGTGCGCCGCGTACGGGTTCGGAGACCGCGCGGACCATTGAAACGCGTTTCAGGCCGTCAATTTGCGCCGCCGCATATTACGAAATCTATGAACAAACACTTCGGGAGGCGTTCGACCGTCGCTCGAATCGGTTCTAAGATGCTCAGTCTTGTGCTTGGTGATTAAGAAGGCGCCAGGGGAGTTCGAACCGCTCAAGGAGCACCTGTCGCGCCGAAACCGGATACTCAATGATTGTCCCACCACTCCGCAGAGCGATCTGATATTGGGTGAGAAAGAGTAGGTTTGAGACAATTACGCAGACGGCGATGATTCTGAAGGTCCCGGACCACTGAGTCCACCGCCAGGAGGACACGAGTGCTCCAAGGCCGATGGTGAAGAATACGGTATAGCTAACGAAGCGACGCGCACCGAACGCTTCACCGCCCCACCAGTCGACGACAGCGGCGTTGACATATATAGCTGTGAGCAAGACGGCCAACGTTCCCCATCCCAGCAGGCGATCTCGTTTTATCAGCCAGAAGAGCCCGCCAACGGCTAGTATGATCGCTGGCGTCCAGGAAAAAAGCCCGTGATTCCAGGAAAAGAGCACTGCAAGGACTTGTGGTTCAGTCCATCGCATAAAGTTCTCTCCTTGGGGAGTGAGGATGAAGTGCCCATAGATTTGGCGCCATGCTAGAGCCTGCGGCGTGAACGCGACAATGAGCACACTTCCCATGAGTGCCAGTCGGCCAGCTATAGCTCTCAATGTGGAGGTGCGATGGGCGACTGCCAAGCACGCCTCTCCCAAAGGCAACAATAGAATGATTGCGTCTTGCCAACGGACTACAGCTGCCAGTCCCGCAAGTGCTCCCAAGAGGGCATAGCGTGCTGGCCGCCAATCGCCTCGTGTCCGCAACCAGACGTGAACAAAGAGTGCGATTGTGAACAGAGAGACCGCATGCGAGTACGCGGGAGAGACGACCGAATAGTAGATCGCGGGTGAGCCCAGCCACGCTACGAGCGTGGCCCAGAGCGCCGGTGCTGGCCTAAAGACACTTGCGCAGACCCGATAGGACAGAAAAGCGCCCGCAGTTGCGTAAGCGATTCCAGACAACGCGACCGCGAACTGGAATGGAGCAGCGATGCCGTCCAACGGAATCGGCATACCGGCCATGCTCCCCAGCACCATGACACCGAAAATCAAAAGGTATACCGGTAGCCATAGGAGAGCAGGACCGATCGACATCAGGTTGACGGCATGCCCCGTAGTCGTCCGGGTCGAGGTCCAGACATTGGCGGGATTCTCAGGCCGGTAAAGAAGTTGATAATCGTTGATGAAGTTGACGTCCTGGTCGAACACGAGTGACCGCAGGTAGGCGTAGTATTGGATGCCGTCGCCGTCAATGATGCGGCCATGGGCACGTGGAAACATTGTCATCGCGATCACATAGGCGATCGCGAAAACAACGCCGATGCCAATGATGGTGCGACCGGGATGACGCTCGAAACGGTCCAAGCCCAGCGTGAGATGCACGAGCACGTATCCTCGGAACGAACCGCAATTATAGCGTGCGACGGGGCGAAAAAATTAGGGTTGCTTCACCAAATGCGACGGCCACAGTAGGGACGGTAGAGCATGCTATTCTGGTTAACCAATTCAGGGATATCTGACTTCAGCCGTGCCACTAGGCGATGCGCCATCTCGAGTAAGTCACCCATTCAAGAGTCGACGTGCGGTAATGGTTAAACCATCCAGGCGCACCGCATACAACATTTTCGGAATCGTCTTCTGCGTCTATATCATGACGACCGGTGGAAGCTTTGCCACCGATCTCGCAAGCTATGAGGTAACCAAGAATCTGGCACAGCAGGGTTCGGTCGCCATGTCATACAACGTGCTTGCAACCGCTGCCGAACGCGGCGTGGATGGTCGGTATTACGCACCCGTCGGTCTTGGACACCCGGTGTTCGGGGTTCCGTTTTATTTCGCCTCGCGCGTTATACAGCGGGGGCTAGATGTGAGGGTCGGTAAGCCAGAAACGCTGGACAAGGCCGCCGTCGTTCTGGGCAGTGCAGTAGCAGCCGCACTATGCGCTCCGGTGGCGTTTTTGTTTGCGTGGCGCCTCAGCGGCTCTGTTGTAGGGTCTCTGGTGGCAGCCTTCGGTCTGGCGTTTGGTACGATTCTTTGGCCGTATTCGAAATTTGGCTTTAATGCCCCACTGGCAGCGTTCTTCTTGCTTGCTGCCACTTACTGTACTTGGCTAGGGGTACGGTCCGCCCGCACTTCCGTTCTGGCTCTTGGTGGGATGTGGCTCGGCTGTGCACTCCTAACCCGCCATGAGATGACGCTTATGGCCATCCCGCTCGGTGTGTGGATTGTGGTCGAGTCAATGACGGACCGACCCCAGTTATTGCGCCGATGCATGACGTTTGGGGCGCCGGTGGCCGTCGCTGTTGGGGTTTGGATGTGTTACAACTTCGTCAGGTTTGGCCATCCGTTTGATACCGGATTGCTCCGGGACCCGAACGTCCAATTTGATACGCCGTTACTGGTTGGGTTATACGGGCTGTTGGCAAGTCCAGGGCGGTCCTTGTTTCTGTATGTCCCGATTGCTGGCGCGGGGATGCTCGCGCTGAAAGTGCTTGCCGGTCGTGATCGGTCGACGGCAATGCTTTTTGGTGGGCAGGTCGTCATGCTGTTGTTTGTGGTCGCCAAGTTGCATCAGTGGGATGGCGGCGAGAGCTATGGTCCGCGCTACCTAGTACCCGTGCTGCCATTCCTCACGATTCCCATTGCCGCTTGTTTCCCGCTTGACTTTCGACCGCGCTGGCGACGGTTTTTACCCATCACCATTGCGGTCAGTATTCTTGTGCAATTGCCAGGTATTCTTGTTGACTATTCGAAGGTACAGCAGGCATTTGCTAGGCGGACCGACCAGTATTCGATTCAGATGAGTCGCTACACCTGGCCGGCAGCGCCGCTCACGTTAAACACGCGCGCGGCGCTCCAGGGAGTGCCCCGGAACATAGCCTATCTGTTGGGTATCTCGTCTCCACCTGATGTTAGCACCACCGGGCAGGAATCTCAGCGTGATTTTTCTCAACAGTTCTCATTTAGTCTCGATTTCTGGTGGCTTTACCTTTTCTATTTGGGTGCGCTACCGGCTGGCGTGGCTCTCATCCTAGGGTTGCTCCCGCTGCTTATCGCGCTGCGATTGGTTCGATCGTTGTATCGCTCGGTGCACAGTTACGAGGTCTCACCTGCATGAGCCTGCCAAAGGGACTATACCGAGGTTCGGCTCCAGCGGTGGTCAGACGAGCGGCCCGGCTTGTCTTCCTGTTCAGTTTGTGCCTGTACGGTGCCACGACCGGCGGCAGCATGGCAACTGACATTATGGCGTACGAGGTCACGAAGGGAATCGTCGAGCGTGGCTCAGTTGCCATGTCTTACAACTTGTTTGAAATGGAAGCCCATCGCGGCATTGATGGACGCTACTACTCCCCCTATGGCCTCGGGCACGCGCTTTACTCAGTACCGTTTTATCTACTGGGACGAACCGCTGAGCGCTTCGGCGGCGGGGGTATTGGTCGCTCCGAGTCTCTCCGGAAAGGAGCGATGACAGTCGGCAGCGCCGTCGCCGCTGGGGCATCTGTGTGGCTGACATTCTGGTTTAGCTGGGCCCTTGTGGGACAGCGTAGGCCTGCCGTGATGGCCGCCTTGGCGCTCGGTTGCGCCACGGCGATGTGGCCCTACGCGAAATTCGGGTTCAATGCTCCTCTCGCGACACTGTGCGTTCTAACGGCCGTGTATGGGGCCTGGATTGGCGCTAGATTTCATCGGTTGTGGATGCTTGTACTCAGCGGTGCTGGTATTGGAGCTGCGCTCCTTGTCCGCCACGAACTGGTGTTAGTGGCGTTGCCGATCGTGCTATGGCTCATACTGGAATCATGGCCAGACATCCGTCGCGCCGTTCGAACCATCTCCGTGGTAGCTATACCGGCAGTTGTTGCTGTCATGATTACCGCCTACTACAACTGGATTCGATTCGGTAATCTGTTCGACACCGGTTATCTACGAGACCAAACGGCTGTATTCGGTTCGTTTTGGCAAGGCGTTGTTGGGCTCACCGTGAGTCCTGGCGGGTCATTGTTTCTCTATTCTCCGCTGCTTCTCTTGGGGATTGCTGCTCTGAACGAACTCCGCAAAGAGGACCGGCACACAGCGTTTCTACTGACTGGCGTAACTTTGATGCTGTTCTGCTTCTACGCGTCGCTCGGGCACTGGGACGCGGATCGATCGTATGGGCCCCGGTATTTGTTACCGTTGACGCCGTTCCTCTGCATACCGCTTGCCCGATGGTTTGATACTGGCGCTACGGGCGTCCGGCAGAAGATCGTCATGGTTGGGTTGGTGGTGAGCATATTGGTTCAACTCCCGGGCGTCTTGGTTGATTTCTCGAAGGTCGGCCATACCCCTGAAATCGGATATCAAACGCGTAACGTCCGCCGGTGGGAATGGCAGTATTCGGCGCTGGTTCTCAACGCACGTGCTGCGGTCAGCACTGTTCCTCAAAACATTCGATACCTAACGGGTGTTGCTCAGAGGCCTTCAACGGCTCCCGCAATGGGCCTTGCTCGAAACTTTTCCGCTCAATTTGCCTACAGTCTCGATTTTTGGTGGGTCTACTTGTATTTCTTGGGAGTCATACCCGCCGAGGTCAGTATCATCTTGGGATTATTGTCCTTCGGAATCACCGGCGCAGTCCTGATACGGCTCTGGAAAACTTAAGGCCGTTGAACCCCGTCTCGGTAAGTTTGCCGGGTCAGGATCACTTTGGCTGGTCCGTCTGTGTGACTGGGCGCCTAGGGCGACGTTCGTTAGTCCGGGCATGATGGCTTGAATTGATTGACCGCATCGCAGACGCGGTTGACCGATTCATCCGTGAGGCTAGGATGGAGCGGGAGTGAGAGGAGTTGGTGGCAGGCCGCATCGGCGACCGGGCATTCAGAGGGTGTGAACCGAGAAAAAGCTGGTTGCCGGGGCACCGGTGTTGGGTAATGCACGAGCGTGCCAATGCCGAGGTTCCGCAGATAGGTCCGAAGGGTGTCGCGCCGAGTCGACAGTACTGGAAACAGGTGGTAGACGTGTCCGGCATCGAGTTCAGGTGGAATGGCGACGGATGCTTCTATGAGACCGTGTCGATAAGCGGTCGCGATAACTCGCCGGCGTTCCGTTCGTTCGGCCAAGTGTGGTAGACGAGTTCGAAGGATAGCGGCCTGGAGTTCATCAAGCCGCGAATTGACACCGGTCTCGGTGTGCAGGTACTTAGCAGTCTGGCCACCATCTCTTAGGGCTGCCACGCGGTTCGCGAGTGGACTGCTGTTCGTACACATGGCGCCGCCGTCACCCAGTGCACCGAGATTCTTTGTTGGGTAAAAGCTGAACGCTGCTGCTTCCCCGAATGTGCCAACCGGCTGACCACCACAGGTGGCCATGTGTGCTTGGCAGCAGTCCTCAACGACCACTAGATCATGACGCGCCGCAACCGCCATTAATGCTGGCATGTCGGCACTCTGACCATAGAGATGCACCGGTACAATCGCGGCGGTTTTCGAACTGACTGCGTCGGCCACCGCCGAGGGTGACAGAGTCATGCGGTCTGCATCGATGTCAGCGAAGACCGGTTTTGCTCCGGTCATTACGATCGCCAGTGCTGTGAATGCCGCTGTCAGCGGTGTCGTAATAACCTCGTCGCCAGGCCCAACGCCGAGGCCCCTCAAGGCTAAGGCCAGTGCGTCTGTTCCACTGCCGACGCCGACGCAATGAGTACTGCCTGTCGCGCCGGCAAATTCCGTTTCGAAAGCTTCCATCTCTTGGCCTAATTCAAAGATACCGCGGTGCAGAACACGATCGATCGCAACGCGCACCGCACCGATGTCGTCGGGAACTAGTTGGAGAAAAGGAAGCTCCGGCAGTACGTTGACGCTGGACGATTTATGAGACATCGCTTACGTAGTGTGCCAGATGATTTTGATAGAACGCCACGGTTCTGGCCAATCCCACGTCTAGGGAGGTCATTGGCCGCCATCCCACCGTCCGTGTAAGTTTTGAGCAATCCGCGTAGAAATCTCCTATATCGATCGCTTTCTTCTTTAGCGGCCATTCCACATGTCGCACCCGTCCGGTTCCTGCCACTTCTAGGAGCTTCGTTGCGAGATCTCGAAGATTGATTGCTTCGGAACCACCGACATTGTAAACGCCGCCGTTACACTCTTCGGACGTTCCTGCTCGGAGAAAGGCATCGACCGCATCATCGACAAACACGAAATCTCTGATTTGCGATCCGTCACCATAGATCTCGATTTCACGATCTTCAACTGCCAATCGAATAAACCAGCCGATGAAGCCCTGACGATTGTGCTTTATCAGTTGCCGCGGCCCGTATACGTTCGTCAATCGCAGTGAGCAACTTCGAACACCGAAAACGTCGTTGTAGACGAGATGGTAATACTCACCGGCTGCCTTATTAATGCCGTTCACGTCCACTGGTCGCACGAGATGGTCTTCTGTGACCGGTAAGCTATCGGGCTGACCGTAAACTTGGCGTGTTCCAGCGAAGACGATCTTTGCGGCGGGATTATGTTTCCGGCACGCTTCTAACAACGACAGTTGACTTCGGCAATTAATTTCGAGATCGGTGTAAGGGTCATTCATGCTGTCGATATGACTCACCTGTCCGGCAAGGTTGAAGATCACATCTTTGTCGAGGACCAATTTGTCGATGGCACTGTTATCTCTGACATCCGACCTGTTCACGGCCACGCGATCTTCGATACCGAAGATATTAAAAAGATTGCCTCCATAGTCGGGAATAAGAGAATCGATGATGGAAACATCGGCGCCAAGGTCGACGAGTCGTCTTGCGAGATTACTCCCAATGAATCCGAGCCCACCCGTGATCAACACGCGACAATCACGATAGGACTCTCCATGGACCCGTGTCATTCTGGATCCTTTACGCGTGAGGAGAGGGGAGTTGAAGACCTCGAGGCTACGATTTGTTCACGCCGCCAGACGAGTGCGAGCCAGAGTTTAAAGACATCCGTAACAGTGCGGAGAATCCGCCGGACGTTAAAGAATTGCGAGCGTCCGTACGCGCGGTGGTAGTGATGCACAGGAACCTCAGTTACTAGTACACCGACATCTTTTACCTTCTTCATGAGCTCGAGGCAGATGACACCGCTGTTCTTTTCAAGTGTGATCTGATCAAAGATACGGCGACGCATCAACCGGAAGTCACAATCAACGTCTCTGAGGCGAAGCCCGAACAGGGTCTTTACAAGATAGTGATACAGACGTCCAATGATGATCCGATGCAAGGGATCGGATCGGCTAATCTTGTAGCCGTTAACGAAGTCGACCTCCGGTGTGAGATGCTGCCAAAGCCTTGTCATTTCTCGGGGATCGTATTGCGCGTCCCCGTCGGTATAGAAGATGACATCCTTGGTGGCGGATGCGAAGCCTGTGCGTAGTGCGGCACCGTATCCTCCGTTTCGCGGATGGTGGATCACGCGAAGCCTAGGATAAAGCTGTTCCAGCTCCTCGAGGACGTCTCGGGTCGAGTCAGTACTGCCGTCGTTTACAACGATGATTTCGTAGTCCGTTGTTAGTTTTTGCGCCGTGGCAACGGCGGCTATGACCATGCTTCCGATGGTGCCACCGTCGTTGTACGCGGGAAAGAAAACGCTGAGACTGGCCTGTGGTTCAGACGGCTGAGGATGGGGCGTCATTCGGCGGCTGGCTTCCTAGCCAGACAGAGTATCGAACTTCCTATAGGAAGATCTATCAGACGCAATATTCCCGCTTCAGCCATGAGGATCAGCGAAAGCAATCCATTCAATGGTGCAGGCGGCATTCGAAAGTCGCTTTGCGTTCCTGACTTCGTTGCCAGACTGCGTACGCGCTGCAACAGTCTAACTACGAGCATTGGTAATAAGATCGAAGCGTTCGTGTGGGTGATTCTCTCGACCCGAAAGCCCGCCCGCTCAAGTCCTGAACCAAGGCGATTACGTGAGTACCGGCGACGCTCTCCGACGAAGCGCGAATGATTCCCTGTGAGCATGCTCATGGCCGGAACATTGACAATTATTGCACCTCCCGGGCGCACGAGACGATACATCTCATTAATGGCAGCCTGCTCCCTTCCATCTTCAAGGCAGTACAAGACGTCGAAGGAGGTTGCCACATCGAAGCTATCATCGGGGAAAGGTGCTTGTGTGGCTGAGGCGCACGCGACTCGGTTGTGCCCCGCTTCTAGAGCGAAAGTGATGCCGGTCCAAGTAAGATCGAAGCCGAACGTAAGGCCATATTCTCGAAGGATCGTCAAATTTGCACCCGTACCGCAACCACAGTCGAGAATACGAGGCCGGGAAACGCCTTTTGTAGCTTCTGTAAGGAAGGGCTTAACAAACAGACGAAAGCCGCGATACCAGAAATGCCTTCGCTCCGCCTGGTGTGTCGCTCTTAGTAAATCGTCCACCTCATAGAGATTCTAGCCTTTCTTGTGCCCTCGTAGCCGATGTGGGATCGGATGGATTTGGTATAGTGCGGCCGATCGATTGCGATGGAGATAACGCGCCGCCTACGGCTTCTGAACGATGAGTTGACGAGTCGAGTGGGAGTAGGCCTTCTTCTCATTCTGGTCTTCCTGCTCTCGTTGCCAGCTGTTACCACCCGCCTCTACTCGGCCGATGAGATCGAGTATTTTGCCTTTCTTCGCTCTTTGTGGTTTGACCAAGACCTGTCGTTTGAAAACGAGTATCAGTATTTCTATGACCGAGGGATCGCCCACGCGTACGGCTTTCACGAAACCTTCCTTGAACTCCGCACCGAAACTGGCCTTCGGTATAACTTCGGCACGATCGGCTGTGCCATTCTATGGGCCCCAGCCTATGCAGTTGGGCATATGGTGGCGCTTACAATGCGGTGGCTTGGGTCTGAGGTGTTAGCCGACGGGTTTTCCCAGCCCTACTTGTCGGCAGTGGCATACGGTTCGGCCGTCTACGCCTTCCTTGCGGTTGTTATTTCCGTGGCAGTAGCACGACGTTTGGTGGGCGGCGGCATTACCACTGGGCTCTTGATGTGGTTGGGCACACCTTTATTGTTCTACACATACATCGCGCCGGGGATGTCGCATGCATGCTCAGCGTTTATGGTGGCGGTGTTCGTTCTGGTTTGGCTGCGCGTCCGACGAGCTTGGTCCCTGCAGGGGCTCGCAGTACTTGGTGCTGTGACGGCACTCATGGCGATGGTTCGAGAGCAAGATTTGCTACTGGTGATTGGGCCGATTGCAGATTTCATTTGGACCGCCATCACCAGAATTCGCATTTCTAGTGATCGAATCAGATCGGCGCAACAGTGGTTTACCGCTTCCATCGTTGGCAGTTTCGTGTTTGCGATCGTCTACAGTCCGCAGGTGATCAGTTACATCGTATTAAATGGCCGGCTTGGTCCTTCAAATGTGACTACCGGAAAAATGAATTGGTTGGCGCCCCACGCACTGCAGGTACTGTTCTCTCTGGAGCACGGCTTGTTCTTGTGGACACCTCTCTTGTTCGTAGCGTCTGGTGGCCTGCTTTGGCTGGCGTGGTCAGGATGCGGTGGGTCAGCCGACCGAGCCGACATGCGGCGGATTGGATTGCTTCTGTGTCTGATGGTGCTGACTCAAGTCTACGTGACAGGCAGCGTTGAGTCATGGACGTCAGCCGGTGCGTTCGGTCAGCGTCGCTTTGTCGGACTAACCGTTGTGTGGGTCTTGGGACTGGCAACACTGTTCAAGGTCACACGTGCTGGGACTCGTCGCCTCCTGTGGGGTGTTTGTGCACTGAGCGTGTGGTGGAATCTCGGTCTGATAGCGCAGTTTGGTGCTGGCATAATGGATCGGCAGCGGCTGGAGTTAGCTCGGAATGCTCACGGAACCTTTATCGAGGTTCCCCGTCGGTTACCGGAGCTCGCGTATCGTTACGCCTTTGATCGGCAATCGTTCTACGCTCCCAAGACGCCGTGAAGAGGTGCGCTCGCGATGTAGGTCGGCTTCGCTAGGATTCTGGGATTAGTGTGCGGTTACTGTATCTCTCGGACATCCGTTTTCCACTTGAGCGCGCGAATGGCGTCCAGACGATGGAGACCTGTGCTGCGATGGCTCGTCGTGGACACAAGATCAACCTGGGGGTGAGACCGGACACGAAGAGTCCTCCCCGTGACCCATTTGCTTATTACGGGTTTCCACCACTTTCTGGCCTCAAAATTCGACGAGCACCGGCTCTTGGCACGATGTGGCTTAGACGAGTTCAATATCTTGTACAAGTTCTTGTCTGGATTAGTGAGTTCAGAAGGGGTGGTGTGGTCTTCACTCGCGACCTCGGCGTTGCCTCACTAATATTGCAGTTCTCCCGGAAGCTTCGCCCGCCGTTAATTTACGAGTCGCATTGCTTTGCACCCACTGAGGCTGCCCAGCGATCACAAGCACTATCGACAGCACGGGTCGTGTCTCCGAGGAAGCAGAGACGCCTCATGCGGCGGGAAGGACGTGTGTGGTGTGGTGCTGACGGATACATTGTAACTACGACCGGGAATCTAGCTGAGCTTGAAAGACGATTCGGAAAAAGGTTGCGGGTGGCGGTGATTCCAAACGGAACACGCCTTCAACCGGACCGGAAATTTGAAACTCTTCATCCTATACCGCCGCTCTGTGTGGTCTACGCTGGACATCTCTACCCTTGGAAGGGTGTGGACGTGCTGCTGCAGGCACTTGTCAAACTCGAGGGCGTGAACGCAACAATAATTGGAGGCGATGCAGCCGAGCCGGACTTTCAACGCCTCCAGGATACCAGTCGAAGTATTGGGCTTGGCTCACGAGTGGAGTTTGTGGGCATGGTTGAGCCTTCGAGGGTGAGTGGATTGCTAGCCAAGGGTGATGTTCTGGTCTTGCCGAACGTAGGCGCTGAACCTACTGTTAACCATACCTCCCCACTCAAATTGTTCGAGTATATGGCTGCTGGCAAACCGATTGTTGCATCGAATTTACCCTCCATTCGTGAAGTGTTGCGAGATGGTGAGAATGCTGTACTCGTTGAACCAGGTAGCCCAACGGCGCTTACCAGCGGACTTCGCCGGGTGCTTGAGGATCGGAAGTTGGCAGAGCGGATTGGAAGGCGGGCTTTTGATGAGGTTGCTGAATACAGCTGGGATTGTCGAGCGGAGCGTGTAGAGGCTCTGCTGAATGAAGTTATGAGTGGTGTTCAGTTAGACGATTCTCAACGGGCGAGTCCGATGTGATTTCCAGGAACTTGCTCTCTCTTGTACGATGTCCGGACTGCCGAGGCTCTCTTTTCGGACAATCTGAGAATCTTCTGTGTTCTAGCTGTGGGCGCGCATTTCCGAGCGCGTCACCGGACTTTCTTGACTTGAGGCCGACCCGAGAGTTCGCGGACACCACGGTATACCAAGACGAGGCGCTACACGCTGATGCTCGCTATGACATTGCTAGTACACCGGTACTGTCAGCAAGACTTCGCCAGGATCTTTTACGAAAGTTTCTTAAGATCACGCCGCGCGACCGTCTGATCGATCTCGGGTGTGGAAATGGACGGTCGCTCTTGTGGAATCGAGAATTGGGCGCGTGGAGTGTAGGTGTTGATGTGAGTTCATTTTTTTCATCGGAGGTTCGTCAAGTCGCGGATCTAGTAGTCAGTGATCTCAGATGTTTGCCACTAGCGAATGCTAGCTTCACGAAAGCGGTTTCGTTAGATGTGTTAGAGCATCTTTCACGAGACGATCTATCGCTGATGCTTAGTGAAACCGCACGCGTATTATCGGTCGGAGGACAGTTCTTTGTATACAGTCACGTAATGACCAATTCATCCTTAGCATTTGGTTTGCGTGTCATCAATACGTTCGCGCGTTTTCTTGAGCGGGTGGGCGTGCTCGACCTAGCTCACGAACGCCTTCGCAAATCCGACCATCGCAATCCCCTTGCAGATCTCGACGACTTACATCGAATGCTTCGTAAGCACCGGTTACACGTCATTAAGATTCGTTACTACACGCCCCTCATCGGTGCGTTCATCGAAAACATATTGGTTCGGGTTGGTGAACAGTTCTTGCGTCGAAGAGCAAAACGTCGGTCGGACGGTCAAGACACAGCTCGACCGGGAGAGTTGGATCGTGTTGTTCGGACTGAGGCGAGGGCTTGGATTGAGAAGCGTGGTGTGATCTACCACAGCTTGCGGTTGGTGACTTGGTTGATGAAGCTTGATCTCCTGTTGTTTGGCCGTATCAAGAGCGGTCCTTTCTTTGCACTGATCGAACGAATGCCTGATCCCAATCCTAGTTCGCCAGGGATTCTCGCTGAGTGATGCGCATCCTGTATCTAGCGATTGATCAGAGAGTTCCGGGGACAACTGGCGGTCCTGTTCACGTTGCCCAGGTGGTGACTGGGCTTGCAGCACTCGGGCACGAAGTGCATGTCGCGATTACCCCGGGAAAGGAGACGCTTCCGGACAGTCCAGTGCATTGGCATTTCATACGGCCTCCGTTGGGCTGGCGTCAGCTTCGATGGATGCGGCTTCGGCGTGTTGAGGCCCTTGCACGAAAGCTTAGGGCTGACGTTGTTATCGAACGGTATTACAACTTCGGTGGGGAAGGTGTATGGGCAGCCGCACGAACAGGTGCTCTGGCTGTATTGGAGGTCAACGCGCCCATTATTGATCATCCTGGATCCCTTAAACGGTGGATCGATCGTGCTCTCGTCTTTGAGCCAATGCGGCGATGGCGAGAATGGCAGTGTCGTCACACTAATCTATTTGTCACGCCTAGTACCAGTATCCTGCCCCAATGGGTTGAGCCGCACCGGGTAATCAGGCTTGAATGGGGTGCCGATACCGCCCGATTCACTCCTGAAGCCCGGGGCGATGTACCGTTTCAGCGTGAGACTGGAGACACGGTCGTCATCTTTGCTGGGGCCTTTCGACCTTGGCATGGCGCTATTCACCTTGTGCGTGCGATTTCGCGTCTGCGCAGTCGTGGAAGGAATGACATCAAGGCGATTTTCGTCGGCGATGGCCCAGAGCTTGGGCGTGTGCGCCGCGCCGCGCGCCGCGTTGAGGGCATAGTGTTTGTGGGTCGATTGTCGCACGGTCGGATGCCGGCTTGCCTTGCCGCCGCCGACATCGGCGTTGCTCCGTTTGATGTTGAGGCCCATGGACCGTTACAGCTGGATTTCTACTGGTCACCATTGAAGGTGTTTGAGTACATGGCTGCAGGACTGCCGGTCATTGTGCCGAATATCGAGCGCCTGAGTAAATTGTGCCGAGATGGTCGTGAAGGTTTCACCTACGCTGCGAACGATGCTGACGGCCTAGCGAATGCAATCGAGCGACTGGCGGATGCGTCAAATCGCGATGAACTCGGCCGCGCCGCTAGAAAGCGTGTGGTCGAAGAGTATGGGTGGGATGTGCACTGCCGGCGGTTGTCAGAGGCACTCTATGAGCGTTAGCCAAGGGTGTCGGCATGCCTTCGTGGCTCTGCTGAGATTGTCCTTAACATAAACATATCGGTTCATGGTTCTAGATACGCCAAGCGGAGTAACAAAGTAGAATTTTATTGGTGAACTACTTCATCGTGGTCGCTGAATGGACGCTATGGCCAGTCGCTACACGTATCTCATCACTATTTTTGTAATCGCTTCTGCGGTGCTGGGCGCAACCTCGTGCGCGCGTGATACGCAATTCAAGGGCACGCGGTCGCAAGGTTCTAGACTGCCGGACCCAGAGCCAGTAGAACTCGCTGAGGCCGATCAAGGAATTACTGATCTGCGAGCACGTGCTGAACAAGGCAACGCGGAAGCACAGCTTGGGCTTGGGGGGATGTATTTTTCCGGGCGGGGGGTGCCGGAAGATGCGGCCGAAGGGGTGCGGTGGTGGCGCCTTGCGGCGGAGCAAGGGCATCTGCCGGCGCAGACCGGACTCGGGGGGCGGTATTACAACGGGCGAGGCGTCGTGCGAGACGAGGCCGAAGCGATACGGTGGTATCGGCTGGCGGCCGAGCAAGGCGATGCGGAGGTGCTGGCCTGGCTCCTCATGACGGCGGAGCAAGGCTCGGCTGAAGCACAAGTGAATCTTGCGGAGATGTATGCCGACGGTCGGGGCGTCATGCCGGACGTCGCCGAAGCGCTGCGGTGGTATTTGCAGGCGGCGGAGCAAGGTGATGCCGCGGCCGCGGCGTGGGTCCACCGGATAGCGGAGCAAGGCAATGTTGAAGCGCAGCTTGGGCTTGGCGGGATGTATTTTTCCGGGCGGGGGGTACCGGAAGATGCGGCCGAGGGGGTCCGGTGGTGGCGCCTTGCGGCGGAGCAAGGCCATCTGCCGGCGCAGACCGGCCTTGGCGGCAGGTACTTTAATGGGC
>PCAU01000016.1 GCA_002730735.1 Acidobacteriota bacterium | reverse complement strand
GAACCTTTCCGGGGCGGACCTTTCCGGGGCGAACCTCAAAGGGGTGAACCTCAAAGGGGCGAATCTCAAAGGGGTGAACCTCAAAGGGGCGAATCTCCAGGAGACGGACCTCACTAGAGCGAACCTCAAAGAGGCAGACCTCGAAGACGCGGACCTCACCGGGCCGGACCTTGACGGGGTGCCGACATTGAGCCACTGGATTATCGGTGCCGGCTACGAGATCGGACCAGGGGCGAACCTCCAGGAGGCGAACCTCCAGGAGGCGAACCTCACCACGGCGAACCTCAAAGGAACGAACCTCACCAGGGCGAACCTCAGAGGGGCGAACCTCAGAGGGGCGTACCTCAAACGGGCGAACCTCACCGGGGCGACCCTCAGCTGGGCGACCCTCGACGGGGCAAACCTCAAAAAGGCAAACCTCAAGGGGGCGGACCTCGAAGCGGCGGACCTTGACGGGGCGGACCTCGACGGGGCAAACCTCGAAGCGGCGGACCTCCAATGGGCAGAAGCCAGCCAGGACACCCACTGGCCGGAGGGTTTCGATCCGGTAGCCGCTGGAGTGATCTTCGACTAGGCCGTTCTGGCAGGCCGCGTACAAACTCCCTCTAACCCGTGTCTGGACACCGGCCTTCATCGGGTGTGTTGCCAGACCTAGCTGATGACCACTCCAGACTCTTCGATAATGAACTCCCTAGGCCAGCTGGTGAGGTTGTCTGCGATTGCCTGGGTGAGAACTGCTTCGTCCATGTTCGCCCGCGTGAAGTCTGCTCCGTCGAGCTTTGACCGAGTGAGGTTCGCTTCCCTCAGATCTGTTGCCCGAAGATCAGATGAGATGAGGTCAGCCCCGTAGAGGCGAGCCCGGATGAGGGAAGCCCCCCGAAGATCCACCCGGTGAAGAATCGCTGAGCGCAGATTTGCGTTCTGTAGATCCGCCCTCTGCAAATTCGCCCGGTAACAGTTGCTTCCAGCCATGTTGGCTCCACCTAGTTCAGCCCCCTCCATGTTTGATTCCTCAAGGATCGCCGAATAGAGGTCTGCGCACACGAAGTTCGCCCCTATGGCTGTGGCCGAGTAGAGGTCTGCGCCCCGAAGGTTGGCTCCTTCGAGGAACGCCCCATCGAGATTCGCAGAAGCAAGGCTGGTTCGTTCGAGGTTCGCCTCTTCGAGGTTCGCCCGTTCGAGGTTCGCCCCTGAGAGGTCCGCCCCCTTGAGGTTTGCTTCCTTGAGGTTCACCCCAGAGAGGACGGCTCCAGCAAAGTCACCGCCCGCCGCCTCGAGCCGGGTGTCGAAGGGCTTGATGCCAGGTGGCCAGTTCCACTCCCTAATGACGTTGATCCAAGCACCCGTCGCCGAAAGAGAGTCTTCTGCCGCCATGGCTTCCTCGCGGGTAACACCACTCAAGATGATACGCGTAACCCCGCCGGGGTTCTTTACACTGCTGACCAGGTCCCTAGCTTCGCTGAGGCTCTGGCCGGTAAGCCGGCAAATCTCCTTGACGAGGCGTGGCTTCTTAGCGCACTCGGCCTCGACTAGATACACCGTGAAGGTGTAGCGCCCCTCGATATTGTTGTCCATTGGTTCTCCTTGGGTCTGTCCGCCCTTCTGGCGGATAGTTTTCGGAGAACCAGCCCCTCTGACATGGTCGCCCAACGTGGGGTGGAGCGCTTTTCGCCACAACGCTCTAACTGGCGTTCGCGTCGTGCTGCTCGTGCCCTGGTCGCGTACTTGTCGGCCATGGACACAAGGTAGAGGGTGGGTGTGACAGTGCCTCGATTCCTACCCGGTGTTCGCGGTGGTGCAGCGCTTTCGAACCGCCAACCACTAACCCTTGTCTGGCCTGTTCAGCGGTGGGCTGAGTGTTTCTGCAGGTTCGGTGACCTTTGCCACAATTCGACTTCGATACTCCACTAGTAGCCACGTCAACCCTCCACACAGGGAACCGCCGTAGTGATCTTCGAGTAGGCCCACCCCCGAAAAGCACAGCCCTGCCCGCAGCGCTAATCAGCATTCGATACCGGGGAGTTGTGAGAAGATCCTCTCAGGGTCTCAGGTTTGGGCGTGGTTCGCAGTTGGTGCTACATAGACTAAGTTGCATGACCTTTATCCAGATATGGATCTTGAACAACGGGTTCGTAGTATTCCAATTGGGAGAATGACTGATCCAAAAGAAATTGCTGAAGTAGCTGCCTTTCTGTGCCCAAGCCAGTCATCGTTTAACTCTGGAAGCAGTCTTGACGTAACTGGTGGAGAAGAATAGAGAATGCGGTGGTTGACTCTGTGTGGGAAATCTGGACAAGTGGCTCCTACCGAACTGTGGGAGCACCGATTATGGCGTCAGACTGGGGTCATGACCTCAGTCCCAAGTCTGACGTGTATGGGGACCCGATGCGTGGTGGTCGCTTCGGAGCATTGTCCGACGTAGGCATTGCGGGTCAATGGCCACGGCCTGTGGCAGGTGATTAGGTGCTTATTGAGCGCGTACTGATCACATCCGTCCCCTTTGGCGCTGGTGACCACCGACCTCTCGGTCAACTTGTCGCTGCTGGTATGGAATCGGTACTGAATCCTCTCGGAAGGAAGCCGACCGAGGAGGAAATGGCCGGCCTGGTGGGAGACGCCGATGCCGTGATCGCGGGGACCGAACCATTTACTGCCACAGTGCTGGACGCGGCTCCTCGGCTACGTCTTATTTCCAGGATCGGGATCGGCTTGGACAATGTTGACCTTCTAGCGACTCGTGAGCGAGGTATTGAGGTCTGTTATACGCCCGATGCACCAACTCCAGCGGTAGCTGAAATGACCATCGGTCTGATCCTCACCACTTTGCGAGGCATACACATCTCAAATGCCCGCATGCATGCTGGCGGATGGCATCGAGTGGTGGGTTGCCGTCTGGGTGAGTCAGTGATCGGGATTCTGGGCGTCGGCCGGGTCGGTAGGGAGGTGCTTAGATTGCTTGTAAGGATGGAGCCTCGCAAGATTCTGCTATATGACCTCGTCGAGGATCCAGACCTGGCTTCGGAGGCGCCTGAAACTGTCATCGAATGGGTACCGCTTGACCGGTTGTTGGCAGAATCGGATGTCCTTACCGTTCACCTCCCCATGACCAGCGACACACGAGGGTTAATTGGTGAGAAGGAACTGTATTGCCTCAAGCCTGATGCCGTGGTTGTGAACACATCGCGGGGTGGAATCGTTGACGAGGAAGACCTCCACGCAGTCCTCATCTCCGGACATCTAAGGGCAGCAGCACTTGACGTGTTTGAAACTGAGCCCTATTCCGGTCCACTCAGGGAGGTTGAGAGGTGTCTGCTTACTTCACACATGTCCTCTTCCTCGGTCGACTGCCGGGCCCAGATGGAAGCCGAAGCAGCCGCAGAGGTGGTCAGGTTTGCTACTTCCAAGCCACTGGCAAATCCAGTGCCGGAGTCTGAATACCGACGGCAAGAGGCGAAATAGTGAGTGACCAATGAGTAATCAAGTGAGCCCCTGTCGGATCGTGGTGGTTGGAGGCAGTGGTTTTCTCGGTTCCCACGTTGCCGACCACTTAAGCAACGCTGGTCATTCGGTGGTCATTTACGATTGCAACAAGTCACCGTGGCTCCGACCTGACCAAGAGATGGTAATCGGTGACGTACTTGATCGTGATCGGTTGGATGAGGTGATCGCTGGAGCAACGATCGTTTACAATTTTGCAGGGATAGCAGATCTTGACCTTGCGATGAGCCACCCGGAAGACACCGCTGAGGTCAACGTCTACGGAAATGCTCTGCTCCTTGAGGCTTCACACAGACACGCGGTGGAGCGCTACGTCTATGCCAGCACCGTGTATGTGAATAGCCGGGAAGGCGGCTTTTACGGCTGCAGCAAGCGCGCAGCTGAGGACTATGTACGAGTGTTTGGAGAACTTCGTGGGATGGATTATGTAGTTCTTCGATACGGATCGCTGTATGGGTTGAGGGCTGGCGACTCCAATGGACTCCGAGCCATCGTTCGACAAGCGCTGACCGATGGAGT
Source organism: Acidobacteriota bacterium (assembly GCA_002730735.1). Lineage (GTDB taxonomy): Bacteria > Acidobacteriota > Vicinamibacteria > Vicinamibacterales > UBA823 > UBA11600. The sequence goes on along the minus strand of PCAU01000016.1, from coordinate 3,850 downwards.
GATCCGGTATGCGGGAAGCCCGGACGCAATCCGTGAATACATACACGTTGATGACGCTGCCCGGGCCAGTCTGCTTGCGCTTGAGGATGAGTTCACGAATCTGAGTGTCGTTATCACGGGTCTCGAATCCCTTCGGATAGGAGACCTCCTGGAGATGTTGGCCGAAATTCTGGGTCTTTCGAATAAGATCGCCTACGTCAGTGGTGACCAGCCAGGCCACTACGTCCGTACCCCATATGCAGACCGTGTGGAGCGGGCACGGAAGTTCATTCCATCGATGACTGTCGACTTGGGACAGGGCATTCTTGAAGTCATTGAGGACTTAAGGTCTGATAGCCGTCCAGGATCGGATCCGGTGAACTGACCGATGTCGTGGCTGCGGAGCGCTTTAGGGCAGACAATCCGGCGTCTGGTTGGTTGGATTGCGACGATGCCACTGGGGCGGGTTCTAACAGACCCGGCAGTGAGAGTGGCGAGAGAGAGGACCTTGCGGGTTGACCACGGGGGAGCCAGCCTCACCTTGGCTACTCCGGAAAGCCTGAGCCTGTGGCGGGTAATGACCTTCTCCTCGAAGGAACCAGAGACCCTCGAGTGGATCGACGGATTGGATAGTGGAACTGTCGTGTGGGATGTAGGGGCTAACGTAGGCCTCTACGGTTGCTACGCAGCTTCACAAGGCTGTGAGGTGTTCGCCTTTGAACCGTCGGTCTTCAATTTGGAGTTGTTGGCTCGGAACGTGCAGCTCAACGGACTAGCGGATGTTGTCACTATCGTTCCCTTGGCATTGACGGATAAGACGGGACTGGCAACCCTGAGCATGACATCAACCGAATGGGGGGGGTCCATGTCGAGTTTTGGTGTCAACTATGGACCCGATGGGTCAGATCTGAAGGTCGCTTTCGAATACCGGATGGCTGGGGTATCCATGGATGACGCCATCGCGTACTTGGGCATAAAGAGACCCGACCATCTCAAGATTGATGTTGATGGCATCGAGCACCTAGTGCTCCGTGGGGGAAGAGGTGCATTGACCTCGGTGCAGTCGGTATTGATCGAAGTTGATGAGCGATTTGACCTGCAGGTCGAGAAGACGGACAACTATCTGACCGAAGCCGGGCTGACGATGGTAGCGAAGCGGCACTCTGAAATGTTCGACGGTGGTCCCTGGGCCTCCTCATTCAACCAGATCTGGACCCGTTGAGAACGTCTAGTGTTGCCAACTCGGCCGACGGTGACGAGACCGTTCCACTTGTGGCCCCCCGCGTACTTGCTCAGGCGGAACTCGTCTTCTGGGACTTCGACGGTGTCATCAAGGAATCAGTCGGAGTAAAGACAGAAGGCTTTATGTGGCTTGTCCGTGATGCTGGTCAAGATGTTGTCGATAGGGTCCGAGCCCATCATGAGGCCAACGGCGGAATGTCGAGGTTCGAAAAGATTCCCATGTACCTAGCCTGGGCTGGCCAGTCGGCCGACGAAGACGCCGTTCGCGTCGCCTGCAACGAGTTCTCACAGACCGTCTACCAGATGGTCATAGATGCCCCATGGGTGCCCGGCGTACGGGAGTATCTGATGGAAAACCCTCATGATCAGGTGTTCGTTCTGGTGTCAGCGACCCCTGATACGGAGGTCAAGTCAATCGTCGCTGACCTAGGGTTGCGTCACTGCTTCGTCAGCGTACACGGGTCCCCGGTAGGCAAGGCAGAGGTGATTTCCACGATGCTTGAGTCTGGGAGGTGGACAGCAAATCAGGCAATAGTGGTCGGGGACTCACACACCGATTGGCAGGCTGCTGAGGTCAACGGTGTGCCGTTTCTTTTGCGGAAAAACGGGCTTGACTGCCGCATTGTGATGGATCATTCGGGGCCGTCATTTGGAGACCTGATTCATGGATAGAGCAGCGGGCATTTCGGCTCTCAGGGATCGACTCGCTGCGGGCGGTGCCAGCGTCGGGAGTTGGATGCATTTCCGGGATCCGTCGGTAGCCGAGGTAATGGGGCGAGCCGGGTATGATTGGATTGCCCTTGATCTTGAGCACGGCCACTTCTCACGAGCACAACTGCCCGATCTTTTTCGAGCTCTGGAACTAGGCGGCACGTTACCGCTGACCCGATTGTCTGTAGGTTCAGCCGACGAGTGTAAGAGTGTGCTTGACGCTGGCGCGGCCGGGGTCATCGTTCCGATGGTTGATTCCGCTGATCGGCTAGAGCGGATCCGCTCGGCATGTTGTTGGCCTGCGGAAGGTACGCGTGGGGTTGCATTCTCTCGGGCGAACATGTTCGGCAAAGACTTTGAAGCCTACAAAGTGGAGGCACATGCTCCGTTTCTGGTTGCAATGATCGAACATGTCGACGCGCTCAGTGAACTTGATTCGATTCTCTCGGTCAGCGGACTTGATGCTGTACTCATTGGCCCCTACGACCTATCGGCCTCGCTTGGAGTACCCGGGCACCTAGACCATCCAGATGTCGTTGATGTTGAGGCGGAGATAAGACGGGCGGCATTCGTTCAGGGCCTTGCTTGCGGTGTCCACGTGGTGGAGCCAGGACCGAAGGAAGTTCTTGAAAGGATTGCCGCGGGCGACCGCTTCGTGGCCCATTCGATGGACGCGGTCTTCCTATCTAAGGCTGCCGACTGGCCGGAGGCCTCCCTGTGAAGGTCTTGGCCCTAATTCCGGCACGAATGGGTAGTAGCAGATTTCCTGGGAAGCCAATGGCTCCCCTGTTGGGTCGGCCGATGGTTGGGCACGTGCATAATCGTGTGGACTTGTGCCCGCTTGTCGACACGACTGTCGTGGCCACGTGTGATGACGAGATCGCCGCATACGTGACCAGTATCGGTGGATTGGCAGTGATGACGAGTCCGACCCATGAGCGGGCGTCAGACCGGTGTGCCGAGGCCCTACGGGTTCTTGAGAAAAAGAATGACACCGCCTTTGACGTTGTGGTGATGATCCAGGGTGATGAGCCGATGACGCATCCAGACATGATCGGGGAGGCCTTGGCGCCATTTGCTAAGGACGACTCAGTTGAAGTGGTGAACTTGCTAGGCACGATTGAATCAAATGCAGAGTTCATGGATCGGAACTGCATCAAGGTTGTCTGTGACCAGATGGGTAATGCCGTCTACTTTTCCCGATCGCCGATTCCAACCTCTGGCCTGGGCAATATATCGATGGGAAAGCAGGTGTGCATTATTCCATTCCGTCGAGACTTCCTTCTCGAATACGCTGCAATGGAACCTACGCCACTGGAGATTGCTGAGTCAGTTGACATGCTGCGAGTGCTCGAACATGGGCGCAAGGTGCGGATGGTACAAACGGAACACTACTCGCATGCAGTTGACACTCCCGAAGACCTCTTACGAGTGGAGGGCCTCATGAAGAAGATCGGTGGTTTTGACTAGTCGGTTCTCTCGTCCGTTATCACGATGACCGGGTAACCGACCGTCGTTTGCGCTTTGACCCAACGCCCTCGGTGAGGATTGGCGCGACCACCTCTCGATCGAGAGAATCTTGGATCTCTACGACCGGATGTAGCCGGCCCGTCGAAACTGGGGACGACACGTCAAGCACCTGCTGACGACGGCGCTGGAGGAGTCGCGGCATACGAGGGCCCGGCCTTGTTTCTCGGTAAACGGTGTCGTTGCTACTCCAGCGACCGGAGGCTCGGTGTTCTTTGAACTCCCACCTGGCCCCGCGACACTGGTGGCCTTTATACCGTCACCTAGGGAGCCTAGTGGGTACCGGTTTGTCGCAGCCGAGGGGGCAATCACCGATCGCCGGTTCTCAAAGAGCCCGACAGTTGGTGGGGCGTTCCGCTTTGCTAGTGCTTTGTCTCCCCAGAACGTATGG
>PCAU01000015.1 GCA_002730735.1 Acidobacteriota bacterium | reverse complement strand
AGTCCAAGTTTTCATCTTCATCTGGCTTTAATGCAGCCTTTCTAAATGGTCCCGAAAGCGCCGGAGACCTCGGAGATGTCGGAGACGTTTCAGGGGATATCAAGCGATATCGCGCCCAATGGCTACAAGGGTTTCGGCGCAAACCGGCGCCAGTAAAGGGTTCAGTGAAAAGGCGGGAAGAGGCTTAGGAATCCCGTGCTCTATCCACCTGAGCTACAGGGGCAGGAAACTCCGAAAGCCTTACCTGCTAAGAGTTTACAGTGATCCAGGAGAATGTCACTACACGGCCAATCTGCCCGTTTGTCCCCAAAAGGACCCAATGGTCCCCGCAATAGTCCCCTTTTCCCTATTCCTCACTCCCTAGTTTGCGGTAGAAATCTGCCGTAGCCAGGTACTCCCAGTTTACGTCGATGCCTAAACCCGACCCACGCGGGGCAATCACGCGGCCCACATCGAGCAGGTCACCATTCTTCATCCCGAACTCGTAGGCTTGCTTGGGCATCGGCGCTTCGAAGTACCGCGTCCGCTCATTCGCCAACATCAGATGAAGGTTGGCTGCCTGGGCCAAGGAGTGGCCCCAGCTTTGGATATCGATCGTCAGATCGGCATCGTTGGCGATCGTCAGCAGTTGCAGTGCGGTGGAGATTCCACCGATCGCGGTGGCATCAAACCTGCCGGCGTCCCAGGCAGCTGTGTCGATCCCCTGTCTGATGAACTCGGGAGTATAGATGTTGTAGCCGGCGGGGACGATCGCTACGGCTAGTCTGCTCCTGAGCTGCGCGTATTGCTCCAGTAGCTGGTCGTCGATGGGTGCCTCGAGCATGATAAACAATCGTTCATCCATCACCCCACCTAACCTTAGGGCGTCCTCAAATCCGTAGGCTCCCTCAAGATCGATCATGAAGCGATAGCCAGAGTCGGCAAACGTCTGTTGGATTAACTCCACCAATCGGACGTCTTCTTCGATCGAACCCCAAACGTGAAACTTGAAAGCCCTGTAGCCGAGTGTGGCGTACTCGTTTACCGCGTCAACATACTCAGGCAGCGTGTGGTAAAACGGCAGGCTGGCATAGGGTTCCATCGAATCTCGCCGCCCCCCCAATAGCTGGTATAGAGGACGATCTGCCCGCCGTGCCGCCAGGTCCCACAAGGCGATATCGATGCTGGCGCGCACTTCGTCGCTTAGCTCGGGTCTGCTGCGTTTGAGCATCGCCCCGACCACGACTGGGTCCAGGGATTGAAGGGCGAGCAGATCCGCTGCGACGCTGTGCAATTCCAGCAGGGCCTGTTCTGTGAACTCAACTTCGTAATAGGTGTCCACGCCGGAGATGCCCTCGAATCCGTCGGCGGTGGTGATCCGCAAAATGTTGTTGACTACATGCCAGGCATGCTCTCGACCGGAATATTGAGCCGTCGTGCTCTCGGTGCCAACCGCGTAGATCTCGACGGCGACGATTCGTGATTCTTGAGAGAACTGAAAGAGCGGCTGGTACTGGATCGCAGGTTCTCCCGAAAAAGCGGCCAACAGCTCCACCGCATTAGCGGAAGATTGGGCGGTCAAAGGGGCAGACCCCACTGAGGCAACCAGGAGACAGACCAAGGCGGCAAACATCCGAGCACTTGCCGAATCAATCCGGGTTTCAGCATTGGCCATACAGCCATCTCTCGATGAATGTCAATTGAAAAAAGCAGCCCGGTTTCCCTCGCTGAACCCTACTGCCCTTTCACTGTGCTGCGTGCTCTTACCCCAATTCCTTAACAGCTCTCCACGCCTGTTCGACAGCACTTTGCAAAAGCGAACTACCGACTGCGTCACTATTGGCAATGGTAATCCGGCCGAATGGTTGTCGTCCGATAGGCCCTGGGTTGCCACGGGAGTAAGCATGGGCCCAACGATTGATGGTTATGCTCTTCACATCATTGTCAAAATCAAACAGTCCCGTTGGGAGCATACCGCCTAAATGCTCTCTGATTTCTTCTTCGTAATCATCAAATGTTAGACCCAGCATCCTGTATCTTGCTTCACGAAACTGTTCAAGGCGTGGTGCACCAGCGGTTTCTCCAACCGGGACGCTTCTCATGTGAAGAATGCACGGATCGTCAGGGGTCTTGGTAAACTCATAGCCTCCCATACTCACCGGGTAATCCATTCCCACTACCTGGTGAATATTGCCCGGGCACATGGCCATCCCAATTCCCCTCTCTTCCATCGCCCTCCAGTTCGTTACCCCCACGGTGGTGTATTGCAAGGGAACCTTCGATAGACGTCTCAATGCCGCGTATTGATCTTCGGGAAGGCCCGGAACTATGTGGGGAATAATCATGTTGTAGCAGGCCATCACGACGCCTTCGCCTCTTACCCGATACGACCTGTTGTCATGGATATAGTTTACAAACACATCACTCGAACTATTGGGGTCGCCGCCGTGTTGTACGTTCACAACAGTACTGCTTAATCGAACGCGAACACTGTTGCTGGACTTGTCTAGCTCCTCATAATTGAATCTGGATAAGACAATCTCTTCGGCGTTTTCTCCCGGTCCTATATCGGGAATCATTTTTTTCACCAACGAACGTGCAATGGTCGCATTGCCATCGGGGAAGTGATGAATGAAGGGATGTTCTACAGCGTAAGTACCTCCTTCCTTATTTACGTATTTCTGATAGGCCCCTTCCTGCATTGCATCTTGCCATGCCGCGAAAGGATCCGAACCCAGGGGCCCACTCGCCAAGGCTTGCCGAATGCTCATCACGTCTGTGCCGCTTCCCGCATAGTCCATGGCGGTATGCCTGGCCATTCTCAATACGCCGGGATCATCAACCCCCAAGGTGTTTTTCAGGTAATCGAAATAGGAATGAGTGCGAACGTATTCTCGCAATTCCTCTTTGGGGAGGTTCAGGACATGCTGTCCGCTCCTTAATACCCGCAGCAATTGTTCTTTGCCGTTCTCACTCAACGGGGTTTGCTGTACCGCCTCTTCGTATGAAAGCGTTGGACGCAAGAGTCCTTCCACAAACCCCGGATAATCACAAAACGGGTGCTTCACTACCTTGTCTTGGCCAAATACTGTTTTGTTGAAATACGTAACCGCGCCTAAGTTGTGCCTCTTATAGAAGTCAACGTCATACGTGGCTCTAAATCGATCTATGTCAACGCCTAGATCTTCTATGAGATTGCGTACGGTTTCTCCAAATTCATGTGGAGATTCCAGAGACTCTGATCCGCCTTCGCCCAGTATCGTGTGACCATCGACCGTATGTTCATTCCTTTTGGCATGACCCCCAAAATCGTCATGGTTATCTAGTATGAGCACCTTCCTGTCTCTTCCGTGCTCTTGCTGATAGAAGTAGGCCGCCGACAGTCCACTAAGCCCCCCCCCACAACAATCAGATCGTACGCCTCCTCCAAATCGGTGGTCGGCCCCCAATCCGTTTGTTGAGTCCATGCTCGACTATGTGCGTTTTCGTATGATCCAGGGTGGCTCCCGCGAAGTCCGGTCAGCGCAGGCGGATAATGGGATGCTTGGAGTGCGGCCATAGCCGCTTGGCTAGACGATTCAATCGGAATCATGGAAGCCCCGGCCGCCATCAAAGTCCCATTGATAAAGTCTCTTCTCGTAATCTTGCTCAACGGGTATCTCCAATTTGACATCGTCCTAAATCCAATGTGGCCGTCAATCAGCGATGCCGCCGCCATCGACCACAAGGGCCGTGCCGGTCATGAACGAGGAGGCCTCGGTCGACAGGAAGAGCACGGCGCGGGCGATCTCTACGGCGGTACCGATGCGGCCCATCGGACGGTCGGAGGCTCCCTCTAGGTAGCTCTCCCAGGAGATTCCGCGCTGCTTCGCGTCGTCCGGCAGCATCGGCGTGTCGACATCCCCTGGGCAGATGCAGTTCACCCGGATGCCCTGCGGTCCGTGGTCGATCGCCATCGCTTTGGTCATCACCACCAGGCCGCCTTTGGCGGCGCAGTAGGCGGCGGCCTGTTCTCCGCCCTGGATCCCCCAACCGGAGCTGCAATGGATGATCACACCGCTGCCGCGCTCGATCATCGACGGCAGGGTGTATTTAGACATCAGGAATGCACCTTTGAGGCTGGTGTCGATGGTCAGATCCCACTCGCTTTCGGAGCAATCAGGCACCGTTTTCGGGTAGTAGACGCCGGCGTTGTTGAACAGGACGTCGATACGACCATAGCGCTCCAGTGTCTCGTCGACCGCTCTCTGGCAGTGGTCGGCGAAACGCACGTCGGAGACCATGAATCTGGCCTCGCCACCGGCTTCGTCGATTTCTCGGACGACCTCCCGGCCGCGCTCCTCGTTGCGCCCGGTGATCACGACGCGGGCTCCCTCTCCTGCCAGCAGGATGGCGCTCGCCCGGCCGATACCGGAACTACCTCCGGTGATCAAGGCGGTCTTTCCGGTCAAGTCTTCCAGGCGTACGCTCGTCGTTGTCATCGTTAGCATCCTTTGTTCAAAGATCACTTTAGATGCTGAAACTCTACGCCGGTTGTGGCGGAGTTTCACGGGTGCCGTCGATCATGCGGTGACAAATTGTGTACCCATTTGTGTACCCAAAGCGCCGGATGCCTCGGATACCTCGGAGACGCTTCAGGGGATATCAAGCGATATCGCGCCCAATGGCTACAAGGGTTTCGGCGCAAACCCGCGCCAGGACTGGGTTCATGAAAAAGGCGGGGTGAGGCTTAGGAATCCCGTGCTCTATCCACCTGAGTTACAGGGGCAAGAACTTCCGAAAGCCTTACCTACTAAGAGTTTACAGCGACATCCGGTAGCCAAATTGTCGTCGGTCATCCACTCAAGGACCAAAAGGACGATCACACTGACAAGGAAGCCGTGACGCCCGAGCGAAACCATCCAGGTGGTCGCTTCACTCATCGTCGGTATCCTTGGTTTGGAGATCACTTTGGATGCCGGAACTATACGCCGGTAACGGCGGAGTTTCGCTGATAGCCGTCGATCAGGCTGAGATAACCTCAGGGGGCACAGGGAGGTACTGCGGCATGGCGAGCCCGGGACAAGTGCGCCTTCTGAATTCTTGGCGTATGGTTATCTGTGAGTATTGCGGCATCGCGGCGATCGTTGCGAGCCAACATCCCTGGGGGACGGAGCTAGAGTTTCCCGTTGATCAAGTTTGGACAACTCTCTGAGGAGGAGAACCGTGCTCAAGATCTTGTTCAGGTGCGTTCTGTTGTCAGCTCTCGTGATCGCCTCCGCGGGTGCCTCATCCCCCGCTCTTCCTCAGGTCCAATCCGGCATACCGACACCTGAGTCGGTCCTCGGGTTCAGAGTTGGCGACGACTATGAGCTCGCTTCGTACGACGAGTCGCTCGCTTACTTCATGGCGCTCGCTGAAACCAGCGACCGGGTAGAGCTCAGACAAGTGGGCCGGACATCCCTGGGCCTCGATTGGTACATCGCTCTAATCTCCGACCCCAAGAACCTGACAAACGTCGAGCACTATCGTGAGATCGCCCAGCGCCTGGCGCACCCGGAGCGACTCACGGACGAAGAGGGCCACGCGCTGGCGCGCGAGGGCAAGGCGATCGTAGCCATCGACGGCGGCCTGCACGCTACGGAGACGGCGCACGGACAGCACACCATTCAGCTCGCCTACGACCTGGTAACCGAAAAAGAGGGCGATATCAGCCGGGCAATCCTCGAGAACGTCGTCCTGGTCTTGTGGTTCTCGATAAACCCCGACGGCCAGAACATGATCGTCGAGTGGTACGAGTCGAACCTGGGCACCGAGTTCGAGGTGTCGCGCATGCCGCGCCTCTACCAGAAGTACGTCGGTCACGACAACAATCGCGACGGCTACGGACTCAACATGCTCGAGTCGCGGGTCGTCTCTCAGGTCATGCGCCACTGGGAGCCGCAGATTATGTACAACCACCACATGACCTCACCGTTCCCGGCCACCTTCTGGCTGCCACCCTATGCCGAGCCGATCTCGCCGTACGTGCACCCACTGATCAACCGCACCAACAGCCTGATCGGGTTGGCCGCGGCCGTCGCCCTCGATGAGAGGGGACTGATTGGCTCTACCCACATGGGCACCGGCTACGACTTCTGGTACCCAGGCTATATCGATCAGGTGCACTCGTTCCACAACATCGTCAACATGTTCAGCGAGGGGGGCCTGCACAGCTACGCCTCGCCCCGTTATTACAGCGTGAGCGATTTCCCCCAGGACAAGCAGGATCTGCGACAGGGAGCGCTGCACTCAAGCATCTGGAAGGGTGGTTGGTGGCGGCTGCGCGACTCCGTCGAGTATATGCTGACCGCGTCGATGGCAACACTGGATGTGGCAGCCAAGTACAAGGAGAACGTGCTCTACAATCGCTACCAGGCCGGTCGCGACGTGATCCAGCAGTACACGGAGGGTCCGCCTTTTGCCTACTTCATCCCACAGCAGCAACGCGACCCGGTGGCCGCGGTGGAGATGCTGCGGCGCTTGGCATTCCAAAACATCGAGATTCACCAACTCACCGAGTCCATCACCTTCGAGGGCCAGAACTATCCGGCCGGAACCTGGGTGATACCCATGGCACGCGCCAACGCCAGCTTCCCTCGCGTGCTCTTGTCAGTGCAAGAATACCCGGACCTTCGGCAGTACGAGGATGGGCCTCCCGACCAGCCTTACGACGCCGCCGGATGGACGTTGCCTTACCAGATGGAGGTGCGCGTCGTGGAGGCGGGTTCACCGCTCGACGACACCGTGCTGGCAGCGATGGCTCCGGTGCAGGGTGAACCGATCGCCTGGCAGGACGAAGACGGCGACGCTGCCCCCTTCGACAGCCTGCCCGGCGTCGGCTTTGACACCAACCCGATTGCCGCCGGCATTGTGCCGCTGCCCGGCCGCAGCACTGGTATCGGGCCGGCGCTCACCGTCGACCCGGTGCAGAACAACGCCTTCCGTGCCATCAACCGGGCCTGGCGGAACGGGGGCAACGTGCGCTTCGTTCCCGGCACGCCGGAGTCGGCCGCAGGCGCCAGCAGCAGCGGTCGCTACGTGATCACTGGACTGAGCGATGCGGTGATGAACGAGATGGTCACCGAGTTAGCGTTGCAAGCCGAGCGCACCTCGGCTTCGGGCACCGAGATCAACAAGCCTCGCATCGGCCTCTACCGTCCATGGGCGGCGAGCATGGACGAGGGCTGGACGCGCTGGCTGATCGAGGGCTTCGACTTCGATTTCGACAGCATCTACAACACCGACTTCAAGGCGGGCCGCATGCGCGACCGCTACGACGTGATCGTGCTGGTGGACATGCGGGCGAGGCAGATCCTGGATGGCTCGCAGGTCGGCACCGTGCCGCCCCGCTATGCCGGTGGCATCGGCCAGGTCGGTGTTCGAGCCCTCGACGAGTTTGTCAGTGCCGGGGGCACATTGGTCTGCCTGAACGCGAGCAGCATGTTTGCCGTGGAGCACCTTCACCTGCCGGTCGAAAACGTCGTGGCCGAACTGGACAATCAGGAGTTCTTCCTTAACGCATCGGTCGTCGAACTGATCGTCGATACCTCGCACCCCGTGATGTCGGGGATGTCGGAGGAGGCCGCAGCCATGGTGGGTGGAAGCCCTGTTTTCACGGTTTCTGAGGGCTTCGAGGGTGCGGTTCTCGCCAAGTATCAGGAAAAAGGCTCGCCGCTACTGTCGGGCTACTTGCTCGGTGAGGAGCACATGCAGGGCTACGCAGCGGCGCTCGACGTGCACCACGGCGACGGCCACGTCATCCTCCTCGGTCTACGCCCCCAGTGGCGTGGCCAGCCCTACGGCACCTTCCGCGTTCTCTTCAACGCTGCACTTCATTCCGCCGAGGTGGCTGCGATGACCCCTTCCAACCCTGGTTTTTGGTCACCCCCGGTGAAGGAGGAACCAGAGGAGAAAAAAGGGGAAGAGAGAACAGCCGCTCGCTAGATCGGCTGAACTGCCGGCCCGCACCAGATCGTCGCCAACGGAAGCCTCGGAACAAGCCAGTTGCAAAGTTCATATTTTGAAAATATAAAGGTTCCAGTACTGGCCCACCTTCATCGTCGGCACCGTGATCTGGAGGGCGCTCGAGCGCTAACCAGCGTCAAAGGCTCCTGACCGACGGCACCAGCGAAACTCCGCCGTTACCGGCGTAAGGTTTCGCCATCCAATAGCGATCTTCATGAAGGGTTTCAGCTAACCATGGAATCGGCACCGTGATTCGAAATACAAGGAAATTTTTGGATCGAATAGAAAAAGAAGGTTGGTTACCGCCAGAAGACATAAAGCGTCTACGCAAGTACTTCGACTTTTACAGCAGCTTGGAGACGGGCAGCAGATCGCCAGACAATCCAGAGCGGCACCATTTCGTGCAGATGTGCCTTGGCAAATGCAAACCAGTAGGACCGCACGAACATGCATACTCGGAATACATGCGCTGGCGTTCCGTGATCAAGCGCGGGAACACGTCGCCTAAGCGACCAACGCCTAAGCGACCATCGCTTGAGCGACCATCGCCTAAGCGACCATCGCTTGAGCTGGACGGCAGAACATATGAGAGGAAATCTCGGAAGTGGCTCGACACCAAGAAATTCATCTACCCAGCAGTCACCATCGCCAGCAGGCTTGATGCGAAGGCCAAGACGCATGGCATGTCGCCCAATTGCCAAGCCTGGGACGAGTACGACCTTGTCCAATCCCACCGGGAGTATGTGGAGTCGAAAGGGGAGAAATACAAGGGTGTAACTCGGAGGAGCAAGAAAGGTCATCGTAAGACCCACTGTTATCAGTGCCAGAAGGAACTCGACAACGCCATCGACTACGAGTGCTTGAACTGTAAGTGGATGCTGTGTTGGTGCGGCGCGTGTGGCTGCGGATATAAGGCGGGATGGCGGAGTTAACTGTCCCACTGATTGTCCCACCCTGGAAAGAATTGTCGGAATCCTCGGACGCTACGGAACGATTTGGTATGAATTCGTCATCAACAGCGGCAAGGGTTTCGGCGCAAACCTGCACCAATAAAGGATTCGTCAAAATCGCCGGAATAGGCTTAGGAATCCCGTGCTCTATCCACCTGAGCTACAGGGGCAAGAAGGTGTT
>PCAU01000014.1 GCA_002730735.1 Acidobacteriota bacterium | reverse complement strand
ATGTCGAGAATCCGTGGGACCTCGCTGCCCGCGACGACGAAGCTGTCGACATGGGAATCGATGAACGACACGTCTGCACCCATTCTCCGCAAGTGGGCGACGAGTGGCTTTGCCGGTGTCTCGCGTTGGTCGCTCACGTTCGCCTTGTAAGTGACACCGGCGAGCACGATGTGTGAGCCATTCATCGGTTTCTTCAGCCTGTTGAGGGCGTCCTGAGTGCGGCGTGCCACATAGGCGGGCATGCGCTCGGAGACCTCTTGTGCCAACTCCACGAAGCGGAGCCGGTACCCGACCCTCTTTGCCACCCATGACAGGTAGTTCGGATCGATGGGGATGCAGTGGCCGCCGATGCCCGGACCTGGCCTGAAGGCCTGGAATCCGAATGGCTTGGTCTCGGCGGCGTCGACCGACGCCCACAGGTCTATGCCTAGTTCGTGGCAGAACACCGCCATCTCGTTGATCAGGGCGATGTTGATGTGCCTGTAGGTGTTCTCGAGCAACTTAGCGAACTCAGCCTCGCGGAGCCCAACGGTCGGTACAACGGTGTCGACGATCTTCTCGTAGAACTGCACAGCCCGCTCAGTGCAGTCCGCCGTCAGCCCACCGACGATCTTGGGTGTGTTGCGCAGGCCCCACTCCGGGTTACCGGGGTCAATCCGCTCTGGCGAATAGGCCAGGCTGAAGTCGACGCCCGCCGTCAGCCCACTCCCCTCCTCGAGCAGGGGTCTGACCGTGTCTTCGGTCGTCCCCGGGTAGGTGGTCGATTCGAGGACGACGAGCGAGCCTGACTGAAGGTGCTCTGAGACGGTCATGGTAGCAGCCTTGACTGCTCCCAAGTCAGGCGTTTCGTCCTCGTCGAGAGGGGTCGGGACACAGATGACTACGACATCGGAGTCATGTATGCAGGCCGGGTCGGTGGTGGCCAGGAATCCAGACTCCAGCATTTTGGCCAGGTCCGTCGAATCGATGTCATCGATGTGTGAGACGCCATCAGCCAGACCCGACACAACTGATTGGTCAGTATCAAGCCCAACTACTTCTAGACCGCCTTTACAGGCTTCCAATGTCAGAGGTAGGCCGACATAGCCCAGACCGATGACGGTCAGAGAACTAGTCACTCGACACACTCACTAACTGGCATGGGGCATCCATCAAGGGTCGCGCCAAATTGATACACCAAGAAAATACCACAAGACCAACAGCCTCTCGCCAACGTCGGGATTCATCTACAGGAGACAGGAGCATACGAGAACTCCAGACCTCGTCGGACGGCCTGTCCAGAGTCGCACCTCGTCTAGAATTTAGCGAACGAAGGCATCACAGTATTCTTTCTCCGTACGTCCAATCTATTCAACTACCAGTACGGTCTTAGCGGGCAGTAGTTCCCGAGATTCATTCTCTGCCAGCCAGCAATTACGATGCCTGGAAATGTCACGGGCCTACTCAACCACTATGGCTACACGCCCATATTGGTTGAAGCTGCGATCGGTTGAGTTGTTGCCCGAGAGTCCGAAAAACCTGTACCTGATCTTATGGCGATGGACATGTTCATTCCAGGCACGGAACTCACCAAATTGCCATTCCGGAAAATTGAAGTAATCATCAAAGAGTATCACTGTTCCAGGCACAATTCTGTCACCTAACTCATGCAATACCGTAGCAGCCGATGAGTACAGGTCGCTATCAATATTGACAAATGCGACAGGGCCAGAATGCGACCTAACGAACACTGAAAGTGTGTCTTCAAACCATCCTACATGCAACTCAACATTTCCCGGTACGTCTGGCAGTATTCCATCACGGGAGAACATTCCCTCCTCATAGCCATCTGTCCATTTCTCAGGTAACCCTCTGAAACTATCGAAACCATGCACAGGGCCCTTGACCTGTTTGGCAATTCGACGGATTGAATCACCGTTCCATACTCCAAACTCGAGAAACAGTCCGTCAATAGTAACCTGAGATAGGGCGTATTGTTGAAGTTCCTCGATACCCGGAAACCAGATTGCGTCATCCTCAATGAACTGGTTAACCAACTGTTCGGAAAGTCGTTGTTCAAGCAACGCAAACGGCAGTCCAATGGTCTGTTCCCGAATCGTCCTTTGGAATACGGCAGTTGCCGCCACCACGGAGCGTAGACGTGCCCGAAATCCCATTGTCACAGCGCGTAGATAGGCTCAGGTTCGACTACTCCCGGTTCCCGCTGTCCAAAGGTTGGAACCGCTGGTCCTTCAAATGAAGGACACGATGACGGATCCCGTGGCCTACTTGATAATTCCATCAGAAGCAACCATATTGCCCAGCCATGTAGGCGAAGCGCATTTACGTCGAGAGCGTCCATTGGATCTGGTGGACAATCTGGATAATACCATCAGGCAACGTACCCTGGGAGTGTGAATCACTCCCGGCTTCATATAGGTTGCCGGGGCCTTTGGACCTCGCGCTGGGGCTTCGCCGGGTCTGATTGAGGGGCCGACAAGAAACTCCGAACTGGATTCGTTCCAACTAGGTTTGAACCCGTGGCACCGTGGGCCAACAAGACGGTGCGTGTCGCATGACAAAGGGAGGTGCAACCTAGTGGAGTTCTTTAGGAACTGTTTCAGCGAGATCACTGAGCGGTTGAACGACGCTGATACAAGTGATCTTGTCGCTGCAACCGATCTCATCCGTGGCATCCTGACGTCGGGCGGCAAGATCATCGTAGTCGGAAACGGTGGTAGTGCTGCGATAGCCAGTCATCTCACCGTTGATCTCACCAAGGCAGCGGGGATTCGAACAGTCAACTTCAACGAACCCACCCTCCTAACCTGTTTTGCCAATGACTACGGCTACGAACACTGGGTCGAGAAGGCTCTCGATTACCATGCAGACAAAGGCGATCTACTGATACTCATCAGTAGCAGTGGTGAATCGGCCAACATCGCCAACGGTGCCAGAAGGGCTAAAGCCTTGGGGCTATCAATCCTCACGCTGTCAGGTTTCGCTAGTGACAATAGGCTGCGGTCACTTGGTTGTGTAAACCTGTGGGTGAACAGTCACACATACAACATTGTTGAGAACGTGCACCAGATCTGGATGCTCTCGATCGTGGACTATCTGGTAGCCGACAACGTGAAGGGCGCAGGGAATCCTCCAGAGGATACCGACTAATGGCGATTGCTGGGGTGTCCCCTGTGCCATGTCTGCGATGACCGTTCTGATTACAGGAAACCTCGGCTACATAGGTTCCGTTTTGACGCCGATACTTGGCCAGAGGGGGCACCAGGTCAGAGGTTTCGACAATGGTTTCTTCAGGGATTGCCTCCTAACACCTGTAGATGAGCCACCCGAGCAGATCACCAAAGACATCCGCGACATCGAGCGTAAGGATCTTGAAGGAGTTACGGCGGTTGTGCATTTAGCGGGATTATCGAACGATCCTCTTGGAGAGTTGGATGAGTCACTGACTGAAGCAATCAATTACGACGCCTCAATGCGACTCGGTGAGTTGGCACGCCGTATGGGCACCCGGAGACTTGTCTATGCGTCGTCCCAGAGCATGTACGGCAGGTCTGCTACCGGAATCGAGTTGGAGGAGGACACTAGTGAAAAGAACCCACTCACTGCCTACGCCAAGACCAAGTGGAGTGCTGAACAGGACCTTATGACCCTCAGGTCCCCAGGATTTGAGGTCACGGCACTTCGGCCATCAACTGTCTACGGAGCGAGTCCGCGTTTGAGATGCGACATTGTGTTCAACAACTTCGTTGCATGCGCCTACACGACTGGTGCAATTGAAATCAAGAGTGACGGGACCCCTCGTCGACCCGCAGTACACGTCCGGGACGTGTGCGAGGCGTTCATCGCTGGTCTGGAGGCCGATACTGCACTTGTCGATGGTAGGGCGTTTAATGTCGGCGTGACCGACGGCAACTACACAGTTCGGGACCTTGCAGCCGCTGCACAGATGGCAGTTCCGGATTCGCAACTGGTGTTTACTGGCGAACATGGAACTGACGCGAGAACGTATTCGGTGAGCTTCGATCGGATACTGAACGAACTCCGAGAGCATTACCGGCCGGTATGGAATCTGGATCGCGGTGGACATGAACTCCATGATCTTCTTGCTGAAGCAAAGTTTACCCATTCCGACTTCCGGGGGAGCCGCTGCAATCGGCTAGCCAGGATCAACGAACTCCTTGAAACCGGCAGGGTCGACGCATCCCTTCGACTAGTCGGGAACTGAACGTTGTACGACCTGGTCACAGACTGCCGGATCTGTGGTGCTACCGACCTTGACGATGTCCTTGATCTCGGTGCTCAGCCTCTGGCCAACCACCTCAGGTACCCAAGCGACCGGCCGCCAGAGCCGATACCGCTGGACCTGAGGTTGTGCTTGACCTGTTCGACGGCACAGATTTCGGCGACGGTCCACCCGCACGAACTCTTCACTAGCTACCTCTGGGTGACGGGAACCTCAGATGCCGCCCGACACTACAGTGACACCTTCGTTGACCGGGTTGACAGAGTATTGTCAAAGTTGGACGGCATTGGAAATAAAGCACCCAAGTTCGTAATTGAGGTCGCCAGCAACGACGGCACCTTCCTCCGGCGGTTCCTGGAACGTGGATGGAAGGCATTCGGTGTCGAGCCGGCCGGGAACATTGCAGAAACAGCCGCGGCCTGCGGAGTCCCCACGCTCACAGAGTTTTTTAGCACCGAACTCGCCGACCTCCTGCAGCGCGAGTACGGCTGTGCTGATGTCGTAGTTGCCAGAAACGTTATTCCCCATGTGGCTGATGTCCATTCGGTCATTGAGGGCCTGGCGACCGTGGCTGGCGACCGCGGAGTCGTCGTGATCGAGGCCCACTCAGCCGAAGTGATCCTGAATGAACTCCACTACGACTCTATTTATCATGAGCATCTCTTCTATTTTTCCCTTGAAACCCTGTGTGGCCTCTGCGAACAACACGGCTTATACCCATTTGACGTATTCGATAGCCCGATAAGTGGCGGGTCAGTTGTCGCATTCTTCGCCCAACACCGTTACCCACCTAGTAGCCGTCTGGATGAAGAAGTCCGCCGGGGCAGGGGTCTTGAGACGAACAGCCATGATCGTTGGGAGGCATTCGCCGACTCAGCGATCGAACATGCCGCAACCCTGAAAGAAGTCATCGCAGAGTGCAGCCGGTCAGGGAAGGTCGTCGGGTACGGAGCATCGGCGAGAAGTTCCACAATGCTCAACTTTGCTGGAATCACCAGCGCTGACGTGGTCGCCGTCATCGATCAGAACAAACTGAAACAGGGGCGTCTAACCGCCGGAAGCGATATCCCGATTGTGTCTCCTGAGGTCGGGATAGGAAAGATCGGGAAATCTGACACGGTTCTTCTTCTTGCGTGGAACTTCAAGGAGGAAATTGTCGACAAACTCCGTAGAAGTGGGTTCCGCGGCAGCATCGTTGTTCCACTGCCACGTACTATTCGGGTCCTATGAATGTTGAAGGGACATCACTGGACGGCTTGTACAGGATTGTTCCCGAGGTCCACTTGGACGATCGGGGCGAGTTCTGGCGCTCGTACTGCCGCCAGGATCTGGCCGAGAGTGGTATTGACTTCGATGTCTGCCAGAGCAACGTCTCAATCAACCGATACCAGCACACGCTGCGCGGTTTCCACTACCAGCGACTGCCGTCAACTGAGCAGAAGATTCTCACGGTCATGGTGGGAGCAATTCATGCCGTGATCGTCGATATCAGGCCGGACTCGCTGACCTTCCTGGCCCACGAGGCCTTTAGTTTCGAGGTCGGTGACCGCTCGTCGCTGCTGGTGCCAGAAGGGTGTGCGACGGGGTTCCTCACACTTGTCGATGACACGATCGTCCACTACCAGATGGGAGATGTTTACCGGCCGGACAGTTACACGGGCTTCCGATACAACGATCCGGCTGTAGGTGTCGCGTGGCCGGCCGAACCAGCGGTCATGTCGGAGCGGGATCGTGGATTCGCCGACCTAGATCTGTCGGCGCTGTGAGAGTCCTGGTCACCGGTGCAACCGGCTTTATAGGTAGACATGTCTGTCGTGTGCTATCGGCAGCAGGCCACAGCGTCATGGGAACAACACGGGAATCTGACGAACTGGTCCGGTCCTCCTGTAGCAGCATGTGCGCATACCGGATGGGAGAACCCCTTCCCGAGGCACTGGCTGAGTTTGAGCCCGAGGCGCTAGCCCACCTCGCCTGGGAGGGCATCCCAGATTTCAGCACAGAGCAGTGCCTGAAGAACAGGTTGGATCAGGAATCGTTTTTTCGATCGATCCTGATGTCACCCGCGCTCCGCCGAGTGGTGGTGGCAGGCACCTGTCGTGAGTACGGCGGCCTGGTTGGCCGATCCCCGGGAACGGTTGAGGTCTCTCCGGTCGATGAGTTCGGTCGGGCTAAGGACGCGGTTCATCGGATGCTTCGGCTCGCCTGTGGGGAGTCACAGGTCGACCTGACCTGGTTCCGGCTCTTCTACGTCTACGGGCCGGGTCAGCGTCGTGAGAGCCTTATCCCCTCGCTGTTGCACCAACTCGGATCGGGTCAGGTGCCCCGCATCGAGAATCCGGACAGTGCCCACGACTTCGTGTACGTAGGTGATGTGGCTACCGCGTTTCGGTTGGCGGTTGAGTCGACTGGTGGGCCTGAGGTCGCCGATCTGGGATCAGGCGATCTTCACCAGGTCCAAGAGGTGCTTGAAGCCGCTGGCGTCGGATCGGACCTGACGTCTCGACAGGCGGAAGAGCGCTCCCGGCCACCTGCGGGCGGAATCTGGGCGAACCTTGATGCAGCGCGGGGCGGACTCGGCTGGCAACCAACAACTAGCCTTGTCGAAGGTATAGGCCTGACGCGAGTTGCCGCCGTCGGGTCACGGACACGAGGAATTTGCTGAAGCGCTGATGGTCAGAGCATCCGATTGGAGTAATGCATTGAAGCCGTACGAGCAGTTTCGACATGAGTGCGTCGAAGAGGTGAAGTTGCAGGGTGAGGACTCGGAGTTCTTGGCGACGACCCAGGAGTGGATTGATCGGTCGATGCACTCAAGGTACTCGCTTCACTTCGAGTGGCTGGGGCGTCCGATCATCCAGTATCCGCAGGACATAATGGCTATGCAGGAGATCCTGTTCATGGTGCAACCTGATCTCGTCATTGAGACGGGTGTCGCTCATGGAGGGTCGCTGGTCTTCTACTCGTCGATGCTTGAGTTGATCGCTTCTTGTGGCGGACCGTCAGAGGCAGGAGTCGTCGGAATCGACATCGAGATCAGGTCGCACAACCGGGAGGCGATTGAGGCCCATCCGATGGCACAGCGGATTCGACTGATCGAGGGATCAAGTATAGAACCGACGGTAGTCGACGAGGTTCGTTGTATTGCTGCCCGATGTAAGCGGGTAATGGTCTGCCTTGACAGTCTGCACAGTTACAGGCATGTGCTCGCCGAACTTGAGGCGTATGCGCCTCTCACGTCGATCGGTAGTTACTGTGTAGTGTTCGACACGATCGCAGAGACGTTGCCGCAGTCCTACTTTGATGCCGCGGATCGGCGGTGTGCTCCTGGCAACAGCCCCATGACTGCCGTGAACGAGTTCCTTGGTAGCAATCATGATTTCGAGGTCGACCGGTCTGTGTTTGACAAACTCCTCATTTCGGTCGCCCCGGGCGGCTACCTGAAGCGTGTGTCCTGAACGTGCCTTTGCAAGGACTTGTCGCGGGTTCTTCCCGTGAGCGATCCGATGCCGCGTCAGGCGGCTGTGCTCTGCGGTGGACGCGGCACCCGCCTTCGTCCACACACCGATACAACGCCGAAACCGATGGTCGAGGTGGCCAACCGACCATTCCTGGAACATCTCTTGGGTCAACTGGCTGAGCAGGGCATCGTCCGATTTGTTCTCATGACCGGACACCTGGGTGAGCAGATCCACGAGCACTTCGGGACCGGATCGCGTTGGGGTTGGGACATCCGGTAT
>PCAU01000013.1 GCA_002730735.1 Acidobacteriota bacterium | reverse complement strand
TTGGGAACCATCGCGCTGGATGATTGCCGCGACAGCATCGCCAGCTCCCTCTCCCACGGTCAAAAGCAGTGGCTTGAGATCGGCATGTTGCTGATGCAGGATCCGGAATTGCTGTTGGTGGACGAACCGGCGGCGGGCATGACCGATGCCGAGACCGAACAGACGGCGGATTTGCTGAAAGAGATCGCCAAGTCCCATTCGGTGGTTGTGGTCGAGCATGATATGGAGTTCGTGCGCGTCCTGGATTGCCGGGTGACGGTTCTTCATGAAGGAAGCGTGCTTGCCGAGGGGTCTCTCGACCATGTACAGAAAGATCAGCGGGTGATCGACGTGTATTTGGGGCGCTAGTGATGCTGCAAGTGAAAGAAATCGATCTTTTCTACGGCGCAAGCCAAGCCCTGCGATCCGTGAACCTGACTGCGGAAAGGGGGAAGATCACTTGTGTTCTGGGCCGCAACGGTGTCGGAAAAACAAGTCTGATGGCGGCGGTTGTTGGCCAGCACCCGGTGGCCAACGGCAACATTTTCTGGGAAGACCGGGAAATTACCGCCCTGCCGACCCACGAAAGAGCGGCTCGCGGAATCGCTTTCGTGCCCCAGGGACGCGAAATCTTCCCCCTGCTGACGGTCGAGGAAAATCTGCGCACGGGCTTCGCTTCGCTATCGGCCAGCTTGCGGCATATTCCCGACGACATCTTTGAACTGTTCCCCATGCTCAATGACATGCTGGGCCGGCGTGGTGGCGATCTGTCGGGAGGACAGCAACAGCAACTGGCCATCGCCCGCTCTCTTGTCACCCGGCCGCGCTTGCTGGTGCTGGACGAGCCGACCGAAGGCATCCAGCCATCCATCATCAAGGATATCGAAAGAGTGATCCGCCTGCTTGCCGAGCGAGGCGACATAGCTATCCTGCTGGTCGAACAATATTTTGAGTTCGCCCGCGATTTGGCCGATGCCTTCGCGGTCATGGATCGGGGCGAGGTAGTTCTTTCCGGAGCCGCCCAAGACATGGTTGAAGCAGATGTCCGTCGCTACCTTACGGTCTGATCCCAACGATTGCGCCACCGTTCATGGCGTCGCCGAAATCGGCTACGTCCACACCGGCCTGGAACACCTCTATCAGCACGATCCCTTGCGGGTTCTGTTTCCGGCGTCGCCGATGGGAGAGATTCCCACCGCCGTCATCGTCACCACTTCGGGTGGATTGGTTGGTGGCGACCGGTTGAATGTGACGGCCACGGCCGGGCGCGGCGCGTCAGTGCTTATATGTGCCCAGGCGGCGGAGAAGGTCTATCGCTCGACGGGCGCCGATTGCCGAATTGATGTCAGCCTCGGCGGCGCCGAAAACAGCTGGCTTGAATGGCTGCCGCAAGAAACAATCCTTTTCGAGACTTCCCGAATGCGCCGCCTGACCCGTATTGACGTGAAAACCGGGGGCCGTCTGATGGCCGGCGAGATGCTGGTCTTTGGCCGCCGCGCCTTTGGCGAGACGTTGACTTCCGGCTTGATCCGCGATGCTTGGGAGGTACGCCGAGACGGCCGTTTGTTGTGGGCCGACGCCTTGCATATGGACGGTGGCTTGCAAGCCATCCTTTTACACCCCGGCTGTTTCGACGGAGCCGAGTCTTTGGCGACCTTGATTTACCTGGGCGACGATCCTGATGCGAATTTGGATATCGCCCGCTTGCTGGCCGCGGAATGCGAGCCTGGACTTCGCATTGCCTTCACGGTGGTAAACGGCGTTCTGGTCGGTCGCTGGCTGGGGAGCGATGCGTTCCAGTTGCGCCGATCCTTCGGAGAATTTTGGCGCGCGTTTCGCAACGCGGTTGCCGACCTGCCAGCGGCACTGCCAAGAATTTGGAACATATGACGAGTAAAGGGAGGGAATAGCCATGAACCTATCACCGAGGGAGAAAGACAAGCTTCTGGTCTCCATGGCCGCCATGGTCGCCCACAAGCGCCTGCAACGGGGTGTCAAGCTGAACTACCCCGAAGCCGTCGCCCTAATCAGCGACTTCGTCGTCGAAGGGGCGCGGGACGGCGCCAACGTCGCCGACCTGATGCGTGATGGCGCTTCCGTGGTATCGCGAGACCAAGTCATGGACGGCATATCCGAGATGCTCCACGATATCCAGGTCGAAGCGACCTTTGCCGACGGCACCAAGCTGGTCACCGTCCACAACCCGATCCGATAAAGGAGGCCGCCATGATCCCCGGAGAAGTCATCGTCGGTCAAGGCGCCATCACCTTGAACGAGGGCCGGGAGACGATCACCATCAAGGTCTCCAACACCGGCGACCGTCCGGTACAGGTCGGCTCGCATTATCATTTTTTCGAGACCAACGTGGCATTGGAGTTCGAGCGCGAGACGGCCAAGGGCTTCCGCCTCGACATACCGGCGGGAACGGCGGTGCGTTTCGAGCCCGGCCAGACCCGCGAAGTTACCCTGGTCGGCTACTTGGGGGGCCGGGAAGTGCATGGCTTCAATGCCCGCGTCAACGGCAAGTTGGAGGATTGAGCGATGGCTTATGAAATCGAGCGCGCCGCCTATGCCGCCATGTTCGGGCCGACGGTGGGCGACAAGGTCCGTCTTGCCGATACCGAGCTGTTTATCGAGGTCGAGGAGGACCGCGCGACTTACGGCGAAGAGGTCAAGTTCGGCGGCGGCAAGGTCATCCGCGACGGCATGGGCCAGTCCCAGACAAGCCGCGCCGAGGGCGCCGTCGATACGGTCATCACCAACGTCCTGATCGTCGACCATTGGGGCATCGTCAAGGCCGACATCGGAATCAAGAACGGCCGCATCGACGCCATCGGCAAGGCCGGAAACCCCGACGTGCAGCCCGGCGTGGATATCGTCATCGGTCCCGGCACCGAGGCTATCGCCGGCGAGGGGCGCATCCTTACCGCCGGCGGCATCGACGCCCATATTCACTGGATTTGCCCGCAACAGATAGACGACGCCCTTTATTCCGGCATCACCACCATGCTCGGCGGCGGCACCGGTCCGGCGGAAGGCACCAACGCCACCACCTGTACTCCCGGCGCCTGGCATATCGGGCGGATGTTGCAGGCGGCGGAAGGACTACCCATGAACTTGGGCTTCTTCGGCAAGGGCAACGCTTCCAAGCCCGAGGCCCTGATCGAACAGGTGGAAGGCGGCGCTTGCGGCCTCAAGCTCCACGAGGACTGGGGGACCACGCCTTCGGCTATCGACACCTGTCTTAGCGTCGCCGAGGAGATGGATGTGCAGGTCGCCATCCACACCGACACCCTGAACGAATCCGGCTTCGTCGAGAACACCATTGCCGCCTTCAGGGGCCGCACCATCCATGCCTTCCATACGGAAGGGGCTGGCGGCGGCCATGCCCCCGACATCATCAAGGTCTGTGGCGAGGCCAACGTGCTGCCGTCATCGACCAATCCGACACGGCCTTTTACGGTCAATACCATCGACGAGCATCTGGACATGCTCATGGTTTGCCACCACCTGGACAGCCGCATTCCCGAGGACGTGTCCTTCGCCGAAAGCCGCATCCGGCGCGAAACCATCGCGGCGGAGGACATCCTGCACGATCTCGGAGCTTTTTCGATGATCGCATCGGACAGCCAGGCCATGGGCCGGGTCGGCGAGGTCATCGTCCGCACCTGGCAGACCGCCGACAAGATGAAAAAGCAACGCGGGCGCTTGGGCGGCGAGGCGGGAGACAACGACAACCTCCGGGTCAAGCGTTACATCGCCAAGTACACCATCAACCCGGCGCTGACCCACGGCATCGCCAACCATGTCGGCTCGGTGGAAGTGGGAAAGCTGGCCGATCTGGTGCTGTGGAAGCCCATGTTCTTCGGCGTCAAACCGGATTTGGTCCTGAAATGCGGCACCATCGCGGCGGCCGCCATGGGCGATCCCAACGCCTCCATCCCGACGCCGCAGCCCGTCCACTACCGGCCCATGTTCGGGGCATTCGGCAAATCGTTGACCAATGGTTCGGTAACTTTTGTCTCCGAAGCGTCATTGGCGGAAGGGATCAGCGGCCAATTGGCGCTGGAAAAGGAATTGGTCGCCGTTTCCGGCACCCGCGGCGTCATGAAAAAAGATATGCTGTCAAACGACCTTACGCCGGCAATGGAGGTGGACCCCGAAACCTACGAGGTCCGCGCCGATGGTGAATTGCTGACTTGCCAGCCAGCAAGGGAACTCGCCATGGCCCAACGCTACTTCCTGTTTTGACCATGCGGCGCGTTACAAAACTATACCGCCGGGGCAGTTGGCCTGAGGATCGGGTTGTCTGCACGGTGACCCTGCCCTTTGACAAGCGGCACCGCCGCCGTATCCGCCTAACCGATGACGAGGGCAAGCCTTTCCTTCTCGACTTGCTGAAAGCGACTCTGCTGACCGACGGCGACGGACTCGCCCTCGAGAATAGTGGCTTCATCCAGGTCCATGCCGCCGAGGAGCCCGTCGCCGACATCCGTTGCGGGGACGCCGCCCATGCCGCCCGCGTTGCTTGGCACATCGGCAACAGGCACGCGCCGGTTCAAGTGCTTAAAGACGGCCGTTTGCGTATCGGCGACGACCATGTTCTCGTCCATATGGTGGAAGGATTGGGAGCCGAAGTGTACCGCCATCCGGCTCCCTTTTCACCGGAACCCGGCGCCTATGCCGGTCTGCCCCATGATCACTGATGCTTCCCTTTACCGCCTGATGGCTTGGCTATCGCCTGCCTTTCCGGTCGGCGGCTACACCTTTTCCCATGGCATGGAGTATGGGGTTGAAGAAGGATTGATTAGGGATGGAGAAACTCTCCGGCGCTGGATCGAGGCCATTGTCAGCCACGGGACGGGAAGGGTGGAAGCGGATCTTTTCCGTATCGCTTGGCAAGCGGTGAAGGATGATGACGGCGATATGCTGGCCTGGGCGGTCGAACGGGCTAACGCCATGCGCGCTACCTCGGAAATGGCCCTGGAAAGCAGCGCCCAGGGACAGGCATTCCTCGATACCCTTCGTACCGCCTGGCCCCGGCAAAAGTTTGAGCCTTGGGCGGAAATGCTCTCGGCGATGGATTTTCCACCCTCTTACGCGGTTGCCGTAGGCCTGGCTACCGCACAGGAAGGGATTGCACTGAAAACCGCCTTGACGGCGTTCCTGCATGCCTTCGCCGCCAACCTGGTTTCTGCCGGTCTGCGCTTAGTGCCCCTGGGACAGACCGACGGACAGAAGGTATTGGCGGCGCTGGAAGAAACGGTTATTGCCGCCGCCGGAGCGGCGCTGGAACGCGGGCCCGAGGATTTGGGAGGGACGGCGCCCCTGGTGGACTGGACTTCCATGAAACACGAAACCCAATACACGAGGCTGTTTCGATCATGAATACCCCCTTTCGCATCGGCATCGGCGGCCCGGTCGGATCGGGCAAGACGGCTCTCCTCGACCATCTCTGCAAGGCCATGCGCGGCAGCTACGATATCGCCGCCATCACCAATGACATCTATACCAAGGAAGACTCCCAATTCCTGACCCGCTCCGGCGCGCTGGAAGCCGAACGCATCATCGGCGTGGAAACGGGCGGCTGCCCCCATACCGCCATTCGCGAGGACGCCTCGATGAACCTGGCGGCGGTGGCGGAAATGAGAGGCCGCTTCTCCGGACTGGACATCATCTTTATCGAATCCGGCGGCGACAATCTGGCCGCCACCTTCTCGCCTGAACTGGCCGATATTACCATCTATGTGATCGACGTGGCGGCGGGCGACAAGATCCCGCGCAAGGGGGGGCCGGGAATCACCCGCTCCGATCTGTTGGTCATCAACAAGATCGACTTGGCTCCGCTGGTCGGCGCCGACCTGAACGTGATGGACAGGGATGCCCGGAAGATGCGCGCTGACCGGCCATTCGTTTTCACCAACTTGAAAACCGGCGAGGGCGTTGATTCGGTCGTCAAATTCATTCTGCAAGCAGGCGGGCTGTCGGTGAACCCATAAAGGAGACACAAATATGAACCCGGGATACATCACGACAATTCCTGTTGCGGCATTGACCATCTTGTCGCCGGAACTGGCTCATGCCCATGTCTATGGCGCCATGGGGGCAGGCTTTTCTCATGGTTTCGCCCATCCTTTCGGTGGCCTTGACCATTTGCTGGCAATGCTCGCCGTTGGATTTTGGGCGGCCCGGATGGGAGGCAAAACACTGTCGCTGGTGCCTGCATCCTTCGTCGCCATGATGGCGATGGGCGGTGTGATCGGTATGTCCGGGGTTGCCCTGCTGGAGGTTGAGTTGGGTATCGCAGGCTCGCTTTTGGTGCTGGGCGCGCTTGCCGCCACCGCTTGGCGTTTGCCTCTATTTCCAGCCATGGGTTTGGTGGGCCTGTTCGCCCTATTCCATGGCTTGGCCCACGGAGCCGAGATGCCACAAACTTCCGAGCCCGCCCTTTACGGTATGGGCTTTGTCCTCGCCACCATGGTTCTCCACGGTTTGGGCATGACCACCGCATTGTTCGCCACCAACGCCATGGGCCTGCGATTGGCGCGCGCCAGTGGTTGCGCCATTGTGATCACCGGCCTGGCGGTGACGGTAGGGTTCTGAAAATACGTTGTCGTAGCTATCAACGCGCAAACTGGGGAAATATTGCTCTCACTGGCTGCTCCGAGAACGGTTAAGCTAGGTTCCTGATACTTATTGACTTTTCCATGGACTGGTACAGAGAACTAGTACAGAATTATGTAGCAATTGGGTGCGGGACAGGTATAACCCATTGGAAAATAAGAAGCCGCAAAAGTGGCGATCTTCTCCCCTAGGGGACGCCAAGCGATGAATAAAGCCGCCGTCCCGCCGCCACATCCCGACGAGATATTGGAACGGTGGTACCAAAAGGCATTCGCGATGGAGACCACCCCTTTCGGCGACAGTTCTGCTGTCAACGCCTATATCAAGGATGTGATCGACCAGGCCGGGCCCGAAGAGCGGACCGTCCTGGTGGAACAGATCCTGCCGGCGATCAAGTCCTACGGAGACATGTGATCTTTTTTGTTACCTATCGAGGATTATCGCTTATCGAAAAAACCCCAATAATATCAATAGCGGAGAGGTGCCGGAGTGGTCGAACGGGGCGGTCTCGAAAACCGTTGTGCCTTTGCGGGCACCGTGGGTTCGAATCCCACCCTCTCCGCCACTTTTCTCATATAATGCTTTGTTTTTACTATATTTTAATTGACAGCAAGCCCTCTTTTCCCCCACCACTTCCCCCACTTTCTATTTCATACGCCTGACCTGCCCCCCTTAACCGGATCCACATGCTTAGTTAGAGAAACTGGGCATCTGGCTCCTAGGAAGAAGGGGATAAGCAGATGGCCAAGAGGCGTTTTTCAGTCGAGCAGATAATCAACCACCTCCGAGAGGCGGAGGTTTTTCTGGCACAAGGCCAGACGGTTGGAGAGATTTGCCGGCATATCGGCATATCGGAACAGAGTTACTATCGTTGGCGTCGGGAGTATGGCGGCCTGAAGGTTGACCAGGCTCGACGTCTGAAGGAGCTTGAGCGTGAGAACACCCGTCTCCGTCGCGCTGTTGCCGATCTGACCTTGGAGAAGCTGGTTCTCAAGGAAACCGCGGAGGGAAACTGGTAAGCCCCGAGCGCCGCAAGCGATGTGTCACCCATGTCCAGCATAAGTTTGGTCTCCCGGAGCGCCGGGCCTGTCGGTATCTGGGACAGCCGCGTTCGACGCAACGGCGTCGGCGGATTGTTGCCGATGACGAGAAGGCCCTGA
The DNA here is from genome assembly GCA_002730735.1 of Acidobacteriota bacterium. Lineage (GTDB taxonomy): Bacteria > Acidobacteriota > Vicinamibacteria > Vicinamibacterales > UBA823 > UBA11600. The sequence goes on along the minus strand of PCAU01000013.1, from coordinate 473 downwards.
CAGTGGCAATCATTCGCCTGGCCAGCCAATATGGCCGTTACGGTTATCGCCGTATCACGGCCATGCTGCGGGCCGAGGGCTGGGTGGTGAACCACAAGAGGGTGGAGCGCATCTGGTGGCGTGAGGGGCTTAAGGTTCCCAAAAAGCAACCTAAACGGGGGCGGCTGTGGCTCAACGACGGGTCCTGCATCCGTCTGCGCCCAAGTTGGCCGAACCATGTCTGGGCCTATGACTTTGTTCAGGCCCGGACACATAATGGCAGGGCCTTCAGGATGCTTACCGTCATCGATGAATTCAGCCGTGAGTGTTTAGCCATCCTAGTAGCCCGACGGCTCCGGTCCGACGATGTTCTTCATCTCCTGGCCGACCTGTTTGCGGATAAAGGGCCGCCTGATCACATCCGCTCCGATAACGGCTCGGAGTTCACGGCCAAAACCGTCAGAGCCTGGCTCGGCAGGATTGGCGTCAAAACC
>PCAU01000012.1 GCA_002730735.1 Acidobacteriota bacterium | reverse complement strand
GAAAGGCCGCGCTGATCGGCAGCGAGCGGCTTGGACTGAAAATGATCTTACGTATTACAAAATGGCTGCTCAGCTTCGTGGCTGTCCTGGTGGGCGGTCTCCTGGTCTATGCCTTTGCTGTGTCAAGGCCGTCCGATACAACTGACCCGGCGATATTTATGCAAGACGGCAGATCAGTGAACTATTGTGACTTGCCCGAACTTGACGGTTCAGGAAAATCCGCTGATGACATTCCCAAGGCGTATACCCCCGGGTGTAGCTACACAACCATACCGATGCCCATTTTGTCGGAGTGCGCCGAACCGCTCGCAGAGGGTGTCGTCGACATGAGAGGACTCTGGTACGGGGTTTCAGGTCGGGTTGGTCATCTAGAACGCATCGAGCAATGTGGGAATCGGGTCGTGGTGACCGCGTTTGGAATCATCCATGACTTTCGTGTTGATGGCACGTTGAAGAACGGCGCCAGAGATGTCGGTGCTGTATGCAACAACTTCAACACCGCGATTCACTTCGACGATGAAGGCGTCATGGTCTTCAGATTGTTCGACCTCTTCAATACCGTATTCCGGGAAATGCGCGGTGAAGAGATGATCTTCACGTTCATAGACGATACCGAAACCCGTACTCAGAGAATCTGCCACTACCCGGACGAAAGCTAACGACGCCAGAAAAGGAGCGCGCCATGTCGAATAAAACGAAGTCTCCCGAGTTCATCACGCTCGATGAAGCGGCAGCGATGGCCCCCGGTACCCGGGTGACTTTTGTGCCCGGAATTCCGGCCATGTTTTCCGAGGCCCTCAAGAACATCTGTTTTGTGAAAGGCGTGTCACTGATCAGGGTGCTGCATCCTCGCATGGGCATCGACGAATCCACGGGAGAGGACCGGCAGGCAACGCTCTACGAACTCACAGCACAGACAAGCTTACCCACGATGCTGCACGACGAGGAGCGGCCCCGGAATGTCTGGATAGAGCAGCTCGCGCTGGCTGAACGAATTGGTGCAGCGGATACCCCGACTCTGATTCCCGACAACTTCGAACTCCGTGCCGAGGTCTTCGGGCTGTGCGCCATTGTGCTTGCGGAGGACGGACTGACCTGGAACATGAGAATTCTAGTCGACAGCCCGTTAGCGCGAAAGTACGGGTTCAGTGAACAGGCGAGTGCTGCGGCCCCGGGTAAGATCGCCGAGATTATCACCGTATTCGATCGGCGCCTCGAGGCTCAGGTGCAGCGCGGATCAAGTTTTCTCGTTGGCGACGCGCTCACCGCCGCTGACATCTACTGGGCTACGCTTAGCATGAGCGTGCTTCCACCCTCGCCCGAGATCATGCCCCTGACCCAGCAGAACCAAGGTCTTTTGAAGTTCTTCGAGGCGAATTCCCAGGTACCAGAGATTGCCGGGGCCCTCACGAAGCGGATCGAGAACCATCAGCGGTTCATTCTGACGACCCATTGCGAAACACCTGCGGTGCTTGGCGGCCACTCGTTATGATCGGGTACCTCGAAACTCACTCGACCACCGAAAGGCGGCATCACGAGTGAGTGTCGCAGTGCAGTATAGATAGCCCCCTAATGCTATAGAAAATGGCCTGTAACCATCTAATTATACTTGCAAATTTCTCAGAATAGGACGTTAATGATTCCTATACTCAAACCACTTGTGAGGAATGAGCGATGGTTAGCCATTGTTACTTTTCCACTGATTACACTGGGGCCCGAGAAAAATTCAAAGCAGCCTGCACGCTTGCGGACATCTCACCAAGGAGCTATGAAAACCCTGCTCCCGGGCCCGGCGGCCTGCTGCTCACCACGGAGGTTGCGCGATTTGGGCCCGTGGATGCGCGCAAACTGTTGATCCTGATCTCGGGTGTACACGGCATCGAAGGCTTGGCAGGCAGCGGCTGTCAGACTGCATTTATCGCCCAGGGACTGTGTGGCGATCTGCCTGAAGGCGTTGCCGTGCTGGTCGTTCACGCCATCAACTGCTACGGCGTGGCACACACCCAATATACGACCGAAGGTAACGTGGATCTAAACCAGAATTTCCTGGATTTCGATGTGGAACTTCCGGCTAACCCGGCATACGAAGATATTCACGACGCATTGTGTTGTCCGGAACTGCAGGGACCTAAGCGTGACGCTGCCGACGCGTTTCTTGATGAGTACCGCAAAACCAATGGCGAGCCCGCCTTTCTGAAGGCGCTCTGGTACGGTCAGCACACCCATCCGGACGGCCTCTCCTTCATCGGTACCGAGCCCACCTGGTCGCATCGCACGACGCTTGAGATACTGGCCGAATTTGCAGCGGACGCAGAGCACATCTGCTTGATCGACACCCACTCCGGCGCGGGGAAATACGGCTGCGGTACGATCTTTACCACGGCTGAAAGTGGAGATGCAGCACTGGGGAGGGCGCGTTCTTGGTTCGGTCCATCGCTGCAGTCGCCCTGGGCATTGACAGAAAAAGAATTTGAATCAAACACTCCCTTCCCTAAGCCGGCCGGTTACCTGCAGACCGGTTTCGTGAGGGCCCTTCCCCACGCCGAAGTGGTGGGAGTGGGGCTGGAGCTGGAAACCTTCAGTCAAGAGCAAGTGATGGAAGTGTGGCTCGCTAATCATTGGCTCACGTTCCACGGTGATCCGACCAGCGAACTCGGGCGCAAGATCAAGCACCGAGTGCTGGCAGGTTTCTATCCCGGAACCGAGGACTGGACGGATATGATCTACCCGCGCTGGAAACAAATCGTGAGGCAAGCCCTGTACGGGCTTGGCTCACTATGAGCGGCATATTGCCGGAACTGAGAACGGTAAAACCTGTTTTGGCCGGCAAACGAAACCCAGAGGATAATCTTGTAGAAAAGCCTGAGAGGAACACATGAGGATAACCGATTTCGTAGAGAACGTGGTTGATGACAGGACACTCGTCGAACTCAATTGCGGGCGCTTGAAAGAACTGATGTCCGCGAACGGGGTGGACGCGCTGTTTGTGATTGCAATGGACAACTGGCGCTATGTGACGGGTTTGCCAGTTCTTCACTCTCTTTTTATGGCAACTGCAAACGCGGCATTGGTTCGTGCAGATGCCTCATTCCCGACAATTTTTCCATTGCAGGGCTTTGGGTATCCCATGCAGCAGCGGGCACCATGGCTTGAGGATATTGAAGAACTTCCAATGGATGGCACGCGGGAAGGTTTGCAACCGATGGGAGTTGGCAAATGGCCGGAAATCATCGCGAACAAGCTGTCGGAGCTGGGATTGGCCGAAGGTAAAATTGCCCTTGATTCAGCAATGCCATTTGCCCTTAAGGAGTCTTTGCAGAATCGTTTGAATGGAACCCATTTTGTCGATGCTGGAGAGATATTGCGCCAGGCAAGGCTCGTTAAGAATGAAGAAGAACTGAAGGCATTGAGAAGTGCCTGTGGGTTGGCGGATATCGCGATGGAAGATGCGTTTAAGGTTGTCAGGGCAGGAGCCAGCGAACTAGACATTGCTGCCGCAGTCGAGCACTCCTTTCGCCTGCATGGCGCCGAGTACAGTGCGTTTACGCCGCAGGTTTTCTCAGGTTTGCATGCACTCTTACCCTACAACAACCCTTCGTCCAAGGCAGTGCGGAACGGCGAATTGGTTCGTATCGATATAGGTTGCTGTTCACACGGTTACCATTCGTGTTTCGGCCGGACAGTCTTGGCCGGCACCCCGGACGATCAGGTGAACGAGGCCTTCACAGCGGTTCGTCAAGCGCTGGCAGCAGGTGTTTCTGAAGCCCAGCCTGGAGTGACGAACGTTGAACTGCATGGGGTCATGTCGGAGACGTTACATAAACAATCGGGAGGAAAATACGATCTCGGTTCCTATGGTGGCCACGGGATCGGTGCAGGCGTGCATGAGGACCCGATGATAGGCGATAAGGATTCCGTCGAGGAAATTGTGCTGGAGGCCAACATGTGTGTTGCACTTGAACCGTCAGTTATGGTTCCCGGACGCGGCTGGTTGGGTCTGGAAGACAATCTCATTATCAAGCCGTCAGGCAACGAAGTGATGACGCAAACGCGGTTCGGACTCGAGCCTGGCAGCTAAACGATAGTCTGGAAAAAAACAAACCGATGACTTATGAGATACGCCTGATTTTGCCGGTAAATGTAGAGGGACTCCGGCTTGAGGAGGATGTTCAGGAATTTGGCGTTTCGGATGCGCGGATCTCCGTGCAGGTCCTTAAGAAAGCTTCACCCACTGAAGATGGACGCATTGACACAAACGTTGCCATTCCAGAAATGGTCGGGTTTGCGATTGCGGCCGAACGGGATGGTATTGACGCTGTGCTCGTTGACTGCATGGGAGATACTGGTCTGTCAGCAATAAGGGAAGCAGTGTCTATACCAGCACTGGGCCCAGCACAGACCGCAATGTATTTCGCCGCTATGCTCGGCCGGAAGTTTTCCGTTCTCACCAGCCTTCCAGAACATCACACGCAAATTCGCGAGTTGGCGCGAAGCTATGACCTGGAAACTCATTTAGGCCCGCCCAGATCACTAGGTATGTCGGTTTTGGCCGCCATGAACGAAGTCGAAAGAACGAAGAAAGTATTGTCCCAGGAAGCCATAAAGGCCGTCAGGGAAGATGAAACCGAAGTGATCATACTTGGCTGTACTTCTATGTCGGGTATGGGTCCTGGAATTAAGGCTGATCTTGCGAACGCGAACATAAAGGGTATCCCGGTTATCGATCCGATCCCACTCGCCATCCGGACAGCGAGTATCATGATAGCGTGCGACCTTAGCCACTCTCAGATCTGATGGGTTGCTAAACGTGGCGTAAATGGGGCAGGCATGATGGCGAACACAATGAAAGCAGTGATAGCAACCCAATACGGTGGCAGCGATGTGCTGGAGTATTGTGAGGTCGATGCTCCCAGGCCAAATAACCATGAGTTATTGGTGAAAGTCATGGCGACCGCAGTCGGATTTGGTGACACACTTATTCGCTCCGGCGCCTATATCGATGGGCCTGAAAGCCACTCTCCCTCGCTACCCGCGATACTTGGTTTTCAAGCGAGCGGCATTGTAGAGGGTGTTGGGAAAGAGGTTTCCAACAACTGGCTGGGGCGCCGCGTCGTTGTCAATGCTGCTCACGCGAATGCGGAATATCTCGTATGCCCGGTCGGTTCGACGGTTGAGATGCCGGACGCAGTGGGCTTCGATGTAGCCACTCTACTGCCCAATTTTTACCTCACAGCCTACCATCTGCTGCATACTGCCACACAAGCTAAGGCCGGCCAAACTGCGGTTGTGTACGCGGCCGCGGGGGGGGTCGGGACGGCGTTGGTACAGCTTGGCAAACTTGCCGGTCTCAAGATAATCGCGCTGGCCAGCACGGAAGAAAAATGTGCTTTTGCCCGTACTCAGGGTGCCGATGATGCGATCGTCTACACAAACGAGGAAGTTCCGGAACGCGTTATGGATTTGACCCAGGGCGCTGGAGCCGACCTAGTGTTCAATCCGGTTGTTGGAGAGACGCTCGCCGATGACCTTGTCATGCTCGCGCCCTACGGTAGGACCGTGGTGTGCGGGCTGATTCAGGGTCTTCCAAACCCCGATTTTGTCCAGACTTTAATGTTCGAGGCTGTGGCCAAGAGCCTTACGTTGGGCATGTTTAGTCTTTGGACGGTCATGGAACACGAACCGGAGCGGATAAAGGAGTCGCTGCAGGAACTTCTGATACTACTTAAAGACGGTAAGATTGCACCACAGATATACGCTAAACTAACACTCTCGGATTTGGCCAAGGGGCATGATCTCCTCGAAAAGCGAAAGGTGATGGGCAATGTCGTTATCGAACTCTGAAAACCAATTGGAACCACCATTTCCGTTTGCGGAAAAAGAATATGAAGACCGCATTCAACGGTTCAAAGCCGATATGCAGCGGCGCGAACTGGATGTCATGTTGTTGTTTGCTAATCACAGCTTCTTCTACCTCTACGGCTATGATATGGCCGCCGGGGCAGCAATCTCCTATCAGACGATTATCGCGCCGCTTGACGGCGGGCCTGTTGCCTTTGTACGCAATACCATGGCCGAGTGGGTGAGCCACTCACCTTTCCTCAACGATATCCGAACTTACGATACGCCGTTTAATGACGACAATGCAAAAATGACAGTTGAAATTCTGGCTGATCTCAACCTTTTGTCCGGTAAGAGAATCGGCATCGAGAAGCGGAGCCTTACTCTGAACGCCTACGATTATGATCTCGTTCGCGAGCAGGTGGAACGGGGTGGTGGCCAATTGGTAGACGCCTCTGACCTGGTCATGGAACTTCGTATCCACAAGTCGCCGGCGGAAGTTGCTTACATGCGTCAGGCCGGACACCTTTACGATGTGGTAATGGAAGCGACTTTTGCCGCCATGAAGCCGGGCATACGTGAATGCGACGTCAATGCGGAAGCTTTACACGCCCTTTATTCCGCGGGAGGTGAGGATGTTGCTCAACCTTTGATGATTATTCCGGCGGTTATGTCGAGGACAAACATGCTTCCACCCACGCGGCGGATGCTAATGGCCGGGGAGCCGATGTTTATCGAGGCCGGCGCTTGCTTCAATCGCTATCATGCCGTGGGGGGGACCACGGTAGCCTGCGGCGCCGAACCCGGCAAAGAAATGCTGGAGGCCTTTGCCCGGGCACGTGATGCAATCGATGTCACCCGCTCTTTGATCAAGCCGGGTGTGTCGACGGCCGATGTTATCAAGGCTGTGATAGATGTCCGCGACATAAAAGACCATGAAGCCTTTCATGCCGGTTATGGCATTGGCATCGGTTATCGCTATCTCTGGCATGAGGATCTGATAATTCGTGTTGGCGACGAGCATGTCCTGGAAGAAAACATGACGCTTAGTCTCTTTGGGTTTGCGACGATCGGAGAGTATTTCTTTATCGTGTCGGACCCGGTCGTCATCACCACAAATGGATTTGACGATCTCTCGACTTTGCCCCGCGACGAACTCCGCGTCGTTGGCGCATAACAGGATCGGCGTTGGTCGTCAGTTTGTACTTGTGAATTTGCAAGAAAACGGCGTTAATAATTCGTATACTCTGGATCATTGAGTCTCCCGAGGCCAGGGTGTTGAATCATGGCCGGAGGTACCATGGGAACGCAGCGTTACTTTTCAGCCGACTACGCCGAAGCACGGGATAAATTTCGTGCCGCCTGCACGCTGGCGGGCGTCGCGACCAAGGCCTACGAGAACCCGACCCCCG
>PCAU01000011.1 GCA_002730735.1 Acidobacteriota bacterium | reverse complement strand
CGGCGATGAGCGTATAGTCGTGAACGCCAAGCACCAGTGACGCTAGAAACCCAAGAACTACGAATGTCGGTTTGTCGCTCAGAACCTGCGCGCCCCCATGCTGGGTAAAATAGGCAACGAGACCCTCCTGCCCGCCCCCCGTCAGGTAGGCCCACAGGTAGGCGAACACGGCAGAATACGTTTTGACGCCTTCGCTATACAGCNCCTCNTCNTCGNTGANCAGCCCGNGCTCCGTCACACCCCAGCCGCGCAGCATCGCTGCNACCACCAGTGTGCCCGCCAGAGCGAATCCCTCCANNCGCGACGCCGATACCGGTATCTTCACGTACTCACCTTTTTAGGCCGATTGAGCTACGTAATTAGTAGAGTTACAGGAAAGAGGTGGACCGACCGTCACACCGCTCTGGCCACCAGCATGACCATATGACCACTCAAGTAATTCAGTGNGCGCAGCGGNAGCCGAAACTCTGGGTGCGCNGCCCAGTCTTCGGTGACCAAAAAGTCGTAGAGCCAAGAACGCCGTAGTCNCGCTTGGGNNCCACCAAACACCCCGGCAGAGGGCTGGTCATACAGACTCTTCTTACGGTCCCAAGTTTGTCCGGTGAGGAGTCTTGCCGTNCTCACCAAGAACAGCCCAAGTTCACCCCAAAGAAAATCCGTCGGTATGCNTTCTTCAATGNCAAAGCCGTNGCGCTCAAAGAANGGCCGCGCCGATGCCACATCGAATGAATANTCGGAAAACAGAAANCCCTCGGGNCCCACNACGTCGACAGCACACGCATCGCACCGCTGTAGCAGGAGATTCTTATCCCTTCGNTNCAAGCCAGTTGAAAAATACATGCGGCGCAACAAATTTACGTAGGGTACGGTAGCGAGCAGCACACCNCCGTTNCTCAACACACGTCGAGCTTCNCGTAGTGGTCNATCCGGNCCTTCCTCAAAGTGTTCAATCACACCACCAGAGTAGTAACAGTCGAAAGAGTTATCGTCATAAGGAAGAGCTTCGATGTTACCTTCTTCGATCGGAAGTGATGGGTCGAAGTCCTTGACCCGTCGGATCGTGTCAGCCGAGAAATCGACNCCNCGAATGTCGTAGCCAAGACGTTTATATGCAGCCACATACTTCCCGATTCCACACCCACCTTCGAGNATCTTCCCTGGCGGACGTGGGAAGAACTTTCTGAAAAATGGCGCNAGATAATCACTGTCTGCATTATCAAAGCTCTTCTTCAAATCCTGGACTGACCCCCAAACGCCTGNCCAGGACTCTTGGTCNTGNCCAGCAAANCCCGTGCCCTTCCGCTTGTAACCCTTNATGATCATCGAGGTTCACACTCGTTACTGCACATTACNGTCACACTGGGNACTTGTCGCCATNCCTCTCAATGAAGCCGTTTTCTGACNGTATCATTTAGGCCGTTGACCCACCGAAGCCCAGGATGAGGGAGCCACGATAAGCACCACCCGATTAATACTCGCGGTTCNAACAGTTGTCGCCAGTGTGCGACCACAGCCANTCCTATCCGCTTCCGCGCCACCGGNCCGTTACTATCAATGCGCAAACTCTGCCACCCNTAACTCATCAGGAGTCGACTCTTGAGCCTCGACAGATCGCCGGAAAGTTCAGATGGNAACTCNGCAGCTTGGCCGAGACGATCCAACACTGTCAGAGTTGGGGCCATATTCAGATTGAAATCCTTACCCATGTTCCGTTGATGGTCCCGCATCATCACNAACGGCTCCGCCAAGTAGGAAAACTTGTACCGGAGCGCAATGTGAAAAAAGATNACTTCACCCTGAAAAAAGATGTCCTCATGAAAACGGTANCGCTCNAGACATTCACGTTTCACAAGCACGGTAATAAAATCAATGAAATTACGTTGATAGTTCAGCAGGGCTTTTAAGATCGTNCCGGAACTCTGCACTCCAATGGTCACCCATTCCGTCTTCGTCTCNACNTCAACTCGACGCCCAGGCGAGTACACCACTCCGTANTCCTCAGGTAGNGCCTTCAACACTTCGACTTGGCGCTCAAGCTTCTCAGGAAGGTAATAGTCGTCCGCCAGAAGAAAGGATATGTACTCTCCCTTAGCAGCACGAATGCCACGGTTGAGACACCGCGTAGGATAAATGTTGTCCTCAAGGAAGATTAGNCGAACCCTAGCATCACCCGCGTAGCGTGACACAATCTCTTGCGACCCATCGGTCGANCCATTTTCAAGAATGATCAACTCCCAATTAGNGTAGGTCTGTGNTAGCACACTATCAATGGCAGACGCGAGATACTCGCGGTAGTTATAGGACAGTAGAATCACAGACACGAGAGGAGTAGGTTCGATATATGTCATCGTGCAACTCTGCTGTGCAGAGAAACAAGAAGNGTGGCGCCTAGGAGAGGTACNNCAGTGTCACGAGAAGCATCATGCTAGCCGCTAACGCANTGCTCGCGGCGTTGAGCCTCAGCTGAAGTTGTCGTATCGAATAGCCAAGATAGATGACGAGGTCNACCGCATAGGCCGCGCAAAATACCCANGCCACTGCATGAATGCCCANNTGNAGNGCCACAACCACCCCGCAGCCGAAGATGAGGATGGTCGCCCGTGTAACTTCTGTCACCGCGTAAGTCCTGTATAAACCAGCACTCAACAAAGCCATCGCCAGCACCCAAGTGACCGTCCTGGGAATGATGGCNAGNGTCTCAATNGCTAAAAGCTCACCCGCCCCNAGNAACTCTGTGCTGTAAAGTCCTTGAATAATCNCATTCCTCAAACCCAGGAGGGCAAGGGCACATGGGAACACGAGTAACAGGGTGAACTGNAATGCTCGGTTAACAAACCTNGAGCGCTCTGGTGANGCACCCAATCCNCCCAAGGTGGGCAGCACATAGGTCTTCATGGGCGACATAAACAACATCATGAACGTATTCGAAATAGTTGCGGAGGCACTATAGAGAGCCAANCCTTCTAGACCGTANCCCCGTGTGACGATCGCCTGCACCGTCAAGAGAACAACCGTTGCGAGTATGTTCAGACCAGCCAGAAGACTNCCGGAACTCACCAGGGTNCTGACCGCGTTCACCAGNCCGTGGCGTATGGAGTCACCACCAGAGACTCAGCCGCCGAATGAGCCAACCGCCAACGATNAGNGCCGNAACATTCCCNAAGCCCACCAGNAAAGNCGCNCCGAAGGAAGCCCAGCGAGTAATCAGAANGTAGGCTGCCACCGCGGTTGTACTTGCNGCGATGATGTTCAGCGCGGCAACCGTTCTGACCCTCACGAGCCCGTTGAGGATCGCAATGACGAAGATCATGGCGAGGCCGACGGCCGANGACATCACCACGACGGCCACTTCCANAACGTACGAACTGGCCAGTGGACGTCCAAACAAGCCGANNGCGANCCACTTCGGTAGAAAGACCGCCACGACGGCCAAGAGCCCGCCNACTANGAGAACGTACTGCGAGGCGATNCGAACGGTAGTCGAGAGCGTCTTTTGACCCGAGGANACCCATTGCACAACCACAACGTCCGCGCCGAACGANAATCCCTGTGAGAGTCCTCCATACAACTGGCGAAATACCGCCACNAGTCCAGAAAGCTCNGGACCTCCCCAGACAGCGATTATCTTGTTCGATATGACGCCCAAGCCAGTGGTGAGCGTCATCGCTGAAATCGAAAACCCGAAGGCNTGCACGAAGCCCGTGAGGCTTCGCCGACGAAACCNTGGNGCCGNTGCGTCGCCCACTTTGCCTTTCGGAGGAACTGAGTGCATTCGCTTNACAGAGCGGATGCTGGGGGNTCCGATTCTGGTCCCTCGGTCTCAAGATTCATCGACTCCTGCACGATGTACAACGGACGACGTTTCGTTTCGGCGTAGGTGCGTCCCAAGTACTCACCGAGNACACCAATNCCAAGNCTNTTCAGCCCAATGGCGAACAGCAGCAGTACGATGATGGTCGTGATACCAGGTGGAGGCCTACCGATAAGCGCGAGTCCTCCGTAGACCACACTCGCAAGNCCAGCGAGCATGAGGAGCACAAACCCCGTCANGGTAAATATCCNCAGGGGCTTAAGCGAAAAGCTNGTTATTGCATCGAACGCAAATAACACGAGATGCCAAAACGGCGCCTTACTCTGTCCAGCGGTTCGCGNTCGACGTTCGTAANTGATCCCCGTTTGCCTAAATCCCAACCAAGCGATCAACCCTCGCAGNTANCGATTGTATTCACCGCATGTTTCCAATGCATCACGGACTTGTCGTGTGATCAATTTAAAATCCCCGGTATCGGTCGGAATCGAAACATNAGCCGTCCAGGCGATCACCCTGTANGCGAGCCGTACCAAAGCGTTACGCCACCGAGGATCCCCTCGCCTGATCGTTCGGACNCCAGACACCACGTCGTATCCCTGTTGCCACACTTCGAGAAAACGAGGAATGNACTCGGGTGGGTCTTGAAGGTCCGAGTACAACACGATCATCGCGTCTCCCGAAGCAANCCGNTACCCGGCCGTGATCGACATTTCCACTTCAAAATTACGACTGAATCTTAAGTATTTCCANCGTTGATCGCGCTTACAGAGTGCCTTCGCTAGGTCACCCGTCCGATCGGTGCTGGCATTATCAATAACGATAAACTCAAATCGATAGGGCAAATCATCAACAACGGGTAGCAGTTCGCGTTCAAGGCGCGCGAAGTTATTTTCCTCGTTAAGAGCGGGAATAATGATGGACACCAGCGGTGTTGTCGGCGGTTGGGNTTCGACCACTGCTCGTCCGGTCTCGTCCTTCGACATTAGGCCTTCCCTCTTGTGGCTGATTCCCGTTGCTTCCGGATTGGCTTCCCAGGTTGTCCGTTCGTCGATCGGCGCTCAGCCAGACTGGTCTCAGCGGCATTGACCAGTTGTTCCACNGTCAGACCGGTTTGGGCNCGAAGGTATTCTTGGCTNCCGATCTCCTCATAGAACCGATCCTGAACACCCACCNTCTTTAGCCCAACTTGCGAACCATGCACTCCNACNAGNACTTCGCTCACAGCNCNACCTAGTCCACCAATCACATTGTGCTCTTCGANAGTNACAATCAACTCACACTGTNNGGCCACCGCTCGAAGACAATCAGCGTCCAACGGCTTTANCGTGGGCATNCTGACCACACCAACNCTAANACCCGTCTGCCCTAGTTGCTCGGCCGCCTGTACGGCAGCAGCGAGCATGCCACCTGTGCTCACAAAAGTGACGTCGGACCCTCGACTGAGAGTAANAGCCTTTCCAACGGTGAAGGGAGGNGGTTCGTCGTGAACCACCGGTTCACCNGCCTTGCCGAGGCGGAGATAGCAAGGACCAGGCCTGGTGACAATCGCTCGTGTGGCTAGGGTAGTTTCAATTGGNTCACCAGGTGCGATCACCTCCATGCCAGGTAATGCGCGCATNATCGCNAGGTCTTCCGTCGCGTGGTGCGTCATACCAAGGCTGCCNTAAGCCATCCCTCCACCGACTGCAACGATTTTTACGGCTGCTTGGTGATAGCAGATGTCNTTTCGAATGTGTTCTAAGCAGCGNAACGTTGGAAAATTGCCGATNGAGTAGGTGAANACGACCTTCCCCGATGAAGCTAGGCCCGCAGCAACTCCAGCTAGATTTTGCTCAGCGACGCCGATNTTGANAAAGCGATTNGGAAACTCTTGCGCAAACGGCTCAACAACNGAATAACCCAAGTCGCCGACCAANAAAAACACCCGGTCATCAGTCGCNGCCGCCTCACGAAGAGCTCGAATGAAAGCCNTCCTCANNGCCGCACCTCGAGTTCCTGNAAGGCTTCACGGAGCTGCTCGGCGTCAGGCGACTTGTAGTGCCAAGCNAGCTGATGCTCCATAAANCTCACACCTTTACCCTTGACAGTATGGGCGATGANGCAGGTCGGCCGTCCTTCAACAAGTGGTANGCGTCCTAACACGTCGAGCAGTTGTTCGTGGTCGTGACCATCGACCTCCTGGACCGACCATCCAAAGGCCCGCCACTTGTCGGCCAACGGCTCCAAATCNAGGACNTCTTTGACCGAGCCAANACTCTGAATCTTGTTGTAATCGATGATTGCCACCAGATTATCCAACCGGTGATGAGGGCCAAAAAGTGCNGCCTCCCAGNTGGAACCTTCATCGCATTCGCCATCGCTCATNAGGACGAAAACCCGATTGGAATTCTGANCACGCTTCGCCCCCAGGGCCATTCCACAGCCGATAGCAAGNCCATGACCAAGCGANCCNGTAGAGGCCTCGACGCCTGGAACACCCCGCGTCACATGCCCTGCCAAGCGTGAGCCGTCCTGACAATAGGTATCGAGCCACGTTCGTGGATAGAANCCAGTTTCCGCAAGGACCGCATATACCGCGGCTGCGCTGTGTCCNTTACTCACGATTAGCCGATCGCGGTCTGGTGACTCCGGTTCGGTCGGTTGGATCTGTAGAACGCTTCCATAGAGCACTGCCAAAATATCTGCTATCGAGAGACTCGTNCCNACATGCGATGCTTTCGCCTTGTGANTCATGCGCAANACCTGCACACGAATCTTNCGAGCCAATTCCGAGACTGCGCTNGTATCAGAGACCATAGCGTTGCCTATTAGCGCGGAACCAATCGACTGTCTGCTGCANTCCTTCATCNAGGNCGACTTTTGGCTTCCAACCGGTCTCACGGCAAAACGGTGAGCTCAGGCCCTCCCCTTGNAAACGCATAATCTGANTTGGACCGTAGGGTATCTCCCCGATCCCCANCGGAAGNCCCGTATCGATCATGTCGCGTANTCGGGTCACAATGTCGCGCACCGTATNAGCCTGACCAGAACCGAGATTGTAAATACCTTGAAGNCGAGGCTGNTGAATCACCTCGCAAGCAGCCTCAGCAACATCTTCAACGTATAAGTAATCCCACCGTTGCTCGCCTGGTGTGAGTGCAGGCTTCTCGCCTGCNAGTAGTTTTAAGATAACTGCAGGAATCAGATGAACCGGATCATCCTTCGGCCCATAGGCNGCCAGTACCCGAAGCCACACATAACGCGTACCGGCNAGGTCACAAAGTTGTCGCGTAAGAAAGCCAACNCAGAGCTTGGTTGCACCATATAAGGNCCTGGGCTGGAGCGGCAGNTCTTCGCGAATCACCCCCTCGTACNCCCCATACTCCGCTTGGGAACCGAGNCCTACCCAACACTTGCAACCTGCCTGTTGGACAATTTCCAGCANGCGGACGCTACCCAGAAGATTATTTTCAATTTGGNGAAGATCATTTCTGAACTTACTGGTGACACCCTGCCANGCAAGATGAAACACCACCTCTGGAGCGGCNGCCATTAGTGCCGATTCCANTTGGTCAATGTCTTCAAGCTGACTGCGGATAACCGTTGTGTCAGCGATTACATCCGCAAGACGCCATAGGTCGCTCTGCGGTCGCACAACCACCGNAACTGTNTGANCCGCCNCTAGTAGACGCCTTGTNAGATACGAACCCAGGTGGCCCGACGCTCCNGTAACTAGACAGCGCATNCCCTNATNCCTTCAACTGATGAAAGGTCTCGAGGATGAACTCAATAGCCTGCCGCCCCAAGCCGGGATATACCCCGATCCAAAAGACATTCTCCATAACAAAATCGGCGTTGGGNAANTTACCTACGGTGCGGTGCGGAACGTTAAGATANGCAGGCTGACGGACGAGGTTTCCGCCAAACAGTAACCGCGTGCTNATACGACGCNCTTCNAGNTGTTGNGTCACCNCNCGNCGTGTAAACGGTGCNCCTTTGCGAANGGCTAGGGGAAANCCNAACCAACTCGGCTCACTTCCCTCGGTGGCCTTCGGTAAAANAAAAAACTCCTCAAGGTCCTTAAGCCCTTCGTAAAGGTNGGCNAAGTTCTGACGGCGAGCNGCGATGAACGCTGGTAANTTCTGTAGCTGTGCGACACCCACGGCCGCCTGCATGTCAGTNAGTTTCAGGTTATAGCCAATATGGGTGTAGNTGTACTTGTGGTCATANCCCTCGGGNAGATCGCCNATCTNCCAACCGAACCGTTTTCNGCAGGTNTCCTCNTTGCCCGGNTCGCACCANCAGTCACGACCCCAATCTCGAAACGATTCCACAAGGGTCTTCAAAANGGTGTTGTCGGTNAGAACGCANCCCCCCTCACCCATNGTGATGTGGTGCGCNGGGTAGAAACTTACNGTTGAAAGGTCACCAAANGTACCAACTGTCTTNCCTTTGTACGTCGCGCCGACCGCATCACAGCAATCCTCAATCAACCAAAGATTCCGACGTTTCGCAANACTNGTNACCGCATCCANGTCAAANGGNTTNCCNAGNGTATGAGCCACCATAATGGCNCGCGTGCGCTCAGNGTAAGCCGCTTCGAGCTGNGTCACATCTANGTTATAGGTTGNAAGATCNACATCGACGAACACAGGCACGAGTTGGTTCTGTANGATNGGGTTGACGGTCGTCGGNAATCCCGTNGCCANAGTGATNACTTCNTCNCCCGGTCGTAATTGACGCTCNCCCAACTTTGGAGAGGTCAAACATGACAANGCCGCNAGGTTTGCGGATGACCCAGAATTCACCAGCATCGCATACCTAATCCCGCAAAACCGCGCGAAGTCGTGTTCGAATCGATCGGCGAACCGTCCNGAGGTNAGCCAAAAATCCAAGCCCGCTTCCACCAGACAGGCAAGTTCGTCNTCATCAAACACACGGCCNGCATAGGGAATGGGGGTCTCNCCNGGAATGAAGGGACTCGAACCGAATGCGGNNGNGTAGTACTCGCGCACCAGNTTAAGAATCNCCGCCTTCAGCGANTCAGGAGNCTGGGGTTGTGACACGGACATNGGGAAACTAAGGAATCACCCTNAANATTGNGTCTGACAAAAAACNCCAGGTCACGAATTGANCCGGCGCTTGGCGCTCCGACTNGCCCANGCNCTCGTCAGAGCATCGCCAGCAAACATGAGCACAACGGAGAGAGCAAGCACTCCNCCCAAAATTACTGGGTGCGTTCTAGCTTCGCGAGCNGGGTCNATAGAAAGGNNGAAGTGCGTCAACACGATTACAAATAGCATCCAGCCNANGAGACGTGAGCGACGGGCAGGNNCCAACGCCAACANCCGANCTTTCTGTGANCTNACAACCCGAATGATGGCGGCGTNCCNCCACGCTCCACCNANACGGAGGAGACTCCGNTNTATGAAACGCCNGAGCCGACTNNTCTGAACNAGCTGCTGAATCCNTTCCAATCTTNGGCGNTCCTGGGAANCGGTTACGGAGCGCAANANNCGACTACTCTCCGGTGACGTNCCACGCCCAANCAGNCGANCAANGTCANTCATCCATTTCCCGAAGATACTGGCGAGCCAGACCTGCCGAAATGATGGTTTCACNGTGCTNANCCNTACCTGCNGGTNTTCCCCTGGTCNACCGACGCCACCTCAACACTGGTGATGACGCCNGCAAGCACATATGAGGGCNGCGTATAGCGNAACNNTTCGCCGGCTCTCAAGGGAACAAAAGTATCGNTTCCNAGGCCATACTGCCATCCNGANACGGTTTGGTGAGCAGGCACACGAAGGATCACCGAGACGACTACGCCCGGNTGCTCCCAGNNGTAAGCGCCGTAACTAGTCCGAAGAGTGGTCTCCTCTTCAATCTCGCCCACGGCNAAAAGCGTGACTCCNGATGGTGTTTGGCGANCTNGCTGTGCCTCAGCCTGTTCCATCGAAAGCCCGTTTCGCANCAGCGACAGAATCGTTCGGTCGGTTGCACTGCGAACCGTNATATCTACAAGAGTAGTTTCTGCGGGTTGAATCTCAGTCGCATCAAACAGAAGNAGACCCTCAGNNGTCGGAATCGAGAGCATGGCCTCGGNNCCGATTAAGGTGCTCCCTAATCGACANTCGGTCCCAGAAACCAAGCACCGAACAGCGACCAACGCNTCGACCTTGAACTTACCCGTTGTACCNGCACTGAACACGCCAGANTCCTCACNAAGCTCGACNGTCTCCGGTACTGGNGGGGCTACGNCTANAATCTTGCCCCAAGGGTGGTTCGGCTGGTCGGAGAGGGTCATCGTTCCCAGCTTCTGGGCTTGCTCCCTCTCAAGACCAACAAAGGCTCCNNATACNTTGAGCTCCACNAATCGGTCGTTGGCGGCCGGGTAGTTCTCAGTCACNTCGAACCAGACGATTCCCTCNCTNGTGGGAAGNGCGAGTCTTTCNCCAGGACCGACCACCTTGTTCCCNCGCCAGCACTCANNGCCNACAATCGCACANCGGATGGCGACCAGNCCGCGGACACGGTGCTTCCCCGTNATTCCCGCGCGCACNCCNCCCGTCAACTCCAGATTCTCTGGTTCCGGTCGCCCGAGNGACAGGACNCGACCCCANGAATCCGAGGCTGCATCACTCGACTCGTCTAAGCCTGATATCCGGTCGGCTCGCGCGTCGTCCAGTCCGACGAACGCCCCCATGACGGTGACTTCGGCTTGTAACTCGATCGGCGAACGGTAGAGTTCCATCACCCTGAACGAGAAGCTCTCGTTTCCCCTCACGATATCGAGGGCCGTTCCAGGTGCCACCAAGGCACCTCCAACCCTGCAATCATTGTCAACGAGCGCACACCGAACACGAACCAAGGCAACGACACGGACCGTGTCAAGGTCACCACGCGCGACCGAAGGAACCCCGGCTAGATCCAGAGCCTCTCGCTCCACCGGGGCCACGGCAATTATTTCTCCAGACCCGACCTCCCCCTCCGTCCCAAATGTTTCAGACCTCTCAGGCGTTGCAGGATCTGCAGGGTCCAAACCAGTGAAGGCGCCCAGTACGCGAATCTCCAACACCGGTGGAGGTGGTGGGAAGTCTGTCATGGCCGCCGGATAGAGTTCGGTGACCTCAAACCAGACGATTCCTTCGCCAGTGGGAATGGCAAGTCTTTCACCAGGACCGACCACTTGACTTCCCAGCCAGCATTGTTGGTCCACAATCGCACAGTGGATGGAGACCAACGCAGGAATGCGATTCTTCCCCGTGGTTCCTGCACGCACCCCTCCCGTCAGTTGGATGTTCTCTGGTTCCAGTCGCCCGAGAGACAGGACACGACTCCAGGAATCTGAGGACACCTCACTCGACTCGCCTAAGCCTGATATCCGGTCGGCTTGCACGTCGTCAAGTCCGACGAACGCACCCATAACGGTCACTTCAGTCTGTAACTCGGTCGAAGGAAGATAGAGCTCCATGACCTCGAACCGAGCACGCTCGTCGTCTCCCCTCACGATACCGAGGGATTCGCCAGGCACCACGTTGGTGCCGCCAACCCGACAGTCAATACCAATGAGTTCACACCAGACACGAACCACGGCAACAACTCGCACTGTGTCACCATCACTTCGCGCAAGGGGAGGGAATCCGCCCAGCTCCATAGCCTCTCGTTCCGCTGGGGCGACAGCAAGAATCTCTCCAGCACCGATCTCCCCCTCCGCCCCAAACGTTTCAGCCCTTACGGGCATTGCAGTGCGTTCACGGTCCAAACCGGTAAAGGCGCCGAGCACGCGCATCTGCATCAGGGTTGGAGGCGGAAGCGGCAGGGGTAGCGACTCCCCCCTAAGGGGCGCCTCAATGGTAACGGCCGCAGGATGACGGGCGACTTCCCGGGCCACATCGAACAAAATGAGGTCGTGCGACCCTGGCCCGAGATTCTCTGGCAGTTTGATTTCGGCCCGAGTCGGAGTTACGACAAGTAGTTCGGCCTCAAGAGAACCGACGACGGCTCTCAAGAACGGTTGGAGATACCTGCCCTCCATGATGACTCTGAGATCACTACCCTGAGTCAATGTTCCCGGCTCAATCGTTAGGATCTCCGGCGGGGGCGTGCGAAAGAGTTGATAGGCACCGTAACCTAAAGGAATTAACAGAAGTATTACGAGAGCTGCGGCTATATCAATCAGATTGATTCGACCAAACAAACGTCCGCGATCGTCAATAAGGGCCATAGGCTATTCCTATTCCAGTAACACTCACCACTGTGAGGATGACAAAGTCGAGTCAGCCCTCCAGTTAAACGCTAAATCTCGCACACATCCCTGCTTGCAACCGCGAAAAGGCAGGAGCCGGTGTCTCTACGTAGTGTCGGCCAAATAGCCCACGGTCGCCAGCAGACTGTCTCGTTCCGCTAGAGGACTCCAATGCACCACAACCAATCTCACTATAGACGCAGTAAAAACCCTCAGTGCTAACCGCCAAGTGCCCATTTAGATCGATTGCACCCACGTTTACTCGTCCAGTGTTCGCGCATCGCGTTGCGCTTTAAAGAACTCCTTGTACCACACTACCGTCTCCTGCAGTCCATCCTCCAACCGATAGCGCGGTGTCCAACCGAGGTCCGCAGCGGCCTTACTCGCATCAAGGAACTGGTCGGGAATTTCATTCGTGGCCTCGTTTAACACCACCGGTGTTAGGTCAGTATGTCCCATTACACGAGTGATGACGTCGACCAACTCAAGGACGCGAAGCGGTTGTCCATGGCTAAAGTTGTAGCCCTCACCGCCCGCCTCCCCTTCCATTAATCGTTCTGCGAGCAGCACATAAGCACTCACGGCCTCTTTAATGTAGACGTAGTCGCGGCGGAGCGTCCCATCGCTGCGAACGATAGGACGCTGGCCGTCGAACAGTGACCGGATCGTGCCCGGCACGATGCGGTTAAAATTAAGATCGCCACCCCCGTAAAAGTTGCCGCAACGGGTAATGGCCACTGGCAGGCGATACGTATGCCAGTACATCTGCGCGATAAGATCGGCACAACTCTTCGAAGCATCATACGGATGCCGACCTATAAGTGGTGCATCCTCTCGATACGGCAGCTCAGCCTGAGCCCCGTAGGCCTTGTCACTGGAGGCAACGACAACAGCACAAATGCCTTTTCGCCGGCGAGCGGCCTCAAGCACATTCCAGGTGCCCTGAATGTTCGCACTGAAGGTCGACAGAGGATTCTCGTTGGCAATACCAACGATCGTCTGTGCACCGAGATGGAAAACGACTTCAATTTCGTATTCGTTAAGCGAGCGTTCAAGGAGAGGATGATCTTCCAAGGCTCCGTGTACAACTCTGACTTCGCGGTCGAGACCAAGGCGGTAGAAATTTGACTGGGGCGCGTGATCACGCACGAGCCCAACGACATCAGCTTGCTGATCGACCAACCATCGGGTAAGCCACGAGCCCAAGAGACCGGTGCAGCCGGTGACCAAGACACGACGACGATGCCACGCTCCAACCGAGTTCATGTCCAGATACTCCACGGTGCTTTACCACTTGCCCACAACTCATTCAGGATTTTCACCTCACGGTAGGTGTCCATCGGCTGCCAGAAACCATCGTGTCTGTAGACCATTAATTGCCCATCGCTTGCCAGTCGCTTCAACGGCTCCTGCTCCAGAACTTCATCGTCCCGATCCCTCAGATAGCGGTCAAGAAATTCGCGCTGAAATACCAGAAAACCTCCGTTGATCAGGCCATCGCTGACCTGCGGTTTCTCGTTGAACTCGTACACTTGGTTGTCATTACCGGCACACATTTCACCAAAACGCCCTGGTGGGCGCACGCCTGTCACCGTACCGATTTTCCCGTGAGAGCGGTGAAAGGCCAGGAGCTCATCAATGTTAACGTTACCTAGGCCATCACCGTAGGTCACCAAGAAACAATCGCTCTTCACGTATTCCCGTCCTGCACGCCGTATCCGAGCACCAGTCTGACTGTGCTCACCCGTCTCGACTAGAGTCACCCGCCAATCTTCTTCGATCGGATGATTGTGGTACTCAATACGCTCTGGTTCTCGGAGATCGACCGTGAAGTCGGCGCTATAGGTCTTATAGTTCATGAAGTAGTTCTTGATGACATGGCCCTTATACCCGAGACACACGATGAACTCCGTTAAGCCGTGTGCCGCATACATTTTCATGATGTGCCACAGAATCGGCCGGTTACCAATCATCACCATGGGTTTCGGTTTAACGTCGCTTTCCTCGTGGAGCCGAGTTCCCAAACCGCCACAAAGGATCATCACAGGGGGTTTATCCATTAGGTTTGTGAGCGAGTGGAGGTGGTGGTTTGTCCGTCTCGCTCACCATACGCCCGCCACCCAAACAGGCCAGTTGGAGATACGAGAGTGCGGCTGAGGTCGCTACGTCTCAGCCAGCCATTAAGGTCATTTTCATTGTAGTAGAAACGAATTGGCGCCGCGAGACGATCGAACCAATCGGCCCACGCGACTTGAAACGGATAATTACCATAGACCTTCAAACGCGGGGTTCCGAACCGGCGCACCACAGAACCTAAGCCTGGCAACTGAGACATGATCCGGTATGGGACGACGAAACCGCCCCAATCCACAGCTGCGGCAGCCCACGACAGCGCCATTTGGAAACGGGGAGAAAGTCGTGTCGTTAACGCCCGTACCGTTTCAAGCATTGCGTTTACGAGACGCCGTTTCTTGCTGTATACCCAGATGAACACCACACCTTTAGATTTCACGACAGAGACGAGTTGTTTAAACCCGGCCTCGGGATCGGGCAGGTGGTGTAGAACACCAATACTGTAGGCAAAATCGAAGGTCCCTTGCCTGAACGGCATGCGGTACACGTCCGCTTGTACCAGATGCACGTTCGACAAGTTGCAGGTGTTCTTGTAGGTCACGTCGATTGCTGCACTGATATCGACACCCACCATCTCAGCGCCGAACTGTGCTGCGTTTGCAATATGTCGACCGAATCCGCAGCCAACATCTAGCCCGCGCTTACCAGGAAAAAACGCCGGTTGGACTGGATGGATATACTCAAGGAAGTTCTCTCTAAAATCGATCACCATCGCCGAAAATGCTGTCCACTGGTAACCGAAGCTCTCGCGAGTGCGCCGAAGTTCCTCACCGGGGGGATGACTGTCAACATTTCTGGGACGCGCGTGAGGCAAAAGGTTGCCATACTTCTCACCGAAAGCTGGAAAAAGGCCGAAGGCATCTTCCACCACGCGAGGTATGCCGTCCACAATCGGGTAACTGCGACCGCAGTCGCACGACAGCAACCCCTCCGTCGTCTCATCACCATTACGCAAAAGGGGTGTATGGGAAAAAGACTTCGAACAAACTGGGCAGACAAGCCATTCAAGCAAGCGTAGCTTCATATCATTCACTTAGACGGGACCGGCAAGGTCCATCCTCACTCATCGTCAATTTTGAAACATCACGATCTTTTCGCGTGGTACACCATAGCCGAGCAGACCCTCAACCATGGCATCAGGCTGCTCTAGTGTCGCAACAATTATCAGGTCATAATCAACGCTGTGCTGTTCACGAATGTCTTGTACCGGCATTCCTAAGAACTTGTCGGCGCCCACACCATTAAATATTGCTACGAGTTCCATGCCTAATTCGGTTAGTGACAAATACGCTAGTTCTGCCGCTTCGCCAGTGCCGTAGATGGCAACGCGCCTGCGCTGACCTTCCGTAAACGGCTGTAAAACCGACCGCAGGTGTTGCCGTACCTGGCCATACAAGAACATCGAATAGTCCATGAACTCATATGTGAGTCGCGTCTTTTCAGCAATGCCAGTCGGAGTCAGCACGTACAAAATCCGATTCGGTTTGAAGTTGACGCACTTGACATAACCCTTGCGGACCAAACGCTTCACGTAAAGATTAGCCAGGCCTAGGGCAATCCCTAGTTTGGTTGACAAACCACGCTGGGTAATTCGCGAATTCTCCGCAATGGCTTCGAGTGCCTCGAGGTCGCGGCGCGCCTCAGGATCCACAATGACCTCCCCATGAGCTACACCATAAGCGCCCATTTAGAAGAATCGTGGGTAGCCTACGACTACATTGAGGTCTCCCTCCGCCGTAGATAATGGAAGCAGTCAACATTAGTCGGACCAATCTTTTCTCACAACAATGGAGGTCGAATATTTCGACCACAACCCCTAACATCCCAACAATGAAGTTGAAAACCGCGATGGAAGCCCCGAAGAGGCGTTAGATCGCTAAGACAGAGACCGCTACAGTAGGCAGAACACTACACAGTTAACATTGAAGTTACTCTGGCACCAAGGCTGAGTCAGTGAAAAAGTTACAATTTCACACGGCGAGCCCACACTCCGTCTGCTGCCTCGCTGAACCATCCTGAAGACCAGAATTCGTCGAATCCGTATTGGTCAGACGTGAAAACCCACGCCTCGGTAATCTGACCATCGTGCCAACGAGCTACCTCACAACAGTTGGCGGTTAGTGTTTTGTTTCCTCGAGTCGAAGTCATCTTGAAAAGAACGACGGTTCGTTCGTCACTCGTGAAAAAGTCCTGATCTTCGACACTCAGTGTCCCGCCGACAAGAACTTCCATCCTAGCAAAGAGCCCAAACACGGCTTCAGGTCCTCGATAGTCACCTGAGACCTGACTCTTACCAGCAACGTGCCACACCACATTGTCCGCAATAATGCCGTTCAAGGCTTCCTGGTCACCCTTGGAACGAGCCCGATATCTGCTATGAAGTAAATCTAGGTGTGGATGAGCGACCATAAGTTAGTCCCTTCCAAAATTGATGCTAATAGCAAACCCGCAACCCTTCCATACATTACCGGTGGCTCAAACGACCCTTGGCTCAGGAATAGGAATGATAAACCGACCACCAGCCTCGGCATAGTCGCGCTGTTGTCGCCTGATTTCCTCTTCGAAGTTCCACGCGAGGACGAACGCAAAATCAGCTTCACGTTCACGGAGGGCCTCCACCGGAAGCACTGGCAGGTGCGTGCCTGGAGTATAGTGGCCAATCTTCATGGGGTTTTGATCAACCGTGAACGACACGAGTTGAGTGTCAATGCCGCAGTAGTTAAGTAGGGTGTTCCCTTTCGCCGGCGCACCATAGCCCGCAACCACCTTGCCATCAGATTTGAGCTTTTCTAGTAGACGGCGAATAGCCTGTCGATTCAAAGCTACGTCAACTGCAAATCGTTCATAGCGGTCCATGTTTTCGAACCCTGCTTCGGTCTCCGCCGCAGCATAATCAAGAACGGTATCTGCATGACCCCCTTGAACCTCTTGTCTACCCAGATACACCCGCAACGACCCTCCATGAAGCGGTACATGCTCAACTCGCCTAATGGATAGGCCAACGCGGTCGCACAAACGCATCAACGTTGTTACAGAGAAGTAGCACAGATGCTCATGATAAATCGTGTCGTACTCCAGACGATCCAATAGATCTCGAAGATAAGGCACTTCGATAACAATGAGTCCGTCTGGTTTGAGAACGTGCTTACACCCTTCCAGAAAATCTGGCGTGTCATCCACATGCGCTAAGACGTTGTTTGCAATAACCACATGAGCTGCACCGTATGTCTCCTGCACCTCACGACCGGTAGCTTCATTGAAGAACCGCGTCAGTGTTTCGACTCCTTGTGAGCGGGCCAATTCTGAGATGTTCTCAGCAGGCTCGATACCAAGTGTCTTCATTCCATATGGCTCAAAGCATTTCAGGAGGCTCCCATCATTACTCGCTACCTCAACAACCAAGTTCCCAGGTTGTAATTTGAGAAGTTCGACAATGGTTTTGGAGTAAGTACGATTATGCTCTGCCACGGTTTCTGAAGTTCCCGTGACATAGATGTAATGGCTAAACAGCGTTCCCGGATCGATAAGATCTAGCAGTTGTACTAGTGAGCACCCCTCGCAACGGTAGACATCAAGAGGATAGGACTGTTCCGCTGGAAATTCATCAGTTGAACGCAAGAAAGCATTTGCGAGTGGTGTCGGCCCCAAAGAAAGAAATTTAGTCAGTTGGGTGCCGCCACACACTCGACACGTCTGACGCTTAGTATGACCAGTCACGCGTGAGGACCTGAGATGCGGTTAAGCTGCCTATCGCACTTCTTGACAGTGCAGAAAAAACGGGGTGTCCGTTTGAAACGCTGGAACACAGGAACGATTATAACCGGCAGAGTCAGTTAGGCACACACACTTACAAAGAACCAGATGTCGTCATGAACAATGTGAAAGCAACCCAGCAGGATGACAACCAATCACGCGCCGACCGAAAAACAATTACCTGGAATCTTAACCCTAGCGTGTCACTCGCTCCATATCGGCGTCAACCATTCGGCCGACCAAATGTTCGAAATCTACCGTTGGCGACCAATTGATGTTCTGTCGAGCTTTCGAGGCGTCCCCGACTAGATGGTCGACTTCCGCAGGGCGCAATAGATTTGGATCGACACGAACCCACTCTTCCCACTCAAGTCCTACGTGGCTGAACGCAAGCCGCACCAAGTCTCTGACCGAGTGACTTGTACCAGTAGCGATAACGTAATCATCCGGTCGATCGCACTGCAACATCATCCACATCGCGCGAACGTAGTCACCCGCAAAGCCCCAATCACGGCGTGCATCGAGGTTACCAAGCAACAGTGAGTCGATAAGACCATGCTTGACTCTAGCTACTCCATCACTCACTTTACGGGTGACGAATTCCAGACCTCGCCGTGGTGACTCATGATTAAAGAGAATCCCTGAAACGGCAAATAGATCATAACTCTCACGATAATTTACCGTGATGTGGTGTCCGAACGCCTTGGCAACACCGTACGGACTTCTTGGATAGAATGGCGTCGCCTCGGTCTGTGGCACATCACGCACCTTCCCAAACATTTCGCTAGAGGAGGCTTGATAGAACCGAATTGAGGTGTCAACCTGACGAATTGCATCCAAGATCCTTGTTACCCCAAGAGCATTAAATTCACCCGTAAGCATCGGCTGGTCCCACGATGCTGGTACGAACGACATCGCCGCCAGATTGTAGAATTCGTGTGGCCGCACCTCCTCAATGACACGAATCATCGAGAGTTGATCAAGGAGGTCGGCCGTTCGCAGCTGAACCCTGTCGAGCAGGTGTTCTATACGCCATAAATTTGGCGTACTAGAACGGCGAACCACTCCGACAACTTCGTAGCCCTTGTCTAAAAGCAACTCAGCTAAGTAGGAGCCGTCTTGGCCAGTGATGCCAGTAATGATCGCTCGCTTGGACATAGAGATGGGCGCTATTTGTTAGGTGTCAGCATTCGTTAACAGCCGGTGCTCAACTTAGATGCCGATCAAGTTAATAACATGACGCGCCGCTGGAACAAGTGACCGTCGGGAAGTTACCGTCAAGCCAACTGATTCCAGCAGCCTCAAAAGCCCTACGGTCATCGGACAGGACGCCTCCTCCAAGAGATGACGGCACGTACGAGACTCCGCGTCATTAGAAGCCACAAGCCAACCCCACAACAAACCTCGACTGTGTCCGCGGTCCACAAGACTTTTTAATCGATTTAAGAACTCCAAGTCCTCAGGATGTCGTACGGCGAATTCCGAGCAGTAATCGCGTAGCACACTGGTTCGGAGAGGAATACTTTGACTGAAGGCCATCCTTGAAGAATTCTGTTCGTGCGACCTCCACGAAAAGAGCGATTCGGCCACCACGGCAACATCCCACTGCTCAGCAATCCGCATTAGGATCGTGAAATCACCCCAGTGGATTGGGCAGCGCTCATCAAAGCCAGACGTCTTCACCACTTCCCGGCGGAATACAAGGGCTGGTGTCGCCAGTTCAGACCTTCCTCTGCGAACTAGCCGCTCAATGAAGTCTCTGCCACTCCAAGTCCCGGTTTTCTTAATCAATCGACGACGAACGGTCAGTCGTCCCTCACCGTCGATCATATTCCAGTTACTACCAGCGAATGCCGCCTGTGGATTAGCTTCAAGCACTGCAACGTGGAAATCCAGGAATCTTGGATCGTAGTGGTCATCATCATGGAAAAAAACGACATATTCACCAACCGCGGCGCGGATGCCGCGATTAAAATTTGCGAACATCGGCACGCGCTCGTTAACCCTCAAGATTCGCGCATTTGAATTGTTCGCAACGAATCCAGTTATTACCGCCTGGGCTTCGGGCCCACTCGCATTATCTAGAACAATCACTTCGTAGTTCTCGTAAGTCTGCTCTCGGAGAGATTGCAGAGCGGCACTCAGATACTCGACACGTCCGATCGTGGGAACACAAATTGATACTAGGGGAAAAGTCACGTTACGGTAACCGTCAGTACCGGATTGAAAATAATCATTACCAGTTGCAGCTCGCTCACTTGCCGTCCAGAGCCTCCAGAGTCTTCACGACCCCTTCCTTGATGCCGATGCGTGCACGCCAACCGGTTGCTGCACAGAGCCTACGTGTATCTGCCCAGAATCCGTCACCACCAAGAGGGCATTCGACTAGAGGATGTGTGATCGGACGTGGCATGTCGTAGTACTCCGCAGCCAAGTTTGCGACGTGGCCGACACTCGTTGGTTGGCCACTTCCGACATTAAAGACCCCAGAGGGTATGTCTGAAGAGACCAGCGACACGAAAGCAGAGGCTACGTCGTCAACGTGAACAAAGTCCCTAAAGGCGTTCGGTGTACGAATACTTGCCTTTTGTCCGGAGGCATAAGATGCCCGAAGAGAGGGAATTAGTGAACCCTGCATCTGCCCGGGTCCATAGACAAAGAAAATCCGGACCCATTGATAATTAAACGCCGCATCACGAGCGACCGTTTCCAGCACGTTCAACTGCGCGTGCTTCGTTGCTGCACAGAAGCCCCGATCAACTGGAACGCTTTCTTCGGAGACAGCTCCAGAAGCGCGACCATATTCTGCACAGGTTCCTGCAACGACCATTCGCCGTACGCCCGATCGCGCCACAGCGCCGATAAGCCGAAGGCCAGCATCCAAATTCGTGCGGCACCTTTCAAGCGAATAGTCCGGTAACCCTTCCCACGCCAGATGGAGACACCACTCGGGTTGAAACCTTATGGTCTCGTTAATCCAGTCACCGTCCCTCCCCAAATCGGCTGTGATCGCTTCCATCCCATGACGCCGAGGCAACTTAGCTGGATCTCGGGAGAGGCAAAGCACTTCGTGCTCCCTTAAAAGAGGAAGTACGCGGCTCCCGATAAAACCGGTGCCGCCAGTCAACAATACGCGCATCGCAATTCAGAACTATTCGAGCGACGCTGGATCAAAATCAGGAAAAGTTCGATCCCGTTCCGAGATCACGACTGGTTCTGTTGGCCAGTTCACCTTGAACGCAGGATCGTTGTAACGGAAGCCCCGCGCTGACTCTGGAGAAAACATTTCGCTCATGTAATAGTGAAGCACGGTGTTCGCGACAGTCGTCAACCAAGCGTTGGCGCACCCAGCTGGCACATAAAGGCTTCGACGGTCATCAGCTGAAATCTTTACCGAGACCCATTGCATGAAAGTCGGTGAGGTTTGCCGTAGATCGACGACTACGTCATAAATCCCACCGGACATACACGAAATAGTCTTGGATTCTGCGTATCGGCCCACCTGGTAGTGAAAGCCCCGAAGCGTACCACTTTGAACATTCTCCGAAATATTGCCCTGAGCAACAGTTGGTGCAAGACCATGTGCCGCAAACTCCTCGGTACAGAAGTGACGACGAAAGCCACCTCGTTGGTCAGAAAAGACCACCGGCTCAATAAGCCACACCCCCTGCAGTGCCAACTCAGTGAACTTCATGCAGTAACGACCAATGGTTCAAACGTTTGGGGTAGAAGCGTTTAGCTGGCTATGCTCGCGGGCATGCTTCTCAGTCGAATAAAATGTTTGGTATCTTCTACTTGGACGCCATCCCCAAGCTAACCCTCGGGCAGACTCACGCCCTCTCACTTACAGTATAGGAATGAAAAATCCCCTCTCTAGTGAGTCGTTCATGAACTGAACATAATTTTTCCTTAGTTTTCATGGGTTTGTCAAGTTAGACCAATTTCATGGTCCAGACCGCATGGAGTCTTTCGTAATCCCTCAGATAGTCAATCGTTCAATAAATGAACACACTTTTGCTTAGCGTTTTGAAGTTTCTCAACTTAGCCAGACCCTTCCGTTGGACCATCACTAAGACTTTCGTATAATTTTCGATACTCCTCGGTGCCCTTTTCAATGTCAAACAGTTCACTCGCGACCCGACGACACCGTTTGCCCGTCTCCAAGTCAGTGAAAAGGGCTCGAACGGGCGGAAGTGAGGCTACAAACGCCTCCTGGTCCATTGCTGTAAGGACCACCCCAACATCGTGATGCCTGACAATCGCACCAGAATCGCCGACTCCATCGTTCAGGATCACGGGAACTCCGCATGAAAGAAACTCCGCGAGCTTGGTAGCTGCTGATGCACGTTTCGACAGTGTCGGGCGTATGAAAAACAGCCCGGCATCGAACAAGGCCGTATAGCGGGGCATTTCTGAAAAGCTGGCTCTTGTAAGCACCATAGCAGAATCAGGAATGCCACTAGCCACAGCGTCTCGGCGTAGAGTCTCATGGTCTTCACGCGTCACAATGAGAACTCGCAAGGATTGAATCGATTTCGACAAATACGCTAGGTAACGAAGCATCTCATTCCGCAGATACCAGTTACTCATCGTGCCTACACATCCGATCACAAGCTTGCCTTGAAGACCGAGTGGACCAATCAAATCAGGGTCTTTCTTGATGGGTTTGAACCGTTGCAAATCGACGCAGGTCGGGATCACCACCGTTGGCACGGTATCCGGAATGTCGTACCCAAGCGCCGGCAGTGCCTGCACGCCAGCCTTCGTCAAAGAGACAATGGCGTCAGCCCGTTCGAAGAACTGCCGTTCCCACCACTTACCGAGTCGATAAAGAAACCCGCGCGCGCACCAATGCCCAGCCTCCACCTTCTCGTCAACCCAGAAGCCTCGCATGTCAAACAGGAAGCGCGAGGCGCCGCCACGGCGAACGAACAGGGCGACCAATGCTGCTACGTAGCCTCGGGCGTGCACGATTCGGATGGTCCCCTGCTGGCAGACGCGCCAGGCGGCCAGCGCTCCACTAACAACGTCAAAGATCGTTGAGAAGACAGGGGGCGACTTGTGATAACGCAATGGAATCCAGTTGATACCAGACGCGTGGAACCGCCGCTCCATCGCTATCACGCGCGTATGATCCGATAGGTCCTCAGGCTTCTCGAAGCTAATTAGCGTAATTCGGTAGTTGACCGAAAGTCGCGTCAGGTAATTGACGACTTGTGACTCGCCGAGCGGTTCAAGTGCGCCGTCGTACGAAACATAGAGAGTCTGAGAGTCGTTAGACAACATAGAAGGGTCACCGGCTCTATAGCTGGGCGTCTCGGTCTGTCGTTAACAATCCCTAGGCTCAGGAAGATCACAGCGTGAGGCGCCCATTTCAGCCAGGGTCGTTCCCGTCAGAGTCGCACAATATGGAGATCGGTCCGGCCCCGAAGTGCGTTACGAGTGTCTACGATTAGCGGCGAACGTCGAACGATTTCGTCGTAATCAAACGACGCGTGAGGAGTGGTGATCACCGCACAGTCAAATTCTTGATCGAAAGTCGCAGAGGGTTCGATGGCCTCCAAATGCACTTGCCCTAGCTCGAGGGACGCCACATACGGGTCACTGTAGGACAACTTAGCACCACGCTCCTGCAGCAACTGTGCTAGGTCGAGCGCCGGCGACTCGCGAATATCACCCACATTAGCTTTGTAAGCAACACCGAATAAATGAATTGCTGCTCCCTTAAGTGGTTTACCAACTGTATTTAGCGCATCACTAACTCGCTCGAGCACATAGCGAGGCATCCGGCCGTTGATATGTCCGGCCAACTCAATGAAGCGACTCTCAAAGCCGTTCTGGCGTGCTTTCCAGCTCAAATAGAACGGATCGATCGGAATGCAATGCCCACCGAGGCCAGGGCCGGGATAGAACGGCATAAATCCGAACGGCTTGGTCTTCGCAGCATCAATAACTTCCCAAACATTGACCTCTAGATCGCGACACATCAGCGCCAATTCATTGACGAGACCAATGTTGACCGCCCTAAAAGTATTTTCCAACAGCTTAACCATCTCAGCGACACGCGTTGAAGAAACAGGCACGACCGTCTTGACGATTTGCCGGTACAAGGCTGCGGCTACCTCCGTTGATGCTGAATCAACTCCACCAACGACCTTAGGAATGTTCGCGGTGCGCCACTCGGAGTTGCCTGGGTCCACACGCTCTGGAGAAAATGCTAGGAAGAAATCCTGTCCCACCTTCAATCCACTACGTTCCAGCAACGGCTGGACGACCTCCTCGGTCGTTCCCGGATAGGTCGTCGACTCAAGAATAATTAGCTGGCCAGGATGTAAATGTGCACTAACGGACTCAGTTGCCGCGGCCACGAACGAGAGGTCGGGATCCTTCGTCTTGCGAAGAGGCGTCGGCACACAGATGTTGACGGTGTCAACCTCTGCAAGCTTTTGGAAATCGCTGGTCGCCACGAGACGACCAGCATCTACAGCGGCTGCGAGTTCTTCAGTAGCTACATCTGGAATGTCAGATTCACCACGACCAATTCGCTCTACTCTCGCACCATCGACATCAAAGCCAAACGCCGAAAAACCCGCCTTCGCGAATTCCACAAGTAGCGGCAGCCCAACGTATCCGAGGCCGATCACCCCGACAGTAGCGGATCGATTGTTCAGCCGTTCCAGCAGCAAAGTAGTCGCGCCACCCATCACGATGCCACTATAACACGCTGTTTCCTGAGGGAATGAACCACGCTTGCGCATCGCCAGACAACTTCCTAGGGCTCATCGTAACGCCTGCCGCCGAGACGCTAGATGACGAGTCAGAGCGTCCTGCCAAGACGGCATTTTGAAACCCGCCGCTGCAAGCTTCGCGGTGGAAAGGGCACAAAACACTGGCCGAACGGCTGGCAGCGACAAACTGGCAACAGAGATTGGCCTAAGGGATGTTGTCGATTGAAGTTGCCGTGTGATTTCCTCGGCAAGGTGCAACCATGTCGTGTGACCCGTATTAACACAGTGGTAAAGCCCAGCTGGCGCCTTCGCGTCGATAAGTGACCGGGTCGCTCGAGCGACATCGTGAACAAAGCTTGGCGACACCACGCGGTCCATGAACACATTCGGCTCACGGCCATTTACAATCGCGTCAGTAATCTGATCGATGCTACTCCGGGCGGGCGTGCCACCGAACAGACTCTCGACACGAAGAATATAAGCACCCATAATGTCGCTCGCGAACCATTCCCCAATCAACTTCGAGGTGCCGTACACATTTCTCGGACTTGCTTCATCTTGCTCGGTGTATGGCACCGTGGCAACGCCGTCAAAAACAAAATCGGTGCTGTAGTGGACGAAGATGGCACCGACGTCGGTAGCTGCACGTGCGAGGGAACGGACGCCGAACGCATTCACCGCTAATGCCACCTCTACGTTGTTTTCGGCCTCGTCAACACGGTTATACCCGGCACAATTGATGATGATTGACGGATTATGTGCTGTTACAACCTTAAGAAGATTACCGTGGTCAACCAGCTCTAGTTCTGCATGAGTCAAAGGAATAAGTTCTTCGTCACTAAATTCAGCACAGATAGCCCCACCGAGCTGACCACCCGACCCGGTCACGAGGACTTTTCGTTTTCCCATCGTGGGACGTTTATGACATCCGCAGGTACTCTGCGATCATCTCAACCACGTACGCCTGCTGGTCTTCGGTTAACTCGGGATACATTGGAAGCGCCAACGCAGTGCGAGCGGCATTTTCGGCCTTGGGAAACGCACCTTCTGAATAGCCAAGACTCGCGAAGCACTCCTGCCGATGCAGCGGTACCGGATAGTAAATCGCGGTCCCGACACCGCGTGACTCCAGATGTGTGTGAAGCTGGTCTCTCCTCGGCGTTTGGACAACGTATTGATGATAGGTGTGCCACCGGTCCTGGGGCTGGACGGGAAGCTCAACACCAAAGGCCTCCAACCCTGCATCGGTAAACAACTGATGGTATCTATCCGCCACCTCACGTCTCGCCCTACACCATTGGTTTAGATGCGGAAGCTTTACTCGTAAAACGGCTGCTTGAATCGCATCCAATCGAAAATTTCCACCAACGCGCTTGTGCACGTACCTGGGCTGGGCACCGTGTACCCGAAGCGAGTGAAGATGTTCCGCCAAAGCGTCGTCATTGGTAGCAATCAACCCCGCATCCCCGTATGCACCAAGGCTTTTACTCGGAAAAAATGAGAGCCCGCCAGCCATCCCGAGCGCCCCAACACACTGCCCCTTGTACCGAGCCCCGATGGCTTGACAGGAATCTTCAATAATTGAAACGCCACTTCTTGAAGTGACAGTTAGTAGTGGATCAAGATCCGCACTCAAGCCGAATAGATGCACTGGAACTATAGCTTTCGTTCGAGACGTCATGGCTTCCCCAGCCGCATCCGGGTCTATGTTGAAGGTGTCCGGGTCGATGTCAACAAACACTGGGGTGGCGCCGAGTCGCACGATGGAGCCCGCAGCCGAAAAGAACGAGTAGGTGGTGGTAATCACCTCATCACCTGGACCGATCCCAAGCCCCATCATGATCGCAAGTAGTGCGTCGGTTCCGGAGGACACTCCAACGGCATGCTTAGCCGAAAGGTACTCCGCCAACTCCTGCTCGAGCAGCTCAACCTCTGGCCCAAGGATAAATTGCTGACTGTCGCAGACCCTGGTGATCGCGGCGAACACATCAGCGCGAATAGAGTCGTACTGAGCCTTGAGATCAACCAGTGGCACCGTCATCTCGGTTGGCTGTCTCATCTACCTTGCCGCTCCTTGATTGCAGCTCTCGTCTCCCGTTCGGTTTCACGCTGCCGGATGCGTTCACGCTTGTCGTGGGTTTTTTTTCCTTTGGCCAACGCGATTGCAAGTTTGACACGGCCGTTCTTAAAGTGCATTCGAACCGGCACGAGGGTCATGCCACGCTCGACTGTCTTCCCGACAAGTTTCCGAATCTCCGTTTTATGTAATAGCACTTTTCGCCGGCGCGTGGGCTCGTGATCAGCATAGCCACGGTGACTGTAAGAACTAATGTGAATGTTATAAACAAATACCTCTCCGGCCTCTACCCGACCATAACTGTCGCGTAGATTCACACGACCCTCGCGAATCGCTTTAACTTCAGTGCCCGTGAGCACGATGCCCGCCTCGAAAGTATCAATAATGTGATAGTCATGAAATGCCTTGCGGTGCTCCGTGATCGGTCGTTCCCCTCGTGAGCGGCCGGTCATGCGGAAGACCGTTTGCGCGTCGCCTTGACTAGCCGCGCCGCCAGTAGGACCGCCTCCACCATGCTCGACGGATCGGCAACTCCCTGACGGGAAATGTCGAATGCCGTACCATGATCGACCGACGTCCGGACGATTGGTAACCCAAGCGTCACATTAACCGTTCGACCAAAGGCCACCAGCTTGGCCGGAATCAGCCCTTGATCGTGGTAGCAGGCCACCACAACGTCGTATTCACCTTGCATTGCGTTCACAAACAAGGTATCTGCCGGAAGCGGCCCAACCACATTGATACCGTCCTGCCGGCAAGCTTCCACCGCCGGCCGTAGAACCTGTTCGTCCTCGTGTCCTAGCAGGCCTTGCTCTCCCGCATGTGGATTGAGTCCCGCTACTGCTAGCCGTGGATTCGAAAATCCGAAATGGGGCAACTCGGTCGCGGTAAGACGAATGGTCGCCTCAAGACGATCTGTAGTGAGGAGGGCCGGAACCTCCGCGAGCGGTACATGTACAGTTGCCAACACTACACGCAACGCCTCAGAGTGGAACATCATGGCAACTCTTGACGTCCCAGTGAGATGGGCTAGTAAATCGGTATGCCCGCGCCACGGTAAGCCCGCCTTAGCAAACGCTTGCTTATTAATTGGTGCCGTCACGAGTGCGTCCACCCGACCAGCCTGAACATCGGTGACCGCCTGCACAATAGTCTCGTATGCAGAGCTGCCGGCCTTGGCTGTTACCTTTCCGGCAGAAAATTCCCCGAGTTCCGCATCCGTTTTGGGACCGTAGAGGACAATTTCCCCGGCTGCTTTGACCCTTGGATCTTCTGCCGCCTTGAGGGACACCTCTGGACCAATCCCAGACGGATCGCCCACGGTTATCGCAATCTTGAGCCTTTTGGACATGAATTGTCTGCCGAATCTGCCTCGCAAAAGTCGAACTTACCCAGGCGTGTCAGAGCTGTAACATCAGCCAGTCCGCAACGATTTTTGGGTTAGCGTTTCGAACGGTCAAAGCGTAAAGAGCTTGGTCGACCGAAGAAAATGCGTTCAACACTCGATCGCTGCCGTCATCATAGTCGGTCGCCAATTGGGTTAACTCCGATTCAAGATCGGAATTGGCGAGGGCTTTGCGATCTGCACGATTGGTGACTAGTCCAATGTCTCGAAGTAGCGACATCATCACCTGTAGCATGAGGGCTAACGCATCCCTAGTAGCTGAAGGACTCTTCCTCTCGACGAACTCCTTGAAAAGCTCCTTTAGCGCGGCTAAACGGCGCTTCGAATCAGCTGTCGTTGCTGAGCTCTGTAAACTTTTTGAGGCGCACTCACGAGCGCTGGCTAAATCATCAGAATTCAACCGAAGCGCCAGACCAAGACTGCCGTCCGCTGTTGCCGCTACCACGCTCGCGTCCCCTTCGCTATATCCGTGATCCCGAACAAGAAGCTCGGCAACCTCAGCTGCCGTTAACCGTCCAAAGCGCAACCGCGGACACCGCGAGAGCACAGTGGGAAAAAGCGCATCAGGACGGGACGACACAAGGATGACCATCGACCTAGCCGGCGGCTCTTCCAAAATTTTTAGTAATGCAGCCTGTGCTTGCCAAGTCAGCCGATCCGCTTGGTCAAGAATTACAACACGCGTTCGGCCTTCGAATGGTGTGTAGCTTGCCTGGCGCACAACCTCTCGCACTTGTTCGATGTCGATCTTACTCTTGTCGTTGGGCTCAACCAACCACACCTCACCATGAAGTCGACGCTCAATTCGCTTGCAATTCTGGCAGACACCACAGGCATCAAACTCAGAGCGGTCGCCGCCCCTTGATGACGCCGATGCCTGTTCTGGCGTCTCACAGTTGATAGCTTGAGCTAGGGCAACGGCCACGGTTCGCTTCCCGACGCCTTCGGGACCAGCAAACAGTAGGGTTGGCGGAAGCGTGCCGCGTGAAACGGCGCGGGCCAAGAGTCTAATTAGAGGCCGGTGACCGGTAACCGCCCGCAGTGGCATGAAAATCTCGCCACGATCGTATCACGGCAACCGAAGGGGAAGGACCGTGTGTCGCACCGAAAGACACCTCACCCGAGAACAGTGAAAAGCAGGGACCGCTGTCACTCGATCCGATACCGTTTGGAAGTAAATGGCGGGGCCGACGAGACTCGAACTCGCGACCTCCGGCGTGACAGGCCGGCGTTCTAACCAACTGAACTACGACCCCGTTAGATGTAACACAATCGATCCAGCCGAGTACTATAATGCATTTTCGCCGTTCTGCCTTACACCAACCCATTTAACCATCGTATCTCTCTCGATACCTCAAACAACGAAGCTCAAATCTGAACGCCTTGTGTGGGCTGGCTCCAGAGAACGTCACATTTACGCCATTAATTCGACCCGC
This sequence comes from Acidobacteriota bacterium, assembly GCA_002730735.1. Classification (GTDB taxonomy): domain Bacteria; phylum Acidobacteriota; class Vicinamibacteria; order Vicinamibacterales; family UBA823; genus UBA11600. Next base: position 122,593 of record PCAU01000011.1, on the reverse strand, counting down.
GTCGATCGTCAGGTTTTGGTGGGCGGTACAGGACTTGAACCTGTGACACCCGGCGTGTAAAGCCGGTGCTCTACCACTGAGCTAACCGCCCCAGCATAGTTGTTGACTTCATCACAATCACATCATCATAGGGAAGCGCAGATAAATGCGGCCAAGTAACAATCATCACGTTGAGGCGCGCGACCAGAGAATAGCAGCAACAATCAAAAGGCCAAGAACTGCCCGGTACTCCCGATTTCGAATCGCCCGAGCCACACTAAACGATCGATGAGCGTCTGGTAGTAGGCCGGATTTGTACTGATCGTACAAAATCCCGAACTGTTCACGTAGGAAAGCCTCCTCTGTTTTAATCGCTGCCGTCAACGTCATCCCAAGATAGCCGACCACGACGGCTGCGACGAGCACTGTTCCCGTTGCAATAGCAAATCCAATTCCAAGAATTGACGAACCAACGTAAAGTGGGTGACGCAACCAGCGATATGGCCCAGAGTTCGTGACCTCACGTTTTTTCTCAAGATGTCCAGCCGCCCAAATCCGAAGTGCTTCACCAACTACAACGATCGGCGCACCGATCACCAACGTCACATAAGTTGGACGTGCCATCGCAATCGTCATGATGCCAACAATGAAACCGACCGGCACGCGTAGCCGCGCAACACGTATCAAGGCCGTGGTCTTCACGGAATCCCACTCAGGCATGCTACGAAATAGCCGACAGTCGATAATCCACGGCCTCGGCGACCGCGTCGACGGAAATGTTGCCAACACACCATCGTGTCACTCGACAGGAACGACGGTGATGGCATCGACATTCGGAGAATCGTGACACCGTGTGATCCGCAGATGCCCACGGGCCATTACGGTCAGGGTTAGTCGGACCGTAAATCCCAACGATCGGCGTTCCAAGGGCCGCGGCTATGTGAAGCGGGCCCGTGTCTCCAGACACTAGGAGGGTCGCACTTTTTAACACTGCAACCAAATCAGCAAGTGAAGTCGATCCGGTCACAATTGCTGCCCCATCAGAAGCTGCTGCAACAGATTCAGCGAGAGACTCCTCACCCGGCCCCCAGATCACTACAACTGGGAGCCCATGCTTCATACGAAGTCGCCGCGCAATCGAGCCAAACCGTTCAGGAGGCCACCGCTTATTGGGCCAAGCAGCCCCAGGATTCAAGACGGCATATTGACCAGTTCCAACATCAAGCTGACGCTGAACATCGGTACAAGCGACCGTGTCACGAACCTCAACTGGAAACTCCCAAGGCCCACGTTCCACGCCGAGTAACGACGCCAGTGAGAGGTTCAACTCGACAACATGACGCCTAGTGCTTGGAGAGCACTGCTCATCATAGAAAAACCGAGCCGCTGGCTCACGGAGGTGAGTTCTCGGAAATCCAATCACTCGGCGACCACCAGCCATCCTTGCGAGCGCAGCTGATTTCAACAGTCCCTGAGAATCCAGCACGACGTCATAGTGTTCGCGACGCAGTTCAGTAATCACCCCGCCGATACTTCGCCAAGCGGATACAGAACGGGTTCGCCAAACGATGCATCGGTTTATAACTGACACAAGGTCGAGGAACTCATGGTGACGCTCATCGACGACCCAATCGATACGCGCTGAAGGAAACCCACGCCGTAGCGCGGCAGCTAGTGGCAACGTGTGCACAATATCCCCGAGTGAACCAAGTCGGACGATCAAGATCCGGTCGACATTTGTCATTAGTCGATCTTGTCCACTCTTTGTTTGATGCGAGCCAACAGGTCCCGGGTCGAATGACCTTTCGGATCTCCGACAATGGCCGTACGGCCACCGTAAGCGAGGACAGTCTCGCGCTCCGGCACTGTCTCAACGGTGTAATCAGTTCCCTTGCAGTGTACGTCAGGTTGAATTGTCCGGAGTACGTCATTGACCGTTAAACCGGAAAAGATCACCACGGCATCGACGACAAGAAGAGCCGACACCAACTCCGCACGAGCCGATACTGGAAGAATCGGTCGACCGGCTCCCTTGATTGCAGTAACGGACGAATCGTCGTTGATAGCAACCACCAGTCGGTCGGCTTCGAGTTTAGCTCCTTGCAAGTATCGTATGTGGCCCACGTGAAGGAGATCGAAACAGCCGTTGGCGAGCGCCACTGACTCTTTATTGCGCCGAAATGTAGCGACTAGCCTCACGAGTTCATCACGACCGACAACCCGTCCCACATCACACTCCACGTTGCGTCACAACTCGGGGAGTTCGTGGTCCCGTATTACAGCTTCCCGAAGCTCCTCAACGGTGACTGTTGCAGTTCCGCGTTTCATAACAACTAAACCACTGGCATAGGTAGCTAACCGCGTCGCTTCAAACATTGAGGCACCGGCCGCCAACGCAAGCGTTAAAGTAGCAATTACGGTGTCACCGGCACCCGTAACATCAACGATTTCATCCGAACCGAAGATCGGCACGTGCGCGGTGCGCTGCTTGCGCTCAAACAGCGCCATCCCCCGACTACCGCGTGTAATTAACGTAGCCACCATTTGCAGTCGCTTCAGTACGGTTCGCCCAGCCTTCTCAAGAGCCTTCGTATCTTCCCCAATCGTAAAGCCCAACAACTGCTCGACTTCACCCTCGTTCGGCGTACACGCCGTGAAGCCCTTATAGTCTAGGAGGTGGTATCGCGAATCGATCACAATCGGGACCGGGCGACGACGCTTCGTCTTGGCAACTTGCAGCTTGATGGTCTGCGCTAACGCTGGTGTAACTAGGCCCGAGCCATAGTCAGAGAGGATCACCGCATCACAGCCTCTGACTGCACGCTGCACGGCTCGTAGGAAAACCTTGGACGTAGACGAGTCAAATACAGGTGGCGTCCTGTCAATCCGGACGACCTGCTGCTTCGCCGAGTGCACGCCGCCAGCAAAAATACGTGTCTTCGTCGGCGTCCTATAACGATGCGGGCGCACAAGACTCGAGGTCTCAACGCCGTCCTGAAAGCCAGTAAGCAGGGATTCGCCAACGGTATCCTGCCCCAACAATCCGCACAGCCAAGACTGCCCTCCGAGCGCGGCTACATTGTTCGCGGCATTACCGGCACCTCCAGCTACGATCTCGGCTGAATCGTAGTTTAAGATCAGCACCGGTGCCTCTCTTGAAACTCGCTCAATCCGACCATAGATGAATTCATCAGCGATTACGTCACCGATGATTGCCACGTGCTTATTCGCAAGACCATCAATAAGCTCAAGGAAGCGATTGGCCTGATCGTGATCGCCTGGTAAAGCCTTTACGGGAAGTCGTGGGTACATATCAGTCCCTTAGGCGATCCGCCGGAGAATCCATCCAACCGCGGTCATCAGCTCGGGAGCGATCAACGCTGCGTTAACTTTGGGCCTCGGCTTGGCAACCTCAGCCTCGCCGTAGCCCGTTCGAACGAGTACACCTAGACCACCAAAGGACTGGGCCAATTCAACATCGTGCCACCGGTCGCCAATCACAAATGACCGTTCAAGGTCGAGATGAAAGTCTCGCTGCGCTTGGCGAACCATGCCGGGAGATGGTTTTCTACATTCACACTTCTGACGATAGGCCTCAATGGACGCGTCCGGATGATGAGGACAGTAATAGAAGCGATCGATAAGTGCATTGCCCTCGCGTACGCGTCCGTCGATAAACTCGTGAGCTTCCTCGACGAAACATTCCTCGAACATGCCGCGCGCCACACCCGACTGGTTCGTCACAATGATGACCTTGAAGCCAGCACGATTGAGAAGTCTTACCGCATCAATGCTCCATGGATAGAAAACAATGCGATCAAGCCGGTCCAGATATCCAACTTCCTCGATTAACGTGCCATCACGATCGAGAAAGACGGCTGGAGTCACAAGGACGCCTCTTTTGTTTCATTTGAGTTTAAGCATCGAACGAGAGCACTGAAAACATCGTTGGTCGAGATGCCAGTCATGCAGCGATGATCGATCGGACAATCTCGTAGTAGACAGGGACGACACCGGACAGGGTGCAATAACAGTTCGCGTGGTCCTATCGGTGCCGTTACTCGCTCATCCGAAGGCCCGAACACCGCAACCACGGGCTTGGTGAGTACTGCCGCAAGATGCATCGCGCCGGTATCATTTGACACGCACGCCTCACAGTTTGCGAGTATTCCGATTAGCTCCGTAAGGTCAGTATGACCAATCAGATTGACGATCCGCCTCTCATCGGACAAACCGTGTCCAGCCTCAGTTATGAAGGATTCTATCGCACGACCAACTGGCCGGTCGTCAATACCACCAACAAACACAACCGAACAGCCCAGTTCCATCACTGATCGTCTTGCGACCTCGGCATACCGCTCAGGTAGCCACTGCTTGGCGTGCCCGTGCGCCGAACCCGGCGCCATTACCACAATCGGTCTACTAGAGGCGACTCTGTGCCGCTCGAGAAGCCTCGCGGCACGAACCCGCTGCGAGTCTGTTACAACGAGCTTGGCATTATCGTCCTCTATCGAAATCTTAAGTTTCCTCAATAACATACGATAATAGTTTGAATGATGACCTCCCTCCCGTGGTCGCTTGACGGCTCGGGTTAGTAATAACCTCCTAAAGTCAGCTGCGTAACCCCAACGCTCCACAATGCCAGCCCGGTACGTCATCCATGCCGAGCGAAATGAATTGGGAAATAAAACTGCAACGTCGTATTTTCTGCCAGCCAAAGTTGCCACGTCCGAAGCGAACCCGTCCTGCCCACCCTCAAGGGACACGACCGCGTCGAGACCTGAGAACATTCGGACAACCGGCGTCATCGCTCTAGGTAACGCCACAGCAAGATGTTGAGGAGCAAAATGGTTCCGGGCAGCGGCTACCGATGGCAGCGCCATCACAATGTCCCCGAGCCAGTTCGGCAGCACGATTAACACGCGCTTCGGATCAGTCACGATTCATCAGATGAACTACTTAATTGAGGCGCTTCTTATTCTTCTCTCTTACTTGGCCGCTGGAAACACACCGTCAGTCTCTTTAAACTCGGACTCTTCGTCCCGCCACCGCCGATGCATCCACAACCACAAACTGGGGTGTCGCCTCACGTACGTCTCAAGCACATCCGTACACCGCTGGGTGAATGCAAGCAGGGCCTCTGGAGTCTCGTTCTCGGGTGGTGGGACCATCGGCTCGTACACCAGACGATACCGTCCATCATTCAGGGGTAAGGCAAATAAGGGAATCACTGGCGCACCGGTACGCGCCGCAAAAACTGCCAGGGCGGAGGTTGTCGCAACAGTACGTTTGAAAAATTCAACGTAAACCGCGTCTCGACTTTGGACGTGCTGGTCGATAAGAATACCCACCGCACCATTCTGGCGAAGAGTTTTGAACACTCTTCGCAATGCGCCGCGACGATAGATCACCACATTGCCCGTGGAAACGCGGATGCGCTCCAGAAACTTGTGCGCGTGAGGATTGTCGAGCGCTCTCGCCATGACCGACATCGACTCAAACTTAAGGGCGTGAGCCAGCGCTTGGATTTCCCAAAATCCGAAGTGTCCAGTTAAAAACAGGATGCCCTTGCCATAAGCTTGTGCTTCCTCGACGCGCTCTGCACCTGACACCTCAATCAAGTCGAGCATCGCATTGGGCGACAGCGTTCGGAATTTTAGGAGATCAGCGGCTAATCGACCGAAATGGTGGAAAGTGGAACGAGCTAAAGCTCGACATTCAGCAGAGTTTAGGCTTGGAAAGGCTGTTTGTAAGTTTTCAATCGCTAATCGGCGATGCGAATGGTCCAACAAATAAAACGCCTGTCCAAGAGCCCGGCCAGCCCACCGGGTGAAAGACCACGGTAGTACCCCGACAACCATCGCAATGACGACGAGTGCCACGTACTCACAGCGATAACGAATCGCGCTGTGGCCGTCCATTACCCACGCAGCCGCTCACGACGAGCTGATTCCACTCGCGCCAGTAGCCAAGATCGAAACGTGCTCTCTGACACCATTTCGACAAATAGTGGCAGTGCAGCCACAGTGAATGGTAGCGGTTGGTACTGTTGTAACCGCACAAGGTCTTTCTCTGTTGTGAGAACTAGGTCCACGCGTGCGGTGTTTACCTTCCTCTCAATATCTCGAATGTCGTCTACAGAAAACGGATGGTGGTCAGAATACCGTAACTCACAAACAACCGTCACGCCCGTTGACCGCACGTCTTCGAAGAATCGTTCTGGCTGGGCGATGCCAGCCACGCACAACACCCGCGTCTCTGAAGTGAGTGTAACTCTTGGCCTGCTCGGGTCGATATCAACCGGCCCAGCCAATCGGCGAGTAAACTCAAACACAGTAGACACACCAAGACGGGCACCGGCCACCTCTGCTTCACTCCTCGTAGCGCCACTTATTAACAATGCGTGCGCTCGAACTGCCACTCCCAGCGGTTCGCGAAGTCGACCTGACGGCAGCGTTGACTGACCGTCTAACTCCCCCGCCTGCATCACTAAAATGTCAACATCCCGTTCAAGTTGCACGTGCTGAAATCCATCATCGAGAACGTGGACCGTAGCTCCAAGTCGAGCCTCTGCAAAGTGACCTGCTAAGTAACGTTCGGAGGAAACGGCGACTACCACCCTATCCAGTGCATGCGCCAGCATCATTGGCTCGTCGCCCGCTTGCCCTATGTCCGTTAGGATTCCATCGACATCACGAACCACCGTAACTCCATCTACTGCTTTTTGCCGACCGTAGCCCCGACTGAGAATAGCTGGTCGTTCACCGGCATCCCGAAGCAACGTCGCTACAAAGGCCGCGATCGGCGTCTTACCACTCCCTCCAACGGAGAGACTGCCGATGCTCACCACAGGCTGCTTCAAACGTCGGCGACGCGTCGGGGTTGCTTCGTACCACCGGCGTCTCTGTCGAGCAACTACCGCATACAGTGAATCAATTAGCTGCACACAACCTCAGACAACTTATTACCGAGTAAAACGGGAGGGGCTCGCCACCCTTACAGAGGTTTCTGAGTCTTCGGGAGGTAAAAGCTCTTGGATTACCTCAAGGCTCCGTTCCTTGGCACCGCGATTCGACTCGACAAGCGCTCGAGCAGTAGCACCGAGCCCAGCTCGACGCACTGGATCGTTAAGCAATGCCTGTAGTGTCTCTTCAAGTTCACCACCAGACTGCACTTGGCAGGCACCGTTGGCTGCCAAGAATGTTTCGGCCACCTCCTTGAAATTCTGCATCCAAGGTCCGAAAACAATCGGCTTACCAAAAATGGCAGGCTCCAAAATGTTGTGCCCCCCAACATCGACTAGACTCCCTCCCACAAAAACGACTGTCGCAATTTGGTAGAGGCGCGCAAGCTCGCCAATCGTGTCAAGGACCACGACATCGACGCGTGGCTCACTATCGATGGGAAGGTCTGTTCGGCGGGCAGCCGAGAATCCTGCTGAGTCCACCATTCGAACAACTTCGTCAAAACGCTCAGGATGTCGGGGGGCAATGATGAGAAGGGCGTCTGATGTGTCGAGCTTAATCTTGGCGAAAGCCCGCAAAACAGGCTCCTCCTCACCGCGCAGTGTACTCGCTGCAACGACCACGTGACGAAGATCGCTAATTATAAAATATCGCAACACACGGTCCTTCGTCTGAAGACTTGGTCGCGCTGCCGGGGTTTCCAGTGAGTCGAACTTCAAGGTTCCAGTTACGGTCACGCGCACGGGATCCGCGCCAAGCTCAATCAGGCGTCTCGATGATTCGTTTCCTTGCATGCAAAAACGATCGACGTGGGCCAAGACCTTACAGAACAACGGTCTGATAGCGCGGTAGCGGGGATACGACCGGGAGGAGATCCGGCCATTTACTAGAATCGTCTTAACATCGCAACGATGACACGCTCGTAACAGGTTTGGCCAAATTTCTGTTTCCATCATGATAAACAGTTTGGGCTTCACCAGCCGCAATGTCCTGTTCACGATGAAATTCAGATCGAATGGAAAGTAAAAGACGCCATCGAGTCCTTGCAGATTCTCGCGTGCCAATCGTTGACCGGTCATCGTCGTCGTCGACATGAACAACCGAAGCGACGGGTATCTTTTTCTGAGCTCTGGCAATAGTGACCGTGCGGTCAACACCTCACCAACCGAGACGGCGTGAATCCAGATGGATGATTCGGCGTCGACATTAAGAGACACCGGAAGGTATCCAAGCCGCTGCGAAAAACTGTTAACGTACTTACGGTAGCGCAGTGCCTGATAGCCAAAATACGGTGACACTGTCACGAAGAATGCGAACGTTAGCAGACTATAAATGAGGTACATCGGAGATGCCCTGCACCCGTTAATAGCCACACGCTGGCCTGTTCGGTGCAGCAACGCCATCTCTTCGACGTCGGTCGAGTATAGCTATCAGTTTGACCATTCGCAAGATCGTTAACTAGAATGCTATTTTTACGCCAGAGAAGACTGACGATCGGTAAGAATTGAGACACCTTCGAGACTGGATTACATGAGCATTCGAATTGGTATTAACGGATTTGGCCGCATTGGCCGGAACATCATGCGGGCGGCAATGGCTAGGCCAGGTATTGAGGTTGTCGCGGTTAACGACCTAACCAGTGCAGAAATGCTGGCTTACCTACTTAAGTACGACTCGGTCATGGGGAATCTGACGGCCACCGTCGAAGCTGGCAGAGGTGAGATCCGCGTAGACGGTCGGTCGTTTAAGGTTGTCTCACACCGCGACCCGGCCGATTTGCCATGGAGCGACCTAGGAGTGGATATAGTTCTGGAATCGACTGGGCTCTTCGCTAATCGTGAGGCCGCAAGCAAGCACTTCACGGGTGGGGCCAAGCGAGTCATTGTAACCGCACCGGCCAAAGGTCCCGATGTCACCGTAGTCCTCGGAGTCAACGCCGATCTCTACGACCCAACCAAACATAAGCTAATCTCAAACGCCTCCTGTACAACCAACTGTTTGGCCCCGGTCGCCAAGGTGCTCCATGAACATTTTGGACTGCAGCACGGATGGATGACGACCGTTCATTCCTATACTAATGACCAACAGTTACTGGATCTCCCTCACAAGGACTACCGGCGCGCACGTGCTGCCGGAGTTTCGATGATACCGACAACAACAGGTGCAGCGCTCGCCGTCGGTGAGGTGTTACCAGAGTTAAAGGGCCGTCTCGACGGGATATCCGTCAGGGTACCTACGCCGAACGTCTCAATCGTCGACCTCGTCGCCAACGTGAACAATAAGACGACAAGTGACGAAGTGATCAAGGCGTTTCAGGAAGCGGCCGATGGTCCACTGAAGGGTGTACTTCAGGTTTCTGAAGACGAACTCGTGTCGGTCGACTTCAAGGGCAACCCACACTCGTCAATCGTTGATGCAGCCTACACAAAGGTGATGGACGGTAACTTCATCAAGGTGCTGGCTTGGTATGACAATGAGTGGGGCTATTCCAATCGGTGCGTCGATCTCGTGCAATTCATTTCCGAAAAGGGCATCTAGATTTCTGGCCCCGCGTGAATGGCTGAGGCTACTCGTCTCCGTAAGAGAACTATTGAAGACCTCGACATCGCTGGTAGGCGGGTCTTCATCCGGGTCGATTTCAACGTTCCGATCATCGACGGAAAAATTACCGACGATACCCGGATCAGAGGATCGCTTCCGACTATTCGCTACGCGCTTTCGAGAAACGCCACTGTCATTCTCGCATCACATCTCGGACGGCCGGGAGGTCATCGGTGCGATGCTCTTACGCTGCGTCCCGTCGCCGCCCGTCTGTCTGAGCTCCTCAATAATCCCATTAAGTTCGCTGAAGAAACAATCGGGGCATCCGCGCAGAGAGTCATCGCTGATACAAAACCTGGTAACGTCGTGCTCCTCGAAAACCTTAGGTTTCACAAGGGAGAAGAAACCAACGCTCCAGAGTTTGCTGGGGCACTCGCTGACCTCGCTGACATTTACGTGAATGACGCCTTCGGTGCCGCACATCGAGCCCACGCGTCAACTGAAGGGATTACACAATATTTCAACGAAGTAGGCATTGGACTCCTAATGGCAGCTGAGCTCAATTACTTAGGGCGAGTGCTTGACGATCCAGGTCGGCCGTTCGTGGCTCTGATCGGTGGCGCGAAGGTATCTAGTAAGATTGACGTAATTCACAATCTGGTCGAACGTGCCGACACATTACTTATTGGCGGCGCCATGGCCTACACTTTCTTGAAGGAACTGGGACTTCCTGTTGGCCAGTCATTAGTCGAGAATGAACTTTTAGAAACAGCACGAAATATCATGAGTAGAGTCAAAACTCGAGATATTTCATTCGAACTCCCACTGGATCATGTCGTGACATTTAAGACTGATGGTTCGGGGGCATACGAAGTACTTGAGGTGGACAATCCAGCAATCGGCAACCGACTGGGAGTCGATATTGGACCGAAAACTGTGGAACATTATTCGAGCATCCTCGCTGGAGCAAGTACTGTGGTCTGGAATGGGCCAATGGGCATCTTTGAAACCGATGTTTTTGCTAATGGTACAAAAGGTGTTGCCACTGCCGTCGCGGCCGTCAGTGGCACCACTATCGTTGGTGGCGGTGACTCTATTGCAGCAATAGCTGAGTTGGGGATTAAAGATCACATTTCTCACATCTCGACAGGTGGCGGTGCTTCGTTAGAATTTCTCGGCGGGCGAACACTGCCCGGCGTTGCAGCCATACCGGATCGCCTAGCCGACAAGTCTGTATAGGTTTCCTTTCGCCGAGGTAACGATGCGCACTCCCCTCATAGCTGCAAACTGGAAGATGCACAAGACGGTTGACGAAGCGATGGCCTTTCTCAAGGTGTTCCGTCGCCTGACTAAAGATGTGACTGGCGTCGATATCGTGATCGCACCACCGTTCACGGCTTTGACAGCTGTCGTAGCGGCCGTCCAAGGTTCTTCAATTGCCGTCGCTGGACAGGATGTCTTTTGGGAAGCAGATGGTGCGTTCACCGGTGCGATCAGTCCAAAGCTACTCCTACAAACTGGCGCCACTCGCGTCATCATCGGCCACTCTGAACGGCGGCAGATCTTTGGGGATTCTGATGAGGCAGTCAACCGGAAGATGAGCTCTGCGCTCGACTTCGGATTAGCACCGATCCTCTGTGTCGGAGAAACACTCGAGGAGCGTGATAACGACGAAACGCTTACTGTGCTAACCCGCCAAATCTGTCGGGGTCTTGATGGTCTAGCCGGTAGGAACATCGCCCCGCTCGTTGTCGCCTATGAGCCCGTCTGGGCGATCGGTACAGGGCACCATGCCACCGCCGAGCAAGCCGGTCAGGCACATAGCCACATTCGTACAACGCTAAGGAAAAAATTTGGAAAAGGTGCGGCCGAGTCGTGTCGAATCGTATACGGTGGCAGCGTCAAGCCCGGAAATGTTAGAGATCTTGTTGCGCAGTCGGAGATTGACGGCGCGCTAGTCGGCGGTGCTAGCCTCGACCCGGAGAGCTTTTTCGAGATTGTGGAAGGTGGCCGAATTACGACAGTATAATAGGTGGCTATGTTTTATTACGCACTGTTAACCGTCTACGTGCTTGTCTGTTTACTTCTACTCCTAGTAGTGCTTTTGCAGCAGGGCAAGGGAGGCGACATCGCGAGCGCCTTCGGCGGGGGTGGTAGCCAGACTGCATTTGGCGCGAGAGGAAGTGCGACTGTTCTCTCAAAAGCAACGACTGTCCTTGGAACGCTGTTCATCGTCGGAGCGCTCGTCTTGGCGATTATTGGTCAGCAAGGGCCTGGTTCACTCCTAAGCGGCTTCGATGATCCTCAAGGGGTGCCGCTTTTACCGGCTGCTGCTACCGCAGTAGAACCGGCGGTGGCGGAGACACCAGCAGACACCGAAGCTGCCGAAGAAACGTCGGTCGATCCGCCTCAGCGGTAGTTAGATCTGAGCACGGCCTTCGGTCTGAGATTGTACCCAACCATTGAGGCGCGGAAGTGGCGGAACTGGCAGACGCACCAGCTTGAGGGGCTGGCGGTGGCAACATCGTAGGGGTTCGAATCCCCTCTTCCGCACCAATCTTGACCCTCCGTCGCCGTAATGCGTTCAAGGACTATCCTCCGCCGAACTGCTGGGTAACACGATGGGCGGTTGCGGATCGAGGGGTGTCAAGTCGCGGCCGGCGAGCGCCGGATGATCGGGAAGGATCTTTGTGGCTCGGAATACGGGGTAGGTCCAGCTAGCCGTCGGCTGGGGCCGCGATCCATCAGGCATCTTCACGTCGCCCGAGTAGGGCGTCCAGTAATCCCAGACGATCACTCCCTCTGAAGTAACTTCCAAGAATCGTCCTTGCGCACCTGACGTGATCATCGTGCGACCATTAGCTAGACGGTGAGCCCCCGAAATGAACGAGCTAAACATTGAACTCTTATCGGGCGCCGTGTAACTCCACGACAGAGTCTCTGGGCCGAAGGCCTCGGTATCTGGCACAACGAACAGGCCCTCATCGTCCGTTGGTAGCGCGAACTCGAAGACAGCAGAATAAGGGCCTTCGGACCCATTAAGGTTGTTGTTGAATACCAACAGGTGCCCCGCACCGGGCATGCCCTGGGGAATCCACCGGGGGTCATGCTGGCCAAACAATCGCTGCTGGGTGCCATCGCCCCGCCCGTATACGCGGGGATTTCCCCAGCGGTAGAGAAGATCACCTCCTCGTTCCCAACGCCCGCCAGTGTGACCGGCAGCTTCGTCGACCGTGGTGCTGTGGTCAATGATCCAGACCTCGTTATATTTCAAAATACTTAGAACGATTTGATCGAGATCGGCGTTATACGCGATGGCATTGGTGTGCATGAAGTCTGACTGCAGGTCTTTTGGCGTGGTGTCCGACGGGACGTAGCCGAGCGTCTTGAGTCGTGCAAGCTCTTCCTCGGATATCGTCGGGGGCTCTAGCTCGCCGTTAACATCAATTAGCTCGGGGTGTTCGGATGGGTCGCCGTAGTTGTCTAGAGTGTCATCGTAGTTCTGGATTGTATGGTCCCACATATGCCACTCCCATACGATCCGAGCCTCGTGGGGTGATTGGCGCTCGAACTCAACAACCATGTCTGGCCACAGCCCCGCTTCGGGAGTTAGCTCCGCCCGTCGGCCCGCTCGCCGTACTTCCTCGACGCCCTTGCGCTCCCAAGCAATGGCCAATATGTTGCCGTTGGGGAGCACCGCTACGTCGTGGTGCAAAAGATGATCCTCGTTGGCAAAGGTAAAGTTCGACACCACCTCACCATCCCAGGTGAATTCCTGGATGCGACCACCCAGTCCACCTCCACTGAACGTCGGCACCTCCGGTTCGCGTGCGCCACGGATCAGATGACCATTGTCCAACAGGTAAACCCCGCCGGACGGCGCGTAATTGCTCTTCCACGTGTGCACAACTTGACCGTCGGTATCGATGAGATAGGTCGTGTCCGACAGGAGCGGCGCGAAGTACACATATCCAGGCGACACCTGAGGCGTGTTCACCCGAACACCGCGGGGTCCACTTGCCTCCACAACTGTAGAAGCGTCCGATTCCCCATCCGTACTCGACTCAGAAACCTCCTGTCCCCCACAACTGATCATGTACATTGCAGCTACAACCACTACAAAGATCCCAATCACCGGTGTAGAACCTTTATCCTCTCGCCGTCTCATCTCGCTGAATCCCTTCACTGTTCCAAAACAAATGCTGGTTTGCTCGCCGGTAGTAAGGCAGAAGGCACCGGCATGATATTCCAAGTAAATCGGCTAAGTTTGTCCGAATATTCCAGAATGACGCTTCGGTGCCACCCGTGGTCAGCCCAAGCGTAACTCCGCACCTGACCCTGGTCGTCACTTGCCACGTAAAGTTCATCCCGGCCATTCCGGTCTAAGTCCAGAAGGATAGCTGCGTGCTCAAAGCCTGAGGATTCGGCGTCAATCAACTCCGTCGTCCAACCGTCTTCGCCTGGAAGTAACAGCCAGAGGCCGGCCTTGTAAGTCGCAGCAACTAGCTCCAGAGTGCCATCACCATCAACGTCACCAGCTGTAAGAAAGCGGCAAAGGCGATCGTTCAAAGTGGCTACTACGTTCGGCTCTGCCGATTGGGTGCCGGCATCATAGCGGCGAATTTCGATTTGCCCCCCTGAGACCGCCTCAACCGACACATAGAGTTCATCGCGCCCATCACCGTCAACATCTTCCACTAAAATCTCCTTAGCGTGACGTAAACCGAGGTCTACCACTTCCACGCGTCCTTCCCCTGCTGCCGGCGTGTATCGTACAACTTTGCCTGGCTGGGACGTGCCATCCACCGCGTTCGGAGCCGTGGCGGTTGCATAAATCTCAAGCAATCCGTCACCGTCCAAATCGCCGAGTTCAATCTCGTGCACCACCTTATTCGGTTCACGATCGAGTTCATCTATGGAAAAGCCACCTGAGCCGTCAGGCCTTACCACCGCTACAACTCCCTGATCATGCGTTGCCACGGCGATGGCAGCTGAACCATCGCCGTAAATGTCACCCACCTCGGCGTCTCGCATCCGGCTGAATGCCCCGCCAAAATCAGCTTCCCACAACGTGTTACTAGTCCCATCAGTCTTCCAGAGCTTCACGGCAGCGTTCATTCCGCCGAGAGTTAGGATACCCTCAGCCCCGTAACCGTCTCGGTAGACCATAGCTTTATGAAACACGTTGCTATCGGGATCCTCGAGGACACGATGGGTCCACTTATTTCCCTGACGCGTCAGAATTCCTAGGCGGGCTGGCAGAGGCTTTGGCGAACCATCCTCGTTTTCACCTAAAGCAGCTAACGCTAGAACGAGGGCAGCGTCCCCTCCACCAACGACTCCACCAAGGGGAGGGTCCTGCTGATTACTTCCGGCACAGGCACAGAAAAAGGAGGTTGCGACTAATAGAACGAACGGGCAACTTTCTGAGGTCCTAGTCATGTCCATAGCCGGTTCAGGGCCTAGAGCACAAGGGGTTGGATCAAGGCTCGGAGCTTCGCTAAGACGAAGCCACCCTCCACAGTCTAGTTACTGTCTTCAAACTCCACAATTAAATCCCACGAACTATCCAAGCTCTCGCCCTAACGACTCTTAGTGCCAGAATCCTGCCACGTTACTGATTGATTCAATAATCGTAATCGAGTTCTTACTAAGAATTTGCGTACTCTTCTCAACACGCGATCAGAAGTAAGTAATCCCCCCCCCCACAGGGGCTGATGTTCAAAAACTAAGAGTGGCTTTACCTCAATAGAGTCGGGCTGCATCTCATCATTTGGGTAGGTTGCACCAAGTCGTATAATGCAAGCGTGCCTGTCACGCTCGGCTTGGATTCACTCGGGGCTTCCGGCCGATTGTCCAATCAGCGCGTAGGACTAGTCAGCAACCCGGCCTCCCTCGATCGTCATTTCCAGCACGCGGCCAAGGTAGTGGTTAACTCAGGTGCAAGGCTAACCGCTCTTTTTGGTCCACAACACGGTTTCACATCGGACCGTCAAGACAATATGGTCGAGACGCCTCACGAGCACGACGAGCACCACTTGGTTCCAGTCTATTCCCTTTATAGCGAGACCCGGACTCCAACCACCGAAATGCTCAACGGGATTGACCTGATGGTCATTGACCTTCCAGACATCGGCACGCGCGTGTACACCTATGCATCGACAATGGCTAACTGTCTTCGTGCGTGCCGTGAACACGGCATCCCAGCAATCGTCACAGATCGACCGAACCCTATCGATGGTGTCACTGTCGAGGGTCCGATGCTTGAGTCTGGATGGACCTCATTTGTGGGTCAGTTCCCGATTCCGCTCCGACACGGCCTGACGATGGGAGAACTGGCTGAGCTCTTCAATTCGGAATTTGGTGTTGGCGCCGAGCTCGAGATTGTGCCAATGACTGATTGGAATCGTGCGATGTATTTTGACGATACGGGGCTGCCATGGGTAATGCCGTCGCCGAACCTCCCTACACTTGAGAGCCTCATCGTGTATCCGGGCATGGTATTACTTGAGGGAACCAATCTGTCAGAGGGACGTGGCACCACCCGTCCATTCGAATTGTTTGGTGCCCCCTGGTTACATGGCGAGCAATTAGCAATTCACCTAAACGACTTGGGACTCCCTGGTGTACGGTTCCGCCCTACGAGATTTGAGCCGACATTTCAGAAACATGCTGGTACTGCCTGTGCAGGCTGCCAGATCCACGTTGTCGACCGTCAGCGGTATTGTTCCGTCAAAACTACGTTGGCCATTCTTGATGCCTGCCGGAAAATGGCCCCTGATCAGTTTGCGTGGAAAGAGCCACCTTACGAATATGAGTATGAACGCATGCCAATCGACCTACTCTGGGGTTCTGACCGACTTCGAACATATCTCGATACAAGCAGGTCCGTGGCAGATGCCCATGCGGAAGGTTTGGACGATTTTTTGGAGATCAGGGAAAGATATCTGCTGTATTGAGTGATTTTCGGTAACAGTGCTGGCCGTTGAGCGGCATCCTTTCTGCTTTTCCAGAGTCACAGTGTGCAGCCACCTGCAAGGCCCTTATGAGCCTTTGACTCAGGCCATGTGAGACAGTACGATCCGATCCTTTCGCTTAGGACGACTCCCCCGCGGGAGTACGTCGACCGACTCTAGCGCAATGCCGAGTATTCAGAACTCGCCCTCCAAGTATCTTGCTCGCCGCTTTACAGTGGTGGCACAACTCATTGCCGCGATTCTAATCGGAAGTAGTGTTGTCAAGACCACCACACAGAATGCGGCACAAGAACCCGCCCACGGCAAAGCTGTCGAGCGACTGATGATCACCAACGCCATGGTGATTTACGGCAACGGTCGCCCTCCGTTCGGCCCGGTAGACATCGTCGTTGAAGACGGACTCATAACACGCGTCGGGACCTGGACAACTGGTAGCGCACGTATACCCGACGCTGTAATTGACGCGACCGGGAAATACGTTATGCCCGGAATCATTAACACCCACATGCACTGGCACGAATGGCGCGTACCCTCGATCCCTCAGTCGATTCAGTATGAACGCAATTTGTACCTAGCAGCAGGTGTCACAACTGTCCGCGAAGTAGGCGGGAACTTCAGAAAATCGAAAATTTGGCAAGCCGAGAGCGCTGCGAACGCAATCGTTTCACCTAGAATTTTTGTTTACGCTCGCCCCGAACTGGGCACCAATCGAACACCTGAGGAGATACGCATAGGCGTCCGTCAGGCCAAATTAGACGGTGCCGATGGTTTAAAAATTGGCGGACTTGATAGAGACCAGCTGGAGGCGCTCCTCGGTGAGGCGCATATTCAGGGACTTCGAACCGCTGCACATATCGGGGTAGAAGAAACAACAGCTGCTGATTACATAGAACTGGGAGTTGATTCAATCGAACACTTCTATGGAATTGGAGAGGTCGCAATCGATGGTATCCAAGATTTCCCAGCTGACATGAACTATAGCGATGAAACGCACAGGTTCGCCTACGCTGGTGAACTTTTTTCGCAGGCTGACCCAGAAGGATTACGTAAGGTTGTCGAATCGATGATCGAGCACAATGTCGGCTGGAGTCCAACACTGTCGATCTACGAGGCAAGCCGTGACGTTGTGCGAGCTCAAAATCTACCCTGGTATCGCGACTATTTACATCCATCCATGGAAGAGTTTTGGAGGCCAGCTCCCGATCACCACGGGTCCTACTTCGCGGGTTGGACTTCGTCCAACGAAGCTGCTTGGCGCCGTAACTACCGGATTTGGATGGACACGCTCAATCACTTCGGGCGGCGTGGCGGCCTCATCACTACAGGAGACGACGCTGGCTACATTTATTCGCTGTATGGCTTCGGACTGATCCGTGAGTTGGAACTACACGAGGAAGCGGGCTTCCACCCGCTGGAGGTTCTGAAACATGCAACTGCCAACGGTGCGCGGATGCTTGGACTCTCGGATAAACTCGGACGTGTTAGGGTTGGTTACCTTGCTGACCTACTCGTCGTGAACGGGAATCCGCTGGAAAATCTTCGTCTTCTCAATCCTTATGGCACGAGTGTGAATGTCGATGGCCGAAGCGTTCACGGCGGTGGAATCGAATGGACGATCAAGGACGGCGTGCCCTACCACGTTCCAACCCTGATGGATGAAGTGCAGCAGATGGTTGACGACGCGCGAAGCAGCAACTGACATAATGTAACGTCCGGGCACTCGTAGGAAACAGAGAATGACACGTCAACGGCCGGTCCAGGATCTCAACGACTTCGTGACAGAGCACAAAGAGCTGATTACAGCTGCGCCTGACCGCGTTCTAGCGGCTTTCTTCGATCCGATCGACCTATCAGCCTGGTGGCTCACAACTCGATCCGTGGCTGTTCCACAACCGCTCGGCGTTTATGCGGTGGAATGGAAACCTGCGGCGTTTCGGGACCCAATACTGGGTCCGCTGGGCGGCGCCTTTCACGGCACCGTGATGGAGTATCGAGCCAATAGGGAATTCTTCGTTGCTAATGCTTTCTGGCTGCCCCCAGAGGGCCCACCTCTTGGACCGATGGCGCTTCAAGTTACCTGCCGAGTTGAAGGCCCCGGTACACGTGTGCAGGTCCGTCAGAGTGGCCGTGGTATGGGTGAGCGTTGGGAGCGTTACTACAGTGTTATTGAATCGGGTTGGGTTACATCTCTCCAGTCGCTGAAGGCTTACATAGAAACTGCGCCGAAGCACGTGGTCCCACCGGTAACCAGCGCGGTTGACAAGAAACCCATGGCTCGTATTGAAGAGCTAACAACAACGTCCCGGGCAGTGAAACACGCCCGTCGACGGTCCTAGTAGCCTGACTTGACTTCGATGATGGGCGCGGACGTCATCATCATCGGTGGTGGCGTTGTCGGGTCTAGTATCGCTTACCATCTAATGATAGGCGGAACTCGCAGGAGTCACGATCCCGGTCCAGCCAGTACGGCAGCACCTCTTCCGTGCATTTCTGCGAACCCCAACTTCTAAACGGTACCCGATGGTCGTCGATCCGTCTGGTGTGCATTGGCGACATGACAATCCTCAGCACTTCGATGAACAGGACCGGTTCATCGTCGCCCACACAAAACTGGATGAACCGCCAGGGGAAAATTTTGCGTGCGACATGTCACGTTGGAAACAAGACTTTTTTCCAGCTCTACAACGTCGTCTGCCTGACCATAGTGACTATACCCACGTGGAGGGAGGGACAACGCAACGCTCTAGCTTCGGATATATTTCGGCGAACCCGACCCAGAGTGCAAGGGAGGACTAATGCGCATTGAAGCGTGGACACAGGCGATCATTGCGGACGTCAAGTTGAGGGGCCTGTCCCAACTGGTTCCGCTCTTAGGTGGACTCGTTCAGGCGACGCAGACGCTCCGGTTGGCCGATTGGAATGAATCCGCCGACCGCGCGACGATCAAGAGAATATTATCGTAACGAAGGAGTCAGATTGACTTCGGAACTCTACCTTCGCACGATCGCTGAACTGGCACCCCAAGTCAAAGCAGGTGCGATCTCGGCGCTAGAACTTACCGATGCTTGCCTCGAGCAAATCACCAAGCGCGAGGCTGACCTCAATGCCTTCATCGCTGTCGATAGAGACGGTGCCAGAGCTACCGCTAGTCGCGCAGACGATGAAATCGCTGCCGGCCAGTACCGTGGACCACTGCACGGTATCCCAATATCAGTCAAGGACATGGTCGCTGTTGCCGGATTGCCGACGACAGCGGCATCGAGAGTCCGGCCAACGACACCAGCTCAACATGATGCAACCATCGTTGCCAACCTTAAGGCTGCGGGTGCAGTCGTGCTCGGCAAATGCAATCTGCACGAGTTCGCGTTTGGTACAACAGGAGAAGAGTCGGCATTCGGGCCAACCCGTAATCCCCATGACACTTCGCGGTCACCCGGCGGTTCCAGCGGCGGCTCGGCGGCAGCTGTCGCGGCCGGTATGTCTTATGGATCGATCGGAACAGATACCGGAGGATCAATACGGATCCCTTCAGCAGCGTGCGGCGTTGTTGGCTTGAAACCTAGTTTTGGTGAATTGTCGTGCGATGGCGTTGTACCGCTCAGTCGGTCACTTGACCACGTGGGCCCTTTGGCACGAAGCGTGGTGGACGTCTGGCTCCTCTACCGGGCAATGGGGGGCGAACAAACTACGGTGCCACTTAAGGGCACAACAAGAAAAAAACTACGGCTTGGTGTGCCACGGCGGCATTTCATGGATCATCTTGACCCACACGTTCGTGATCAATTCAACGATGCTTTGGACCGGCTCGGCAACGCCGGTGTGGACCTTAGTGACGTTGACGTGCCCCACGCAGGAGAAATCGCAGCCGTTTACCTGCATATAGTCTTACCCGAGGGTATGACCTATCACTCCAAAACACTCAACTCTCGGCCTGAGGATTACACCCCAGGCGTTCGCCGACGTCTAGAAATGGGACACTACATACTCGCCGAAGATTACCTGAGAGCGCAGCGCGGCCGGGAAATGTTGCGACGTGAAGTGACTGAAGCGCTGTCAGGCCACGACGCCCTTGTCCTTCCCACGCTCGCCATCCCCGCTCCACCATTCGGTATCGAGTCAGTTACCGTGGGCGGTCTGACTGAGTCAGTCAGGAATCTGACCCTCCGACTCACCCAAGTGTTCAACCTCACTGGTCATCCGGCAATCTCGATCCCGAGTGGTAACACGCCCACCGGCCTTCCGTGTGGTCTTCAACTCGTCGGTCATACGAATCAGACAGTGAACTTGCTCACTGCCGCGCGATACGTTGAAGAGACCATCCGATAGGCATCGACAGCCGCGATTTACTGATCAGACTGAAGCTCACACACTTCCTAAAGTAAACCGCCAACGGGAAGACGAGAAAGTCGTTCCACTGCCCCGCAAGTGATTCACGGCAGAACAATCTTCTCAGGTGCATCGAGACCAATGTCCTGGAGTCCGTCCTTAATCACTGTTAGGTCACCAACAACTACAGTCGAAAGGTGAAGCGGGTCAAGATGCGTCTGAGTGACTCTGACGATATCCTCCGATTGAACAGCAGTAACACTCGGACTGAACTGGGTAAAGTGATCATCGGGCAAGTCGTGTAGCGCCAGTTGGGCTAACCCGCGAACAATCTGATTAGCGGTTTCGAACCCTTGCGGATATCCCCGCGTCAATGTCCGCTTGGCATGTACGATCTCAGAGTCTGTGAGTGGGCGTCCATCACGCACGGCATGCAGTTCCCCGAGCACCTCTTGAATTGCGTTTGCGGTCACATCTGTCTGAACACTTGTCTGGACCGAAAACGGCCCGGGCTCTCGGCGAAAGTCGAACGACGATTGCGCACCGTAGGTGTAACCCTTAGCTTCACGTAGATTCAGGTTGATTCGGCTGGTGAACTGGCCACCCAGCGCTGTGTTCATGACCAGGAGCGGAAAATAGTCAGGGGTATTCCTAGCAACAGCCACGTGGCCAATCCGCAATTCTGATTGTGCAGCCTGTGGACGGTCCCAGACAACGAGAGAAGCCCGCTTCGATTCACCGTGGGGTATTCGTTCTGACTGCTGACCCTCCGTATCCACTGCTTTCCAATCACCAAAAGCCTCACCAGCCATTTGTTCAAACTCCGCGTGGGTAGCATCTCCGGCTAAGATCACGATCGCCTCAGATGGGCGATAGGCTTGGGAGTGCCTCGCAACGATGTCGTCTCTGGTTAGCCTGCGGATGGCAGACTCCGTCCCAAATGGCAGATGCCCGTAGGGTTGGTCACGATACAAAACATGCGCGAATGCACGATCGGCGATAGCCGCTGGGACTTCTCTGAGCTGTGCCAAACGGTCTAAACGAAGTTTCCGAAGTCGTTCGAACGCTTCGGGCTCGAAACGCGGCTCGCCCACAAGTTCAGCTAGTAAGGACAGTGCTTTATTCGAAAAACGACGAAGCATCGTCAGGCGGAGCGTCGTCGCGTCCATTCCAACTCTGACATTGAGTTGCGTGCCTAGGCGCCCCAGCAACCGATGTAATTCAAGACCGGAGCGTTTACCACAGCCCTCATCTAGGAGTGCCGCGGTTAGAGATGTAACCCCCGCCTGGTCCATCGGATCCTCGGCTGAGCCTCCTGGAAGTAAGAGTAAACAGCTCACGACAGGTATCTTGCGGTGCTCAACGCTCCAGACGGAAAGGCCATTGGGAAGGATTACCTTGCACACTGATGGAAAAGTGAAAGAAGGATCGGGTCCGACTTCTGGCAGCTTTGAACGATCGACCCGCATTAAGACACCTCTGCGACAACCGAATCTGCTAGTGCAAGCGTGGTCGCCCCAATTGGCACAACGCTCACCGCGATCCGTTGCCGGTTCGATAGATGGTCTCGTGAGATTCTGGCGATCGTAGCACTTGTCGCATTACGGTACCGCGAGAGGTCGGTCTCAAAGTATCCTGGATCGTTCACCACAACGTTATAACCATTGAGCTGATCCGATTTACCACCAAACCCTCCGACCGTCTCCAGTTGGCATACAAAACTTGTTTCGATCTGCGTAAGACTACGATGAAGTTCATCAGTCGTCAGCTCCTCAGAACTTACCCGCTCAAGCTCGATGGAAATTACGTCGTCAATCTCGCGAAGGGTATGCCCTGGCGCGGCAGTGGCCACAATCTGAAAAACACCAGACAACTCCCGTGAAGACTGAACGACACTCACGTCCGTTGCCAATCGCAGTTCGTGTACCAGGGTTCTGTAGAGGCGTGATGCTTTGCCGTTTGACAGTACATCGGAAAGAAGATCAAGTTCCGCATCACCTGGCCCGAAGAGTTGAGGAGAATGCCAAGCAAGATAGAGCCTAGGCAGTTCGACTCGGTCTTCAATTAATAAGCGCCGCTCATCGCAAATCAGAGGTCGCTCAATTTCGACCGCCGGAGGCACTGGCCCTCCGGAAATCTCTTCAAAGTAGTGCTCAGCCATTTCAAGCACCTTATCTACTTCGACATCACCGGCGATTGTCAGCGAGGCGTTCGCCGGACCGTAAAAAGTTTTGAAGAACGAACGAACTTCGTCGAGCTCGGCAGCCTGAAGGTCTTTAATCCGGCCAATCGTCATCCAGCTATATGGATGGTCGACGGGATAGAGAGCCTCCATGGTTGCCATCCCAACCATGCCATATGGACGATTCTCATAGTTCTGCCGGCGTTCGTTAAGCACAACATCCCGCTGATTCTCAAATTTCTCGCGCGTCAAAGCCGGCAGCAAGTGGCCCATCCGGTCCGACTCCATCCAAAGAGCCAAATCGAGGGCACTCGAGGGCACAACTTCCCAGTAGTTGGTACGATCGGCGTTAGTTGAACCGTTTAGTTCAGCACCAGCTTGCTGTAACGGGAAAAAATATCCTTGGTTGGTATGCTGAGATCCCTCAAACATCAGATGCTCGAACAGATGTGCAAACCCGGTGCGCCCCGGTTGTTCGTTCTTTGAACCAACGTGATACCAAACATTCACTGCAACGATTGGACAGCCGTGGTCCTCATGGACTATCACATCGAGACCATTGGCGAGTGTGTGCTTAATGAACGGGATGTTCATAACGTCCAATCAGCGCCGCGACTCACTAGTAATGCTTCCAGATCAGGAACGACGCTTCAGGTTCGTTAATCAACGGGTCGGATAATTAACCAATCACGAGATTGCCGTTATCATCCCGCTACAGGGACATCGACGCTTGTCTCATAGCTAGCAATCGAAACCTGTGCGGCCAGCCGCGCGGCTGCATCAATTAACGACTGAGCTGCGGGGCATTCCGGTTCGGCTACAACAATCGGCGTACCCTGGTCGCCACCAACACGGATCGGTTCATAGAGTGGAATCTGCCCTAAAAATGGAATTTCGATCTGCTCGGCGAGGGACTCGCCGCCGCCCTTACCAAAGATGTCGCTCTCATGACTGCAGCTCGGACAGACGAAGTGGCTCATGTTCTCCAAGAGTCCTAACACCGGAATATTAAGCTTCTGGTACATGCGGATCGCCCGCCGTGTGTCGGCCAACGATACCGTTTGTGGAGTAGTGACGGCCACCGCGCCAGATACCGGGACGGTTTGGCTCAGGCTGAGTGCAACATCGCCAGTCCCGGGAGGCATGTCAATTACAAGGTAGTCCAACTCACCCCAGTTGACTTCTCGAAAGAACTGCTGGATCACGCCGTGTAGCATGGGACCACGCCAAATCACCGGCGACTCATCCTGCGTCAGGAAGCCGATCGATACGGTTCGAATACCAAAGCACTCCGCTGGCACGATCTTCTGGTCGTCCGTCTCCAGTTGCGTCTTTGCTCCGAGCATGATCGGTACATTCGGCCCGTACACATCCCCGTCGAGTAGCCCAACGCGGCTTCCGTGTCGAGCCAGCGCGCAGGCTAAGTTTACAGATACGGTTGTTTTACCAACTCCGCCCTTACCTGCCCCAACCGCAATAATGTTTTTCACACCTGGGATTGCTGCTCGTCCTTCGTCAGGTGACGACGCGGAACGCACATTAGCCGTCATCTCGACATGCACCTTCTCAACCCCAGGTAGTTGGCGCAGCAACATTTCAGCCTGGTCACGCATCTGATCCTTGACAGGACATGCTGGCGTGGTGAGTTCGATAACAACCGAGACCATCTCCCCATCGATGCTGACTCGCTTGACAAATCCGAGGCTCACGATATCCCGATGAAGATCGGGATCCTGGATTACCTTAAGCGCTTCCAGCACCGCCGATTCGTCAATACCCGGTTGAGACATGTCCACCCTTTTGAAAATAGCCCGCTACGAGTCCACCAATCGTTCCCGATTTACTTGAATCCGAGCCATGCGTCCCAGACACAAGGACGTAGCTTATCGAGTTTGTCCTCAAACTGACAAGGTGAAGAAGGACGTTTTGTCCGAAATGGATATCATCCGCTATTGGATGGTGACATGCACCTCGACATTGGTTCTAGGTGCACACGGAGGATTGACTGCGAAACAAAAGCAGGCATCGGGCCGAACGCCGGGTGGAATCGACAGGTGTACAACATGACTCTTCGACTCCGTCCCCACGCCGCCACACTTCGAACAGTCGTCGTTCCATACCGCGCCACGTCCACCGCAAACTAGACATGTACTTCGCACCGGAACTTTCAATGACACATGAACGCCCTCACACGCCTCGCGCCAGGATAGCCGGACTTGAGTGATACATGGTTTCTTAGTGGCCATTAGCCCACGCCCGATCCGGTCAATTACACGTTTCACCGACGGGAAATCAATTGCTACGTCTTGCTGCTGAGAAATGGTTCGTTGGGGAAAGTCTAGGATGCTACCAGGCGTGGAGCGCACGGCGGCCCACTCATCACCCGCCTCATATGCCCGTACTATTTCGCACGCCCGAGAGGTCATCCGTTCACGTTGGCTTGCACACACACGACGTTGACGCACGACCTCTTGATGCACACGACGCAAATCATCTGGCAGGGCACCCCGAGGTACTCCAACCACCCACGAGTACTCAGACACAATCGCTAACCATAGGAGCGGATTTTCAGCTTGTCAAGGTAACCGGCTATCAACTGGCCATCCCGTGAATGAATGAGACCGACCGAGTCATCAGAGCTTAGGTAATTATTTTATTAAGCTGAGGGTTATAGTCATAACTGCTGTTTCGTCGATTGCAAATATGCCAAACATTTATTCGCTATAGACCAACTTCCCTGCAGCAGGAATTCGGATAACACAGTCGAGCAGTAAATATTCTGGGAAAGGGTCGTAGAACGAAAGGCGTGATGCTCGGTCGGCACGTATCACCGACTAAAGTTCAACTATCGTGAGGAAATGGTCAACATAATCTCGCGCCGGAGCGGTTCTTCAAAGTCAGCCAGATTCACTTCGGCTTCGCATTCATCGCAGAGCACTTCTAGCACAGACGGCTGAGTCTCATCCGATACCTCGATGCGCGAATCCTCCAGATGCACAACATGCATCCGCAATGTCTTCACCACAAAGTCCTTTTCATTCCCACAAGTGGGACAAGTCAACATCATTCAGATCTCCCAAAACACGAGACGTTCGTAAAACACTTCTTTAAACTCTTCCAAGTGTAAAAAATGCCTTACTAAGACGCAACGGCAATCTTGTGTGATACGCATCTCAGATGAAGCCATGCACCATGATCAGTTAGAATCACACATTAACATGGGGGAAACGACAACTATGACAAATCTACCGTCTGACGTTTTCGACGTGCGTAGTGAAGCAAAAGGGGCACATTGGATCGCCTGGGTAGTCCTTAGCGGTCACGACACTCCAGATGGCTCGGTGGTGTTGGTTGGCCAAACTCAAGAAGAGGCCGAAACACGGGCTCGCCAGTGGGCAGAAAATCGGGTGGCATCCACCGATGCTTGATCGTTGGGACAAACAGAATTACTGACGGAACCACGGACCTGTGGCGTTCATCAAGAACGCTTCTATATACAGGAGCCCTCCAGTTACACAGTAGGCCTTCCCTTCTGAGGCACACCACCCAGCCGCACTAATCATGTGGGTGAGAAATCACCTAGGGCCTAACAAGACCAAGCCGAGAAATCATCATTGGGCGCTGGCTGCTCTAGCGAAGCCACTGGAGGCTCCGCCGGTGCGAACCGCGACGAGTCATCAGAATCGCAGAGCCTAAAACGATGCCGCGCACCGCTCAGGTCGCTCGGTGACCACCCCACCCAACGAGAGGTTCCGGTAATCGCATCAATCTTCGCAATAAATGATTTAGGCAGTACTTCTGCGAGACTACCGCGGCCAGGTGAAAGTCGTTTATCGCGACGCACAATACCTAGATAAAGTCCATCACGCGCTCGGGTGACCGCAACATACAACAGACGTTTCGTTTCTTCTAGCTCACGCGCTCGTTCATCGTTTTCAATCTCTGGACGTGCACCCCAGACGGTGACAAGCGGTAAACCATCTCCACGATCGGGTATGACCTGAATGGGCGGAGTTGCGCCACCCACTCCACGAGAGAGCCCAACGACAAAAACAACTGGGAACTCAAGGCCCTTGGCAGCATGAACCGTCATCAGATGGACAGCGCCCGCAGCATCAATCACCGCATTGGATTCGCCACCAGTGGAAAGACGATCGATATGATCGGCAATCCGTGACAGCGTGACGTAACCGCGATTTTGAATTCGCCGAAGGAGTTCGCGCATTTTTTTGAGGTTCTCCCTCGCCTGTAGTGATCGGGGTCCTCGTGTTTCGAAGAGGTAAGCCGACTCATTAAGCACGCGGTCGACAAGTTCGGCAGGTGGAATCCAATCGACAAGTTTGAGCCACCGGGAAATTCCGGTCCGAACTAACTGAACTCGCTCACGATCCTGCATCGAAAGAAGTTCGTTATTAACAGGTTCATCGGTGCCGGTAACCGCGCTAGCAATGTCTGGTGCAAGCGCTCGTATCGCTTCATCCGAAAGTCTTGAAAATCCCGATCGCAAGAACGCGGCTGCCCAGAAATTCGATGAAGGCTCGGCCAAAAACCTAATAAGTACTCGGAGGTCCTGAATCTCTTCGGCCTCGAAAAACCCAAGTCCCTTATAGACGTATGCCGGAAGACCGCGCGCCGACAAAGCTCGCTCATACTCACGGTGACTAATCCGTGAACGGAAGAGAATCGCGATGTCATCTGGCCGAATGGCTCGTCTCAGCCCAGTGTGAGGATCTCGTACACTCTCTTTGGTAATGAGCCGGTCGATTTCTCCAGCGATAGCTGACGCACAGGAAGCTTCGTTGTTCCCCAACGCTATCCCGAGCGATGGGCGATCAGAATGCGCAGTAGTCTGGCCACTATTCGGCTCAGACTTGTCAACGTCCAGAGGAAAGTGGTCTTGCGGTTCGAATCGGAAGGCATCAGATCTGTGGGGTCGCTTGTCAATCGAACCACAAAGATCATTCACGAAAGCCAATAATTCAGGAAGGGCCCGAAAACTCTGGCTGATTGCCGCTCGAACAGGTGTGCCAGGCCGCAGACGGGAGATATAGTCAGTTGCTTCGTTGAAGAGACCGATGTCAGCATCGCGAAACCGATAGATTGACTGCTTCCGGTCCCCCACCACAAATATCGACGGTGGCATGGGTGCAGCTTGCACAATTCCGATTCCTTCCCCCCACGACTGTACGAGTAACGACACCAGTTCCCACTGCGCGCGGCTAGTGTCTTGAAATTCGTCAACCAGCACGTGGTGATAGCGGGACTCGAGGCGATAACGGCTCTGAGCAAATTCATCCATTTGTCGAAGTAGTCCGAGCGCGTGCACTTGAAGGTCGGTAAAATCCAGCACTGCGTGCGCTCGAAGTGTACGGCGGTATTCCCGCTCAGCAATCCGATACGCGCGGCGGACACCACGCGCGAGGATCACGCCTAAATCACGTCTGTATCCAGATAAAACGTCAGCGAAAAGAGGTCCAATGTGATGGACCGCACGGATATGACATTTACGAGCTGCGTCCGATGGGTAATCCGATGACCGGTACGGGAGCCGGCGGCGGGGTCGTCCAGCACGTGTTAGGAGGTGCTCTGAAAGACGGTCAACGAGACTACGCACCTCCAGCTGTTCCATCTCGTCGGGCAACATCAGCCGCCGGAGGTCTACGGATAGCATCCTGAAATCCGGCTGACCGATTGGGCCATTGGCGAGGAAGGAGCTGAACCCGTCAGGCGCTTCATTAAAAAGATCTTGTAACTTCTGCGCGACGCGTCCCGTGACCTGTGTCAAGGTCAAGCTCTTGGGCCTCTTTGTCAGAAATCGTCTTAGCGCCTCTGACGCCACAAGTCGGCCTTGCAACAAACGCTCGAGACCTCGTCGAAGATTCGCGGTGTCTAGGTATGTGAGTAGCAACGACACACACTCGTCGCGCATTGCCATGCTAATAATAATGTGCTGTGCTCGGTCGAGCGCTTGGGCCATCAAACGGGGAATTTCAGTCTCGTCCGCAACACCAAAATCCGGGTCGAGGTCAGCTTCCAGCGGAAACTCCCGCAACAACGACAAGCAAAACGCATCGATCGTGGTAATAGCGATATCGCTGGTTCGATCACGCAAGGAGCGCCAATAGCGACGTGCTTCCTCTGAATGGTCGGCCGCGTTCCGGAGTTCATCGAAGATTCGCTCCCGCATCTCGACCGCAGCCTTTCGGGTAAAAGTGACCGCTAACACGTTAGAAGGATCGACACCAGCTCGGAGTAAATTAAGGTAACGCTCGACCAGCACTGTCGTCTTTCCGGTACCCGCCGATGCCTCGAGTACTAGGTTACGTGATGGATCTGCAGCAAGCTGCCTAGCCTTTGCCGGCAGGGCGCTTCCTGGATTTGGACGCCGCGAAACGCGTGGGTCAGACGTCAAACTCGCTTCCCCTTTCGACAGACAGCGGCAAAACCACACGACGAGCAGAGCCGATCCTCCGCAGGACGCGGCGGAAGTTCACCGCTCTCGATACCATCAACGGCCTCGAGGAACCGCGCCTGACCCTCATTCAGAACCGATTCCCCGCCATCGCCAGAAGTGAATATTGGCACCCTGGGCTCTGAAGCTCCAAAGGCGACATAGGCTGCTTCGCCTGACCGCCACGACTGTTTTCGATCTCTTGCGAGATCCTGGTCAACACACGTCATATAGACCGGAAGTTGAATCGCTCGCCCGCTTTTCGGTGGTCTACCGAGTTTGTAATCAATGACTCGGACCGAGCCGTCGGAGAGAAAATCAACTCGGTCAGCAACTCCGCGTATACCAACGCGGCGCTTGGCCCCAGCACGGTCGAGGAACTCGAACTCCCCGCTGAATGGCCGCTCGACCTGCGACTCGATAACTTCGCCCAAGCGACCAGTTTCAACTCTAATGAACCGTTCAACTAGTCCTGTTCCTGCAGCCGAACCTAGAAGGCGATTCCGCGCAAGCTGGCGATCTACCGGGGACAACACTTTCAATTCTTGGTCAACAATCCGCTGGGCAAGGGTGAGCGCAGCGTCGATATCTTCCACCGCAAAACCGAAATGACCGAGAGCTTGCCATGCCTCAACGAACTTCCGAAGAATCTCATGAAGTAACTCTCCCTGCGCGCGCCTGGTGAGAGTTGGAGTGAGATCATGCTCTTCATCGAGTTGCAGTACCGACCCGCAAAAGTACTTGAACGGACAGTTAAGATATTGCTCAACACGACTCACCGTGTAGGGCCGTGGCTCGAGAGCGCTAATGACGCCAGGCATCGGCTCCGGCTCAGTGCAAGTCGAATGCCGTGCCAACAGCCATTGCCTAACTTCACCAGAGACTACTGACGGTACAATCGGTCCACCGGCAAACATATCAGTGGCACTGACTCGATTGATTTGAAATTGGGGCTCAAGACTTAATGAAAGTTCGACCTCGGGTGCGTCCTCGAGAAGTGTGGCCGGCGTAGCAAGCGTATCGTGCTCCAGTTGAAAGGTCGAAAGCCTAACGTGTCGAGTAGGCAAGAATAATAAGTCCCTGAACTCCGCTCGGCCAATTTGTGTTACTTGTGCGTCACTAGGCCATCCTAGTTGCTGAAGTATGGTCGTGGGGTAAAAGACATTACGCGGAGGCATAGTGGCCCATTCGCCATGAACCAAACCAACGACGCATAGAACCCGGAAGCGCCCATACTTGGCCGCTGCGGCATCGACGAAACGTACGCCACCTCGATCGTAATGGGGCGTGAATACCTCTGCTTCGATCCGACGGCGAAAGCTTGCTTTCAACTCGCTCGGGGTTACCGAAGGACCGGCGGATACTTTGGCAGCCTTCTCTAACTGTCCGATGACGCTGTAGACTGCCTCGCGGACTCGACTCTGTCGCTCCCGTTCAGCCTCCAACCCAACATTCACAGGGTCACCCCTCTTGAGGAAGGTGAGCAAAATATGCCATTCCTCGGATGCGGAGGAAACAATCTCAAGTGGAGCCAAGGCATCAACGATCGCCAACGCAGTATTCAACGGGTGGCGAAGTTCTTCGGCATCGGAGCGCTGATGCCAAGAGTCGGCGAGTTGGTTCAAGCCATCTCGCCCCCCAACGTGCCCGGCCTGCTCTAAATTTCGGCTGAGCACGCTTATGGACTCCGCCGACAGCGGAGTGACCTTGCCGTCGTCATTACAACTGGCTAAGGGCAAATGCGGCGATCTTAGCAACGCGGTCAGATCGTCCCTAGCGAACTTGGAGATCACGACGTCCAGGACAAGGTCAACGAACGCCGCATAAGGCTCGGCCGCAAGTGGAAATCCGTGTGCTGTCTCGAAAGAAATCTTCGACCCACCGAAGATTTGCTCAGCGAGATATAAGTAAGGCAAAGGACGCTGAAAGACGACGCCGACCCCACCGTCAGCTGCGGTTTCCTGAGCGGCGTCGGTGAGACGATCCTTTTTCAAGCGCCTCGCGATTGCCCACAGCTCCTCTTCGCGGTCACGGTGGACAAAATAGGTCTTCTCCGCATCGACAGGTGTTTCCAGACTCGGCTGACGACTTTGTGAGGTCTCAACACGCTCTTCTCTAATGCCAGGCAAGAGTTCGTGGATTCGCTCAAGGAAACCACACGCGAGCAATTCCTCAGTCACCACAACGTCAATCTGCTCAAGATGAGGCATCCGGGTCAGAAGATCGAAATCGGCGAGCCAGAGACCATCCGTCGAAACGGGTTGTTCGCCTACGGTTATAACGATGTGTTGAAACGGTGGTTGGCAGACATCCGTGAGGAGCCGTGCCCGAAGTTGGTGCTCATCTAGTCGAGCCGTCGCTGTGACGCGCGCCTCAAACTCCGTAAAGGCGTCGACAAGAAAATTCGTCTGGTCAAGCATCCGTGCCGCACCACGATCGATTGGTGCACTGGGCTCCAGTTCTCCAACAGCTAGCCTCGAAAAATCACCTAAGGTTCGCCGCTGCCGACGGAGCGCATCGTAGAACGCCAGCATTTTCCCAACCAGACCTGGCCTAATGATGAATGGCGGCGAAACACCACTGGCAACAGTGTCTCTTGCAGCTTCAGCTAGCAGGAATTCTCGCTCACAGTCCGAAAGTGCAGGAGGTGAGCCCGGGAGGCGTTGATGCAAGCACGCGTACCACTCAGAGCGTGTGAGTAATGCAGAAAACTGCTCGCTACTGTTGGTCAGTGCTTCGATGGTGTACCGGAGTTGGGTAGCGGCGGACCGGGAAGGCACGATCACGGCGCTAGATTCAGGCTCTGTCTGACCTGGGCGCGCGATAGTGTCAACGATGGCACGTTGAAAAGACTGAAGATCCTGCGCCCTAAGAAGGCGGGTGCGTCGAGGAGTGACCGCCTCTATTCCCAAGTTATGTGCTTCCTTCCCAAACGGCGAACCATCACTTCTATTAGGTGGTTACACTTAATCCAGACTAAGAATGCCACCACAAGGTGACAAAGTAGGTCACAGCTCAGACGAGGTCACACCAACTGTTGAAAAAGTGTGGAAGAAACGTGAATACCCTGTGAACAATATCCTGATTACATTTTCTTAGTTATTACTGTTTCTGCGCAATGCAATCCAATTACGACCTACGACTACCCTTTCGACATTTCTTCCGCTTGACCAGGATCGGTGAACGAATAGAATCGGCATCTCACTTATTTGGCCAATTGATAACTCTTTATTCATCACCGTGATCGTTCAACGCTTCGAAGAAGTCATCAACGGACGCGAATATGAGATTGAGGTGTCTCTAGTCAGTCGGACGACTTGGTGCGCCAGACTCGGTGGCGTGCGGGCTGGCGCGTCGGCACTTATGCCATTCTATGGCGACACGCCAGATGAGGCGGCGCAGCAGCTGACCAACTGGTTGACACTTGCTCATCGTAAAGCGCAGAAGTCAGTATAAATCCGGTCCCAAGGCCTAGGCCGCTTGCTTGGCGGGACATCGAAGGGAGAGTCCATGGGGCGTGTTGTCCAGGCTTTCATTCTGGTTCTTGTCGTAGTTCTACTGACTGGAACCTCCATAGCGGCACAAGAAATGGCTTCGGCCCGCGTGCGTTTGATCGCCACTGGCGGAACGATTTCGAATCGGGAGGGTGGCCGCCTAACGGCTAAAGAACTTATTGAGCTCGTTCCGAACCTGACCAACTACGCGCAGGTCGAGGCGGAACAGTTCGCTAATGTCTCAAGTTCCCGGCTAACACTGAACCAATGGCTACAACTCTCGCGGCGCGTGAACCACGTCCTTGCCGAGGACCCAGGATTGGCTGGCGTTGTCGTCACGAGCGGAACCGACACGCTTGAAGAAACAGCTTATTTCTTGCATCTGACGGTCAGAAGTGAACGTCCCGTCGTCGTGGTGGGCGCGATGCGCAATCCAAGTACGCTCGGATATGAGGGCGCGGCGAACCTGCAGCAGGCGTTTCGTGTAGCGGCCGCACCTCAATCTCGTGGTAAAGGTGCCCTCGTCGTGCTCAATGGGGAAATCAATTCAGCCCGAGAGGTGACCAAGACCGACTCTCTGCGTCTACACACATTCGCAACAAGAGGTTATGGAGTCCTTGGCCTCGTGGACCGCGATGGTGTCGTTTACTACCGTAACATGTTGCGCCGTCACACTTACCGGAGCGAATTTGATCTGGCTGGCGTCACGGAATTGCCTCGCGTTGACGTAATTTTGGTCTACCAGGGCGCTTCCGGGGACTTGATCGAGTCGGTCGTCGATGCCGGAGCTCATGGCATCGTAGTCGCAGCAGCCGGCGCTGGTGCGACGAGCGGTACCCAAAACGAAGCAATGGCCTACGCGCACAAACGAGGTGTATTCACCGTCATGAGCACACGTAGCGGGAGCGGGCGCGTCATACCACGCCAACTACCGCCACTCGAACAAGGCATGCCAGAAAGCCGCCGACTGGGCATCGCTCATCGAATCGCCGCACAAGACCTAGCCCCACTCAAGGCTCGCATTCTGCTGATGTTGGCCTTGACGAGAACCAGCGATGTTACAGAAATTCGTCGGATGTTCTCGGAGTACTGAGTCGCTTATCACTAGACGGAAACCGAAAAGCTGCAGGATACACGTCGAAAGACTCTTCGGTTGAGACCGATTGTCAAAGGAAGGGAAAAATGGTGGACCAGACGGGGGTCGAACCCGTGACCTCGTGAATGCCATTCACGCGCGCTCCCAACTGCGCCACTGGCCCCAAACTGCCGCGCGGCAGGCGTACATCTTATCTGACCGTAACAGTCCCAATCAACGCAACGACTTGCTAAATGGCCAAGGGCCGATAAATCGCACGTAATCTTCGGGGTCATCAATATCGATGAATGCACCTGGGTCATCGATGGGAACGTTGATAATGGCCGCCTCATGAGCACGGATGACGGATTTGAGCCCGACAGATTGATCGGCCTGTCGCAGATCGTCGAACACCTCCCGACCAAACACCACAGGGTGACCGTGCTTAGCGCCGGAGGCTGGTCGTACAACCGGCCCGTGTCGGGTGCGAAACGCTGCAAGGATACGGCTTATCGTCTCCGGACTCACTAACGGAACGTCGACTAGGGTGACCAGCATGCCTGTCACTCCAGGTCTGTCGATTGCGGCTAATGCAGTAAGCACTGACGAAATCTGGCCACGCTCGGGCTGATGATTTACGACAAGGCGACAACTTAGCGACTCCTTGGAGAGTACACGCTCAACATCTCCAGACGTTGACGAAACCACGACCACAACGTCATCCACGCCACCGGCCCAAAGTGTTCTCACGAGCTGGGAAAGAAAAGTCTGACCTTCGTTGGCAGTAGGCAGTAGAGCTTTGGCGCGCCCCATCCTGGATGACGCACCACCTGCTAGGATCACACCAGGGATCATGACGAGGCCTCTAGTAAACCAAGGGCAGACACTATTACCAGTCTAGCAGTCCTTGGGCGTAGGTCGTTGGCGTGAGCCATCGTGTTAGAATCTTGGCATGCCTGATGTTTCCATCCAAATTAGATGCCAGCGGTGCGGTACCCAGATGGACATGGCTGACCCCTCCCCTGGTGCGGAGTGGAAGCCGCAGCAGTTTTGGGTCTGCTCACGGTGTGGCCGACACTTTTGGACCACCTACCCACCTCCAAAGCCGGCTACTCCTAGAACAGCGCCAATCTCTGGATAGATATGGGCTTTCTCGAATTATAGAGCGCTAATTTATGATCGGGTAGTCAGAAGTCGTCACCACCGTCCAACCATGATGTCTCGAATGCCGGTAAAGTCTGCCGTTAGCTTGACTTCCTTCTAGGAATGCACCACACTTGGCGCTCTTTGCGCCGACCCTGGTGTCGGGTGAATCGTGACACCAAGACAGCGCAATCCGGCTTTGAAGTTGTTGGAAAGGCCGGAAGTTTGGCCGAGGGAAGATCGGAGGAATAAGGGTATGTCAAGCGGCACGATTGCGAGACTCCTCATTGACAAAGGCTTTGGTTTCATCCGCGATGAGGGTGGAATCGAACACTTCTTCCACCGTAGTGCGGTGCGAGGTGCTGTGTTCGAATTGCTCCGTGAGGGCCAACGTGTGGAGTTCGTTGTAGAAGAATCTGCCAAGGGTCCCCGCGCTGGCGAGGTCCAACTCATCGAGAGCTAGTCAGAATTCCCGTTCCCGCACGAGCCAGTGCGCTTCGCTCCCCCCGCTCCGAGTGTTTTGAGTGTGGCCTCTATCCGAATACACCGGGCGTAACCCGCCTGGGCGTCCCTGGAAGCGAACGGGGCCCGGTGGCCCTCCCGGTCTTCAAAATCGGTCGCTCCCTGCTCAGCAGGGGGGCTGGGTTCGACTCCCAGGCGCTTCCGCCATTTCAACCGGTTCAATATGGCCTTGCTATATAGTGGTCCCCTGTTAATCCTGACCCACATCTCTTTTTATAAGGCTGAAGCGGCACTGAGGTGGGCATCGCGTGGACGGCTCCTTTCGAACATAGGCGCCATGGTGTGGTTTGATCGCCGAGGAGAGTGGCAATGCATCGTAATGAGTACACAGAAGTGTTATGCAGTTCGACCCGTTTCGTTCTAGTTATGTTGATAGCAGGTGGAGCGATCACCACGACCGCATGCGGCGGCGGCGAGGAGACGGCCCAGGAGCCTGACACCGTTGTCGAAGAACCGGCAGTCGAAGAATCACCGATGGATACGTCACCGCGCGTCTCCTTCCTTGCCCCGGAAGAGGGTGCCACGGTTAGCAGCCCTGTGCATTTGATGTTTGGGGCTGAAAACTTCGTGATTGAGCCGGTGACCGATCCACCTACAATCCGCCAGGGTTTTGGACACCACCACATTGGTATTGACACCGACTGTCTCCCAGCTGGCGAGGTGATTCCACAGGCGGATCCGTGGGTACATTTTGGCACTGGTTCATTCATGATTGACATGCAATTTGAACCCGGCCCTCATCGTGTTTGCCTACAAATCGGCGATGGGGAGCATCGGACGATTGAAGGCTTGAACGCTATGGTCTCTTTCACAGTCGAGTAACTTCAGGTTGAACGCACCGAGTCGGCGGCCACCCCAACTCGGTTGACCTTCTATCGTGAAAAAGAGCGCGGGCGTCTTCGACGTCCGCGTTGTTACTGGCCGACATCGGCGATACAGATCGCCAGGATTAGAGCGGTCCTAGAACTTCAGACACTTAATAGGCGATTCACCTTGGCAACAGTGCGTGTACTTGCGGCCAACGCAATATATTCGGCACGGAGCAACATGACGTTACTCAATACGGCGCAGTATCCGAACAGCCCATGAAACCAACTGGGTATGGCCCCAGTATCAACACCGGCCCCTATTACCGCGGCTACGATTGTCAGAAGTATTGCAGGCATGCCAACTGAGAAAACCGGTTTGCGTGCACGCGAGATTTCGACGACGAAGTCTGCTGACAAACTCGCCTCTGTGACTGCTTCTCGAACCGCCTTGCCCTTCCCGATTAAATAAAACATGAGCATCGAATGAGAGAGCAGTGTCATCATTGTTACAAATACGGCTAGCGACACGTGCTGGATCACCTCTTGTGAGGTTGCCGCAAACTGACCCAAGACAACACTCGCAGCCAAGCCAAGAACAGAGAGCGTGGTAGCCGTTAGGAGCGCTGATGGCATTCGTTTATTCTTAAAGTCGCCGCTACTCAGAATCGCTTTGGTCGGTCTCGATACGGCGATCGGCACGCGTCAACCGATCGCGCAAACCCTGAAGCTCCATCACTGGAAGACCGACCCGTCCCAAATGACTAGAGCGATGATCAGCATCACTATGAAAATCCGACCCTCCAGTGACTGCCAACCCCAAGCTACGTGCTTGTTTGAGAAGTCGCTTCTTGGTTACCAGATCGTGTTGACCATGGTACACCTCCACAGCTTCCAGCCCCACCTCAGCTAAGCGGCTCACCAGCCGACGATTACCAGTTAGGCCAGGATGGGCCAGTGAAGCGACACCACCAGCCCGCGAAATAGTCTCTATCACCTGCTCAGGTGAAGGTCCGTGCCGTGGCACCCACGCAGCGCGACCATCACCAAGCCAACGTTCAAAGGCCTCCTGAACAGATGTGGCGTGCCTCGCAGCTACCAAGGCTTCAGCCAAATGCGGACGCCCCGGCGATCGACCGGCAGCGGCACGTTCGGCCAGCAATCGATCGATGTCCACACCAACGCCTAAAACTGTCAGTCGATTGGCCATCTCCCGTAAACGGTCAGTTCGGTGCCGCCGTTGGGCAGCAAGAAAGGTGTCAAGTCCCGTGGGACGAACCGTCAGAAAGTAGCCCAGAATGTGAATATCATGGCCGTCGCACACTGCCGTAATTTCGATGCCTGCTAGCAACTCCACTCCGAAGGAGTCCGCAAGTGCTGATGCCTTCGGAACGGCAGCCATCGTATCGTGGTCCGTAATACTAAGAGTCCGTACACCAACAGACGACGCCAGTAACAACAACTCTTCGGGCGAGTAAGCACCGTCAGACGCTGTGGTGTGTAGGTGAAGGTCGATCACGACTCTCGATTCCGGACTCGAGGTAGACTTCTCAGGCCGATGTTACCAGTATTAAGCACTCGCACGGCGGGTTGAACGGGAGGAGCGCTTAGCATTTGGCCGTTTTCGTGGTGATCGCTTAAATAAGGCGCGGGATTCACGAATCAGCAACTCAAGATGCTCACGTTCGTCGTCGGCAAAATCCAAGAAAATCTGTTTACCTTCAGAGTCTTCGAAACGCTCACCGTACCGCTTAAAGAAGCGGTGTGATCCACGCTCACACTTAATACCAATCATGAACGCTTGTTTCGCATCGACACCTTTTAGTAGCTCTTCGGTGCCTACCGTGAACAGACCATCCGCTGCTCCCTTAAAGAACAAGAACGTAGGTCGAACCTCTAACTGCGGATCTTGGGCGAGTATCTCCNTATATCGTTNCTCTAGGCNTNCCANGTGCTCGCGCTCTTCCTCGGCCAATTTNTGAAACACCTTGCGCCCGTTCCTGTCATTGGTAATGCTCGAAGCCTTCAAATAGAACGCNAGTCCACTCCGCTCAGTCGCAATAGCNATACGAAGGGCGTCACGCGCGAATAGCAACTCCGTTGTCGCNACANTNTCTACNGATTTACNCCCTGTCTTGCACGCGTCGCACGTACCGTACACCTGCAACACGTTTTGACTGGTTGTGAACCGCTGGACTGAAGCGATTTCTTCAATCAATAACTCAATATCTGAACTGAGGAACTCAGATGAGCGCCCACAAGCCTTGCATAGCAAGTGGAAGTGTCGCGGATGTCGATACGAGTGCTCGAATCGAAAATGGCCTTCGCCGAAATCGACCTTGCGTGCGATCCCAGCAGCCACCATCCACTGGAGCGCCCGGTACACGGTGGCCCGACCAATTTTATTGTCTTCCTTCTTAACGAGACTGGCCAGGTCATCAGCGCTTAGGTGACCCTCCTGACGGAGGAACACATCGACGATCAGATCGCGCTTACCCGAACGCTTCCCACCAGCAGGGCGGAGACGGTCTACGTAGGCAGCCGGCTGTTCCATCGTCACGGAATCACAATGACTTTCTCAGTACAACCACGGCCGTAGCCGGACTAACAGACGCGTGGTCCGAAACTAATCGACAGCTGAAACTTAAACACCGAACGACGAACCACAACCACAGGTGGACTTGGCGTTCGGATTCTTAATGGTGAATCCACCGCCTGTNAGATTATCGACGAAGTCTACTTCGGCACCTGTGAGGTATCGGATACTGATCGGATCAACGAACAGCTTGACCCCATTTGACTCGAACACGCGATCGGATTCCGCGTCGCCCTCGCCCTCCTCAATCATCAAGCCGTACTGAAACCCTGAGCATCCACCACCCTGCACGAAAACACGAAGTCCTGCCAGCTGCTTGTCTTCCTCGCTAAGAAGCGCCTGAATCTTGGTAGCCGCAGTCGGAGTCACGTTAATAAGTCCACTCATATGCGCGNANTCTCCNTTGNNCAGAGTTNATTATANCTTTATAANNGAAAGCCCGGCAAGCTCCGCTAGGATACACAGAACCGTTTAATCCTCGACCGACAAGAACCTGTCAGTAATTAGATCGACGCGTCATACTCCGAGACCACGATAAGATGTCACGCGTGCGACTACGACATACTTACTCAGATGACCCGTAAGGATTTCAACTTAGAAGACTCACTGCAACGCGCCGAAGCACGATGGTGCCAGATCGAGGCTGACACCCCTGAGTTAGCAGCAGCTGTCACACTTCAGCGATCTCTCGTCCGACGAATTGCTGGGTTAACCGAAGCACTCGAGCAATCAAATTGGACACCACCTGACATTGAAACGACAGTGATAGTAACTACGCTTAGCATGTCGCGTGCCCTACTACATGAACACCGTGTTGATCTACCAACAGAAATCCTCGAACCCGGGTTATGCGACCTATGTAACATTCTGGCGATCGGCGGCGCAGGCGACGCGGCCCGACATGTCGACCACGCGATTCAAGAACAGCGGCTCAGCNCAACCTCGCTCCTGAACGCATCACTAACTCGCCGCCAAAACGATATCCGAACGGGTGCCATCCACCCTGGCTTAGCGCCGGATCTTCTGTGGTTAGTTGCCGAACTGACTGTTGGACCCATTGCTCATGAGTTCCAGAGAGNAATCCTNACCAATGACGGCATNGANCCTAAGGNCNGTAAGGCTATTAATGCTTGGGNCCATGGAACATGCCTCATATGTGGCTCCTGGCCTGCCCTCGGCGAATGCCGGGAGNGCGATNTCACTCTGAGGTGTTCCTTCTGCGGTGCCGGATGGAAGCTCCAAGAACNCGCATGCCCATACTGCTTNTCACCAGAGATTCAGCATGAACNGCCAACACCAGGTCAACCTTCACTACAGCTTTTATTCTGTGAGGTGTGCTGCGGTTACCTAAAGGTTATCGAAGTGAACGAGGCGATTCCGTCCATCCTTCTACCAATTGAGGATCTCGCGACGACGGCTGGCGATGTACGAGCCATGGAACGAAATCTCGTACGTCCGCCGCTTCCTGAAGCACCTCTAGGGGAATCAAATGATGCTGGTTGTGCCGGCGGTCCTATAACGAACTAAAGAGAGAGACGTAGTCACATAGTTGCCAGTCGTTCACCGGAGTCTTTTTCAACTTCACGGTGAAGACTAGCACCATGCGCATCCATCGTCACGATGGCTGGAAAGTCGTGCACCTGCAGATGCCACATCGCTTCGGGGGTACCGAAGTCCAGAAGGGATACACCGTCGACCCGCTCAATCGCGCGTGCGTAGAACTGGGCAGCGCCACCAATGGCATTTAGATAGACCGCGCCAGTCTCTTGAAGTGCTGCAAGTGTCTCAGCTCCCATGCCCCCTTTTCCAATCACCACCCGAATTCCATGGCGCTTCAAAACCTCTCCCTGGTATGGCTCCTCACGGATACTGGTCGTTGGTCCCGCGGCTGTAATACGCCACCCTTCACCTTCGCGTACAACGACGGGGCCGCAGTGATAAAGAACGCCACCCCGGAGATCGACCGGAGACTTGTGCTCCATTAGATACGTGTGAACAGCATCACGCCCCGTATAGACACGGCCAGAAACCAACACAACATCGCCAACGCGAAGTTTCCTGATCGTAGCTTCATCAATCGGCGCCATTAGCACTACTTCCTGCCCAGTTTTCGAGAACCCGGTGTCGGTAACCGCGGTCATTCGCATTACTGGCATCGTAGGGTCACGATAAAGCCAGCGGCGGATCGCTCCAGATTCCTTATCAAGCACGACTCCTAGCCGACGGAAGGCCCAACAATCATACGCAACGGATACAAAGAAACTCGCGGGAAGCCGATTGAGTGCAGCAATCTTGCACCCAATAAGCGACACGTCACCCCCAAACCCCATCGTGCCCACACCGAGCCCATTAACCGTAGCCATNACAGANCGCTCGAGGNCCGCNAGACGAGAGTCGGGATTAACGTCGTCCAGCAATCTAAANAGCTGNGCCTTAGCATGGGAGTAGCCCGACGTTCGGTCGCCGCCAACACACACTCCGACTGCACCAGGACTACAGCCCCTACCTTGAGCCTGCCATACGGCATGTAGAATACACTTTCGGACGCCCTCGAGTGTCCGATCGGCACGACCCAAGTGCGTCAGCTCGGCCGGCAAGGCATACTGGGCGTTCATGTTCTCACAACCGCCACCCTTCAGTAACAATCGGATCTCAATCTCGTCGCGCTCCCATTGATTAAAGTGGATGATCGGCGTCCCAGGTCCGAGGTTGTCACCAGAATTCTTGCCCGTGATTGAGTCGACTGAATTCGGTCGAAGCTTGCCCTGCTCAGTCGCTTCCACAACGGCCCGATGGATCTCCCGGTGCATTACAATCTGATTGACGTCGACAGGCGTTTGAATTTCGAACGTTGGCATCCCGGTGTCTTGACAGATCGCCCCCTCACAGTCGGAGGCCTGATCGATGTTCAGTGAAATGATGTCGAGCGCTTGAGAAGACCGGCTGCCAGAAGATTCAGAACCCACGGTATGCGACATGGCTGCGCGGACGTCTGGTGGAAGATTGGTCGACGTCTGCACGATTAAATCGAGAACGCTCTCGAATAATTGCGACAACATACCTAACTATAATAGGCCATACTGACGGCAAGTTCCGTCTTTGGTTACTATTCTAGGAACCAAAGACCAGAAATCGAAACCGCAAAAAATGGTGCTAACGGCCAGTCGTGAATCGCCTAAAACTAGGAAGTAGGGCCGCGGCAAGACAAAGTTTAACCGCGTCAGCCAGTAGGAAGGGATAGACACCGAGTTTGGCCGCCGCCTGCGTGCTCCATTCCGGTGAGGTAAACACCAGCAGCCAAGCAAAACCGCCAAGATAGATTACAGCGAGCCCGGCCAGCATCGCTCCAACAGAGGTAATGTATCGTCGATCCATTCCGCGCTGAACGAGCCAGCCGACTAGATAGGCCGCGATCGGATAGGCCAGTAAGTACCCACCGGTCGGTCCAAGGAGGCGACCAACACCTAGCGGTAGCCAAGGCGACCAAGTAAATACCTGGAAACCGACAACACCGGCTGCGAGATAAAGCACGAGACAGGTCGCACCCAAACGGGCACCCAATACAGCGGCGCTTAGCAGTACAATTGTTGGTTGAAGCGTCAGAGGGACTGGCGTCAATGGCAATGGGATGCTTATCTGGGCCGCCGATGCAATCAGTGCAGCGAAAAATAGCACCGCCAACGTCCTAACCAGCTGGCCGTACTCGCTGGAACGGGTCCAGTGCAATACTAGAGGCAGAGACGCCGAAGGGACTCCAAGAGTGCGCAAACCCTCT
Source organism: Acidobacteriota bacterium (assembly GCA_002730735.1). Taxonomy (GTDB): domain Bacteria; phylum Acidobacteriota; class Vicinamibacteria; order Vicinamibacterales; family UBA823; genus UBA11600. The sequence goes on along the minus strand of PCAU01000011.1, from coordinate 79,761 downwards.
ATCCTTGACATAGCGACATCTTAGCCGATGAAGACAGCACTGACAATTGCGGGAAGCGACTCGGGTGGCGGTGCGGGTATCCAAGCCGATCTGAAGACCTTTGCTGCACACGGCGTATACGGGACGTGCGCTATTACAGCCGTTACCGCTCAGAATACTCTCGGCGTCGAAGCGGTTGAGAATCTTTCAGTAGAATTGATTGTCGCGCAGGTTAATGTCGTTGCTGATGACATTGGCGTGGATGCTGTAAAGACTGGCATGTTGGCAACACCAGAAATCGTGGAAAGGGTTGCGACACTATTACCATCGCTGCCTACACCCCACATCGTTGTGGACCCCGTGATGGTTGCTAAAAGCGGTGCACGCTTGTTGGCCGAAGAAGCTATTGACGCTGTTCGCCGAATGCTCTTACCTCACGCTTCTGTTGTAACCCCAAACGCTATGGAAGCGGAAGTGCTGGCCAAGATTGAGATCGACTCGCTTGGATCGGCCAGAGAAGCTGCCCGGCGTATCTACGATCTTGGACCGGGAACGGTCGTGATCAAGGGCGGACACATCCCAACAGCAGATGCGGTCGACCTTGTCTACGACGGTCACGAGTACCTAGAGTTGAGTGGCCCACGCCTCCCCTCCCGTCAAACACACGGCACTGGGTGTACATTTGCCGCAGCCGTGGCAGCTAACTTGGCACTGGGACTCCCGACGCCGGACGCCATCTCGGGCGCCAAACACTACGTCGCGCAGGCGATTCGCCACGGGCTACCATTTGGAAGCGGACACGGACCTCTCGGCCACTTTTGGAAGTGCTAGCAGTGAGACTCGGGTGAGTTTACCGCTAGGAGATGCGTTCGAAATCAAGGACAAGAGGCCTTGGTTTCCCGACTGCTATACTTCCCATGATGGGTCTTGCTCGACTCGCGGTGACAACGGAGCGATTAAATCTCGATGCCCTGATCAGGTGCGTCCATGATGCTCCAATAAGCGACGGTTCGGAGGGTACTGGTGCAGTGGCCTCATTTCTCGGACTAGTGCGTGAGTCCAATCTTGGACGCCGCGTCGTCAAGTTGAAATACGAGGCCTACGAACCATTAGCGCTGCGCGCTTTCAAACGAATCGACAACGAAATTGTCGAACGATGGCCAACCGCTCAACTTGCTCTACACCATCGTATCGGAGTCCTAACCATCGGCGAAGTTAGCGTGGCGATCGTCGTGGCGGCGCCACATCGCGCCGATGCATTCGCGGCCAGTCGATACGCGATCGAACGAGTGAAACAGATCGCACCGATTTGGAAACGAGAGTTCTTCAAAGACGGTGACGTGTGGATCGAGGGTGCCACAACCGATCCTGATGACGCAGCAGCACGCGAGGAAGCGTTCCGACGGGCATGCGTGTGAACATTCGCGTGTTCGCCCGCCTTCGCGACATTGTCGGCGTGGCTGAGCTGAACCGCGACGTACCAACTGGCACAACTGCACAAAGGATATGGGACGATCTAGTGGAGGAGTTTCCTGACATCAGTACCTACACAGGGTCGATATCAACGGCGGTGAATGCTGAATACGCAAAAATGGAAACGGTACTCGATGATGGCGATGAGGTGGCCTTCCTTCCTCCTGTCTCGGGTGGAGAATTTCCCGGCTGACACTGGGTCCGGCTATGTTCGAAAAACTGACTGCGATTGAAACACGGTACGACGAACTGATGCAGAGCATCAGCAATTTGAGTGCTGAATCTGATTCCGCGCAGTATCGTAAACATGCCAAAGCACTCGCTGACATTCAGCCGTTAGTCGAAAAGTTTCGCGACTACAAAGGTATCTTGGCCGAAATCGAACAGGCTCGAGAACTCCTAAATTCGACTGACGGCGAGATGCACGACCTCGCAGAGCAGGAGCTTCACGTCCTGCGCGAACGTGAGGACACCTTACTCGCCGACATTAAATTGCTCCTCGTTCCCAAGGACCCTAACGATGAAAAAAACGTGATTCTGGAAATTCGGGCAGGCACAGGTGGAAACGAGGCCGGTATTTTTGGAGCCGATCTCTTCCGGATGTACAGTCGATTTGCCGAGCGCCAAGGATGGCGGATCGACATGCTTTCGATTAACGAGACCGGTATAGGCGGCATTAAAGAAGTTATCGCGATTATTGAGGGACGCCGAGTGTATAGCCGACTAAAGTACGAAAGTGGCGTGCACCGGGTTCAGCGCGTACCAACAACTGAAGCAAGCGGCCGGATTCATACATCAACGGCGACTGTCGCCGTACTTCCTGAAGCCGAAGATGTCGATATTCAAATCGACCCGAAGGAAATTCGGATCGACACATTCTGTTCAAGCGGCCCGGGAGGACAAAGTGTTAACACCACGTATTCAGCCGTGCGTGTGACCCACCTACCGACGGGAATTGTGGTATCGCAGCAGGACGAAAAATCACAGATCAAGAACAAGGCGAAGGCAATGAAGGTTCTTCGTTCACGACTCTACGAGCTCGAGCTTCAAAAACAACAGGATGCCATTGCCCAAGACCGACGCAGTCAAGTCGGTACTGGCGAACGCTCAGAAAAAATCCGCACATACAACTTCCCGCAAAACCGAATCACGGATCACCGTATTAACTTCACGACGCACCAGCTTACTGAAGTGTTGAACGGTGATTTATCAGATTTGATTGAGCAGGTTGTGACCCATTTCCAATCCGAAGAGCTTAAACAAGTCCAAGAGGTATCCCTCAAACCGTGAGTATCCTCTCTCTGGTGAATGCCGCTTGCACAAGACTGATCGAGTCGGGAATCCGTCCGGAAGAAGCCGGCCTCGATGCGGAGGTCCTTGCACGCCACCTTCTCGGGTGGGACCGTGCGACCTATTTCACCGAACGCCACCAGAAAATCACCCGGGCATTCGACAAAGAGTACATTTCTCTGATTGCGCGGCGCGCGCGGCGAGAACCAGTGGCCTATCTAACGGGTAAGCGCGAGTTCTGGGGCTTGGAATTCGCTGTAACACCAGACACTTTAATTCCTAGACCTGAAACAGAGCTCCTTATCGAAACCGTCCTACAACTTAGACCTGATCGATCAATAAACGGTGTGCTCGTCGACGTGGGTACCGGGTCGGGCTGTATCGCCGTCGTACTTGCCATTGAATTTCCTAATATGACGATCGTCGCAACGGACATCTCCCAACCGGCACTGGCCGTTGCTCAGGCCAATGCCAAACGTCATGGCGTCTCGGATCGGATCGAGTTACGGCACGGCCCGCAGTTAGCAGGTCTTTCCGGACCCCTTGACCTAATCGTGTCAAATCCGCCCTACGTAACGGCCCAGGCAATGCAGCACCTAGCACCGGAGGTGCGAGACCACGAACCGCACCTTGCGCTGAACGGCGGAGCCGGCGGTACTGAGACACTGCGTGCGCTTATCGAGAAAGCTAGCCTCAAACTCGTCAATAACGGTTCACTTATAGTTGAGTTCGGGTGCGATCAAGAAGCGGTGTTTAGGCAGATTGCCAACGCTACTCATCTAACCGATATACAAGTCGTCCACGACATTCAAGGGTTGCCCCGCGTTGGCGTGGCAACGTATCGGAATAACCGATGAGTGACTGTCTGTTTTGCCGAATTGTCAAAGGCGAGGTGTCGGCCACAATTGTGTACGAAGATGAGACACTTGTGGCATTTGAGGACATCAGCCCGCGAGCGCCGACACACGTACTAATCGTGCCACGCCAGCATGTGGAAACTCTTAATGACCTCACTCCTAGCGACAAGGAACTCGTTGGTGAAATGATCTGGCGTTCCGCTGCTATCGCCAAGGAACGAGGTATCGCGGACAGTGGGTATCGTACCGTCTTTAATTGCAACCGTGGGGCGGGGCAAACCGTCTTTCACATCCACCTGCACCTGCTTGGCGGACGCGCTCTCACCTGGCCGCCCGGATAACAATCGAGTCCCTTCGAACCATCACCGTTCTAGGAAGTACCAACCGCGCCCAGCCGCACGGTCGAAGACGAATTCAACTACCTGGTAGCCACGAGCCATATAAGTGGTGAACATGTCGCGGCTGGCAGTGCGCCAATCGCGAGCCCTGTCGGGTGACGAGCGCTGCATTTCCCCAAAACCAGTCGGAATCTCAACCCGAAGACGAGGTTGTGTAAGTTTCGAATCCCAAGATTTGAAAGTAAGCCAAACATCCTCAACGTTGGTTTCGTTAATCAACGGCAGCTCGCTGGCAATGGGTATGTCATCTGTAGTCCCAGCGATTCGAGTAAGAACGCGGGATGATTCCAGATTCCACCCTGCTACAAAACGGTCTGTCGGGGTTCCTCGGTGGAGCGAGCTACTTGACTCACCATAAATATTTTCTTCGTACTCGATTATCACAGCACCAAGTTTCGTTAGATTAAAGTGCGCGTTCATCGACTGCATCGGGTCGAAAGTCCATTCGATCACTTTAATATCCATCTCGAGCGCTCGCTTCCGCTGCTCCAGCTTAAGCAACCGGCCGAGGCCAGTATTGCGGTGCGCCTCTAACACTCCGAGCATGTGTGACCATTGAATCAGGTGACCAGATTTCAAGCCCGGTAGCGAGTAAGCGAATCCCACCATCGCCTCGGACTCATCGAATGCGCCTATCAGGATCCCACCACGCTTCACGTTGATCGCTAGAATCGGTACTGGAACTACATCCTGGAGATCTGTGTACTCCCAGACAATCGTCTCAAGTTCGACCACACGCTTTAGTTCATCCAGCGTATGGAGATCGCGAAATCGGAAGGGCTGACTCAACATCGTGGAAAGTTGGCGCCTTCAACATCCGTATCGTGTGGGTCGACGAAGCCAAGGCACGCTACATCCGTTGTCAAACATTGTCGCACGAATGGACGGAACAGCCACCTCAACACAAAGATCGACCACGTCGGCGTTATATTAATTCGCCAGGAGTCTGGGTTCGGCTCCGTGTTGTCTCGCTAAATTGCACTACAATGATCAGGCAAACTAGGGGGCAGCGAGGCGCTCCGGAGGTAGCCTAGCACGAACCTAGCAACTGACAACGTTTCATGGCCGACTGGAAATCAACCCTCAACCTCCCACGCACCGAGTTCCCTATGAAGGCAAGCCTGCAGAAGGCTGAGCCCGAAGCGATTGCGCGCTGGGAAGAGACCGGACTCTACGAGCAAATTCGTGCTCACCGTGCTGGAGCACCTAAATGCGTTCTGCACGACGGTCCACCTTACGCTAACGGGCGCATTCACATCGGCACAGCACTCAACAAGATCCTTAAGGATTTTGTCGTACGGGCCAAAACAATGTCTGGGTTCGACAGCCCATACGTGCCCGGCTGGGATTGTCACGGACTCCCAATTGAACTCAAGGTAGACCGTGAGCTTGGCTCAAGAAAACGCGATCTAAGTAAAGCCGATCTCCGCCGAGCATACAGGACTTACGCTGAAACCTACGTTGGCGTGCAGCGTGAAGACTTCAAGCGCCTGGGTGTACTCGGAACTTGGTCGGAACCCTACCTGACCATGGCTTTTCGCTACCAAGCCGCAATCGTCCGGGCACTGGGTAAATTCGTCGAGCAAGGTATGGTGTATCGAGGTAAGAAACCAGTGCATTGGTGCATTCATTGCCAAACAGCGCTGGCAGAAGCGGAGGTCGATTACGCACCTCATAACTCACCTTCGATCTACGTAGAGTTCAAGATGGCAAAGGAGTCCATTGAGGAACTTGCCGCCAAGCAAAAAGCCCTTGGGGAGCGGCCCGTTTCCGCTCTCATCTGGACCACAACACCATGGACCATCCCGTCCAACCTGGCGATCGCATTTCATCCTGATCTCGACTATGGGTTCTATTCTCCGGATAGCGGTGACTCTCCCACTATTGTCGTCGTCGCTGATGCAATCGCGGAACGTATCGAAACTGAAATAGGACGCCACCTAGGCGAACGCCTCGCTGTCGTTAAGGGTGCCGAGCTCGAGGGCTTACGCTTCAAGCATCCACTCTACGATCGAGTATCGGTCGGCGTTCTAGGCAATTACGTAACGCTTGAGCAGGGTACCGGGGTCGTACACACGGCGCCTGGTCACGGTGCTGACGACTTCAACACAGGTGTGAAGTACGGTCTAGAGACATACGCCCCGGTTGGCCCCGATGGAAAATTCGACAGCACGGTTAAAACCTTCTCTGGCATGCGTGTCTTCGACGCGAATCCGAAAATCGAAGAGGCTTTAGCCGATGCTGGACGACTATGGCATAGAGCTCAATTGGAACATTCCTATCCCCACTGCTGGCGCTGTCGGCACCCCGTCATTTTCCTCGCAACCTGGCAATGGTTTATTGCAATGGAAGCAGCGGGACTACGGCAAGGTGCATTGAATGCTATTCAAGAGGTTCAGTGGTTCCCCCCGTGGGGTCAAGAACGCATTCACAACATGCTGGAATATCGTCCCGACTGGTGTATTTCCCGCCAGAGGTCGTGGGGTGTACCAATTCCTGCGTTGTACTGCACGAAGTGTGGTGACGCTGCGCTAACGACAGCCCTGACCGAGCACGCGGCCAAAGTGTTTGAAGCCTTTGGAGCAGACGCCTGGTATGAACGAGACCTATCGGAATTCGTTCCACCGAAACATAAGTGTGACACCTGTGGTGGTAATGAATTCAAACGCGAACAGGACATCTTGGATGTTTGGTTCGATTCTGGCTCCAGCCACGAGGCGGTCCTGGAGGACCGCCAGCTCGGGTGGCCAGCCGAGATCTACCTCGAAGGAAGCGACCAATATCGTGGATGGTTCCACAGTTCCCTTCTAGTTGGACAAGGCACACGAGGAAAAGCGCCCTACCGTCAGGTCATCACACACGGATTCGTCGTCGATGAATCAGGCCGAAAGATGTCGAAGTCTCTAGGCAACGACATCGCTCCACAGACCGTCATCGAAGAAAGCGGTGCGGAGATCCTACGGCTGTGGGTCGCGATGGTCGACTACCGAGAAGACGTTAGAATCGGTAAAGAGATCTTGGCACGAGTCATCGAGGCTTACCGAAAAATTCGTAACACATTACGCATTCTGGTCGCCAACCTTCATGATTTTGAGCCGATTGAGGATGCTGTGCCACCCGACCAATTAGAGGAGCTTGACAGATTCGTGCTCGCGCGCTACGCCGACAATGCAACGCGAGTCATCACTGCTTACGATAGGTACGATTTTCAGCAAATTTTTCAAACACTTAATAGATTTGTCACCGTTGAGTTGAGTGCCCTCTACATCGATATCGTAAAGGACCGGCTGTATACATTCGCACCGGCACATCCAGCACGCCGGTCTACGCAGACTGCGATCTTTCGGATTGCCGATGGTTTGACGCAGCTCATCGCTCCGATATTACCCGTGACGGCAGACGAACTCTGGAGAGTGCTACCGGGTTCCAGAGAGGTTTCCGTACATCTTGCTGATTTTCCGTCTGGGCTCGACGAACTCATTGATTCTGAGTTGGTCGAACGGTGGGAACGTTTAGTTAGAATTCGCGAGGCGGTAAATGCCAAGATAGAGATCCTGCGTAAGAACAAGACGGTCGGCACCTCTCTTGAAGCATGTGTTCAACTTCGAGCAAGCGGTGATACACTCGCCCTGCTTGAACGATACCGAGACGAGCTTCCAACCCTGTTAATCGCGCAAGCACAGGTCGAGTCCGTGCAAATGACGTCCACGGACGAGAGCTCGGTGACGGGTGAGACGATTGGGATTGAAGTCGGCCGTGCTTCTGGACTCAAATGCGAGCGTTGCTGGCGTTACGTGCCGTCACTATCTAACCAACCGGACAAGCAAGGATTGTGTGATCGTTGCGTCGAAATGTTGAGCGCCGCAAAGATCCCTTCTCCCTAACATCACGATGATGTCTCACCCAATCGGACCTTCGATGGGTAAATCGTGGCCCTGCCACATTCGATGGTCGATCTTCATTGTGGCAGGAAGTATCGTTGGCTTAGACCAACTCTGTAAAGCACTCGTCCGACAACTCATTCCACTCCACGACAGCATCACTCTGATCCCAGGCCTCGTGAACATCACCCACGTGCGGAATACGGGAGCAGCATTCGGCATCCTGAATGCAGCGGACTTTCCTTTTAAGCCCGTGGTCATGACAGGAGTCGCTCTGCTGGCGCTGGTTATACTCGGGATCTATGCCGCGCGGACTTTCTCACACGGTACTTCTGCGAGGATTGGCTTGGCATTGATTTTCGGCGGTGCTTTGGGAAACATGGCCGATCGCCTCATGATCGGCCATGTCGTTGATTTCGTCGATGTGTACTGGGGTACGTATCATTTTTGGGCATTCAATGTTGCAGATTCAATGATAACAATCGGTGCAATCTGTTTACTTGTTGATACCGTTCGCACGGAAGATCGCAATGTATCCAACACTGCTTAGTTTCGGTCCAATCACGATTTACAGCTATGGCGTTCTGCTTGCAGCGGCCTACCTAATAGGCCTAAAACTTGCATTAGTCCGCTCGGCAAGACAGGGATTTGACCCAAATAAGGTGATGGATTTAGGAATCCTCATCATCATATCGGCGCTGGTTGGTGCCAAACTGATGTTGTTCCTTGTGGATTTTGAGTACTTCTCCCAAAGCGCGGAACGGTTGTTATCGCTCGTACGAGCTGGTGGAGTCTTCTACGGCGGGCTACTCCTCGCCGTACCGGTGGCCTGGTGGTATCTACGCCGCCACCGGATGCCGGTCTGGACGGCATGCGACGCCTTCGCCCCGGGCATCGCGCTGGGGCATGCCATCGGTCGCCTCGGTTGTTTAATGGCAGGTTGCTGCTACGGCAAGCCGACCGATATGCCCTGGGGCATCGTGTTCACGAATACGTTCGCAGCAACCAATGTAGGAACGCCACTTGACGTCCACCTCCATCCGACACAGTTGTATGAATCGTTCGCAGAATTAGGCATCTTGCTAATGCTGTTAGGTATGGAACGGCGCAGTCAGGGTTTTCCGGGCCGTACGTTCTGGCTGTACGTTCTACTGTACGGGGTCTCACGCTTCGTTACCGAATTCTACCGCGGCGATCCTAGAGGAATGGTTTTCGACGCCATTTCGACCTCACAGTTCGTCTCGGGACTCATCGTTCCGCTCAGTATTGTTATGTTGGTCTATCTTGCTAGATTCTCCTTTACCGACCAACGTAAGTCCCATGCCTGAGTCTTCCGATCAGAATGAACTGGGCGAACACATCGAAATAATCACCCCAGAGAAGTACGGTGGAACACGTATCGATCAACTTCTGGTAACGTTGCTACCCAACCACTCGCGCTCATTTATCCAACGGCTGATTAAGACAAACCGGGTGCAACTTAATGGGGAACCAGTCAAGGCCAGTGTCGTTGCACGTGTTGGGGCTCACATCGCGATCGATGTACCTGCGCCAATCTCTCCAACCCTAACTCCAGAGAATTTACCACTAGACATCATTCACGAAGACGCCGACATCATCGTAATCAATAAACCCTCGGGGATGGTCGTGCACCCCGCAGCCGGCCACACAAGTGGCACGCTGGTCAATGCTCTGCTCTATCACGCGGGTGGTCTGAGCGGCGTCGGTGGTGAACTTCGCCCAGGCATCGTACATCGACTAGATAAGGGAACCTCAGGCCTACTGGTTGCCGCAAAACACGATCAGGCCCATCGTGAGCTGGGGCGTCAATTCCGCCAGCGTGAAGTCAAGAAGGAGTACGTGGCACTCGTTTGGGGAGGTATTCAAGACGGGCGAAAAATTGATCTCCCGATCGGTCGACACCGGACTGAGCGACAGCGAATGTCTACAAGTTCGACTCGGTCCAGAACAGCAATAACTGAAATCGTGAGAGCTGAACCACTCGATGGGCTGACCCTCATAGGGGTCATGATTTTAACCGGTCGCACCCACCAAATCCGGGTTCATCTAGCAGCTATCGGTCATCCTATCGTTGGCGATTCCGTGTACGGTGGTACCAAACATCGACTTGCACCAAGACATCGTACCGTGGCGAGTCTCTCACGGCCCTTTCTCCACGCTAGCAGGCTGGCCTTCAAGCATCCGCGAGACAGACGCCAAGTCGAGTTTCGTGCCAAACTTCCCAAGGACCTAAGATGCTTGCTGCGCGACCTGAGAAAGCAAGCGCAACCCTAGTAAGAAACCGACCTGCACTGGCAGCGAATGTCTAAATTAACTAGCGATCTGTGGTATCGGTGATTCCGAGGACTGACCACCCGCACGAACTTTTGAGGGCTCCAATGCCAGTTCGAGGACTTCATCAACCGACGACACATAGTGGATAGTCATTTCACGACGAAGATCCTCACTCAAATCCTCGTCGATGTTCTTCTGATTGAGGCGGGGCACAACGATATGTGGAATCCCTAGGCGGCGTGCAGCGAGCACCTTTTCTTTAATTCCACCCACCGGTAATACACGGCCCGAAAGAGTAATTTCGCCCGTCATTGCCAAGTCCTCGCGGACGGCCCGGTTCGCCAGCCGCGACGCGAGGGCAGTAGCCATCGTCACACCAGCGGACGGCCCGTCCTTAGGTATCGCACCTGAGGGTACGTGCACATGAAGCTCAGCATTCTGATAGAAGGCCATGTCGACACCGTACTCCCCGGCATGGGCCCTGAACCACGAAAGAGCGGTCTGGGCCGATTCCTTCATCACCTCGCCGAGCTGTCCTGTAAGAGTCAATGTGCCACTCCCGGCCATTAACGTTGCCTCAACAAACAACACCTCGCCACCCACCGGCGTCCACGCAAGTCCTACCGCTACGCCGGGATCTTTGGTTCGTTCAACGACCTCTTCGTCATGGAACCTCGGCGACCCAAGCATCTCTAAAACCGTGTCGGAGGTCACAACAATTGGTTCCTCCAAACCTTCCGCCCTTCGCCGCGCAACCTTCCGGCAAAGTGAGCCGATCTCTCGCTCCAAGTTTCGTACGCCGGCTTCTCGCGTATGACTGCGAATTACTGTTTGAATCGCCGTCTCTTCGAAACTAATTTGCTCCCGTGTCAGACCGTGATTTTCAATTTGGCGGCCCACGAGATGTTCACACGCAATCTTGAGTTTTTCTTCATCCGTGTAACCCGGTAGTTCAAGCACCTCCATCCGGTCCCGTAAGGCTGGAGACACCGGGTCGAGAAAGTTAGCCGTCGTGATAAACAGAATTTCAGATAAATCAAACGGCACATCAAGGTAGTGATCACGAAACGTGTTGTTCTGCTCGGGATCGAGCACCTCAAGCAGCGCTGACGCCGGATCGCCCCGGAAATCCATGCCGAGCTTATCGATCTCATCCAGCACGAAAACGGGATTTTTCGATTCGGCGCGCCGTAGTCCCTGAATTATCTGTCCGGGCAAGGCGCCGATATAAGTACGACGGTGTCCCCTAATTTCTGCCTCATCGCGCATGCCGCCAAGCGAGATACGAACGAGCTTTCGGTCGAGTGAGGATGCGATTGACTTAGCGAGCGACGTCTTCCCGACCCCTGGGGGACCAACGAAACATAAAATCGGGCTCTTGATTTCTGGGTTTAGCTTTCGCACCGCCAAATACTCAAGAATCCGGTCCTTTGCCTTCTCAAGATCGGAATGATCGCTATCTAGAACCGACTTCGTCCTCGCCAAATCAATGACCTCCTCTGTCCGAACCGCCCACGGCAGCGCAACGATCCAGTCCAAGTAGGTTCGAGCGACGGTGTACTCAGCCGCCGCCACAGGCATTTTTGATAAACGATCCAGTTCTCGTAGTGCTTCCTTCAACACGGATTCCGGCATCCCAGAGCTCTCAAGCTTGGCTCTGATGTCCTCGATCTCCTTAGTCTGTTCGTCGCCTTCACCTAGCTCTTTTTGGATCGCCTTCATCTGCTCGCGTAGGAAGTAGTCGCGCTGATTCTTACCAACTTCAGACTGCACCTGAGACTGGATCTTCGAGCCTAGCTCGAGCACCTCGAGCTCCTTGATAAGAATCCGGTTGAGCACGTCCATTCGAGTACGAATGTCTAAGGCTTCCAGTACCTCCTGCCTCACAGAAGTAGGGATTGTTGTAAAACTGGAGGCAATAAAATCAGCTAGTTTTCCAGGCTCCTCAATGTTCGACGCGAGTATTTGCAGGTCATCCGACAACAGTGGTGACAATGAAACGACCTGCTGAAAGTTAGCCTTGATATTGCGCTGGAACGCATCCACTTCAAGACGATCCTCTTCCACCATTACCTCAGTTGCCGGTTCCACTGCCGCGCGTAAGTAGGGGTGCTCAGTGTTGAAACGGAGGATGTGCAGCCGCTCCAAGCCCTGTACAATGAGTCGGAGACTGCCATCCGGCAGCTTCAACATCTTGTGAATACGGGTAACCGTTCCGATCGGATAGAGATCGGCTTGTGCAGGTTTCTCGGTCGCTGCTTCACGTTGCGTGAAAACACCCACCAGCGCGTCAGAAGCGATTGCCTCTTCGATAAGACGCACTGAACTTTCGCGAGCCACCGCTAGCGGAATAAACGAGTTGGGAAACAAGACGGTGTCCCGCAGCGGCAGGATAGGCACCTCCGACGGAATTGAGATTGGGTGCTCAGCGCTCATGTCGCTTCCAGAATCGTAACGTTCGTCTTGACCGCTCATATGGCGATCCGTCTTACTCCTGTTCACCTTTAGGTCGCGGTTTGCCTGAAGCGAAGAATTCTAGGCAATCAGCCTTGTTGGTTTAACTCGCGAAATCTACGAACAGTGCTTCCAAGTCACTACGCTCCTGGGTTGTGCTTTTCCGCGTTGCTTGTTCTCGCTCCTCTTCGCAGACTGTGCACCTTATCGCGAAAGGTAGGGCCCGTAATCGCTGTTCGGAAATCTCTTCTCCGCACTCAAAACAATTACCATAGGCTCCAACCTTGAGCCGCTGGAGTGCCCCATCGATCTTGCTCAGCGTCTCGGCTTTCATCTGAATTAGGGAGAACTCTAGTTCGTCCTGAATATCCGCCTCAGAAGTCTCCACCGAATCGAGAACGCCGTGCATCGTAGCACTGTTGCCTTCAGCACGTACAACGCGCATTCGGTCGTGCACCTCGACCATCATGTCCTGGCGCCGCTCTTCAAGAATACGTCTCAGCTCAGCACAGCGCTCACTTTCTACAGGATATGTTGTCGTCGCCATGAAGTTGTTTCTCCTTACCAATACCCGCCGCACAGTCCGGAAACACCAAGCAGCCTCAAGATTTCCTCGGTGAGACCGGCCTTCGTATCGCATTGCCCCGCATTAATTCCACGTGGCTCGTACTGACTAGATTTCTTCTAACCAGACCGTCAAAAGTTGGATGGCGAGGGCAACCACATGTATAGACGCCATAAGGCTGGATTTGGTTGCTGAACGCCCTAATTTAGTTCCTTATTTCTCCTAAACAACCCAAGAAAAGCTGGTCCAGAGGGGCGTCTAGCCCGTGTCCGCCCCTCATCACTACAAGACCTTTATCGGCCGTAACCTAGAAATCCTGTGCACTAGGACAATGGGGTTTGACCCTTCAGGACGATTGTGCGACGCTGGGTCGGCTCCTTGCCTATGGCCCCAAAGTCAGACAATCGATGCATCTCGTGTGGAAAGCGGAAGGGGCGGCGGACCTGCCCAGCGTTAACTGGGTTGATTTGCCCCACATGCTGCGGCACGAAGCGCTTGCATGAAATAGCATGCCCGTCAGATTGCACCTATCTGGCAACCGCGCAACAACATCCACCGGCCTTGGTCCAGCGGCGGCACGAGCGTGAGGCACGCTTTCTCGTACCGTTAATTCGGGACTTATCAGAACGGCAATACCGACTATTCCTATTCGTTCAGGGCGTCATCGCGCGTCACCGCCCTGAGGCGCTTCAGCGATTAACGGACCTAGATGTCGCTGACGCCGTTCATGCGCTGGCCGCCACACTCGAAACGGAACGACGTGGCATCATTTACGAACATAGTGCATCGTCATTACCCGCTCAGCGCCTAGAACAAGGTCTGAAAGCAGCCATCGAAGCACAGAGGAAGAATGGGCCAACCTCGCTCGACCTCGACTTTGTGACCGTCTTACATCGTACCGAGCGGGCCTGCCGGGACGCAGGAGCTGCATTGGGTGGCGGAGATGATGCCTACCTTCACCTTATCCTAGACGGTATTCTGCGCAGTATCGCTGAGCATGCCGTGGAGTCCAAGCCGGACGGTCAACAACAAGATTCGACAATAGCTGGCAACGCCCCTAGTTCTGAGAGTTCCGATCCCCCCTCAAACACAGCCAAAGGACTGATCGTGCCATAGCCGCTGGCGCACCTCTTCTCGAATGCTATAATTGTTGGTTCGTTTGGTACTATAGGAGCGCATCGCGGTGGTGGTCTGAGGCGTTCCCGACGACATCAAGGAGAAACCGAAATGGCGCGACGGTGTGAAATTTGCGGTAAGGGTCCTAGGGTAGGCCGTAACGTCAGCCACGCCCACAATGTGACCCCGAGGCGATTCCAGGCAAACATTCAGATGGTCCGAGCGATAATCGACGGAAGCGTCAAACGAATCCGTGTTTGTACCCGCTGTCTGCGCTCCGGCAAGGTCGCTAAGGCAGCCTAGTAAGGCACACCCTCCCCTATGCGGCAAGCCATCCACACTCAGGACGCACCCCAAGCAATCGGACCTTATTCACAGGCTATTAGGACCGGTGAACTTCTGTTCGTATCTGGCCAAATTCCACTGGACCCGTCAACTGGAGAAATGGTGAAAGGCGATATCAAGGCGCAGACCGAACAGGTCATGAAGAACATCGCCAGCATCCTTGCCGCTGCCAACGTGTCGTTCGACCACGTCGTTCGAACAACGATCTTTCTGGCCGACCTGAGCGACTTTGCTGTGGTCAACGAAATTTACGGTAACTACTTCGAGACACCGGAACCTGCCCGAGCAGCCTTCCAAGTCGCACGCTTACCAAAAGATGCTCGGGTAGAGATCGACGCGATCGCTCTACTTTGATTCTCAGCCCGCTGCCCGTTCGACGTCTAGCACACCGGAAACACCGCGAAGTGACTCGAGCACGCGTTGAAGGTGTTCGACGTTACGGACCTCAACAGTGACGTTAATTCGACCTCGTTGATCGTCAAAGGTCGTCGCCTCGATGTTCTTGATGTTGGTATCAATGTTTGCGATCTGTGCACTGACATCCGCCAGAATGCCTTGCCGATCTTCGATCTGGATCGCCAAGTGGACGATGTAAGGCGTCGGATCATCATATCTATCCCACACTACATCGATGCGCCGTTCGGGATCATAGAGTAGATTGAGAACATTCGGGCAGTCCGTAGCGTGGACCGAGACGCCTTTGCCGCGCGTGATATAGCCAACAATCGATTCATCGCGAATCGGATTGCAACAACGTGCACGGAACACCAAAAGATCGTCGAATCCGCGCACTGTGATGCGTTCTTTACTTGACTGAACGTTTGCCACCGGTGGGGCCGCGACTTCGTTCTTAGCCCCATGGTCCGATAGGTCAGACTCGGGCACAAGCTTTCCAAGTACGTGCCTCGCGGCAACCTTCCCATAACCGATCTTGGCGTACAACTCCTCGATTTTCGGAAAGCCGTATTCTGCCGCTAGTCGGGTCATCGACTGAGCAGTTAGCTTCGACTTAATTTTGATGTTGCACCGGCGAGCTTCTCGTTCAAGAAGCTTCCGACCGATTTCCGTGGCGCGGGTTTTCTCTTCGGCATTAATGAAATGACGAATCTTGTTTCTCGCCCGTGAGGTCACCACAATACTCAGCCAGTCCCGACTCGGACGACGACCCTGGGTGGTCACAATTTCAACAATGTCACCGTTCTTCAATTGGGTACGTAACGGCACCATCTTCCCATTCAGCCTTCCCCCGGTACATTGGTGCCCGACATCGGTATGTACCGTGTAGGCAAAATCGATGATCGTTGCTCCACGGGGAAGTGATTTCACCTCGCCGCGAGGCGTGAAGCAGTAGACCTCTTCTGGATAAAGATCGACCTTCAGGCTCTGCATAAACTCCTGAGGGTCGCGGACCTCCTGATTCCATTCGAGCATTTGTCGGAGCCAGAGAAAGTATTGCTCGTCGCGATTAGCGCCAATCCGGCCTTCCTTGTACTTCCAGTGCGCCGCGATCCCTTCCTCAGCCACTCGGTGCATCTCTGCCGTTCGGATTTGGACCTCGAACGCGAATCCTCGTTCACTCACTACCGAGGTGTGAAGTGACTGATATCCGTTAGGTCTAGGCATCGCAATAAAGTCCTTGATCCGTCCAGGCACAGGGGACCAAGTATGGTGAATGATTCCGAGCGCTGCATAACAATCCTTGGTCGTGTGTGTGACTAAGCGTAGAGCCACCAAGTCGTATACTTGGTCTATGTTGATTCGTTGTCGTCTAAGCTTTTGATGAATACTAAAGAGGCGTTTAATCCGCCCCTCCAGGTACTCAATGGGAATCTGCGCATCGGTGAGCTTAGTCGCGATGGTCTGCCTGAGCTCCTCGATTTGCCCTTCGCTTACGCGCCGGCGGTCTTCGACCTTTATACGCAAGGCCTCGTAGGCTCGAGGTTCTAAATGGTGAAACGCTAGCTCTTCGAGCTCATTCTTTACTTTGCTCATCCCGAGCCGGTTGGCAATCGGAGCGTAGATGTCTTTCGTTTCCTGCGCGATGCGGATCCGGTGAGCCTCCGGTAGATGATCCAGCGTACGCATGTTGTGGAGTCGATCTCCTAGTTTCACCAGGATGACACGAACGTCGTCAACCATCGCTAGAAGCATCTTTCGGAAGTTTTCAGCCTGACGCTCCTCCGAAGATGAAAACGGTATCGCGCCAAGCTTCGTCACGCCCGCTACCACATGCGCTACTTCTGGTCCAAAACCCTCTTCAATTCGTTCGATAGTAGTTAATGTGTCTTCGACGACGTCGTGGAGCAGCGCTGCCGCAATGGCTACAGAGTCAAGGTGCATATCGGCCAGGAAGTCGGCAACTTCAAGTGGATGGCCAAGGTAAGGCTCGCCCGAACGACGGACTTGGCCTTCGTGCTCCGTAGCCGAGAAGGTATAAGCCCGCCTCAGAAGTTCAATATTGGCGTCCGGGCTATTCCGCCGAACCTTCTCGATAAGTTCTTCGAACTGAATCATGACAAGCGGTGTTCCAGTAATGAGATCCGTTACTTGTGGACCATCCTGACACCATGATAGAGACGGCTCTTGGAACCGGTCAAGGACGTTAGGGTTCCACAACCAGTGCGCGGGCAGCCTAGAAGCCTGTGAAGGTTAATCGACCAAAACCTCAAACAAGCTTGACGGGTCGTTTTTTGGTTCACTATACTGGCTCGGTTCGGGGCGTTCTCGCGGGTCTTGCCCGAGATTTCTCGCCCCCCTTTGACCGGGTTTTGGTCAACAGGTTTCCGTGCTCTAAATGGAGAGACTCGAGATGCAGTTAAAAGGGGAAATCATGAATATGCGACGGATTATGCCGCGGTTGACCATCGTGGCGGCGCTAAGCGTTTCACTAGCCGGCTGTGACTACTACTCCATGCTCATGGCTCGAAAGAATTTCAAGGAAGCGAATGGCCTGTACACGCAGGCTGAGTACGAGCGGGCCGCGCACGCTTACGAGCTAACGGTAGCCGACAGCGGCGCGTTCGATTCTGCACCCGAGCTCCGTGTTGCCTATTTCTATCTGGGAAACAGCTACGACCAAATGTATAGACCGAGTCGGCGTGGCGAGCCAGAGAATGACGTCTTACTGGAAAAAGCAGTCGAGAACTACCGATTGGCTTCTGAGCAGATTATCGACAACCCGGATATGCAGCAACTGTCGATGGAATACCTCGTAGCCACTTATGGTCCGGATAAATTGAACAACCCAGGTGCAGCTGAGCCGATCATCCGCAGGATGATCGAGTTAAACCCTGACGAGGTCGCCAATCACTTTGCACTGGCACGACTCTATGAAGACTCAGGGCAGGCCCAAGAGGCCGAGACGATCCTCAGAAACGTCGTTGACCTCCAGCCTCGCGATCCTTCGGTCTACTTACAATTGGCTGCGTTCTTCAACCGTCAAGAGATGTTCGAGGAGACGATCACAGCACTTAGAAGTAGAGCGGCGATCGAGCCGGACAACCCAGAAGCGTATTACACACTCGCTACGTATTTCTGGGAGAAAGCGTTTCGCGACTTCCGATTAGATGAAGAGGAAAAGGCAGGGTACGTTGCGGAAGGCATCGTTGAAGTAGATCAAGCACTCGAGTTGAAGGATGACTACCACGAAGCAATGACCTACAAGAACATCCTACTCAGAATGCAAGCAAACGCCACGACCAATAAGGCAACACAAGATGCCTTGATCGCCGAGGCAGATGCACTTCGCGAACGGGCAAACGAGCTCCGTCTCGAACAACAGGAGCGAGCTGTTGCGGCGGCGGCGGCGGCCTCCAGCGGCGGTTAATCAACGTTTGCTCGCACACGGACACGAAACGGCCGGTTCCCTTTAGGGGGCTGGCCGTTTTTTCTAGGCCTTCACCGCCACACCTCGAACAAACTGCAGTCTTCGTCTGCCCGGCAACGCCAAAGGTCAATTAAAGATTCCTCCTCGCTAACGCAAGAATGTTAGAGCCGCCCGAATAGCTATCTGCATCAAACACGCAAGGAAACTGAGGAAAGACCGGAGAAATACCTAGGTGTTAGACCTCAACTGTATCAACGTGGAGATATTTCGAGCAAGAAACCAAATCTCTTACCCTTTTGAAGGTTTCAGTCTTAACTCGAAGATTCTGGTCTGGTAGGAAAATGGTACTCAAAAAAACGGCGCATACACACAGTGCACGCGCCGCCGTTCAAATCGATCTTGAGGAGTTGAGCCTAGCCTCCCCCACCACCCGTTACACCAGCTGCCTGACGCATACCATCGGTAACGATGCCGACCTTGTCAACACCCGCACCTTTCGCCGCGTCGATGATGTCGATGATTTCACCGTAGCGCAAGGTGGCTGCTCCAGCAATGAACATCGTCTTGTCCTTCCGCTGCTCAAAGATGGTTCGCAGACGAGCGGCTACCTCGCGGAGCTGAACCTCTTGTTTATTCACTGACACACGACGGTCAGCGGTGTATTCAAGCACAATCTGACTGGTATCAGGCTGTGCTTGATTCGCTGAGCGTGTCTCAGCCGGAAGGTTAATATCAACGCCCTTCTGAGTAAGCGGAAGCGCGGCCATGAAGATAATAAGCAGCACGAGAAGCACATCAATCAGCGGCGTGACATTCATGTCACAGCTGGTCTCCATGTGCGCACCCTTGTTCGTCTTTTCTTTCATTCTTGCCATTACTAGTCACCTCCGATGCCTGCCCGCAGCCGGCGATCGACGATAAGACCGACGTCCTCGATACCAACCCGCCGCAATTCATCCATGACCGTCATGATCGAGCCATACGACGCATCTTCATCGCCTTTAATCAAGACAATCCGCTCACGCGTCTCTTCAAGCGCGCCCTGGATGCGATTCAGCATCTCGGTTTCAGCCACCTGGACGGAATTGACATAAAACCGCCTGTCGGCAGTTATCGACAGTACCGTCTGGCCCTGCGTCTCCGGTTTGTCGACTGTGTTCGCTGCCTGTGGCAGCCGAACATCGACACCTTGCTGCAACATTGGGGCAACGAGCATCATAATGATCAGGAGCACCAGCATCACGTCAACCAGTGGTGTGACGTTGATGTCGGACTTGACCCCGCCTTTGGCGCCGCCCAGGTCCATAGCCATAAAGAGTCTCCTTGTCTGTTACGCAAACACGCGCGTCCCGCGCCACACCATGGCACCTGCTTGGCACCATGGCAGACGTGAGCGGACAGACTATTACGCCGTCTTCTTGATGAAGTAGTCAATCAACTCAGATGCCGAGTTGTCCATCTCAACGTTGAAGTAATCGACTATGCCGGTCAAATAGTTATAGAACCAGACCGCCGGTATGGCCACGACGAGCCCGAGCGCGGTCTCCACAAGCGCCTCCGCGATACCTGCGGACACCGCACCAATACCACCAGACCCAGTCGACGCAATGCCGACAAAGGCGTTGATAATACCGACAACAGTGCCAAGCAAGCCAACAAACGGCGCCGTTGAACCAATGGTCGCCAACGACGGAACACCCTTCTTCAGGTCGTTGGCCGTCAGAGCCGATGCACGCTGAATCGCCCGTCGTACAGTATCCAGCATGTCGTCACGTTGCAGGCGGCCGCCACCAGATTCCTGCTGGAACTGATACTCCTGAATTCCCGCCGTGACGACTTTGGCCAAGTGGCTGTACTTGTAGTCTTCCTTCTTTGCAAGGGCAATCGCATCCTTCAAGCTACCAGACTTGAGGTGCTTGGCCACCTGCGGTGCATACTCCTTCGACTGCTTCCGAGCCTGCATGAAGGTAAACATCCGTTCAACAGCCACGCCGACCGACCAGAATGACATGAAGAAGAGGACGACCGCGATCCCTTTCGCGACAAAACCCATCTGTCCCCACATCTCGACTAAATTAGTTCCTTCCATCGCCCATCCTCCCGTTTAAAAAACAGATTGTTCCGGCCTCCGGTGAGTGGGCGCTAGGACGGCCCCACTTCCACATCTTCATTAAATTCTTGTCTCTCAAATCCGTCGACCGTAGCACGCTACTGCAGCGTGAAATTCACCGTCACCGTCATGATGACTGGAACAGGAATCCCATTCAGAAGCGTCGGCGAAAACTCCCACTGTCGCACCGCCGTCAGAGCGGCAGCATCAAGCAGAGGAATCGAGCGCAACACATTGGCATCAGTCACTCGACCGTCCGCTGCGATGGTCGCTTCAATAATCACAATCCCTTGCACTCGAGCTGACTGCGCAATCGCTGGATAGATCGGAGCCACGTCGCGGGTCTTCGCCGGCGGCCTGATGTTGCCACCCACACGGATCGGCTCAGTTGGTGGTGGCGGCGGTGGTGGCGGCGCTAAGTCTAGGCCACCGACAACACCGCCTACAATACCGCCAGCAACGCCACCTTCAACACCACCGACAATTCCCGTATCGATGGTGATACCGGTTTCAGCAGTGATTTGCTCAGGAGCCTGAACCGGCGCAGCGTCCGGGGTGATGTCCGGTGGCGGCGGTCTATCCACAGAGGCTGGTGGTGGTGGCGGTGGCGGCGGTGGCGGCGGTGGCGGTGGAGCAGCCACGAAAGCCATCATCGTTGGTGGAGTCGGCAGGATGTCAGCCGCCATTAACGGAACGATAATAACCGCGCCAACGAGAAGGACATGCAGAAGAATCGACACCGGCACGGTGTACCACTTCTGCGATCCCACCCTCACCTGGGGGTTGGTAATGTCACCGAACATCTCAGCCAATATCAACCTCCTACGCGCCGCATCCGCGAATGAAGCAGCACATGACCGTCCATTCTAAGCAGAGCGAAAAACCCGCGTCAACTAATAAACGCCACAAAGTCCAGGCAGCGTGTTCCTAAACCAATAATCAGCCCCACCGGCAAAGCTTCATCGAAAAAGACTGGACAATTTGGCAGCCCAAAATCACGAGGAAATCGAAAAGCCAAATCCTCCAAAACTAATTAAATCATACCTTTAGAGCCTCACTGCATCCAGCCGACCACCAGAGGGGCAAAGATGACCGATACGATGCTCATCAGTTTGATAAGAATATTCAAACTCGGACCCGCTGTGTCTTTAAAGGGGTCTCCAACCGTATCTCCAATGACCGCCGCTTTATGCGGCTCGGATCCCTTACCGCCTAAATGACCTTCCTCAATATACTTTTTCGCGTTGTCCCAGGCCCCACCAGCATTGGCCATCATCAACGCCATGAGGACGCCGGTTACCAGCGAACCGCCAAGGAGCCCACCCAGCCCAGCAACACCAAGGGCAAAGCCCGTAGCGATGGGCGCGATAACGGCTAATAAGCCCGGCATCAACATCTCCCGAATAGCAGCCTTTGTCGAAATTGAAACGCATTGCGCTGAGTCGGGCTCGGCCTTCCCCTCCAACAGTCCAGGAATCGTTTTGAACTGTCGCCGGACCTCTTCAATCATCTTATTGGCCGAGCGTCCAACTGCGTTCATGGTTAACGCCGAGAAGATGAATGGCAACATTCCACCGATAAACATCCCGAGCAAAACGTTTGGATTGTCGAGATTGAGACTGAGCAGACGTTGGTCGAACGAAGCGGAGCCGCCTGCCGCCTCGACCGCCGCATCAGCGGTCGCTCGATACGTGCTGAACAGTGCCAACGCCGTTAGCGCTGCCGACCCAATCGCGAAGCCCTTTCCGATAGCGGCCGTTGTGTTACCAACTGCGTCCAGCGCGTCGGTACGTTCTCGCACGAACGGTTCGCATCGACTGAGTTCAGCGATGCCTCCAGCGTTGTCCGCCACTGGACCGTAGGCATCAACCCCCAAACTGATACCGAGCGTTGATAGCATCCCAACAGCAGCAATGGCGATGCCGTAAAGCCCTGCCCAACCGAAACTCAGGAAGATCGCCAGACAAATCACTAGAATCGGCCCTCCGCACGACATCATTCCGATTCCTAAGCCGGCGATGATATTAGTGGCCGGACCAGTCTCCGACTGCTGAGCAATCCTCTGCACTGGCGCGAGATCCTTTGCAGTGTAGTACTCGGTTAATTTGCCGATCGCCACACCAGAGGTCAGCCCCGCGACGACACACCAAAGTATCGCGAGCGGTAAGCCCATTACGGAAACCAATCCAGCAGTAGCGAGGAGGACCAAGATTGACGCTGTGAATAGACCGCGGTTCAGGGCACCCTGAATAGCCTTCTCGTTGTTAGTTCGCACGGCGAACGTACCGACGATTGAACACAGTACACCGACACCCGCAAGTACGACCGGAAACAAAACCAGGCCATTCTGCACTGTTCCGAAGTCGCTTGCCGATAAGCCCCATAACGCCTGGGCCGATGATGCCGTCATCGCCCACGCAAGGGCAATCGAGGAAATAATGCTTCCTACGTAGGATTCGAACAGGTCAGCACCCATGCCCGCTACGTCTCCAACGTTGTCGCCCACCGCGTCGGCGATAGTCGCCGGATTGCGAGGGTCGTCTTCGGGGATACCCGCCTCTACTTTGCCGGAAAGATCAGCACCAACATCGGCTGCTTTGGTATAAATGCCCCCGCCCACGCGGGCAAAAAGCGCGATTGACGAAGCTCCAAGCGACAAGCCGAAGAGCGATTCGATGGCCGCAGCTCCGGCTCCATCTAGTCCTCCAAATGTTGAGTACAGGATCGCAATTCCTAGCGTGCCAAGCGCCACAACAGTCAATCCCATCACCGCACCGCTACAAAACGCCACTCTCAGCGCGCTTCCAAGACTAGTCTTTGCAGCGTGAGTCGTTCGAACGGCCGCACTAGTCGCAGTTCGCATACCCACCCAACCGGCACTCGCTGAAAGTACAGCTCCAACAAGGAAACTGATGGCCGTCGTCATGCCGCTCCGGGGCAGGAAGACCGCAAGAACGATAAACATTACCCCGACAAACACAGCTAGCACGCTGTACTCGACACGTAAGAAGGCCATGGCTCCGCTCCGAATGAGAGCCGCTATACTTTGCATCCGTTCATTACCAGCATCACGCTGATTGATTTGCCGAATAAGAACGAAAGCAAAAATAGCTGCGCACAACGGGGCGCCAAAGCCGAACATCAAAAAGAGCCGTTGTTCCATCGATATTTCCTCTCGGTCACACCTCTTACCGACACCGTTACCACGCCAAGAAACCCGTCAATGTAACAATCCAGTCTCGTATGTGTCAATCGAGTTCACACAAACAACGCGACCTGAGGAGCCATCAAGCTTCCCTCGTCCACCCATTCGGACTGGTGTGACAGGTCTTACTGGCTCGTATTAGGCAGGCAAGCGATCACAGAGGCTCTGACGCCTGACCATCGGACACTTGCTCTATGTCCGCACGGACAAGATCAGCAACAGCCATCCCACCAGTCAGAAAAATCCTAATCCCTTCTTGAACCGTAATATTAGGAAAGCGGGCAAGCCGACTCGGGTAGATTCGAATGTCTCCTAAGTATAAGTGGTTGGTCGGAACATAAATCGCCATGAGTCGTTCGGCTCCGAGACCACGGTCAAGGTCGAACTCTTTGGTTAGAAATCCGAGAACGAAACCGCGCTCCAGGTCCTCGACAATGACCACCCTTTTGAATCCATACTCATTGTCAGGGGAAAAAGCCAACATGAGTTGTTTTACGGGCGCGTAGACCGTCTTAAAAATCGGCACCCGCATCAGGTATTTCTCTGCGCGCTCCACCAGCCGACGGCCAAGGACGTTGGTCGCGACCGCGCCGACGATAAGCATCCCTGCAATCGTCGCGAGCAAACCTAGGCCCGGCACCTCCTGCCCCAACCAGCGGACCAGGTATGGGCCCATAAGACCATCAATCCACTGGAACATCCAAACCAGCGCCACAACGCTCACAATGAGCGGTACGGTCACGAAAAAACCCGCGATCAAACTCCGACGGAACCATTGCATTGAGTCAACCAGTTCTGATCAAATAATGACCGAATCTTCCAGACCTCTTGGTGGAAAAACTTACGCACCCCAGAGCCAGACCAATACCACGCCGGCCAGCACTAGACGATAGATCGCGAACACATCAAGCGAATGCTTGACAATATATCGCAGGAACCAAGCAATCACCGCGTAACCCACGATAGCCGACATTACAAGACCAGTCAGAAACCAGACAACCACCGAGCCCGTTACCTCACTAGGTTCGAGTGTGATCGCAGTGTGCCCAACAGCTGCCATGATCGCCGGCAGCCCCAATAGAAAAGCAAAGCGAGCAGCCGCTGAACGAGAGAGGCCTAAGGACATACCAACTACGATTGTGGCACCCGACCGTGAGACGCCTGGAATCAGTGCTATCGCCTGACCTACACCCATCGCCAGTGCCACCAACCAAGTCACCGTTCGTCCGTCGCCGATTCCACGCGACATTCGTTCAACAAGAAAGAACGCGACGGCGCCGAGTGACAGTGTGAATACGGTCACACCAGGAGTGCGGAGTGACGATTCAACGACATCTTCAAACGCTAAGCCACTAACAGCAATAGGCAGGGTTCCAAGCACAAGCATTTGCACTTGGCGACCAGCGTCTCCAGGCGATGTCGAGAGCACACGCGGCAACGACCGAGCCATAGCCGTAAGGTCGTGCCAGAAAAACACCACGACTGCCAAAAGGGTCCCAAGGTGACAAGCGACATCGAACGCGAGCCCAAATTGACCGATGTCCCATCCAAGAAACTCTCTGACCAACAATAAATGAGCTGAACTAGAAACCGGCAGGAACTCCGTGAGCCCCTGAATAACACCAAGGAGGGCGGCAATGAGCATGCTCAGGGGGTTGACTCAACAGATTACGAGGCTCGAATTTTCATTTTCTGCCGCCGGGACCTTTTCTTCCCGCCCGTCAGCCCAGGTGCAGTAGAAACTCGCTGGTTAGCACGGCGTTCATTCACGAAAACAGCTGTGCTCGCCGCAATAAACACTGTTGAGTAAGTACCGCTAATGATGCCGACCAGCATCGTAAAAGCAAAGCCATGTAGCACCTCACCCCCGAAGAGGAACAAAGCTAAAACGGCCAACGACGTTGTGGCCGAAGTAATAATCGTCCTAGCCAGAGTCTGATTCACGCTCCTATTGACAACCAACTCAAGCTTGTCTCGACGCATCGAACGCAGGTTCTCGCGCACCCGGTCGAAGATAACGATCGTGTCGTTGACCGAATAACCAGTGATTGTCAAGATCGCAGCCACAACATTCAGCGACAGCTCGTAGCCGAAGACCGTCAAAAAAGTCAGTGTGACGAGGATGTCGTGGAACACGGCAGCAATCGCGCCTACAGCGAAGCTAAACCTGAACCGGATACCGACATAGATCAGGATGCCTGCCAACGCTGCCAGCGTGGCATAGATCCCTTTCTGCTGCAGTTCCCGACCAATCACAGGCCCCACGATGTCGGTGCTCTGCACCTCAAACTCTCCTAACGCAGCCGACTCAATCGCTTCAACAACAGAGTTGGCGCCCTGTTCCAAGCTGGCTCCTGTTTCTTCAGCAATTTGTGGGAGCCTTATGAGCACCTCGTTCTCGGCTGGATCACCATACTGCTGCACGACCTTCTCGCCCTCGACACTGGATATGGCCATTCGGACTGCCTCTTCGGGTGTTCGTTCCTCGAAGCGCAGGACAACTGCCGTTCCACCTGAGAAGTCAATACCAAGCGGTAAGCCGCCCCCAGACCAAATCGTGCTCACGCCGACGAGAATGACAATGGTCGACACTCCAATTGCCTGCCACCGCCAACGGAAAAAATTGATATTCGGAGTCTTAAAGATCTGCATATGTCAGATGCTGAGTTTCGCCACTCGTCGACGAGTAAGAATTGTCTCAAACAGCGTCCGCGAGACGAACACGGCCGTGAAGACGTTGGATAGCAGCCCAAAGAAAAGCGTGGTCGCAAACCCTCGGATTGGGCCTGTGCCAAATTGGAACAAGAATGCCGCAGCAATTAGCGACGCGACGTGTGTGTCGAGGATGGTCAGAAACACACGGTCAAACCCTGCCGCCACCGCGAGTCTGACATTTTTCGCGGATGCTAACTCTTCCTTGATCCGCTCAAAGATCAGTACGTTCGAATCAATACCCATTCCAATCGTTAAGATAAATCCGGCAATACCAGGAAGTGTCATCGTTGCGTTCAGATACGCCATCACTCCCAGCAGAATCAGTAGATTGAGTGCGACCGATAAGATTGCGTTAATACCGGCCAACTTGTAGTAGACGAGCATAAAAAATGCCACGAGCAACAGTCCGGTCACGGACGCAAGAATTCCAGCACGCACAGAGTCCGCACCGAGCGTCGGGCCGACCCTGCGCTCTTCTAGATAGGTGAGAGAAGCCGGCAACGCACCCGAACGAAGCACAAGGCCAAGGTCCGCAGCCTCTTCTTGACTGAAGTAGCCGGTAATTCGTCCCTCGTCCGTAATCCGTGATTCGATAACCGGTGCGGAATATACCCGACCATCAAGAATGATCGCCAACTGACGACCGATGTTCTGGCTGGTGATATTCCCAAATTTTCTGGCCCCATCACCATTCAACAAGAAACTGACCGCGGGTTGGTTATACTCGTCAAGCGTTGAACGCGCAGTTCGCAGGTCCCTCCCGGTGATCGCAGCTACTCGACGCACAAGGTAAAAAACAGACTGGGGTGCCGCACCAGGAGTGAGCGTGTCGTCTGTACCCGGCACCACCTCCATCCCATCCGGTAACCGCCCTCCGTTGGCTTGCAGTAAAGTCTCTCGCGATATTGCTGGACCCTGCTCAACAAGTTTTAGCTCGAGAAGCGCCGTGGAACGAATAATCTCTTTAGCACGCGCAACGTCACTGACGCCTGGCAACTGAACCAGAATTTGGTCTCCACCAACACCGTGTGGAGCAACAATTGGTTCGTTGACACCCAGTTCGTTGACGCGCCGTTCAATGGTTTGCAGCGCCTGCCGAACGGACTCTTCACGTAACGATACGGCCATATTAGGCCTCATCTCGAACGCGTACCGCCCGCCGGCACTGGACTCCCGGCGATAGACCACCAGTAGTTGCTCGTCAGTAATCGCTCGAAACTCGGCGTCCTGCGCAGGAGAGACACCCTCAATGCGAAAACGCGTCGGGGATTCCATCGTCATAGCTCCAACCCCGATGCTTCGCACTTCCAGTATCTCGCGCACTCGCTCGAGACTTGTCTCAGTTTCAATGCGGAGCGCATCGTCAGTCTGTACGCGGAGAACCATGTGGACCCCACCCTTCAGGTCGAGCCCTAGGCGAACTTTTTCCTCTGGTGGGTACACGGACCATCCTGCCAAAGCAACGATCCCAACTATCAAAAGAAGTTTCCAACGAAGATTCTTATTCATTCACTTTACCGAGTCGCACGCACAGCGACTCTATTCGATTCAGTTTTGTCCAGAATCCTTGACTACCGGCTCCTGCCCCTGGTAGCCACCGATAGCCGCCCGGGCAATGTCGACTCTGACTTTCTCAGCAATCTGAACCTGCACCGAGCGTTCGTCGTTCAGCTTCGTGATAATGCCATATAGGCCACTAGTCGTGACGACGCGATCGTTCACCTTAAGCGCCCCCTGAAAATCCTGTACCTTTTTCTGTCTCCGCTTCATTGGTAACAAGATCACGAAATAAAAGATCGCTAAAATCATAGCGAAAGGCACAAACTGCAGCCAGACACTCCCGCCCGATTCAGGCGGAGCGCCCATCGCCACAACTAGTGAAGGATCGGTAAACATTGAATACCTCATCATTGGTCACCCGTCGTGCATGGAATCCTCAGCAGCTTTGCCTAGTCGACGCGTGTCTTTCAGTCAGTGTCCGTTCAGGCCTTGACCGTTGGAAGTCAGGAGTCGAGCAGGCGGAATTCCTGTCTGAGTGTTTCCAGCGTGCCGAGCTTTATACATTCCCTAACCCGCCGCATTGTGTCAAGGTAAAAGTGGAGATTATGCAACGTGTTAAGGGTCGACGCAGACATTTCATCAACAAGGTAAAGATGTCTCAAATAAGCCCTCGAGTGACGTTGGCAGGTGTAGCATTTACACTGCTCATCTGGGGGTCTTATATCGTCGACGAACTGTGCCTGTTTGATGTTAAGACGCCCTTTGGAAGTGAATAGCTGTCCGTTCCTGGCGTTTCGTGTCGGAAGGACGCAGTCAAAGAGGTCGATACCCCGCGACACGGCTTCAACAAGGTCAACAGGGGTGCCGGCCCCCATCAGATAACGTGGACACCCCTCCGGAAGTCGTGGTGCTGTCTCGCCTACGACCTCGTACATAACCTGCACGGGCTCACCAACACTGAGGCCTCCAATGGCGTAGGCGTCAAAGCCCAGCGAGACCGTTTCCCGTGCACTGATCACTCGAAGTTTGTGGTCAACACCTCCTTGCACAATACCAAATTGTACTTGTCCGGGATTAACCCCGGCACTGTTTTCACGGAGGCTCTTGAATCGCTGACGAGCGCGCTGTGCCCACCGAAGTGTCCGCTCCATCGCGCGACCTAGGTCAGATGCGTCGCAAGGATAAGCAACGCACTCGTCAAAAGCCATTGCGACATCTGAGCCGAGTGCCCACTGAAGATCGGTGACTCCCTCCGGCGTAAGCAGGTGTTCTTCGCCATCTAAATGGGATCTGAAGCGCACCCCCTGCTCATCAACGGTTCGCCGTGAAGCGAGACTGAACACTTGATAACCACCGCTATCCGTCAAAATAGGCCGGTCCCAGCCAATGAATCGGTGCAGGCCGCCCAACTGTTCAATGAGGTGAGTGCCAGGTCGTAGGTGTAGGTGATACGTGTTGGCTAAAATCACCTCGGCTTTCATACCGAGCAGGTCCCGATGGGTCATGGCCTTGACCGTGCCGCGAGTGGCTACCGGCATGAAGGCGGGCGTATGTATGACACCGTGTGGCGTCGACAACCTGCCGCACCGGGCATCACCGTCACGCTCGGTAACTTGAAAGTCGAAGACGCCGCTCATTAAGCGTATACTATGCGAGTTTTTTGAACAGGATAGGCGATTCCCATTTTAGTTTGAAGTGACAAAGCGGTGACACGGATGCGGATCGGCGTACTCTTCGGTGGGCGCTCCGGCGAGCATGAGGTCTCGCTAGCCTCCGCGGCCGCTGTCGTTCACCATCTAGACCCGAGCCGTTACGAGCCAGTTCCAATCCTCATTGGTAAAGATGGACGGTGGAGCCAGCCCGAGCGTCCACCGACAGTCGTTCAGGCTTCAGAGCTAATTGAACATGCGCGTTTGAGAGCAGCTGGGACTGTCCGAAATCACCAAGATGGCATTCCAGGCCGGCCTAGAATCAATGAGCCGTCTGCGATGGTTCAAGACCTTGCACTCGATGTAGTCTTTCCGGTTTTACACGGTCCCTACGGCGAGGACGGCACGGTGCAGGGCCTGTTGGAGATGATTGACATGCCCTACGTCGGGGCGGGTGTTCTTGCCTCGGCGGTGGGCATGGACAAGGCCGTGATGAAACAACTGTTCGCGGCGAACAATTTACCTCAAGTCGACTACCGCATTATTCGGCAATCCGACTGGACCAGCACACCGGACGCGATCTGTAAGATGATTGCCTCCGAACTCGGCTTTCCAGTGTTTGTTAAACCGGCCAATCTCGGTTCAAGTGTCGGTATCTCCAAGGTCACATCTGCAAACAATCTGAAAGCTGCAATGTCCTATGCGGCGGAGTTCGATCGAAAGGTTGTCGTCGAGCAGGCCGTGCCGGACGCGCGGGAAATCGAATGTGCTGTCCTCGGTTACAATCAACTCGAGGCTTCGATACCTGGAGAGGTGGTTCCATCGCGAGAGTTCTACGACTACGAGGCAAAATACGTTGACGAAGGTTCGTTACTCCGGATTCCGGCTCCACTTGACGCTGAGCTAACCGATAAGGTGCAGCACCTCGCTGTGACCGCGTTCAGAGCCATTGATGGTTCAGGAATGGCTAGGGTGGATTTCCTTTTGAATGACGAGACGAAGGAATTGTTCGTGAGTGAAGTAAACACGATTCCAGGGTTCACAACGGTCAGCATGTATCCTAAACTGTGGGAGGCGAGCGGAGTGGCGTATGTCGAGTTGTTGGATCGGTTAATACAATTGGCATTGGAGAAACATGCTGCCAAGAAATTATTACGGACGAGCTTCCCGTGATGAGTTTTTTCATCGAGCAGATCGCGTAGGACAGAGAGTGGACAGGGCGCTCTAATTACAAGTCTACAGTCGTGCGCTCTAGCGACCGACACACCCTGTTGTGGGCGCTTCGGCGACACTTTTTTGACATTTTGTGCACTTTGTCCTTGACACCACATTTTTCTTATCAATAATCTATATGTTGTATGAGGGAAGTTCACTAAGCCTACCTATTGTGTTAGTTCGTTAGCTGTTAATCGTCGTAGATAGACTCCTAATAGGGGATAGCAATGGCGAAAAAGAAGGCAAAAAAGAAGAAGGCGGCTAAGAAGAAGGGCGCGAAGAAGCGCTGATTCTTTCGACAATCTGTATGGGGGTGTCAACAACATCGACACCCCCTAAATTTTTGTGCACGTCGAAATCTCCGGATGAAGGGGGGGAATAGGCGACAATGGCAAA
Source organism: Acidobacteriota bacterium (assembly GCA_002730735.1). Taxonomy (GTDB): domain Bacteria; phylum Acidobacteriota; class Vicinamibacteria; order Vicinamibacterales; family UBA823; genus UBA11600. The sequence continues at coordinate 48,492 of PCAU01000011.1, read as the reverse complement.
GAGAAAAGCAGCTAAGAAGAAGAAGAAGGCGGCTAAGAAGAAGGGCGCAAAGAAGCGTTAAGAGTGCCTTCCCGCGTAACGAAAAAGGGGGCGATCGTCGCCCCCTTTTTTCAACTGCACAATGCTTTCGGCGTCACTCTAGTCCTGTCATCGAGACTCCATCCCACACACGGGTTCGCCGGATAACGTCCCATTGAGTCAGACCGTCGACGACCGCCATTCCGTCTACAACGCGTCCGATGACCGTGTAATGCCCATCGAGCTCAGGCTGAGGTGTGAGTGCAATGAAGAACTGCCCCTCTGCGGTTTCTGGCTCTTCCCCTTGCAGCGTTAAACCTACGGTTCCACGAAGTATCGGTCGTTCACTCAACTCATCTCGCAAGGTAACACCCGTACCTCCAAATCCGTCGCCACGTGGGTCTCCACCCCTCACCAGACCATTTGCGACTACATCGTGAAACGGCACTCCGTGGAAATACCCGTTCCCAGCCAACTCCGCGAAACGACTGCTCGATAGAGGGGCATCAAGTACTAATAATTCAATCTGAATCGTTCCCGCGTCCGTTTCAAGGTAGACCTGCGGAGACACTGTAGGAACGGCCAGCGTCAGAGCCTCTTCAAAGCCGGGTGCTGGCAACGGACGGATTCTGCCCTCGTATGGTTTGGTGACCTCCTCGGCGTCCAACACTTGCGCCGCACGAGTTCGCACAGACCAATCCGAATCTTTCAGCGCTTCGTGCATTAACTCCGCAGAAACACTGCCCCCGTAGGTCACAATCGCCTCAACGATGGCACGCCGTAAGACTGCCCTCTCTCCTCCTTGGCTCATCTCATAGGCCCGCTTCAAAGCCAAGGCTCCTTCAGCCGATGTATGCACACCGAGTTGCTGTGCCGCAACCCTTCCCATCACAACATCGTCACTTGCCAAATATTGAAGCGCGACCTCGGTAGCTCTAGATGCATCCAGGCCTCTGAGCACGAATGGCAACACCCGGCGGTCGGGGTCGTCCAGCATCGCCTCAAGACGCGCCATGGCCAGATCAGAATTCATTGAACCAAGGATGTCCGCGAGGGCCGCGCGGACACTCCAATGCGGATCACCGTCGAATCCTGACAGCATAAGAACAAATGTTTGAGAATCGAAATTCGCCAGTCCTCGAAGCGCTTCCACCCTAATCGCTGACCGCGGATGTGACAGCAGATCTAGAAACAGGTCCGTCGACTCAGCTCCACCCACTCGCCCGAGCGCCTTCAATACTTCGATGAGTATCGCGAAATCGAGATCTGGTTCCTGTAGTAGGCGCATCAATGTCGGGATGTTCTCCCGGGCACCCAAATCAGCCAAGGCCCGAACTGCAGACACGATGACCTGGGAGTCGTATCGGCGCGGATCAAGAAGTGGAACCAATAATTCAGCCATTGTGGGATCGCCGAGACGTCCCAGACCTCTGGCAGCAAACGAAATTCGATAACTGCCGGATCCTCCGATTAGCTCCGTGAGTGCTCCGGCTGCCCTTGGGTCAGCAAGTTGCTGGAACGCCCAGGCCACCGGCCACCAACGCACTATTGAAAGATTATTAGTATCAAGTAGCGCCGTCGACAGCGACTGATACGCCTCAAGACGCGTAAGTGCAATCACCCCAAGACGGAAGGCTTCGACAGGAGGGGGCTGGGGATAGGTCATGTCATCGGGATCTACTTGAGCAGCTATGGAAGCAACCTCTGAGACCATCTGTCCGACGGCTGGCGCTGCCTCACGCACCCCGAGCCGACTTAGCGCCTCCGCTGCCCGACCACGCACCAGTGGATCCGGGTCGCTGAGCGCGGTCATGAGTACATCAGCGACTTCCGGCTCCCCGATCAAACCAAGAGAGAACGCGGCCATCTGACGCACGGCGGGGTTCGAATCAGCAAGAGATGCACTAAGTGGCTCCACTGCATCGGATAAGCCGACCCTTCCGAGTGCGATCGCAGATCGACGTCTTACTCTGGCCACAGGGTCTTCCAGAAACTCGAATAAGCTGGGTGTCCGAGGAAGAGGCGTGCCAGGCATCAAGCCAGGCAGCGGCACCACAGCACCCTCAGGCGGAACGATCACACGTTGATGCTCCAATTGGAGAATGACGGCGAGCTTCTGTCTGGTCGTCAAGGCCGGAGCAACCGTCGGCGGCGCTGTTGCGCAACCGGCCATAAGCAGTGAGAGCGCTATTCCCGTTCCCCCCCAGTGCAATATGGAGCCGGTCGCACGTTTTCCTTGCAACCCTTGCGCTCCTTCTAGAGGCGGGGTCATGCTACGGGCCCAGAGTCACCGCACGTTCAGTCGCGCGGTCAATTCGTTCCTCGACAACCGTCACTCCCAGACCAGGCAACGTGGGCACACTGATAGTTCCGTCGCTCTGTAATTCGACCGGAGGTTCAATCAAATCTGGTTCAAAATAGCGACAACTCGCCGACACATCGCCCGGGAGCGTGAAGTTCTGCAGCGTTGAAAGATGGATGTTGTGCATCCGTCCGATCCCGCTCTCAAGCATCCCACCATGCCACACCGGAACCCCGTGCTCAGCACACAAGTCGTGAAGATGGATCGACTGCGCATGGCCGCCAATGCGACCCGGTTTAATGTTGATGATACGGCACGCTCCCACTGTGAGCGCTTCCGTAGCGTTGTGCAGCGTGTGAATCGATTCATCGAGGCAGATTGGGGTGCGGAGTCGCCTTTGTAATTGAGCGTGATCATGAACGTCGTCGTAATGTAGAGGTTGTTCGATCATCATTAGGTCATACTGGTCCAAAATCGCTAAGTGCTCAGCATCCGCTAGCGTGTAAGCAGCGTTTGCGTCAACCATAAGTGGAATTCCGCCAAAGCGCTGGCGGACTGAGGCGACGGCCTCAATATCCCAGCCTGGCTTGATCTTCATCTTGATGCGCTTGTACCCGGCTGCCAATTCCGCAGCAACCTTGTCGCCAAGTTGTTCGAGCGAATCTTGGATCCCTATTGAAACACCTGACGCAATCGTGGTGCGAGAACCACCAAGCACCTGGGACAACGGCAGGCTGGACTGGCGAGCATAAAGGTCCCAGGCAGCCATTTCAAGTGCAGCCTTGGCCATGTTGTGTCCTCGCACTTGAGCAAAAGCTGGAAAAACGTCACGCGGATGCGAAAACTCAACACCTAGTCCAAGTGGTACGAGATAGTCCGTCAGGATATGCCAAGCGGTTTTGGATGTCTCAGAGCTATAGAACGGATCACGATCGGCAACACACTCACCGTAACCACGCTGGCCGTCACCGTCCACCATTACAACGATGAACTCTCGGTCATGAATTCTTCCGAAACTAGTTTCAAAGAACTGGACGAGCGGCAGTCGGACCAGCCGCAATTCGATCCGGTTAATTCTCATAAAAGTATTATTCACCGTGCGTCAGTTGGACTCAAAAGATCGGGAACCCGTGCCAGTCGATTGCGAATGCGCGCCGCGTTCGCAACCCCTCGAACAAGGGATCTTACCATGCGTACAGAGCTGCCTATTCCATGGCCTACGTCCTCATTCAACCTGAAATCGCTGCTATACTGAACAGCAGATTGGATTTCCGTCACATTGCCATTGAAGGCCCGTTGGGAGCCGGTAAGTCACGGCTCGCCGAGCGACTCGCGGTGCGACTCGATGCGGCCCCGATACAGGACGTAACTGAGAACCCTTTCCTTGCCGATTTTTATGCTGCCCGCCCAGGTGCTGCGTTTCAGGCCCAACTATTTTCGCTTCTCGCACGTCACCGGCAGCAAAAGCAACTACAACAGCCTGACCTGTTTAATCAATCAACCATCAGCGATTACTTGTTTACCAAAGACAAAATCTACGCCTATCTAAATCTTGACGACAACGAGCTCTCCATTTACCAACGTCTATTCGATCTGCTGGTCCAGGACGTGGTCACACCTGACCTCGTCATCTATCTCCAATCGCCCTCGAAAGTGCTAAATCGACGGCTGAAAGAAAGGGCTAAGAGAGATCCCAGGCGGCCGTTACCCGATGCGCGCTACGTTCAGGAGCTCAACGAAGCGTATAACAAATATTTTTTTCACTACACCGCCACTCCGCTGCTAGTTGTAGAGACTTCACAGTTCGACATATCCTGGAATGACGCTGCCCTAGAAGATCTCTCACGGCAACTTCGCGACATGGGGCTGGGAACCAGGTATTACGTGCCGCGGACGGGAGGGTGAGTCGTATTTTCGTGATTAGAGCGCCCAACACTGGAAGCCCCTGACCTTGACCTCTACCCATAGCACCTCCTAAGCTCAAAACTCCATGCCGTGGTTCAAGCGACGTCGGAAACCGATCGAGTCAAGAGTAGGGCGCGCGAGTCGCGTCCCAGAAGGGCTCTGGGCTAAGTGCCCTGCTTGTGCGCAAATCCTTTATAAGAAGAACCTAGTCGCCAATCTGAGTGTTTGTGCGAAGTGTGGTTTTCATTTCAGATTAAGCGCAGTCGATCGTCTCGAGTCGTTGTTTGACGATGGGTGGGTTGAACACGACAAATCACTCGCTTCAACTGATCCACTCAAGTTCGAAGACACGAAACCGTACGGGGCACGGCTGGAAGCAGGGATGGCATCAACTGGACTCAGGGATGCGATCATCGTTGCTTCCGGGCAGGTCGACGGCTACCCCGCCGTCATTGCGGCGATGGAATACGGGTTCATCGGTGGCAGCATGGGCATCGTTATGGGTGAGAAAATTACTCGCGCCATCGAGCGAGCTCTTAACAATCTGTTGCCTATCGTCATCGTGTCATGCTCCGGTGGTGCCCGTATGATGGAAGGAACACTGTCTCTGATGCAGATGGCCAAGATCAGCGCAGCCTTGGCCCGATTAGACCGGGCACGGCTCCCCTACATTTCGGTCCTTACCGACCCCACCACGGGCGGAGTCACAGCCAGCTTTGCGATGTTGGGCGACCTCAACATTGCCGAGCCGAAGGCGTTAATTGGCTTCGCTGGCCCAAGAGTAATCGAACAAACAATCCGTCAGAAATTACCTGAGGGATTTCAGCGTAGTGAGTTCCTTCAAGAACACGGCATGCTTGACGCTGTCGTGGACCGTCGGGAACTCAAGAAAACGCTGTCGAGAGCATTGAGGTTTATGGGTGCAAACCGCACTGTGGTGGATACCACCTCTCAAGAAACAACGGCAGTCGAGAAAGGCCTAGACGAATCAGTCGATACAGGGCCTGATACCGGACCGGCTGAGTTATCAGTGTCGGGTCCACGTAAGGAAACAGATTCAGGCACGGATAGGCCCAACGCAACCAAGAAGCCCTGAACTTTCTCAGAACCCACACCCTGAAATGGTCAATCTCACACCCTCAGCGGACGTGAGTTCCTACCTACGTGACCTCGAGAAGTTCGGTATCAAGCTGGGTTTGGACAACATGAACCTACTGTGCGAGGCACTCGCACACCCCGAACGAACATTCAAATCACTCGTGATTGGGGGCACCAACGGAAAAGGTTCAGTCGCAGCGATGACTGAAGCTGCCCTACGTGCTGATGGATACCACACGGGGCGCTACACGTCACCTCACCTAGTCCGGCTGGAGGAACGAATTTCGATTGCGGGCAAGCCAATAACAACCAGAGAATTTGACTTGGCCGTTGAAACTGTCCGGCATGCGGTCAACCGGCTGCGCCGGGAGGGCCGACTCGAAGTATCGCCTACATTCTTCGAAGTCACGACTGCTGCGGCCTTCGTCGCATTCAGGCAAGCCGAAGTTGAACTTGCGGTACTAGAAGTTGGTCTTGGTGGTCGATTTGACGCAACAAATGTGGTCCATCCTGTCGGAGTTGCAATTACAACAATTGCCCTGGACCATGAAGCTCAGCTTGGAAAATCGATTTCCGATATTGCATATGAAAAGGCCGGGGTGATCAAACCGAATACCGTTGTCGTGCTAGGTCAAACTGTGCCGGAGATCCAAGACCTCATTGCAGCAACGTGTCGTGAGCGGGGAGCTAGATTTATCGACTCGCAACAGGGTATCTCCGTGAGTGTCCACTGCACTCCAGATGCCACGCGGCTGTCACTTGAAACTCCCGTGCGGCATTACGACCAAGTCAGTCTAGGCCTTCAGGGCCGACACCAAGCCGTAAACGCGGTCACCACCGTGAGACTGCTTGAAGGGCTAGCGTGCCAAGGAATCAAGGTAAGCACACCAGCAATTATCTCTGGCCTTACCAACGTAACCTGGCACGGTCGACTGGAATGGATCAAGGTTCCTTCCGGCCGTGTTCTGCTCGATGCCGCTCACAATCCCGATGCAGCCAGAGCATTAGCTGAATATCTTGCTGAAGTCAGAGATGCTCCTTTGTCGTTCGTGCTAGCCATCATGCGGGATAAGGACATAGCGGGTATCATTGACATGCTGGCGCCGCTCGCAAGTCATATTGTCTGTACAACGATGGCCACTGAGCGCGCGATTTCCGCGAGTATCCTTGCGGACTGCGTGCGTGAGCGTTCGCCGAAAACGAACGTAGCCATTGAATCAGACCCACAGGCTGCAGTGGCATTGGCCCTAAGTGATGCTCCTGACACTTGTGCAACAGGATCAATCTTTTTGGTCGGTCACCTCCTCAGCACCATTGAGGCCAACGAGAACATCCGATGCACTCTAACTGATGACTATGCTGGTTGATGGGGTTTTAGTAACGTGGCGTCCTCGGCGCATCCGGACAGCGCGCCGCGTTTCTAATAGGAGTCGCAGCGATCTTGACACCTGCGCTTTGCGAATGACTCGCCTGCTGCAACTCATTCTTATCTGCATCTTAATGTTTCCACTCGTGGGCGTAGCCCAATTACTCGAGGGTTACAACTCTAGACAATTTCGCATTGAAAGAATTGGTGATGACCATGTGCGCCTGATCGGTGCGGTGGAGATTGAGCGTGACGACTGGAAATTCTTTGCTGAAGAGGTTGAGTTATTTACTGATACGGAGCGATTAGTAGCTAGTGGTAACGTCGTTTATACATCGGCCGACACTAGCCTCGCTGCGGATCGTGTCGAGTTCGATATGAAAACTCGAACCGGTACTTTTTTTGTAGCCACCGGCACCGTTTCGTTAAGAGACGCCGAGGTTGACCGAAGCTTTTTTGGTACTCAAGAACCTGATGTGTATTTTTACGGAGAGACAATTGACAAGCTCGGACCTCGTAAATATCGCATCACAGATGGTGGCTTTACGACTTGCGTACAGCCGACGCCCAGATGGCAGCTAACAACGAGTTCGGCCGTGGTGAACCTCGATGATTACGCAATTCTTAAGAACACGGTTCTCAAAGTAAAAGGAGTGCCGCTCTTATACCTTCCAGTGATGTACTATCCGATTCAAGAGGACGATCGGTCAACCGGTTTCCTGCTTCCCGCGTACGGTAGTTCGACGTTTAGGGGACAGTCACTGAGCAACGCCTTCTTCTGGGCAATCAACCGCAGTAACGACGCGACGATCATGCATGATTGGTTCTCGACTGCGGGTCAGGGAACAGGCGCGCAGTACCGGTATGTTGGAGCCGGCACTTCTCGTGGTGATTTAACGGCCTATTTCCTCAACGAACCTGCCATTACCCTTTCGGAGGATGAGAATGATGTCATACCGGCAAGGCGAAGCTTTCAGCTGACCGGTGATTTTAACCAATCGCTTGGTTCTAACATTCGTGCCCGTGGACGGGTCGATTACTTCTCAGACGTTACTGTCCAACAAACTTTTCATACGAACGTGCTCGAAGCCTCCCGTCGACAGCGGCGGTTCCTGGGCAACGTTCAGGGTAACTGGGGCAGTTACACCCTGAGTGGAACGTTCGACTGGAATGAAACCTTTTTTGGCGACACTGCATCAACCCTAGTCGGATCGACGCCAAGGCTCTCGCTGAGACGAGCTGATCGGCCAATCGCGCAAAACTGGCCGATCTACTTCTCACTGGGAGCTGAGGCTGGGACCCTAGTCCGACAGGGACGTAGCAATGACCAGGTTAAGGACCTCGGACTAACCCGCCTTGATTTCAATCCGAAAATTCGGATTCCGTTCACAAAATGGCCATTCTTGACAGTGAATACTTCGGTAGCGTGGCGAGGCACCTACTGGACAGAACGATTCGACCCAGAGCAAAGTTTACAGGTCGACGAAGGCATTTTTCGCCAGTACTTCGACTTACAGTCAACCATTACTGGACCGGTCTTCATGAAAATTTGGGATACCCCGAACAGTGGATATGCTGAGCGTTTCAAACACTTGATTGAGCCAACGGTTACAGTGCAGCGCGCAACGGCGATCAACAACTTTAATCAAATCGTCAAACTCGAAGGAACCGACATGGTCGTGGGCAGCGTGACGCGGCTAGGCTATGGCCTCGTCAACCGATTCTTGGCCCGTCGGCGCCAAGGGGACGCTCGCGAAGTGTTGAGCATTTCACTTCTTCAGAGTTTTTACACCGACGACAGAGCCTCACAATTTGATCGTAGATTTCGGACAAGCTTTAACGGTACAGCACCCAGCCGATTGACTCCCGTTTCACTGCTCGTACGTAGCAGCCCAAACGACCAAATCAACACCTCGGTACGGGCAGAGTACGACACACGTTATGGCGCATTTCGCGAGATCAGTGCAAGCGGCACGCTGGCAGTGAGCGATTGGCTCCAGACGACAGGCGGATGGAGCCAGCGCCGATACATCGAGGGGCTTCAGGGGTTCAACAATCGCGCGCAACTTAACCACTATCTCAACGCATCGACAATCATACGTTCCCGTGGAAATCGTGCAGGGGGCATCTACACGTTTAACTACGACATGTTAAGAAACAGCTTTATGCAACAGCGTTTTATGGCGTACTACAACGCCCAATGCTGTGGCATATCCGCGGAGTATCAAAGCTTCAACTTTACAGGGCTTAGAGGCTACTACGGACGTCACAGCCGTATGCCTGTCGACCGCCGAATCAACGTCTCATTTACCTTGGCCGGTATTGGGTCGTTCTCAAACTTTTTTGGTGCCTTTTTCGGTAATCAGGAACAACTCCGATGAAAGGATTGATTCTAAGCGGGGGACGAGGCACTCGCTTGCGCCCCCTGACCTACACCAGCGCTAAACAGCTAGTTCCCGTCGCGAACAAGCCGGTGTTGTTTTACGGCATCGAAGCACTGGCTGCCGCAGGGATCCGTGATATCGGAATTGTCGTCGGCGATACTCAGGCGGAAATACGCGCAGCCGTCGGTGACGGCGCTGCCTGGAATATTGACGTCACCTATATCGAACAGGACGCGCCACGTGGTCTGGCACATGCCGTACTCATTAGCCAATCCTTCATTGGCGACGATCCATTCATTGTCTACCTTGGAGACAATCTCCTAGCAAAGGGCATCGTACCTTTCGTTGAACGTTTTGTTGACGCACAACCGGCCGCTCAGATCCTGCTTGCGCGCGTATCGGACCCAGAAAGGTTCGGCGTTGCAGAGCTTGCAGAAGATGGCCGTGTGAAAAAGCTTGTCGAGAAACCGGCGAAACCTAAGAGTGACTTAGCTCTGGTCGGCGTTTACATGTTCCAACCTGAGGTATTTCAGGCTGTTCGGAACATCTCACCTAGTCCGCGTAATGAGTTGGAAATAACCGACGCTATTCAACAGCTCATTGATAATGGTCTAACGGTGACACCGCATATCGTCGACGGATGGTGGAAGGACACCGGCAAACTAGAAGACATACTCGAAGCCAATAGACTAATCCTAGAAACTATGGAGCGAAGGATCGACGGTGAGGTCGACACTGACTCCCAAATTGACGGGAACGTGGTCGTTGAGCCAGGTGCATCGATCAAACAGTCTAAGGTTCGAGGGCCAGCAATTATTGGTGCAGATGCAAGGATCACGAGTGCCGACATTGGACCATTTACCTCGATCATGAACAATGTAAGAGTCCATGACTCAGCAATTGAACACAGTATAGTTTTGGAAGGCAGTGACCTCAGCGGGCTTCAAAGCCGGATGACCGATAGCCTGATCGGTAAGAATGTGAAGATTTTGCGCGATCCAGGAACGCCGTCGACGTATCGATTCATGCTGGGAGACAACTCAGAGGTCGGGATACCATGATAGACCGCCAACGGAGGATCATGACCCTATGACGAAAGATCCCGAAGCCTACACTGCAACTGGAACAGTCACAAGAATCGAGGGAGTCAAGACCAAATCATTGCGTCTCATCGCTGATGAGCGAGGTTGGTTGATGGAAATCCTGCGATCCGACGATACAGAACTCTTCACAAAGTTTGGCCAAGTGTACGTGTCAGCAACCTACCCAGGCGTCGTCAAAGCTTGGCACTATCACAAAAAGCAGATCGATAGTTTTGCCTGTATCTCAGGCATGGTGAAACTCGTCCTAATCGATACTCGGTCCGGCTCAGCAACCGAAGGGACAGTGAACGAATTCTTCATTGGCTCAAAGAATCCGATGCTAGTGCAGGTACCAGCGCTCGTCTATCACGGATGGAAATGCATCGGAACGGAACCTTCACTGGTTGCCAATATTGCGAACGAGGCCTATCAGTACTCGGAACCCGATGAATACCGGTTAGACCCCCACGGTAAGCTTCCCTACGACTGGTCAAGAGTCGATGGTTGAGGTTCTCGTCACGGGTGGCGCAGGTTTCATCGGCAGTAACTTCGTCAAGTTCGCGCTAGATGCTCACCCTGATTGGCGGATCACTACACTCGATAAGCTGACCTATGCAGGTCGGCTCGAGAATCTTCAGTCGGTCAAGGACAATCCCCGACACACCTTCATCCAGGGTGACGTTACAGACCCGATAATCGTGAAGCCGCTGGTCGAGCAAGCCGAGATTGTTCTGCACCTTGCCGCAGAGACCCATGTTGACCGGTCAATTGTGAACGCTAGCGACTTCATTATGACTGACGTCTACGGAACCTTTGTTTTACTGGAAGCCGCCCGTAACGCTGAGAAACTTCGACGTTTTATCCAAGTGTCGACTGACGAGGTCTACGGTAGTGTCTCGGAGGGCGCCAGCCGAGAAACCGATGAGATTCGACCAAGCAATCCGTACTCAGCCAGCAAGGCTGGTGCCGACCGTCTCGCTTATAGCTTCTGGGCAACGCACAACACACCAATCGTCATCGCGCGCGCGTCAAATAACTATGGCCCGAACCAGTTTCCAGAAAAGGTAATACCTTTTTTCATCACAAACGCCATCGATGACCGCACCGTACCACTCTACGGCGACGGCCTAAACGTTCGCGACTGGCTGCATGTTGATGACCATTGTCGCGCACTCGACCTTCTAATAGCGGATGGCGAACCTGGCGAGGTTTACAACGTTGGTGGTGGTCACGAAATTACTAATATCGAATTGACCCGAGAACTCCTTCGACTGCTAAACAAGCCGGATTCGCTGATTCAGCGTGTCGATGACCGTCCTGGTCATGACCACCGGTACTGCCTTGACACCATGAAGTTGCGGAAGCTCGGATGGCAGCCAATGGTCAACTTCGTTCAGGGACTAACCGATACCGTGATGTGGTATCAGGAAAACGAGTCATGGTGGCGACCAGTTAAGGAAAACATTCCCGTATTCAGAACCTACTATCAGGAGTAGTACAGCCATTAAAGCTGAGGACAACCGACCTCGGGCACTGGTCACTGGTGCAGCAGGTTTCGTTGGAAGCCATCTTGTTGACTTACTGGGCAACGAGGGCCTTCCAGTTGACGGTTGGCACAGACCAGGAACCGAACCGAATAGACAACGCGCCCAATCCAGCCTAGTCCGGTGGCTGCCAGTCGACTTACTTAACGCTAGGGCGGTTAGTAAAACGGTTGAGGAAAGTCAGCCGGATGTCATTTTTCACTGTGCGGGGGCTGCTCATGTCGGGTCATCCTGGGAACAGACCGCAAACACCCTTGCCACAAACGTTCGAGGAACCCATTTCCTACTCGAAGCTGTCCGGCGCTCACAACTTAAAACAAGAATCGTAATTCCTGGTTCAGCACTCGTCTACCGACCGTCCAGCTTAGCCCTCTCTGAGGAAGCCCCATTGGGGCCGTCCAGCCCTTATGCCGTGAGTAAGCTCGCTCAAGAGCAACTGAGCATTAGGCTTGCTGAGGAAGGCAGTTACGCGACTATCCTAACTCGCTCGTTTAATCATCATGGACCTCGCCAATCACCGTCCTTTGCTGCTTCCGGCTTTGCGCGGCGGATTGCAAGAATCGAAAAAGGCCAAGTAGAACCGATTATTCACACTGGCAATCTCGACGCCGTCCGAGACCTGACAGACGTACGTGACGTCGTCCGCGCCTATAGAATGCTTGCCAATCACGGTGTTTCAGGAAGAATCTACAACGTCTGTTCAGGCCACGGCTATTCGATAAGAGAGGTACTGGATAACATTGTCGCTCTCGCTCAGGTAAAGGTAACGGTCCAAGTGGATCCCTCCAAGTTCCGTCCCAACGACACTCCGATACTCTTGGGCGACTCAAAACGGATTCGCTCTGAGCTCGATTGGACTCCACAAATTCCTCTCAACCAAACCCTTTCTGACCTACTAGATTATTGGCGTCAGGCGTGTGACCGCGAATAACGGCACGAAAGAAGCTCATAACCGAGGCCACTCGGGATGAAGTAAACCTTGGAAATGAGTTCTTGGCAGAGCCATCATCATTTATTCCTCGACCACACGGGCGATCACACCGGCGAGCATTGCGGCCCGCCACGGCAAGGCTGAAATGTCAATCTGCTCGTGCAGTGCATGGGCTCCCTCTCCAACAGCACCTAATCCATCCAATGTAGGTATACCCCGCGCCGAGGTTAGGTTACCGTCCGACCCACCACCGGTACTAAACTCCGTCAAGTCTCGACCAAGGTCGGATGCTACCTGTTTCGCAACTTCATACAATCGGCGCACTGCCGCATTGCGCTCTAACGGCGGTCGGAACTCTCCGTTCACCTGTAGTTGAGTGCGTGGGTCGTCAGTCGTGAGACCAGCGAATGCTCGCTCAATCCTGTCAGCGTCAGCCACGGTACGGACCCGGACATCGACCATAGCTTGCGCTTTGTCGGCAACAACATTTGGACGTGTTCCTCCGTATACCCGACCGACATTGATTGTTACGCCAGACTCAACATCCTGTAGCGATTCCAGAGAGACGATTTGTCGTGCGAGCTCGTGCACTGCGCTGGCACCCCGGTCAGGTTCGATGCCTGCATGCGCCGAAACTCCAGTCACAGTCAACTCAAACTGCCCGCAGCCCTTGCGACTTGTTTTAACGGCTCCGCTTGGTCCTGAGGGCTCAAGAACAAGCACTGCTTTGCTGCGCTCTCCCTGTTGCAGAATCACCTGCTGCGAAGTCGCGCTTCCTGTCTCCTCGTCAGAAGTCCACAGCATCGCAACACGCGCGGCCTGGGTCATCCCAACTTCAAGCACAGCCCGTGCCGCTAACACGCCGATAGCAATTCCACCTTTCATGTCGAAGGTACCCGGACCAAACAATCGATGCCCCTTCCGCTGCAACGGCATGCGTTCCAATTGCCCCAGCGGCCACACCGTATCGAAATGTCCGAGTAAGAGGACCTGGGTCGGACCATCGCCGAGTTCAGCAAATAGATGGTCTCCCGCGCTGTCCTGAGGAAGTACCGTGACATGGGCCCCGATATCATTTAGGTACTCAGCTAGAGCAACCCCACACCGGTCCACAGCCACCTTATCCGTCGTCGGTGATTCCCTTCTTACGAGCGCTTCCACCATGGTGATCGCCCAGTCACTATGGCGTTCACAAAAGGCTTCGTATTCACGAATTCGGTCGTGTCTCACAGGTTGTCTGGTCCTCTCTCCTTGCACCTACGTCTCGACATCTCGATAATAGTAAGAGGATGTTGCGACCGATCTCACCATTTACTGGAATCATTCTGTTTTTTCTGTTGGTGAGTATTGCTACATCAGTAATTGCGCAGCCTGGGCCAAAGTCATCCCATAATCCGACTGAACCCCTTCACAAAGTCAAGTCGCCGCTCTCCCGGTCCGCTGAAGTCGAGCACCGGCCATCTCAAACAACCCTAGAGGCGCCAAGTGAAGATACGCTGGGAGTGCCGGTCTATCCAAATGCTCAATATCTGGTGTCCTACGACGCGCGTCGCGGCCAGCGGTATTACCTATTCGGCACAAACGCCAGTTTCCAGAACATGGTCGACTACTATTCGGCGGTTCTAGATAGGCGTGGTGATCGAGTATTTAGGGAACCGCCGGTCCACATGTTCGAACTAGGACAATTTAATCGAGACACAATGGCGTTTCCGCCGAGCGTAACGATCAAGGACTACACCTGGAACGGCGCGGCCGGTTACCCGAACTCGTCGCCAGAGGGACAACCGAGTCACTACAGCACAATAATTCAGATCGTCCCCATCGCGGAACAACGTTAGTTTGCAAGCTTCCACCAGGACAACCCGGGTTCACGACACAGCTTGTGCTTAACCTGAGCGGCACTATACCACGCAGCCTTTTTACGCTACCCAGCGGATTCCGAAAGGTCGCGCCCAATCGCATGATCGCGAACTGCCCCTAGCTTGCTGATAACAACAGTTCACGTGCTTTCAGGTAATACAAACTGCCAGAGCTCGAAAGATAGTCCTATCCAGCGTCTGCCAACGCTTATAGTACAATCCTGTTGTGAAGATTGCGCTCGGTGCGGATCATGCTGGCGTGTCGTTGAAAAACGAAGTCAAGCGGGTACTGGCAGAACTGCGGTTCACAGTGACAGATTTCGGTACTAAATCAGATAAAGCGGTCGACTACCCAGATTTTGCCTGGCCGGTATCAAAGGCTGTCGCGACGGGAACCCACGACCGAGGAATACTCATTTGCGGAAGCGGTGTCGGTATGGCGATGGCCGCGAATAAGATCGCTGGTGTGCGGGCTGCTAACGTACTCGATATTAAATCGGCGCAACTGAGTCGGGAACATAACGACGTGAATGTCCTTGCGCTAGGGGCAATGGTCACAACGACCCCAATAGCTCTCAAGATCGTACAAGTCTTTCTCAATACATCGTTTTTGGGGGGTCGGCACGAACGACGCATTGCCAAGATTGCTGAACTCGAGCGTCGGCGCGACGTCTGACACCGCTTCACGCGCTGTCTGCCGTCGACTCTAAACCATGGTCGACCAAACTTCTCGCCTCCGTACACTGGTCTCCGTCGATCCGGCTATCGCGGAAACTTTGTCACGAGAACGCCGTCGCCAGAACGAAGGTCTGGAATTAATCGCCTCAGAAAACTTCGTCAGTAGGGCGGTAATGGAGGTAACGGGTTCCATTCTGACCAATAAGTATGCTGAGGGATATCCAGGCCGGCGTTATTACGGTGGCTGCGAGTTTTACGATGAGATCGAGTCCCTAGCGATCACCAGAACAAGGAAACTTTTCGGTGCGGAGCACGCAAATGTCCAGCCACACTCCGGGGCACAGGCCAATATGGCCGCCTATTTCACCCTGCTCAAACCTGGCGATACGGTTCTGGGCATGAACCTGGCCCACGGCGGGCACCTAACACACGGCCACCCACTAAGTTTTTCTGGCAAGCTTTACAACTTTATTTCCTATGGAGTCCGGAGCGATAACGAACGGATCGATTACGATGCCATGGCAGACCTTGCTAGCCAACATCGCCCGAAGGTTATCATTGCCGGGGCTAGCGCTTATCCGAGAGAGATCGACTTCGGACATATCGCGGCGATTGGCGCTGCCATAGACGCACGAGTCATCGTGGATATGGCCCACATCGCTGGTCTCGTAGCAGCTGGGCTACATCCGTCGCCGGTGCCTCACGCTGACGTGGTAACTATGACCACGCACAAGACGCTGCGGGGTCCTCGCGGCGGCGTAATCCTCTGCCGAAAGTCCCTCGCGAAAGAGATCGACAGGGCCGTTTTCCCAGGCGTTCAGGGTGGGCCATTGATGCACGTCATCGCAGGTAAGGCCGTCTGCATGAGGGAAGCAAGCGAGCCTTCATTCGTGGCCTATCAACGCCAGGTCATCACAAACGCAAAGCATTTAACTGAAGCACTAATTCGACACGGCTTCAGGCTTGTTAGCGACGGCACAGACACCCACCTCATCCTCGTCGACGTACTAGCGCGTGGCCTTACAGGTCGGCAGGCGGAAGAAGCCTTGGAAGTGGCAGGAATAACGGTCAACAAGAACGCCATTCCATTCGATAAGAAGCCACCTTTCGTTGCTAGTGGTATCCGCATCGGAACCTCGGCTGTAACCACTCGAGGAATGGGTGAATCAGAAATGAACACGATCGGAGAGTTGATTGGCCGCGTGCTGGCTAGGCCGGGTGACACATCAGTCACTGGGACAGTACGTGCTGAGGTGCAAAAGTTGTGTCGGGAGTTCCCCCTTCACCCGAACGCTTAACCCTAGGAGAACGCGTTCTAAAAGCGTTCGATCCTGACGGTGCTCTCGCTAGCACCATTGACGCTTTCGAAGTCCGGAGCGGCCAACGCAATATGGCGGTAGCTGTTGCGGATATATTCGAGAGCGGCGGTGCTTTACTTGCCGAAGCAGGTACAGGTACGGGTAAAACGCTGGCTTATCTCATCCCGGCCCTTCTGAGTGGACGCCGTGTCTTGGTGTCGACCGGTACAAAGAACCTCCAAGAACAGCTCTACTTTAAAGATCTTCCCCTTCTACATGAAGCATTGAATATCCCCTTCAAGGCGACCTATATGAAAGGGCGCAACAATTACCTGTGTCTGCATCGCTTTGAAGCTGCATGTGACAGTCCCATGCCCCGGCCCACCACCGATCATGCATATCTCACAACGTTGAAAGAATGGGCTCAACAAACTGAGATCGGTGATCGAGCGGAGCTCGAGGATCTTCCAGATGACCTTCCGCTCTGGAGTGAAGTCTCAGCAACACAAGAGAACTGTCTCGGCACCGAATGCCCAGAATACAACGACTGCTTTGTCACGCAGATGCGCCAGCGTGCTATCGAATCAGACATAGTGATTGTCAACCACCATTTGCTCTGCGCTGATGCCGCCGTTCGGCAAAGTGGATACGGTGAGGTTATTCCCGATTACTCATTTGCCGTCGTTGACGAAGCACATCAACTTGAGGATGTCGCCACACAATATTTTGGCATTTCGGTGAGTACGTTTCGTGTTGAAGATTTGATTAAGGATGGCTTCCGTCTCATGGAAGCCGGTCTACCATTAGATCCTGTCCCCGCCGACACAGTTCGTGCCGCGTTAGGACAGGTTCGAGACGGTGCGGACGCATTTTTCACTGCCGTGCGCGGCTCAAAGAGTGAACCGGCAGGAGTTCGTTCACGAATTGATGCTGCTACGTTCGAACCTTTCGCGGATCTAGGTCGCGCACTCCTCGACGCTTTATCCTCACTGGAATCTGAACTTGGGCTCTTGACAGATCTACCGGAAGACTTTCGTGCACTCGAGCATCGCGTCCATGAGGTCGACCATGAACTGCGATTCACGCTTCAAGCTAGTGATCCAACCCACGTATTTTTCCTAGAAATCAGGAATCGGGGTGTGTTTCTTCGAGCCTCACCAATCGATGTTTCGACCATGGTCCGAGACTCGATTTGGGAACGGTTGGACGGCAAAATCCTGACTTCCGCAACGTTGGCGGTGGACAGTAACTTCGATTACATTCGGACGAGACTAGGCGTGGGTCCAGCCTACGAGTTACGGTTGCCCTCGGAGTTCGACTTCGGGCATCAGGCTATCCTGTACCTCCCCCGCCGGATGCCCGACCCGCGTACATCTGGATTTACCAAGGCTGCAGCCGTCGAGATTACCGAAATTATCAAACGCACGGAGGGACGAGCACTCGTGCTGTTTACGAGCTACGCTAATCTATACGGCGTTCGGGACATCATCACCGAAGCCGGACTGGATTTTCCGTTGTTCGTGCAGGGATCAGCTCCGCGGTCAACATTACTGAGACGCTTTCGTCAGACCGCAAACGCTGTCCTGCTTGGCACATCCAGTTTCTGGCAGGGCGTAGACGTCGTTGGCGAGTCGCTCAGCTGTGTCATCGTTGATAAATTACCCTTCGTGTCCCCGGGGGATCCGATCACAGCGGCGCGCATGGAGGCACTCGTCGTGCGTGGTGAAGACCCATTCACTAACTATCAAGTGCCACTAGCGATCCTGGCGCTCCAGCAGGGTCTTGGACGGCTAATTCGACATCGGTCGGACAGAGGCGTGCTGGCAATTCTTGACCCTCGGGTCAGAACCAAGGGTTATGGACAACGGTTTCTCGCCTCACTTCCGCCCGCACCCGTAACCCATGATGTTGAAGAGGTCGGTCGATTCATAGGACCAGTGGCTTGACGCGACAAGGTGTGGTTAGCGACACTATTAGCGTGCAGGTTCGATGTAGACTAGAGAGCGGTTGTCAGTGATACCGTCGATGGAGGAGTGCCCAAATGTTCTGTAAATCGAGTTTATTGCGATTCCAAGTGATTCTCGCCGCTTCAGCTGTGGCTTTCATGGTAGTCCCTGCCTTCGGCCAGTCGTCAGGAATACTGGTTGGCCGCGTCACAGACAGCCAAGGAGTTGGGATTGCAGGGGCCACAGTCACAGCTATTACCCAAGGTGTGCCACGCATGGTCTTAGACGCCGAGACGAACGACGACGGGACCTATCGCATCATGGGTCTCAGAGCGAACAGCTACGAAGTAACGGCTGAAAAAGAGGGCGTGGGAAGTGCAGCCGCCGTGTTCACGATCCGAGAAGGTCAGAACTTGACAGTCGACCTTAACATTGGTGCAGCCGCTGCAGCAGCGAGCGCTGCACTTTCCGAGGAAGACCTGGCAATAATTGAGAACCGCGAGGAATTTGAATCGTCCTTCGGGTTAGGCTCTGACGCAATGCAGGCAGGCAACCATCAGGAAGCAATCACCCAGTTCCTCCTCGCGATTGAAATTCTGGATTCCTGCTACAACTGTTATCAGAACATAGGTATTTCCCACCTTGAACTCGAAAATGCTGATGAGGCAGAAGCAGCCTTCAAACGAGTTATTGAACTGAGGCCCGATTATGCGAACGCCTACATCAATCTCTCGAATATTTACAATAGTCAGCGCCGCTTTGATGAAGCTGCCGAAGCTAGTGCCGAAGCCGCGCGGTTGTCCGGAAGCGCGGAAGGTGCGGCAGCGGATCCGATCGCGATCTACAACCAAGGCGTCATTTACATGAATGCAGGGAACGTCGTCGAGGCGAAAGCTCAATTCCAGGAGACAATTTCCCTCGACCCGAGTCACGCTGAAGCGCACTACTGGCTGGCCATGACACATCTCAATACGGGCGACATGGCGGACGCCGTGACGGCGCTCGAATCGTATATTGAACTGGACCCCAGCGGACAGTACGCAGACCAAGCTAGGGCGATGATCCAAACCTTGCAGCAGTAGCCATGGCGTCTAGCCATGAGTGGGCAGCGGGTAATGAATACCCTGATGCTCCCACGTCTCTTTCTTCCCATCATCCCATCGCCAGAAACTTGCGCGACATCCGCCACCGTGTTGGTGTCGCAGCACGTGCGGCGGGACGGAACCCTGATGATGTGCGCTTGATCGCGGTTTCAAAAACTTTTGGGATTGATCAGGTCCGAATGGCCGCCCACGCTGGTCAAACCGAGTTTGGTGAAAATCGTGTGCAAGAGGCGCTCCGTAAATGCGACGAGGGCAGCGACCTCGATTTACGATGGCATCTGATCGGACATCTGCAGACAAATAAAGTACGGAAGGTCGTCCAACCGTTTTCGTGGATCCATTCAGTCGATAGGATTGAACTACTCCAGCGTCTCGAACAAGTAGCAACCGAACAAGAAACTCACCTGAGCTTGCTTATTCAGGTGGACCTCGCAGGTGAGACAACGAAGCACGGACTGCCGCCTTCAAATCTTTCTCGGATTCTCGATGTGGCTGCAGGTTGCCAGGCGGTTCGGGTCCGTGGACTGATGCTACTACCACCCTTTGAAGAGAATCCGGAACAGACCCGTCCCTACTTCCGGCAACTTCGCGAACTTCGTGATGAGGTAGTTGCCAGTGGCGTAGACCGAACAATGCTACAAGAGCTTTCAATGGGCATGAGCCACGACTTTGAAACAGCTATCGCTGAAGGTGCAACAATGGTCCGGGTAGGTACGGCTATTTTTGGTACAAGGACAGCACCGGTTTCCACTGTCTGAGCGCTCGGAACTTATGAACGCTGTTCTCCAAGATTGGTAGGGCGCCGAACACTAAAACCGGTGGTGCGCACCCTCATCGGATGGGCTGCAGTAACCTTTCCCACCTAGTGTGTGTAAAAAAGCGCGTGATGACCGACCAGAACCGACGGGTTCCTGTTCTGCCACCAGTTGCATAGCCTTCGTCATCTTCACTTTCATATGACCAATAGATGACGAGGGCTCTTCCCTTAACCAAACCACGCGGCAGAAAGCCCCAATACCGACTGTCTTGAGAGTTGTCTCGATTGTCCCCCATTACAAAATACTCACTCGGCGGAACGGTGACCGGGCCATATTGTTCTCGAAGGTCGCCAACGCCGAAGGGTGAAGCCACGTCCGACGGTGGTCGCAGATAATACACATAGGGTTCATCTAGAGGACGGCCATCAATATATACTCGCTTATGTCTGACCTCCACAACGTCGCCTGGTAATCCAATTACACGTTTGATGAAATCCCGCTCGGGATCCTCAGGATACTTGAAGACAATTACGTCACCCCTCTTGATGGAGGTGACCGGGAGTATGCTGCGCTCAGCACCAGTGGCTGTGGGTGAAAACACAAACTTATTCACCAAGAGATGATCGCCAATCAGCAGATTTTGTTCCATCGAGCCGGTGGGAATCTTGAACGCTTGCACAACGAAGGTGCGGATAAACAAAGCTAGAATCACGGCAACAACGATTGACTCAAAGTACTCGCGAAGTGTCGACTTGCGAAACGCAGACATATCAGTTTGCACTCGAATCCATTTTCAGGATCGCAAGGAAAGCCTCCTGAGGAATCTCAACACGGCCAACCCGCTTCATCCGTTTCTTGCCCTCGCGCTGTTTCTCCAATAGCTTCCGCTTTCGTGAAATGTCCCCACCGTAACACTTCGCTAAGACATTCTTACGTAACGCTTTCACCGACTCTCGGGCGATAATGCGTCCACCGATCGCGGCCTGGATCGCCACTTCAAACATCTGACGTGGAATCAACTCACGTATTTTGTTGGCGAAAGCCTTTCCTCTCTCATACGCCGTATCACGATGCACGATCATCGACAGCGCATCTACTGGCTCGCCATTCACTAGAACATCGAGCTTAACCAACGGTGACTCCCAGTATCCAGATACCTGATAGTCCAATGAGGCATAACCTCGTGACAGTGTCTTTAATCGGTCATAAAAATCTAAAACCACTTCACTGAAAGGTAACTCATATGTTACAAGGACACGGTTCGAGGACAGATATTCCAGTCTCTTCTGGACTCCGCGCTTTTCTTGACAAAGCCGCAGCGTGGCACCTACATGTTCGGCCGGTGTCAGAATCATCGCCGTAATAACTGGTTCCTCGATCCGCTGAATTTCACTGGTCCCGGGAAGCTTTGCTGGACTATCGATCTCCTTAACGTTTCCGGAGGTCATCGTCACGCGATACAGTACTCCCGGGGCCGTTGTTACTAAGTCCATGTCAAATTCCCGTTCGAGCCTCTCCTGGACAATTTCCATGTGGAGTAATCCAAGGAACCCGCACCGAAACCCAAACCCGAGTGCTGCCGACGTTTCCGGTTCAAAGAAAAACGAGGAGTCGTTAAGTCGAAGCTTCTCCAAGGCTTCGCGCAGGTCAGGATATTGATGACCCTCGACTGGATACAACCCAGCAAACACGACAGGCCGCATTTCCTTGAACCCAGGAAACGGGGTCTCGGTGGGCCGCGTCACCTCAGTGAGCGTGTCGCCAATCCTGGCATCGCTGGCATGCTTAATTCCAGCTATGACGAACCCAACCTCCCCCGCACCAAGAGTCTCGGTCACAACTGGCTTTGGCGAAAACACACCCACTTGTTCAACTTCATAATCCTCCCCCAAAGCCATTAAACGCACCTTCGTCCGCTCTTGTAACTCGCCCGCGAGAATCCGGACAAGGACAACCACGCCACGGTACGAGTCATACCAAGAATCAAAGATTAGCGCCTTTAGCGGTGCATCGCGGCTGCCACGTGGCGGGGGCACCCTCGCGATGACGGCCTCAAGAACTTCCTTGATGCCTGTGCCCTCCTTCGCACTAGTCAGAATTGCTTCGCTCGCGTCGAGTCCAACAACATCGCGAATTTGTCGCCTAGCCTCCTCGACCTGTGCTCCAGGTAAATCGATCTTGTTGATGACTGGAATCACTTCGAGGTCGCTTTCCACCGCGAGGTAAGCGTTCGCCAGCGTTTGAGCCTCAACGCCCTGCGACGCATCGACCAATAACAACGCACCTTCGCACGCTTTTAACGAGCGGGTTACCTCGTACGAAAAATCAACATGTCCAGGCGTATCAATAAGATTAAGCACGTAGTCCTGACCACTGGCTGAGGTGTACTGCAACCTCACAGCCTGGGCCTTGATTGTGATGCCCCGTTCACGTTCGAGGTCCATCGAGTCGAGCACCTGGTCTTCCATCTCGCGCGGACGCAGGGCTCCCGTGACCTCGAGAATCCGATCAGCGAGCGTCGACTTTCCGTGATCGATGTGCGCAACGATCGAGAAGTTACGAATGAAACGGGGATCCATCTGATAGGTGACCATTATAGGCCAAAGCTGATAGAGCCGAGAGACCGTTGGATGACGTAATCCTAACGTTGATCGATTGCAACGAAGGCTTTAGGGTGCAGTTCGCCGGTGTAGTCAGCACGTGGGCGGATCAACCGGTTATTCGCATACTGCTCTAGAATATGCGCCGTCCACCCAGCAACACGACTAACGGCAAATACCGGAGTGAAGAGATCAACCTTGATACCAAGAGTGTAGTAGGTGGATGCCGAATAAAAATCTACGTTCGGATTCAGGTTCTTTTCGTGACCGACAAGCACCTCGATCTGTCGAGACATTTCGTACCAATGCTCCCGCCCACTTCGAGTACCCAGTTCCTCCGACATCCGCCGCAAATGTGTCGCACGAGGGTCCTCGGTCAGGTATACGCGATGGCCGAAGCCTGGGATTTTCTCTTTTCGAGCCAGCTTGTCGAGGATCGCCCCCTCAATCTGTGGAGGGTCAGCATCGTCACCTAACGCCAGCAAGAGCCGCATCACGTCGGCATTTGCACCACCATGCAACGGTCCTTTCAAGGCACTGATTCCAGCCACTACAGCTGAATGGATATCGGTTAGCGTAGCCGCGGCAACCCGCGCGGCGAACGTAGAGGCGTTTAACTCGTGGTCTGCGTGTAGAATCAGAGCCACGTCGAAAGCACGAGTCGCCACCGCATCCGGCCGTTCACCGGTCAGCACAAACAAGAAATTTTCGGCATGGCCTAGCGAAGGGTCAGGGTCGATCAGAGTTCCACCTTGCGCAACCCTTCCATAGGTGGCCACAAGAGTCGCCAGTTGTGCAGTGAGTCTGATAGCTTTCCGGACGTTCGCTTCCGGCGAATTCTTAGCAGCGTCTGGATCACTGTGCGCTAGCGCTGATGTCAGTGTACGCAGCGCGTCCATGCCGTTCCCCGGTGGCAATGAGCGCATAAGACGCACGACATTCTCGGGAAGTGGTCGCCATTCTGCAAGCTGAGACTGGAGTGTGCTGAGCTCATCCCGGGTAGGCAGGCGGCCAAACCACAGCAGAAAGCAGACCTCCTCGAACGATGCCCGGGCAGCAAGGTCATGAATGTCGAAGCCCCGGTAGGACAACACCCCATGCTCCCCATCGATGAAACAGATGTCAGAGGTGGTAGCAATCACATCCTGCAGGCCAGCCTCAAAAGTTAAGGTTTCGCCAGTGTTACTCATTGTCGATTCTCTGAAGGGCGTTTTCCACCAACTGCTAGGGTCTTTTCTACCGCATTATCAAACACTTGAATTTCCACTCAATCTCAGGGATAGTCCTGTCCGCAGACTAAAGCCTGATAAGCCATTCCACGATGTATGGCTCATCAAATACCGGCAACTGAATTGCCACGCGGCGATCCCGAAGCGTACTCGCTGAAATATACCAAAGTCAACGAGGCTCAGACTCAATCATGACACCGTCTGAATTAAAGTTCTTACTCGCCCAAGTTCATAGCGGTGACATCAACGTTAACGACGCACACGAGCAACTGCTCGACCACTTACGACAAGCTCCGTACGAAGATCTTGGATTCGCGCGAATTGACCATCACCGCGAGATTCGTCAAGGCTTCCCTGAAGTGGTATTCGGTCTGGGCAAGACGCCAAAGCAGATCGCGGCCGTGGCAGAGCGTATCACTGCTAATGGAAACACCCTGTTGATAACGCGGGCATCACCTGCCTCCTTTGATGCCGTCCGCAGTGTTGTGCCAAGCGCTGTATTCCACGAGGATGCCCGGATGATCTCACACGGTCCGGCTGCACCTCAGGGACGCGGGAACGTCATGGTCGTTGCCGCTGGAACATCCGACCTACCGGTAGCCGAGGAGGCCGTGGTGACAGCCGAGATCATGGGCAACATGGTCGACCGCCTTTACGACGTTGGGGTCGCTGGTCTACATCGCGTTCTCGCAGAATCGAAACGACTCTCCACCGCTCGCGTCATCATTGTAGTCGCGGGCATGGAAGGAGCACTGCCAAGTGTTGTGAGTGGACTTGTCGACGTACCCGTAGTTGCGGTGCCTACCAGTGTCGGTTACGGCGCCGCCTTCGATGGGATTAGCGCGCTATTGGGAATGCTGAATAGCTGCGCCACCGGCGTGTCGGTCGTTAACATCGATAATGGATTCGGCGCGGCGGCAATTGCTAGTACCATCAATCACCTTGCCTGAAGACTGGCCGCTTCCACTGACGAGAAAATGAGACTTCTCCGTAGGTGCAGCGCCCAAGCAGCCTTCGCCAAACGTAACTCCGGTTGATCTCGGTATTGTCATCGACAAAGTCACTTGAGGGTAGGCCAGTAGGAATGCTAGAATTGTAGGTTGCGCTTTCGGGTACCTTATCGTTGTAGTCATCGGAGCCCGGTTCTGTACGCCGCAGCAATTATTCCGTCCATGGACGTAGGTGCCCCTAGGGCCCTTGGGTTTGATTGTATTTTCAACGCGCTGGGGAGCTCCGCATAAGAGTTAACAATGGGACTATTTCCCCAGGCTTTCATCGACGATCTCAAATCGCAGGTTGACCTCGTTGCTGTGATTCAAGACCACGTTCCTCTCAAGAAAGCTGGAACGAGCTTTAAGGGACTGTGTCCGTTTCACTCCGAGAAGACGCCTTCGTTTAACGTAAATCGCGATCGGGGCTTTTTTCACTGCTTCGGATGCGGTGTTGGAGGTGATGTCTTCAAATTCCTTGAGCTCAGGGAAAAGATTGGCTTCCAGGACGCGGTGCGTCAACTCGCACAACGTTTTGGCGTGTCGATTCCAGAACTCGAGGGTGGTCCAAGTAATCCAGCGGCGGCTGCCGAACGCGAGTCGCTACTGAAGGTGCACGAACACGCAGAGAGGTATTTTCAGGAACACCTGGCAGGACAGGCAGGAACGAGAACGCGCCAGCAACTGCACGATAGAGGACTAAACGACCAGACAATCGAGATGCTCGGACTTGGCTATGCGCCACCAACCCGAGAGGGTCTCACGAAATACCTTCACCAAAAAGGTTTTCCGATGCCGCTTCTCTTGACCAGCGGACTGGTAGCCGAACGTAACGCTGGAGCATGCGTGGATCGCTTCCGTAATCGCCTCACGATTCCGATCTGCAGGGACAGCGGTGCGATCATCGCGTTCGGCGGACGTGCAGTGGACAATGGACAGCAGCCCAAGTACGTAAATTCACCGGAAACTCCAATCTACACAAAAGGACGAACCCTCTACGGTCTCCATCTGACTAAATCGGCAATACAAAAAAAAGGCTACGCGGTACTTGTTGAGGGATACTTTGATTTCGCCCAGCCACTTCAGGCGGGTATTACAGCAGTGGCTGCAACGTGTGGTACTGCGTTAACACTGCAGCAGTGCAAGCTTTTAGGACGCTTGACGGACAAGGTCATTTTGAGCTTCGACTCGGATACGGCTGGGCAAACAGCGGCACTGCGCTCAGGTGAAATGCTGCTGGGTGAGGGATTCCAGGTCAACGTGACAGTGCTGCCAACCGGCGAAGATCCCGATACATTCATAAGGGCGTCTGGGGGTGCAAGCTATAAGGAAAAACTGCGCACCTCGAAGAAATATTTGGAACTTTTGCTCGATCGGGGCGAAGCCGAGCACGATATTCACCGCGACGAAGGGCGGAGGGCCTTCCTAAACCAAATGCTGACTGTCGCAGCACGCATTCCCGATACCGCGCAGCGCGACCAGTTCGCGGACCGGTTGGCTCACCGCGCTCGAGTGATGCAAGAAGTCGTGCGAACCGAAATTCGGAAAGCGGCGGTCGAACGCAGACCGACGCTAGGTGAGCGTACACTTCCCAGTCAGGGGCAGTTACGAACAGCAGAAAAAGGATTGATTTGGGCTCTTATGCACGAACCAGAGAGTGCACAATCGGCACTTGCAGAACTTGACGCTGACGATATCGATGGGCTGGCTTCTGCGCCAATTTTAAAGGTAGCCCGCACCCTGAACGAGTGGCCGTCCAATGACCTACCCCAGACGTTATGCGAGCGGCTAGGCGAGGGGGAAGCCACGATCGTTAAAGAAGTTGCTGATGAACCAACGGCTCCAGCGCCGGCTCCTGAGTGCTGCCAAGCCCTGAAGAGGCTTCGCTACGAGCGGGAACGAGCTGCTGTGCAGGAGGAAATCGATCGGCTCCAGGACCTTGGTGACAAAGACAGCGTTGCAAGAATCAATTCGCTGTTACAACGGACGAGAGAACTCGTGCAGCGACTTGAAGCTCTGAATACTTAAGTCCGACAAGAGCTATTGGGGAGCCAATTTTAGGTCGGGAAGTTCACGATTGCTATAAGGGGGAAATTTTGGCCTTATCCTTAGAAGAAAGGTACGACGAAGTCCGGCAACTCATCACAATCGGTAAGGAAAAGGGCTACCTGTCGTACGACGAGGTTAACGAGTTACTACCTGCAGAGATTACGTCGTCCGATGAGCTCGATGACTTATTTACTACCTTCGGAAACGCTGGCATCGAGGTGGTTGAGTCTGAGCAAAAGTCCCGTGACGACAAAACGCGTGACCCAAGGTCGGGAGGCGCCGAAGAGCCAAATCTCGACCTAACGCCCGGCACACTCGACAAGACAAATGATCCGGTCCGCATGTATCTGCGCGAGATGGGCACAGTTCCTCTCCTTACCAGAGAGGGAGAGGTGGAAATCGCAAAGCGGATCGAACAAGGCAAGCTTGCAGCCATTAAATCCATCTCGCGAACTTCAACCGTGGCTAAAGGCATCATCTTCATGGGCGAACAGCTCAAAAGCCGGACCGTAAACATCAGAGACCT
The DNA here is from genome assembly GCA_002730735.1 of Acidobacteriota bacterium. Classification (GTDB taxonomy): domain Bacteria; phylum Acidobacteriota; class Vicinamibacteria; order Vicinamibacterales; family UBA823; genus UBA11600. Next base: position 20,827 of record PCAU01000011.1, on the reverse strand, counting down.
TGTAGTGTTTGGAGGCGACGAAGAACTCAGTGAGGAGCGAAGTGAGGCACGTGCACGTAAGTTACTGAAGCAAATAGCCTCAATTCAGAAAGCGTTGGTTGCTGTGCAGAAGCTGGAAACGAAGCTCTCTGGAATTTTGAAGCGTGATCGTAAGAAATATCGACGCGCCAAGTGGAAGACGCTTCGCGCTAAGATTGCACTGTCCCGGGAAATTAGACGCATTGAGTTTACCGAAGCCGTAACGCGGCGGATGATCGACCCGATTAAGGAATCGGTCGAAACTGTTCAGCGGGTTCAGCGTGAGCTCGACAGCGTTAATCGCCAGATAGCACTTAAGAAGAAGCGGGGTCGCCTAAAAGAAGATGTACGTAAAGAACTAATGCGACGTCAACGGGAAATTCGAGCCGCTCTGCGTGAACTTACCGCTGAACTTGAGAGTACATCCGAACAACTCGTGCGTACTCTTCACACAATCACGCGCGGTGAAATTCAGGCCGAACAAGCCAAGAAAGAACTCGTTGAAGCAAACTTACGCCTTGTCGTTTCAATCGCCAAGAAGTACACGAACCGGGGTCTTCAATTTCTCGATTTAATCCAAGAGGGAAATATCGGGCTAATGAAGGCTGTGGACAAGTTCGAGTATCGTCGCGGCTATAAGTTCTCTACCTATGCCACATGGTGGATCCGACAGGCAATCACGAGAGCTATTGCCGACCAAGCACGCACGATCAGAATTCCGGTACATATGATCGAAACGATCAATAAACTGATTCGCACGTCTCGCGCCTTAGTACAGGAATTGGGTCGTGAACCATCGTCGGAGGAAATCGCTGAGCGAATGGACATAGCGGTGTCTAAGGTTCGGAAGGTTTTGAAAATTGCACAGGAGCCAATTTCTCTGGAGACTCCGATCGGTGAGGAGGAAGACAGCCATCTCGGTGACTTCATCGAAGATCAAAATGTCGTCCCGCCGTCTGATGTTGTGATTAACCTGAACCTAAAAGAACAGACGGAATCCGTGTTACAGACCCTCACACCACGGGAAGAACGCGTTATTAAAATGCGGTTCGGCGTCGGTGATGGTAAGGACCACACTCTAGAAGAAGTTGGCCAGTGCTTCGCGGTTACGCGTGAACGAATTCGACAAATCGAAGCCAAGGCGCTCAGAAAGCTTCGACATCCATCTCGCAGTCGAAAACTTCGTGCGTTTTTAGAGGGAAGCGTATGAACCAAGTCTACTTAGCAATTGAGAGGGCGTCAGCTGGTAGCCAATGTGGGGCCCATAGCTCAGCGGTAGAGCCACCGGCTCATAACCGGTTAGTCCCAGGTTCGAATCCTGGTGGGCCCACCATTAACAAGACAAGAACTGACGCAGTAATCAACTGCCACACAACGAGCGTGAAGGACAGAAGTTGATATATCCACCGCCCCAAGGTCGAATCCAACTACCGCAGGAGAAGCTGAACCATCGCCTGCGTGGGCAACACCACAGTAACTTCGATCGATGCTGCCAGATCTCGAACGACTGATCCGTCTGCAGAGCTTGCATAACATCGTTGACGACGCTCGACGGCGTATCGCTGCGATTCCGGCACAGTTCGAGGCCTTTGAAACTAAGTTGAATAAGCTCAGAACAGCCCTCAGTGACGCAAGACAGCAGCTGGACGATAATCGGGAAGTTCGCCGCAATCTTGAGAAAGAGGTCTCAGATGCCAAGAGCCGTCTTGCTAAGTTTCAAGAACATGAAATGATCGTGAAAACGAACGAAGAGTTATGGGCCGTACAGACAGAAATCACCACGGCCAAGAGTGCCGTGCAAGCCTTCGAAGAAGACCTACTGGTGTCGATGCTTGAAACTGACGCCTTGACTGCCTCGGTAAATGAGGCAGAGCGCTCAATGGCGACTGTCGAAGCGGAAATTGAGGCCGAGCGGCAGACAATAGAACAGGAGCGGGCAACATCTGAGACTACAGCAAAACAGGCGCTCATTGCCCGTGAGTCGTTGGCTAGCGAGATCGATGCTGCAGTCTTGGCGCTATTTGATCAAATCGCCGAGAAGCGAAATGGCCTTGCAGTTGTTGAAGCCGAGAATAACTTGTGCAGTTCTTGCCATGTTCGTTTACGTCCACAGGTTTTCAACGACATCCGTTTGAATGACCGAGTAATTCAGTGCGAAAGCTGCGGTCGGATTCTTTACTTCCAGTTGGTAAACAAGTCGTTGCCCGAGAATTGGGCCTGAGCTCGGACTGAGTAGCTGCAACGGTTCTTTACGATGTTCGTTGCCTATATCGACGGCGGTTCAAGGGGAAATCCTGGTCCGGCTGGATTCGGAGTTCGGATTGAAAATCCTGACGGAACGGTCTGCGCCGAACTTAAGGGATCACTTGGAGTCGCGACTAACAACGTTGCAGAATATCGTGGCCTGATCGCCGCTTTGACCTACTTTGTCGGCGCTGGTCACTGCCACATTCTGATCAGATCCGATTCTCAGCTTTTGATTCGACAGATGACTGGCAGATACCGTGTACGCCATCCGAATTTGCAGCCTCTGCATCGGGAAGCACAAACACTGTTAGAAAAACTTGAGCGAGTCGACTTTGAGCACGTACCCAGAACCTCAAATACCGATGCCGACCGATTAGCAAATCAGGCAATGGATGAAAGCCAAGCGGCTAATAGCACCGACCCGGCAATCTGACTGAAAAGTTTGTTTTTCCCATGGTGATCATAGGGTCTGGAATCGACGCGACTGAGCTTTCCCGTATCGAACGGCTCTGGAAACGATACGGGGAGAGATTCTTGGCAAGGGTGTTTACTCCTGGTGAAGTTGCTTACTGTCAACACCGCCGGAATCCTGTGCCTCATTTGGCAGGTAGATTCGCCGCTAAGGAGGCCGCCATGAAGGCCCTCGGCACTGGTCGCTCACAGAAGGTCCTATGGCGAGACATTGAGGTCGTACGGAGTAGCGGACCTCCGCAACTGGAATTCCATGGAGGTGCAGCGCGACGATTTGCTCAACTCGGTGCAGAGTCCTCCCTCCTGACAATCACACACTCGGATGCCATGGCACTCGCTCACGTGTTACTGGTCAGTTCCTAGAAGCATAAGGTCGCCACCGTGTCGTTGGCGTACAAATTACAATTATCTTGAGGTGACATGACCGTCACGGTCACTTGGAAGACATAGGCAATGACCTTCGGTTTGAAGAATTCTCGAAAAGACAAGCGGTGGACGACGTCAACTAAGGGGAAACTGCGTAGTCGGTAATTCCTGTGGCCTTCACCTAGGAAGTCTGATGACTGGCCAAGGCGCCCAGTACAGTAGGCGAGACGCCTCGATTAGAGGGCACGGTTGGCTCTGCTCTCATACTCCTCAAGAACTCAGAACGAAAAAATTCCGCCTTGATACCACCATCGATAATGTCCCAAGGAAGCACCTCGTCCTGACTTCGGTCTCGCAAAACCCAAAATTTAGGGTCTACATCTGCCGTTTCAGCAGCTCGGCGCCAATCTCCCCCGTTCTGTGAGGCGGCGTCGATGACAGGAGCAACCCGGCGATCGCCAAGTGACAGCAGCGCCTGATAAAACGACTGCCGTTCAGACTTGATAGACAGATAGACATGGTCGAGGCCAGACAAAAGACCCTTGAGACGCTTTGTCCGAGATGCCACTATCGCCGGTGACGTCATTGGAAGCCACTGATAACTCGTGCCGGGTTTTGGCACAAGTGGATTCACACTGCCGACTATTCGTCCAGGGCGGCCACGACGACGAGCGTACTTGAGCATCCGGTCGCGAAGCTGGACAACAAGATCACGAATGGCCACGAGATCTTCGTCCGTTTCCGTAGGCAGACCGAGCATGAAGTAAAGCTTCAGGTTTTCAATACCACTGGAAAAGATTAGATCAGCCTTGTCGAGAATTTGAGCGTTAGTCATGACCTTGTTTATGACGCGCCGTAATCGATCAGACCCTGTCTCCGGAGCAATCGTAACCGTGCGCTCTCCACTTTGACGGAGCAGTTGTACGATCTGTGGGGTGAGATCATCTAGTCGCAACGACGCCGGGCTTACTGTGTAGTCAAGCGCAAGTAAGCGTTCGAGGATTTCTTCAATATCCGGATGATCGCATAAAGCAATCGATACCAAACCAACCCGGTTGGCGTAGGGCTTGGCTGACTCGGCCAATGAGAGTATCCGATCAGTGGAAAATGCACGTACAGGCAGGTAGTTATAGCCGGCCCAACAGAAGCGGCAGAGTTTCGCACAGCCACGGACCACCTCAATCAAGAAGCGCGAACCGAACGCCGTCTGAGGCGTGAAGACTCTGGTGCATGGCGGTTCGATGTCGTCAATAGTCCTCACAGCAGCCTTTGAAACGAACGGTGGGACGGTCGGCTCCGTGGCCTGGTAAGGCTTAACTACCCCTCTATCGTCGTAACTCACCCGATACAAGGTAGGTACATAGAAACCAGGCAGAGTCGCTAAGCGTCGCAAGGCCGAACTCCGATCCGTTGCGCTGACAGCCGAGACTAGAGACGGTATTAGTGCCTCGCCTTCGCCGGCAGTCACGACATCAACGAATGGGGCAAGCGGCTCAGGGTTCAAGAATGTGACGGCTCCGCCGAGAACAACTAGGGGGTACCGATCGTTACGCTCGCTTGCGTAGACCGGCATTCCCGCAAGACGCATCATCGTCAAGATATTCACGTAATCCCACTCAAACGATACGGTGAACGCCAGTACATCAAAGTCTGATACCGGGGTCTGGGTATCAAGTGTTAGCAACGGCGTCCGAGACGATAGCAGTGCTCGGAGCTCCTGCTTCGGTGGTAAGAAGACACGTTCACACGAAACTCCATCTTCCACATTAAAGAGATGATGCACCGTCTGCACGCCGAGATTCGACATACCCACGTAGTAGGTATTAGGAAACGCGAGCACAACACGAAGCCGGTCTCCAACGGATCGACGACCGCGCCCCCGCTCAAGGCTGAGCAATTGCTGGGCCGCCTGACGCTGCTGCCAAAAGGACATAACGAGTTTGAATTCAGAAACGGCGTGCAGCACGGACAACGGTGGCTGCGCAAGCACACTGTGGGAAGAACTAGGCCGCTCCGCCCCTACTCTACCACGCAGGCTGATTCACGATAGGACGATGGAAAGGCAGCTTACCTCACGACTATCGGCGCAAGAAGGCTGGCGTGTCGAACTCCACTGCGTCAGGGTCACTCAGGTCAGCATCCTTCAATTCACCATTCGCTGTCGTGGATTCTGTAGGTTGATTAATAAGTTTTTCTAACCGCTTAGCAATATTCATTTGGGTGCCAAGAGCGGCTTGGGAATCACCATGCCCTGCCAATAAAAGGTCACCGGCCACTTGTTCCGAATGATCATCCGGACTGGACTGGGTTATGACGGGGGTCGGTTTGGGCTCACGCGATAGCTCAGACTCCACTGACCTGGCCAGTGATAGTCTCGGCGCCTCGGCAGCCGGCTCATGGCCTCCCTGCTTCAACGACGAGTAATCCTGAAGGTCGACTGGTGTCGAAGCCGGTTCCTCCGCCGTGCTCGCATGCTTGTCAAATCCCGTCGCTATCACGGTGATTTTAACTTGGCTTTGCATCCGCGGATCGACGACTGCGCCGAAAATAATATTGGCGTCGTCGTGCGCAGCTTGATGGATAATCGACGATGCTTCATTGACTTCACCAATGGATAGGTCGTTGCCTCCAGTGACGTTAATGATGACACCGCGCGCTCCCTCAACAGCCGCATCTTCCAAAAGAGGACTGGAAATTGCCCGATTTGCTGCGGCGTTCGCTCGGCTCGCACCTTTGCCAACTCCAGTGCCCATGATGGCCATGCCAGTCCGAGACATGATAGTTCTCACGTCAGCGAAGTCGAGGTTGATCAAGCCGGGTACCAAAATTAGGTCAGAAATACCCTGAACAGCTTGGAGAAGCACGTCATCAACCTTTTCAAACGCCTTACGAAAGGTCATGCTCTTCGTCAATAAGAGACGCTCATTCGGAATGCTGATTACCGAATCTACGCTGTCGCGAAGTTTGTCGAGTCCTTCATCGGCACGCGTAGCGCGCTGCTTACCCTCAAATTGAAAAGGCTTAGTAACCACAGCAACCGTCAGGCATCCAAGCTCACTGGCCAAATTGGCGATCACCGGTGCCGCTCCCGTGCCCGTACCACCCCCAAGACCCGTTGTCACGAACACCATGTCAGCACCATCAAGAGCGTCAATGAGTTCGTTTGTATTCTCTAGTGCCGCCTCTCGCCCGAGGTTCGGGTCGGCGCCCGCACCGAGTCCCTTGGTGAGTTTCACCCCTAATTGAATCTTGCTCGGCGCGCCGTTAGCTTGAAGAGCCTGGATGTCTGTGTTAGCAACAATGAAGTCGACTCCTTGCAGACCAGACTTCACCATCCTGTTAACGGCGTTACCACCACCCCCTCCGACACCTATCACCCTGATGCGAGCACCCGCCCGACTCTCATCGTCAAGCGTTAATCGCAAGGAGCTACCAGGGGCAACCCTGTTGGCATTAGTCCGGTTTGGGCGCGCATCCGTCATCTTTAGGAGTTCATCTACGATGATTAACAGCTAACAAGCTCACAACAGGTAGGCCTAGCGAGCTTCCCTCATACAAGATATAGATTATTGATAAGAAAAAAGGAGTGTCAAGTTCAATCTCCACCTAGGGGCGGGCAAACCGCCAGAACAAGTCCCAATCTAAAAGAATTCCCGGAACAAACCTCGTAAGCGACCCGCGACGCGACTCAACGCGCCTGCTCCAACCAATCCCGATGGTTGAGGAAAATAGTTGCGGTGAGCATACATCACGAGTCCCACCGCTGTTGCAAACTGTGGGCTATGTGCGTGATCGGCTAGTCCGCCGATTTCGCTTGGAGACCCGACCCTAATTGGAAGATCGAAGATTTGTTCTGCAGTCTCGGCTGTTCCCTCAAGTACAGACGCACCACCAGTCAGAACGATGCCTGCATTCAAGGCGTTTTCGTATCCCGCGCGCCGGATCTCGTCCCAAAGAAGATGAAAGACCTCCTCAGCACGCGGCTGCAGGATGTCAGACAAGAGCCGCCTCGCCATAACACGAGGTGGTCGCCCGCCGTGGCTAACAACGTCGATTGTCTGATCTTCTTCGACCAGAGCAGATAAGGCACAGCCGCAACGGCGTTTGATCTTCTCGGCCTCAGGAATTGGTGTCCGTAAGCCAACGGCGATATCTTGCGTAAAATGCCCGCCTCCGATCGCGACTACGCCAGTATGCCAGAGGCTTCCTCGCTCAAAGACAGCGAAGTCAGTCGTTCCTCCGCCGATGTCGACAAGTACAACACCTAATTGTTTTTCGTCGTTCGTCAAGACCGCTTCGCTCGCAGCGAGCTGCTCAAGCACGGTATCCAGCACTGCAACCCCAGCGCGATTGACGCATCCGACGATATTCTGGGTCGATGCCGCGCTACCAGTAATAATGTGAACGTTCACTTCGAGTCGAGCGCCGGTCATGCCAATGGGTGAACTAATCTCGTCCTGGTCATCCACCACGAAATCTTGTGGAAGAACATGGAGAATCTCTCGCCCGCTTGGCAGGGATACAGCCTTAGCTGCATCAATCGCCCGACGAACATCCTCGCCAGAAATTTCTCTATTTTTTCCAGAAACCGCAACCACGCCGCGACTATTGAAACCCTTGACATGAGCACCCGAAAGCCCGAGATGCACTGAATCTATTTCCACACCAGCTGTGAGTTCAGCAGCGTCGATCGCCTGCTTCACCGACCCCACGGCGGCTTCCAGATTCACGACAACACCGCGCTTTATACCGTGCGCCTCCACTACACCGATGCCGATGATGTCGAGTTCGCCGTCGTCCATGATCTCACCAACGATAGCGGTAATCTTCGACGTGCCGACGTCCAGGCCTACGAGATATCGATCTTTGCGAGCCACATATCCTCCGTACTATCGTTTGCGTGCGTCATGGAACAATCGGACTCAAAGACTCTGATGCCGCAGGACCGACGTAGACCCGATTTCCATACCGCAAATCCACGTAATCGATCTCAGACACGTGTTTCCGTATCACATCTATCATTTCCAGATACTTGTGTATCCGGTCTGCGAATCGGACGTTGCCAAGATGCAAATGCACCCTGTCACCATCAAGCAGCACGACAACATTGTCAGGGTCAGCAACATCGATCTGCGAGACTCGACGCAAGAGCTCTGGCCGACGTTCGAAGTCTTCAATGAACCGGCCGTGCATTTTCTTGCGGTCCGAATCGATCACGGGCCGCCCGTGATCGAGGTGCACGAAAAGGTTGTCGACAATCGGGAGATCGAAATCACCATATTGTGGTCCGTGCTCATCAATCACAACACCCTGTTCATCGATTAGATAAAGACGCTCACCGAATCGACCGACCCCGACTGGCATCTTTTCTGACACAACAATCTGGATCGTCGACGGCATCACCCGACGAAACTCTACATCTTTTACCCACGGTGACGCCGTCAACCTATTGCGCCACCCATCGAGGTCGATTGTCAGGATGTTCTGTCCGTGCAAAAGGCTCACCAGGGCGTTGAATTCTCCCTCCGAGAATCGCGAAAGGCCCTCGACCTCAATCCTGTTAATAGCCAACATAGATGCGTTGAGCACCAAGTCTGTTGCACGGTGAAGCGCGTAGCCCACGAGGACGAGCAGTACGACGGTTCGGCCGAGTCTGCGCACCTGCTGCCATATCGACCGTCGTCGTGACGGTTTGATGTGCGAGCGATGGAAACGCTTGTCCGCAGGAGCTCGAACCCCCATCTAGTTCCTCACCTCAAAGTACTGGCGACCACCCGTTTCACTATCTTCTCGAGTAAAGTGACCAGATTGCAGTTGTTGAACAATTTGATCAGCAACATCACCGATGGACCCCGCACCGAGAGTGATAACGAGATCCCCTGGTCGTACGAGCTGCATGACTGCCTCGGTCACATCGTCCACCGAGTCGACTAAATGCACCGCGGGCTGGCCAGCCCGCTGGACGGCCTCCGCAATTGCTGCAGCAGTCGCGCCAGGTATCGGAGCCTCACCCGCTCCATAGACTTCCGTCAGCACGACTTCATCTGCTGTCGCTAGAACCCTTCCGAACTCCTCGATTAACTGATGAGTCCGGGTGTAACGATGGGGTTGGAAGGCCACCAGCACGCGACGATCAAGGCTAGCCCGTATCGCCGTTAGCACCGCTTGAATCTCTGTCGGGTGATGACCATAGTCATCCACGACCATGACCCCACCGATTTCCCCTCGAAATTGAAATCGGCGCTCTACGCCTCGAAAATCTGCCAAAGCGTCTGCGATGCGTCCAAAGCTCACGCCGGCTTCCAAACCAACGCAAACCGCGGCTAATGCATTCTCGAGGTTGTGCTGACCCGGAACCTGTAGATGCAAGGGACCCAATAACTCCATCAGTTTCTTGCCGGTCTTGCGCACACGCACCTCACAGGAAACCCCAAAGGGTCGCAATTGCACCTCACTACCGAGAACATCAACAGGCTGTTTTTCGTCTAGGCCGTATCTCAGCACCCGCCTTGTCATTTGGCACAGCAAAGGGCGCAGGCCCTCGTCGTCAGCGCATCCAACAACAGAACCGTTAAACGGAACAGCGTTACCAAACTCGACGAACGCATCACATAGCTTCTCGAATGTACCGTAATGCTCAAGATGCTCGTGATCGACGTTTGTGATCACAGCTATCTCCGGCGTCAAACGGAGAAACGAACGATCACTTTCGTCGGCTTCCGCCACCATATACTTGCCTTGCCCCCGCCGTGCATTGCTGCCAAACGCATTCAGTCGGCCGCCTATTACCACCGTTGGATCAAGTTCGCCACCTTCCAGTGCCAACGCAATCATTGAGGTCGTCGAGGTTTTCCCGTGTGACCCGGCCACGGCAATACCGGAGCGTAGCCGCATCAGTTCAGCTAGCATCTCTGCGCGCGGAATAACCAAAATGTTTCGACGACGTGCCTCGGCAACCTCGATGTTGTCGTCAGTGACGGCCGAGGAGACAACCACTACATCGGCCTCGGATACCAGTTGTGGGTCGTGACCAATGTGCACAGCAACACCCAGGGTGACGAGTTGATCAGTAACTACTGAGCGCTTTAAATCCGACCCGCTCACGACGTAACCGAAATTCGCCAAGAGCTCGGCGATGCCACACATACCGGAACCGCCAATGCCGACAAAATGGATTCGTCTCGTACACCCCAACATCTGCTTAGTCCAGGCTCTCTAATCCGCCACCACACCTTCGAAGATGCTCACTGGTGCCAGCGCGTCTCATCCTGGCACTCACGACACCACCAACCGAAGGGCACGTTCGATAATGACGCGTGCAGCGTCTGGGCGCGCAAACCCTTGCATGGCCTTGGCCATCAGGGTTCGGCGCGACGGGTCGGCAACGAGTGCGCCAACCCGCTGAGCTACCGTCGTTCGTAAATCGTCCTGCAGTAACACTTCGGCACCGCCAGCGTCTGCGATCACTTCCGCGTTCCGGCGCTGGTGATCGTCGGTAGCTGTGGCAAGAGGCACCAAGATGCTCGCGCGACCTACTGCCGCGAGTTCCGCGAGCGTTGTCGCACCCGCACGACAGAGGACAATCTCCGAGGCGTGCATCTCCGGAGCGATAGGTTCGAGAAAAGACGCCACCCGTGCCTCGATTCCAGCTGTGTCGTAGGCTTCTTGCACAGGGTCGACATCTCGAGGCCCAGCTTGGTGGGTAATAATCAGCCGTGGGCGAATTGCCGCGAGCGCCGGTGCAGCGCTCATCATCGCCTCGTTGATCTTTTGTGCGCCCTGAGACCCACCCACGACGAGTAGTCGACAGCTGTCGGACGGCGTGTCGCTCTGGACCATCGGGTCCAAGAACTCCGGACGCACGGGGTTGCCACTCACGAAGCCTTTGCGACCGAAAAATATTAGCGTGCTCTCGAACGAAACGGCTGCAGACCGTACGAACGGTGCCAGTAGACGATTCGTCAACCCTGGCACAGCATTTTGCTCCAATAGCATGGTCGGAACACCTCGCAGTGCGGCCACCAACACGAGTGGGCCCGAACTGTATCCTCCAACGCCTACCACAAGGTCTGGCTTGCAACGGGAGACTACGCGCCACGCATCCCAAGCGCTCAGGGGAAGTAGCATCGCGGCATATGCCGTCTCCAGCCAAGTTCTGCCCTTCAAACCCGAACTGCGGATAAACTCGACCTTGAATCCCGCCCGGGGCACTGCCTTCGCCTCTAATCCCCGTGAAGTGCCTACGAATATCACCGATGCTTCCGGACGCTGGCGCAGCAGTTCCCTGCCGACTGCAATGCCAGGAAATACGTGGCCTCCAGTCCCTCCACCTGCAATCACCACACTGAGGTCGACCATCTTGGACATCCTCGCGTCCCACTGGCCCGTCTGACCCATCCATCCTCACCCCTCCGCCGACGCGTGCTGTGACACGTTGAGTAGGACACCCATCCCCACCAGACTACAGAGGAGTGACGAACCACCCGAGCTCACAAACGGCAGTGGGATTCCCGTGGTGGGTAGCAGACTAAGCACCACACTGATGTTCATGAAGGCCTGAAGCGTCAACATCGTAGTGAGGCCTATCGCTATAAATGCACCGAATCGATCAGGGGCGCGGAGTGCGATCCGGGCTCCTCGCCAGACAACAACACAAAAGCAAAGCAGCACTGCTGTCGCTCCAATTAGGCCGGTCTCTTCCGCAATGACCGCATAGATGAAGTCCGTGTGGGGCTCCGGCAGAAAACCTAACTGCTGCACGCCAGCACCCCTCCCTACACCCCAGATACCGCCGGTCCCAACGGCAATCAGAGACTGGATCACCTGCCACCCATCACCCAACGGGTCATGCCACGGATCCGTAAATGTCATCCAGCGAGTCACTCGCTCCGGTGAATAGGCAACGACAGCAACGAACAGTGGAAGGATGACGAGCCCACCTCCAAGTAGATACCGAAAACTGAGGCCAGCGGTGAAGATCATGACCCCAACAATCGCGATAATGGATACCGCCGTTCCGAGGTCAGGTTCCAGCAGTATTAGTATGCTTACGGTCGCTAGAACGATCGCTATCGGTGCGAGCGCGTAGCCGATGTCATTAATACGATTCATCCGACGTTCGAGAATCGCAGCCGAGAATAGAATCACTACCAGCTTCGCAAACTCTGAGGGTTGGACGCCGATCCCAGGCAACCAAAGCCATCTTCGTGCTCCGCCAACCTCCTTCGAGAACAACACGGCCACCAAGAGCACGATAATGCCGACTAACGCAGTCCAAATAATGACCGGCTGGCGATAATTCCGGTAGTCCATGTGCATCAGAATCCAGAGGGCAAAGAGTCCAACGATCGCTACGCTCAACTGTTTCCAAAGGTAATACTCCGCGTTCTGGTACTGCTCAGCGGCATGCGCAGATGATGCGACATAGACCATCACGACACTCACGCAAACCAAGAGAAAAGCAGCCAGAAAAAGCACCTTGTCTGACTTTAGCTTTAGCGCCATAGTTACAGTTTCCTGCTCGCCCGTTCGAACCCTAAAGGTTTAGCCGGGTCAGCCCGAAACATGGGTGGCGGCCGTCCGTGAGCAGTGAGTAGTCATCAGCTAGACTTGGGGACCGAGACACCGGCCTCGTAGACCGGGGCAGCCTACGTTCCCAGCAGCCAGTTCTCCACCGCCGCAAGCCAACTGATGACTACTCACTGCTCACCGATTTCCGTCACGCTTCCCGCTAAACGCTCTACTTCTTCCTTAAAACACCGGCCCCGTTCCGCGTAGTCCCGGAACATGTCAAAACTGGCACACGCTGGGGCCAACAGCACCGTGCCACGCGGTGCTGCCAGCGTGAACCCCATCCTCACCGCCTCAGCAAGAGAATCAGCTTCGTGCACTGGCACGCTGCCGCCGAGCACCTCCACGATCTGCGGCCTCGCCTCACCGATGGCCACCAGCGCCTTCGCTCGCTGAACCAACCCGTCCTGCAAAACCCGCCAGTCACCACCCTTAAACCGCCCACCGACTATGGGCACCAAGCCTGGACCGAGGCTTTCAATAGCGTGTCGCGCGGCGGTGAGATTTGTCGCTTTTGAATCATTAATAAACTGGACACCCCCGATCCGGCGCACTGGCTCCAGCGTGTGCTCAAGACCTTCGAATGCCGCCACCGCACGTGTCATCGCTTCAGGTGTCGCGCCGACGATGACTCCTATGGCGACGGCCGCGAGGACATCCTGTAAAAGATGCCGGCCGATGAGCTGGACTGCGGAGCGGGGTACTAGGGGCACGGACCCTGATGGCATCCGGCGCGCAATAACGTCATCGACCAGCGTGATACCGTCAGGAATCGATGTGTCCAAGGCGAACGGCAAACGCCGGGCATCACTCCCGTCAACCATTGCGAGCACCTGCGGATCATCGGCATTAACCACGAGCCAGTCCGTGTCTCCTTGATTGGCCAGGATCTTCGCTTTAGCGGCGGTGTATCGCTCTAACGTCCCGTGGCGATCCAAGTGATCGGGAGAGACATTGAGAACGACAGCAATCCAAGGATGAAACTGCTCCGTCAGTTCCAATTGAAAACTGCTAGTCTCCACAACGTGAATCACGTCAGGTGTCGACTGTGCAACTTGGGCACTTAGCGCCGGGCCGACGTTTCCACCGACCAGAGTTGAGAATCCTGCGGCGTCGAGAAGCCGGCCTGCAAGCAAGCTCGTAGTCGATTTACCCTTGGTCCCAGTCACCGCCACGACTCGTCCACTCAGCCATCGAGACGCCAACTCCAGCTCACCAATAACCGGAATACCAGATTCACGTGCTGTCCGAACCGCTGACTGCTCAGGTGACACCCCTGGGCTCAGAACCACAAGGTCGGCACCGAGGAACGTTTGGTTCCGATGCTCGCCGAGTTCAAATGTCACCCGTTTCGACCACCGGCCAAGGTCCTGGTTCACCGCGGTGCATATGTCCGTTACCACAACGTCAGCGCCTCGCGCAGCGAGGAGCTCAGCCGCCGCTAATCCGCTACGTGCGGCGCCGACAACGATCACTCGGCGCCCCTCAACCGTGAACTCCGTGTTGGCTTCTGACTGCACCTTTTCAACCATGTGTATCTCGCCTAACGAAGCTTCAGGGTCGTTAGGGTAAACAGCGCAAATATCACCGCTACGATGAGAGACCGTCCGATGATCTTCGGTTCACTCCATCCACTGAGTTCAAAGTGATGATGGAGCGGCGCCATCTTAAAGACTCGACGTCCGGTCATACGAAACACGGCCACCTGGATAATCACTGAAGTCGCTTCGAGGACAAAAATCCCACCGACCAGAGGTAGGAGAAGCTCTTGCTTGATCAACACGGCAACGGTACCGAGCGCACCACCAAGTGCTAAGGAGCCGACATCACCCATGAATATGTCGGCTGGATAAGAGTTGTACCAGAGGAATCCGAGGCTCGCCCCGACCAGTGAACCGCAAAAGATCGTCAATTCAGCAGTTGGCGGAAATCCAACAAGCAGAAGATATTCCGCAAGCACGCGATGGCCAGTGACATAGGCCAACCCAGTGAACGCAGCTGCCGCCACCGTAAAGGTACCGATCGCTAAACCGTCTAGACCATCAGTAAGGTTGACAGCATTAGATGAGCCAACAAGGACCAGGACAACGAACGGCACATATAACCAGCCGAGGTCAGGAACGAAGTCCTTAAAGAACGGAAAGATCAGGTTCGTGTTGTAAACACCCTCGTCGGTTAAAGCCAGTAGAGCCATGCCCACCCCCACGGCGATGGCAATCTGGGCCACGAACTTGTAGCGGGGGCGTAGTCCATGATGCGACTGTCTGCTGATCTTGAGGTAGTCATCAACAAACCCAACCGCACCGAATGCAATCGTCGATAAGACGGCAATCCAGATATACGGGTTCGTGAGGTCGGCCCACAGTAATGTCGGCGTGAGTGCTGCAGTAAGGATTAACAATCCACCCATCGTTGGCGTACCAGCCTTTGGCTGGTGTGCTGCCGGCCCTTCCACTCGGATGACTTGGCCGATCTGCGCCTCGCGGAGTTTTCGGATCATCCATGGGCCCAATAGAAGACTGATCGCCAACGCGGTGAGACTCGCAATGGCGGTCCGAAACGTGATGTAACGCGTCACGTTGAGCACCGATAACTCAGTATGGAACGGGTACAGTAGGTGATACAGCATCACGCCAGCTCCGATTTCAAATACTCGACGACCAAGTCGGTCTGCACGCCACGGGACCCTTTGACGACTACGAGATCGCTCGTCTGCAGTAATGACGCAATCAACGGGCCGGCCTCATCACTAGTGGTGACGTGGTGAACCTGTTCCGGGTTGAGGCCCCCATCGACCGCACCGTCCGCTAAAGCGATCGCATCCGGGCCACCCACTGACACCAATAGATCAAGTCCGCATTTGGCAGCCATGAGGCCGCTGTGCCGGTGGAGTTCCCGACCGCGCGAACCTAACTCACGCATTTCGCCGAGCACAGCCACCCGTCGCCCGTCGGCCTTTTCAGTGTTCAAGATTTCCAGCGCAACCGTGAGAGCCGATGGACTCGAATTGTAGGAGTCATCGACAACAACAATGTCGTTCCGCAGCCTGAACACCTCGCCCCGATGCACAAACGGTTTCAGTGCGCTCGCCTCAGCCGCGATCGTATGGAGTGGAATCTGGAACTGTAACGCGACAGTGACCGCTGCTAGCACATTCGCAAATTGTCCGAGTCCAAGGAGCGGCACCCGTAGCGGCAACGATGCTTCGCTGGTGGTGATGGTGGCCTCAATACCACTAAGGCCCCGATCGCGTACATCGCCCGCCTTGACATCAGCTGGTGCGTGAATTCCAAACGTGACGACCTGTCCAGGAAACTGGTGAGCGCGCGACATCACATACGCGTCGTCGGCATTCGCAATCAATAAACTGTCGGGGGTTGCCCCTTCCATGATCTCGGCCTTAGCGTCGGCAACCCTCTCGACTGAGCCGAGTAACCCCACATGTGCGTCCCCAACATTAGTCCATACACGAACGTCAGGTTTTGCGATGGCTACTAGACGTGCGATCTCGCCAACGTGGTTCATGCCAAGTTCCACGACGGCGAGTTCCGGCCGTGCCAGTAAGGCTAAAAGTGATAGCGGGAGCCCAATATGGTTATTCCGGTTACCCTGATTTCGAACAACTCGATAACGGGTCTGAAGCATCACTGCAACGATCTCTTTAGTTGATGTCTTACCTGTGCTACCGGTGATCGCGATGACACGCGCCCCAGACCCACTCCGGACATGCTGAGCCAAGGCCTGCAACGCTCCGACAGTGTCCTGTACGATGATGACGACCGCTGTCACCGAAGTCGGTACCGCTCTGCGATCACTCACCACCACACCTCGAGCTCCGCAATCGAGCGCACCTGACACAAAGTCATGACCATCGAACCGGTCGCCACGAATCGCAAAAAACAAATCACCAGCGGCTAGGGTGCGTGTGTCGATTGAGACTGGCCCAAACCGCTCATCTTGCTCACCCGAAACCAACGTCCCCCCGACAACACTAGCGATCTCCTCTGCCGTCAATTGCCAAGGTGGCTGCTTCGGCACAGGTCCCTTCACGACACGCGCGCACTACTCCGCCGCTTCGTCAGTGCTGCACGAGCCACGGCAGCATCGTTGAACGGCACCGTCTCGCCAGCGATAACCTGATAAGTTTCGTGACCCTTACCCGCAATGATCACAACGTCACCTCTGCACGCCTGCCCAACAGCGTGGCTAATCGCTTCAGCTCGATCGACAATGGTCATAAATGGTGTTTCCTCTCCTACGTCCCGAACCGAAGCACGATCTCCCTTTTGGCCGGCGTGCCCCGTCTCTATGCCGGCAACGATGTCCTCAATAATCGCTGCCGGATCCTCCGAACGCGGATTGTCCGAGGTCACAACCACGAGATCGCTCAAGCGGGCCGCCACGGCTCCCATAAGGGGACGCTTGGAGCGGTCACGGTCACCACCGCATCCGAACACGGTGATTAATCTTCCTGGCGTCAATGGCCGGGCGGACTCCAACAGCAACCTCAGTGCGTCGTCCGTGTGAGCAAAGTCGATCACTACCGCGACTTCATCGGTTGCATCCGACACAATTTCGAACCGACCCGGCACGGCCGTCACCGCCGCGATGCCCGTTTCGATCGCGCTAAACGACACATCGAGCGCCACAGCCGTGGCCACTGCTGCAAGGATGTTGTAGACGTTCGCTTGTCCGATAAGCGCTGATCGCACCCTTATTTCACCTCGTGGCGTTCGCACATCGAATCGCAATCCAGTTAGAGACCCCTCAACTGAACTGCAGGTCACGTCAGCTTCGCTCCGAAGGGCATAGGTGACCGGTCGCTCAACGGAATCCGCCAAGGTGGAGCCGCGGGGATCGTCGATATTAAGAATCGACGGCTGCCCATGTGGGAGCAACTCAAACAACCTGCGCTTCGCCTCAAAGTAGCGATTCATATTTCCGTGAAAATCCAAGTGGTCGCGAGTCAGATTGGTGAAAACCGCCGTCGTAAAGCGGGTGTGGGTTACCCGGTGTAGAGCGAGTGCGTGTGATGACACCTCCAGAGCACACGCACCGATACTGTTTTCAATCATCTCCCTGAGCATCTGCTGAATTTCGCTCGCTTCAGGTGTGGTCAGTGATGCTACCTGGTGAGTCGAGCCGAACTGGTGACCGATCGTCCCCATGCGGCCGCACTGCACACCTGCCGATTCAAAAATGCTTTGAATCAGGCACGCGGTGGTCGTCTTCCCGTTAGTGCCGGTGATGCCGATGACCGAGAGCTCCTGGCTCGGATGCCCAAAGAACTCAACGGACAGTCCCGCCAGCGCCTGTCTGGCGTCCTGTACGCGCACCCACGGCAGGTTGATACCCGGGGTCACCGGTGAAGCTGAAACGATGCACACCGCACCCTGCTGTTCGGCCTCACCCGCGAACGTCGTTCCATCAGATCGCTGTCCACGAAGCCCGACGAACACGGCTCCAGGTGACATTTGCTTTGAGTTGTACGCGATCGATGTAACGGGGGGCGCTAGAACATCTCCGTGGCCGTCCTCAGTCGTCAACTCCTCCCCCAGCAGCGTGCTCGTCCGTGAGAGCAGTTCACCTAGGGTCATGGATGCGACTCGCTGGATTCCACGGCCCTCATCTGCCGTGTCCCCTGAAGCACGCCTTCATCACCACGTTCGATAGCACTACCCGCACTAGGCCACTGAGCAACGACGACCCCGTCGCCCTGCACCTTCACAAATAGGCCTAGCTGCGTAAGCGTTCGTGTTGCTCTACGTAGACCCATGCCTGACAAGTCGGGCATTCTTAGTGACTCAGAGTCGACAGCCGCGACCGAGGCGTATGCGGGAGCTGGCAACGGCGTGGTCGGCACGACCGGCAAGGAATCACCTCGGCGCTTGGCGAAGATTCGAGAAATGGGCTCCGTTGTAGGAGAGACACTGCTGTCCCGAAGGGCAATTTCGGTAATGCGCCTAAAGACCGGAGCTGCGACTGCCCCTCCCGTGTCTGTCGCCACGCCGGGAGAATCGACCAGGACCAAGATCGTGAAAACCGGGTCGCGGGACGGGACAAACCCAATAAACGATGCTCTGTGCTCCGTCGCGGAGTATGCCCCACCAATGTATTTCCTGGCGGTTCCCGTCTTTCCGGCCAC
Organism: Acidobacteriota bacterium; assembly: GCA_002730735.1. GTDB lineage: Bacteria > Acidobacteriota > Vicinamibacteria > Vicinamibacterales > UBA823 > UBA11600. Next base: position 2,010 of record PCAU01000011.1, on the reverse strand, counting down.
GGTGTAGCCAGGAATTGCAGCGTTTCTTCCGGTCCCTCGCTTGACAACTTCCTCCATGATGTTCGTCAGCATCAGGGCGGTTGTGGGAGTGACGGCCCGCTGGGTCGAGTGAGGTAACAACTCGACCCGGTCACCGTTTTGCCGGGTCGCTCGCACCAGCCGGGGTCGAACGAGCACGCCACCATTAGCAATGGCGTTGACCGCGGTCACTAGCTGGAGCGGAGTCGCACTGAGGTAATAGCCGATGGAGAACGAGGCGATGTTAACGGGTTTCCAGTCCTTAGGGGGATGCAGTAAGCCAACACTTTCGCCAGGAAACTCTGTCGGGACTGTCCACTTCTCGGGTCCATCATCCCCCTCGCCAGGGATGAAACCAGAGGTCTCGGTTGACACCCTCTGGCCGAAGCCAAATCGCTTCGCGTATTCGTAGAGCGTGTCCGGCCTAAGGTGCTCGGCGATCTGGACAGCACCGACGTTACTCGATTTGACGACGATATCCACAACCGACAGGCTGCCGTCGTAACGAGTGTAGTCATCAATTTTGTGCCCACCCCAATTATCGCGACTGATACTCCCAGTACTAACATCGAACTGGTCGTCCAACTGAACGACCTCTTGCTCCAGTGCCGCGGCAATAGGCACCAGCTTGAATATTGACCCCGGCTCGTAAATATCTTGCGTGGCGCGATTGCGCCGATGATCCTTTTCCGGCGCCAATTTTTTCTTATTCAGGTCAAAGGTAGGTTCGTTGGCGAGCGCTAGCACGTCGCCGGTGGAGGATTCGAGAATGATGACCGTGCCACCCTCCGCTTTGTGCTCGTTAACCGCGGCGCGCAATTCGCGCTCCGCAATGTACTGGAGGTGCTTGTCGATCGTTAGTTCGAGCGTGATGCCAGGCATGGAGGGACGCTCCAGCTGCCAATTGAAGACACGCCCACGCACATCAACCATGTCGAGGGTTTGGCCATCTCGTCCTCGAACGATCCCGTCGTAGGTAGCTTCAACACCCTCTATACCTATGTTGTCGGTACCGACCCAACCCAAGACGTGCGCGAGCAATTGATCGTTCGGATACTGCCGTAGAGGCTCCCTTTCAAATCCGACCCCTCGCAGTTCTAGCGCCCTGACTGCCGCCACCTCTTCTTCCGAAACCGTCTTTCGTTCGACGTAAGTGAATACTCCCTTGCGTAAACGTTCAATGAGGTGAGAAATGTTGTCACAGCCGCTCAGCTCGACAGCGCAGAGTTCTTTAGCGAACTCCTCAGGAGGTTTGTCGATTTCGCTTGCGGCCACATAAACCGTATGACCCTGGGAACTAGTCGCGAGGATCTCACCGTTGCGGTCGAGAATGTCGCCTCGTCGGCCAAGCACGTCCCTCATTCGGTCCCGCTGATAATCGGCGCGCCCCTTCAGGAAGTCGTGCTGCCACACTTGCAAGTTAACTAATCTGGTCTCGATACCAACGGCCCACAGCGTTAGAAAGGCGACCACAACGATGATTCGCCGGCGTATCGTCTGGCGCCACTGAACGGCTGGGGCGTCTGCCAAGCGTGCCTCCGGCGCATCGAAGTAGGCAAACAGGCCACCGGGCTCACGGGGCGCCCGCCGTCGCCGCTTCTTCGGTCCTGAGGGTGTAGCCACTTACCTCCTCTAATTGTCGCGCTGTCCCATTGCGGTGCCGCGAGCCACGACGGTGTCGCCCGCTGGTTGCGCCGGGGTGATACGTTCGATGTGCACAACCGCTTGCGCGGCAGGAACTTCTAAACCCAACTCTTCGGTCGCAATCGTATAAATCCGTTCCAGTGCTCGAAGGCCCTCAACCTCCAGCCGTCGCCGTTGATTTTCCTCCTGCACTTTCTTTAGTTCTTCTTCGATTCCCGCCATCTGGTATCCGTGTTGCCGCAACTCGTGGTGTTGCCAGGCGGCAAACAGGATCACCGCAACCAGCAGAATCCCAACTCCCAGCGACTGCCGAAATTCGCGCTGTCGGATTGGGTCAACTTCACGGAT
>PCAU01000010.1 GCA_002730735.1 Acidobacteriota bacterium | reverse complement strand
TTACTGCTAGAATTGCTAGGAAAATTGGTGCGGAAGGGGGGATTTGAACCCCCACGCCCTTGCGAGCACAAGCTTCTGAGGCTTGCGCGTCTGCCAGTTCCGCCACTTCCGCGATGTGACAGGTTCCCAGGTCATACCCGGATTGGCGATTATAGCTGGAAGGTAGAATGGGCGTCGACCGAACTCGTCTCTCTTCGACCCCCCTTGTCGAGTAAGCTCAACGCTGGAGTGTGAAAGATGCTTTGCTGGTCTTGTGCATGGCTACTAAGGAGGTGCGGTGATGTTTGTACGACGCGGTATTAGGTTCCTCCTGACGCTGTTCATGACGGCTGTGATTGTTTCATCGCTCACCATGGTGGTGGTCTATTTTCTGTTATCGCGGGGGCCATCAGTGCCGCGCAACGCAACCCTCGTGCTGCGTGTGCCATCCGTTCTGACAGAAGTCAATGCGGGTGGCCTTTTGGGACAGGTCTTTGGGGCGCCGCCGACACTCCGGTCAGTCGTTGACAACCTTCACAAAGCGGCAGTGGACGATCGAGTATCTCGGGTTATTTTGGTCCCGAGCGGCGGACAGGCGCTCTGGGGAAAGATTCAGGAGGTCAGAGATGCGGTGATGGCTTTCAAGAGGTCTGGGAAATCCATCGTCGCGTATCTAGAGTATGGCGGAGGCCAGCAATATTACTTAGCGACGGCAGCTGACGAGATTTACTTGATGCCGACAAGCCCACTTGACCTGATGGGAGTGGCCAGCTACGAACTCTTTCTTCGTGGCACATTCGACCTGATTGGTGTCTATCCAGATTTTCTACACGCAGGGGACTACAAGACAGCAGGGAACCTCTTTACGGAGGAGACCTTTACGCAGCCACATCGTGAAATGTCGGAATCGTTGAATGCGGACCTGTTCGATCAGTTAGTTCTCGATATTGCCACGAGTCGTGCCCGTCCAGTTTCCGAGATCCGTGCACTCATTGCCGAGGGTCCATTTCTATCAGAGGACGCGCTCACGGCTGGGTTGGTCGACGAGTTGAGGTACGAAGATGAAGTATTAGCAATCGCTGCCGAAGGGCAACCACAGAAGATTAGTGGCCAAGACTACACCAACGTAAGTCTTCAATCAGTCGGACTGAATACAGGACCGAAGATTGCAGTTATTAATGTCGCTGGTGTCATCAACACTGGACGGAGTGGTTATAACTCGACTGAGGGGAGTGTGGTTGGGTCTGATACGGTCATCGAGCACCTCAGAGAGGCGCGGAATGATTCAACAGTGCGCGCCATTGTTCTGCGGATTGACAGTCCAGGTGGATCGGCGATTGCTTCAGATGTAATCTGGCGTGAGGTTGTGTTGACTAGGACTGACACGCCGGTCATTGCATCCATGTCAGATGTGGCGGCGTCCGGTGGTTACTACATTGCGATGCCTGCCCAAGCCATTGTTGCCCAGCCGGCAACACTTACCGGTTCTATCGGGGTGGTGGCTGGCAAGTTTGTTGTAGGTGAGGTCTTTAGCAAGCTTGGCGCAAATATCGAATCGGTGAGTCAGGGCCGCTTTGCTGAAATCAATTCTCCAGTCAGGGCGTTCTCTCCGGCTGAGCGTGCGAAGGTGCAGGTGCAGCTCGACGCTGTTTATGAAACGTTTGTCCGTAAAGCAGCCGAGGGGCGAGCTATGACGCGGGAGGAGATTCACGCCGTCGCACAAGGCCGAGTGTGGACCGGGCGTCAGGGTCAGCAGATGGGCCTCGTTGATGAGTTGGGTAGCTTGGACCACGCGATCGCGGTCGCTAAGCAGCACGCTGATATTGAACCGGAGACGGATGTAGAATTGGTGTTCTATCCACCAGCACGGGGCCTGTTGGAGACACTACGTCAGCCTCTGGTTAGCGTTCGCAAGAGTTTCCCCGCTCCACTGTTTTCGTCTGCAGAAATGCATGCGCTAAGCGCTTTCTCAGCAGCACTTCGGCTATTCAAACAGGGAGAGGCTCTAATGCTGATGCCATACCTCTTCCTACCGTGAAGAGGAGCAACCAGAGAGTTCTAGCGGCTTGGACTTATCGGAGATCGGTCTTTAAGACGGTCAGGTCAGAGGATGGACATCGCCAAGGTTTCCATATTGATCTCAATCTGCATGGTTTCCTTAGCCTGTGTCATGTAGGCACTAAAGAAGCGCCCCTGCCGGTCCATTAGCAACTCGCCACGGAGGGTATCCTCTGCCTCAGCAAACCCGTCTTCAGTCGCTTCTTCCCGCTCGGCTACGTGAATAACCGCGACCAGGTCGTCAGTTGCCAAGACATCGCTGGTTTCGCCAACCCCTAGTGAAAAAGCAATTTCCTCGATTTCTGGTCGTGATCTCAAGCCGCTCACGACCGCACCCCTTGCGGCGAGGTCGTCAGTCGTCACCACCAAGTCGGCCCGTTCCGCAGCCGCCATGAAGCTTTCGGCCTCTTGCAGAAGTGGCGTAATCTCGGCCGCGCGCCGCTCGGCAGCCTCTCGTGCACGTAAATCGATGACATCCGACTCGACTTGGTCACGCACTTCGTCGATTTCCGGTGCGTATGACTCCTGTTCGTCGGTTACGGTCAAGAAGACGTGCCCCGTAGGCGTACGAAGTGGGCCTCCCACCTCCCCTAGCTCGAACGTAAAGGCGGCCGAGGCTACACCCGAGGTGAGTCCCAGTCCGTCTATCGCCTCACTACGAGCGAAGTAGTTCGACTCGGTCACGGACAAGCCGTGTTCTTCAGCAGCCCGCACGAGATCCTCCTGTGTTGCTAGGTCACCTGCCATTTGCTCGGCCATAAGATCAGCCTGGCGCTGGGCTTGTTCAAACTGAAGCTGGTCGGAAATTTGTTCCCGCACCTCGTCGAGTGGGCGAGTAGAAGCCTCTTGTTTGTCAGTTACATGAATGATGTGAAACCCATATTCAGTCTGGACGAGATCGCTGATCGTGCCAGGTGCCATGGAAAACGCGGTTGCTTCAAATTCAGGGACCATCCGCCCGCGGCTGAAATAGTCCAAATCACCGCCGAGGCTTGCTGATCCAGCATCCTCGGAATGTTCTTCAGCCAGCGTTGCAAAGTCAGCTCCCGACCTAGCGTCGGCCAGTACAGCTTCTGCCTGGGTTCGCACTTCAGTCTCGTCTTTACCCTCAGTCTCGAACAGGATGTGGCTGGCTCGTACTTGCTCTGATGTTGAGTACTGCGACGCATTATCGGTGTAGTACTGTGCGATGTCAGTGTCAGGCACGACAACGTTGGGCCGGAGTGTTTCAGCTTCGATGAGCAAATAGTTGATCTGTCGCTTTTCAGGAACCCGATAGGTCGCGGCGTTCACCTCAAGATGTCCAGCCAACTCTTCGGCAGTTGTCGTAATACTGTCGCGGAACTCGTCTGGCGAGAAGGTAACGATGTCAAGTTTCACTTTCTCGTTCCGCAAACGATACTCCTCGTGCAATTCGTCGTCCGACACGTCGATCCAGGCGGTGATGGCACTCCGCAATTTGTCGACTAAAAGACTTCGCCGCATGCCTTCTTCAAACTGTTCCTCTGTCATCGGTGGAGTCTGCGAACGTAGCAGCAGGCGGTATTGTTCCTGTCCGATGAAGGTGCCGTTATTCTGCAACCCAGGTAGACTCAGAAGTCTCTCGGTGACTTCGACGTCACTAATACTTAAATCAAGCCGCTCGGCTTCAATGACCGCGGCTTCCTCATCGATCATTTGTTGCAGGATTTGACGGTCAAAGCCCAATTGCCGGAGGAGCTGGTCATTGATCTCATCGCCGTAGGCGAGCTGATACGACTGCACTTGTTCAAAATATTGGCGGCGGAAATCTACCGAAGTGATTTCCCTTCCCTCGATGCTCGCCACGACGTCGTTTGGGGCAACGCCGATCGTAGGATTTAGAAAGTCAGGAATGTATAGGAACATGAAGGCGAGTACAACAACCCCGAGGCTCCACTTCAGCCAATTCTTGTGTTGCCGCATCCGGTCAAGCATTGTCATAATCTGTCACTCCCTGCCCGCCTTTAGGCGGCCGACCCAAGCTAACATCGTAGAACAAGAAGTTTCACCCCTGCAAGCACTTGAATAAGGCGCACGCTTCTGGCGGGACTTCTGGAAACTATGCAATCGGCATCCGGTGGACGTGGGCCGATGTGATATATTTATGTTGGATAGAAGGACTTAGGGAGATTGACAGGTCGCTTAGGAGGCGCATCGCGTCGGGTTGTCACCACGCGACTTCGCATGTTGGGACGTTTCGATCGTTTTGGAGCGCCGGGCATCTCTAGGTTCCGCTCTTGCCGATTGAGATTGAGCAGCAACTTGTTTTGGCCGAACCATTTGACCTTTTTGCGAGGCTCAAAGAGAGCCAGTCGGTCTTTCGCCGACATCTGTGGAATTACGAGGTGTGGTCGAAAGTTCATCGGGACCTGAACAAGTCCGTCGACCCGAAAGAAATTGCTGAGTTACTAGTGGAACACGCGAGCCGCTTGCTGCCGGTGCCGTGGTGGGCCGTCGTCGTACCCGATAAATCGTTGGGCGTGAAGATGGTCGCGAGTCTCGGGCCTGATGCTGAACTACAACGTGGGGCGCTACCACTCGGCGAGTGGGTGATTCGTCACGGCCACGACACTGTTTCAGTTGATTTGTCAAAGGACAAACGGATTTCTGAGGGTCCAGCAGTTGCGGCGTTTGGGTTACCAATGGTGAGTAGTTGTCAAACGATTGGTGCTTTGGTTGGTCTGGACCGCCAGCCGACCGATCGCTCGTCGCAGCTCGGGAAACCACTACTTGATGGCTTCGGTGCACTTGTCGAGCCAGCTGCGGTCGCGTTGGATCACGCGGTTAAGCTGAAGCGGGCCGAATCGCTGTTGGTCACCGATGACCTGACTCAGCTCTACAACTCAAGTTTTCTCTCGTCAGTGCTCCACCGTGAAGTCAGGCGGACCTCACGAACCGGTAATTCACTGTCGTTACTGTTCATTGACTTGGACAATTTCGATACGGTTAACGACAGCCACGGTCACCTTTGCGGAAGTCGCGCCTTGGTAGAAGCGGCACAGGTGATTCAGAGAAGTACGCGCGAGACTGATATCGTGGCTCGGTTTGGCGGTGACGAATTCGTTGTTGTCTTACCGGACACCGGAAATGAGGGCGCCAGGGTGGTTGCTGAGCGCGTTCGAGAAAACCTAGCGAAGCACCGATTTCTTACTACCGCTGGCTTCGAGGTCAGGTTGACAGCATCGATTGGCTCAGCTGCGTTACCGGAAGCGGCTTCGACGGCTGATGAACTGCTGCGAGTTGCTGACTGTGCAATGTACGGAGCGAAGGCACAGGGTAAGAACGGTATTCTTGTGGCCGGGAAGGCTAGTGGTCTAGGCCAGCGACCACCTGGACGGCTTCGTATGAACCGGCCTTCGAATGGCCAATCACGAACCGTTTCGAAGGGGGCTAATTGCTGAACTTCCGTTCGATGTTATCGCTGTTCTCGAATGACCTGGCCATTGATTTGGGCACCGCTAACACGTGCGTCTTTGCGCGGGCGAAGGGCATTGTCGTGGACGAGCCCTCGATTGTAGCGATCAATAAGGCATCAGGACGAATCGAGGCCGTTGGTAAGGATGCCAAGGAGATGCTCGGACGAACGCCTGGCAATATCGTCGCGATCAAGCCGATGAAGGACGGTGTTATCGCCGATTTTGAAATCACCGAAAAGATGCTCAACCACTTCATTAAGAAAGCGCACAACCGGACTGTGTGGGTCCGTCCACGCATTGTCATTGGTGTGCCGTCAGAGATTACACAAGTCGAAAAGCGGGCGGTTAAGGATAGTGCCAAACGTGCGAAAGCGAGTGAAGTGTATTTGGTGGAAGAGGCGATGGCAGCAGCGATTGGTGCTGGCATGCCGATCACTGAGCCATCTGGAAATATGATCGTTGATATTGGTGGTGGCACGACTGACATTGCGGTTATTTCCATGGCCGGCATCGTCTACAGCAAAGCTGTGAAGGTGGCTGGTAATGCGATGGATGAGTCGATCATCCAGTACATTAAACAGAAGTATAAGTTGCTTATTGGCGAGCGCACGGCTGAGGCTATCAAGATGACTGTGGGTTCGGCATTTCCACTGGACGACCCACTCACGATAGAGATCAAGGGGCGCCATCTTATTGAGGGAATTCCGAAGACGCTCACCATCAACGACGAAGAAATTCGCGAGGCGCTTGCCGACCCAGTTAATAAGATTGTCGAGGCCGTGCGTGCCGCACTCGAACGTACGCCACCGGAGCTATCGGCCGACATTGTCGACCGTGGCATCTTGCTGACCGGTGGCGGGTCGATGCTCAATAATCTGGACAAGCGGTTGAGGGAAGAGACTGGCTTGCCGCTCTCGATGGCGGAAGACCCGTTGGGGTCCGTCGTCCAGGGTGCTGGCAAAATGCTCAATGACTTTGACCTGCTACGGAAGATCTCGATCGACTAGTCAGCGCCGATCCTGAGCTTTCGCCTGAGGCTGTGTTTGACATCCGCCGACGCACCGGTTTCATCTTGCTGTCCGTCCTGACGGCTCAGATCATTCTCATTTCGGCCCAGGTCCGATCCGATTCGGGTGTGCCAGTGCTCGAATCGGTTACGTTCGGGTTCTTTTCTGGGATCCAACGCATAACTTTTGGGTTTGTAGATGGAGTAGTGAACACTTGGGCGCGCTACTCGTCGCTTCAAAACGTTGCTGACGAGAACACTCTACTTAGGCGACAGCTTGCAGCTATGCAGGTCCAACTTCAAAACGCGCGTGCACAAGCACAGCGTAGTGAGAGTCTTCGAGAGCTTTTGAATTTTCGAGAAGATGTGCCGTGGTCGACGGTGGCCGCTGAGGTAGTCGCGGTCGATGCCACGCCTTGGTTTCGTACCGTAACGATCGCTCGCGGTACTAGGGATGGCTTGCAGACCGACCTTGCCGTGCTGGCACCAACAGGCGTTGTTGGCCGCGTAGTTGGTCCTCTGAGTGCGAACAATGCAAAGGTGCAACTCTTGGTCGACCGAAATGCGGCGATCGGAGCCATGCTCGAGCGTTCTCGTTCTGCAGGTATTGTGACCGGACACGTCGGCGACCTACCCCTACGTTTTGACTACATCTCCAACCTGGCTGATGTTCAGGTGGGCGATCGGGTGGTGACGTCGGGTAGCGAAGGGATATATCCGAAAGGGTATCTTATTGGAGTCGTTGAGTCGGTCCAGCTGGGCCGCGGGCTCTACCAGGACAGCGGCCTCTATCAGGACATTGGGGTGCGGCCAGTGGTTGATTTTGGTGCCTTGGAAGATGTGCTGGTCATTACGGAACGACGACCCATTGATCTGCCAAGTGGTGGAACGCGATGAAAGTGTCTAAGGTAGCTTTCATTGTTGTTTTTGCGCTCGTGCTCCAGACCACGCTCATACCGTATCTGGTGGGTGATGGGGTACAACTCGACCTGGTGTTGGTCGCTATTGTTTACCTAGCCATGACGACTTCGCCAGTGACGGCACTCCTCAGTGGTGCGGTCGGTGGTGTTATCCAAGATGCACTTTCAGGCGGCATCATTGGGGTCAGTGGTCTTGCGAAAACGATTGTTGGATTTTCGGTGGCCTTGATTGGAACACAGATCATCGTCGTGCGCTCGCTTCCACGCTTTGTGATTTTTTTTGGAGCGACGCTATTACACGCGTCGGTGTTTCTCGGGCTATATTCGATGTTGGTGTTACGTATCCCAAATTCGTCGGTTGGTGGCGTGTTTGGAGAGGCGTTTGGAAATGGCTTAGTTGGAGCGGTATTGTTTGAACTCCTTCGAGCTCTGCCTCGCCTTCGCTGGCGGGGCATGAGCGGCGGCCGCGTCAAGCCTCGGCTGGAGTGGTGAGCTAGTTATGATCAGTGATGACCGTCGTAGTGTGGACGCGCGCCTCGCCTTCCTGCAGGGCGGAGCTGTAGCCGTTCTAGTGACGCTGGCGATCGGTTTCTGGTTTCTCCAGATTGCGCAGGGCAGCAGATTCCGCGAGTTGGCAGACAACAATCACCAACGGACGTTAACGCTTCGTGCTGCGAGAGGCCTACTCTTTGACCGGGACGGCCAAATCCTTGTTGAGAATCGTTACTCTTTCGATATTTCGCTGGTGCGGGAACAAATCGGTGACCTCACCCGGTCGATTGAATTACTCAGTGCAATTAGCGGTGTGGACGAGCCATCACTCTGGCAGACCATCGAAGAGCACGACGATGAACCAGAATTCCGACCGATTGTGATGATCCGGGAAGCGACGGCGGAACAGGTCGCGGCAGTGTTGGCCCGGCGGATCGAGTTGCCTGGCATCGTCGTTGAAGAAGTGCCAACACGCCACTATCGGACCGGCAAGCTGGCGGCGCACCTATTTGGCTATGTTGGTGAAATCACAGAAGCGCAGATCTCTGAAGATAAGTTCCGCGGCACGGCCAGTGGCGCGATTGTCGGCCAGACTGGGATTGAGCAGTCCTATAACCGAGAGTTGATGGGCACTGATGGTACGCGCCGTGTTGTAGTCAACAGCATTGGTCGCGAACTCAATACCATTGAGGAGGTCAACCCGGTTGAAGGCCGACGGCTTCAATTGACGATTGACTACGATTTGCAGGTTGCGACGGAAGAAGCATTTAGAGCCCATGGATTCAATGGAGCCGCAGTCATTCTAGAGCCAAATACCGGTGAGATACTCGCGATGGCGAGCGTGCCAAGCTACGACCCGAACGATTTCTCGCTAGGTATCGACCAGGCTACATGGCAACGGTTGAACGACGACCCTCAGAAGCCCCTCCATAACCGCACCTTGCAGGGACGGTATGCACCAGGCTCGATTTTCAAGCTCGTGGTTGCCGTAGCTGCGCTCGAGGAAGGAATTGTGGAGTCTGATTTTTCGGTACAGTGTAACGGTGCTAAAAGATTTTATGATCGCTCCTATCACTGTCATCTCCGTGGTGGCCATGGCCGGCTCATGATGGAGGCGGCCCTCGAGCGGTCCTGTAACGTCTACTTCTACACCCTTGGCAGCAAACTGGACATTGACGTCCTGAATACTTGGGCCCGTCGTCTCGGGCTGGGCGATTTGACGGGCATTGACCTACCGTATGAAATGGCGGGCATTGTGCCGTCCAGGCAGTGGAAAATGAAGACCATGGGTGAGGACTGGTATCCGGGTGAAACGATCTCGGTGTCGATTGGTCAAGGTGCGGTATCGGTCACACCGCTGTCCCAGGCGGTGCTGATCTCGACGATTGCCAACGGTGGTGTTCGGCCCACTCCTCATGTAATTAAGGCGATCGATGACGGCGAGGGATGGAAACCGACGCAGCCGCGGCCGGGTGAGGTGGTTGAGTTACAGCCTGAGACCATCGAGACGCTCCATCGTGGGCTGTGGCGTGTCGTGAACGCGCGAGGTACTGGCGGACGTGCGCGAATCGACGGTTTCAACGTGGCCGGTAAGACGGGCACGGCACAGGTGGTCTCACTGGCGGGCCGAGAACAGGCGGAGGAAACTTCCGATATGGATTTTCGCGATCACGGGTGGTTTACGTTCTTTGCACCGAGTGAGGGGCAGCCTGAGATTGCCGGTGTTGTGCTCGCCGAGCACTCCGAGCACGGTTACCTCGCGGCACCGATTGCACGTCATGTGATGCAGACCTATCTGGCGAAGAAGACTGGTGAGCCGTTGCCGGACTTACCACAGGCATCGCCGGTGTCGACGGGAACCACAATTGAGACAGTACAGCCCGCACCACCCGACCACTTGACAGTACCTGAGCAAACGCAAGGTGAGCTCAACTAATGTTGGATGGTCGCCTATATCGCCACGTCGACTGGCCTCTAATTGCTGCGATTCTGGTGCTGTGTGCAATTGGTGTGGCTATGATTTACAGTGCCACTTTTGAGCCAACGGTGGATGCCGTTGGCTCTCAGTTTGGGATGCAGTTCTATGCCTTACTGCTAGGTGGGGTTGTCTTTGCTATCTGCTTAGGCGTTGATTACCGTGTAGTTGCAGATTACGCACTCTTTATTTACGGTGGAGTGGTTGCAGCGTTGGTGCTCGTGCTCCTGGTTGGCGAAATCTCCGGAGGCTCGCAGCGCTGGCTCCGCCTAGGTGCGTTGAATGTACAACCATCAGAGTTTGCGAAGTTAGGGTTGGCGGTCTTACTCGCCAACTATTTCAGTGAAACACGGCGCGGTTCGGTCGAAATTCCCGACATCTTGATGGTCGGTATTTTTACAGCAGTCCCTTTCGTGTTGATTGCAAAACAGCCTGATTTAGGAACCTCGGTGGGGTTATTGGCTGTTGCCCTCGGTGTTACGTATCTCGCTGGTCTCCGCATGCGGTGGCTGGCTATCTTGGCCACCCTGGCGCTGCTCTTGGCACCAGTTGCGTGGAACTACTGGTTGGAGCCCTACCAACAAGAGCGACTTGTCACGTTTTTAGATCCGGCACGTGATGCACATGGTGCCGGATACCAGCAGATTCAGGCACAGATCACGGCCGGGTCAGGTGGCCTTGCCGGGAAAGGATTTCTACAGGGTACACAGGGGCAGTTTAACTTCCTGCCTGTTGCACACAACGATTTTATATTTTCAGTACTAGCTGAAGAACAGGGGTTTCTCGGCGTCATTGTGGTGCTCGGACTCTATCTGTTCGTGATCGTGCGGAGCCTCGCTGCTGCACGACTCGCGAAGGACCGTCTGGGGGCTTACCTTGTCGTCGGGGTGATGTCGAGCTTTGCGTTTCAAGTCGTCTACAACGTGACCATGTCAGCCGGGTTAGCGCCCGTGAAAGGTTTAACGCTACCGCTAATGAGTTATGGCGGGTCATCGCTGATTGCTACCCTGGCTGGATTTGGTCTCATCGTGAACGTCAGGATGCGCAGGTTCATTAATTGATAATGCTTTTGGCGTCGGATTTGGATCGAACGAAAAGATCGGGAACGCCGGCGCATGGGACGAGGGGATAAAGTGTATATCTGGGAGTTGCTAGGCGACTCGCACGGTAATCGGGCAGTGGTTACTCACCAATTACAGTGCACGAATGTACACCTGAAAACACGCCCCGTTGGTCCCAAATGGAGTTTAGTACATGAGCAAGGAGATGATCATCTCCTCGAACAGCCACGAAACCGCTGTGGCTATTCTCGAGGACGACCTCGTGACCGAGGTCTTTATCGAACGGGAACGAAACCGAGGGACCGTCGGTAACATCTACAAGGGCCGGGTTTCGAAGGTGCTACCCGGCATGCAATCGGCATTCGTTAACGTCGGACTGGAGCGCGATGCGTTCCTCTATGTGTCGGAAGTGCACGACACATTGGAGGAGCTCGAGCGCTTTGACACCAGTGATGATGGTGATGAAAAAGCCGAGGACAGTGACCCTATCGATTCCGGCGGTGAGACTGATGGTGACGTGGATGGGAACGTTGAACCGGTAGCAACGGAGGCTGGCCACAATGCCGACCGTAATCGGGATTCCGCAGCAAAAATAGAGGATTTGCTAGAGCAGGGCCAGGAAGTGTTGGTTCAGGTAGTTAAGGAGCCACTAGGCACAAAGGGGGCGCGCATCACGTCCCACGTCAGCATGCCTGGTCGTTTCTTGGTCTTCCTGCCTACGGTCGACCACATTGGTATTTCGCGAAAGATTGCGTCTCGAGAAGAGCGGTCGCGCTTGCGCCGGATTGTTCGGGAGTTCAAAAGCGAGCACAACTTTTCGGGTGGGGTCATCGTCCGGACCGCGGCCGGTGGTCGTTCCGAGGAGGACATCCTTGGTGACTTGTCCTACTTTCATCAAGTGTGGACCGGCATCCGACAGCGGACCGAGTCCAATCCTCCGCCGACCGTTGTCTATCAGGAAGAGAGTCTTGTTGCGAAACTCGTCCGTGATTTTCTGACGGCTGACTATAGTGCTATTCGGATCGATAACGCTGAGGAGTATGGTCGTGTTGTTAAGTTGGTTGAGCGAATCATGCCAGATCTGGCATCTCGGGTGCGCCGATACACAAAGTCGTTTCCGATCTTCGACGAGTATGGCATTCAGCACGAAATTGATAAGGCGCTCCGACCAAAGGTCTGGTTGAAATCCGGGGGCTACATCGTTATCAACCACACTGAAGCACTTGTGGCGATTGACGTTAACACTGGACGCTATGTTGGTAAGCGGACCGGTCGGCTCGAAGACACCATCCTCAAGACGAACCTTGAGGCTGTTAAGGAAATTGCGCACCAGTTCCGGCTCCGAGACCTAGGCGGCATTATTGTGCTTGACCTGATTGACATGGAAGAACGGAAAAACCGTCAGAAAGTCTTTCATGCTATGGAGCAGGAGCTTCGACGTGATCGGTCACCATCGAAGGCAATACAGGTAGCAGATGTAGGTCTGATTATTGTGACCCGTAAGCGGGTTAAGCAGACACTGGAACGCCAGCTGACCGAACCGTGTCCTTACTGTTCTGGGAGTGGAACGATTAAGTCCATGTCGACTATTTGCTACGAAATTCTAGCCGAGATGCAGAAAATCCGAGGTGATCTTAATGGCCACGGGATTGTGCTGAGAGTGAATCCAGATATTGCACAGGTGCTTGAGAAAGAGGAACGCGGGGTATTACGTGATTTACGCGCCACACTCGGTCGCGATCTAACGCTGAAGCCTGATGCTAGGCTGCATCACGAGCAGTTTGACGTGATGGCCATGTGAGGCTGTCGCCTTTGGTGTTACGAGGAGTGTGACCAGCAGGCTAGGTTGCAGAGCCAGTGTGGCGCCACCGAACCTTGGTGAAGTTCTTGATTGCAGTTCGGCGGACTTGGATTCCCTCGGCTCGGAGGAGTTGGCGTTTAAGTGTCGGATTGCCGCCATAGCCGCCTAGGCGTCCTTTGGCTGCCACAACTCGGTGACAGGGTACGTCGACGAGGTAACAATTTCGCATGATGTTACCGACAGCACGGTAGGCGTTTGGGTGGCCCGCTATGGCTGCAATATCTCCATAAGTGGCAATATGTCCCACAGGAATCCTTCGAACCGCGTTTAGGACGTTCTCGGTGAAGGATGACGTTGGGTCTGAACAGTTCGAACGAGTCATGAACGTTTGAGGACTGGTAAATAGCAAAGAGCTCCGATTGCTATGTTATACACGGCGCAGCCAATTAGGTACCACTGCGGAACAATACCGACTGATAGCGCCCCTGGACGGTGCAGGATGTCAACAACTGCGTGAGCAACGAAAGCGATGGCCAAAATAATCAGGGCTTCGCGTGGGTCTCGAGTTGGTGCGCTAGCGGCTACGACGAAAAAACCCAATGCGAGCGCAATATCGAGTCCTCCTCCTGCAGTGGCATTTGCTAACCCAGCGAATCCAATATAGGCGCCGGCAACGAAAGCTAAGAGTAGCGCCCCGATTTGGGCGAGGCGCAATTCGGCTATAAGTCTGTTGGGTGCATTGGTGTCGAGTTGTAGGGTCCGTAACGAGAGCCACACGAAACCGGCACCCGAAGCCACGGCGGTCACGAGAAGAGCTTGGAGCACGTCACTCACGGCGATGGCTTATTATCCTCTATACTCGGGAACCCTGCAGTATGAGTGTGGTCGATTTAATCCGTAAGAAACGTGACGGTAAAGCGCTCAAACCGAGTGAGATTCGGTTTTTGGTGCGTGGGGCCACCACCGGTGAAATTCCAACTTATCAGCTATCTGCGTGGTTGATGGCGGTTCTACTTCGAGGCATGTCCTCTGACGAGACTGACACGCTAACGCAGGCGATGACCGATTCTGGATCCCGCCTCGATCTGTCGACAATCACCGCACCAAGAGTTGATAAACACAGCACAGGTGGTGTAGGCGACAAGACCTCACCAGTCCTAGCCCCACTGGCGGCGGTATGTGGCGTGGTTGTACCGATGATGTCTGGTCGTGGGCTTGGACATACTGGCGGTACTCTCGACAAGCTTGAGTCAATTCCCGGTTTTAAGACTGACTTGGCTCCTGAAGAAACCCTTCGGATTCTTGACACAGTCGGCTGTTGTCTCATCGGTCAAACGAAGATGTTAGCCCCGGCTGACCGTGTGTTGTACGCGCTCCGTGATGTGACGGCAACAGTCGAGAGTATTCCACTCATCGCGGCATCAATCATGAGTAAGAAGCTTGCCGTCGATCTCGACGGCCTCGTACTTGATGTCACGGTCGGACTTGGTGCGTTTATGAAGAATGTTTCGGAGGCGCGTGAGTTGGCCAATCGGCTGGTTGCCATCGGTGAAGCATCGGGACTCAGGATGCGGGCGGTTCTTACAGCAATGGACACGCCGCGTGGCCGAGCGGTCGGCAATGCGCTGGAGATTGCTGAGTGTATTGCGACGCTTCGCGGGGAGGGGCCGAAGGACCTTGAAGCCGTGTCAGTCGAGTTGGCGGCTCGGATGGTAGAAGCCGCGGGTCTTGAAACTACGCTAGAGGCCTCGCGTGGGCGAGTGCGGTCTGCTCTCAAGGGTGGCGATGGATTGGAGAAGCTGCGTGAGATCGTCGAGGCGCAGGGTGGCGATCCCCGAGTTATTGATAACCCCAGACGGTTGCCGACGGCTCCGTCTGTGGAGCCGGTGACCGCGACACGGCCGGGATATCTAACCGCGGTGGATGCTGAGCTGATTGGGCGCGCCACGAAGGTGCTTGGAGCAGGGCGTGACCAGTTGGACCAAACGATCGATCATGCTGTCGGTGCGGTCATGAAGGTGACGTTAGGGGAGTCCGTGCGTGTCGGTGACCCCGTGGTCGACCTACACCATCGGAACGCGTATGGTCTTGACGAAGCACGTCAGCTAATTTCACAAGCGGTGCGCATCGATGATGTGCCACCCGCGACGGCCACACTTATTCTTGATACCGTAGCCTGAAGATAGACTATGAAGATGTTGAGCAATCCCGACCAGCGCTACCGATTGCGCTTCGTGGCCATTGCGCTCGGCTTGATGGCCGTAGCCTACTTGCTAAGGGACCTTGCAGACCCACGTGTAAGGGCCGTATTGGGTGTAGCAGTGTTCATTAGTGTGACCGCCGCCTGCTCGGCAGACATTCGGCACATTCGCTGGCGTACAGTGGCCTGGGGACTATCGCTTCAGGTGCTGTTGGCATTCGTCATTCTCAAGCTCGTGATCGGCGGTGTCAGGCCAGGGTATGAGCTATTTACGGCGATCGCCCGCGTCGCCGAACGTTTCATGAAGTTTACTGATGCCGGGTCCAGGTTCATCTTTGGTGAGCTGGCAAACCCGGAGGTTGTCTCACAGCTGTTTCCTGGAGGGTTTGTCTTCGCGTTCACTGCATTACCGATCATTATTTTTATCTCGTCGTTCTTTAGCGTGCTCTATCACTTTGGCATCCTGCAATTCTTCGTCAAGCAAACGGCACGAATCGTCGTCTATCTGTTGAATACCAGCGGTGCGGAAACGCTTTCGGCGGTAGCGAATGTATTCATGGGGCAGACTGAGGCGCCGATCATCGTCCGTCCGTATGTCTCTCAAATGACACGGTCTGAACTGTTGACACTCATGGTTGGTGGAATGGCAACGATTTCAGGCGCTGTAATGGCCATCTACATAAACTTGGGTGCTGATGCGGTGGCCATGTTGACGACCAGCGTCATGGCAGCGCCGTGTGGTCTTTATCTTTCGAAGATCCTCATGCCTGAGTCCGAGGTGCCTAAGACGCGCGGCGCGGTGACAGTGGACGTTAAGCGCCAGTATGCCAACGTAATCGACGCGGCGGCCGGCGGAGCAAGTCAAGGAATGACGCTAGCAATCAACGTGGCGGCGATGTTAATTGCGTTTCTGGCATTTATCGCTCTAATCGACTACGTCCTTGCGCTCCTACACCCAGCTTTGTCACTGGCAAGCCTGTTCTCGGTTGTGTTCGCTCCCGCCGCGTTCTTGCTTGGTGTAGCGTCAGCCGATGTCGGGGCAGTTGCCGATCTCTTAGGCACTAAGATTGTTGCCACTGAGTTTGTGGCCTACGTCAAACTAACGACCGAGTATCAGGGCCTCATTGAACCTCGATCATTCGTGTTGGCCACCTACGCTCTAACCGGCTTTGCAAACTTTGGCTCGGTCGGCATATTACTCGGGGGACTCGGCGGTATGGCACCAGAGCGCCGCGGTGATCTGGCCCGCCTTGGTACACGTGCCCTGTTCGGGGGTTTCGTGGCAACACTCATCAACGCGTCAATTGCCTCGCTCCTTATTTGATGACATGGCGAAAGACCCAATTACGAATAGCGTGAACGAGTTCGAAAAGGTCGAGCAGGCTGCGGCATTTCTAGGACAACGAATAGCTATCCCTGAGGTAGCGGTGGTGCTCGGGTCTGGCCTGGGTCAGTTTTCAGAGGCCATCGTCGACCGCATCGTCATACCTTACGCTGAAATACCACACTGGCCGTCTGACCCGCTCATCGGGCATGGACGCATACTGACTGCTGGAACGGTGGCTGGCCGACCAGTCGTTGTGTTAGAAGGCCGGGCGCATAGGTATCAGGGATACACACGATCCCAAATCGCGTTCGCTCCTAGGGTTTTGGCTCGAATTGGTGTGCCGACCTTAGTGCTCACCAACGCTGCTGGTGGGATTAATACCGCGTTCACTCCTGGCAGCGTCATGATTATTGACGATCACATCAATCTGCTTGGGGATAATCCCCTGATTGGACCTCATGATGAGCGATTTGGCCCCCGCTTTCCCGACATGACGCAGGTCTACGCACGCCGGCTGCGGGCGGTGGTCGATCAAATAGGAACGGAAGTCTCGCTTCGCTTGGTTCACGGAGTCTACGTTGCTGTCCATGGGCCGAGTTTCGAGACACCAGCTGAGATTAAATTTCTCCGCACGATCGGGGCCGACGCTGTGGGCATGTCGACGGTTCCTGAAGCGATTGTGGCGAGGCAAATGGGACTCGAGGTGCTCGGACTGGCGTGTATTACGAATATGGCTGCGGGTGTGTTGCCAGAACCGCTACATCAGGACGATGTACTTCAGGCGGCCGAACAAATCGCAGAACCCTTTGGGAAACTCCTGGCAAGACTCATTCGGCATCTGTGACCGGGACATCATTTTTCCATGTTGCCAACTATCGAATGGCGTGACGACGCGGTCGTCATGATCGATCAACGCAAACTGCCAGAGCAGGAGCGCTATGTCGAGTGTCGGACCGCGCCCGAGGTTGCGCGAGCTATCAAAACGATGGTTATCCGAGGGGCACCGGCGATCGGCGTGGCAGCTGCTATGGGTCTGGCCATGAGCGTAGCTCGGAGCAAGGCCAAGGGGACGACTCGGCTTGCGGGTGAGTTCTACAAGCTTTGTGACCTGATGGCTGGCACCCGGCCGACGGCCATTAATCTGTCGTGGGCGGTTAATCGCATGAAGCAGGTGTTCTCAGAAGGCATTTTGGCTGGTCACTCAGTGGAGGAGGTGGCCGCGCAGTTGCGAGATGAAGCGCAGGCTATTCATGACGAAGATGTTGCGAGTTGTCGGGCCATGGGAGCCCACGGCGCGACTGTCCTGCCGGACGGTGCGCGGGTACTGACTCACTGCAATGCCGGCTCGCTTGCCACGGCTGGCTATGGCACGGCGCTTGGGGTTATCCGAGCCGCCACCGAACAGGGCAAGCGTATTTCTGTGGTCGCCAACGAAACCCGGCCGTTCTTGCAGGGAGCCCGGCTGACAGCTTGGGAACTCCTTCGGGACGGCATCGATACAACAGTGGTGATTGACAGCATGGCTGGTCCACTTATGCGCGATGGTCAGGTTGATTTAGTAATTGTTGGCGCTGACCGGATTGCTGCAAACGGTGATGTCGCAAACAAAATCGGCACCTATAGTGTTGCGGTACTGGCACGGTCGCATGGTTTGCCATTCTATGTAGCTGCGCCGACTTCAACTATCGACCTCACGATGTCTGAGGGAGGACAGATTCCACTTGAGGAGCGGAACGCACGCGAGGTCACTCATTTTGGCAGGTCTCGATTAGCCCCGGAGGGTGCACACATTAGAAATCTGAGCTTCGACATAACACCACATCAATACGTGTCCGCAGTGATCACTGAGCGAGGTGTCTGTCGGCCAGCATATTCCGATAGTCTTCGAGGCGTCGTTGAAGATGTGCCTTCCAAGGGGGCACTGTAGCGCACCATGCGAATTCTAGGGATAGAGACCTCGTGTGACGAAACGGCGGCGGCGGTTGTCTACGACACCGGGAACGCCGAGCACCCTTGGGCGATCGGGTCATCGGTCATCGCGTCACAGGTGGAGATTCACCGGGAGTGGGGTGGTGTTGTCCCAGAGCTCGCCTCACGTCAGCACGTACGGGATATTTGCGGAGTTGTAGAGCGGGCAGTCGATGATGCTGGAACTGCGTGGCGTGACCTTGACGCGGTCGCGGTTACTCAGGGACCTGGTCTTGTTGGTTCGCTTCTCGTCGGCGTTGCTTTCGCCAAGTCGCTGGCGTTGACGCTCGATGTTCCGCTGGTGCCAGTGCATCACTTGGCAGGGCATATTGAATCGTTATTTCTACACCACGGTTCGTTACCGCTACCCGCCATCGTACTAGTCGTGTCGGGCGGGCACACCTGTCTTTATCTTGTTTCGAGTCCTGGCGTCTACCGCCTGCTTGGCCGGACGCGTGACGATGCTGCTGGTGAGGCGTTCGACAAGGTGGCGAAAATGTTGGGGTTGACCTATCCGGGCGGCCCAGTCATTGACCGTCTAGCGCGCGAGGGCAACGCTCAGGCGCTCGATTTTCCTGTGGCGCGGATGACCCATGTCGATCGGAATCATCCGCCAACGGTCGGGGACTGGGTGCCTAGCCTTCGAGGGCCAGGGGCGACCGACTTCAGCTTCAGCGGCGTCAAGACTGCCGTGAAGCGGCATCTGTCGTCTCGGTTAGCGACCCTTGGAAGTGACAGGCTGCCAAAAGAAGAGATTTCGGATATCTGTGCTTCTTTTCAACGGGCGGTTGTCAATGCGTTGCTCGACCGAACTTTCGACACCGCCCAGCGGTTCAATGCCAAGGCGGTGGGGGTTGCCGGTGGCGTGTCAGCAAACAGCCTGCTCCGAGATGAGACAGTGACGCGAGGCAAGGCCAAGGGCTTACCTGTATTCTTACCGACGCAGGCTCTCTCAACGGACAATGCGGCGATGATTGCCGCCGCCGGTCTGCGTCAGTTTGTTCGCGGCGTGGTCGCAGCTCCGGACCTAAATGCCGATGCTTCGTTGCCGCTCTAATCACTCTAGTCGAACAGGTCGCTCGGCTCGAATCGATGTGATGAACCATGGTTGATGCTAGAAAATATCCGAAACGTCCGATTGTTGGTGTTGGGGCTGCCGTGTTTGATGGGGTCTCAGTGGTGTTGATCAAACGTCGGTTCGAACCGCTCCTGGGACGGTGGAGTCTTCCCGGTGGCGGGCTCGAGGTTGGAGAGACGTTGGAGGCTGGGGTTGCCCGTGAAATTGAGGAAGAAACCGGGCTGACGGTGGCAGTGGGACCGGTTGTCGAGGTATTTGATCGGATCTTGTTGGATGATACCGGTCGTGTTGAGTACCACTTTGTGCTCGTGGACTTTCTGTGTCGTGCGACGGGCGGGACGCTTACACCAGGGTCGGATGTTACGGATGCTGTTCTTGCTAATCCAGAGACGCTCCATGCCTACGGTCTCACCAAGAAGGCGGAGGAAGTCATTGCTCAGGCGGTCGTGATGTGTCGTACATGGCAGGACGGCTAACGGCCTGAGACTCCTAAGATTCATGTGAGGTAGGGAGAGACCCGACGTTAATCCGTGGTCCTTATCCGTGCATTAGAATGATGATGATGGAATTGAATCGGGACGCTGCTTGGGAATTATTGGCCGAGTACACTCAAAGCGAGAATTTGCGCAACCATGGCTTAGCGGTTGAAGCTGCCTTACGCGGCTATGCCCGTAAGTTTGATGAGGACGAGGTGTTATGGGGCACCGTGGGTCTGTTACACGACTTTGACTATGAACGATGGCCTAGCCTAGATGACCATCCCTTTCGTGGGGCCGAGATCCTGCGTAAGCAGGGCTATCCGGAGGTTGTGATCAGGGCAATCTTGTCGCATGCTGACTACACAGGTGTCCCTCGGGAGTCGAAGCTTGAGCACACGCTGTTTGCATGTGACGAGATGTCGGGGTTCGTGACTGCCGCTTCGCTCGTGCGACCTTCTAAGAGTGTGCTTGACTTGGCGGCTAAGTCAGTCAAGAAGCGAATGAAAGACAAGGCGTTTGCTCGTGGAGTTAGTCGCGATGACCTTAGACTCGGTGCGGAAGAGATTGGTCTGCCGCTCGACGATCACATCACGAATGTTATTACGTTCATGCGCGAAGAAGCAGACGCCGTAGGCCTCCGTGGTTCCCTGTAGTGTGAGTCCTGGCGGTGTTCTAGCGCGGTGACAGTTAGTCACCACGTAGGGTGAGCGACCGCCAGGCTTCTGGTCGAAGCAATGCCAGCACAGTTAGCACCTCGAGGCGACCAACCAACATAGCTGCGGTGAGCACGACTTTACTCACCGTATGTAATCCAGCGTAGTTCGCCATTGGACCCACTTGGCTAAAGCCAGGACCGATGTTTCCGAGTGTGCCTGTGGTCGCGGTGACGCCGGTCAATATATCCGCACCGAGTGCGACCACCACGCCGACACAGACGGCGAAAAGTAGAAGATAAAACAGAAAGAAAACTAGGACAGCGCGCATCACGTCCTCAGGTACCACCTTGCCACCGAGTTTGACCGGTAGCAGGGCACGAGGGTGCAACGTTCTCTTGAGTTCGAGCAAGGTATAGCGCGCGATCAATATCTGTCGCCATATTTTTGGGCCACCTGCTGCAGAGCCAGCACAGCCGCCGATGAACATTAGTACCAGTAAAACCATGCGTGATTGTTCAGTCCATAACGCAAAATCTGCACTGGCGTATCCGGTAGTCGTAAGAATCGATAGGCTCTGGAACAGTCCGGACCGGACGGCCGTGGCTGTGGCCATGTCAGTTTGCAAGAGGAAAATCGTGAGCGCGATAGTCGCGATAGCGACGATCCCGGTGTAGACTCGAAACTCGTCGTCAGCGATGGAGGCTTTCAGCTGTCCCCGCAACAATGCTTGGTACTGCAGTACGAAGTTCGTGCCCGCTAGAAACATAAACCCGCAGATAATCCATTCGACCGCCGCACTGTTGTAGCCCATGATTGACTCGGGGTTCGGCGAAAAGCCTCCCGCCGCGATTGTCGTCATGGCGTGGCAGATCGCATCATAGGCAGACAGGCCTGCAAGCATCAGTGCAACGAACTCAGCTAATGTCAGGCCGACGTAGAGGCGCCAGAGCATGGCAGCCGTCTCGCGGACATGCGGTTTGAGGCCACCGCTACCCGGAGTGGTGGTTGTTTCGGTGAAGAATAGCTGGCGTCCACCGATTGCGAGTCTTGGGAGGACTGCGATGAACAGTGTGATGATACCCAGGCCACCGAGCCATTGAGACATTGACCGCCAGAACATCAGGCCACGACCGAAGGAGTCGAAATCCGTGAGAGTGGTTGCACCGGTTGCGGTTATGCCGGACATCGACTCGAACATCGCATCCGCTGCAGTCATTCCGTTCATTGTGTAGGGCACTGCACCGATCATGGCGACGAGCAGGTAAGTCACAACCACGACTGCGAGGGCCTCGACGCGTTTGAGTGTCCACTCGTGGTGACGTATCTGGCGCCGCATCACCTCGCCTAACACGACGGCTACTACGCCCATGGCCAAGAAGGTGATGGCATCCATCGATTCTCTTGAATAGAGCGCAATCAGGAGAGGCGCTACGAAGGCCGCTCCTAAGAACCTGAGGATAGTGCCCGTTAGGTGAAAAACGATGGCGAGTCGCATCGTTCGGTATTCTCGCGTCAGTTAAGACGTCGTGAAAAATGTTCTCATCAGATCGGCCGATGCGTCGGTGCAGAACACTAGCAGTCGATCACCAGGTTCAATCCGGTCGTTTCCGTGAGGGACTATTGCGTCGCCGTGCCTGAGAATCGTGCCTACAATTGATTCTGGGGGTGTGGCGAGGTCGCGCAATGCGGTTGCTGGATAGTCGTCCGGGACGACGAGTTCGAAAATCTTAGCTTCGCCTTCTTCGAGCACAGCGAGGACCTTTGCTTTGCCTCCTTCAACCTCACGGACGATCGACTCTACCGCCGCACCTTTGGCCGAGAGAGCGACATCAATGCCCACCCGCTCGAAGAGCCGAAGGTTAGCTATTTTGCTCACTCTTGTGATGATTTTGGTCACGCCGAGTTGTCGTCCGAGGAGCGACGCCAGAAGGTTCCGTTCATCATTGTCGATGACCGACACGAGTACATCACTACGCCCGATTTCCTCCATTTCCAACAATTCGAGGTCCGTGCCGTCACCGCTCAAAATGAGAGCGTTGGTGAGGGTCGCTGCTAGCATTTCTCCCCGTGCCTGGTCGCGTTCAATCATTCGAACACTCACGTCATCAAGGGAATCGAGAAGTTGCGCGAGCCTGAATCCGACGTCGCCGCCCCCGATGATTGTGACTCGACGTGCGTCACGGAGGTTGCGACCGTCAGGCGCCACTCTTGCTTCCATCGCGGACATCGCGTCTCTGCGTCCCATCACGATCACCTTATCGCCTGGTTTAAGATGCGTCCCGCCGTGCGGAATTGTGATGGTGTCCCCGCGTTTAGCAGCAACCACTACGGCGCCACGGGGTAGCTGTAGGGAAGCGATCGGTGCAACGGTCAGAGGGGAACCGCTCTCGAGGCGATACTCGAGCAGGCGCACCTGGCCGCCGGCAAAGCTCTCGGCGTCGATCGCTCCCGGTGCGGCGATGATCCGTTGGATGGCATCCGCCAGTTGGGCTTCAGGCCAGATAGTCTGATCGACCCCGAAGTGTTCGCGGAGACTGTAACCACCGCTGACAGACTCAAGAAAATCGTCACCCGACACAAAGCATACTGTCTTAGTGGCGCCGAGCTTCTTGGCAAGTGCACAGGCGATAATATTGACCTCATCAAGACCCGTGCACGCGATAACAAGGTCGCTCGATTCGATGTCTCCCAGACCCAATACCTCAGCACTCGTGCCGCTCCCGAGAACAAAACGCACATCAAGAGAATGGAACCGATCAGCAGCGGCTGGGTTGTGATCAATAACGTGCAGGTCGTGGTTCGGGGCAAGTGCCTTGGCGAGCGTGTAGCCGACTTCGCCACCGCCTATGAGAATTATGCGCATCGTCTAACGCAAATTCCATTTTGGCACCCACGCTGAGTTTTGGCAATGGCTGTAGATGTTATTGACCTAGTGGCCAAGCTGTTTCTTGGGGTTCTGCTAAAATGCAAAAGTTATGGAAGCGGACGATGTTGTTATCGTAGGTGCCGCCAGGACGCCAATCGGCAAGTATGGTGGAGGGCTACGAAGGGTTCACCCGGTCGAACTGGGTGCGACGGCGGCTAAGGGAGCGTTAATTCGGGCCGGGATTGACGCTGCCAGTGTGGACGAGGTGTGGTTTGGCCACGCGCGGCAGGCTGGGTCAGGGCCGAACCCGGCCCGGCAGGTCGGTCACCGTGCTGGTTTGCCCCACACCGTACCCGCGCAAACCGTTAATAAGGCGTGTGCGTCTGGCCTGCAGGCAATTGCCAGCGGTGCCCAGGCGATCGCTCTGGGCGAGGCCGATGTGGTTCTGGTCGGTGGCATCGAATCAATGAGCCGGATGCCATATCTGATCGATGCCGAGAACGCCCGGTGGGGACACCGGATGGGTAATGTTGAACTCGTCGATGCCATGTACCGTGACGGTTTCTGCTGTCCACTGTCCGAATTGATGATGGGAGAGACGGTTGAGTTGCTGGCCCGTCAGTATGCTATTTCGCGTAAGGATTCTGACCTTTACGCGCTTGAGAGCCAGCAGCGGGCCGAGGCTGCGATAGCCGCAGGGTATTTCGACGCTGAGATTGTACCGGTCGAGGTAACAGATCGAAAGAGCAACGTAACGTTGGTGACTCGCGATGAACATCCGCGAACTGGTGTGACTCTCGAATCGCTACGAAAACTTGAGCCAGTCTTCGAAGTTGAGGGTCACCAGGGCATCATTACTGCTGGCTCGGCGTCTGGAATCACCGATGGCGGTGCAGCGCTGGTATTGGTCAGTGCGTCGCACGCGAAGTTGCTCGGCTGCCGGCCACTTGCACGGATCGCCGGGTGGGCAAGCGCAGGTGTCGACCCGAAAATCATGGGTATTGGACCGGTGCCGGCGATGCAGAAGCTATTTGGGCGATTGCAGCAATCCGTCGACGACTATGACCTTGTGGAGCTGAACGAAGCGTTCGCGGCACAGGTGCTCGCGGTATTACGTGACATGCCGATTGCCCGCGATCGGCTCAACGTTAACGGTGGCGCGATTGCACTCGGCCATCCGATCGGCTGTACAGGTGCGCGGATCGTTGTGACGCTCCTTCACGAACTTAAACGGCGCAACGCAACCCGAGGCCTTGCCACGTTATGCGTCAGCGGTGGTATGGGCATGGCTATGGCGTTGGAGCGGGACCAAACCTAACCTTGAATCAACTAAAATAAGTGAATGCGTAACCTCGTACGAGCGATACTGGCTGAGCTAGGTGAGGACCCGATGCGTGACGGGCTGACGCGCACACCGGAAAGGGTTGAGCGGTCACTGAAGTTCTTGACGTCTGGCTATGAGTCCGACGTGAAGACTGTGCTTAACGGTGCGCTTTTTGATGTTGACTATAGCGAGATGGTAATTGTGAAGGACATTGATTTCTATTCGCTGTGCGAGCATCACCTGCTCCCGTTTTTCGGGAAGTGTCACGTGGCCTATGTTCCGCGTGACAAGGTTATCGGCCTTAGTAAGATACCCCGACTCGTCGAAGTGTTTAGCCGACGGTTGCAAGTCCAGGAGCGATTGACTAATCAGATCGCTGATACCATTCGTGCAACACTCAAGCCGCTAGGCGTGGCTGTCGTTCTTGAGGCTACCCATCTCTGTATGTCGATGCGGGGGGTCCAGAAACAGAATTCCATAGCGGTGACGAGTGCAATGCTCGGGGTGTTGCGCGATGATGCACGGACCCGGATGGAATTCTTGGAGCTTATTCGTCATCGCGGCAACTCGACGTCGTGGAGTGCGACGATCGATCAAGGAGTGTCCTGTGTCACGGAGGAAGTCTGAGCGTGCTGATTGTCAAACCGGTAACAAGCGTTGGGCGGTGCTGTTCATCACCGTCGCTGCGACCTCCTTGGTGGCCATGTCGACTCAGACAGAGCCAGCGGATTATGCCTGCCCTTCGTTCTTGGGTCACGGAATCAACACGGGTCGTAGTTTTTGCGATGTGCTAACGGGACGGGAACCTGCTGGTGGCATAATCGTTACCATTCCGCCCGACCGCGGTGAGACGACGCTGACCTTCGAACTATCTAACCGCCACACCTACTCTGAGGGTCAGATTCAAGCCGGTCGAGCCTTCGCAAGGTATACAGCGACTATCGGTATTCTTATGTTAGATAACACTCTGCTGGCTCGAGCTGCCGTGCAGAGTGAATTTCGCGACGCCGATGACCTTGTTGACCGGGTTGATGGTGGGGCAGGGCCAGGTGGGGTCAAGGCCGTTGCACCGGTCGGGCTCGAAAGTGTGTCAGTCACTATTCCATCCGGGGTGACCGAGGTCAGCATTCTCGGAGAGGTACTTGAGGTGATTCGGATTGACGGTCAGGATACGTTTCGGTCACCTGGACGCCCCATTGCAATTATCAGTAACGTCCAGGTCGGTCGCCCAATCGACTGACGTCTTTTTGATTAATCGAACGATGCTACCGAGGCCACGAGGGTTTTATGGCTCTGGTTCTCGGAGCGGATGAAGGAGAACAACTACGGATGTCGCCACGTGACGTAATTATTATCGGTGCTGGTCCGGCTGGGCTTGCCGCTGCGATTGCAGCTAAAAAATACGGCCTTGATTACACCGTGCTTGAGAAGGGTATGTTAGTAAACTCGCTCTATCACTTTCCAACTCACATGGTGTTCTTTACCACACCGGAACTGCTCGAGATTGGCGGATTACCCTTCGTAACCCCGTACGAAAAACCAACTCGGCTGGAATCACTTCGTTACTATCGTCGTGTCGCCGATACCTATGAACTTGCGGTTGAACTGGGAGAGACCGTGACAGCGATTCAGCCGCCACAGACCGGTCGAACGGAAACCTTTTTGGTCAAAACCCGGTCCGGAGATGGTAGAACCCGGGACTTGGAGGGTCGTACGATTGTCTTGGCTATTGGTTGCTACGACCATCCGAATTTACTTCGTATTCCAGGCGAGCAATTGCCGCATGTCTTGCACTATTATGACCAGCCACATCGCTATTATCGAAAACACGTAGTTGTAGTGGGTGGAAAGAATTCGGCTGCTGAAACTGCTCTCGAACTCTACCGTGCTGGTGTCCATGTGACCTTGGTGCACCGGAGGGCCGAACTTGGGGAATCAATTAAATACTGGGTGCGACCGGACATTGAGAACCGGATTGCCGAAGGGTCCATCCCTGCTCGTTTTGAGACCCAAGTAGTGGAAATTCGGCCCAAGGAGGTTGTCGTCGAGTGTCGTGGACAGCGAGCGACTCTACCGGCCGACCATGTTTTCCTCATGACTGGTTACCAAACTGATTCAACTCTGATGAGCCAAGCTGGTGTGCGTCTCGATCCGGAAACATGTGTTCCAGAGCACAACGAATCGACCTTCGAGTCTAACGTGTCTGGTTTTTACATCGCCGGTACGGCGCTTACGGGTGTGCACAGCGGTCGAATTTTCATTGAGAACGGCCGGTTTCATGGCCAAGTGGTTATCGATGCAATCCGCGAGCGACTTGCTACTGTTGAAGTCTAGGGGGTCTCGGCCGAGTATTTCCAGAAGGTTTTCATCTCCCACGTGTGGTTCTACAGCGAGAAAAAATTCTGAAGGAGTACACGCTTACTGTATCTCGCCATGGTGGCCGTCGTGGTGTCCCAGCATTAGCTTCATTTCCAGCAATTGAATCAGTGATTCGCAGCGGTGTAGTAAACCGTCACGCTCGAGTAGCGCCTGCTTTTCAACAGGTTCTAGGTCGAGATACTGTGCGAGCGCGTTCACGAGATCATCGTCGGGGATAGAAGCCGGAACCTGACTTTCAGTTCCAGCTTGATGCAGACCCTTGGTCACGAGGGTCTCTAGGTGTACGCGGTCGCGGCGAATTGCCTGACGAATAGAGTCGTTGAGTGGCTCAATGATTCCGTCCACATGAGCGAGGCGATAATTTCGTTGATTGTCCTCATCGAGGATCCGAAACTTCTGTAATCCACGGAGGACGATGTTGTAGCGACCATTCTCCAGTTGCTCGAAATTGGTGATTAAACCAGCGCATCCGACTGAATAGACTGGGGGTCGACCCTCATAATCCTCTTCCCACCCGGGACGAAGTAGTGCCATTCCGATGATCCGATCACTCTGTAGCGCATCGGTTACCATCTCTCGGAATCGTAACTCAAAGATGTGAAGTGGCAGAAATACATTTGGAAATAGCACAACATTGGGAAGTGGGAAAAGCGGGATCGACGACGGCAGCATGGCCAGGTTTCCTTACCACTCGCGGCACTCAGCTTCTCGATTCTAACATGCAGCTCGAGCGTTCTACTTACTTGCGGCGGATGCGATCAACCTCCTCGCCGTTCTGAAAATACTTGCGAGCATTGGCGGTGTGAGCCTTCTGGTATTGGTGTTCTGACGGCTAGGATGATACGAAGCAATTAGGGTAGGGCCGTCGTCTGGTGTATGTAAGAGCCCGTGTTTGAACGCCGGCTTAGGTGACGGGCGTATTCCCCAGCTACGCATGACGCGCCAGTAGGTATCGAAAGCAATCCGACCGAGTGCAACAACGATCTTGAGGCTCGACAGCGCTGCAAGCTCAGCCTCGAGGTGTGGCTGACAGTTTTCAATCTCCTGAAGGGTTGGTTTGTTAGCCGGCGGTGCGCACCGTACAGCGGCGGTGATGTAGGCATCGAAGAGCTTCAGGCCATCTCTGGTGTGGCGTGCAGTCGGAATAATTGCGAAACCGGCTGAGTGCATAGCACGCATAAGAAAATCGCCGGAGCCATCACCTGTAAACACACGGCCAGTTCGGTTGGCGCCATGTGCTGCAGGTGCTAAACCAACTACTAGTAAGCTGGCACGGCGATTCCCGAAGCCCGGTACTGGTTTGCCCCAGTAGTCTTCTGTGCGATACGCGAGCTTCTTCTCTTGAGCGACGCGGGCGCAGTGAGTCCGTAGGCGAGGGCAAAGGTCACAGCATATGATCGTCTCACGGATGGTTGAGAGGGATGTCGGCGTCAACTTATTGCGCCGCGCGCGTGGCCGCACCGGCCTGTTCTTGGGCATGATAGGAGCTTCTTACCAGTGGTCCTGATTCGACGTGATGGAAGCCGAGGCCACAGGCCACACGCTTAATCTCCGAAAACTCCTTCGGTTCGTAGTAACGCGCTAAGGGCACATTCGCTGGAGAAGGTTGAAGATACTGACCCACGGTAAGTATGCGGCAACCGTGTTTTCGTAGATCGGCCATCGTTTCGATAACCTCGTCTATTGTTTCGCCGAGGCCGACCATCAAACCAGATTTGGTAGGGATTGTGGGGGTAAAGTGTGCAGCGCGTGCGAGTAGATCGAGGGCAAGGTCGTATCGCCCAGCCGGTCGGACGGAGCGGTATAGCCGGCGCACGGTCTCGATGTTGTGATTTAACACGTCGGGTTTCTCTGCAAGGACCGTCTTTAGTGCAAGATTCTGGCCTTTAAGATCGGGAATCAAAAGTTCGATGCGACACTCTGGTCTGGCACTCCGTATCGCGCGAACGGTTGCAGCGAATGCTGAAGCCCCGCCGTCCGGCAGGTCGTCACGGTCAACCGACGTAATGACAACATGGTCGAGTCTAAGCGACGCGACAGCACGTCCCACGCGGTTGGGTTCATTGGGGTCCAGCGCTTGTGGCCGACCATGCACGACGTTGCAGTAGCCGCATGAACGGGTGCAGACGTCACCCAAAATCATGAAGGTTGCGGTGCCCTGATCCCAGCACTCGCCAATGTTTGGACAATTTGCCTCTGCGCAGACCGTGTGCAGATTCAAGGACTGGACGAGTTGATTGAGTCGCCGATAACCCGCCGAGCCAGGGGCTCTGACCTTCAGCCAGGGTGGTTTCGGCTCGCGGGGTGGTGAAACTCCGCGCATCGGCCGCCCGCGTAGCAACGGTACACTCGAAGTCATATTTTCATATGTTATCGCCAATTAGGCAGTTTAGGCCTTGTTAGTTGGTCTCGGTGAGCCCTACGAAGAGGAACGGTGTCTCCGATACTTGAGGTTTCCCTGGTAAGACTCTAGAGTGTGCCGGGTGAACGTCTTTCTCATCGATGGCACATATGAGTTATTTAGGCACTTCTATGCGGTGCCTGCATCATCAGATACCGATGGTAATGAAATCGGCGCTGTGCGTGGTGTGCTCGGTTCGGTCGTGGCGATGCTAGAAGACGGTGTTACCCACATTGGGGTTGCAACGGATCACGTCATTGAATCGTTTCGTAACGGGCTCTGGCCAGGCTACAAGACGGGTGAGGGGATTGACCCAGTTCTTCACAAGCAGTTCCATCCTTTAGAGGAGGCGCTATCTTCGATGGGAGTGGCAGTCTGGCCGATGGAGGAGTTTGAGGCGGATGACGGGCTGGCGTCGGCTGCGGTGAAAGCGGCAGCTGACGAGGCAGTGGAACAAGTGTTTATCTGTACCCCTGACAAAGACCTTGCTCAGTGTGTCGTTGATAACCGTGTCCTACAGTTCGATCGTCGCGCTGGTCAATTGCGCGATGCCAAAGGGGTACGTGAAAAATTCGGTGTTTCACCGAGCTCAATTCCTGACTATTTGGCCCTGATGGGGGATTCAGCTGATGGTTTTCCCGGCCTCCCCGGGTGGGGGCACAAGTCAGCGAGTACTGTCTTGGGCCATTATGGACATTTGGAGCAAATTCCCGAGAAATCCGATTCTTGGGTTGTGATGGTGCGAGGCGCTAAGAAGTTAGCGCAAACGCTGGTTGAACAACGTGAGGTTGCCCTGAAGTTCAGAGACCTTGCAACCTTGCGGGAAGATGCACCAGTTTTTGATTCCGTCGAACAGGTTCGATGGGTTGGTCCTCAGGCAAGCTTTTTTGACCTCTGCGCAAAGATGAATATGGGTAGAATCTATCGACGGATTGACAAATTGGCAAACCACCGACAGTCGTAATTCACTAGGAGTCGTATCACGTGAATTCAAACAGTAAGCTCTCGGTTCAATGGCTCGGACACAGTACTTTCGTAATTACCTCTCCTGGTGGAAAGCGCATCGTGCTCGACCCATGGCTCGAAGGGAACCCAAAGTGCCCAGATGAGCACAAGAAAATCACCGAAGCCGATTTGATTCTTATCACGCACGGTCATCCGGATCATGTCGGCGATGTATTCTCGGTTGCACGCACAACTGGAGCACCGGTGATTGCAATCTTGGAGTTCGCGAAATTATTTGAGGAGAAGGGATTGCAGTCCGTTCATGGCATCAATAAGGGAGGCACGATTAACATCGCCGGTATTGGTGTGACGATGGTGCAAGCAGTGCACAGTAGTGGATTTGAGGTTGATGGACGGATGATTTTTGTTGGCGACCCTGCAGGTTATGTCATCAGACTTGAAGATGGCCGGAGTCTCTACTTTGCAGGAGACACGGATGTATTCAGCGACATGGCGCTAATCAAGCAGCTTCATGCTCCGGAAATCGCGTTTCTTCCGATTGGGGACCATTTCACTATGGGACCGCAGGGCGCCGCCCTGGCGGCTGACCTCCTTGGCGTTCAAAAGGTGGTGCCGATGCACTACGGCACTTTTCCCGTACTGGTCGGCACACCAAGTGAGCTTAGAGCGCTACTTACACCAGGAATTGAACTCTTGGAATTTCAACCAGGTGAGACCAGGGTCTGGTAGTCTCCCAATACGAAGGATCAGCCTCTAGACATCACGCCTTTTATCGACGACCCGATTAGCCTTGAGTTCGAATCTCGGTAACGAAGCGGGTGCCACCGTGCGAGTCTCAATCCTGACCGCGAGGCGCTGTGAGAAGGCGTCTGCAAGCGCGTTGGCTACCTCGCTTGAGGCTTCGACCTCGATGATTAGTTCATCCATTTCTTGCTGGCGTGTTCTCACGATCCGGAACTCGTCCACCTCAAACTCTCTAATGATCGCTTCAATCGATGATGGATAGATATTGATACCACGCACCACCAAGAGGTCGTCCGCCCTACCGATCAGGCCGCCTGGTAACGTCTGAAATGTACGACCGCACGGACAACCGTGCCCACCCATTCGCACAAGGTCGCCTGTCCGGTAGCGGATCACCGGCCATCCAACGCGACCTAGGTTTGTGAGCACCAGTTCCCCGATACCACCTTCCGACGCGGTCTGCCCAGACCGAGGGTCAAGCACTTCAGCAATAAATTCCGATTCGATCACGTGTAGTCCTGTCTGGGTGTCGCAGGTGTATCCATAGGCGCCGACCTCGGTCGCGCCGGCGTGATCGAAACACTTTGCACCCCACGCCCGCTGGATCCGGCCGCGTACTGACGGCAGTGAGGCGCCCGGCTCGCCCGCGTGGATAGTTGTGTGTACTCCTAGCTTTGACAGGTTGATGTTTTCCTGACGCGCTACTTCAGCCAGGCGTAATGCGTAGGTCGGAGTGCTCAAGAGCACTGTGGCTTCGGCACTCGCCATTAGGTGAAGTCGTGCCTTTGAATCGAGCCCACCGCCAGGGATACCCAAGGCCCCGAGTTTGAGTGCAGCGGCATGCGCTGCCCAGAATCCAATGAAGGGTCCAAAGGAAAAGGCCATGAATAATCGGTCCCGGTCTGTCACGCCAGCAGCTCGGTAAATATATTGCCAGCACTCCGTCCACCAGTCCCAGCTCTCAGGGGTGTCGAGCACTACCAGTGGTCGACCAGTCGTACCAGAAGTCTGATGGTAGGTCAGGTAACGTTCACGTGGATAGGTCGCAATCGTACCGAGTGGTGGAAAAGCTGATTGATCTTCGACGAGTTCTGATTTCGTCGTAAACGGTAATTGAGCGAATCCCTGCCAGTCGATCGGCGCTGACAACGACTTAAACTTTGATGCGTAGAAGCGATTGTGAGGCAAGATTTCAGACAGAAGCAAGTTAAACTGTTCAAGCTGCCGCGTTCGCGTTTGCTCGGGCGGTGCCGATTCCAGGTTGGCTCTGTGCACTAGGCTCATTACAAAGTTTTATCAGGCAGCAGGGACGGGCAGAGGTTTACCGTTGAGTGTTGCCCGTAAGACAGTCGGGTAAGCTTCACGCATCGAGGCGTGAAGGAAACAGGTCTGTTCACCCATTTTTACTGACTTTCGTGCGACGTCCTCAGATTCGTCGGCATTGATATACACGTGTGTATCTACGGCAGTGGCTACTGCATTAGGACCAGCGGCGCCAGATTGTTTGTACCCATTGGTCTGAACGATACGCATTGACTCCAATTTCTGCTTGGTGATGTGTGCGTAACGGCCGAGTTGTGTCATATAACAAAAGCCGATACCGGCTGACAGATACGCCAAAGGAGGTGGTGCGGTGTCACCCGTGCCAGTATCTGACAGAAACCGGAAGCTGCTGCCGAGCGGTTGAAACAGGCGGATATCCGTTTGCAAAAGACCTTTGTCAAGGAGGCAGGCGTCTGAGCGGACGTGCAGCGTTCGCTTTTGTTCTGACTTCAAGCTCGACCCTGCACCGCCAGTCACACCGTGCTGCACTTCGACCGTTTCGGTTTTGGTGATGATGTCGGGATGGAAATGGCCCGCAGGTGTGGGTCGGATGGACTCGAAGCCTCTCACTGGGTCAGGAAAGAGGGCGTTTGGGGAATGCTCCTGATCTACGAGTTTCACCGTGGACCCATTCAGCTGGAGTGCGAATGTGTTTCTAAAGAGATCGCGCATCACTGCGTGTCCGGGGGATTCGGCCAATGCTCTGGTGATCAACTTGCCCGCAGCTTCCAGAGAGAGTTCAGCATCGATTGCAATGTCAAGATCGACTGGGATGCCTGCGCCGGTCATGTCACCCTTCAGTGCAGAACCCGTCATTGTGTAACGGGTATCCTGCCCAGACCTGAGTCCACGTAACGCGATGCCACGGTCACGGCAGAGTCGCACCAGCTGAGTCATATAGCAGAAGTGCAGTCCCGCTGCGAAGAATGCCAGTGGGAAAGGCGCCAGATCCGTCCCGTTCAGATACGGCCCCTCGTCAGAGACCATCCGCCATGCTTGACCAGGTCGCTCCGATT
Source organism: Acidobacteriota bacterium (assembly GCA_002730735.1). GTDB lineage: Bacteria > Acidobacteriota > Vicinamibacteria > Vicinamibacterales > UBA823 > UBA11600. Next base: position 180,801 of record PCAU01000010.1, on the reverse strand, counting down.
GGCGGACAGTCGCCTCCTTTTGCATTCCTTCGAGGGCGCGCACCTCAACGCGAAAATCTTGGGCATCGTCGGGTGCGTCGAGCGCTGCTGTGGGTGACAGGTCGTCGAATTTAAAGACCAACGGTGTCTTGAAATCCTGAAGTCGAGGCATAGGTTTTTTACTCTTCTAGCGTCGCGCATTATACCGTGTCAGTCGCTCACGTTTGACGCCTACTATTACGGTCATCATAATGAATGGTTAATGGCACCTAATGCTTCAGAACAAGGGGTTCAGTTTGATACACACCCAGATAGGTATCGTCACTGGAAGCTTACGTTTGACGGGCCGATAGCCACACTGTCGATGGATGTCCAGGAGGACGGTGGTCTATCAACCGATTACAAACTGAAGCTGAATTCGTACGACCTCAGCGTAGATATTGAACTGGCTGATGCGATTCAACGAATTCGGTTTGAGCATCCTGAAGTGCATGCAGTCGTCGTGACCAGCCTGAAGGAGCGGATTTTCTGCGCAGGCGCCAACATTTTCATGTTAGGTAGCTCGTCACACGGTTTCAAGGTTAATTTCTGTAAGTTCACGAACGAGACGCGGTTGGCGATTGAGGACGCGAGTCAGTGTTCTGGGCTGAAGTTCCTTGCCGCTATTAACGGAATTTGTGCGGGTGGTGGCTATGAACTCGCTTTGGCCTGTGACGAAATTGTCCTAGTTGATGATGGGAACTCTGCAGTGAGTTTACCCGAAGCGCCGTTGTTGGGCGTGTTGCCTGGAACGGGTGGCCTTACGCGACTTGTCGATAAACGGAAGGTGCGGCGTGACGTCGCTGATTTCTTTAGTACCTTGGTTGAGGGTGTACGTGGGAAACGCGCCGTTGAGTGGCGTTTCGTCGATGCCGTTTATGCGCGGTCTCGATTTGATGAGGCGGTGTCCCAACGAGCGGCTGACCTTGCGGCTTCATCGGATCGTCCGTCCTCAGGCCCTGGTGTTACGTTGGGACCACTGGAATTAACGCGGTCGGAGGATCGTTTTGAGTACTCCACGGTTACGGTCGAGATGAACCGCATGAAACGAACTGTTGACCTGACGGTACGGGGGCCAGACGGACCACAGCCAAGTGATGCGCGGGCCATGCTAGCTCTCGGCGATCAGTACTGGCCATTGCGTGCGTTCCGAGAGTTGGATGCGGCGCTGTTGCATTTACGCCTTAATGAACCAGAGATCGGGGTTATTGTCTTGAAGACCGTGGGTGATCGAGAGTCTGTGTTGGCTATCGACCGGACACTCGCCACCAATCGTGATCACTGGCTAGTACGAGAGATTCTGCATTTCATGAAACGCACCATAAAGCGGCTGGATTTAACTGCTAAGAGTCTCGTTGCGCTAATTGAGCCGGGTTCATGCTTTGCTGGCACTCTTCTTGAGTTGGCGTTAGCGGCTGATCAATCGTTCATGCTCGACGATCCTGATCGCCCGACTGCGATTGGAGTGTCGGTCCTAAATGGTGGCACGCTACCGATGAGTACGGGCTTAACCCGTTTACAGACTAGGTTCCTTGGGGAGCCGGACAAAGTCGAGAAGCTGCTCGCCATCGGCGAAGCGATTGAGCCACATGTAGCACTCCGGACTGGGCTTGTTTCATTCACGCCGGATGAATTGGATTGGGATGATGAGGTGCGCTTGATGCTCGAAGGGCGGGCCTCGCTGTCACCTGACGCTTTGACAGGTCTGGAGGCGAACCTACGATTTGCTGGTCCGGAAACGCTTGAAACGAAGATCTTTGGTCGCTTATCAGCGTGGCAGAACTGGATTTTCCAGCGCCCCAACGCCGTGGGTGAGCGGGGCGCGTTAAAAACATACGGCGTCGAAGGTAGACCAGAGTTCGATTGGCGACGAACGTAAAACCGTCGTTCTCCTTAGGTATATCATAGGAGTCAGTTTAGAGGTTTGCACGCATGATTTCGACTGAACGTATTCCGAACAACGTTGATTTAGCTGGCAACAAGCGATTACAACGGGCGCTTGAACACTGGCAACCGAAGTACCTTGAATGGTGGCGTGACATGGGACCAGAAGGGTTCCAGAACCACCATCAGGTTTATTTGCGGACAGCGATTAGTGTGGATTCAGACGGCTGGGCACATTTTGAATTTGTAAAGTTGCCCGACTACCGCTGGGGAATATTCCTTGCCGAGCCTGTTCCTAATCGGACGATTGGATTTGGCGACTCATTTGGGAAGCCGGTGTGGCACGAAGTCCCCGGAGAGTTTCGTAATCAACTTCGACGCCTCATCGTTACCCAGGGCGACACTGAGCCAGCTTCTGTGGAGCAACAGCGGCAGCTTGGAGCAAAGTGTCCGAGTCTCTACGACTTGCGTAACCTGTTTCAGGTGAATGTTGAGGAGGGGCGTCACTTATGGGCGATGGTTTATCTCCTGCACTCATACTTTGGACGTGATGGGCGGGACGAAGCGGAGGAGCTACTTGTACGAACGAGCGGGAATCAGGATAAGCCTCGCATTCTCGAGGCCTTCAATGAACCGATTGACGACTGGCTAGATTTTTTTATGTTCACGATGTTTACTGATCGCGATGGCAAATCTCAGCTTATGTCCCTGTCGGAGAGCTCGCTTGATCCTCTGGCTCGGACGACACGTTTTATGCTCACCGAGGAAGCTCATCATATGTTCGTTGGTGAAACTGGGATTTCCCGTATTCTTGAACGGACCTGTCAACTAATGAAGGAATCTAAAGGTCTAGCGGAAGACGTACGTCGACAAGGCGGGATTGACCTGGAAATGATCCAGAGGCATCTTAATTTCTGGTTCAGTCGGAGCCTTGATCTTCACGGTAGCGAGGTGTCCAGTAACGCAGCTTCGTATTTTGCGAACGGGCTAAAGGGAAGAGCTCGGGAAGAGACTTACGAGGACCATCACATGACGGATGCAGTCTACGACATGGAGGTCTATGAAGACGGGCGGCTTTCCCAACACGAGGTTCCTATGCGTAACGCAATGAATGAGGTTTTGCGCGACTGGTATGTCCGCGATTGCCTCGGGGGCGTTGAGCGTTGGAACAAAATTTTGGAGGATTACGGTCTTTCCGACCGCCTCTACCTACCCGACAAAAAGTTCAGCCGAAACATTGGGATTTTTACGGGTTTTTATTTTGACCCGAAAGGCAACTCAGTGTCGGTAGAGGAGTGGGAACGGCGTAGGGGTGACTGGTTACCGGTTCAGGCCGACAAGGATTATCTGAAGAGCATTATGGCTGAGCCGATCTACGAGCCTGGCGTATTCGCCAATTACATCGCTCCACCTCGTAGAGGTATCAACCGGAAGCCGCTTAACTTCGAGTACGTTCGGACCGAGTCGTAGCTGACGGTTCGAGGGGATCCTATACGCTAGCATAGAGCCTTTCGTGCTGTGGTTCAGCTAAGTTGCTGTTTTTATGGCCTAGTTCACCTGATATGGATTCCTTGCTGAGTTGGCGCGCTGAGTTTCCGATTCTCAAGCGCTGCACCTACCTGGTGAGTCACTCTTTGGGTGCCATGCCTCGAGGTTCAGCAGACAACCTTGCGGCTTATGCGGCAAGGTGGGGTGAGCGAGGTGTTCGGGCGTGGACTGAAGGGTGGTGGACTCTCGGGGTAGACACTGCTGACTTGCTCTCACCGTTACTCGGCGTGCCACATCGTTCGTTGTCGATGCATCAGAACGTGACGGTAGCGCAAGCTGTCGTGGCCTCCTGCCATCAGTTCGATGGACCTCGTAAGAAGATCGTGATGAGTGAGCTAGATTTTCCTTCAAACATGTATCTCTACGAAGGAATGCGGCTACAGGGTGCGGAGATTGTATATGTTCCGAGCGATGATCCTGCCCAGCTTGACCTGGAACGGTTTCTTAACGCGATCGACAGCTGTACATGTCTTGTGCCGATTTCACTGGTTCTATTTAAGAGCGCTTGCATTGTTGACATTGAGGCCATCGTGGTCCGTGCCCACTCTGTAGGTGCTCGTGTTGTACTGGACTGCTATCAAGCGACTGGCGCACTTCCTATCGATCTGCCTAACCTGGCGGTGGACTTTGCCGTTGGTGGATCCGTGAAGTGGCTTTGTGGTGGTCCTGGTGCTGCATATCTCTACGTGCGGCCCGATCTAGCGTCGGAGTTGGAGCCAACTCAAGTTGGGTGGGCAGCCCACGCTGCGCCGTTCGAATTCGAAATTGGCCGGTTACGCTACGCTGAGGGCCCCGAGCGTTTCCAGAGCGGTACGCCAAACGTACCGGCCCTTTATGCCGCTCGCGAAGGCTATCGCATTGTTGCCGAGATTGGAGTCCAGGCGATTCGCGCTAAATCTTTGCGTTTAACCAGCCGAATTATCGAGTCAGCGCTCGAGCGTGGTTACGCCGTCTGTACGCCACGCCAAGATGCCGAGCGTGGTGGCACAGTGACGATCGACATGCCGAATGCCAAGGAAGTGGCTGCTCAACTGCTCCGTCGTGAGGTAATCATTGACTACCGACCCGGAGCGGGAATTCGGATCGCGCCTCACTTCTATAATACTGAAGCTGAGATTGACCTAGCTATGGGTGCGATTGATGAGATTGTTGCTAAAGGTGTTACAACGGGAGCGAGTGTTTCATGATCCGTTCCATTGCAGTGCTCGGTGCCGGAACGATGGGGCACGGTATTGCATACGGGGCGGCAATGGGTGGGTTCGATACCCGACTATATGATGTTTCAGAGGAGGTGCTTGAGCGCTCCCGATCGCTGATTAATGCCATCGGGGCCAAGGCGGTCGAGCTTGGCAAGGTAGGGTCGAATGACTTTGAGTCCGCCCGTGCTCGCCTCGAGTTTGTTACCGACCTTTCGGCTGCCCTTAGTGGTATTGAGATGGTTATTGAGGCTGTCCCGGAGAAGATGGACTTGAAGTTATCGGTCTTCCAGGAGATTGAGTGCCATGCTTCGGCTGACGCCATCGTGGCATCGAATACGTCGGCACTAAGTATTACGGAAATCTCCAGTGCCCTCACACGTCCGCAGCGGGTGGCGGGGATGCACTTCTTCAATCCGGTCCACAAGATGAAACTTGTTGAGGTCGTTTGTGCCCTGGAAACGGCACCAGAAACGATGGACGTAATTGAGGAAGTCGCTAAACAGATGGGTAAGGAGACCGTGCGGATTAAAGAGTCGCCGGGATTTGTGACCAGTCGTGTTAACGCGATGATTGGCAATGAGGCTTTCTACATGTTGCAGCAAGGGATCTCTTCGGCACGTGACATCGACAAAGCGCTCAAACTGGGATTGAATCACCCAATGGGCCCCTTCGAATTGGTCGATCTTGTAGGGCTTGATACTCGGCTAAGTGTGCTGGAATTTCTGCACGCCAAACTCGGCGAGAAGTATCGTCCGTGCCCCCTACTTGTTGAGTATGTTCAGGCCGGTCGGCTTGGCAAAAAGGTGGGAAAGGGCGTCTACGAGTACTGATTTATGACATACAAGAATATTCGCGTATCAGTGAGCGACGGTGTAGCGGAGTTGACTTTTGATCGTCCTGAGGTGCGAAATGCTCTAAACCTCGAAACTGTGCGCGAAGGGGAGGCGGCGCTGGCAGATTTGGCAGCCGACAACACTGTCGGCGCGTTAATTCTAACCGGTGCTGGTGACCAAGCTTTCGTTTCTGGTGCTGATATCAACGATCTTCGAACTCGGACTCGTGATGAAGGCTTGGCAGCGATCAATTCGTCTTTTTTTTCTTCTGTTGAGCGTTTCCCGCGACCAACGATTGCTGCTGTGAATGGATACGCACTCGGGGGTGGGTGTGAGCTGGCCCTGGCCTGTGATTTGCGGATAGCCTCAAAGGGAGCGATGTTTGGTCAGCCTGAGTTAGGATTGGGAATTATTCCAGGTGCTGGAGCGACTCAGCGTCTACCAAGAGTCGTTGGTCTAGGACGTGCAAAACATCTGATTCTGACTGGAGAGATTATTGATGCCGGGCAGGCACTTTCAATTGGACTTGTGAGCGCCGTCGTTCCAGCAGACAAACTTGATGCTACGGCCAGGGATCTTGCTGGTCGCGTGCTCCGTCATGGGCCCTTAGCGGCACGACTAGCGAAGTTGGTCATTAATTCGTCCGCGCGCGTCGATCTCGATTCTGGGCTGCTCATTGAGACGCTCGCGCAGGCGCTTTGCTATCAGTCGGATGACAAACAGGAGGGGACAACCGCATTTCTGGAGAAGCGGAAACCTAAATTCACTGGCAAGTAACCCAGTAACTTAGCCAGAGGATCTCATTTAGTGCTACAGCTTAAGATCGAAATCAGGTCTAGTCCGAACTCTTCTTCTGGCCGATAGGTATGGGGTAGTTGAAATTCAGCAAGGAGTCCGGTACGATTAGTTGGTCAATTTACGGAGGATGTCATGGCCTATACCATCTGCGAACCCTGCATCGGCACGAAAGACACGGCGTGTGTTGACGTCTGTCCGGTCGATTGTATCCACCCACGTAAAGACGAACCCGAGTTCGAGACGGAGACTATGCTCTACATCCATCCGGACGAGTGTATTGACTGTGGGGCCTGTGTGCCGGCCTGTCCAGTTGAGGCGATCTTTGAAAACGATGAGGTGCCTGAGCAATGGGCCAATTACATCGATGTTAATGCAGGATGGTATGAGGGAAAGTAGTTTGGGGATTTAGATGCTGTTCACGATGGTAGCGAATTGGCAGGTGCAGCGGCGAAGCGGGAGATCTTGATGGGGCTGATCGATCAGCGATTCGACGACAACATCATTACAACCAACGTAGATAAAGTTCTGAACTGGGCGAGGCAGTCCTCGCTTTGGCCGATGGGTTTCGGTTTGGCCTGCTGCGCGATCGAGATGATGGCGACATCAGCGTCCCGGTTTGACATCTCTCGGTTTGGAGCGGAGGTCTTTCGGGCTTCGCCGCGCCAGTCGGACCTCATGATCGTGGCAGGAACCGTGACGAAGAAGATGGCGCCGGTGCTGCGTCGGCTATACGATCAGATGCCGGAGCCCAAATGGGTCATTTCCATGGGCAGTTGCTCAAACGCCGGTGGTCCATTTCCGACGTATAGTGTGCTGCAGGGTGTTGATAAGATCGTCCCGGTCGACGTTTACATTTCAGGATGTCCGCCGCGTCCCGAGGCGTTGCTGTACGGGTTAATGCGGTTGCAAGACAAGATCCGCAAGGAAAACACCGTGCTCCGCCGGCCAAGGGTTATCAAGGTCGGGGAGACCGAACCTGTGCTTGTGGGTGACCGAGGGTAAGTGTTGTGCAAAGGCTGAAAAATTTTTTCCGGACGGTTTTCTTGATCGATCTAGTGAAGGGGCTTTTGGTGACGCTTAAGTATACTCCTCAGCCTGCTTTTACGTTCCAGTATCCAGCTGAGAGGCGTCCCGTTGCGGCTAGATTCCGTGGTGTGTTACGGCTTCAGGTTGAGCCTGAGACTGGTGCGCAGACGTGCATCGTTTGCGATCAGTGTGCCAAGGTGTGTCCTGACGATTTGATTTCGCTTGGTGGCCATCGCGAACCTGGGCAAAAAATTAAGATTTTGGATTACTTTAATTTTAATCTGTCACGCTGTAGTTTTTGCGGTTTGTGCTCGGAGGTCTGCCCTACGAAACCATTCAAGGCTTTGATCATGAGTGAGGATTATGAGCTCGGGACTTATAGCCGAGACACGCAGATCCTTCGGGTCAATGAGATGTACGACGGCGTACCTATTGAGCATTACACGCGCTGACTCGAGTAGCCATCCGGGCCTAAGAGTGGTCTCTGTTTTACACTTTTTATCTTTAGGTTGCTGATACGCGTTGATTCATCTGACTGTGCTTTAGTTGCTTCAAGCAGTTGCCAGTGATCCCCCAGGCATTTCGGAGGGTTCATGCACATCGGTCTTCGTCCACTTGTCGCGGTCACCGCTGCTCTGGTAGCGCTTTCGGTTGTTACCAGCCGGAGCGCAGACCCAACCTATAGCGCTATCCAACTTCAGTTAGCTGATTTGCTCATTGCAGAAGAACGTTTTCCTGAAGCGCTTGAGGCATTCACACGAGCAAAGGAGGGCGCGACGGCATCACAGCTTTTTCGAGCGCGCCGTGGGTCGGTGCTCTCGATGTTGCGCTTGGCCCGATTTGCTGACGCGCGGGTGGAGGCCGACGCAGCCCTTGCAGAGGCGCCTGACGACCCAGCGGCAATTGTGATGTATGGCGATACTTTATGGGCAGCTGGTCTGTTTGACGAAGCCGAACAGCTCTTTCTCGATGTTCTCGCAAGGGACCCTACCGTTGCACGCGGCCATCATGGACTTGGTAAGTCGTTGATGAGCCTAAACAATAATGATGCTGCGCTTGAGGCAGCGCAGAAAGCTTTAGCCCTGTCGCCCCGTGACGGAGAGTTCCACCACACAGTCGGCACCATCTATAAGCGGATGCATCGCTATGAGGAAGCGGCTGTTGCGTTTGGCAACTACGTCAATTTACTTCCGCACAAGGACCAGAGTCAGCGAGCGGCTTGGTCTCGTGCCCAGATTCGCTTTCTACGTTCTTTGGGGCGTCGGGTTCCGTTTGATATGGAACCTGACGTTGCTGAGCAACTTCACACAGTGCCGTTCAGGCTTGTCCAGGACAAGATTATAGTCAAGGCGAGTGTGAACGGACATCGTGAGATTGACTTCGTGGTTGACACTGGTGCTGAGCAGACGGTGGTCTCACGTGAAGTGGCTAGAGCGTCCAACGTCCGGCCGATCGTGTACACCTTGAGTGCGGGTGTTGGAGAAGTTGGCCTCCGCGGGCTACAGCTCGGCTGGATCGATTCGATTGAGATTGGTTCGCTTAAGATGGACAACGTGCCAACCCTCATTAAGAACCCGCCTTTAACCGGGATTCCCAAGCGCGAAGTCGAGAGTTTCTCGCCCCTGGCTGCTAGGCTCTCACTCACGGTTGACTATGAACGCTCTCAGCTGACGATCGGTCGAAAGATTCCGCGGGATCCTGCAGACGTTGTGTTGCCGTTGCGTCAGCATCGGCTAGTGACTGTGCGAGGAACCGTTAACGATCAAGACGCGAGTTTCGTTGTGGATACGGGTGGTGAGGTGATCTCGATTAGCTCGCAGACTGCTAGCATGCTGAGTCGCCGGCCAGTCGTAAGACATCTTCCGCTTCGGGTATTCGGGTCGTCAGGATGGGATCCGGATGCGTTTCTATTACCGGGTATCGACCTGATGTTCAATACGATCGCATTTCCGAACTACCCGGTCGTCGTTCTCAACTTGCAGGCGCCTAGCGCCCTCCTTGGCTTCCAAGTGGGTGGCACTATTGGGCACAATTTTCTTAGCCGGTACCGGGTAGCGATCGATTTAGAAGAGAGCGTCGTTCGCCTCCAAGATATTTCTTAGGGGGCAACAGTTCCTACAGGGAAAAGTTATCAGAGGCCAACCGTCCTCGAGCTTCGAGGCGTTGGGCTCGACGCGCGCGCGCCATCTCGGCACGGTGAGTGTCATCGACCGATTCAACGAGCAGGGGTGGAATCGGAGTGGGGCAGCCCCTCTCATCGACTCCAACGAAAGTCAGGAACGCTCGGCTCGTCAAACGTCGCGTACCTGTCAAGGACTCTTCGGAGACTACTTCAACCTCAACCTCAAGTGATGTGTGGAACGCGCAGGTGACCCGTGACCTGAGAATGAGTAGATCGCCAACTTTAACGGGATGTAGAAACTCGACGCTGTCAACTGACGCCGTCACGACACGGCTCCGGGTGTGGCGATGACTGGCAATTGCCCCAGCGAGGTCGATCAGATGCATCACGGACCCGCCGAGCATAAAACCCAACGGATTGGCGTCATTGGGCAAGACAACGTGGACTGTCTCAGTGGCCGAATCTTCCGGTCGTCGCGGTTGGAGATGGCAGGTCGTCACTTCATCGGCTCCCGACCAGTAGAGACCTGCTGAAATGTCCGAAGTTGGTTAAGGGAGTGAAGGAACTTCGTAAATTACCCATCTACCGCATCTAGAAATCGTATCCTATCCAGAAATTGAAGCGGCTTTCACGAAACTTTGCGCTGCCGCCGTTTGCAGCGAACAGGAGGTTCTCCCAGGCATCGTTGAAAAGAGTTCGCCACGTCCAGTCAAGGTGGATCGGAAAGCCGAACGCCATGGTTTCAAGGCCAAAGCCGTAGGAGCCACGCGCGTCTCGTAAGCGGAAGCCGGTGATTTGGACCGGATCAGCGTAGACCGGCTGAGGCTGAAGATTACTGTCGTATTTGAGTCCGATTACCGGCTTGAATGTCTCCGGGGAGGAAGTCCATGGAGTAAAGCTGTCGCTGTTGAGCGCAGCACCACCAACACCAGCGAAGAACACACCTCGGAAGCCGCCCAAGACGCCGATCGGCGTCAACATCACTTCGACCAGTGGAAACCGTAATTCAGCGTTCAGATGGAATGCTTTGTGGCCGACAAATTCTAGGTAGTCGTAACCCCTCAATTCAGAATTACCACCAAAGAAATAGAAGTTTGGACTTTCACCAAAACTCCTGAAACCTCTTGCTCGCAGTGCTACTAGTCCGGTTTCTCCCAGCCTGAGATAGTAACGGGCATCACCATCAAGACTCTGCTGCGAAAGTGTGTTCCCAAATTTCGGTGCATATTCGAATCCCAGCCGCATCGTATTACCTGATACCGGGCCGAATTCGCGAAATACTGTCGTTTCTTGAATAAAGGCGATATTGAAAGGCACGAAGGTGCCATTGCGGAAGATGGTGGCGCCAAATCGATCCGTCTGTACCTGATTAGAGGCTGCCTGTAGCTGCGGGCTACCGAATTGCTCTTGGTAATTTGCTACGCCAGCCGACAACTCGACCCGTCGAAACCTACTAAAGGGATAGATGCCAAAGACTGTGCCACCGCGCATTCTGGTGGTTGCAATGGCTTGGTCACGATTAAACAGGCCATACGACATGCCAGTTGGCGTGCCGAAGAAGAATTGAGTCTGGGAGAAGAGTTGCGTGCCCCACTGCAATCGGCGCGCGAGGTTCACATACGACATTGCCATTGTCCGGTATTCTGAAATTGATGCTGCATACACGTTGAACTGTTGTTCGCCCAGCAGGTCAGTGAGCGTTAGAGACGAACCGCCGTAAAGGTCGCCGCTATTCGTTACCCCAAGGTTGACCGGTGGCCGACCTTCGAGAACCATCTTCTCGAACCTGCCCTTGTCTCGACTGTTATCCCTAATGAGGGTGTGCGATAAAGGAGCTTGGAAGTCCATCACCAGACCAGGGGCGCCAAAATCTGAGGTTTCCACCATGTATAGTGGTTCTTCCACTTCCGTGGTGTAGATACCGTAATTGCCCTTGTTGTAACTGACGAACGCAACCTCTTGGCCGTCGACTGTTTCTAGTACGACGGGGGAGACGTTCCCACTTAGGGCGTCGGTGTACTGCTCAAGTGCGCCTGTTGACAGGGTCAGTGTCCACAGGTTGAAGATGTTGCCGTCACGGGCTACGTCAGGGTCGATAGGCTGCAGTGGGTCGACCGCTGTAGAGGAGAACACAATCTTGTCTCTATCAATGAACTGTGCGGCCGTTTCGTCGTGGGCACCGAAGGTTAATTGCAGTTTCTCTCCTGTTTCGAGGTCTACCCGAAACAGTTTATTGTTGCCGTTAACACGTGCCAGGTAGACTAAAGACCGTCCGTCTAGGGAAAACGTGGGCGCATAGTCTGCAAAATTATCGTTTGTGACGTTCCGAACTTCGTTTGTGACCAAGTCAATGGTGTAAATGTCACCCGTGGCGTTCTGCAGTGCTGAGAACGCGACGTGGCGGCCATTAGGCGAGATGTCCGGGGATTCGGGTTCGTCAACGGTTGTCATGTCGAGCCGTTGTTCGATACGGCGGCTGACAATGTCCCTAATTATGAGCGTCTTACGTTTGCCCTTGCGCACGAAATAGGCCAACTGGTCGCCTGCCGGTGACCACGACATCCACGGCACGGTATTCCACCGCGCGCCAGGAATAGAGATGTAGTCGTAACCATCGTTCTGCGAGAATCCCGGAGTTAGATTTGTGACGACACTACCGTCCTGAACAGAGATGAGAATGATGTCAAGCTCACGGTCTTTCCTGTTCGTGGCTACCGCTGCCAATAGTTCCCCCGACGGCGCCGGTTCAACGGAGTAGGCAGCCACGAACTCGGATCGAATTGGATCGGGTGCTAGGTCGGTTCCATAGTCCTCCGCTCGTTCCCGATCGCGGAAGGGCTGAAACCGTTCTCTGATGTACCGCGAGAACTCGATGTCGAACTCTTCGGCGGAGAGACCGAGGCCTTCCTGATACGCGTCACTACCACCACCGATCACATTTGTTCTGAGAGCCAATAGGAATTGCCGGATACCTTCTTTACCTTCTCTCGCCTCAATGAACTCGAAGGCTGCGTGACCCAGGTTGTAGGGTAACCGTGGGCTACTAAATCCGAAGAATTCATCTGGTTCGGTCATTTTGGGCACGATGTCGGAGACTGCCGCATCGCGGACCATCATTAGGTCGAGTGGGTTCCAGACCCCTGCTAGGTGATCAGCTAACCCTTCGTCGACCCAGAGGGGCACATCTGAGCGAAGGACACCGCGGGGGATGATGTCGAACTCAAAGATATGGACGAGTTCGTGGGTGATGAGCCGGTAGAGTTCATCGGGAGGCTCATCGATTGGCAGAACCATACGGTTGCGAAGTGGTTCGGCAAAGGCTGCAACGCCTTCCGGCATGTCGGCTGGAATTACGTTCTGCTGTTCAAATTCACTGTGGGTCTTGAATAGCACGAGGGGAATCTGAAATGCCAACTCATGTCTGAGATCTGAACTGACCTGCTGATAGGCGCTTTCAGCGTAGCCCGCCACTCGCTCTAGGTGCTGTTCAAGTTCGGGGTAGTAATACATTTCGAAATGATCAGTTGTGTAAATCTGCCAGTCGAAGTTGTCATACTTCACCCTGGCCTTTCCGTAGTAGGGAATGAACTGACTTTGTGCGATGGCAGGTAACGCCAGACAAAAGAGGAAGAGTAGTGTCAATCCGGCGCTCATGGAGACGCGAAGTTCACACCCCTTGCGGATACGCATAAGATTTACCTCGTGGCTCATTTGGGAACTGACGCCAACTATCAACGCCAACGCTGACATATGTTACTGTAGCGACTACAGGAGGCCTAGTGAGTTTGTCTGCTAGGGATTCTAGGTGTGCTATTCGTCAGCATGCTATATAACTAGACGTACCGAGGCCGGTTGCGGTTTTGGGCTTTCTTAAGGCCATCTTGGGGTTACCGGCGCTCCCTAAACGAGGGTTCGGAATCATGAAGTGGCGATGGATGGCAGCTGCCGGAGCGTCTTTGGCCTTGGCTTTTCTGACGTTTCCGGTGTTTCCGGAAGAGATGTTGAGTGCCTCCGTGTGGTCAGAGGCTGATGCCGTAGACACGGCGGCTTGCGACCCCGATGCCCGCCCTGCGAACCTCGATTTTACCCTCCAAGATATGAATGGGGATGATGTCGATTTGGCATCGTATAGGGGAAAGGTCATTCTGTTTAATTTTTGGGCGACTTGGTGTGGTCCCTGCAAGGTTGAGATTCCCAGTTTTGTCGAGTTACAGAACGAGTACGGAGACCAAGGTCTTGCTGTGCTCGGATTGTCTGTCGACGATCCGATCGAGAAGTTGAAGCCGTTTGCTGACGAATACGGGGTCAACTATCCGTTGCTTGTGGGTCTTGGCCGCGACGATGTTAAGGAAGCGCTCGGACCGGTTTGGGGTATTCCGATAACTTTATACATTGACCGGAGTGGCACTGTATGTAAGCAGCACATGGGTTTAGCCACGAAGGACCAGGTAGAGCGAGAAATCCGTGCAATGCTCTGATTGTCAACGTCCTCCATCCTAGTTTTTCATTCCGGTCACACAGATGAACAACCGTTGGTGTATGATGGCTGCGCATCGGCTGCCGACCTAGGCGGTTGATTGCGATGTCATGAGTACCGAAGTTAATACGGCGTTAAAGGGATTCCACCACGCAAGGTTGTCGTGTGGTTGCAGGATCACATTTCGGGCTGGCGTGGCGGGGAGCCCTGTCCTAGCTGTTGTGGAACGTAAAGCGAGTTCTTGCACGCTAACGTTCCACGTCGAAGGGTTGGCAGTGTATGACCGCCGTGAAGCCCTTCGTCCCTCAACCCGTCCTCGTCCAACCGAGGAAGAAGGCTTCGAGGAAGAAGGCTGAGACAACACCTACTGAGTTCTCACGGTAGTGCTGGCACGAACCTCTTCAGCCTTAGTTGAATCATGTAGTCCTACCGTCTTGGGGCTTGGCCGTCTCGGGTAAAGAGAGTCGAAATTTGGGTCGCTTTTAAGGGGTTCATTTTGGATTTCGCTCCAACCACGGTATTCCCACCATTTCAAAAATAGAGTCACGACATGGTCCTCGACTAGGGTAGGAGATATCATGTTGTCTCGCCTAGATGGGCGGTGACTACCGCGTACCGATCGGCGCTGAAAAGACAGCGTAGGCGCGATGGTAGGGAGGGTCCACAAATGACTAACCTCACGTCGGAGCTCGAACTGGTTTGTCCTTGCTGTACCGCCTCACTCGTCATCGATGTGGGTTTAAAGCGCGTCGTACGGCACAGCGAGCCGGAACGTCAGGACAAGGTCGAGTTGGGTGAAGCCGATCGAATTCTTGATGAGGAGGCAGCGCGTCGAGAAGCGGTGTTCCAGCAATCGGTTACTGATGAGCGCACACGTGGCGATGCACTTGCCAAGCGCTTTGAAGAAGCCCTTCGTAAAGCGACCGACGAACCGGTGACTAGGCCGGAGCGGGACTTTGATCTTGACTGAGAAGCACTTGGTGACGCCATACGATTTCTTCAGATAGCGCATGCCGCCAATCACGCCTCTAATAGTGGATTAGTTAACATTCGGATGGCTGGTCTCAAAATACGGTTTGACAATCGCAGAGCGTAGTTTTTTAGAATCTCTAGGTCAGCACGCGACCATTTATGTTTCTGAGTGCCATCATTATTTATCTCGCTGCTCTAGTTGTCGTTGGTTCCTGGAAGAGTCGTCAGGTGCAGACGGCCGATGACTTTCTGATTGCCAACCGCGCTTTACCAGCTCGGGTGCTTGTCTTTACCCTTCTTGCTACATGGATCGGCTCTGGCAGTCTATTCGCCGGTGCTGGTTTGGGCTATCGGGTAGGGTTCCCCGCACTATGGCAGTCAGCTGGAGCTTGGGTCGGTATCGCATTGGTCTATTTCATTGCTCCTCGCGTGCGCCGGCTCGCGCAGTACACTGTTCCGGACATCCTCGAATTACGGTATGGACCGACCGCGCGCCTTCTTGGCGCTCTTACCACGGTAATGGCCTATACGACCATTGCGGCCTATCAGTTCCGCGCAGGCGGAAAACTTCTGGAATTGGTGGCTGGTATTGAACCGGCGACCGGTGCACTGATGACCGCCGCATTCTGCGTCACTTACACCGCGTTGGCAGGCATGCTGTCGATTGCTTATCTCGATGTTGGGAATGGCGTGATGATGGTAGTGAGTGTAGTCCTAGCGGTGGTTTTCCTCGTGTCTGATGGTGGCGGACTTGCAACGACCTTCTCATCGCTGCAACCAGAGCATGTCGCATTGTTTGGTGAACTATCGCCGCAGGCGGCTTTAGCGCTTTTTTTTCCAACGTTGTTCTTGCTTCTCGGTGAAGCGAATATGTACCAGAAGTTTTTTTCTGCAAAAAGCGAGCGAGCGGCCCGTCTAGCGGTGGTTGGGTGGATTGTTGGCACGATCGTCGTCGAGACGTTGATTGACTCGGTTGGTGTACTCGGTAGCGGTGTTGTGCCAGGCCTGAGCACCGAAGGTTCAGAATCGATCGTGATCAATGTTGCACTGCAAGTTCTACCGATGGGCATTGGGGTCCTGCTTGTTTGTGGGGCTGCGGCGATAATCGTTTCCACTGCCAACAGCTTTCTTCTAACGCCTGCAACGAATTTGATGCGTGACGTCTATCAGCGCTTTATAAATCCAAAGGTCGCTGACCAACAGGTATTGGTCTACACCCGACTGGTTGTAGTGGCATTGGGGTGCGTCGGTTACGTGATCGGAAGCTTTTTTCCATCAATCTTGGCGATGGCGCTTTGGGCTTACACAATGTACGGGGCTGGCATTACGCCGGCTTTGCTCGGCGCACTGGTCTGGCCGCGCATACCGCGTTCAGCAGGCGTGTGGTCGATTCTCGTAGGTATGACTACCACGTTGGTTTGGGAGATCGTTGGTCTGCAGCACAGTGTTGATGGTGTTCCGGAGTATCCGCTTGGTCTTGAGACGGTCTATCCAGCTCTGACCCTGTCAATTCTAGCGCTCGTGGTTGTGGGTTTGACTACTCGACCGAGTACGACTGATTTTCCTGTACCGTCCTGACGAGCCGGTCCGGAGACAAGCGCTAAATTAATCAATAATTCACTCTGATTATGCGTGCACTCTTGATTGCGACCTATGAGATGGGCCGACAGCCGTTTGGCCTAGCTTCGCCCGCAGCTTGGCTACGTAATGCAGGCGTCGAAGTAACGTGTGTCGATCTGGCTCGTGAGCGGCTACGGGACGACTCAGTTACACAGGCCAAGTTATTGGCCTTTTTTCTACCAATGCATATGGCGACGCGGCTTGCGGTGCCAGTGATTAAAAAGATTCGCAGTCTCAATCCGTCGGCGCATCTGTGCGGCTATGGGCTCTACGCGATGCTCAACGAGTCACTCCTGCGTGACCTCGGAGTGCACTCGGTACTTGGTGCCGAATTTGAATCAGATCTAGAAGCTCTGGCGATCGCTTTGAGAGAAGGCACGCCACCACCGCAGCCTACTGCGGATACTGCGCTACCGCATCTTGCGTTCAAGGTACCGGACCGACGAGGGTTACCGCCGCCCACACGCTACGCTACCTTGCACGATTCAACCGGGTCAACTAGATGTGTCGGATACACAGAGGCTAGCCGCGGTTGTAGGCATACGTGTCGCCATTGTCCGATCGTCCCGGTATACAAAGGGCGGTTTAGGGTCGTGCCAATCGACATTGTTCTGGCCGACATCAGAAATCAAGTTGAAATGGGCGTTCGTCACATCACCTTTGGGGACCCTGATTTTTTCAATGGCTCAGTTCACGCTATTGAAGTCGTCCAGCGTTTATCTGATACGTATCCTGACCTTACCTATGACGTGACTATCAAGATTGCACATTTACTGGCTCACGCTAAGTATTTAGCAACACTACGCGATACAGGCTGTGCGTTTGTTACGAGTGCGGTTGAATCTTTTGACAATCATGTTCTTGAAATTCTTAACAAAGGACACACCCCACAAGACATTGAGCGAGCCGTAGCCGCATGCCGAACGGCGGGACTCGTTCTAACACCGACGTTTGTAGCGTTCACGCCGTGGACGACACTTGAGAGCTACTGCGCGTATCTTCAGTCCATTGCTTCCCTCGACCTCGTCGATGCAGTCGCCCCGATCCAACTGGCTATCCGCCTATTGCTGCCTGAAGGTTCAAGTTTGCTTACCCATAAAGAGGTGGCGGAGGTTGTAGGAGAGTTCGACAAGAACACGCTTTCCTATTCTTGGTTTCATACGGATCCCCGTGTCGATGCACTCCAAGCCGAGGTGATTACCCTGGTCGGTCAACACCAGTCGGCATCTCGGCGCGCGATTTTTGAGGAGATTTGGACACTAGCGCACGAACGGGGTGCATTGCACTGCCCACCACTCATGAGGAATACCCAGGCTCGTGCGTCAATCCCTTACCTCAATGAACCTTGGTATTGCTGAGCTGAGCCGACTGAGGAGCAGTTCGCGCTCTTCTAGCTGTTACGATGAAGCTAAGCAGTGATGTCACGAATACTTCTATTCGCTACTACGACCAGCTATCAAGTGCGGGCGTTCGCCGATGCTGCTGAGCGACTAGGTTTTGACCTTGCTTTTGCAACGGATCGATGCCGCACCCTTGACGATCCGTGGCGGGATGAGGCAATCCCAGTGGAGTTTCACAACGAAAGAATGTCGTTTCAGCGTGTCCTGGCTGCGACCGCCGGACGCCCGGTGACAGGTGTGCTAGCTGTTGGTGATCGCCCTACGATTTTGGCATCGATGGTAGCTGAGGCTTTAGCATTGCCATGCCACGGTGCAGCCGGCGCTCGTCTGGCGGCCAGCAAACTTCGCTATCGGCAATGTTTGTCACGCGGAGGACTTCGTGTGCCGGCTTTTCACGTGCTGCGACTTGAGCAGATTGAGCGCTGTCCTGCGTTGCCGTTCGGTTTTCCCATGGTTGTAAAGCCGCTTACGTTATCGGGTAGCCGAGGAGTGATCCGCGCCAATGACAAAAAGGAACTTGATTCTGCAATGGCACGGGTTGCTCAAATGTTGTCAAGTCCAGAGTTACGTGCCCTTCGTGATCCATCAAACGAGTTGGTGCTGATTGAGGAATACATCGACGGCGCTGAGTATGCGGTCGAAGGTTTAGTCAATGACGGACGGCTCCACGTGGTGACCATCTTTGATAAACCCGACGCGCTTGAAGGGCCATTCTTTGAAGAAACGATCTACGCAAGGCCCACAGAACTGGGCTCTGACGAACGGTCGTCGGTTGAATATGCGGTCGCAGAAGCCGTTCGTGCGCTTGGGCTCCGTCATGGTCCAGTCCACGCCGAGTGTCGTTTGGACGCGCGCGGACCTGTCGTTTTGGAAGTTGCGGCACGACCGGTCGGTGGGCTTTGTGCCAGGGTGCTTCAGTGCACGGACTCCACGGGTCATTCCTGCCAGTATGAAGAAGTGCTGCTCCGGCAAGCCGTAGGCGAAGCCGGGTGTACGTTTCACTGTGTGCCTGGGGCATCGGCCGTAATGATGATCCCTATTCCTTGCAGCGGTCATTTGAGAGGAGTAGTTGGTGCGAAACTTGCGAGAGCAGTGGAAGGTGTTGACGACGTAATCATCACTGCCAAGTTAGGGCAGCAGCTCGTACCACTACCTGAAGGTGCAAGCTATTTGGGTTTCATTTTCGCTAGGGGACAAACGTCCAAAGATGTAATTGCCTCCGTGCGCCAAGCACACCGGCGGCTCCATTTCGAAGTTGATAGAGAAATCCCAATGCTGTAGGGAGTACTAAGTGAGCGCGATCGAAAATCGGCAGGTGAGGAGAGGACTAACTCTTACTACGTTCTGGGACGTAATCTGGTGGAAGGGCTGAGCCTTCACCGAAAAAGAATTCTTCCATTTGTTTAGCGACCAGCTCTTGGGCTTCCTTTTGCCAGGGCTTCAGTCGGTATTCGTTGAGAATCATCTTCATTCGCTCTTCCCAGAGTTTCCACGCTTCAGCGGAGACGTTCTCGTAGACCCGTTTGCCTAGTTCACCGGGCCAAGGAGACTCTGTGAGACCAGGCAGATCTTTCTGTAACTTAACGCAATGTACGGTTCGACCAGCAGCTTCTTCTTCAGTGGACATTCCAGCTTCCCACGTTGATCCTATCTTGCGTTGGCTAGGACACCAAATCTTCCTGAGGCGAGGCTCTAGATTGGTAAGAGGGAACAGCCTACCATTGTGGTGTTGATGGTGATACACCGTGAATTTCTGACCCTTCAGATACCGATTTCTCCAAGGATTGGGGTGGGCAGTGATTGATTGTGTCGGCGGTTAGCAGATGCTTGACAAACTTTCCGTGCGGATCACCCGACGGATGGTCGTGACGTGCGGGGTCCTCGGCGGAAATTTTTTAGCAGCGATTGAAGCGACGATCGTCGCGGCGGCCATGCCAACCGTTGTTACGCAACTCGGTGGCCTCACCCAATATAGCTGGGTATTCGCGGCGTATCTTCTAGCAGCGACAGTTACGGTGCCGCTGTGGGGCAAGCTTTCTGACCTTTACGGTCGACGACTCTTCTATGTGGGCGCTGTAGGTTTTTTTCTCCTGGGTTCGGTGTTGTGCGGTGTGGCGTGGTCGATGCCTGTTCTCGTCGTCTTTAGGCTGATCCAGGGAATCGGTGCGGGCGGTATTCTCCCCCTCGGGATGACGATTCTTGGTGACTTCTACACCATGCGTGAGCGGGGGAGGATCCAAGGGCTTTTTAGTGGCGTGTGGGGGATTGCGTCGATTGCCGGACCACTCGTTGGAGGCTACCTCACTGACTCCTTGTCGTGGAGGTGGGTTTTCTTCGTAAATGTCCCGTTTGCTTTCGTCGCCGCGCTGGCGGTTGGTAATGCGCTCGTCAGTCCCCGCCCATCGTCTCAGCCACGCATTGATTACCGCGGTGCACTACTCCTAAGTGGCGCTGTCGCACTGCTGTTATTGGCTCTTGGACAGGCCAACGGTGGCCAAGGGTTTGCTTGGGGGAGGTTGGCAATGCTCCTAGGTGGTGCGCTAATACTTTGGGTAGCCTTTATACATGTTGAGCGTCGCGCTGCGGACCCGCTGATACCATTTGAACTCTTCGGGGATAGGGTCATTGGACCAGCTATGCTGAGCGGGTTCCTAGTTGGCGTGGCGATGTTCGGCGCGATCTCATTTGTGCCACTTTTCGTGCAGGCGGCGTTGGGTGGAAGTGCCATTGACGCTGGCTCAGCGCTCACGCCGCTACTCCTCGGGTGGGTATTGATGTCAATTGTTACCGGTCGCGTGCTTATGAAAGTTGGGTACCGGCGAATGGTGTTTGCCGGCTTATCGTGTGTGAGCTTTGGATTCTTTCAGTTATCGCAGATTGATATAGGGGCGTCCCTGTGGATGATACGCGCGGTGCTTGCGATCATGGGCGTGGGTATGGGCATGACCATTCTTACCCTGATCCTGGCTGTTCAGAACGCGGTGCCGCGTAAGCAGCTCGGAATCGCGACTTCGCTGGGTCACTTTACTCGATCGATCGGTGGCGCCATTGGTGTGGCCACGATGGGCGCGATTGTGGTTGTGTCACTTCCTGCCGGCGGTGATGCCAGCCCACAACAGTTGACCGCTGCCCTGCAGCGAGTATTTATGTTTGGGTCGTTCGCGGCAGGCTCTGCAGTCATCTCATCGTTCTGGTTCCCGAAAGGGCTGCCTCAGGAAAGACTGACCGCTGGGGCGGCATCTCCAGTGGCGAGTGTAACGGGAGAGAGGACGCAGAGGATTTGACGTGGTGGATCAGGAAACAACCTCCCAGTGTGAATCGGGGCCGTTACACTTGGCTTGGCGCCTCACAATCCTGACATTGGCTCTGGTGGTTGCCGTCGGACCAACCTCTGAAGCCTGTGTTGAGCGTGCCTATTCCCGGGGCCTCTATCCGATTATTCAGCAAGTGTTTACATCGTTATCAAACCAAGTGCCAGTTGCTCTGTTTGATTTCTTAGTGATTGGCTCTGTAGTTGCTTTGATAGCCAAATGCATAGCGATACTTAGACGTTCCTCGATGGTGCGTAGGACGGTCGTTGTTCTGGTGCTGATTCGGGAAGTAGCGGTTGCTATGGCGGTTGTCTATATCGTCTTTATGCTCTGTTGGGGATTCAACTACCGTCGGGAATCGCTTGAATCCAAACTCGACTTTGACACTAGTCGCATCACACCGGCATCACTCGAGACCCTTGCCCGTGAATCGGTTGTCCGGTTGAACCGGCTTCACGGATTAGCCCAGGCTAGGCCCTGGCCGACGCTCGAATCTGTTCCGAAGGTGCTCGCCAAGCCGTTCCGGTACGCACAGGAGCAACTACCAGCGTCCGCCGAGCCTCGACTGGCGCGTCCCAAGACGTCATGGTTCGGTTTCTATTTCCGTCAGGCTGCCATCGATGGTTTTACTGACCCGTTCCTACTTGAGACGCTAATTAATTCTGACGTTCTGCCTTATGAACGCCCGTTTATCGTTCTTCATGAATGGGCTCATCTCGCAGGATACGCTGATGAGGCTGAAGCTAGTTTCGTCGCTTGGTTGGCTTCTCAATCAGGCGATGCAGCGGTGCAGTACAGCGCTTGGCTGTTCCTCCACCCATACCTAATGCGTCAGTTGGACACAGACACGCAGGTCGAGGTGACGACGACACTCCAGCTTGGTCCAGCTCGTGACCTGGTTGCGATTCGTGATCGACTTGGAGAGTCGATGCCAGTCATGCGTCGCCAGGCGAGTTGGGTTTACGACCGTTATCTACGTGCCAACCGCGTATCGAGCGGAATAGCGAGCTACGGTAGAGTTTTAGATCTAGTGCTTGGATCTCGCGTGTCTGAAGTAGACTCATGAGTCTCAAGTGGTCGACATGATACGAGAGTCTCGATATCATGAGGAGTCCGTCAGGGACACCAATAGTCGGCTGTGTGGACCAGGTGGCCACGATCTGTCGTTGAGTGACTCTGTATGTTTAAGCTGATTCCAACTGTCAGAGGGGGTTCGACCAATTCACCGCTGGTGGCTGTGCGGTACTCTTCCGTTGACGAAGCGCGGGAGAGTTCGAAGCAGCTCATTCACGAGAGCGGTAGGATTACCCGGGTAATGATCGTTGCCGATGAACACCCACCGCGATTCGTTGAATGGATCGAACGGTCGTAACCGGTCGTCCTGACCGTTCAGCTTTTTGCTATTTTTCAGAGATGCCGCCGTCGGGTCCTTCGACGTGGCGCCCGATTCCGAAAACAGATTTCTATCAACCAGTTGCGTGTCTTGGCTTAGGTCTGGTTGCAGTGAGCGCCGATGATTGAACTTCAAGCTCTGACGAAACGTTATGGTGAGCACGTCGTGGTTGATCGGCTTTCGCTTCGGGCTAATCGCGGCGAGGTTGTTGTGCTGTTGGGGACCTCGGGTTGTGGTAAGACCACGACACTGAAGATGATCAACAGACTGATAGAGCCCTCCGACGGTTTGGTGCAGATTGATGGAGTTGATGTCGGAGTTCTACCGGCACACGAGTTGAGACGGCACATTGGCTATGTGTTTCAGGGGGTCGGTTTGTTTCCCCACATGACCGTCTTTGAGAATATCAGTGTAACGCCGACCCTGCTCGGTTGGACGGCCGAGCGCATCCGGCGTCGCGTGGACGAACTTTTGGACCTGGTCGAGCTGGACCCTGTGGTGATGCGTGATCGCCGGCCGAGCGAGCTCTCCGGTGGCCAGCAGCAGAGGGTTGGGGTCGCCCGGGCGCTGGCCTCCGAGCCGAACGTGATGCTCTTGGATGAACCGTTTGGAGCTCTCGACCCACTGACGCGTGAGCAACTGCAGCAATCCTTTGCACGCATCCGAACGCAGCTTAGGATGACCGCGATCTTTGTCACCCACGACTTGGTAGAAGCGTTGTTCTTGGGCGATCGGATTGTGGTGATGCGAGATGGCTGTTTGGTGCAAGTAGGCACGCCGCGAGAGCTGATGGTGAATCCCGTGGACGAATTCGTCGAGCGGATGTTCGGCACTCCGAAGCGTGAAGCGCAAATGCTCAATGACTTGCTCCGCCCGGGAGAGCAATCGTGAGCGAGCAGCTGGCGCTGTTGCCTGCCTACCTGACCGGGCACGTACAGTTAACCCTCGTGGCGTTACTCCTCGGGACCGTTATCAGTGTTCCGGTGGGAATTGTGGCGACGCGCGTACGGTGGTTAGAGCAGGTCGTTCTTGGAGCGGCAGGTATTATTCAAACGGTGCCAAGCTTGGCGCTGCTCGCCATCATGGTACCAGCGCTCGCGGCGATTCAGGTCCAGAGTATTGGGTATCTACCGGCGATCATCGGCCTGACGCTTTATAGCACCCTCCCGATTCTCCGGAACACTGTCATCGGCATCGCCGGGGTCGACCCGGCGTATACCGAAGCGGCGAAAGGCGTCGGGATGACCCAAAGTCAGCAGTTGTGGTGGGTTGAGTTGCCGCTGGCTATGCCGGTAATTGTCGGCGGTCTCCGGACCTCGACCGTCTGGGTTGTCGGCATGGCGACGCTTTCGACGCCAGTCGGGGCGACGAGTCTCGGCAACTACATCTTCTCCGGCCTCCAGACTAGGAATTACACAGCGGTCATGGTGGGTTCCGTTGTAGCGGCCCTGCTTGCACAGTTACTCGATGGGCTCATCCGCGTGCTTGAGGAAGGTGTGCGATTCCGCCGAAGCGGGCTAGTGGCTGCTGCACTCGGCGTGTTATCCGCCCTGTATTTGTTTGCCGGCGTGACACTTGCACGCCAATTCGTTGCCGAGGATGAATCTGAGCGGATTGTTATTGGCAGCAAGCCGTACACGGAACAGTACATTCTGTCTGAAATTATCTCTGGTCAAGTTACTGCGGAGACCGGTCTTAACGCGACGGTCCTCCAGTCACTCGGTTCGACCGTAGCGTTCGACGCTTTACGGTCGGGTGACTTGGATGTTTACGTCGACTACTCGGGCACGATTTGGGCTACGATTCTGCGCCGCGAGGCAAACACTGAGAATCGGGGTCAAATCCTTGGCGAAGTTGAGCGCTTACTTACTAAGGACTACGGCGTTCACGTGGTCGGAGCCCTTGGTTTTGAGAACACGTACGCGTTAGCGATGCGTTCTGTGGACGTGAAGGAGCTCCGGCTGCAGCGGATTAGCGATCTGGTGCCTCATGCGTCGCGTCTCGTCTTCGGTAGTGACTACGAGTTCTTCGGGCGGCCAGAATGGGTGTCGCTTCAAGCACGCTACGGGCTGTCGTTCGATAGGGAGGTCACGATGGACCCTTCGCTCATGTATCAGGCGGTGGCTCAACAGGATGTGGATGTGATTACCGCTTTTTCGACCGACGGCAGAATCGTAGCATTGGGTCTAACAACACTTGAAGACGACCGGAACGTGATGCCGCCCTACGACGCAGTGATTCTTGTGAGTGACCGCTTGGTGAGTGACCAGCCTCGTGTAGTTGCTGCACTGGGGGGACTTGTTGGCGCGATTGACCTCAACTTGATGCGAGCGATGAATCTGGCAGTCGATGAGGGTGGGCGGACTCCGAGGTCTGTTGCGGAGGAGTTTCTGGCGGGGAGATCTTCGACAGATGTTCACGGTCGCTGATTAAGGATATCCGCCGCCGGCGTCTGTCGTGTCTTTAGCTTACTGTTCCTCAGTCTGTTCTAGCTAACACGGACCATAATCTTATTGAGAGATGTGACGGCCCATTTGCGAGGTCGGTCTTCGGGGATTAAGCTACAGCGGTGCGAAGAAGGTATGCGATGAATCGGTTGGGTTGTTTGGGAATATTGGTGGTGACACTTTTACCGGTGTTTGCGTGCGACAGCGGTGGCCCCGAAACAAATGGTGGCGGCGAGGTGGATCAGTTTCGGGTCGCGGTCGTGCCGAAGGGGACGACTCACGATTTTTGGAAAGCGGTCCACGTGGGTGCACTGAAGGCCGAAAAGGAATTCGGTGTTGAAGTGATCTTCCGTGGTCCAGAGCGTGAGGATGATCGGGACCAACAAATCTCGCTTGTGCAGAACTTAATTAGCAGCGGTGTCGATGCGATTGTAATAGCGCCGCTTGATCAGCATGCCCTCGTACCTTCCGTACGCCTAGCCATGCAAGCTGGAATTCCTGTCGTTGTTTTCGATTCTGGGCTCGCCGCTGAAGCCGGTACTGATTACATTAGCTATGTGTCGACACCCAATGTCGAGGGTGGCCGGATTGCCGGAAAGCGCATGGGGGACCTCCTTGGAGGACAAGGACGGGTGCTTCTGTTACGGCACGCTGAAGGTTCAGAGAGCACCATGCGGCGTGAGGAAGGGTTTGTCGAGGCCCTGTCTGCTTTTACCGGTATCGAGTTGATTGATCCGGAGCGGTATGCAGGTGTCACGACGGCCACTGCACAGATCGCCTCGGAGAGTCTCCTGACGACCTACGATTACGTTGATGGTGTTTTTTGTGCGAACGAATCGTGCACATTTGGCCTGCTACTGGCGCTTCGTAGCCTGGGCTTGGTTGGGGATATACGGTTGGTTGGGTTCGATGCTAATGAGAGACTCGTGGCTGCACTAGAGCAGGGTGACCTTGAAGGGCTCGTTGTTCAGAGCCCAGTGGAGATGGGCTACCTAGGCGTCAAAACCGCCGTCGATTACCTGAAAGGCGTAACTGTTGAGCTCCGGCAGAATACAGGAGTGACACTCGCAACCCGTGAGAACATGCAGGATCCCATAATTGCCGAACTGCTGACTCCAGACCTTTCTCGCCTCCTCGATCGATGAGCAGACCTGGGCAGTCTCCCGACAGTTCTGTTGAAAGTCGCAGTCCACGGCTGGCCATGTCTGGCATTACAAAGCGTTTCGGTGCGACGGTTGCGCTTGATGCTGTTGACCTTGAAGTTTGCCCAGGTGAAGTCCTCGCGCTGGTTGGAGAAAACGGAGCGGGCAAGTCGACGCTAATGAAGATCTTGTCCGGCGCTGTACAGCCGGATGAGGGAAACACCCGTCTTGATGGTGCGGTGTTTACGCCGGCTGGTCCACTCGCGGCCCGTGCCTCAGGCATCGCGATGATCTATCAGGAGTCCAATGTTGTACCCAACCTGAGCGTTGAGGCCAACCTAGTGCTGGGCGCCGAGCGTCACCGGTTCGGACTCATCGATCGGTCGGCACACCGCCGAAAGATTCGTGGGGTGCTTGAGCGACTGGGTCGTCCAGAGTTACCACTCGCCACGCCGGTTAGTCGGCTCTCGACTGGTGATCGTCAACTGGTTGAGATTGCTAGGGCCCTGTTGACCGATGCACGAGTTGTAATCATGGATGAACCGACGAGCAGTCTAGGGCTTGTCGAAATCGACAGGCTTTTCAACATTATTTCTGGGTTACGCCGCGAAGGCGTCGCTGTTATCTACATTTCTCACTTTTTGGCGGAGGTGCAGCGGATTGCCGATCGCTTTCTGGTGCTCCGCGATGGGCGGGTGGTTGGCCATGGTGCCACCACTACGGTGACGGTTGCTGACCTGATTGAACTTATGATTGGCCGACGCCTACCCGACATGTTTCCGATCTCGTCGCGGCCTACCGGCATGCCGCTACTAACCTTAAACGACGTGGGTACTGCCGAGTGGTCGTCAAGGCTGATCAATCTAACGGTGCACCGTGGCGAGATTCTGGGCCTAGCCGGGCTCGTCGGTGCGGGCAGAACTGAATTACTACGCTCCATCTGCGGCCTGGACCCAGTCGTTTCCGGAGAGGTGACTGTGGCTGGATACAGCGGTGGGAAGTCCTGGCGCCACACTGGTCTCAAACCAGGGGTAGGTCTATTGAGTGAAAATCGGCAAACGGAAGGATTAGCGCTAGGACTTTCGGTTGGGAATAACATGCTGCTGAGCCGACTGGAGCCGTTTACCAAGTGGGGTTGGCTCGATACCCGCACGATGCAGCAGACCGTGGAACGGTTCATCGCGAGGTGTGGCATTCGGGCACGAGGTGCGGGGCAGCCGGTGGGTGAGTTGTCCGGTGGTAATCAGCAGAAGGTGGCGTTCGCGCGTCTGCTGCATCAGGATGTGGACGTCCTACTGCTGGATGAACCAACTCGCGGGATCGATGTGGCAAGCAAGGCGAAGATTTACGAGTGGATCGGTAAGTTAGTCGAAAGGGGTAAGGGCGTCGTATTGGTATCGGACTATATCCCAGAGCTGCTCAGCGTATGCGATCGAATCACCGTTATGCACCGGAACCAAGTGATAGCTACGCGATCGGCCAAAGACTGGACCGAGCATGACATCTTAAATGCGGCGACGAGCGGGGAAGGCAAGGTCGCTTGAATACCATGGTGCTAGGCATATCGCTTGGCCAGTGGCTACGAACACTGGCACCCGCGCTAAGCCTAGCTGCTGCAGTACTGTTCTTCTATGCAATTCCACCGCATCCGCCACTGACGCTATTTGATCTGAGGCTGGTCGCAGTACATGCGATGATCGTCGGCACGGCGGCGATCGGGATGACTTTTGTCATCATTAGTGCGGGAATTGATCTTTCCGTTGGATCGGCCATCGCCCTAGTCAGTGTTGCAGCAGCACTTGTTCTCGAGAATGGTGGGGGTGTCGGTTCCGCGCTCATCGTAGCCTTGAGCACGGGAGCACTCTGTGGATTCTACAACGGCTTGCTTGTAACGGGCCTCCGTCTGCCTCCATTCATTGCGACCCTCGGGACGCTGGGTTTCTATCGCGGCGTTGCAAAGTGGATTTCCGGAAGCATCCCGGTCACAGCGCCCACAAAAGGACTCGACTTGTGGGTTAATCCTATTCCTAATCCACCTTGGTTGTTTGTGGCGCCTGGCGTGTGGCTAATGTTAGCTCTTGCTGTCGCGTTTATTCTCCTTCTACGCTATTCGGTACTCGGACAGCACGCGTTGGCGATCGGCTCAAACGAAGCCACCGCACGGCTCTGCGGCATCCGTGTTACGCGCACCAAGATTGCTATCTACGTACTGGCTGGGTCGCTTACTGGACTCGCCGGCCTTATGCAGTTCGCACGGCTAACCCAAGGTGATCCGACTGTAGCTATTGGCCTCGAACTCGACATTATTGCCGCTGTGGTGATTGGTGGAGGGTCGCTCAGTGGTGGCCAGGGTTCAATCGTCGGAACACTCGCGGGTGCAGTCCTGATGGCTTATCTTAGAAATCGGAGTGCAGTGCTAGGTTGGCCGAACTTTGTAGAGGAGATGATCGTCGGTCATATCATCATTGTGGCTGTGGCCGTGGATCGGTGGCGTGCTAGTCGGTCAAGTTAGCCGTAATTGGACAAACGGAGGAGCAGAGTGATCCGCATCTATGTGGCCAGGCATCCAACCGACGCGCATCTATTCAAGGGAATTCTTGAAAGTGAAGGGATTGACGCATTGGTGCGAGGCGAAGCTCTGTTCGGTGCTCGAGGGGAAGCCCCGCTGACATTTGACACGCTACCGTCGGTGTGGGTGCTGGATACAGAACAGGTCGGTCGGGCAAGCGAACTCGCCCGCGAATATTCGAGGGATGTTGTCCCAGAGGGTGCTTCAAGTAATTGGCGTTGCGCCACGTGTCGAGAGTTTGTTGAACAGCAGTTTACCGCGTGTTGGAATTGCGGTTCATTACGCGTTACCTAATGTTCCAAGGTGCTAGTTGGGCTGTGCTACAGTGCGGCACGCTGGATAGGGAGATGTGTGGTCGCAGATGAGATGTTCGTGAATGGTTCAAGTGAGGCTCCGATATACCAAAATTAACAGTTGTAGGATATGCGCCTGTTGATGTTGCAGACGGTAGACGGTTGGTCTTAGCTATGGAACAGGATGCGGGCGTGGATGTGCTACACGCGTGCGGTGGCGGTGCAAGGCGTACGACGTGTCGTGTCGAGTTCATCTCTGGCGAACCCGAGCAGATCACGGAAGCTGAGCAGGAGCGATTATCACAGCGTAATCTCACGGGGGGTCCGTCTTTCCTGTCAGATAAGGCGTGACCAATATATGACTCTTCGTGCGGTGAGTCGGTTTGAAGGAAGCGGACGTGCGGATCCCGGGCCCACACCGAGTGACGAGATAAATCCTCCCCCAATCTGGGTTGATCGGTAGAGAAATTTGCGATTCACAGTTCCGTGTCTAGGTCATGCAGGTGGGCGTCGAGTGCACTAAGTGCACGAGTGAGGGTTTCTCGGTGAGCTGGGTGTTTTGCATGTTCGAGGTCGGCTGCTATCCGGCCGCGTGCCAGTAAAAGTTCGTAGCGCTTGGCATCCCTCGCTAGCTGCGCGTCGGTTCGACGGTCAACAGGTTGACGCTCGCGTGAGGCCTCATCTTGCTGCGATTCGATTGCCTTGCTTTCCCAGCCTCTTGCCATGAGTTTTGCAGTAAACGTCTGCAGCTCGTTGAGGACCGTTGTCTTGGCCTTGTGTGCAGAACGAGGCGGAACAATTCTATCAGCCCACAGTAACGGACGGTTCTAACCCCAATGCGCTAGATAATTCGTGAAGTTTTTGCTGGACTACTCGAAGGTTGCGAGAACCCATCCGTATGGCTTGCCGCTGCACTGGAGCTAGCCTTTCAAGTGACAAATCAGCAAACTGAAATGCAACAGTGCGCGAAACAAGTGCGATTTCGCCATCGACGATTGGCACCTCGACGATCTGACGCACCGCTTGGGCAAGGGCTTGGTGAAAATCACCGTCGGGATGTCCCAAATTGCGGTAAGCCTCATCGAGTAACGGCTTTAGTTGTTCGTATAGCTGTGCGGCACCCTCGACGTGCACTGAATTAAACGCGTCGGCGATAAGGTCGTAGCGCACATAGCTCCGAGGATCAATGACTAACTGTTGGCGATCGCCCGAGGTGCCGAACGGTTCTTTCAGCGAGAGACCTCCTAAGTGGCGCGCCGGTGTCTGTCCTTCCGCGATATTTTCTACAACGACCACGAATGTTCGTATGAGTTCATCCGTTGCAAGCCAGGCGACCAACGTAGGATGTGCAGACAGTGTGCTTACGAGTTCACGAACGAAACCGTCGCTCTCATCAAGTGCTGGGAGGTTAACCGTCTCGGGTACATCAGGTTCCGGGTCGGGTTCTGTCACACTAATTTCAGGAGGCGTTGATTCGATGACGGTCTGGGCTTCGGCCGGCACCGTTTCATTGGGACCGCGGTTTACGAGATATACAGCGACGATAGCTGCGGTGACCAATGCGACGCCTCCCACCACGATTGCTACGGATTGCCATCGAGGCGAACCGTTGGACGATTCTGATGGTGGCGGGTTGTACTGGAAATCGTCAAATTGAGTCATCTTCGATGCAGTGGAAACCCAACCATTGTAGAACAGTCTAGCCCTGGGCGGCGGTGTATAACGTCAGAAAGCGGTCAAGCATAGCTCTAGGGTGCCTAGAGAGTGCCCGTGTGCTCAGCGAGTGCGTTTGGCTCCGGAGAGATTTCGCGGGATTCTTTTTGCGGTCGCTTTAACTTGGGCAGAAGCGCTGCGGCAACAACGACCCCAATGCCCACCGTTGTGAGGATGGTGAACAGGAGGGAGAAGCCGCCTGTTGTGTCATTGACGTAAGCTACCAGCCTGATTGCCAGTGGAGCTGCACCAAACGCGAGGACAAACTTCAGTCCGAAAGCAACTCCATGTCTTTGCTCAGGCGTCGCGGCGGCAAGAAGCATGTTCTCAGCTGGCAGCGAACCGGTGTTAGCCATGACCAAGAGAGTTGAGGCCGCAACAAGGGACACTCCGCCGGCACTCGCAGCGATCCAGAGCACCGGGATTTGTAACAAGAATGTGCCGATATACACCATCTTGAGGTCGAAGCGATCTGCGAGGTAACCCGATGCGACCTGTGTTAGTCCGGCGAACCCGTACACGAGCGCGATGAATGCGCCAACTCCGAATGTCGAACTACCAACAAACTCCACGAGTCTCACCGCAAAGACTTTTGGGAGTGCGATCTGCGTAGCCTGGTAGATGATCGCTCCTCCAAACATTGTAATTAGTAACAGTACAAACGCCCGTAACTGTCCAGTCTGACCATCAGCCCGTGCAGGGAGACGACGCGCAGCATCACCGGTAAGCCTTCCGCTGATTAGACAGTAGAGCATGACTACTCCCGTGGCCAGCGAGATGGCGCCGGGCGCAAGGAAGGCTATCCGCCAACCAAAAAGGTCAATCAGTGTTCCGGCGACGAGCCCTGCGCCGGCCACGCCAGCGTTCCCAAATACTCCGTTGATGCCGAGCACCTTGCCTCGGCTTTCCGTGGTGGTGCGAACCAGCCAAGCGATGCCGACCGGGTGGTAGATAGCAGCGAAAGCCCCGAGGAGGCACAGGCCAGCCCACATAACGGTTGGTGACGTCGCGAGCCCACAAATAATTGCTGCACCGCCTAGACCAAGAAAGAACAGGACTAACATGCCTGGTGCGCTCCAGCGGTCCCCGAGCCAGCCAGCGGGAAGCGCCATGGCGCCCACCAGGAGCGAGCCGATCGTCCAGAGGCTGATCAATTCATGATACGGCATGGCCCACTCTCGCTCGAGTGGCAATACAACGAGGAAGAAGTACACCGCGAACAAGTGCATGTAACTATGACCAAGACAGGAGAACACAAGCGCGTAGCGAGCCGAAGTCGTTGACGTCACGTTCGTCATCATACGCGAATCGGTAGGACTTGACGGGAACGGCACAGGGCTCCAGAAGCGAATGCTACAGGGTTCTATCCAACGACCCGCTGTCAAACAGAAAAATTGAGGCGCCTGACACTAACTGACAGGCAAACACCTCGCCTGTCGAAGGTCCTTTGGCCCGATAAGCAGCTGACACATGTGAGATGAATGACTTGACAGCATCTGAAGTTACAAGCGCAATGGCACTACCGCCGAAACCCGCACCTGTCATTCGGGCGCCGTAACACCCCGCCGTATCTTTCGCTAAGTCTGTGATGAGATCGAGTTCAGGAGTGGAAACCTCATAGAGATCACGTAGGCTCGCATGCGATGCATTAATGAGCTTCCCGGCCAGTTGCCAATCGCCAATCGTGAAGGCCGCGGCAAGTTGGGCGGGACGTGCGTTCTCAGCGATGACATGGGCAGCACGCCTAAATGCGGTAATGCCCACTTTCTGCCGGATCGATTCCAGAAGAGGGAGGTCGACGTCACGCAACGTTCGGATGTCTGCCTGACGTTCTTGAATGGCCCTGAGTGCGACAGTGCATGCATCACGCCGTGCAGCGTATTCTGTGGTGTCCAACGTCCGTCGAGTTCCAGTATCCATTACGACGACGGACAGGTCTGCTGGCATGGTGACCGGTTCAACCGTCAGCGACCGGCAATCCAACAGTAACGCGTGACCTGCAATGCCTATGCCGGATACCAACTGGTCCATAATGCCGCACTGCACGCCGACGAAGGCATTCTCAGCTTTCCGGGCAAGCTTTGCCATCACCACAGCATCCCAGGGAATTCCACTAATCGCACATAAGGCGCGTGCTACGGCCATTTCTAAGCAGGCTGATGACGCGAGTCCGGCTCCAATTGGCACGTCGCTACGCACTGCCATGTTGGCTCCTACGAGTTTGTGACCTGCTTCCCCAAATGCCCAAGCGGTACCAGCTATGTAGTCGGCCCAACGGGTCTTGCCGGCTATACCTGTCACCCGAAGAGTACGTAAGTCGATTGTGGCGTGCTCGTTGTAGGCGGTGGCCAACACCTGCAGTGTCTGGTCATCTCGCGGGCCAGCCGCAATGAGAACTTCACGATCGATGGCAGCCGGAAGAACAAATCCGCCGTGATAGTCAGTATGCTCGCCAACCAGATTAATGCGACCTGGCGCTCTGGCGATAAGGGGTGGTGATTGTCCGTTGAACGCTTGCCGGAAGTCGTTGACCACCTCGGCAGGATCCACGCTCACGATGGTTGCCCTCCTGAGGGGCCACCTCCATCAAGTTCTAATGGGGTGCGGAGTCGAGCAGCGGCTTCTTCCGCGGTTAGGTCCCGTTGCGGCTCAGCTGTCATCTCGTAGCCGACCAAGAACTTTCTGACTGTGGCTGAGCGAAGAAGTGGTGGGTAGTAAGCGGCGTGAAGACGCCAACCGTCTTGAAATGTTCCGTCGGAAGGCCGGCCGTGCCATCCCATTGAATAGGGGAACTCGCAGTCAAAGAGAGTATCGTATCGTTTTGTAACGTCNGNGATGATCGTNGCTAGACTGGCNCGTTCGTCGTNGCTGAGGTCAANGAGGCNGGCAACGTAACGACGNGGCACTACCATGATTTCGAANGGCCACACCGCCCAGAACGGTACTAGNGCGACCCAACCTTCGTTAGCNGATACGATACGTTCGCCTTCCGTAAGNTCNACGTCTAGATAGTCACCCAACAGATCCCNGCCGTGTGTCTTGTAATAAAGGCGCTGCGTTGNTTGTTTNCGAGCCGGAATNGTCGGCACGTGGTTGACCGCCCAGAGNTGGCAATGGGGATGNGGATTACTACACCCCATNAANTCGCCGCGATTCTCGAAAATCTGAACGTATCGGACTNCGTCATGTCTCGTGGCNCGCTCGGTCTCCTCGCTCCAAGCGTCAANCACCGCGCGAACACCGCTCGCTGTCATTCGNGATAAAGCCAGGTCNTGTCGAGGCGAAAAGCAGAGCACGCGGCACGTGCCGACNACNCCCTCAGTGCGCAAGAGCCTNGATGGNTGAGGTCCATCAATAGGTNTCGAGNTCGTGAATGCCGGAAAATCATTGTCAAAGGCNTATGTACTTGTGTATCCAGGATTTACTTTTCCACTTGCCCGAGTGTTACCCGGACAGAGGTAGCACTNNGGGTCGTATGTAGCTCGNNCNATCTNNGCTCCTTCATCGATTCGGCCCTGCCACGGTCGTTCTAACCGTNGCGGCGATGTTAGAACCCATTCGTCGAGCAGTGGGTTGTAGCGTCGATGAGANCTATCAATCCNGAGGGACATACGACCCTATTATTGATCGTGAACGAAAGTTGGTNATTCGGTTGGAGCCANTGCGGTTGCNGGACCACCNCAATNACTCGAAGATTCTCATATATAATTCGCCATCTGCGTCNCAATTAGAAAGACGAGAACCTATGTCAGCTTTTGTCGCCGAACTGATNGGCACGATGATTCTTGTTGTTTTAGGTGACGGTGTGGTGGCCAACGTTTTACTAACCCGCTCGAAAGGTGAGGGGAGTGGGTGGATGGTTATTGCAACCGGCTGGGGTCTCGCCGTTTCTGTCGCGGTGTANGCGGTTGGGAGTGTGAGCGGTGCTCATATNAACCCAGCTGTGACTNTCGGTCTCGCTTCGATTGGTCGTTTTCCTTGGGCCGATGTGCCTATCTATATTGCNGGTCAACTGCTCGGGGCGATTCTAGGTGGTGTTGTCGTCTGGCTTGCCTACCGACCGCANTGGCAAGGCACTGCNGACCCTGACCTNAAGTTGGCNGTCTTTTGCACGGCNCCGGCTGTCCGCCAATTCGGCGCTAATGTTGTGACTGANATCATNGGCACCNTTATTCTCGTTCTTGGNGTGCTCACCATCTTATCGCCGGAGAACCTNGCTCCCGAAACAGGGTTCCCGATGGGAATGGGACCTTTGTTGGTGGGCATGTTGGTCTGGTCGATCGGGCTGTCACTGGGTGGGCCGACCGGATATGCCATCAANCCAGCNAGAGANCTAGGTCCGCGAATCGCGCATTNTCTTCTACCGATTCCGGGTAAGCGTGATTCTGACTGGGCTTACTCTTGGGTGCCGGTCGTGGGACCCCTTNTCGGAGGAGTGNTGGGNGCACTCTGCTATCGTCTACTCTGGGTAGCCTGAAGGNACTGGGCTCCNTCATCACAGTTTTTATCACGCTNGTGTTCAACGTCAGACCATTGGTCCTCCTCGCCTTCGCTACGGTCTACGTCGTGTGGGGGTCGACCTATCTAGCAATCCGATTNGGTATCGAAACNATTCCNCCNTTCTTTATGGCCGGGGTACGTTTCTGTATTGGTGGCAGTCTTTTTATTGGCTGGGCGATTGCACGAGGTNCGAAANTTCCGTCCANCTCGCTCTGGCGGNCCGCCGCGCTCGTTGGCGTGTTNATGGTCGCTGGCGGCACCGGTGGGGTTACGTGGTCAGAACAGTTCGTACCATCAGGCCTGACGGCGCTTCTGATTGCCATGGTCCCGCTCTGGATTGTATTAATTGACTGGGCACGACCTGGCGGTTCAAATCCTGGAAGCACTGTTTTTTTTGGCCTGGTGATTGGCCTGGCTGGGATGACATTGTTGGTNAACCCGGTGGCGGTGGGGGGAGTCCGTGAGNTCAACCCGGTCGGAGCGCTTGCGCTGGTGTTTGCGACGCTAAGTTGGGCAACNGGCTCGGTTTACTCCAGGCATGCGAGGCAGTCATCGTCGCAAACCATCACGGTCGGGATGCAAATGGTTAGTGGTGGCGTCACTTTACTGTGCATGAGCACCATCAGCGGTGAACTGAGTCAGGTCGACCTTGCGCTCATATCATGGCGGTCTGTAATGGCTNTGGNCTATCTCATTGGGCCGGGGTCATTGGCGTATGCTGCGTATCTGTTCTTGTTGCGTGCGTCCACCCCAACGAANGCAGCGACCTACGCCTACGTTAATCCGATNATTGCGCTTGTGCTCGGTGCTGTTATCGGTGGNGAACAGGTCAGCGCGTGGACGCTCCTCTGCTCAGCCGTGATNATTACCGGCGTCGTNGTGATCGTGACCGCCAAGGGTCGCGCAGTCTCTAGCTAGGNCNAGGCAAATAGATGAAAAATTTACTGGTTCTTGCCTCGNCCAGCAACCGGCCAGACTGCNTCTACGCTATCGTTCCGAATCGCGTAGATCTTGTCATAGAGNTTCACGACCGGNTCGCAGTGCGAANTNATTAACTCNAGGCGATCGCCAGCCTGGTAGACCCGGCTCGGATTTTCATAGCGGATTGANCCGTATTCATCCGACCCGCTGGTGTAACTCATGCCGGTTTCCCCGATGATGATCGACCAAGGCCGGTTGATCGTACAACTCTTCGCGCCGGCGTCAGTAGTCGCACGTCCTTCATACTGCGCGTTAACCACCGTGGTCAAAATGGTCAGTGAAGGTTTNAAATCGCTATANACCTCGTCGTNGTCTTGCCCGCCGATGCCCAAATACGAAGCATCCATAAAGACGTAGCTGCCGCTTTGGATATCGGTGAAGCCTGGGGTCGCATGNTCGATGTTATAGGTGCCTGTTCCGCCACCACTGAAAATTTCGACGTTCAGGCCCGACTGCTGCATCATCGAAAATGTCTCAGCCGCTGGCGCCATGCGTTCGATCGCTTGGGTCCGGCGGGCTGCAAATCCAGAGACATGCTGTGAGCCACCGTCGTAGCACAGCATGCCGCGCAGTCGTAGGTTACTGAGGNTGTCAACGAGTTGCGCAAGTGTGAGCGCGGGCTCGCCGGGAGTGATTCCAGAACGGTGTCCACCGGGATCGACGTCAACTGTAACATCAGCGATGATGCCAGCCTCACGTGCCGCATCGTTAAGTTCCCGTGCATTTCCTTCGGTGTCGACTGCTTGGATAAAACCATCGCATTGCTTTCGTAGCTGCATGGCTCTACGGATCTTTGCGGCCGATACGTTGACGGTGGTCAGCAAGATCTGTCGAAGACCGTGCTCGAACATAACCTCAGCCTCAGTAAGTTTGGCCGTGCAAATGCCGACGGCGCCTCTCTCCATTTGGAGATGGGCGATCGCTGGGCACTTGTGAGTCTTTGTATGAGGTCGGACGCCGATGCCGTTGCCCGATACGGTGTTCTGCATCGTGTCAAGGTTGTCTTCGAGTTTGTCCAGGTCGACGCACAGGGCCGGCGTTAAGAGCGAAGACTTCGGCAGCCCCACTTCGAGGTTGTTATCGCTATCAGCTGTTGTGCCCGCGGTTAGTGCTGTTGGAACCGCCCATACGCCAGCGGATGCAGCGACACTGTTACGCAGGAAGCGGCGACGAGAATGTTTGACTCGATTCATAATGTTTCCTCTCGATACAGGCGATGACTTTCCGGTGTGTGGATAGTTATGTTCAGAACTTCACCATTTAATCAACCGTATTTNTTACTAGTTTAGGGTTGGTGTTGTCCTAGGCGGCGCCCGATGCTGTGTAGCTTGTTCGTACGCGTAGGCGATAATGATTAGTGTCGATTCTGCCCAGGCATCGGCCAGAATCTGCAAGCCGGCTGGAAGACCGTCGCTGACAAAGCCCATCGGTACAGTGATGGCTGGAAATCCTGTAGGCGGAGACAACTGAAAGCTGTTGTTACCGTGTGGAGTGTTTAGATCACCAATCAGACGCGGCGGATTGTCCCAGGTGGGATAAATCAATGCATCGAGCTGGTTAGTTTGAAGCGTTTGTCTGACACGGTGCCGGAGACGCTCGTCTCTAGTGGCCTGTTGAGCACATCCTGGTTGGTTCGTTGGGACGTCAGCGGCTTCCTGGGCCGATTCCAATCGTGTACGGATGTTTGGATGGACCTTTTCTGAATCGATAATCTCTTGCAGGGTGTTGAACGGGGCTTCTGGGCCGAGACTAGTCAGATATTGCTCTAGGTCGAACCGAAAATAGCTGCAGGGCAACCGCTCTTCCTCAGCTACGTCGTCTTCAGGCAACGTGACCGGGTCAACGACCGTCGCACCAAGTCGGCGTAAGTCCTCGATAGCTTCGTTGAGTCTAGTAATAACCTCGGGGTCGGCGGATTCATCCGACATCTCACGGAGCACACCTAGTCGTTTGCCCTGTAGATTGTCCACTTCCAAGAGCTCACGATAATTCACCCGACGGGAGTCGGCCTGTTCGGTTATGGCATCAGCAGAATCGGTGCCGGCGATGACGTCAAACACGATGACGGCGTCGGCAACCGTTCGGGCCATCGGGCCCCCGATGTCGCGGGATAGATTGAGTGGAACGATGCCGTCCCGGCTCGTCAATCCCATTGTCGAGCGGATGCCGACAAGACTCTGATGTGATGACGGGCCGCGTATTGAATTACCGGTATCAGTGCCGAGGCCCACGGTCCCCATACTTGCTGCCACAGCCGCTGCGGTGCCGCCACTCGACCCCGCGGTAACGCGTCTTAAGTCGTACGGGTTTCGTGTATAACCTGGCAACGCTGAACCGACCGTCTCATATGGAGAGAAAGCAAACTCTGCCATGTTTGATTTTGCGAGGACGATGCCGCCAGCATCCACGATTCGCTGAACTTGGAATGCGTTGTCTGGCGGGATGGACCCCGCCAGCGATAGTGAACCAGCAGTTGTTGGCAAAGCGATCGTGTCGTAGTTGTCCTTTACGATAACGGGGATACCATGGAGTGGACCTGTTAGGCCAGATACCTCGAATGCTTGGTCGAGTTCGTCGGCGCGGGCCAGTGCATGAGGATTGATAGTCACGATGGTGTTTAGTGCTGGCCCCTGTTTATCGTATGCTTCGATGCGTGCGAGATATGCGTTGACCAAAGTCCTCGCACTTAACTCACCGGCCTTCATTGCGGCGTGAATCTCTATAATCGAAGTTTCAACCACATCGAATGCTGGTGACCCCGGTTCTTCTGGTGATGGGGGCTGGCACCCAATAAGTACGACTACCAGGCTGAAGATGCCGTAGCGGCGCAGAGGAGTCATTATCGCTGTCTTCATTTTAGGAGTGAATAGTCAGTTGCACTCATAAACACAGAATCGACGTTTGCGACCAGTCGCCCATTTACCCGAGATGCCTCTGCCGCATCCTGCCAATCCGAATCATTCCCGAAGCCCTGCCAGGATCTTTCTGCTGCCTGACGACTTTCGTGCGCCAGGATGTATACAAGGGTATCCGTTCGGTCAGTTGGGACGAAATACCCGACGTTGGTCATGCCATGCCGCTCAAAAAGTGCGGTCGTGTGATCCCGAAACCTAGCATGTAGGGCTTCGAGCTTGCCAGGCTCCGACGTGTAAGTGCGGAGTTCAAACGTCCGGGAGT
This sequence comes from Acidobacteriota bacterium, assembly GCA_002730735.1. GTDB lineage: Bacteria > Acidobacteriota > Vicinamibacteria > Vicinamibacterales > UBA823 > UBA11600. The sequence continues at coordinate 141,378 of PCAU01000010.1, read as the reverse complement.
CGTGAGCCACCGAGAGACCCGACTGAGCGTTGATCACACCGACGGCGATGACGGTACCGGCCAATGCGGCGATGTATATACCTGATTGCATGTGCACCTCCGAGATGCAGGTTCAAGAGCTGGCATTATAGCTCGGAGTTGCTTCGGGCCGGAGCAGGAAGCTGACCTATACTAGGCACTGGTAGTGGCGCGTCGGGGCGCTTATTTCCCATAGTTCGATCGAAAGGATGTTTTCTATGAATCGTCGAGAATTTATCGGCACGGTCGGTGTGGGCGCGATCGCTGGAGCGTCAGCTAGGCCCTCGGCCAATGCGCAGCCATCCGACTCACCAGCAGATATCTACGCTCGTGCGTACGCGGTCGATGCAATGTGCTTTGCCATGGAACCGCCGCCTCGCACGTTTGTACAGTACCTGACCGACGACAAAATTGAGGCGCTGCGCACTTCGGGAATTACGGCGATGGCAATGAACATGACCTCAAATTTTGCCGAATTAAGCCAAGTGGAGAACATGTTTGCGGCGGTTAAACACCGCATTTTTACGTGGGATACGATCGTAGCCACCCACCCCGATGTTTTTCGTAAGGTCACGACGGTCGAGGAACTTAACGCCGCGAAACGTGCGGGGCTCGTTGGTTTTATCTACTGCTTCCAGATGGCTGCTCCGTTTGGATGGGACCTCGGAAAGTTACGCACGTTTGCAGAGCTTGGGGTTCGTCAGATTCAACTTGCTGATGGGAGTCGGAACTACCTTGTGGACAGTTGTTGGGAGAAGACAAACGCTGGGCTGAGCCGTTTCGGGTTCCAGGCGATCGAAGCTTTCGCAGACCTCGGGATCATCGTCGACCTCTCCCACGTTGGCGAGCAGTCCTCGCTCGATGTCATTCTAGCCTCGACAAAGCCGGTCATCTATTCCCATTCCGGATGTCTAGCACTCTGTCCTCATCGACGGAACGTCAGCGACCGCAATATCCGGGCCCTTGCGGAACGGGGAGGCGTTTTTTGNATTTANAACCAAAGTGGTTGGCTCACTCAGGACCCCGAGATTTCCATGGACCACTTCATCGCACACGTTGAACACGTNATTAACTTAGGGGGTGAAGAGGCNGTGGGTGTCGGNACCGACCAAGATGTCGTTGATATGACGGCGATGCGTCCTACCGAGGTGGCCGATCACAATCGNAGCTTTGAGCGNCGGCGAAATGAGTTTCCTGAATTATCTTGGGAGATCCGGCATATGCGAGTGCCTGAACTCAGTCATCCAAAACGGTTATTGCATCTGGCCGAGGCTTTAGATGCCCGNAGATANTCNCCGGCAACGATCGAGAAAATTCTTGGTGGCAATTATGTGCGCGTGTTCAACGAGGTCGTTGGGTGACCCNCNTCGANCGAAGATAGAGACAAGGAACAACNATGGGATGGAGTCGACGAGAATGGCTGGCGGGNAGCNTTTCTNCGCTCAGTGCAGCTTGCGGACGGTCGGTTGAGNAAGACCTATCGGGTGGAACCACCACGACGAANGAGGCGATAGCGCTTTCAGAATTCGAGCCACGTGGCATGCTTCACGTGGCCGAAACNCGNGTTGAGANGCCGCGCTTCCCAGTGATCGATGTACANACGCATGTCACATGGTCAGCGGTGCCGNTGGGNATGGAGCCGTTCGGTGAACGAATCAGGAAATTTGGNGANCCAGNCGACATTTTGCCAGTGATGGACCGCAAAGGAGTCCGGACGATGGTCAANCTCACCGGGGGAGTCGGTGAGGGGTTNGTGGAAGTGCGGCGGGAGTTTGACGAGGCCCACCCCGGTCGGTTCATCAGCTTTACGGAGCCATCGTGGAATCACGTGGCATCACCGGATTACCCNACCTTTCANGCTGACCAGATTGAGCGGGCTTACGCAGCTGGAGCGAGAGGGCTNAAGNTCACGAAAACACTTGGACTGTACTTACGTGAACAAATCACACGGGGCCCNCTCATTGCCATCGATGACCCCCGNTTTGACNCGATGTGGGAAACCTGNGCNNCGCTCAACATGCCCGTTGCGATTCACGTGTCCGATCCGGAAGCATTTTTTCTACCGATCGATCGCTTCAATGAGCGTTACGAGGAATTGCANGCACATCCAGATTGGTCGTTCCATGGCGNGGACTTTCCCAGCAATGCCGACTTGTTNGCTGCACGGGACCGGGTGTTCGCGCGTCATCCCGGGACTAGTTTTATTGGTCTACACGTGGGCCACTCGGCNGAGAATCTTTCAGCAGTGGGGGAGANGCTCGACCGTTTTNCGAATGTNTGCGTGGAGATTGGTGCCAGAATTGGCGAGTTGGGTCGCCAGCCTCGAGCAGCACGCCGTTTCTTCGATACCTATCAGGATCGGATTCTGTTTGGTACCGATGCGATTCCGGCNCCGGAAGGNGACGAAACGCCNCAGCAAGTGTTCGGTGAAGCCTTGTATGAGATCTACTACCGATTTCTTGAGACCGAAGACGAGTACTTCGACTATGCGCCNGCACCCATACCACCTCAGGGGCGGTGGCGGATTTANGGCCTTGGANTGTCTGAGCCAATTCTCCGAAAGGTNTACCANGGGAATGCTGAACGGGTGTTGGGGATTGAGGTGTGAAATGAAGAGTCTNGATGGATGGAGGCAGCTATGGGACGTGCGGTGTGNGGCGGCCTGATGGTTGTGGTTAGCGCCACTATGATTAGTGCGGGGCAGCGCGTAGTTACTCCTGAATTCAGGGTTGCTTGGACTAGCGCGGCCACTGCATCGCTTCTGAACAACGAATCACCGTGGTGGGAGGCTCACTACTTCAATTACGGTCCGACGCTCTATGAGACCGAGTTTCGTGCGCTGTGGAACAACGAGGGGCTTTANGTTCGGTTTGATGCTACGGACCCGAACCCGTGGTTCACGATGACGAACCGCGATGATCCGATTTGGGAAGAGGAGGTTGTCGAGATTTTCTTAGATCTCGATCGGTCGGGCAAAAACTACGCCGAGATTGANATCAGCCCGAACAATGTGGTCACTGACGTTCGAATGGTAAGCGGAATGCCGGACANNGAGATGGACCTNGCNTGGAACCTTGAAGGNCTTGAGAGTCACGTGCGGNTGAATAANTATCGAGATGGTCGGACCGCGGGGTGGACCGCCGTGGCTTTTCTACCGTGGGAGGGTTTTCGGTCACTGCCTTCAGCGTCAGCGATTGTATTGCCGCCGGCGTCTTCTNACCGGTGGCGGTTTAATGTGTTTAGGATCAAGCGCCCAGACGGAGAGCGCCGGCCGACGGAGAATGTGGTGTTTGCGGCGTGGTCNCCACCGANCGGCGACAGTTTTCACGAACCCGATGTGTTCCGCGACCTTATTTTTGAATTGCCGGCCGAACCAGCGGAACCATAAGTCCNGAGGTGTGAGACCCGNAAGAGAGCCCCACTAGCNNGCTNNNCCTCGTGGCTCNTGCTTTTGANGGGCCAACGGGGNATCAATACCGATAGTGAGACGGCTTGTATGGTCCGTCCACTGGCACGCCGATATAGTCGGCCTGCTTTTNTGATAAACGGGTCAGATGCACACCCACGTGATCGAGGTGTAGGCGGGCAACCTTCTCATCCAGTTCNTTGGGTAGCATGTAGACTTTCTTTTCGTAATTACCCTTATTTGCNTGGAGTTCAAGNTGTGCAATTACTTGATTGGTGAATGAGGCCGACATCACAAAACTAGGATGTCCCGTTGCACAACCGAGGTTGAGTAGTCGTCCTTCGGCGAGCAGCATAATGCTGTGGCCATCAGGGAACCGAAACTCGTCNTACTGGGGCTTAATGTTGATTCGTTCNACGNCCTCGGCTCGTTTTAGCCCAGCCATGTCGATTTCATTGTCGAAATGACCGATGTTCCCGATGACCGCTTTGTCCTTCATCCTTCTCATGTGGTCGATGGTGATGATGTCAAAGTTGCCTGTTGCTGTGATGAAGATATCGGCTTTTGCAACCATGTCTTCGAGNGTTGCAACTTCGTAGCCTTCCATTNCTGCCTGGAGCGCACANATCGGGTCGATCTCTGTGACCACCACNCGGCAGCCNTGGCCNCGTAGCGCTTGAGCGCAGCCTTTTCCGACTTCACCNTAGCCGCANANTACNGCNGTCTTTCCGCCGAGCATAACGTCGGTTGCNCTTGCTANNCCGTCGGGGAGCGAGTGTCGACAACCATACACGTTGTCAAATTTACTCTTCGTNACAGAATCATTGACGTTGATCGCNGGAAAGAGCANGGTGCCAGCCTCCATCATCTGATACAGGCGATGGACTCCGGTAGTNGTCTCTTCACTCACNCCTTGAATTGANGAGGCGATNGTTCGCCAATAGTTCTGGTCCTCACNCTGGATCGNTCGAAGCAAGTCTAGAATCACGCCCCATTCTTCAGGGTCACTATCGACTTTNAAGTCCGGNACTGTTCCGACTTGCTCGAATTCATAGCCTTTATGGATGAGTAGNGTTGCATCACCNCCATCGTCNACGATTAGTGTCGGACCAGAACCGTCAGGCCACTGCAATGCTTGTTTCGTACACCACCAGTATTCCTCNAGCGTNNCNCCNTTCCAGGCGAATACNGGGANACCCCTCGGATCNTCTGGCGTGCCACCTGTCTGGGGANTTCCCACAGCAATCGCGGCAGCAGCATGATCTTGGGTTGAAAAGATNTTGCACGAGACCCAGCGAANATCGGCGCCCAAGGCGNTNAGGGTTTCGATCAAGACGGCTGTCTGGACTGTCATGTGCAGACTACCCATGACTCGCGCACCTTGAAGCGGTTGTTGACCGTCGTATTCTTTTCGNAGNGCCATTAGCCCNGGCATTTCCTGTTCGGCTAGGCGGATTTCCTTTCGNCCAAAATCAGCNTGAGNCAAATCGGCGACCTTGAAAGGGGAGTCGGCCTACTTCTTTGGCTTCGATGAANGGNTGNGCCTGTTTGGTAGCNATTGATGTCATCGNGTNCTCCAAAAAANTGNTNCGNCTANTTGATCGTTCCGACGGTTNATGCTTTTTGTGAGCAGTCGCCGNAAATAACGCGGGCCCCTTGACGCGCGCATCGGTNGGTAATGCTGTCACCCGGATGCGCNCGAAGCCTGACNGTTCCAGATATCTCTCNATTTGTGTATCCGAAAACCCGAGCCAGACGTGGCCCATCTGATGCCGNTAGTGTTCACGGTCATGGGGCAACATGTCGGCGATNAGNANTCGGCCTCCCGGCTTTAAGACNCGNGCGATTTCAGAGAAACACCCGCTCNGGTTCTGANACATGGTGNAGCACGAGCATCACNGTGGCTGCNTCAAGCGTGGTGTTGTCGAGCGGTAAAGATTCNAGTTCGCCACGTCTGAGTTCGANATTCTTGGTTCTACCCACTCGCTTNTTTGCTGCCCNNAGCATTGCCATNGAGCTATCAATCGCNATCACTCGCTTTACGAANGGTGCAATAGANGTNGCCACTTGGCCTGTGCCACATCCAAGGTCGCCGACNGTCCACTCGTCGTTGNCNAGGCCTGGNAATGCGAGAAAGTGGAAACTTTCTCCAAATANTTCATCCCGCAGTCTGTCCCATTGGCCTGCTGAGGAACTNAAGAACTCTTGCGACGTTGTNCGACGCTCGGTAAGGACTCCTTCGAGTCGATGATAATCCTGGNCGGCGGTNGAGCTCACCGAGACCTGCTCCCTTACGAGTCTCCACAGTTGTTCTGCNGCGGTGTCTAGACCGTTCCNGAGCATCGAGTACCAGTTNCTCGTCCCTTCCGCNCGTGCCGTGATCCATCCCGAATCNGAGAGCGNACGAAGATGGCGACTGGTCGTCGANTGTGGTAACTGCAGGACGGTGCANAGNTCTGAGACNGTGAGCTCNTTCCGTTCCAGTATCANCAGAACCCGNGTTCGTGTTGGCTCNGCGAGCGCCGACATGTGGTTCAGAATAGCAANGCTGTTTTTAGNCATTCATCCGTAAATCCGGATAAAGAAGTTAATACTATTTCTGGATANAGTCAAGNCACACCAACGACTAGCAGGNCANTCAAAGTCGACACCTGCTCTCAGTAGGTTCCCGGCTCGGGCACAAAAAGTANTNTTGGNNGATTNGCTAGAGAANTCCNGNCTTGAAGCGGNAGCCACCTTCTTCAACTTGTTCGCGNTATTCAGTGTGGCACGACNGGCAGGTGGCGCCGAGACGGTCCCTNGCNCCAACGAGTTCGCCGAANGTCTCGTTGTCGANCGCNGATTTAATGTCGGCGGCNGCCTGTNCGGCNTGNCCNGCCACGGTCACACCATGCTCGAGNTCACGTGCCGAGAAAAAGGCCTCGACGCCCTCAAAGATNCTNACNAGATTCTCAGCTCCGCNGGCCACCGNCTCACCCTCCCGTGCTTCCATNGCNGAGCGCACGGCACCGAAATTCTTCCCGANGTCTTTCATGGCCGCTTCAAAATCGGTCTCATCCGCGATCTCACGNGATTGAGAGNNGCCNATGATTCCGGTTAGGAGCACNCCCANGANCACCANCCACGCNTGCTTCTGCATTGTGTTCTCCTAGAAATCGTCNNGNCNAAACNNCANGCGAAGNTTAATCACNGTGGCTTACCATANGGNNGNTCATTATACTCCTACGGTGAGNGCGTCTANATGGGTAAACCNCCGANTGATTTATTGGAACGAAGCATANTTACACGGNTGCCGACNCACTTTCAGGAGGTGGTATTGCTAGTTACAGATTGGTGCAAGGGACATNACATCCGAACCCTGCTTGTAGGNTTAGCAGTAGCGACAGGACTTTTTTCGNCAACGNTCGGGNTGCAGGCGGTGGTTTCGGNCCAAGTGCTCCAACCGGTCGACCCANCACGTACCCAAGTCATTCTTCTTGGNAGCGGNACGCCGTTTCTCGACCAGAATAANGTTGGGGCATCGGTCGCTATCATCACAGGGGGNGTTGCCTACCTCGTCGATCTNGGACCNGGCGCTTTTCTCCGGACGGTCGAAGCGGCGCAGCAGGGTGTNGAAGCTTTAGCTTGGCCGAACCGCNTATTCTTTACCCATCTCCACAGTGATCACGTGCTTGATTACGCGGACCTTCTTTGGGCGCTCTGGTGGCGNCGAGAAGATCGGGTTGTAGCCTACGGCCCATCAGGACTCAAAGCACTGACCGATGGGTTACGTGCAGCNTACGCTGNGGACATTAGAGTCCGGACTGAAGGGTTACAGCCTGTGNTAACTCATGGNTACAACTCAGAGGTCCATGAGATCGATGGGACATTCCAATTTGAGGATGAGCGGGTACGGGTTACCGGTTTTCCCGTCTGCCACGAACAGCAGGAGGCCTACGGCTATCGTTTCGAAACGGGCGATCGGGTAATCGTAATCTCGGGNGACACAACTTACTGTGACAGCCTCGTCGAACACGCNCGTGGTGCCGACCTCCTTCTCCACGAAGTGTTTTCTGAACGAGGCCTATCCGCTGGACCAGACCCTCCATCTCGTCGGACGGAAGATTGGCAGCGTTATCATCGCGCCGCCCATACCTCTCCCGCGCAGGTGGCGCGGGTTGCGAACACGGCTCGNCCGGGAACNTTAGTGCTTTACCATCANCTCTATTTTGGAGTCAGCGACGAGGAGTTAGTCGAAGAGGTGCGCTNAGCTGGTTATGCGGGGCCTCTTGTTAGCGGTCAGGATTTCGATGTGTTCTAGGACTAGGAATAGTCTGTTCATTGGAGGAGTCATGCAAATTCGAGGCATTGCTGTATTTCTATTCTTCCTTCTCCTGGGCGCTAGCACGACGGGTGCTCAATCACTGGACCTGGTGATCAGTGGCGGCCGGGTAATCGACCCTCGAAACGGGATCGATGCTGTCATGGATGTTGGAATTACCGATGGTCGTGTTGCCGAGATCGCCGCTACCATTAGTCCTGCGCGTGCCGTCACCGTTATCGATGCGACTGGTTTCGTCGTGACGCCGGGTCTTGTTGATTTGCACACGCATGTGTTTTACGGGACCACACCGGACTCGTACTTAAGTGACGGCTATAGTGCGGTACAGCCCGACGCCTTTTCGTTTCGGTCAGGGGTAACCACTGTGGTGGACCTAGGCGGATCAGGCTGGCGAAATTTCATCCAGTTCAAGGAACAGGTGGTTGACCGATCCCAGACACGAGTCTTGGCNTTNCTNAANATTGTAGGGAATGGGATGAANGGTGGGCCNATCGAGCAGAATCTTGCTGATATGGACTCGAAGCTCACCGCAATGCGTGCGACCCAGTTTCCAGAGATCGTGGTGGGTGTAAAGGTGGCGCACTATTTCGGGGAGGANTGGGACCCGGTCGATAGGGCTGTGGAAGCAGGTCGTCTAGCTANCGTTCCAGTCGCGGTCGATTTTGGTGGCCATGAGCCGCCTCTGTCACTNCAGTCACTTCTCCTTGAGCATCTTCGGCCAGGAGACTTCTTGACCCACGCCTATGCCAANGTCGATGGNCGAATTTCACTNGTNGACGCGGCAGGGCGCCTGAGGCCATTTGTGTTCGAGGCGCGTGAACGGGGAGTACTTTTCGACGTCGGACATGGAGGAGGGAGCTTTAGATTCGATCAAGCCGTACCCTCTATGCGNCAGGGGTTTCCGCCAGACACGATTAGTACGGACCTTCACNGTGGCAGTATGAACGGCGGNATGAAGGACATGCTNAATGTTATGTCNAAGTTCCTTAATTTGGGGATGTCTCTNNCCGATGTGATTGACCGTTCGACGTGGCANGCAGCNAGGGTCATCGACAGAGAGGACCTTGGTCACCTAGGTGTCGGCGCGCCGGCCGANGTGGCGGTACTCGGCATCCGGCACGGTNCATTTGGCTTTCTGGATGTTGTTGGTCAGACGCTTNCAGGTGACCNAAAGCTTGAAGCCGAGTTAACANTACGNGGCGGACGGGTCGTNTGGGACCTGAACGGCCGTGCCGGGACCCCCTGGCNGGGTGCTGGTGAGCCCTGAACAGTCTNTTTGACCTGCGCTAGGTGTTGGAGGCTTGGGTCAGAATGTCGGCAACACGACCAGCTACTATTTCGTGGTCGCCGGGCTNCATCATCCAGACACCNATNTCGAGTCGATANGCNTCNTCTGCACTCGGACGTGGTTCGATGCGCGGATGACCCTCACGCAANGCTTGGGCAACTTCGCCTCGCGTCAACGCGATGCGGTTNGGGTCCCACGTAATACCCGCGTGTGGAACTTCGTTGGCGATTTNAGGGACAAACTGCTCNCCCTCAACCCCNGGAATATTGGCGACGGCGTCNNTAATTGCNCGGACCNGCGCTTCCCATTCGGCCCACTCCGCTTCATGGTCNTTTTCAAGGTACAGNTCGACAGCGCNCATCAATCCAACGATTTCTTCTTTGCCGACCTTTGCTAGGCGAGCAATCGAGTTCCCGTGGGGCGACCCGTTTAAATAGGCGGCTTCGATGAGGTCCGGTCGACCCAGTAACAGGCCNGAACACTGCGGTCCGCGNAANCCTTTACCTCCGCTGAATGCGGNAAGGTCGAAGCCTAGTCGTGTGAAAGCCTGNAGNTTGTCGGCGGGCGGTAGGTCGGCNGCCGCATCGATGAGTGTGGGAATTCCAGNCTGNCGGCCAATTTCAACGAATTCCTCTCGTTGGATNTGGCCGAGATNATTTGTCACGTTGAGAAAAAANAGCATCGCCGTTTTGGCACTNACCGCGGCCTCCATTTCTGCACGCGTTTCAACTTCTACCAAGTNAACCCCGACGTTCCGGATNGCATGGTCATAGCCGAAGCGGTGGGAACGCTGNATGATNACTTCGTTNTTCAGGCCNGTGGTATTGGGCACCTGCCGGATAGCGTCNTGGTCCCGTCCGCAGACGCAGGCCGCAGTAGCTTGGGTTAAGGCNGCAGCGCANCCCGAAGTGACGAGTGCTGCCTCCACCCCNACGAGNTCGGCTAATNCGCGCNCCGGCCGCGGCNTGTAATTCNTTAAGGGATACAAACTGTTGGGAGGCCTCAGCCATCGCCGCTTTAACCTCAAGTGGCATCAGCGAAGCCGACAGTGCCGTGTAGGTTCCCGCGGCATTGATAAACGGCCTAACGTTCAAGCGATCGTAGATCTTTTCGGTAGCGGTCGTTGGTTCAGGGGGAGTAGCACAGCCATTTGCGAGCGCGCCTACTAACGGAGTCGCCCCGGCTGATGTCAGGAACTTACGCCTCGACCAGTTCTTAGTTGTGTTTCTCATGAACTCCTCCGCCCCTCAGTGTTGCCAATGAAATGAATGGTTCCGCGAGTGTCGGCTATAATCCCGTCTTTGGGCCGTCCGATCAACTCTTTCTTAGCGATTCTACTTTCAGCCCAGATAGTGAACTGATGACTTCTGAAAAATCGGGCATTACCCTTCTCGGTATTCCGTTTGACGAGAGTTCGACATTTCTACGTGGCGCCGCTCAAGCGCCGCCTAAGATTCGTGAGGCGTTGCATTCGCCCTCGACGAATCTCATCACCGAATCCGGATACGACCTCAGCGCCGAGACACGGTTTCGAGATCTTGGCGACCTGTCGTTGCCGTCTGGCACGGCCGCTTTTGTCGCGATTGAACAAGGGGTGTCCGAGCTATTAGAGAGTGGCGACCGGATGGTCGCGTTAGGTGGCGACCACGCTGTAACGTATCCAATTATTCGGGCGATCGCGAAGCAGTGCGACCGGTTTACCGTGCTTCATCTCGACGCCCATCACGACCTTTACGATGAATTTGACGGAGATAGGCTCTCTCATGCCTGCCCATTCGCACGGATTATGGAGGAGGGTCTGGTCCACCGGCTAGTGCAAATGGGTGTCCGGACAACGACTCCACACCAAAAAGACCAGGTGGAGCGGTTCGGTGTTGAGGTAGTCACGGTGGCACAGTGGAGGGATAGTGTCGTAACGGAGTTGGATGGCCCGGTCTACCTCTCACTCGACTTGGACGTACTCGATCCATCGTTCGTGCCCGGCGTATCGCACTATGAGCCAGGCGGTGTGTCCGTTCGAGATGTCTTGGGAGTGGTCCAGTCGATCAGAGGGCCGCTGATCGGAGCGGACATCGTGGAGTACAACCCGGTCCGCGATGTAAACGACGTTACTGCAATGGTTGCCGCAAAGTGCCTCAAAGAGGTTGTCGGCCGCATGTTATCCATCACTGATAAGTAGCCACATCAAGAAAGTTGATGTCTCGACCGATCTCGTTTCTATTGATCGTTGTCCTGTGTGTAATCTGGGGGTCGACTTGGCCGATTATCAAGATCGGTTTCGAGACACTTCCACCGTTTCTGAGTGCCGGCTCTAGGTTTCTAGTATCCGGTATCGTCCTGTTTGGGTTGAGTTGGTTGCAAGGGGTACGTCTGCCCCGAAGCGGTCGTGCTCACCTGGGATTGCTTGGTCATGGCATTGTTGGAATTGGTCTGTCATACGGTGTCGTGTACTGGGGCGAACAATACATTCCAGCCGGACTTAGCGCCGTATTGTTTGCTACGAATCCACTCTTTGTCATGCTGTTGGCACATTTCGTGTTGGCGTCGGAGCCGATTACCCTGCGTAAGCTGCTTGGTGTGACCCTTGGGTTCGTTGGGGTTCTGTTTATCTTCAAAGATGATCTGCAACTTCCCGACCGCATGAGCGAGTTGGCTGTCGCCGTAACCCTAGTTTCACCATTTGTTGCTGCTATCAGCTTGGTGGGTATCAAGCGGTGGGGCCAGCACCTTCATCCGTACAACTTAACGGCTCTACCGATGACCTATGCGGCGGGCGCACTACTCGTGGTTTCAGTGCTGACCGAGGATCTATCTTCCGTGCGCTGGACGGGAACTGCAATCGGAACGGTGTTGTATTTAGCTCTGTTTGGGTCCGTTGCCGCGTTTGTAATCTTTTACACCCTCTTGAAACAGTTCGCGGTCAGCACTCTAGTATTCGTTACCTACGTTTTTCCTGTGGTGGCCATCGCACTGGGCTACATACTACTCGGCGAGACGATAGAATCGCAGTCACTTGTTGGCACAGTAATCATTGTGGTTGGAATTGTTGTGGCCACGAGACCGGTTCTCGGTCGAGTGGAACGAACTGCTAGAATGGACGGGTATTGACGTCAAAATCTTGTGAATGTTCGTGAGAATGGAGTCGGAAGGTCTATGATTTCTTGTAGTGGTCGACAAGGCCTTCATCAATAACGAGACGGGGTATTTATGCGGAATGCTAATTCGAATAGCGGCACGACATTCGATCCCCAGAAAGTGTGGTACACGCGAGCGACGATCAACCTTGATACTGGGATAATCGACGTCAAGGAGGTTCCGTGCCGTAATCTCGAGGACGTGCTGGGCGGTTTCGGACGCTCGTTTCAGATGTTGATGACCAGGGACATTGCTGAGGCTCTCGGTGCTGACAATCCTCTCGTTATCAATACTGGATTACTGACTGGTTCGAACGTGATGACCGGCCTGCGGACCTACTTTTCTGCCTATAGTCCGCTCAAGTACTCCGACAAAGGATTGCCTGCAGCTATTTGGTCTGCGGCGAGTGGCAAGTTCGGCTCGAAGATGAAGTGGGCTGGCCTTGACGAGATTGTAGTTGAGGGACGGTCAAGTCACCCGCAGTTGATCGTAATTCAGGAGAGTCCTGACGGACCCCAGGTCACGTTGAAGTCTGCTGAGGCTCTTCTCGGAATGGAGACGCACGACAAGATTATGGCGCTGCAGAAAGACTACGCAGACGCACACTTCGCTGTGATTGGACCGGCCGGCGAAGCCTATGAGAATTGCTACTTTGCAGCGGTGGCGCTTAGTACCGAAAACGAATTGAAGTCTGGTGACGACAAGTGCCGTTTTGCCGGTCGCGGTGGCATGGGCACGGTCATGGGGTCAAAGAATTTGATTGGTCTTGTGGCGCAATCGAAGGACAAATTGACGAAGCTAGCTCCAGAGGTCAAGGAACTTAATAAGAAAATCTCGACTGGTCCAGGTTCGGTTAAGTTTCGAGAAGCTGGCAAGGGTGGCCTTGGTGGCACGTGGTCGAATTTTCCGATTCTGGATAAGTTCCATGCCTTACCGCAAAACAACTTCCGCCCTAAGGCCGATGGTGCTGTGGATCAGCTATTTCGTGAGAATCTCGAGGAGGAGTTTTTTATCAAGGCGGAGTCGTGCTACCGCTGTGGTATCAACTGCCACAAGAACATTTATGAGAGAACTGATGACGGCAAACGCGGCGCCTTTCGGGCGAAATTCGATTACGAACCACTGAACCTGCTCGCAACCAACCTCGGTATCCACGATGGTGAGCAGGCTTGGCGGCTCGTCCAGCTCGTGGATAACCTCGGCATGGATTCAATTTCATGCGGCACGACGGTAGGGTATGTGCTTGGCTACAACGAGCGACATCCGGACGCTCCGCTGTGCAACGGTGCGCGGTTCGGTGACTTCGATAAGATTATTGAGTTGATTGATGGGGCCGGCCGCGGGCTGATGCCCGACGTGGGACGCGGGGTCAAGCGCCTGTCGGTGAAGACTGGTGACCTTGGCTATGCGATGCACGTGAAGGGATTAGAACTGCCCGCCTATCTACCTGAAACGAACCCTGGATATCCTTGGGCAATCGCTGGTGGCCATATGACTATGGGCACCTTCATGTCGCTCGTCCTAGAGGGCGATACGTCGATGGACTACTGGGTGAAGGCAATCACGCAGAAAGGGCTGCTTCAGGTGCGTGACGATTTGTTGGGGACCTGTAAGTTTGCTGGTATGGGACAGAAGATGGCGATTGCAGCCGTACAGGTCGAAGGTGGTCTAGACATACCCTTGGAGGACCTTCTTGCAGCCGTACGTCGCGCCTACCTCCGCGGTTTGGCGATAGAGCGTAAGCAGGGCTATCAGCACGCGGAATATACATTGCCTGCCGAGGCCTTCGATAATCCGAACCCCAACGTTAGAACCCCAGCCTTTCTTACTCGTGAGTTCTTTGCGGAACTCCAACAGAAAGTCTGGGAGGTTTTTGAACCTGAGATGGCTACGCTATGAGCGTGACGGTCACCTTTCCAGCCCTCTTCGCCGAGCGCATTGGTGGTGCTGAAAACGTTGAACTGGAAGGAGAGACCGTGGGAGCGGCGTTACTGGCTCTAACGGCTCGGCATGCCGAGTTAGAGTCGCTTGTGTGGCGTTCTGGCCCTGAGTTGAATCCGGTCATGGTTGTTTTCCTTAACGGCCGGCAGTTAAGTTCTGAGGAGTTGATGACACCGTTACATAGCGGCGATCAAATCCAAATTCTCTCGGCGCTAGAAGGTGGAGAGATGGCAGGATGAGCAGACTTTTTTTCGAGGAGACTCCATGAGTGTGATCAGATGGTCGGTGGCTGCTTTGAGTGTGTTCAGCTTTACGGTCGGTGTCACGACGTCGGCTCAAGATGTCGCGGAAATGATTCCGGCTCCTGACCGCGAAGACCAGGGTGCTGGACCTTTCGAACGGCTAATCATAAGGGGTGCCGTAGTGATAGATGGAGCCGGCGCGCCGCCGCAGGGCCCCATGGACCTTGTCATCGAAGGAAACAGGATTACGGAAATTCGTGGCGTGGGTACGCCAGGTGCACCAATTAATAATGCCCGTCGTCCGCAGAATGCGACAAGCGAGATCGATGCCCATGGAATGTATGTAATGCCTGGGTTTGTCGATCTGCATACGCACATCGGTGGTGTACCCAAGGCCCCCGAAGCGGAGTACACCTTCAAGCTCTGGATGGGACATGGGGTAACGACTGTCCGGGATGCTGGTGGGGGTGCGCGTGACTGGGTTCTTCGAGAGCGTGACCGCAGTCGTAGTAATGAGATCGTTGCGCCTCGGATCGTGGCATACGGTCGTCCCGGAACAGGCGAGGGCTGGGATGGTGGTCTAATCCGATCCGCTGAAACAGCACGTGCGTGGGTGCAATGGGCTTCTGCGAAAGGTGTCGAAGGGCTTAAATTGGGTTCCTACGATCCTCCGATTATGGCAGCCCTCATTGACGAAGCTAGGCAGCACGGCATGGGCACCATGGCGCATTTAGGCCAGAGTGGTGTGGGGCGAATGAATGCCATTGATGCGGCTCGATTAGGGTTGGGTACCGTCACTCACTACTACGGACTCTTCGAAGCTTTACTGAAGGACTTCACGGTGCAGAACTGGCCATCCTCCCAGAACCAGAGTAACGAGCAAGATCGCTTTGGTCAGGTGGCGCGCCTGTGGAACCAGATCCACCCACGTGGTAGCGACGAATGGCAGGCACTCATCCGAGAGTTCATCGACTTAGGTACTACGCTGGATCCAACGATGACGATTTACGAAGCGGGACGCGATGTTATGAGGGCGCGCAACGCTGATTGGCATGACGACTACACGTTGCCGTCGCAGTGGGAATTCTTTGAACCCAGCCGGGTAAACCACGGGGCCTACTGGTATTACTGGACCACGCATGATGAGGTTGCTTGGAAGAATTTTTTTAGGGTGTGGATGTCCTTCTTAAATGACTTCAAGAACCAGGGTGGCCGCGTGACTACTGGTTCAGACTCAGGTTTTATCTATAAGCTTTACGGTTTTGGTTACATTCGTGAGTTCGAGTTGCTTCAAGAGGCCGGCTTCCACCCACTTGAAGTCATCCGTTCGGCCACGCTGAATGGTGCTGAGACGCTACACGAGCCAAAAGGTGTATCAATTGAGTATGGTCTCATTCGCCCAGGACTTCTCGCAGACCTCGTAATCGTTGATGAGAATCCACTGGAAAACTTTCAGGTGCTCTACGGTACCGGTGCAGAGCGCCTTAACGATGAGACGGGGTTAACTGAGCGCGTGGGTGGGGTGCGGTACACGATAAAGGATGGCATTGTCTACGATGCCAAAGAACTACTGGCCGATGTCCGGCGGATGGTGGAGCGGGCCAAACGGCAGCAAGCCAATCGCAACACGAGTGCCGAATCTTACTAACTATTGGTCTCGAACGCTTAACCCACCGGTCGCAGTTCTGATGTTTGTCGGACTGGCGGGGTTGACCTCAGGCTGTGCTGCACAAGAATCTGGGGGAGGCAGGTCGCACGATGACGGCACGGGTGGCCCAGCTGCAACGTTTGTTGGTCGAGAGGTGTGTGCATCGTGCCATGCAGATGAAACCGAGCTCTGGGAAGACTCGCATCACGATTTATCAATGCAACCTGCGAGTGCTGAGACCATCCTTGGCGACTTTAGTGGTGTAACGATCACGCAGGTTGGCATCACGTCGACGTTTTTTGAGCGGAACAGTCAATTCATTGTGCAAACCGAGGGTCCGGATGGGATTCTCCAAGACTATCCGGTGGTCTATACGTTCGGGGCTGATCCGCTTCAGCAGTACCTCGTCGAGTTTCCCGGCGGCCGTCTCCAGGCTTTGAGCCTCGCGTGGGATTCGCGTCCCGCCGACGCTGGTGGCCAGCGATGGTTCCATCTGTACCCCGATGAAGAGATCGCTCCAGACGACCCGTTACATTGGACCAGCCCGAATCAAAATTGGAACTACATGTGCGCAGAGTGTCACTCGACCAGTATTGACAAGAACTTTCGCTTGGCCGAGAACCGCTATGAAACGACTTGGGCGGAGATCGATGTATCGTGCGAATCGTGCCACGGTCCTGCGTCGGCGCATGTTTCCTGGGCTCGGGCCCTGATTGATGGCGAGTTACGTACAGATATTCCCTCAAGTGGATTGACTCTTTCGTTGAAGGACGAACCACCCGTGGCGTGGGTGTTTGATATTGAATCTGGCGTTGCTGTGCGGACGCCGCCCCGAAATTCCCGGGTCGAGATTGAGACCTGTGCCAGATGTCATTCCCGCCGCTCAGCCCTGACGGACGACTACGTTTACGGCCGTCCACTTATGGACTCGCATCGACCAGCCCTACTCGACAGTCCGCTGTACCATCCGGATGGGCAGGTCTTAGACGAGGTGTATGTCTACGGTTCGTTCCTCCAGAGCAAAATGTTCGCGGCAGGCGTCACCTGCAGTGACTGCCACGACCCCCACAGTCTCAAGGTTCGGGGGACTGGTAATGCGATTTGTGCCGGCTGCCATCTGCCGGCCAAGTTCGATGTACCCGAACACCATTTTCATAAGGTGGACTCGCCTGGTGCTCGCTGTGTCGAGTGCCACATGCCAGCTACGCAATACATGGTCGTTGACCCGAGGCGCGATCACAGCATTCGCATTCCACGTCCTGATTTATCTATCTCGCTCGCTACGCCCAATGCCTGCAACATCTGTCACACAGATCAGTCAAATCAGTGGTCCACCGATGCGATCGAGGGTTGGTATGGGCCCGACCGTTCGTCCGCACCGCACTTCGGTACTGCGATTTATGCTGGTCGGCAAGGGTTGCCAGGTGCCGCCGAGGCTCTGCGCCGTCTAGCCGATAATCCTGTAATACCGCCTATCGTGCGGGCCACCGCGTTTTCTTTACTGGAACGTGACTTCACTCCCGAGTCCCTGTTCGTGGTGCGGCGAGCACTCACTGATCCTGACCCGCTTGTACGTGCCGCCGCAGTATCGACACTCGGACTGGTCCAGACTGAGGTGAGGTCTGAGTTGGTGGTGCCGTTACTAACCGACCCGGTACGAGCGGTGAGACTTGAAGCTGCTCGTGTGCTGGCGGGCGTGCCCCTTGATCGGTTATCAGATAGTCAACGCGTTACCCTAACGAGTACCCTCGAAGAATATCGTGTCTCACAATTAACGAATGCCGACCGGGCTGAAACCCACCTCAATCTTGGCGTGCTTGCTGTGCAGCTCGGCCGCTATGACGATGCGGAGGGTGCCTACCGTACCGCACTCCGTCTCGATTCGGGGTTCGTGGCCGCGCATCTGAACCTCGCTGATCTTTATCGACAGCAGGGCCGTGAGGCCGAAGGTGAGCAGGTTTTACGTGATGCACTTGCGGTGACTGAGGAGCCCGCGCATGTGGAGCATTCACTCGGGCTACTGCTCGTTCGCCAAGGACGACTACCAGAAGCTCTTCGGGTGTTGCGTTCGGCAGCTGAGCGTCGACCCGACCTAAGCCGATATGTGTATGTCTACGGCGTTGCACTGCAGTCAACCGGTAATGTGCTTGGTGCGCTTGAGGTGTTGTCGGCAGCCCACGAGCGGCATCCGGAAGACCGCGATCTGCTCATTGCGTTGATTACGATGCACCGAGATGCCGGTTCGCGTGAATTAGCATTGGAGTTTGCACGTAAGTTTACTGAGATCTCTCCGCGAGATGCCGTGGCTCGTCAGCTGCTCAACGATTTGGCAGGAGGGGTGAGGTAGCTCAGAGCTACTGGTTGGTAGCAACGGTCGGAATGCGCAGCTGCTGACCGATATTGATGAGTGTCCGGCGCCCAAGTTCGTTAGCGGCCTGAATTGCACTGACCGTGGTGCCGTATCGTCGCGCGATCACTGCCAGAGTTTCACCGCGTGTCACGCGATGTATAACGGTTGTGGCCGTGGGCGCGACCGTGGCAGCATTGGTCGGAATGCGCAACTGTTGACCGATGCGTATGAGTGTCCGACGGCCGAGTGAATTGGCAGCCTGTATTCCACTAACCGTGGTGCTGTATCGTCCCGCGATGACACTGAGGTTCTCACCTGCTGTCACGCGGTGCACGAGGTAAGTCGGCTTAGGTGGCGCTTCCCTCACTCGTAGCACCATTCCAGTTCCAATCTCTTGGTTCCAGAGTTCATTGTCCCTAATGATTCGCCATGGATTGGACTTAAGATCTGCTGAGATCGATTGAATCGTTTCCCCACGGCGCACGGTGTGCACCTTGTGTCTGGCCTTCCAGTCTGTCGGCAGACGCATCCGCAGGTTCACGGGTAGTGACTGTAATCGCCAGAGGTCGTTCTCGTCCCGCACGGTGTTAATGTCCACCTCGAGAGCGAATGCAATGTTGAAGTAGTTATCACCAATTCTGCTCATGTATTCCAAGCCGTCATCGATCTTTACCAGAATATCGTTGCGTTCCACGGTCGGATACGCAATTAGTTGCCCGACGCGAAGTTGTCGGTTGGCTAAGAATGGATTGTGCATCCGCAGTTGAACGATTGGGATGTTTAATCGCTGTGAGAGTTGCCACCAATCGTCACCCTCCTTGACGGTTGTCAGCTGTAACTGGTTGGCATGATGGCGGATAGACTGCTCATGCGTTATTAGAATATTTCGAAAGTGTCCCACGCCGATGACGTATTGGAGCGTCTCGAGAGGCATCGGTCGTCGTCTAGCGATGCGGCCAGGCCCGGCGTTATAAGCGGCTACAGCGTAATCCTCTCGATCAAACTGTTTAACCATCATGCTTAGATACTTCACGCCAGCCTCGATGTTTGTATCGACGCGCAACGACCGAAAGGTAGCCGGCATGACCTGGAAATAACCTCTGGCACCTGGCCCTGATGAGAGTCCGGCATTCCCTCCTGACTCGTACAGGCAGACGGCGCGCGCGAGGTCATAGTGCAGGTTATAACGGTCCGTGTGCTTCCGAATCTCGTCTTCAATTTCCATGACCTTCCGGTACATACCAAGGAAGGCTGGAGAGAATTGCTCAAGCGGCAGTACCTCATTGGTCGAAATGTCCCGACTTGATGGTGGGATGGGGGATGACTGGACCGTAACTTGAGATGCTCCTGGCACTGACTGCAGAGTTAGGGTTGCAAAGACAACCAAGAAAGCTGAGGGGGTTCGCATCAAAGTGCCTCCGCGCGGCTTCTACCGGTCGACGACCGTTCGTATGATAGCAAAAATGCGCAACGAGTGATCCCTTAACGCGTGTGCTATCCTTACCGGTTCTTTCGTGGGAACATATGCGGCGGTGCTACGCCGGTGAAATAGGTAACTATGCGAATCGGTCTTTTTGGTCAGGCACCTTTTGGTGCGGCAGTCTATGAGCGTTTGCGAGAACGAGGACATTCGATTGTCGGTGTCTACGGCCCGATGGAGAAAGGCAAACCTGACCCGCTCGCCGAGGCTGCTCGTCGCGATGGCGTTACGTTGGTCCAGCCCACGCGGTGGCAACGGAAGGGAAATACTGACGAGGAAGCGTTTGAGGGGTATGCCGCGACTGAACCGGAACTAAACGTCATGGCATTTGTCACACAGATCATCCCAATGCGTATTCTCGACTATCCCTCTCGTAAGACAATTCAATATCATCCAAGTCTGCTCCCGAAACACCGTGGTCGGAGTGCCATCAACCACGCATTACTCCAGGGTGATACTGAGACTGGGCTGACGATCTTCTGGGTTGACGAGGGAATCGACACAGGGCCGGTTTTGCTACAGAAACGCTTCCCGATTGGAGAGAACGACACTGTAAATAGCCTGTATCGTGAGCGGTTTTTTCCGCTGGGGGTTGATGCGTTGGCTGACGCGGTTGACTTAGTTGCAGCCGGTACGGCCCCTCGACTTGCTCAGGACGAAAGCGCAGCCACTTATGAAGCGCCTTGGGAGGGCGATGTGGCGGAGATTGACTGGGCCAAGCCAGCGCAAATCGTGCACAATTTCATCCGGGGTAGTTGTCGGCAGCCCGGGGCCTGGACGACCGTTGTTGGTTCAATGGTAAGGCTGTATGACTCACGGATGGTGGGGGAGGCTGGTGGAGTCCCGGGCACAGTAGTCGCTGTGGGCGAGGAGGGGGTTACGATCGCCTGTTCAGATGGTGCTATCTGCGTGCAGGACGCAATGCCAGACGGTGGTAGGCGTCGTCCAACTCGCGAGTGGGCGGTTGAGGCGGACGTGTCCATCGGAACAACCTGCGGGTAGTACGCGCAGGCGGGCGTTCGATGAGCCTCTAATTCGGCCTAGCCCACCCTGGCGTAATCGGCTCGATTTTCCACAATATGTTGTATCACTTGTATTACACGATCGACTTCGTCGGCCGTGTTGTAGAAGTGGGTCGAGACTCGACAGGCGAAGTCGTTTAGGCCACTCCCAGGTAAATAGATTTCTTCCCGGTCCATTAGCGCCTGTTGAATATTAGCCTTTGGCACGCCGTCGATGTAGAAGGTCGTTAGCCCGCCACTCATCTCAGCAGACCCCGACGTACCCAAGCCCACCGCCGGAAGATCCCTGAGTCCATCCTTCAGGCGCTTTGCCAACTGGCGGACGCGGGTCTGGATGTTCGTCTTACCGATTGCGAGCTGGAAATCGAGGGCGTCGCCCATACCGAGTGCAGACGGTAGGTGACGCTGGCCTGAGGATTCATACTTCCTGGCACCCTGTAGTGGAAACGGCCACGCCACATCACTCCACACCCTGTCTTGAATCTCATTGCTGAAGTAGGCCATGCCGGTACCGCTGCCGGCGAGGAGCCACTTCTGGCCAGCCGTCGTGAAGTGGTCACAGCCCATGTCATGGAGGTCCAGATCGAGCATTCCAAGTGCGTGTGCACCATCAACTGACAGCAGCACATTATGCCGGTGCGCCATTTCCGCTAATCCCTTAATTGGCATCAATAGCCCGGTAACGAAGATCGGGTAGCTCACCACGAGGACGCGGGTCTCTGGACGGAGTGCTCGTTCGCAGATGTCGATTACTTCATCGACACTGTTAGGTGGGGCAGGAATATCGACCGTTCTGACGATTATGCCGTCCCGGTCCTCCCGTGCACGCCAAGGGCCATAGCCACCCGGGTGTTCGTGCGATGACATCAGCACTTCGTCCCCTCGTCCAAGGTCGAGACCACGGCTGAAAATCTTCATTCCCTCGGTTGTACTTCTGGTCAGGACGATTTCGTCGGCGTTTGCACCGACGAATCTTGCGAGTTTTTCGCGGACTGGCTCGACTCGGTTCCATCCACCGATACGTGGATCGGCAGCTATATCAATCAGATAGCGTGTTTGGGCTTCAACGACTGACCTCGGCACCGGACCCATCGTGCCGTTATTCATGTAGGTGATACCATCAACGATGTTGAACTCCTGGCGAACTTTTTCCCAGTAAGCGTCGTCGAGGCCGCCAGATGAATCGAGACGTTCGCGCCAGGACTGTGGCTCAGTTTCAGGTGGACTTTCGGAAAATGGCGATTTTGAGTGGAGCGGGGCTGCTGACAGTCCAGCCGCAAGTACTGTCATAGAACCACATAAGAAATGGCGTCGAGATACCCGGTCGATCGGCTGGAAATTAGCGTTCGAGTTACGTGCACTCATGATGTCTCCCAAATATCGATAGTAAATAACTTCCCGACATAGCGCATTATTTCCTAATAGTGTGAGCAAGGCGATTATAGGGCACTCGCCGGTGCTCGACCTGACCCCTGATCGTGCGCACTTGACCGACTAAATTGGTCGGCGATACCATGAGGGCACGTTGAACACGGCATCCTGCCTTAGTCGCACGGATGTTTAGCGGTTTCATTGTGGTTTCCGGTCCTAATGGCACTGGTTTCATAGTGGAAACTGACGGCTGCCAGTAACGAGCGGCCAGCCCGTCGGCGTGCGGCCCTCTGAGCGGGACGGTTTACGATAGCGGGTCCGGGTATGCATCCGGACGCCCGTGGAGCCGTCAGAAATTGAATTTAGGTGAGCGAAACACCGAAGTACCCGGGTATCCGGATTACGACGAACGGCAATCAGTTGGTGAGCTACTACACAGAGGCTCGCCTGACTGACGGCGGTGTGTTCTTTCCGATCACGCCTTCGACCGAGATGGGCGAGCTCTACCAGCAGTATTTTGCTGAAGGCAAGCTCAACGTGTTTGGCGGGTCTACGCTGGCCATAGAGGCGGAAGGCGAGCACGCCGCACAGGGTGGAGCCACTGCTCTTTCGGTTACCGGCCGCCGGGTTGTGAACTTCACTTCAGGCCAGGGCGTCGTGTACGCCAGCGAGCAGTATTACCACGCCCCGGGCAAGCTTTCGACGATGGTGTTGGAAGTGGCCGCGCGCGCGCTGACCAAACACGCGCTGAATGTGCATTGTGGCCACGACGATGTGTATGCGGTCCTTGATGTTGGCTGGACCATGGTCTTCGGGAAGGACGCCCAACAGGCGGCCGACCAGGCGTTGATCCTGCGCAGAGTCTGCGAGTTGTCTCTCACGCCAGGAATGAACATTCAGGACGGTTTCTTGACGTCGCATTTAGAGCGGACCTTCTACATGCACGAGGCCGACTTGATCCGTGAGTATCTGGGTAATGCTGAAGACATTATCGAGTGTCCGACTGAAACGCAGCGTCTGTTGTTTGGCCCGACACGGCGTCGGGTACCGCGGATGGTTGATTTGGAGAACCCGATTCTACTGGGTCCGGTGCAGAACCAGGAACACTTCATGCAGGGCGTCGTCGCCCGTCGGAACAACTTCGTGGAATCGATTCTTCCAATGCTTGAAGAAGCCTACGAAGAGTTTGGCAAGTTCACCGGCCGCTACTACGGTCTGATTTCTGGGTATGAAACCGACGATGCCGAGACGGTGTACTTATCTCTCGGCTCGGCTGCCGAGAACGTTGAGGCAGCGGTCGACCTGCTGCGGTCTCGCGGCGAGAAGGTAGGGTCATTCCATCTCAACGTGCTACGACCGTTCCCCGAAGCGGCAGTTATCAATGCTTTGGTCGGCAGAAAGAACGTAATCATCCTGGAGCGGACTGACGAGGCTATGGCAGGCGATAACCCGCTGGCCCGAGATGTCCGGACTGCACTTGAGAAGGCGCTGGAAAATGGTCGACAGCCCACGCATCAGCACCTGCCAGCGATGTCAGTGGAGCAGATGCCGAGGCTTTTCCGTGGAGTCTATGGTCTCGGCTCTCGGGACTTCCGTCCTGAGGCGATTCTTGGTGCGTATGAGTACGCCATCGGTAGTCGAGCTCGGACCGATGGGAGAAGGGCAGAGGACGGTGAAACCCTCTTTGTGCTCGGCATCGATCATCCCTACGAGGTCAAGTCTGCCGAGATGCCGTCATTACTGCCTGAAGGTGCGATCGCTGTGCGGCTCCATTCGGTCGGCGGCTGGGGAATGATCACAACCGGCAAGAACCTAGGGGAGATTATCGGTGAGCTTGGTCGTTACGTGGCTGAGCGAGAGAAATCCTATGATGAGTCTGGCCGTCTGAACGAACTGGTGCATGTTAGTGCTAATCCGAAGTATGGCTCCGAAAAGAAGGGAGCACCAACATCGTATTTCCTAGTGGCGGCGCCAGAGCGCATCCGCGTTAACTGCGACTTGCATCACGTTAACGTCGTGCTCTGTTGTGACCCGAGGGCTTTTACGCACATGAATCCGCTCGAAGGATTGGTGCCAGGTGGGGCCTTTGTTTGGGAGTCAGAGGAAACGGTTGAACAGAGTTGGGAACGGATTCCGCCTCGTCAGCGCGAGTTCATCATCGACAACGACATCAAGGTGTACTTACTGTCTGGCTTTGAAATAGCCAGGAATGCTACGGATCGGCTCGATTTGCAGTTGCGAATGCAAGGCAACTCGTTTCTCGGTGCGTTCTTTGGTGTCTCGAGTTTCCTGAAGGATAACGGTATCGACACGGAACGGTTTGAGGCTGTCGTGCGTCAACAGTATGTCAAAAAGTTTGGTCGGCTTGGTGACGCTGTTGTCGATTCGAACATGGAAGTCATGACCAAGGGCTTTGGCCAGCTTCGGCTGCTCGACCCGAGGGAGCAGGAAGCGCCTGACCGGTCAAGTATGCGCGGCAAGATGCTGCTGCCGATGGCTGACAGCTACAAGTATAACGGTGGCGAAGCCTCGATGGAGCAGCCGTGCCGAGCACCGGTCTTTGAGGTTGGGTATTTCGATAATGAGTTCAGGGCTGGTAAGGGTTATGACCAACCGGCAACGGCGCTGGCGTCGGTTGGCATGATGGCTTCGGCGACCGGCGCGACCGCTTCGAAATATGTTGCGCGGCGCGAAACCCCGGTGTACATCGCGGAGAACTGTACTCAGTGCATGGAGTGCATCGTCGCATGTCCTGACACTGCGCTCCCGAACGCTGCTCATGATTTAATTACCGTTCTGCGGTCAGCGATCATGAACTATATCTCTGAGCCTACTGAGCGCCGGGTGCTGCTTGACCAGCTACCTGTAATTGACAAGTCAGCTCGGGAGAAGATGCTCGAGATCGCGAAAGTCAAGGGAGACACGAAGTTTGCTGACGTTGTCCGTGCTGAGTTTGACGCCATGAACGGCGCGATCTCGAAAGAAACCCGAGCTGAGCTGTACGCCATCGTGGACAAGATGCCGGTCGCCTACAGCAAGGTGACCGCTATTTTCTCGTCCAAAGAAAAGAAGGCGATTGGTGATGGTGGGGTGTTCATGATCGCGGTTTCCGACCTGTGTAAGGGTTGTGCAGCCTGCGTGGAAGCGTGCGGCGATCACGATGCTCTTCGAATGATGCCGGAATCAGACGAGTTGAATGCCGTTCATCTCAGTCAGATGGCCTTTCTCGACACGTTGCCTGATACGCCGCAACATTATCTGGGACTCTACGATAGCGATGAACCCCTCGATTCCAAGGAGGCGGCGCTTCGTAATCACCTAATGGTGCGGAAGAACTACGATGCTCTGGTTTCCGGAGATGGTGCTTGTGCTGGCTGTGGCGAGAAGAGCGTCCTTCGCTCGGTGGCGTCGGTTACGGAGGCTTACATGCGTCCGCTCTTCCACGCTAAGGCTGATCGCCTTCGTGACAAGGCTGATCAACTTGTCAGTGGGGGGCTTGCAAAGTTGGCGGCGCTTTCTAAGCGGGATCCAGCTGATTACGGCCGCTTCCGTCGAGTCGTGGCCCACATGATTATGGGGCTCGGTGGCGAGAACGATGCTGACACCGAATCACGTCTTGAGAACCACGGTGAACTGTTGGACCAGGCGGTAATCGATGCACTCGTCGCGGTTATGCGGCAGGAAGCCTTTAATCATAAGGACTTGCAAGTGCAGGAAGGGCGCTTGGACAATGGCATGTCGGTTATGGCCATGGGGGCGAGCACGGGCTGTAATACCGTTTACGGTTCTACTCCACCCAACAATCCACATCCCTATCCGTGGATGAACTCACTATTTCAGGATGGGCCGACAGTTACTTGGCTGTTCGGTGAGAGTTTCATTATAGATCACGCACGTCGCTCGATTGTTCCTGAGCGTCTCGCGGACGCGCTGCTTAATGGAGACGTTGCTTGCTCTGAGGATGACTACTTCAACTACACGCACTTCACTGACGCTCTGATGACGCACGAAGAGATTACGGAATTGCCTAAGGCCTGGGCGATTGGTGGTGACGGCGCTATGGGCGATATCGGCTATCAGAATCTTTCAAAGGTTATCCTGCAGAATCGTCCGAACGTGAAAGTGCTGATGCTTGACACCCAGGTTTACTCGAACACTGGTGGCCAAAACTCGGATTCATCAGTGATGGCTGGTGGCTATGATATGAACCAGATGGGTGAGGCCACGCAAGGGAAACTGATCGAAAAAAAGAACGTGGCGGAGACCTTTACGGCCGGTCACGGCTCACCGTTTGTAGCCCAGATATCACTTGCGAACGCACCAAAATTCTACCGAGCGCTACTCGACGGTCTAGATTACCGGGGCACGGCGTTCTATCAGTGCTTTACTACGTGTCAGCCGGAACACGGCGTAGCTGATGACATGTCGTTGGCGCAGGCGCAGCGAACCCGCGATTCACGCGGTATGCCAGAGTTCGTGTTTAATCCGATGCGTGGAGAGACCTACAGCGAGACCCTTGAGTTAAAGGGGAATCCTTCGCCAAAGACTGACTGGTGGGAGGCGAGGAGCAAGGTGACAAAGCAGAAGTATCGGTTCACTGTGGCGCATTGGTGTGCCACGGAGGCGCGCTTCCGCCGTCATCTAAAGAAAGTGAAAGAGGCGGACTTGTCACAACACACGCACCTTGACGACATGCTACCGCGCATTACCTTCGACGATGTTGTCCAGCGTAGTTTCCTTAACCCCGAGCACCGCTCGTTCGTACCTGACTTCGGGGTATACATAGAGACCGAGAAGGCAGACAAGGTTGTATATCAGCTCCTGTCGCGTCAGATGGTCCTGTTTTGTGTGGAACGGCGGAAGGCTTGGCGATTGTTGCAGAGTAAGGCCGGGCTTGAGAACCTCGAGTATCAGGCTCAGCGCCAACTACTCAAGAAGGTTGACGCTGGAGACATTTCACTCAGCGATTTTCTGGCAAGTTCAGCGGCGATGCTACGTGATGAGCTCGACGGAAAAGAATCCGGCGCGGCTAACGCTAAACCAGCATCTACCGCTGTTTCGTCACGCGCCTAGCGGTGTGCGGGTCCATTCTGAGCCATTCCTCTTGCCGACATTGCTCGAATGAGTTCGGATGTAGTGAGTGGTGTGCGCTGTTGCCACTTATTATTGGCCGCGTAGGTCGCCGGTTACTGGTTCTTGATGCGATATAATGCCTGAGCGAGTCGCTGCCCGCCGATGATAGTGACTTCGATCAACCTCGGAACGAACACAGACGCCAGAGACGCCTTCATGCCCAGAAACCTGGGTTCTTTACTACTCATCGCTGTGTTGCTTGCCCCGGTGCTCTCGGGATGCTCATTGAAGACGTATGCAATCAATATGGTTGGTGATGCGTTGGCGGAAGGCGATTCAGTTTACGAAACCGATGATGATATCGAGTTTGTTGGTGATGCGCTGCCCTTCGGTCTTAAGCTAACCGAAAGTCTTTTGAACGAGTCTCCCGACCACCGCGGGCTATTATTGACGGCTTGCCGCGGGTTTTCGCTCTATGCATACGCCTACGTTGATTATCCGTCTGAAGTAGCGATGGAGAAGGACATCGGCCTTGGGCGAACTATGCGAACTCGTGCACGACGACTGTATCAACGGGCGCTCGACTATTGTCTACGTGGTCTTTCGCGTGACCATCGAGGATTCCGCAGCAGGCTGTCTACCGAACCCGAGGACGCCGTTGCTATGATCACACCAGGGCATGAAGAGCGCGACCTGCCGCTGTTGTACTGGACGGCAGCCTCGCTGGGACTTGCGATTGCAGCGTCACCTGGTTCCGCCGCGATGCTGGCGCGACTGCCGGAGGTAGAGGCTCTCCTGGAACGTGCACTGGAGTTAGATGAAGGGTGGGATGAGGGAGCGCTCCATGAGTTCAAGGTCGTTGTTGCCGGCGCTGTTCCAGGGCAGCCTGACTATGACGAGATCCGTCGTCACTATGACCGCGCACTGGAGTTGTCTAGCGGTCGGCGTGCCGGGTTACACATTGCCTATGCTGAAGCAGTCTCAGTGCCGACCCAGAATGCTGCCGAGTTCCGTGAGATGATGGAAGTTGCGCTTTCGGTCGATCCCGACGCCGATCCGGATAACCGGCTCGTAAACTTGATTGCGCAGCGGCGGGCAAACTGGTTACTCGACCGCATTGAGGATCTTTTTTTGGAGCCAGGCTCCTAACTTTGTTTTGAGGCATGTTGATGAGAATGTTTCGTTCGATGCGCTTTGTGGTTGGTGTATTCGTTGCCATCGCGTTTCTTGTGATAGCCGTAGAGGCCCAGCGGGGCCTTCGGATTCGAATCGGCACACTCGTGCCAGATGGCTCACTCTGGGACGAGACGATACATGTCATGGCTCAAGAGTGGTCCCGCATCTCTGATGGCGCGGTGCGTGTTCAGGTGTTTGCCGGTGGTGTGCTGGGTGACGAAATTGAGATGGTTCGTAAAGTGCGACAAGGTCAACTGCAGGCCGTGGCGCTTTCCTCGGTTGGCCTTTCACGTATCGACGAAAGTGTTGCGTGCTTACAGATTCCAATGTTGATTGAGTCGTATGAGGAACTCGACTACGTCCGTGAACGGATTGCGCCTACACTCGAGGAGCGGATTGAGGCCAAGGGATTCAAAGTTCTCAATTGGGCGGACGGTGGTTGGCTGCATGTGTTTAGTAAATCAGCTGCTCGTACACCGGATGACCTCAGAAGTATGAAGCTTTTTGTTTCAGCTGGCGATCCTGATTCTGAGAATCTCTACAAGGAGTTTGGATTTAATGCTATACCGCTTTCGCTGGTGGACCTCATCACGTCATTACAGACCGGGATGCTGGACGCCGTGCCCATTGTGCCTTTGTTTGCTCAAATACAGGAGTTATACAGGCTAACGCCCCATATGCTTGATGTGAAATTACTTCCTCTTGTTGGAGGCACGGTTATGAGTGCCCGCGCTTGGAACCGCCTGCCTGCTGAGCACCGGGAGGGTATGCTTGAGGCTTCACGGCGGGCCGGTGTTCAGTTACGTGATGAGATTCGCCAAATGGGTGATGATTCGGTCACTGAAATGGCTAAACGCGGACTTATCGTGAACACTCCTGACGTTTCAATGCTGAGCGCTTGGCGCAATGAGAGTGAGCGTACCTACTCGAGCCTGCGCGGTGACTACTGTCCAGGTGATATCTTCGATGAAGTCCGTCGCCTTCGTGACGAATACCGTTCTGCCCAGTAGAAGGGCCCGCTAGCCGCAGCTTATGCAGCTGTCCAGACGGCCATCTTTCCACTTTCGCCTTGAGAATGCGGTTGCCATCGCCATCTTAGTGGCGATGACTGTGCTGCCGCTGATAGAAATTTATAGCCGCATCAGATTTGGCCAAGGTATTTCAGGCTCGATTGTTGTTGTTCAGAATTTTACGCTCTGGATCACGGTGCTTGGCGCCGTGTTAGCGTCGCGGAGCGAGCGGCTGCTCGCGCTGTCTACGCAACATTTCTTACCCGTTCATACACAGAGGTTCGTAAAGATTTTTACCTCGGCGATAGCTGTTGCTGTGACGTCGACACTCGTTGTGGCCAGCATTGAGTTTGTGAGAATTGAACGGGACTTTGGAGATGTGATCTCCTGGGATTTCCCCTTCTGGCTCGTGGTATCGGTCCTGCCCGTTGGCTTTGGCGCCATTACCGGGCGCTTAATCTGGCATGCGGCGTCGGACTGGCAGGGAAGGGCGGTTACGTCGCTCGGTCTACTGATTCCGTTCCTTTTTACCTTGATGTCCGGTATGGAGACCGTTGGCATTGTGCTACCGGCGACTCTTGTCATCATCCTTTCCACTGCGCTCGGGATGCCGATCTTTGCCGGGATTGGTGGTGCCGCGTTGGTCCTTTTCTGGGGTGACGGCACGCCGCTCACTGCCGTGCCCAACGAGACCTACCGACTTACCAACTCACCGATGTTACCGGCGATCCCACTGTTTGCTTTAGCAGGTTACTTGTTAGCTGAAGGGAGCGCGGGTCAACGCCTGACCCGTCTCTTCACCGCGTGTGTCGGATGGATGCCGGGTGGCCTAGCGATAGTCGCCACTCTCGTGCTTGCCTTCTTTACGCCGCTTACCGGCGCGTCTGGTATCACGATTCTCTCGATGGGTGGGTTGTTGCTACCTGTGCTAGTCCGCGCAAAATATCCAGAACAAACATCCCTTGGTCTAGTGACGGTTTCAGGTTCTATCGGCTTGCTTTGGTTTCCAAGTCTTCCGGTGTTTCTCTATGCTTTCTACGCCAATCTTGACTACGCAAAACTCTTCGTAGGTGGACTCCTTCCTGGCGTCTTACTGGTCTTGGTGGTGGCCGGCTGGGCCGCGAGCCAGGGATGGTTGCGCGGTGTGACTCGAACCCCGTTCGTTCTACGCGAGGCGATGGCAGCGATATGGGAAGCTAAGTGGGAACTACTGCTGCCAGTCGTTGTGTTGGTCGGAATCGGTTATGGCTATACCACGCTCGTAGAAGCAGCGGCCTTAACGGTTCTCTACACATTCGTAGTGGAGTGCTTTATCCAGCGCGGGTTATCAGTAAGGCGCGATCTCCCACGTATCTTTGTTGAATGCGCGACGCTTGTAGGCGGGTTCATGATCATTCTGAGCGTGGCGCTTGGATTCACAAACTTCCTGGTCATCGCACAGATTCCAATGATGGCACTGGAATGGGTGCAGACGCATATCGAGTCGCCGATGCTCTTTCTCCTTGCGTTGAACGGATTCCTGCTTTTGGTCGGGGCGCTAATCGATATCTATTCAGCGATCGTCATCGTGGTTCCGCTGATTGCTCCGATTGCAGTGGCCTACGGCATTGACCCGGTGCATCTCGCCATTATCTTTCTAGCAAATCTTGAGCTCGGCTATCTAACGCCGCCGATGGGGGCAAACCTCTTTCTGTCGTCATACAGGTTCGACAAGCCGCTAACGACGGTCTACCGGTCAGCGCTTCCGTATATGTTTCTGCTGTTGGTGACGGTATTGTTCATCACCTACGTACCGGCACTAACACTTTGGCTTGTTGGCGTGGTGTTTGGGAGTGGCTAAGGAGAGGCGAG
This sequence comes from Acidobacteriota bacterium, assembly GCA_002730735.1. GTDB lineage: Bacteria > Acidobacteriota > Vicinamibacteria > Vicinamibacterales > UBA823 > UBA11600. The sequence goes on along the minus strand of PCAU01000010.1, from coordinate 110,046 downwards.
AGGACATTCAGTGCCTGTTGTAGCGCCTGCCACAGCTCGTCCGTTCTAACCGACAACCACCTAGGTAGTCCTGGCGTGATAACTAGGTGGAAGAACGCTCCACGGGTCTCGATGGGTCACTGCACCACTCGCTCCACGAGCCGGGGTAAAGCTTTCCACCGTCAAGCCCGGCGCGAGCGAGTGCTAGTAGATTATGGCAGGCTGTGACGCCGGACCCGCAGTAGGACACGATCTCTTCTGGTGGTGTTGACCCCAGTAAAGCCTTGAAACGCCGTCTGAGCTCAGAGGAATCGTGAAACGTGCCGTTTTCGTGAAGGTTTGTCTGGCACGGATAGTTCAGGGCGCCTGGAATGTGACCTCCAATTGGGTCAAGGGTTTCGGCCGAGCCGACAAATCGCTGGGCACTTCGCGCATCGAGGAGTGTCAATCTAGATTCCACTAGGCTTTTAAGTACGGCTTTTGCGTCGAGTAAGAGGTCAGGGCGCCAGTTGGGAACAAAAGCCGTTGGTTTTCTCAATTCCATCCCAGAATGGGCTGGGAGCCCCTCCTGTTGCCATTTTGCCCAGCCCCCATCGAGTACGGCGGCACGCTCGTGACCAGCGTAACGCAACATCCACCAGAGGCGGCTTGCGAACATACTGGTGCTTTGGTCGTAAGCCACCACTTGGTGCTCTGACGAGATTCCAAATCTCCCGAAGGCGAGGCTCATTGCCTTTCGGTCGGGTAGCGGGTGTCGACCGTTGTGACCTGTCGTTGGTCCTGATAGGTCCTTGTCTAAATGTGCATAGCTTGCCCCCGGAATGTGAGCAGCCAGATAGGATTCCTTGCCCTCCTCAGTGTTGGTCAAATCAAAACGACAGTCGATAATCGTCCATAGTGGGTTGTCAAGATGCTCGGCTAGAAGATCGGTCGAAACGATCAGAGGGTGGTTAATTGGCATGGTTCAGTAGAAAGTACGATGTCCACGATTTTATGCGAAAGTGCAGCACATGCCCATTACCGGTGATAGGCGCGATATGCGTCGTTTTATTACACACTGTGACCTCCATCACTTGCAGGTAGGTCTCTTCTGATGGTATGGCGCGATGCAGGTGGCGTCGCTACAATGTAATTTCTTCTCTATGCTGACTGAGGTTGCACAGAAGTTGCTTGATTCACTCGCCATTCGGTTCATTTTCGTGCTGAGTCTTGTTGGTTTCCTTTGTTCCAGCCAAATCGGCTGCAAACCAGTGCCTAATGCAGAGGACCAGGTGGTTGACGTATCTCACCCCGGGAAAGCCCAGGGATTGGCTATACGGGGCTTAGCACCTCCCGTGACCGGTGGATTTAACTCGGTCGTTATGTTCGAGCCGGAGTTGGCTAGGGACGTGCCGGTGCCGGATGAGCAAACGACGATGGACCAATTTGGTCTGGCGTTTGACCCTGGCGTACTCGTGGCTAGGGTCGGTCAGGTGGTTGCCTTCACAAATGGCGATGATGTTCTCCATAACGTACACGTAAGGAGTTCGGCCACGCTCAAGACCGTTTTTAATGTAGCCACGCCGATCACTGGCGAGTATCTGCATGTCTTCGATGCAGGAACCTACTCTGTGTCATGCGACGTACATCCGGCGATGGGCGCCTACATCGTGGTAACTGAGGCTCCCTATGCAGTGGTGGCTGACCGTGAGGGCCGGTTTGAATTGTTGAGTATCCCGGCTGGTCGTCACACGGTACGCGTATGGAATATCAATGCTGGACGGCGCAGTGAGCGCGTAGTCGACATTGCAGGTACGGCAGTAATTGACCTGACGGTACCGGAGTGATGGCGTGTAGCTGCCGTCAGTTCTGATTCTGGCCGAGTCTGTAGGACCGGTTTCCCACTTTTTTTAAGAACGAAGATAAGGCGAATATTAGATTTCCTGTTTCAAGCAGACGAGGCTATACTGTCCGTCTCCCTATTTTTAGCCTGTGGTTGCTAAGGCTGCCAAGTGTGGGCCTTGGGGGGCGGTATCTCGCAAGTTGTTTGTTTGCAATTATTTAATGTAGTGCATTTATTTTTCGATCACTGAGGACACCGTTTTTTATGACATTTCAACCGAAGGACGGGACGGGTTTTCAGGCAATTGGACTGCACAACATTGCCAAGTGGCCTCAATGGGGGAGCATTGCTGTGGATGTGCGAGAGGCCGTTGAAGTTGTAGGCAGCGTGCTGCCGTTTCGTACGAACCGCTACGTGCTGGATGAGTTAATTGACTGGTCTAGGGTTCCAGATGACCCAATTTTTCAGCTTGTATTCCCTCAGCAAGGAATGCTTGAAGATTCCGAGTACTGTGAGGTGCGTTCGCTCCTCCGTGGGGGCGAGGGGGCCGAGGCGATGTCGTCGGCGGTTAACCGGATCCGCTTGGACCTCAATCCGCACCCTGCAGGTCAGCTTACACATAATGTGCCGACTGTTGGTGGCGACCTGATGGAAGGTGTCCAGCACAAGTATCGGGAGACCGTGCTTTTCTTCCCATCACAGGGTCAGACCTGTCACTCCTATTGCACCTATTGCTTTCGCTGGGCGCAGTTCGTCGGGCTTGAAGGCTTCACGTTTCAGGCAAAGGAGACCGACCAACTGGTTGATTATCTGAAGGCTCATACCGAGGTCTCTGATGTGCTTGTGACTGGTGGTGACCCGATGATTATGAAGTCGTCGGTTTTGAGGCGCTACATAGAGCCTTTGTTATCACCCGATCTTGAGCACATTCAGAACATTCGATTTGGCACGAAGGCCGTAGCCTATTGGCCACAGCGGTTTGTGACTGACACGGATGCCGATGACTGTCTTCGGTTGTTTGAGGAGATCAATGCAGCGGGTCGTCAAGTCTCCATCATGGGGCACTACTCTCATCCGATTGAGCTTGAACCTGAGATTGCACGCGAGGCGGTCAGGCGAATTCGTGGTACGGGTGCCCAGATTCGAATGCAGGCACCGCTCATCAGGCATGTAAACGATGACCCCCGTGCATGGTCAGCGCTTTGGCAAACCGGCGTGAAACTTGGCCTAATGCCCTATTACATGTTCGTCGAACGGGATACCGGTGCCCGGAAATACTTTGAGGTGCCGCTTGTGGAGGCTCACGAGATCTTCACGCAAGCGTACAGAACAGTCTCTGGATTAGCGCGGTCAGTACGAGGTCCGTCAATGTCAGCCTTCCCAGGTAAAGTTCGAGTGCTTGGTGTATTGACGCCTCTTGATGTAATTGGTCAGCACGTGTACGAGACGCTCCGTCATAGTGTGGGCTTTGATCTACTGGGTGACCCAAACCAGAAGCTACTTTTGTGCGATTTCATCCAAGCGAGAAACCCCGAGTGGGTGAACAGGCCATTTTTAGCAGAGTTCGATGACGGCGCCGCTTGGTTCGATGATCTTCGTCCAGCCCTCGGCCAGAAGAAATTTCCATTTGATGTTGACGACGGTAGTGACTCAGGCCGTCCGCTTACCTTGTTGACGGAACTGCTGCACAACTAGGACACACCGGTGGCTAACGAGTACGGCATAGCACTGCGCTGTGGGTGACCTCTTGGTGTGTAAGTTCGAGTGGGCGGGACTCACCGATAAGCCCCGTGGCTATCCCCGTTATTGCAAAGTCAGTAGAGTTGGTGCTGTAGAGCCATGTGGTGCCGGAGGTGGGACTCGAACCCACACGGGGAGTGAACCCCACGGGATTTTGAATCCCGCGCGTCTGCCAGTTTCACCACTCCGGCCCTCGTTATTTAACCCATGGCACGTAACGGCGCGAAAAAATGGGGGCCGAGTATAGCACGCGGTTCCCTTAGCAGGAGCGGATGCTCCTTCTGTCAAGCGCGGGTGCATGAGTACTTTAAGGACGATGCTCGCCGTCAAATTTCCACAGATAAATAGTTCGAGGGTTTCCCCGAGAATCATTGAAGGATTCGACTGCATCTGGCTGCCAATCGCCCATGTTGAAGGCGTGTGACACAATCCTGGCGCCGGCGGAAAGTTGGCTTGTCAAGATCGGTCGAAGTTTCATGTTTGATGAGGAAAGTAAGTAGAGTGTCACGACGCTTGCCTCGGAAACGTCAGTGGCCAAAGCGTCGCCGAGGATAAACGTCACTCGGTCAGCCACACCTTCCCGTCGTGCGTTGGCGTTGGCTTCGGCGATGCGTTCAGGATCGATATCGACGCCGACGCCGCGGGCTCCATAGTCCCGCGCAGCTGAGATAGGGATACGGCCGTCACCACTACCCAGATCGTAGACGACGTCATCAGGGGTTACTTCAGCAAGCTGGAGCATCCTATCGACGACCTCCCGAGGGGTCGGTACATAAGGGGCTAGACTCTGGCCGTCCTGAGTGGTTGTGGCTTTCTTTGATGCCGATAAAAGGTCGCTGGAGCCGATCAACGGTGTGTCCTGGCTAGCTATTGATGTTGTGAGTAGCATCGGGACCAGGTTGAAAAATACTGCCAAGGTAAGTGCTCTTAAGGGCCAAGCAGTCAGGTTCTGATGAGTCGACCTCATAATCATCCTCCGCATCCGTGACCTTGATGCACTCCGGTTAATCCCAATTGCCCAGTCTAATTCGTTTTGGCTCGTGTACATCGGTATTGAGGTGGGTTTCGGCGCAGAATGAGGTAATTTTGACAAGAGAATATAGGGCGAAACAAGGCTTTTTTAGGTTGTTTTTATTGATTTTTGGCTGTGAATGTGTTAATATCTTTGGGCTTTGCAGGGTGAAATAGCGGTAAGCATGCACTCGGGGAAGAAATCTAAGCTTGGGGGAGATGTGGCATTTGATGTTGGAGATAAGGTCATTTACCCAAATCACGGACTAGGTGTAGTTGAGGCTATCGAAGATAAAACAATTATGGGAACCACCTGTGGCTTTTATCAACTGCGGATGGTCTCAAGCGACACGACAGTTCTGGTGCCGGTCGGTAACATTGAGAGCGTTGGGCTCCGACGAGCCGTCTCCGACGATGGGATTGACCGTCTCTACAGGCGGTTGGCAAACGGTAAGATCGATAACCATCAGAATTGGAAAGGCCGCTTCAAGGACAACTCTGACAAGATGCGGAGCGGTTCGATCGAAGATGCAATAGAAGTACTGAAGAACTTAACTTTTCTAAGTAAGTCGAAGAGCCTTTCTTTCCGCGAGAAGCGGATGCTGGATAAAGCGAAATTCTTCGTAGTTTCGGAGATTGCAGAAGTCTCAAATGAACCGGTGAAGAGCGTAGATGAACGTGTGGATAAGTCTCTTGAGCGCTGCTTTGCGAGTAAGGCTCGAGCGGCGGCAGCTGCGGCCTCGCGAGCCAAGAAGACTACCAAGACTGCTAAGGCCTCGACACGGTCGAGTAGTCGCCGAACCTCAAGGGCGGTCCGTGCTTCTTAGCATAGGATTCTGACAGGTACTGGTTCATTGGCCTGATCCGGGACACCGGGTCAGGCTTTTTTGTTTCTTACTGAATACTTCGGATATCAGTAATGGCGTGGTTTATTGCCTGGGTCCGGTCGATTGCTACTTACGCCATAGTGGGTCTATACGTTATTTTTGTTGGTCCTCTTGTATTGGTAATAGCGCTAACGACCCGCCAGCGCAGTGTGCTTTATTGGTCTGGTTATGTCGGGGTTCGTTTAGCCTTAGCACTCACTGGGATCCGAATTCGAGTTGAGGGACTTCAGTATGTACGCTCAGATCGGCCAACCGTCTACTTTGCAAACCATGCAAGTAACGTCGAACCCCCGATTCTATTTGTGTTGTTTCGAGCTCTTTTTCCAAGGCTCTACATCTTCTACAAAGCCGGACTCCGTAAGACGCCAGTGCTAGGAATTGGCTTCGACATAATTGGCTTTGTAGGCATTCATCGAGGGGACCGTGAGAAAAGTGCCGCAGCGATTACTCAAGCGGCGACGAAGTTGCGAAACGGTGGATCGTTCGTGATTTTTCCAGAAGGTACCCGTAGTCGGACAAATGAGCTCCTGCCGTTTAAGAAGGGAGGATTTGTTCTGGCTTTGGAGGCCCAGGCCCAAGTTGTCCCAGTGGCGATTTTGGGTAGTCGTGCGGCGATGAAGCGTGGAAGTGCTTTGGTTTACCCAGCAACTGTTAGCGTTCGATTCGGAGCACCTATAGTTACGATAGGGCGAGATTATTCCCACCGCAATGAACTTATCCGAGAGGTTCGTACTGAAATAGAGCGGCTGCGGGCACTTGGTCCGGTGTGTTAGCGTTGCTGGTGTCTGGGGCGTCAACCTACAGAAGTAGGGTAGGCTCCTACGAAGAGCCCGTGCTCTTCATTCGGCAAGGGTGATTCTGGCGCCATTCGGCATAAGGGATCCATTGCCCGAGTGGATTCTAGAAGGCTCGATGGCGGTAGTAGTGGTGTATCTTGGCTCGCTGTGCAGCCACCGTGGTCGGCTGCTATGATCAACGGATATCGACCGCACACCCTGACTGCGGCTCTTTTGTGGGCGTTTAATAAGTCATCAGAGAAGCTATGTCGACTCAGATCTCAGAAGCTACGACGAATCGCTTATCGGTCTATTTACGATGTCTGAATAAGCTAGATGCGGAAGACATACGGACCGTGTCGTCGAAGGTGCTCGCTGATCGGTTCGATTTGAACGCACCGCAAATTAGGAAAGATCTCGCGCATTTCGGTGAACTGGGGGTGCGGGGGGTCGGCTACTACGTGAAGGATTTGAAGCGGCAACTCCGCCAGATTCTAGGCCTCGATCTCCACCTGAAGGTTGCCATTATGGGTGCTGGCAATCTTGGACTCGCGCTAGCCGACTATTCGGGATTCAGGCTGGAGGGTTTCAAAATTGTAGCGCTCTTTGACAATCTTCACGAGAAGATTGGCCAGCAGTCGCGGGGGGGAGTACCAATTTATGATATCGAAGACCTCCGAAGAATTGCTCTGCGGGAGCAGATTGTCATCGCAGTGATTGCGGTGCCTTTTAGTTCGGCTCAGGGGGTGGTTAATAAGGTTGTGGCGGCCGGAATCAAAGCAATTTTGAATTTCTCGCCGGAAGCCTTACGCGCACCAGACGAAGTGAAGTTGAAGAATGTTGACCTGACAGTGTCATTGGAGAGCCTATCGTTTTATTTGGCGCGGGGGAAGGGTGGCGACAGTGTCTAAAGGTAAGCCGCCAGAGACCGCTCCAAGTCCAAGTCGACAATTGTCTCACGTGGACAGTCGTGGACGAGTGAACATGGTTGATGTTGGTGCGAAGGACGTCACCAACCGCCAAGCGGTCGCGCAAGGATCAATTGCGATCGGTTCAACGGCACTAGAAGCAATCCGCGCTGGTAACGTCGCCAAAGGTGATCCGCTACAGGCTGCACGGTTAGCTGGCATCATGGCTGCTAAACGGACATCGGATTTAATTCCACTCTGCCATCCCTTGCCGCTATCTCACGTCGATGTACAACTCGAACCGACTGCAGGTGGCTACGAAATCACAGCCACAGTTCGCACCGAGGCGCGTACGGGTGTCGAAATGGAGGCTTTGATGGCAGTAACTTCAGCAGCGCTGACTGTCTACGATATGGTCAAGGCAATCGATCGCGAGATGGTCATCGGTGAAATTCGTTTAATCGAGAAGACTGGTGGACGTTCGGGTTCCTATCGGCGATCAGAATGAGCTGGCGGTAGGATACTAAAGCTCATTACCCCCTTGGGACTAAGTGGTCTGATGGATTCTGAAGTTAAGACGTTAGCTTCCTTACCGTTTCACATATCCGATCGACTTTCAAAGCCAGTCTTATTTCAGCGCTGTCGTGCTACTGGGGCTGATGAGTTTTCTAGTCAAGAACTCTTTGAAGAAATTCGTGTCATTAGCTTGGGTTTGAGTGCTCTCGGCGTCCAACCTGGTGATCGTGTTGCGCTTATCTCGGATACTCGCCCTGAGTGGGTCATCGCAGACCTTGCCATTCTTTCTGCCGGTGCGGTCACAGTGCCTCTCTATCCGACTCTTGCAAGCGAGCAGATATTTGAAATCCTTAACGATGCGCAGGTGCGGTTTGCCATTGTTGCGGGTGAGGCTGAGGCCGCCAAGGTTCGGAGTGTGTTGCAAACATTACCTCAGTTGGAAATCGTGGTGGTGATCGATCGCCAAAGTGATGAGACTTCTCGTGACGAATCTGGTGAGATGGGGTTGTGCGATGTCGCCGAACGTGGCCGGCGACGGTTGCTTGCTGAGGAAGGTCTTGCGCAGCGTTATCGTGAGACTGTAAATGGCGTTAGTCCAAACGACATTGCAACCATTATTTACACGTCGGGTACAACTGGACGATCTAAGGGTGTAATGCTTACCCATGTAAACATCCTGTCAAATGTTCGGGCATCACTTCAGATGATTTCGATGAAGTCTGACGACGTTGCGCTGTCGTTCTTGCCTTTGAGTCATTCGCTTGAGCGTACCGTGGTTTATGCATATCTATGTGAGGGCGTCACGGTGGCATTTGCTGAGTCACTCGAAACAATCGCTCGTGATCTGCGGATGATCAAACCGACCATCATGACTGGTGTCCCGAGAGTCTACGAGAAGGTGCAGGTTAGGGTCCTCGAATCAGTGGCTCAGGCGCCAGCTATACGCCGGAAAATCTTCGGGTGGGCGATCAGTGCTGGATGGAGCCGTGCTTCACGACAGTTCGCAAACCAGTCTGCGCCTTGGTATATACGGTTTCAAAACCTACTCGCTGACCGAATGGTTTTTCGAAAGATTCGTGCTCGTACTGGTGGCCGGCTTAGGTTAATTGTTTCAGGGGGAGCTCCATTAGGGATATCTACGGCTGAGTTTTTTTGCGCAATTGGAATGCCAATCGTTGAAGGCTATGGGTTAACGGAGACGGCTCCGGTATTGACCCTTAATCCACCGGAGGCTGTGCGGATTGGCACTGTTGGCAAGGCGATACCTGGGGTTGACCTTAAAGTCGCGCCAGATGGTGAGCTGCTAGCTCGTGGGCCGAATGTGATGCAGGGCTACTACGGGAAGCCTGATGCGACCGCTGAGGTGATTCGCGATGGTTGGTTTCACACAGGGGATATCGGCAATATCGACGACGATGGTTACGTGAGTATTACTGACCGTAAGAAGGACATTCTTGTTACTTCCAATGGAAAGAACGTTGCGCCACAGCCAATTGAGGCGCGTTTTAAAAGGAGTCCACTCGTCGCTGAAGCGTTACTACTTGGTGACCGACGTCGTTTTGTCGCCGTACTTTTAATTCCAGATCGAGCACAGCTTGAGGAACTCGTCCTCCGAGACGGAGCGAGTTTTATCTCGATTGAGGATCTTGTGGAACGGGCTGACGTCCAGTCGCTATACCAGGAAGTCGTAGACCAGGTGAACGTTACCCTGGCCGGATTTGAGCAGGTTAGGCGGTTTAAGCTTCTACCTGCCGAGTTCTCAATTGCGGGCGGTGAACTCACGCCGACAATGAAAGTGCGCCGTCGTGTGGTGGAAGAACGCTGGAACAAAGTGATCGAGATGCTCTACGCGGAATCTCTAAGCGACTAAAATACTCGGGCGGTGGGGATTGGCCACCATCGAACTTGAACTTTACCGATGATGTATTTTTTCGGAACCATTCCCCAATGTCGGCTATCGGAGCTGTTGTTCCTGTGGTCGCCCATTACAAAGTAATAGCCTTGCGGCACGACCTGCTCCCCGTAGTCTTCGTAGCTCCTAAATCCTTGAGGTATGTAGTCGTCTCGTACAGGCACGTCGTTCACGAAGACGAGTCCGTTCTCAATTCGGAAAGTATCACCCTCTTCGGCAATGACTCGTTTTACGAATGACTTGCCAGGGTCGATCGGATAAAAGAGCATGACGATGTCGCTACGTCGAGGCTCGCCAAGTCGGTAGATGAGCTTATTGACGATTAGTCGATCCTGATCGATCAGCGTTGGCGCCATACTTTGGCCTTCGACACGTGCCACTTGGAAACCGAAGGTTACGATTAGGGTCGCGTAAACTGCTGCCGATGCCAAGGTTTTGAACCAGTTGACGACCTCTTGTATTAAACGCTTGATAAGCGCAGCAGCTTTAGACCTGTGCATAGTAGGGTTGCTCGCCGCCTCCAACGAGGAAGAAGAGGGGTGATCAAGGCGGCTGTCTTCGCTGTTTTCGGAAGACGAGTTAGATTCGGTCATCGTTAGCCATCCGACCGGAGTTTCAGCACCGTGGCAGATAACAGCGGCAGCTCGGAAAGACGTTTGGCATCAATCCTGTACCGGTCAACCGAAAAACTATACCGGTGCCCCGACAGGGTGTCAAACGTGTCATTAGACCAATGATCTTATTTGTGAATAAGTTATAACGAATATGGTTCAGAAGAGAGTTGCGACCTTTGCGAACTTGACTGATGACCGCGACAAGGCCGTGAGATTATCTATGGGAGGAGGCGATCGGGAACTATCATCGCTTGGCCGTTGCCTTGCTCTGTATTCACCGCCAAGATATAGTCGTGGTTCGTTCGCACGCAAAGAGCGCGTGCCGAGGTGAGGGAGGGTTTTGGTATCTCTATTTGACCAAGAATCGGTATCGGACAATGACATTATGGTGTCGTCCGATGTGGGTACGCGGGCGCTTTCGACCGTATCTGTAGAAACCAGCTTCGTTCATAAAGTCTACGAACGGATTTCGTCGGTTTACTTGGGTAAATGGCCAATCGTTGATGTGATGTTTGGTCCAGCACTGCACCCTGGTCGCTTAAAGGCTATCAAGCGTTTGGCCATCCAGGCGGGTGACGAGGTGCTTGAGGTTGGGGTTGGTACTGGGATAAGTGCGGTGCTGTACCCCGACGATTGTAAGGTCACAGGAATCGACCTGTCCGTGTCAATGCTTGAGGGTGCGCAACGCCGGCTAGAACGGCGCGGGGTGCGGAACGTACGCCTAAAGCAAATGGATGCCACAAAACTTCAGTTCCCTGATGAATCGTTCGATCTGGTTTATGCTCCTTACGTGATTAGTGTCGTGTCTGATCCGGTATCAGTGGTGCAGGAAATGTATCGCGTGTGCCGGAAGGGAGGGCGGATCATTGTTTTGAACCACTTTCTCAGCGAACGGAGGTTTCTCGCTCGGATCGAACGGATATTGTCTCCCCTTACGGTCCACCTGGGTTTCAAGGCTGATCTTGACCTTCGAGCGTTGCTGGTGCAAGCAGGGCTTTGTCCTGTGTCGATCGAGAAGGTCAACTTCCCTCGTATTTGGTCGCTCGTGATGTTCGTCAAGGATTGACTAGCGTTACGACGGATTACCACTGCAACGAGTTCAAATTTTGTAACACGGTCCCGGAATGGCGCTTAACGAACGGGAGTTCTTTAACGAAAAACAGGAACTAAAGCCTACAACCTATGGCTGTCCTAAGTGTCGTCATCGTGGAGAGTATAAGATTTGCTGGATTAGGCGCGTAAAGAAGGAACGTCCACCTCGTGGCGCTGACGAGCGTGACCGGGCATTGTTTGGGAAATTGCGAGACTATATGGTACGCGTCGATGATTATGTTGTCTGTACACGCTGCCGTAATCGCTTTGAGATTCCATCCCATCAGTCGGTTGCATTTTTCTAGATCAGTTCCTCCCCGGTCCTGCTTTGTCGAATTCCCTCGGAATACGGCGAGTACGAAGGTGAGTGCCACTAGGGCTGACTCAAACTCGGGGGTATAATCGTGCCATTCGTAGCATGGTTCTGCTGGATCAAGGGTTGCGCCGTGGCGGGGCGTCGCGGCCGTCTCGAGCGCTCCTCTCCGTCCTTACCTGCATAACTGCAGTCTGGTTGGGTAGTCCGCTTAGCGCATCAACACAAAGCTCAGGCGTACAACCAGTTGCAGTTAGTGAAGTGTCCGAACGGCACGATTTTCTACGTGCTGCTAGGCGTGCACTGGCACTAGGTGATGTTGCTGAGGCACGACGTCTCGCAATTGCTCGCGGCTCAAACGATTCCACGGCGGCCGCAGTGTTGGGCCTGATTGCTGCGAGGCAGGGAAACTACGCTGAAGCGGAGCGGCTCTTCCTTCCTGCAATTAGGATCGACTCGACTGGCGAAGCGGCTCTTGAACTTGGGCTCCTGCTGACGCGCCTTGGTCGGTCTGCTGAGGCTTTAGATACTCTAGCCCCGATCATTAACACAGGGGCAAGGCGTCGGGTCGATGTGGAATTACTTCGGGTAGCCGAAGCCGCACGTGCTCTTGGCCAGTCTCGTGAGGCGAATGATTTTTTTAGGCGCGCCGCAGCGGCAGCTCCCCAAGACCCAGCTATTAATACTGCTTGGGGCGAATTGTTTCTAGAAAAATATAACATCGAGGATGCGGTTCGCTCATTTCGAACGGCCCTAACCGCTGATCCTGAGTGGGTACCTGCACATGTTGGACTCGGACGCACGTTGGTGAGTGAAAATCCATCTGATGCAGCCGAAATGGCCCGCCGTGCAATTGAACTGGACGAGTCGTCGGAGGCGGCCCATCTACTCCTAGCCGAGTTAGCTCTTCAGGAACGGCGTTACGACGACGCGTCTTTGATAATTGAGCAAGCGCTCAGCATTAACGCGAATAGTTTTGAAGCGCGGTCTCTACGTGCTGCCATTGCTTATATCGAAGACCGGATTAAAGATTTTGAAACTGAAGTTGCTGGTGTTCTTGCGCTCAATCCTCATTACGGCGAGGTCTACCGTGTGACAGGGGCTCAGGCGGCGAGTCATTACCGGTTTGACGAAGCGGTTACATTAGTTCAGAAGTCACTGGATTTATCGCCTGGTAGCCCGCTCGCTCAGGCTGAATTGGGCATGCATTTACTTCGCACGGGCGATGAGGTGAGTGCTCGGGAGCAGCTCGATCAATCGTTCGAAACCGATCCTTTCAATATCGTTACTTTCAACTTGCTACAAATGTTGGATGCGGTAGACGAGTTTGAGACGATTCGAAAGGGTGATTTGGTTGTCCGTCTTCATCCAAGCGAGTCCCCCATACTGGGTGATTACGTTGTGTCTCTCGCTTCTCAGGCGCTTGAGACGCTTGGCGGCCGTTACGGTGTTGAGATAGACGGGCCAATTCTAATTGAAGTATTTCCCCGTCACGATGATTTCGCTGTACGTAATTTGGGGCTACCTGGAATGATCGGCGCGCTCGGGGCTTGCTTCGGACGGGTTGTTACGATGGATTCACCGCGCGCCCGCCCCCCCGGCACCTTTAACTGGCAAGCGACTCTGTGGCACGAGATGGCACACGTTATTACCTTGCAGATGTCTCGTAACCGTGTGCCGCGCTGGCTGACTGAAGGTATTTCAGTCTACGAAGAAGGGCTAGCGAATCCTGCTTGGGGTCGTAATATGGAATTGACTTTTGCGCAAGCGCTTGAAAGTGGTGAGACGTTACCGTTACGACAACTGAATATCGGATTCACGAAACCGGAAACGATTGTCCTAGCCTACTATCAAGCGTCTCTCGTAGTTGAACATCTCGTCGATTTGTATGGTGAGGATATGTTGCCTGAGATGCTACGTGGCTATGCAGAAGGATTTGATACCGAGGCATTACTTGAGCAGATAGCTGGAACCGATTTTGACGCTTTGCAAGAAAGCTTTGATATTGCTCTTGAGGAGCGGTTTAGCAGCTTACAGCGAGCATTACAGCAGCCTGTGTCTGGGCCGCTCCCAGAGGCGGGCACACAACTCGACATGCTCGGCGCATTGGCGAGGTCCTATCCTGCTAGTTATGCCATTCAGGTGACCTATGGCCATGCTCTCTACTCTGCAGGCGAGCTCGATGCTGCGGTTGATGTGTTAGAGCATGCGTTGACACTTGTAACTGTCGCGACTGGAGCCAACAGCCCACGTGCATTACTGGCCGAGATCGCGATTAAACAAGGTCAGCGTGATCGCGCGATGAACCAACTGGTAGGTCTGCTGGCGTATGATCACCAGGACCTCCAATCGGCCCGGCAGTTGGCAGCGCTAGCTGAGGAAACGGGACACCGAGAGCATCAGCAAGTGGCTTACGAGCGTATCATCGCGATTGATCCGTTTGACGTCGTGCCGCATGCTGCACTTGGTCGGCTGGCGCTGGACAGTGGTGAGATAGAGAAAGCGGTCCAAGAGTTTCGTGTGGCATTAGCTGCAGGTCCAGTGGATGTCGTGGTTGCTCATTGTGATTTGGCTGAAAGTCTGATCCTTGCTGGCAAAATAGGCGAGGCGAAACAACATGCGCTGGCTGCACTTGAGATCGCTCCTTCGTATGAACGAGGTCAGGAATTACTGCTCCGTACAGTGGGGGAGCTGCCATAAGTATGAAGCGAGCACGTAGTGCGGAGATGCAGAGTTACGCAGTGCGGACAGTTTTCGCGGTGGGAGTGCTGGTGGCTCTCGCGGTCATCGCACAGCCGCTCGTTGCGCGTGTACACGAACAAATTTCAATAGTTTCGGGTAACCGATTCGTCGGTTTGGAGTGGACGTTTGTACGCGTTCGATATACCTCAATAACAATGAACGAGGCTAGGTTTCGTCAGTATTGGAACGAGCCGTGGGCTATCGACGCGCCGGCAGCCGAGCAAAACCTCTCTCGTCGCCTTTCACGGCTCACTTCTATCAAGGTGAATGATCCGATCGTTGTAACACTGGACGAAGAACGGATCTGGGAATATCCGTGGCTCTATTTTGTGGAGCCTGGCAATCTCCAATTGGGAGCGGATGAGGTTACGAGGTTGCGCGAGTTTTTATTGCGTGGTGGAACCATCACGTTCGATGATTTCCATGGGCCGATTGAATGGGACCACTTTGTCGCACAGATTTCAAAGGTGCTACCTGAGTATGACATTGTCGATCTTGAGTCAGATCATCCGATTTTTAGCTGTTTCTACAAGATTGATTCCTATCCTCAGATTCCAGGGTTAGGTGCTTTTTTTAGTGGCCGAACGTGGGAAAAGGGCGGCTTTGTGCCACGGCTACGTGCTGTGCTAGATGATGAGGGCCGCCCAATGGTTCTCATCAACTGGAATACTGATATGGGGGACGGCTGGGAGTGGTCGAACGCTGAAGAGTATCCAGGTTACATCAAGTACACGGGACAGTCGTATCGAATGATGATCAATGAGATCATCTACGTATTGACCCATTGATAGCGGGAGTGACAAACGGCGCATGGAAACAATATCGGAGACCACTGCAACCGAATTGGCAGAGCGCGTTAGGCATGGCCGCAAGCAGATCCTCGCTGAACTACGGAAGGTGATTGTTGGTCAAGACGAGTGCATCGATCAGGTGTTAATTGCACTCTTTACGGGTGGACACTGTCTGATCACTGGCGTTCCGGGACTAGCGAAAACCTTAATGATTAAGACTTTGGCAGATATCTTGGATTTGACCTTTGGAAGGATCCAGTTCACACCTGACTTGATGCCAGCCGACATTACTGGAACCGAGATTCTTGACGAGGAAAGCGGGCATCGGGCGCTGCGTTTCGTTAAAGGACCGATATTTTCACAAATCATTCTGGCCGACGAAATTAATCGAACGCCACCAAAAACGCAGGCGGCCCTGCTTGAGGCGATGCAAGAATACCATGTTACGGCAGCGGGTCGGACCTATCAACTCGACCAACCCTTCTTTGTTTTAGCCACCCAAAACCCGATTGAGTTGGAAGGTACATATCCGTTACCTGAAGCGCAACTTGATCGGTTTATGTTTAACATCGTAATGACCTATCTTTCGGAGGACCAAGAGGTACGTGTTGTTACGGAAACGACTGGAGCCAGCCGAGAGCCGGCCTCGTGTGTTTTGCGCGGCTCTGACATTACCGATTTTCAGAAATTAATTCGACAAGTGTATGTCTCTGAAGAGGTAGCACGCTATGCAGTCCGTTTAGTGGATGCCTCCCGCCCAGGCCGACGTGCGAACCTTGACTTTATTCAGCAGTGGGTGAAATGGGGGGCCGGCTTACGTGCCTCGCAGGCGTTGATTCTCGGAGGAAAGGCTCGTGCACTTATGCACGGGCGGTTCCATGTTTCCGTTGGTGATGTTGCGGCGTTAGCACCGCCGATCCTTCGCCATCGGATAATCACGAACTTCTACGCTGAGTCTGAGGAGGTCGATTCTGATAAGTTGGTGACTCAACTTCTTGAGGCGGTTCCGCCGCCCCGGAGTGAGATGTAACATGGCGATGAAGGCGACGGGAGGTGAAGTTCGCTTTCTTGATCCAGCCGTCGTTGCTCGTATTGGCTCCATGGAATTGCGGGCACGGACCGTCGTCGAAGGATTCTTGTCAGGGTTACACAGAAGTCCATTTAAAGGTTTCAGCGTTGAATTTGCAGAATACCGACAGTACCTTCCAGGTGACGATCTATCGACGATTGACTGGAAGGTTTATGCCCGAAGCGATCGTTACTACGTTAAGAAATTCGACGAGGAAACCAACGTAGAGTGTCACCTTCTACTCGACGTCAGCGGCTCGATGGGTTACGGATCCCGAGATGTTACTAAATTAGCGTACGGTTCGTATTTAACAGCATCGCTTGCCTACTTGATGAATCGTCAACGTGATGCGGTAGGATTTATTGCGTTCGACGACAATATCGTTACCCACCTACCACCGAGCGCTCGTCCTGGGCATCTAAGGTCAGTGCTGCTAGCGCTAAACCAGTTATCTCTGGGTACTCGCTCTAACGTGGCGAAGCCACTTCACCAATTGGCTGACTCATTAGTTAAACGTGGAGTTGTTGTTTTGCTTTCTGACCTGCTTGACGATCCAGTAAAGACAATTCAAGGTCTAAAGCATCTTCGTTTCCGTGGTACAGACATCGTTGTTTTTCATCTCTTGGATCATGATGAGCTTACGTTTCCATACGATCGGCTAACGCGTTTTCGCGATATGGAGACGTCAGACGAGGTGATGGCAGCTCCGCTCGAAGTACGTGACCACTATTTAGGTGAGATTGAATCACTTGTGTCTCATTACAAGCGCGAACTTGGTCTGGTCGGGATTGATTACCAACTTGTGGATACATCCAAGTCACTGGATTTCGCACTCATGAGTTATTTGTCGACACGCAGCCGCCGTCAGTAGAAGACGGCCATCAGTGAAACTAAATGTTCGGTGTATCGTTTCTTGTTCCGGCGTTTCTTCTTGGGCTGGCCGCGGCCGCCATTCCGGTCCTACTGCACCTGTTGAAGCGAACTCCAGCAGCGCGCCGAGAATTTTCTGCAGTCTTTCTGATTAAAAAGACACAGGTTGAACAAACAAATCGACGGATGTTGCGTGAGTGGATCTTGTTGGCTCTGCGGGTGACGGCTCTAGTTTTGCTGGCTGTGGCGTTTGCGCGGCCCTATCTCGCTAGTACGTTGGTCGGCCTTACTGGGGGCCTGACCGTTGTGGCGGTCGATCGATCGTTCAGCATGTCCGGTCAAGGCCGGTTTGATCGTGCGCGCGAATTAGCGGTTAACGCCGTACTTGCGGAAAATTTTTCCAGGGAAGTAGCAGTTGTGGCTTTTGATGAAGGTGCGGTTCTAGTGTCTGAACCGTCGCTTGACCGTCAGAAGGCGCTTGCAGCCATCGCTCAGCTTTCGACCGGATGGGGCGCCACTCGATATCGACTTGCGCTCGATAGGGCAGCCCAGGTCATTGGAGACAAGACCGGAAAGATTGTCATTGTCACAGATCTTCAACGGAGCGGCTGGGTGTCTGGTGATCATGGCGTATTACCCGATCGGATTCCACTCGACGTTGTAACCATTCAGCCCCCAATGGGCAATTTGGCTGTGACTGAGATTCAGGCCGGCCCTTCTAACACGAGGGCTACCTTGCTCAACGGTGGTCTGGTGGGCCAAGTGGTAACTGCCAGATTACTTGTCGATGGGGCCGAGGTGGACCAGGCGGTGGTGACGGTACCTATGAGAGGTAGCACCGAGGTTGTTTTCCCTGTTGTCCTGCCGCAACGTGGTGAGGCTAGCGTCATCATAAATGATGCTACCGGCTACGAAGCGGACGATGCTCGTTACTTAATGCTTTCGCCGCCGAGGCCACTTGGGATTCTTTTGGTCACAGAGGGTGGAGACTCATCGGTTGAGGCGTTCTATCTAGACCAGGCCCTTCGGGTTGGAGATGTTGCGAAAAGATTTGAGATTGCGCAGACCGCGGCAGCGATGCTTTCGTCGAGTTTGTCAGAGGCAGACGTTCCGCCAGCCGTGGTCCTGCTGTTGACTACTCGTGGACTGGACCGTCGGGGACTTTCTGGATTGGAGAGATTTACGCGCGCGGGAGGCGGAGTACTCATTGTTGCCGGTCCCGATATAGAACCGCTCATGCTTTCGGGATTTGGCGGCGTGGGCCCTTCCGTACCGGAAAATGATGACACAGGTTCGGTGGACCGAAGATTTGTACCGGCTGATGGAAGGCACCCGATCTTTCAGGCGTTTGGACAGAAACTGGGAAACCTGGCTCAGGCTAGGTATGTGCGGACTCGGAGACTGGATTCAAGCACAGACGGTAGCGTGCTTGCGCACTTCAGTGATGGGACGGCCGCGCTAATGGAACATGACCTCGATCTTGGACGACTACTTGTATTCGGTTCGGACTTCGAAAGTGCGTGGAACGATTTTCCGCGTCATCCGATGTTCGTACCGTTCGTGCACGAGACACTAAGGCACCTCAGTGGCGATAGGAATGAACCGCGTGAGTTGGTCGTTGGCGACGGTCCACGGGAGAGTGTTCGCCGTCCAGGATTTATTGAGTTAGCCGACTCGCAACGGGTGGCAATCAACGTCGATCGGGAAGAATCTGATATGACGAGCATGTCAGTTGCCGAATTCAAGGCCGAGGTAGCAAAGGTAGGCATTACGATCAATTCAACAACTGACCACGCAATGGATGAACGGGAACGAGACGGCGGATACTGGCGTTACGCACTCGGCCTGATGATATTGGCACTCGCTGCTGAGAGTCTTCTAGGTCGCCGGACGGGATAGGGGGCATGCAGAGTCAAGACGAGCCACTCTGGACGTTCTTTGCCAAGGTCAGACGACGCTGGGTCACGCTTGCCGTGTTGCGTGGTAGCGCTAGGGTCTTTGGTAGTGTCGGCGTGATCGTGCTAGTTGCAGTCATGGTGGATCACTTCTGGCTGCCGACGGGCATATCGCTTATTGCATTAGCACTGACGGCGGCAGTCGTAGCGATCGGTCAAACCCTTTTAATATGGTGGCCGCTTCGCAAAACTCCGTCCCCACGACAAGTGGCCAGATTTATTGAAGAGCAAGTGCCGGAATTTGAGGACCGGCTAGCAAGTGCAGTTGAACTCGGTAGTCGTACCGTGAGATCTGCGGTTCAGTCGATGGTGATTACTGATGCCTCGAATCAGGTTCAGACTGTGCAACTTGACCGCGTGGTCTCGAGCACGCAGATCAGACGTGCAATCGGCCTTTGCGTGGCCGGCGGTATCGTCCTCGTGACCGCGCTCAGCTTGGCACTGACACCAGCTCAACGAGCTGTTGATGCGGCAAGTCTGTATGCGTTTCCTGAGACTGTCCGAATCAACGTCTCGCCAGGTGATGCCCGTGTGATGGCGGGTGGATCGCTGGAGGTGCGCGCGCAGGTGGAAGGGGTCACGATTACATCTCGCCTAATTCATCCGGTGTTACAAGTTGAGTCAGGTGACGAATGGCAAGACATTGAGATGCGGCCGGACGACGGAAGTTTCCAGTTCGAGTTTACCTCGGTCAGAGAGAGTTTTCGTTATCGGGTGAGTGCAGCTAGTGCATGGTCGGATGAGTACAACGTGACGGCACTCATGGTGCCCCATATTGATCGGATTGACGTCGAATACGACTATCCACTATTTACTCGGCTCGAGCGGCGTATAGAGATCGACAGCGGAGATGTGTATGCACCAGTTGGTACGGCGGTAACGCTCACTGTCTACGCGGACAAGCCGATTGAGGATGGTGCAATGGTGCTTTCGGACGGGTCTCTCATCCCGTTGGCGCTCCGGGACGACACGACGTTGACTGGGAGCTTCGAGGTTTCGGCGGATGATGCTTATCGGGTGACCCTTTCCGACAATCAGGGTCTCAGTAATTTGAGCGAGGGCCAGTACTTTATTCGCGCGATCGCTGATCTTCCTCCCGTCGTCAGGATTCTCAGACCAGATGGGGACCGCTCGGTTACGCCACTGGAGGAGGTGACCATCGAAGCCCGTGCCGATGATGATTATGGTCTCGAACGCTTTGAGATCGTCTATGCAGTTAGGGGCGATGAAGACCAGGCTGTGCCACTTCTAGGGTCGACTGATCTGACGACAAGGATTGGAATCTATACGTTATACATTGAGGATCTTGATGTTGTGCCTGGTGACTTTGTTACCTATTACGCGCGCGCACTGGATGTGAATCGAGCGAAGGCATCCACCGAAGCGCGTAGTGACATCTACTTTCTTGACGTTACGCCATTTGAACAGGAATTTGTTGAAGCGCAGAGCCAGTCACAAGGGGGTGATGGTGGTACAGGTCTTGCTGATTTGACGGCTGCTCAACGTGCGATCGTAGTGGCTACGTGGAAACTCGATAGACAGGTTGAGGATTCTAGGGTCGAGAACGAGGTCCGTACGGTGGCCCGTGCTCAGGATGAACTCAAGGTGCGCACGGAACAAGCTCTTGAGGAGTTTGGCCCAGGACGACGGCAGGGTGAAGTGGCATCAAGTGGAACGCGTGATGGAGCACCGTTGGATCTTGCAGTTCGCGCCATGGGTTTCGCGAAGACGGCATTGGACAATATTGAGACTAACGAGGCTATTCCCCACGAGATGGCGGCACTAAACCATCTGCTGCGTGCTCAGGCCGAAATTCGGCAACGGGAAGTTTCCCGGCGGCAGGCGGCGGTAGGTGGTGGCTCGGGAAGACCAGGTCAAGACCTCTCAGCGTTGTTTGACCAGGAGTTGCGTCGTCAGCAACAGACGAACTACGAAACGCGCTCATCGGCTGGCCAGCCAGACAGCCCTGAAAGTGAAGCGCTTGATGAGGTGAGGGAATTGGCCGGCCGGCAATCGGATCTCAATCGCCGGAAGCAGGCTCTTGAACGTCAAGGTCCTGAAGTGGACCCTCGAGAATTTCAAGAGCAGCTCGAGCGACTGACCAGAGAACAAACCGAGCTGAGGGACGAAGCTGAGCGGCTAACTCGGATGCTTGACCAGTTAGGTGAAGCGACCCAACAAACTTCCGGTGGTCAGGCTTCTAGCCAGGCGGCACGACCGACAACCCAACTGGATGGGGAGCGGATGCGAGAAGTCTCTGAAGCGATGCGCGCTGCAGCTGGCGACCTTCGACGTGGGGATCTCAGCGGTGCAAGTGAGCGTGGTCGACAGGCCCTAGGTCGACTCAGTGCGCTTGAACAGGAGTTGCGGTATCTCAATCCGGAAGAGCGCCAAAGGGCTGTAGCTGAACTACAGTCAGAAGCGAGGGACCTTGCTGACGCCCAAACGGTTATCGCTCGCGAAGTGGACCAGCTCGAAGTTGGTCAGGCGAGTCGCGACACGGGAACACGCCTCGCTGAGGAGCAGGCTCAGATGGCCGACCGGGTCGACCTTCTTCATGAGGCCACCGGCGTACTTGCCCGTAGGCTCGACAATGATCCAGAGGGTCGAGGGACGCTAGAAGAGGTGGCTGGCATGGTCGAAGAAGAACGTCTGGCTCCTCGCCTCCGTGAATCTGCTGACACCTTACGACGTGCTTTTGGAACGTCAGACGGAATTTCAGAGGACGAACGTCGTAGTCTGACTGAGTCGGAGGGTGTCCTCAGGGATACGCTGACGCAGGTGGCTGAACGGCTTGAGTTAGTGCCTGGAGGTCTCAGCGATGAAGCCCGGCGGCTTTCGGAGGAACTGGACCGGACGCGAGCATTACGGGAACGTTTAGGGGATCTCGAACGTCAAATTGAAGCTCTGGAGAGATTGGGTGAGGCAGGTGAACTTGCGCCTTCAGCAACCAATGTAGAACCGAACCTCGAAGACGAGTCTGGGGGCTTAGCGCGACTGGGTGAAGCATACGACCGTGAATTAAGACGTGCGGAGGACCTCCTTGGTGAGCTTCGACGTGAAAACCCTTCATTGGCCGGTCGGGTTAATGGTCTGAGCGGCCAGTACACCAGGTCCGCACCCGGTACCGAGGCCTTTAAACAGGATTTCACGCGGTGGGATGAGCTTAGGCAGGAGGTGGCTGAAGCTCTCGAACGGTTTGAGGCAAGCCAGTCGGGACTGCTGTCGGTTGAGGAACTCCGGGGACGCTTGAGTAGTGGTGCTGATGAATCGGTTCCTGAGACTTATCGTGCGTTGGTAGAGGCGTATTACGAAGCGTTGGCCGTAGCGGAGCGACGGCGATAGTTCGTGTGGTAGCCAGGAGTGACGATGGTTTTTGATGCGTTGATGCCTTGGTGGCTGATTGCGATACTGGTAATTGGTGCGGTTGGGGTGACGTTGCGTGCCTACTGGAGACCGCTCGTGCCGATATCGATTGGACTTCGGTCGGTATTGATGTCACTCCGGCTATCAGTGCTACTCCTATTGATCTTGATCTTGCAACGTCCCGTTCTACTTGAGCCGTCTACCGATCGTCTCGATGCAATCGTGCCGATTCTCGTTGATGTTTCACGCAGTATGCGCTTGAAGGATGCTAATGATGACGGCCACCGTCGGATCGACGAAGCGTCACGATTGGTTGAGGAGGTTCTGCTACCAAGTGTTGGCGAAGTCTTCGATGTAGACCTACTAGGCTTTGGTGAATTACTCACCCCGGTCGAGCCGACTAATCTTCGAGCTGACGCTCGCCAAAGTGATCTTCAGGGTGCCTTACGTGGTGTTCGTGAGCGCTACCGTGGGCGAACCGTTGCTGGTGTGATTGTCGTTTCCGATGGCGGAGAGACAGGCAGCGAGTCAGTCAAGGTCTCGGGTGCCGGTGCTTTTCCGGTGTTTACTGTCGGTGTCGGTCGGGCGGTTATCGAACGAGACCGTGAGGTGCTGGATGTGTCGGTCGGGCCAGCCAACTTGGCCAACTCTGTTGTTGATTTGAGCGCGTCCGTTGTCAGTCATGGATTTGGCAAGGAGCCAATCGAGGTCAGGCTTCTGGAAGATGGGCGGTTAGTCCAACTGGATTGGGTGACCCCAGCCGAATCAGGTGCGCCTTTACCAATCGTGTTCCGTGTATCTCCGAAATCAGACGTTGCGACGCGCTACACAGTTGAGTTGCCTGTCGACCCGACTGAGTTGACCCCGGACAACAATGCCATGCGTGTGCTTGTGCCACCGTCAGGTCGACTGCGGCGGGTGTTATTGGTTGAAGGCGCCCCAGGTTATGACCACAGTTTCCTTAAGCGGGCTTGGCTCCAGGACGAAGGGATTGAGTTAGATTCGGTCGTGCTGAAGGGTGCTAACGACCGAGGACAGAACACTTTTTACATTCAGGGGGATACCGATCGGACGCCCGCGCTCTCGACGGGTTATCCTCAGAATCGTTCCGCGCTCTTCTTCTACGATGCCGTCGTTTTGGCAAACACTCCTGCGGAATTTTTTTCGCCAGACCAGCTCAACATGACGGTTGATTTTGTGTCGAAGCGGGGAGGCGGTTTACTAGTGTTTGGAGCGCAGGCATTTGTAGGTCGTGGCCTGGCGAGCACTCCAATTGAGACAATTCTTCCTTTGTACCTGGCTAGTCGCACCACGACAATTGCTCAAGGCGCGGTCCGTGAGCCTAACACCGTGAGCTTGACCGCCGCCGGCGCGAATCACGGCCTCATGCGTTTAGGAACGACAGCTGACATCAATCGAGCCAGGTGGGATGCGGTGCCCCCGCTGGCTGGAGTTGCCGCACTCGGCGACCCGAAACCTGGGGCATCGGTGCTCGCACACACGGTCGGCGCCGGTGGCGGCTTATACCCTCTGATCGCTGTGCAGCGGTATGGTCGTGGGCGGACCATGGTGTTTACTGGAGAAGCATCGTGGCGGTGGAAGATGCTTCTTCCCTCACATGACGATACCTACGATACGTTCTGGAAACAGACGGTCCGCTGGCTCTCAGAGATCGCGCCCGGTCCAGTAACCGTCTCGACGGAGGGAGGCCGCGTTGCTGGTGAGGTCGTGCATCTGGAGATTTCGAGTCGCGACTCGACTTATGAGACCGTCGCTAATGCGTCGATAACAGTGCGCGTGACTGGGCCGGCTGGTGATATCCAGGAGATACGACCTAGCTTGACCGACGCTGTGGCAGGGCGGTACACGGCAAAGTTCACACCGGCGCAATCCGGTGTTTATCGCATTGACGTGCGGGCTGACCAAGAATCGTCCAGTCTTGGAAGCGTGGAGACCCGGGTCCTTGTCGGTGGTAGTGATCGTGAGCTAACTGACCCACGCATGAATAGCGAAGTGCTGGCGAGGCTGGCCGAGCGAACAGGAGGTGCCGTTGTGCCTGTTGATGCGCTGGGCGAATTACCTGGGCAGTTACGGGAGAATGCGACAGTTTCGGCAACGTCGGTCCGACTTGATCTCTGGAACAATGTTTGGGTATTTCTGCTTCTGGTATTCCTGCCGTCGGTCGAATGGCTTCTGCGACGACAATGGGGAATGCGATGAGTGGGTGGTGTAGACGCCTCCTGATTTCAGTGCTTTTTATTGTCAGTGCTGGAGCGTCTACGTCGGCGCAACAAAGGTTTGCGCTGATTGTCTCTGGCGCGTCCGGAGGATCGCCGTACGCAGAACGGTACGATCGTTGGCGTGGTGCGCTCGTATCTTCTCTTCGCAGCGATTTACATTTCCAAGAAGAAGATTTGTTCGTTCTAGCCGAAATCCCTGGGCCTCGCGTGGGGCGTGCTTCTCAGGAAGGTATCCGTCAGGTAACGAGAACCCTGGCTCGGCGTCTCAGCGATGATGCTACGTTACTCGTCGTACTCATTGGCCACGGCACCTTCGATGGTATCGATGCCAAATTTAATCTTGTCGGCCCAGACCTCGATGCGGCCGAATGGCGCAGCCTTCTGGAACCCCTGCCGGGACGGCTCATTTTTGCGAATACGACATCTGCCAGCTTTCCGTTTTTAGAGTACCTGACTGGTGAACGACGAATTGTCATCACTGCCACTAACAGTCCTGAGCAGCGCTACGAGACGCAATTCGCTGCCTTCTTCGTCGAGGCGTTCAAAACTGAAGCTAGCGATTTCGATAAAGATGGACGGGTGTCGATATGGGAGGCTTTCACGCGGGCCAGTAGCGGCGTAGGGCGGTGGTATGAGCAGCAGGGTCGTGTGTCGACAGAACGTCCAATCCTCGATGACACTGGTGATGGCGTCGGCAAGGTAGCTGGCGAGCCAGGACTCGATGGTACTTTGGCGAGGCGCGTATTTCTGGACCGTTCGGTGGAGGCAGACCAATTATCAGATCAGAGGCTAGCTGGCCTTCTCGACCAACGAAACATTTTAGAGCTTGAGGTTGAGGTGCTGAAGGCACAGGTAGGGCAATTAGCTAGACACACTTATGAGGCTGAAATGGAAATCCTCCTACTTAAGCTAGCACGTGTATCACATGAGATTCGTGCCCGTCAGTAAGAACGTGCGACTGTTACCCTTCTTGATATTTCTAGCAGTCGGCAGTGAGCGCGCAATTGCCCAATCGCCGGTACTGACTACCGACCGTCCGGACCAGACCGAGTCGGCTACGGTTGTTGCACGAGGTCTGCTGCAGGTGGAGACGGGATACCTTCTGGCTCGTGATGGTGAAGTGAACGGTTATGAAGTACCAGGGACTTTGCTCCGCATTGGTCTTGGTAGCCGTACGGAACTTCGTATTGGCCACGCTGGTGTAGTCGGGAAAGAGGGAAGCCTGGGGCTGGGTGATAGTCACCTAGGTGCCAAGGTCAATCTTATCGAGCGTGCTGATGGCTGGCGGCCAGAGATGGCACTGCTTGGGGGATTATCGCTCCCGACCGGGGGCGACAAGTATTCCAGTAATGGTATCGACCCCTCGTTTCTTGTAGCATTCGCCCACGAACTGTCTCCGAAACTGTCGCTCGGTTATAACGTTGGAGCGAAGTGGGAATCATCCGCTGGTAACCCCGAGCGCGATCAGCTTACGTTGTACTCGATGGCGCTCGGCCTAGGGCTAACCGATCGCCTAAGTGCGTTCTTCGAATTCTTCGGGAATGAGAAGCAAACGGGTAACACGGTGACCAGTGAAGGGTTTATTGCAGTGGACAGCGGTCTCACGTTTTTACTAACGGATATTGTCCAACTCGACCTATACATCGGGAGGGGTCTCGTTGGACAAACTGAGGATGTGTTTATCGGAATGGGTCTCAGTTTTCGTTTGCCACGGTGACCACCGACAGAGCTAGGAACGGTTTTCTCGATTTACATAATCGCGTTGTGTCGCGCCAACGTAGAGTTGTCTAGGTCGCGAAATCTTTTGTTCGGTGTCGAGTAGCATTTCCTCCCACTGAGCGATCCAGCCGACAGTTCTGGGGATAGCAAATAGTACCGGGAACATAGCCGGCTGGAAGCCCATGGCTTCGTAGATCAGGCCTGAGTAAAAATCAACGTTCGGATACAAACGACGTTTGATGAAATAGTCATCTTGCAGGGCAATTCGTTCGAGCTCAAGTGCGATATCAAGTCTCGAGTTCTGCTTTGTTACGGAGAAGACAGAATCGGCAGTCTGCTTAATGATTTTGGCACGTGGGTCGTACGATTTATAGACCCGGTGACCGAACCCCATTAATTTTTTTTCTCCGCTCTTCACGCTCTTGATTATCTTTGGTACGTTATCAACGGTACCGATCTCCGATAGCATCTTTAGCACTGCTTCATTTGCGCCTCCATGGAGTGGGCCGTAGAGGGCTGCAGCTGCACCGGTTAATGCTGAGTACGGATCGGAATGCGAACTGCCAATTGTCCGCATAGCGGTCGTACTGCAGTTTTGTTCATGATCGGCGTGCAGGATGAATAAAACGTCGAGGGCGCGCTCTAGCACTGGATTCGGTTGATACTTCAGTTCGGCCATGCGGAACAGCATATTTAGAAAGTTCCCAGTGAAACTGAGTTCGTTATCAGGGGGAATATAGGGCAAGCCTTGACTATGTCGAAAAGCATAGGCTGCTATGCTGGGCACCTTTGCGATGAGGCGGACTGTCTGAGTGAGGCGCGACTGCTCGTCGAAAATGTCCTTAGCGTCTGGATAGAAGGTTGAAAGGGCACCAACCGTACTCAGAAAGATGCCCATCGGGTGAGCATCGTAGCGGAAGCCTTCCATAAACTTCTTGACGTTCTCGTGAAGCATTGAATGGAGCGTAACGTTAGTCTTCCACTTATTAAGTTGCGCCGTGGTTGGCAGCTCGCCGGAAAGTAGCAAGTAGGCGGTTTCGAGAAAATCACTATTCTCTGCCAATTGTTCAATTGGGTAGCCGCGGTAAAGTAACACGCCACGATCACCGTCAATATCGGTAATTCGACTTACACAGTTAGCGGTGTTCATCAACGCCGGGTCGTATGTCTTAAGACCAAAATCGTCAGCATTCGTCTTGATTTGACGCAGGTCCATGGCACGGATCGCGCCGTGCTCAATCGGAATCTCGTATTGCTTCCCGGTGCGATTGTCAGTGATCGTTAGCGTCTTAGACATGAGGGTTCACGGTGCAATTATTACGATCCTTCTCATCAGCCATCTCGCACTCTCCGCCCCTACGTTAGTTTGCATCGAGCCAGCGTCTACAGCCGATCGGCAGTTAGTGTTCACTGCAGAGAGCTGAGGAGAGGCCCCACGTTCGCCGTAGGATCCCCTGAGGGGGGAGAGTGAACCCTCAGAAAGGGCAGTGCCAGGGGTTGTCAAGACCCGGCATCCGTTAGGCTTCAGTGGAAAGCGATTCCCTACACACCAGTCGTCATGTAATGCTTTATTGCCGCAACGGTACGGTCGATCTCAGAATGGAGATTGTAGAAGTGCGGCGAAATTCGTAAGCCGTTAGCACGACCCGCGGTGCCTATCTTCTCGTTGTCGTAAAGCGCGTTGTACAGTTTCCTTGCATCGATACCGGTGACTTCGAAGACCACGACAGCCTGAGACAGTGTCGGGTCCTGGCTTGTCGTTAAGGTCACGCCTTCGATTGTCCTAAGCTGTTCCATCAATGACTGAGCCAATTCTTGGGAACGGGCTTGGACCGTCTTCATGCCGATCCGCTGTTGGAATCTTAGTGCCTCGCCGAAAGCGATAATTGCTGGTTCATCACGTTGGCCAAAACTCTCGAAAGTCCGCGAGATACCGACGTCTCCCCGTCCGGCACTGTGAATACTTGGCCAGATCTTGTCGTGTGTTCGATTGTTGATAAAGAGAACGCCTGTTTCTTTTGGACCACACGGCCACTTATGTGCGCTACCCGTGTAGAAATCTGGCTGCATGTCGCTGAGGTTGACGTCCATTAGTCCAAAGCTTTGCGCGCCGTCCACGAGAACCAGGACACCATGCTCGTGGGCCAACTGACAAAGTGCTTTTGCTGGGAAAAGGTCGCCCACCGTATTTGTTAGATGTGTGAACGACAGGAGCTTGGTACGCGCTGTGATCGAGCGACGAACGAGATCAATGTAGTAATCGGGTCCCGGATGAGGATTTACAACTTCGAGCTCGGTTACCGTAAAGCCGTAGCGTTTCGCCTTTTCCTTCCAGGCCACGTTGTTGCTGGGATGGTTGTGGTTGAAGATGATGACTTCGTCGTTCGCTGTGAGTTCGACGCCACTCGATACTAGGTTATTGCCCTCGCTTGTGTTGCGGGTTATAACGATCTGTTCTGGCGTCGTGTGTAGATAATCGGCAAGGATTTTACGCGTATTAACCTTGCCCTCTCCCATCTTGGCACGGTTCTGGAACGATGGATTGCCATCCACGTCCTTTGTGTTTTCGTACATTGCCTCAAGAGCCGGCAGCGAGGATGGGCAGAGATTGGCCGCATTCATAACGCTGATATTCGTCGGCATTGGGAACTGCTCGCGCACGGACCGCCAGAAAGCTTCATCAGGCGAGGCTGGGGTCTGGGGGAGTGGCGCCGGCCGTTCAAATGCAATACCCGTTTTGCCGAGGAGGGCAGCTGAGCCACCGACGGCCAATAAGCGGGAAAAATTTCGTCGGCTAATTCCGTCACCGTCTCGTCGTGCGTGCGCGGTCATTGTCGAACTCCTTCGAATTTGGAGAAATGGGTCCCACGTACGGGCATCATAGCCGAAATCTGACGGAGCAACCACCGAATTGCCTATTCGGGCAGCGGACCGGTGTAGCGAGCCTGGAGGGGAAGTCTAAACCCTGTCGCGACGGGGTTTAAGGCCGCCGCGCTCTGTCTGAGTTTGTCGGTTGAGCACGAGCTAAGGCTGGCGACATTAGAAGTTATAGTACACAGCCTCACCTCGACAGGCCTCGTCACGAGTCCATCTAATCGGCCAAGCGCTCAGTCGGCCGTTTAGTCGGTACGGGGCCGAGGGAACGTTCCCTCTCTCATCGCGGCGTGATACGCGAAGCTCGCCATGACTACCGAGTTAATCATCAGGTCGCGTGGAAGGAGCCTATCGTAGACGTCCATGTTGAAGTGGTGGGTTCTTGCTCGGTAGTCGATCCGGTCTTGGATGAATTGGAATCCGGGTAGTCCCACCCTGTTATAGGACAGATGATCGGTTCCCGTGTTACTGAAGAGAGAGATTGTCTTCACCTGTAGGTCATGAAACGGGGTCATCCAGGCTTGGAGGATCGGTGTCGCTTGGGCGTTGCCCTGAGTGTGGACGCCACGGAACTGGCCCGTGCCGTTGTCCATGTTGAAATAGACCGAGAACTTATCGTAGTCGGGTGTGTAGACACCGTCTTCTCCGAAGTGGTGTCGTATGTAGCCCCGAGAACCCCTGTGGCCAAGCTCTTCCTGGCTCCAGAGCGCTACGCGAATCGTGCGCCGTGGCTGAGCGCCGATAGCCTTGAGAATGCGCATTGCCTCGAGCACAACGGACACACCGCTCGCGTTGTCAGTAGCGCCGGTGCCGGTATGCCAGGAATCTATGTGCGCACCGATCATCACGACTTCATCGGCTAGGTCAGTTCCTGGAATTTCCCCAATGATGTTGTAGCCCGTTGGATCCGATTCGTCGAAACCGATGCGAATGTCGACGTCCATTGTGACCGGGATACCACGCTCGAGAATCCGGTAGATACGGTTATAGTGCTCCGTCGCAACGGCGAGTGTCGGTAGCGCGCTCTGGATCCCTGCGCGGGTTCGCCTGTTCCGTGTCGTCGGATGTCCGGTTGCATACACAGTGCCGTCACTTCCGATGCTCGCCGTGAGCACCACGGCCACTCCTTCAGCCTTGTAGAAGTCTTCAACTTCGTCAGCAGAGATTTCCTCCCGCTGAAAGTTCGATTGCTCGAGCTGGCCTCTCGCATGGCGGCGAATCAGGAGGTCAATTCCCTCGGTTTCAAAGACGCCTAGTGATTCCTCGTCGTGCCGGAACGCGTCTTGTGTGAAACGTGGACCCATTGGCATCGGTGGTGTGGATAGGACGACAGCTCCGTCGAGCTGACCCCGATACCGGTCAAAATCTTCAGAGGTCCGGATGGTTGCGATAACGGCATTCGTCACGATGGGCCCACTCGTACCGGGAGTCAAGGCGAACGGGTAGGCGATCACCATCTGGTAATCGGGCGCGGTCATGTGCACCGACACCCGTTGAATCTCCCAACCCACGGTCTCCTCACCCCAAGCTTCTTTCTCGACGCTGGAGAGACCGAATTCGGTCATGCGGGCCAAGGCCCATTCTTGTGCTTGGCGCATGTTTGGAGAACCGGTGAAACGTGGGCCAATGACATCGGCCAGATAGCCCGCGCTCTCCATGACGTGAGAGTTGTCAAACCCTTCGGACCGAATGTCATCGACGACGTCCCAGTAAACAGGTTCTTGTGCTGCTGTGGATGACGGAATGAGGAAGATCACAGCAATGATGGCCAGACCCAACGTCGATTTAGACTTATTCATCTGAAACTTTCCCCTCAAGTGTGCGTGGTTATGCCGAGCACGACTACCGATAGAAACCTTTGTCAGAGGTCCACAGGAGCGGACAGAATACACCGGTTACCGATGTGGGGCGCACGGTATTTTAATAGCTTGACCTGGGGACTCCATGTCAGTGTTTGCGAATCTCACGCTCCCCGTCGGTTGCTGCGATTCCCTTCCATACGGTATCGACGATCCGACGAGCCCACGTTGCTGGGATCTTTTCGTCAGTTAGATAATGGGCGTAAAACGAACCGATGAGCATGTTGACGGCTGCATCGATGTCTGCCTTGGGGCGGAGGTCTCCACGTTTTTCGGCGTGTTTGAGTACCTCCTGCAGCATCATTCGGCGTGGTTGGACTACCCTCTCCCGGAAGTGGTTAATTAGGTCTCGCGTGTGGCGCTGTTCGACCATGACGGCACCGATGATAGGCATTCCGTCAGGCCTGAAGAGTGTTTTTTGTAGAGTGCCGAGGATTGATCGAAGAGCTGAGGGTGCCGGATGGGGGCGGGGGGGTGCCTCATCTCCGAGCAACTGCTCAATTGCCGCCATTGCCAATTTCTCCTTGGTTTTCCACCGGCGATATACTGTTGGCTTCGTGACCCCCGCTTTTTTTGCAACGGCATCCATCGACATTCGCGTATAGCCTTCTTCAGCTAATAGTTGCAACGCCGCATCTAGAATGGCATTTCTGACGCTGGGATCGACCGGCCGTCCTGGCTTGGTCCTAGTCACTGTTTCTGTAGATGGAATCATTGGCCCATGTCTCCTGGACAGCTTTCTATTAATTTACTATACGGTATAGTAAAGGAACTGAACTCAAGAAGCAAGCCAGTTGGCCAAATTGGAGAAATGTTCAGGTTCAGCCAAGAACTGGGCTGAAGGGAAGGTGCTAACCGGAAGACTAAAGAATACCTACACAGACCGTTTAAGCCGAGCCTAACGAATCAATAAGATTCTATTGTTCACCGGATACAGCCATTCGATACCGCGGGTTGTGAGCACAGCGTCGTCCTCGAGTGGAATCCTGACCTTCTTGTTGTTCCATTCTGGCACGGCTGTATAGGCGAACAGTTCAATCGAGAGTAGATTAGTTGGTCGCAGGGTGTATTCAATTCGCACAGGGTTAAAGAAGGCGATGGAGGGGCCGATACCGTGTCCCGAGTTTCCGACCGAGTGAGAGCCGATAACCACATCGGTGACCTCTGGGTTACTGGTTGGTTCATTAAAACCGATTCGGGCAAATCCAGCGTTGGTCAACGCATCGTAGACCTCCTGCTCGGCTTGGGCGGCAGCAATGCCAGAACGGATAGTGTTGGTGATGATGGTCCGGGCTTCACGTCCCTTGTCGAATGCCCGCTGGAAGCTTGGAGGTGCGTCAGCTTCACCCGGTCTCAGCACGTAAGCGATCCGCTTCATGTCGGTATACATGTTCAGGAAGCCGATGCCCCAATCGATCATTAGTAGGTCACCCCTGCGGATGATTCGATCATTTGAGGTCGACTCGATGCCGTCTGGGCCGGTGATGTACACCGATGGCATGCCAAATGAGGTGTCGAGACCACGAGCGAGCAGTTGGTCCATCATCCACCAGGCGACGTCCTCCAACATAGTAACGTCGGGTGTAATCACTTCATTTGAGAAGGCTCGTTCGGCAATTTCACGGGAAATCTCACCAGCTTCTGCGAACGCCGCGATTTCGGTCGTCGTTCGGCGCGATCGGAAATCCGAGACGAGCTTTTCGCCTGAGACCAATCGTGACGCGTAGGGTTCTCCAAGTGTTTCAACAAGTTGCTGATGGCCGGTATAGGTTAGGTTATCGACTGGACCGATTGTCCGCGAAGTGTTGATGCCAATACGCCGAGGGTCACGTTCTCGAACAAAGTCTGCTAGGTCTTCGGCTGGTTGAAACAGGTCGTACGCGCCAGACTCGCGGATGCGGTAGCCATTAATACCAAGTGCGGCACGCTCGATACGGTCACCACCTCGATCGGTAAAGATGTAATAACCGGTATTGCCCGTGTATCCTTGTCCGAAGTCAAGGTAGAGTGTGCCGTAGTTTGCCTCGCGGATCATGGTGATCCACATGTCGATACCATTTTCACGCATGGCCTCGGGCAGTATTTGGTCGAACTTCTCCGTCCGAATCTGATTCATTCGTTCCCACCGTCGACGTGCCTCCTGCGCTTCGGCTGGGGCCTTTGGGAGTCCCAAAAGGACGAGTAGGCAGATAGTTACAATTCGGAATAGTTGCATGGCACACCTGTCCTTACTTGCTCGCCCTTACCGTGGTCGCAGAGCGCCCCAGGGGATCCCAAGAGAAGTCTGGTGATAGGTAGCGTTTGACGGTTCAAAGACACGCCGCTATCTCGGCCGCGGTCTTGCACTGTACTGTTCCCACAGGCGCGTATGGTGCGTGCCTAAACTGACCTCTTGTCCACGAATCAGGACATGCTTCACCTGCGCCGGTATATCGAGCAGGTCACCTTCGGACACCACGAGATTCGCAATCATGCCTTCCTCAACTGACCCATACAGGTCTCCTACGCCAAGAAGGTCTGCAGCACCCCGGGTTAGTGCGTGCCAAGCGACGTCCCTCGGTAGGCCAAAGGCGACGCTGAGCGCGGCATGGTCGGGGAGATTCCGAGCTGCGCTAGCACCGCCAGTCCGAAATGCGAACGACACGCCGGACTCGTGCAGGAGCTTCGCTGCAACAAAGACCGCATCATAGGGGTCGCCATCGGCTGGTTGTGCCTGAATCGGCCCAAGAATTACCGAAACGCCTGCTTCGGCAATTTCGTCTATCACCTTCCACACATCTCTGGTGCTAGCGATAATTGCTTTGAGTTGGAAACTCTCTGCGAAGGCGAGCGCTCCTAGTATTCCTTCCTTGCTCGACACATCAAGGACAACGGGGAGCTCAGCCAAAACGACCGGGACGAGTGCGTCAAGCGTGTAGGTCTGCTCAGTTGGCTTGACTGTTCCGGCCGCGAGTGCGGTGGCATGAGCACGGGCTCGGTGCATCCAGTCAGCGAGCGTCTTCAGTTGTGCGTCGACCCGTTCTTGGTTCTGTTCTCCACCGCTGGGTCCGCCACCACCAGGTCCGCCACCGCCCCCTTCTCGCTCGGGGAAATCGATGTGCATGGCGAGTGGGCTACGGGCAACGACCTCAGGCGATGTCCAGCCAGCCATGTCGATGAGCGCGCTCTGACCTTGGATGAGGCCACCCTGTGGGGCTGCGATCGCCGTTGTCACACCGTTGGCGCGGGCTATCGGAATCATCTCGGAATCAGGGTGAATCGCCACCGAGGCTTTGATATGACTGTTGATCTCCTCAATCTCCGACGTATCATTCGTCGCCGCGATCGAGCCGATCTCGGAAAGCCCAATCACAGTGCCAGCGTTAATCATGCCTGGTGTCACCGTCATGCCCGTGGCGTCGATGACTTGCGCGTTGTCTGGGACCCGCACTTCCTCACCTACCGCCGTAATCCGGCCACCTTGGACAACGATGGTCCCGCGCTCAATTGGTGCACCCGTCATTGTGAGGATCCGTCCACCGACG
The DNA here is from genome assembly GCA_002730735.1 of Acidobacteriota bacterium. Taxonomy (GTDB): domain Bacteria; phylum Acidobacteriota; class Vicinamibacteria; order Vicinamibacterales; family UBA823; genus UBA11600. The sequence continues at coordinate 75,467 of PCAU01000010.1, read as the reverse complement.
ATGGCGATCGGAATCGTATCGGCTGTCAGCATCGGTTCGGCCACGTCTCCGTAACTGGCAGGCATCAGTTCAGCACGTACCGCTGGCGGAAGCGTTGGCGGCGTCCATTCAGCGATTCGATCATTCGTGTCCTCAACATTCTGTTGGATGTCGCCCTCACCGCCGATCTCGGCCGTGTCGAGTCCTAACTCCGCCAGCGCATCCTCAGTAGTTTCTACTTGGTCGCGGTCGAAGTAGACCTGACCATCGATGATCGTGTACTGGACGCGGGTGTTTCCTGAGAACGGGTGGGCCGTAAAAATGGCAAGATCGCCATCTTTACCAACCTCGATTGAGCCGACCCGGTCGTCGATCCCAAAGTGGTTAGCGGCGTTAAGGGTGATCATCTTGAGCGCTTCTTGCTCCGGAACACCACCATATTTGACGGCCTTCGCGGCCTCTACATACATCCGACGTACACGCTCGTCGGAGTCGGAGTTAACCGACACGGTTACACCCCGTTCATACATGATGGACATGTTGTAGGGAATGGCGTCCCATGCCTCCATCTTGTAGCCCCAGAAGTCAGTAAATGTAGAGGCGCCGGCACCATGAGTCGCGATTTCATCGGCGACTTTATAGCCTTCGAGCACATGCTGGAGAGAGGCAATCTGAAAACCGAAGTCCTCCGCGACTCGCAATAGCATCAAGATTTCATCAGCACGATAGGAATGTGCGTGCACGAGAATCTTCCCTGCCATAATGTCCGAAAGCGCTTCGAGCCTGAGGTCCCGCCGCGGGGCGAGGACGTCAGTACCGCGCGATCGGGCTGCCTCATACTCATCCCATTCGGCCTGATATTCGCGTGCATCCGCAAAGCTTCTCCGAAGCATGAACTCCACGCCCATCCTAGTGCCAGGGTATCTTCGATCGACGCCGGGAGTGGATGTCCGTGATCGCTTCGGGTTCTCGCCAAGAGCGAATTTTACGCCTCTGGTCACGTTGTCAAACAGCAGTTCATCAGCTGATTTACCCCACCGCAACTTCAGAATGGCGTTCTGACCGCCAACAACATTTGCCGAGCCATGCAGGACGTTGATTGTAGTGACGCCACCTGCCAGCGCCCGAAAGATCGACTCGTCTCGATGATTGATTACGTCGATGATGCGAACTTCAGGGGTGACGGAGTCCGCTCCTTCGTTGCCGCCCCCCTCGATCGACATGTGCGAATGCGCATCAAGAAGACCTGGAGTGACCCACATGCCGGTTGCATCAATCTCTCTGGCTCCATCAGGTACTGAGACCTGGGCATCGGGACCGACAGCGGTTATCTTGCCGTCTTCAATCAGGACCGTGCCGCGGGAGATGGTGTCGTTCACAGCGGTTAGGATTGTTCCGTGGCGCACCGCTGTCACTGGGACTTCACCTCCGAGTGGTCCGATTGGGGCACGTCGCTCAATTTCGGCACGGCTCCTTATGTCTTCTACAGCATTCCCAGTTTCGTCGTCATTGGAGTCGGAGTTTTGATGAGTCTCCATCTCCAGGTCACCGTCGTACCGTGTGCCATCGACCCAGACTGCTGCGACACGAGCGTGTTCGTCGAAGAGGTCGCCTTCGATGGCGACAACGTTAGCAGCTTTGCCAACGTCAAGAGAACCCAATGTCCCGTCTACGCCTAGGATTTCGGCGGGTGTAATTGTCAGTGCCCGGAGCGCTCCATCTTGAGACATCCCAGCATCGACAGCGGTGCGGAAGTTCTCGAGATAATTTGCCGAGTGATCCAATCCAGCGGCTGTGAAGGCCACCGTTACTCCAGCGGAGTAGAGCCGGCCTGCGTTTGCCTTGGCGTCATCGAGGTCCTCAGAAGTTGGATTTTCGATCGGGTCAGTCCCCGTGCCACCACCAAATCCAACCGGACCTTGGCGGGGTCTGAGGTCAAGCGATACTAAGACTGGCCGGTCGGCTGCCTTCAGTGCGTCGGTGACACGCCAGCCTTCGACTGCGCCACTGATGATTACGTTGAGGCTGAGTTCGTCAGCTAGCCTCAGCGCACGTAAAATTTCATTTTCGGTCCAGGCGGTGAAGACAACTGGCTGTGCGCTGGCGACCGAAGATTGCAGCGATTGAAGGGTGTCGTTATAGCTTGGGCGGTCGGTCGTTATCGGTTGACTACGGTAACGATTCCAGGCATTACCATACCAGTCTGCGTCAAGATAGTGTTGCCGAACCGACGCCATAACTCCCATGAGAGTGCCCGGATATTCCCCCCGCAGACGTTGGAATCCCAAGTGCTGAGCCCAATTGCCACGAACGACCTGATCGGTTAATGGACCTTCGCGCAACGTGATGATGGCGCTTTGTCCCTTAAAGACCCCGAAGGGCGGGGCGATGGCAGCAGTCGTGATACCTGTGTTTCTCGCTTCGTGCAGGGCGACTTGATCAGGCTCGTAGACCGAGAGCGCGGTTAGTTGCGGCGTTAGGCCCGGTGTCACCCCACCGGCGCGCCGACGAGCCTGGATGATTCTTGCGCGCTCAGCGTTGTTCTGCGGTAGGACTGGTGGAACTGGCATCCCGAGTGCTGAGTGAGCGTCGATAAAGCCCGGGTAGAGGGTCCAACCGCTGGCGTCTATTACAATGGCATCGGGCGGAGGGTCCACACTTTGCCCAATCGCAGCGATCTTGCCATCACGAAGTAAAAGCGTCCCAGATTGGATCGGTCGCGCACTTACCGGCACGATGCGGGCGTTAACGAGTGCGTAGGTAGGCACTTCAAGCCTCGCTGTGTCGGCCAGGGTCTCGACGACCGTAAATGGCAGGACGAGCAGGACGATAGCGGCGAACAATTGACTTGCGGTTCGACGAACCATCAGGACCTCCAATAGCGGCCAGCACGGCCACCAAACAGGGCAGAAAGGAGTTGGATTATAGCGTAACTGGTTGTTCGTTGTTCGGCTGGTTCGATCAGTAGGAAACGCATAAGATCAATTAGTTCGCGAATTGGGGGCAGGATGGGCCAAATTGGCGTTAGCTGCGGAATTGGACTTCTACTGTGCGGGGCCGAGGTGATAGCCCAGACCCATCAGGTAATACGGGTATCCGAACTCAATGCCCGAAACCCTAATGAGGTATCCATAGCTATCAATCCGCTTGATCCCGACACGATTATTGCCGTCTCCAGAGCAGCTGACCCTGAGACTGGGCGCTCAACGAATTTCGAATATGTAAGCAATAATGGTGGTGTAACTTGGCGAACGCATCCTGTCCGTAATCATGAGGCGCGCACGCAGGGGGACGATGCGATTGTGATAGCCGCTGACGGCACGGCGCATCATTCTTACATTTCGTTCAGTGGGCTCCGCGAGAAACGCCCTGAAACGCCGACCAACGGTATTTTTGTGACGACTTCCAGCGATAGTGGAGTGTCCTGGTCCGATCCAGTGCCGGTTCTTGAGCACAGAAATTCGATCACGCCGTTTGAGGACAAGCCATACCTGATCGTCGATCGCGGTCGAGAATCCAGACACCGTGACACTGTTTACCTTGCTTGGACCCGTTTCGACGTTTACGGCAGCCGCGATCCAGGTGACCGCTCACACATCTTTGTTAGCCATTCTCTCGATCGAGGCCGTTCGTTCACAGCTCCCGTAAGAGTTTCGGATATCGGCGGTGATGCCCTCGATAGTGATGACACTCTTGAAGGGGCTGTGCCCGCTGTTGGAATTAATGGTGAGGTCTTTCTAGTGTGGGGTGGGGCCGCCCATCTTTTCTTTGATCGGTCTGACGACGGCGGCTGGACTTGGGGTGATGACCTGATCATTCAAGAGACACCGGGTGGGTGGGATATTGAGGTGGAAGGTTTGGCCCGGCACAACGGGATGCCAGTGACCGGCGTGGATCACAGTGAGGGCCCGTCCCGAGGCACCCTGTATGTCAATTGGATCGATGAACGACATGGTGACCCTGACGTGTTCCTGATTTCGTCGTCCGATGGTGGCGTGTCGTGGACGAATCCGGTGCGTGTGAATGACGACACAATGGGGAACGGCGCAGCACAGATGTTTACTTGGATGGCCGTCGATTCATTTGATGGTTCGGTGAATGTTGTGTTTTACGATCGACGGACCCTAGACGGAACACTGACTCAATTGACTCTTGCTCGCAGCGTAGATGGGGGACGGACGTTCGTCAACTACCCGATTGATCTCGCTCCATTCACCTCTAATCCTACGGTGTTTTTTGGCGATTACACTGGGATTGATGCGCTCAATGGATTGGTGATCCCGATCTTCATGCATTTTGTGGATGAGTTTGAAATGGCGGTTTCAGTGGCAGTCTTTCGTTTTCAGTTAGGTACGCAGGACCTTACGGTGCGAGCGCTTGGTCAAGATCTGCCATGAGGTCCGTCGGGTCTTCGATGCCAACTGAATAACGAACCAACCCCTCCGGAATACCTGCAGCCAATCGTTCTTCCGGCGTCAATTCCACATGGCTAGTTGCAGATGGAGGACCGGCAACGGTCTCGACTGATCCGAGGTTAGCGGCCCGATGAGCATATCGAAGACGGGGTAGGAATTGGCGCATTGCGTTAGTGCCCCCGACCAACTCAAAGCTCACAATGCCGCCGAATCCTCGCATTTGGCGTTTTGCTACTAGGTGTCCGGGGTCTTCTTCAAGTCCTGGGTAGTGGACTATTGCAATCGCCGGGTTGGATGAGAGATGCCGCGCAATCACCATTGCCGATTCAGTCTGCCGCTCGATACGGAGGTGCAACGTCTTTATTCCCCGAAGCAACAGATAAGCGGCGGTAGGGTCGAGGGCAGCACCAGTAATTTCACGATAGTGGTAGATGCGTGAAACTAAATCTTTCGCCCCGCACACGGCTCCTCCAAGTGCGTCAGCGTGCCCACCGAGGTACTTGGTAGCGCTGTGGACGACAAGGTCAGCGCCTAGCTCGAGTGGTTGTTGGTTAATCGGCGTGGCAAAGGTGTTATCCACGATGGTCAGAGCACCAGCTTTCTGGCCCGCCTTGAGGAGACGCGCTAAATCCAGCACCTTAAGCGTTGGATTAGTTGGAGTTTCCAAATACAGGACTTGGCACCCTTTAGTGAGGGCAGTCTCCACAGCGGTGTCCTCGGTGGGGCAGAGCTCCACCTCGACTCCTTGACGCGGAAGAAATTCAAGGAAGAGCTTATTTGTGCCGCCGTAGGTGTCGCGGGTCGATACGATGCGATCGCCTGGGGTTAGGAACGTGGAGAGTGTGTTACTAATTGCCGCCATACCACTGGCAAAGCTGGTCGCGGCCTCGGCGTTTTCCAGAGATTGAATCTTTTGTTCGAAGGCGCGCACAGTCGGATTCGTGTTTCGGCTATAGATGTCGCCTGTCGTCTGACCGCGACCAACTGCTTCCCATTCGGTGACATCGTGATACCCGAACGCGACGCTTCGGACAATTGGCACCTGGGTGCCTGCGCCAGAGGTCGGGTTATCTTCCCCTGCCCAGACCGCCAAGGTGCCCATGCGAGGAGTTCCGTTATTCATTAAACGGTCCTTTCTGAGAAGTTGATGTTGTAACTTAAAGATGTGTTACCAGATGCTGATGCATCGGCTGGGTTCGAGGAGATGAAATAGCCATGATTAACATTCGGAAAACGCTTGTGACGGTGGAGACAATTCAACATGAGGGTGGACCGGTAGTGACACCGCCGCTTCGAGTGGGCACGGTCGCCGCGATAATAAAGAATCCCTTTGCCGGACATTTTGAGCCAAATCTCCTACCGATAATGGCCGAATTGAAGCCACTCGGCAAACAGTTAGCAACGGACCTTGTCGCCGCGCTGGCGATTGAGGCATCAGCCGTTGAGGCCTATGGTAAAGGTGCCATTGTCGGCGCCAATGGCGAGCTTGAGCACGGGGCGCTTTGGCATGAGCCCGGTGGCTGGGGCATGCGTGAAGTGTTGGGGGGGACGAAGGCCGTAGTGCCCTCCTCTAAAGCACTTGGTTCGATCGGTGCCCGGTTGATGATTCCGCTTGGCCATGTGCAAGCGGCCTACGTTCGGAGTCATATGAGTTCTATTGAAGTCGGTGTTCACGACGGCCCTCGCGCTGACGAAATTCTCTACGCTCTTGCGATGTCAACGGGTCCTAGAATCCATGCTCGGATCGGCGGCCTCGCTTCGTCTGAAGTTATCGGCGAAGACGGTCTTCGCTAGGGTAGACCTCCGAACGGTCACTGCCAAGGCGAACACGGTAACACAGCGTATACAATGGAGTGGGTGTGGGCTGCCTCAGATGCGGTGGTCAAGATGGTGTTGGTTCGAGTTAGGAGAATTTCAGGATGAAGTTGGTTTCGTATCGTAAGGATGGTCGAGAGAGTTATGGCGCCGTGGTTGGCGACTCAGTGGTTGATCTGCAAACACGTCTACCGAAGACGCATCGAACGATAAGAGAGGTATTGAGGTTGAATGCGCTTGACGAGGTTCGGCTTGCGATAGAAGGGCAGGCCGGGGATTACTCGCTTTCGGATATTTCATTTCTTCCAGTTATTCCTAATCCAGACAAAATCTTGGCTGTTGCGCTGAACTACGACGATCACATTGCTGAAACTGGTCGAGATAAGACTGCGAATCCCGCATGGTTTATCCGAGTAGCAGCATCTCAGGTTGGTCATCGGCAGCCTGTGATCATGCCGAAGGTGTCTGACAATCTCGATTTCGAGTGCGAGCTCGCTGCGATCATCGGTAAAGGCGGCCACGCGATTTCGGCAGCTTCAGCCTTGCAGCACGTTGCTGGCTATTCGTGTTACCTCGATGGTAGTGTGCGAGACTGGCAGCGTCATACCCGACAGATTACCGCAGGAAAAAACTTTAACTTCACTGGGGGATTCGGGCCGTGGTTGGTGACTGCTGATGAGATTCCAGACCCACAGGTCTTGGATTTATCAACTCGACTGAATGGTAATGTGATGCAGCAGGGTAATACGAGAGACATGGTGTTCTCGGTTGCTGAGTTGATTGAGTACTGTTCGACATGGACCACGCTTGAACCGGGTGACGTGATTGTCACTGGAACGCCTGGCGGTGTTGGATTTAAGCGGAATCCACCCGTCTTCATGAAGGTTGGTGATGTTGTTGAAATTGTGATTGAGAAGGTTGGGACACTTGTGCACGACATCGCGCGAGCACCATAAATGACTTCCTTGAAACCACCGGTGCGGCCGATCTTGAGTCATATCGGGATCCACGTCCAAGATTTGTCTCGTATGGAAGATTTCTACACGCGCGTTATGGGACTGGTTGTTACAGACCGTGGTAAAGCGTTCAGATTTCCCATCGACCTCGTATTTCTGAGTAGCCGTCCAGATGCTCACCATCAATTTGTGTTGGCGACTGGACGCCCGGAGGACGCTGATTACAGCGTCATTAACCAGATGTCCTTCGAGGTGGCATCGCTTGAGGAATTGCGTGAGATGAATCGCCGTGTCCAAGCGGAAGGCGTCAGCGATTTCATCGGGATTAGTCATGGAAACGCATGGTCAATCTATTTTCGTGATCCAGAAGGCAACCGTATTGAGGTATATCTCGACTCACCTTGGCATGTCCCGCAGCCGCATGGCGATGAACTAAACCTTGAAATGCCTGACGAAGACATTTTGAAGACCACGCTAGAAGCGATCAAGGATGATCCTGGCTTCATGCCGCGTGAAGAGTTTGAAGCGGAGCTGAAGCGCAAATTGGCATCGGAAGCCTAGCTTTAGCACCATGAAGTTCGCTGTCGTGGGCGTCGGGGGTGTCGGAGGCTACTACGGTGGTCGCTTAGCCGCTGATAATTGTGATGTATCGTTCCTCGCGCGCGGGACGAGTCTTCAGGCGCTACTTGCACACGGACTCTCGATCGAGAGTGCACTGGGCGACGTTTCCCTCCACGACCTCAAAACAACAGACCTCCCCGAGGCTATTGGTCCTGTAGATGTTGTTTTGTTGTGCGTCAAGGCCTACGATTTAGAGGCCGTTGCTACCTCTCTCACGCCACTCCTGCATGATGACACTGCTGTGTTATGTACTCAGAACGGCGTGGATGCGGTCGATCGCTTGACGCCGTTATTAACCCGAGGTCATCTGCTTGGCGCGGTGGTTTATGGCAATACGATGCTCACTGAGCCTGGCAAAGTGATGCATGTGGGTACTCTCGCACGTTTACGTATAGGCGGTCGGGACGATTTAGGACAGGAACTGTCCGCCGAAATCTCTGGTGTATTTCGGTCCAGCGGAGTGGATGCACAGGTCGCCGATGATATTGATGCTGCACTGTGGAGTAAGTTTGTTTTATTTTCAGTGATGAGTGCGGCCTCCTGTCTTGCCGATTTAGCGACAGGCCCACTCCGTGTCGATCCGGATTACCGGGCGATGCTCAAACGTGGCATGCGGGAAACAGCTGCAGTCGCACGCGCACACGGAGTAAAGCTTGAGCCAGATATCGTTGACCGCTCCTTGTCAATTGTGGATGAGATGGCTGCTGAGTCAGTGCCGTCGACGTTGCTTGATTTACGCGCTGGTCGGCGACTGGAGATTGAGCATCTCAGCGGTACGGTTGTGCGGCTTGGACACCTGCTTGGGATAGACGTGCCTTTTCATAGTGCGGCGTACGGTGCTCTGAAGCATCAAGCTAAGGAATAGGTGTTTGATCGAATTACGCAAGAACGATAGCAAGTTTAAGGGGAGAGGTCTATGAGAGGACCGGAGCCTAGGCCTGAGATTGCGGCGTTGCCTCTTTATGTGCCTGGCGCTACTCAGGGTACGGGTAAAGAGCCGGTAATTAAACTGTCATCGAACGAATCCGCACTCGGGCCGAGCCCAGAGGCATTACGCACGTATCGTGAGTACGCCGAGACTTTACGTCTCTATCCTGATACTGGCTGTCTCGACCTCAGGCACGCACTGGCCGAGCGGCACGGGCTTGAGGTAACGCAGATCGTTTGCGGCAATGGCTCCGACCAAGTCGTGCACGCGTTAACACTTCTATACGCTGGACCTGGTGACGAGGTTGTTTTTAGCGAAAATGGATTTCTCCGATTCAAGTTGAGTGCGATTTCGTGTGGCGCCACGCCAGTGTCGGCTAGGGAAAATAAGCACACTACCTCTGTGGACGCGCTTCTTGCGTCGGTTACCGACCGAACAAAAGTGGTGCTGTTGGCCAACCCGAACAATCCAACTGGTACTTACATATCCACTGGCGAGTTGGAACGGTTATGGGACGGGTTGCCAGGTACAGTATTACTTGTCATTGACTCAGCCTACGCAGAGTTCGTTGAGAGCGCAGACTATTCTTCCGGAGAAACCCTCGTTGGACGAGCCGAGAATGTTGTCATGACGCGAACCTTCTCCAAGGCCTATAGGCTAGCCGGAGTCCGAGTGGGCTGGGCCTATGGTCCTGAGCGTGTTACTGAGACCTTCAACCGTGCGCGGCTACCGTTTCCGGTGAGTGGGGCAGCTCAGGCGGCGGGTGTGGCGGCTCTACAGGACGAGGCACACCTTCGGGCCGTCATCGGGCACAACACGAAGGCCCGTGACTGGGTGGCTGAACAAATGCGCGATTTAGGCATGCCGCCACTGCCAAGCGCAACAAATTTCAACACATGCCGAGTGAGCGAGCCAGGCAGCGGTCTGGCTCGCTCAGCCATGGAGTTTCTGACTAGCCGCAACATACTTGTCAGACCGCTGGATGCCTACGGCCTCGATAATTATTTGCGGATTACTGTCGGTCTAGACAGAGAGAACGAGAAGCTCATCGATGGATTCTCAGCGTTCGTCCATAGTGTCGCGCCGAATGGCGTGGGTAAGAACAACCTCAACCGTTGAACGCCCTAATGGCTAGTCATTACAGCGTGCCCTCAAAAGTAACTCAAGTACTCATCGTCGGTGCAGGGCCCACCGGCCTCATCGCGGCCAACATCCTTGGGCTAGCGGGAATTCGCACGATCGTTGTTGAGCGAAATAGTTCCACTTCAGATATTCCGAAAGGGATCTACATCGATGACGAGTTCTTTCGCACACTCGATACGGTTGGGCTCGCCGGTGAAATCGCAGAGCACTGTGTGTCGGCGGCTGGCGTCACTTACTTCTCTCGCTTTGGATTTTGCATCACGCGAGTCAGGGGTTTTATCACCAAAAACGGCTATGGAAACCGGTCGGCCATTTGGCAACCAGAACTGGAACGGATACTGGTTCGGGGCGCTAGGCGGTTCGCGGCGGTAACGGTTCAGTTTGGGGAGCCCTTGCTTGACTTGGTTGATCGAGGGGAAGTGGTGGTCGCCGGGATTCTGAATGACAACGGAGTGCGACAAGAAATCCACGCTGACTATGTCCTCGGGTGTGATGGTGGGAAGAGTTTGGTTCGAAAGCTATTAGGAATTCAGATGGAGGGTCGCTCATACAAGCAGCCATGGGTGGTGGTTGATGTACTCAATGACAGTGATGCGAGTCCATTTTCGAAATACTTCGCAAATCCCAAGCGTCCAACGGACAGTATTCCAGCGCCATTCCACGGTCGGCGATTTGAGTTTATGCTGCTGCCGGGTGAAGACCCGGAGACGATGCTCGAGGATCGCTCACTCCGCCGACTGTTCGCTCCATTCCGGAACTTTGACAATCTAGAGATCTGTCGGCGAGCGGTATATACCTTTCATGCACTGTGTGTTCGAACGATGCGGAAGGGGCGCGTATTTCTACTAGGTGACGCCGCCCATTTGATGCCGCCCTTCGGTGCGTCAGGGATGAACTCTGGGCACCGCGATGCATCAAATCTTTGCTGGAAGCTGGTTGCCGTTTTTCAGGGTGTCACGTCGATGGCGACACTTGATACCTACGAGACCGAACGTCTAGCTCACGCCCAAGCGACGATCAACATTTCAGTGCTACTTGGTCGAATCGTTAACACACGATCTGCCGTATTAGCATTTTTTCGGGACCTGCTGTTTTGGGTTCTTTCGCGAGTTCCGCCCACCCGTGGATATATCACCGAGATGAAGTACATTCCACGCGCAAGGATTGGGGCAGGACTAGTCGTGCACGATGCGTCCCGTTCGACGCCCACTTGGGTGGGTAGGATGATTCCGCAGCCTCAGGTGCAGGACTCGACTGGAGCGACGGCTCTCCTGGATTGCCATCTTGGGTACGGATTTGCACTCATTGCGGTGGATTGCCCTGGCCTAGATCTAGCCAGTACGCTCCGCCACGCCTATTGGCAAGTGTTAGGCGTAAATGTAATCCATCTATTTTCGACCGTTCAACGACCATTGGGTGGTGCGTGGCTGAGGCTCATCGATGACCGGTTTCGCGAGGTTGTCCGGCAGCATACCGGTGAAGTGCTGCTCGTCCGCCCAGACCGGTATGTTGCGGCGGTAGCCAGTCCTCACGAACTTGATACCTTGGCGACGAAGATTGAACACTTGTTCCACCTGGGTGGGAAAACTCCTGCGTTATAATCTGCCGTCGTTTCTTAACGGGCTTATGGCTTGTTTGATGTGATCAAACTGTTCTGGTCAAAGGTGTTTTCACATAACTGAGCTAGCAATGGATAGGCTTCAGAGCGCTAGGATCGTGAATCAGACGTTGGTGATAACGCTGGTTCTTACCGGGTGCCTAGGTCTATCGAAAATGGTATGGGCTCAGCCTAACACCTTTAATCCAAGCGAACTGGGTCCGCAGGTCGGTGAAGCCGTACCGGATTTTACGCTACTGGACCATCGGGGTGAAACGCGCACCCTTGAGTCACTCTACGGGCCACGAGGGTTGATGCTAGTCTTCAGTCGTTCGGCGGATTGGTGACCGTGGTGCAAGACGCAGCTCGTTGAGCTGCAAAGTCGGTATCAGGACTTGCGAGCGGCCGGACTGGAGTTGGCCGTGATCACTTACGACCCTGTTGAGATACAACAAGCCTACGTCGATCGCCAAGGACTGGAATTTTCGATGCTATCGGACGTTGGTTCGGCAGTCATTAAACGCTACGGTCTTCTTAACGAGTCAGTCGAGGCGGCAAGTCGTGTTTACGGTATTCCACACCCGGGCACGTTCATTCTTGATTCCAACGGTCGGGTTCTTGGGCGGTTTTTCGAGCAAGGGTATCAACCGCGAAATACCGTGTCGAGTATCGCCGTTAAACTCGGCAATCCGCTCAGAGGCACTGGGGTCGACGGGATAAGGCTGACGACCGACCATCTTGAGGCTGTGGCCTATCCGACCGATCGCATCGTTGCGCCCGGCAACAGGTTCTCGGTTGTCCTCGACGTGACACCGAAATTTGGCATTCACGTCTACGCGCCAGGTAGTCATTCGTATCAGGTGATTACTCTTCGAATAAATCCTAAGGAAGGGCTAGTTACCCACCCCATCATTTATCCCGAGTCGGAGATTTATCACTTTGAGCCGCTCGACGAGCGGGTAGAGGTCTATCAGCAGCCGTTTCGGATCGCACAGGACATCACAATTCCGACCGTGCCAGAGATTCGACAGCGTGCGGTGGATGGTGGGTCGCTGATCATCGATGGCGTGTTTGAGTACCAGGCGTGTGACGACGTAATCTGCTACAACCCTGTGGTCTTACCTGTTAGTTGGACGCTTGCCCTTCGCTCGATAATAGATTGATGGAGCACCGAGGAACTCGGAGAAGGCGTCCTGTGTGCTCTTAGCGTCATCTGCTTTCCTGCTTGGATTTGTGCATGGCCTCGGCGCTGACCACCTAATGGCCATTGCCGCTCTTTCAGCCCATGGCCGTGATGATCAAGTAAGGGGGAAAGCCTTCAGGGTGGCCCTAAGGTTCGCGTGCGGTCACGCGGTAGTTCTGGGTGCCAGTGCTGCAGCCGTCTTACTGTTTGGTTGGCAGGTACCCGTTGTGCTAGAGCGAGGAGGGGAGTTGGTCAGCGGTTGGCTACTCGTGGTGTTGGGTGGGATGGGGTTTTGGGTGTTGATAAATCGTGAAGTCTACACACCCGCTCATGTTCACTCATCGAATCTTGCTAGGCATCTGAGTTTTGGCAGTCAGAATCAACGTTCGACCCACGCTTTGCATTCCTATATTCCAACGGCACTAGGCGCGATCTTTGCAGTTAGTGGTCTGCGGGCCCTGACACTCTTAACGTCGTTCTCTGCTGCTGAGGCGGAGAAGGGGTCATTCCTAGCCCTACTTGGGTTCGTCACGATCTTTACCATGGGAATTGTACTGGCGATGTGCTCGTTCGGAATGTTGCTGGCACAACTGATGTCCAGTCGTATCCTGCTCGGCGTGAGCCGTATTGCTGCAGGGGTAACGGCCGCGGCTTCGATTCTTCTCGGTATTTACTGGCTTGCCGTCTCTTGAGGTGCAAGATTCTTTAGGTGCCGCTGTGCTAGACCGAACTTTACGTCACGCCTGAGATGGAGGTAGTTCTCATCTTTGAGACTTTGCTTACAAAGTCCTGACCCCGTGACTTCGAGTCAGAAAATAACAGGCGATCACGGTGAGAACCATGCCATTTATTCCTAATACGAATGGTGCAGATATTCGGTCTGCCACGGAGCCAGCGATCAGGTTGCCCAGAGGGATTCCGCCACGGAACGCAACCATGAAAATACTCATGACGCGGCCACGGAGTTCATTTGGAGCGACGAGTTGCACGAGAGAAGTGGTCAGCGAGAACACCATGATGAGCATTGTGCCAGCGAAGAAGAGCAGGACCTCGCTTAGCAGCATTACACGTGAAAATGAGAAAGCGACGACAAGTCCGCCGAAGGCAAGCTGCACAAACAATAATGTCACGCCCATGTGACGGAACTTACCCAACCAAGCGACAGTCAGCGCACCCACGACTGCTCCGGCGCCTACGAATGCCATCATCCGGCTGTACTGTTCGACTCCCTGCGCGAAGACATCCTGAGCGATGACGGGTAGTAGGGTCAGTAACGGGAAGCCGAGAAGCGTTGTTATGAAAGCTAGGCTAGTCAATGAGGTCAGTGAACCTTGGTGACGGACGTAGAACAGTCCACCTCGTAATTCATCAAGCATGCGCTGTCGGGTTGACGGCGGCAAATGCTTCACGCGCAGCGACATCAGTGCGACGATCACCACGAAAAAGGAGAGCCCATTAAAGCCGAAGCAGGCAGCTGTGCCTAACGCTGTCATTGTCACTCCAGCGATGAGTGGTCCGATGAATCGACCGAGATTGAATTGAATCGAATTTAGTGCAATCGCGTTGGGTAGATTTTCTTTGGGAACGAGTGCTGGTATGAGGGATTGGTGCGCGGGACCGCCGAATGCCTGGCCGCACCCGGTTATGAACGCAAGGAGCAGAATCTGCCAGATCTGAACGACGTTGAAGTAGACAAGTGCGGCCAAGACGAAAGCCGGGACCATCTGAATGCATTGCGAACCGATCAGTAGATAACGACGATCGTGACGATCAGCAATGACACCTCCGATGAGTGTAAAAAGTAGAACCGGTAGGTCGCTCATGAACGAAGCTAGGCCGAGATAGAACGCTGAGCCAGTGAGTGTAAGAATGAGCCAATTTTGCGCGACCCTTTGTACCCACATGCCGACCGTGGATACGAAGGAGCCGCACCAGAGGATACGAAAGTTACGATAGGCAAGTGCAGCGCCGAGGCGGCGTAAGGCACGCGAGCCCGGCGACGCTAGCATGGATCTAGAAGTGACGTTTGAGTTCTCCGGGTCATCTCTCAATGGTTTGGCCGCGTGGTGAGGATTCTTTGCAGATGGTTGGTTGATTACGAACGGCGAGTTTGGCGGATGGACACAGGTCACTACCCTATCACTGGGTCTTCTGGGCTGTGGCCCTCTGGTCCAGCGTGGGCCGCTTCACGCACCGAGCAGGAAACCGTGTAGCGATTTACCGGAGTGAGGTCAGTGTAGGTTGGCTTCTTGCAATTTTTCTTTAATGGCGAATAAAATACGAAAGTTGTGTTGAAAAAAGTAGACTTAGAAAGACTTCTCAGGAGTAAGAATTTAGGAAACACTTTATTATCAAATAGTTACATAGATTACCTGGAGAAAGTTCAGTTAGCGTCAACAGGTATTGATGCACTTGATGAGGCACTTGACGGTGGGCTACCTAAAGGCGAGCTTTCGGAGATCGTCGGGTTACGTTCATCCGGCCGGATGAGTGTGCTATGTGCGGCAATGGCAGCGGCGACCAGCCGTGGCGAGCTGGTAGGTCTTATTGACACGCTTGATACGTTCGCCCCAGGCTCGGCAGTGACATCCGGAATTAAACTATCGCATCTCTTATGGATCCGTGGGCATCCGGATACCCACGGCGAAGACGAGGCGCGCTCTCTAGGCCGGGCGCTCAAGGCGCTTGGATTGCTGCTCAATGCAGGTGGTTTCGGAATAATCGCACTAGACCTAACCGATCTGTCAGAAAGCACACTCAGTCGGATTCCGTTCACCACATGGATGCGGTTACCGCGTGCTATCAAGGGACAGCCAACAGTTTGCGTTCTGATGGGTAACCGGTCGGTTGCTCGAAGTGCAGGAGGGGTGACATTAAACCTGCAAAAGGCCGAAGACGCTGTCAGATGGTCTGGCAACATTGGCCACGGTAGCCTACTGAGAGGTCTTGAAGTCACCGTCCGTGTGACTGGAGCACGGCGTCCGGACGACGGCCGTGCTTTCAAATTGTTCATTTCAGCTGAAGCGATGCATTCCTCGTCGCTTTCCGGCTCGTAAGACTCTAGCTATGTTCGCTAGTGTGCATGTTGTGGGATCTCGTCGAGGCCGTTCATTATCCAGCGATCAATTCTCTAAAGATCTCCTCTCTCTGGCCCGTTACTTTTCTCCTCGTCTGGAAATGGTCGATGCGCGGACGGTTGTTTTAGATGTGACTGGACTGCGTGGAATGTGGGGTAGTCCTAGAGCGTTTGGAGCTGCCGTGCAACGGAAGGCCATCGAACAGGGGATCCACTGCCGTGTGGCGCTAGCGGCGACACGGATTGCCGCAGTTCTATCGGTCTACGGCCGTACTGATGCACTTACGGTGATTAAGCCCGGTAGAGAAGCTACAACTATTGCCACGTTGCCTTTGGACATTCTTACAAGGGTCGCAAATTTTTGTTTGCAGAGGAATGCTGCAATACCCCTCGAAGTACGTAATCGAAACGTAAGTCGGATGATCAACATTTTTAAACGCTGGGGGCTCGCAACGCTTGGTGATGTGGCGGCACTACCGCGCGATGCACTTTTTTCGAGATTTGGCACAGAAGGTGTTATGTGGCAGAAATGCGCTTGCGGCGAGGAATCACAGCCGTTGGTTCCTACACCTGAAAATCGGCTATTCGAAGTGGCGCTTGACCTTGAATGGCCGGTTGAAGGGTTCGAGACGCTCGCCTCAGGACTCCGCCCGATGCTTGAGTCGCTGGTGTTACAACTCAGCCAGGCGGGTGTTGCGGCGGCTGTTTTAATTGTTCGTCTCTGGCTCGTCACACGGGTTTGGTATACACGAACGCTGCAACTACCAGCACCGATTTGCGATTCACGGATGCTCTGCACGCTTCTAGTTCTTAATCTTAAATCGCATCCGCCACCAGCAGGTATCGACCTCGTGGTGGTCACTGCGATTCCCGCACCTACGCGTATTACGCAATTCTCACTGTTTGAGAAAGCCGTTCCTTCGATTGAGCAGTTATCAACTTTGTTAGCACGTCTGAAGATATTGATGGGTTCAGAACGGTGCGGTGCTCCCGTGTTATCCGAGACGCACCATCCCAACGCGTTCGACGTCGGACCTTTCGCCCCGACGATGTCATCGGCAATACATCTCGAAGCGGCAGAGCAAACCGGTCCTATTGCGATCTCACGTCGATTTCACCTTCCATTAGTTGCACAAGTGACGGTCGATTGTGGATGCCCAGTTCTAGTGTCGGCAAGTGGTGGTATCGGTCGTCGTTCGGTTGAGCGATGCGCCGGTCCATGGCGATCATCTGGACATTGGTGGGAGCAAACGCAGTCGGTCGACCAGGAGCTCTCAACTGGCTACTGGAGCCGCGACGAATGGGACGTTGAGCTTGATGACGGGAGTGTCTATTGCATTTATCGCGACCGTACACACGGTGAATGGTTTGTTGCTGGATTCCTCGACTGATGTATATCGAGCTTCATACTGCTTCAGCTTTCTCCTTTCTCGATGGTGCGTCGACGCCAGAGGCACTTGTTGATCGCGCGGCCGCACTTAACTACCCAGCGCTTGCGTTACTCGATCGTGACGGAGTTTACGGCGCACCGAGGTTCCATCAGGCGGCAACAGCTGCCGGAATTAGACCGATTATCGGAAGTGAACTAACGATTACGACGGTGCGAGAGGATGTTGACGGATTTGGTGACGTATGCCCTTGGCGGCTACCGGTGTTCGTCGAGTCGAAGGAAGGCTATTGTAACCTCTGCCGACTCGTGACCCGGATGAAATTACGGGCGCCAAAAGGTCGAGGAGCACTCACACTTGAGGAATTTGATGGCGCAACGCGTGGTCTTGTTGCGCTGGCCGGTCGGCCGTTACTAGACAGTCAACAATATGGCGTCGGCGGGATGCTTGATCGACTCATTGGGCTATTCGGTTCTGGAAACGTCTATGTTGAAGTGCAACGGCATCTACTCCGGGACGAAGAGGCCGATACGCAGGCTCTGGTGGCTCTTGCATCGGCGTATCATGTGCCGCTCTTGGCGACTAATGGCGTGCGATTTGCCGCGTCAGCCGATCGTCCGCTCCACGACATCCTGACATGCATTCGCCATAGGACAACGGTCGACCAGGCTGGTCGACGTTTAGCACGTAATGCCGAGCGTTATCTGAAACCGTCCAGCGACATGGTTCGTCTGTTCCACGACTTTCCTGAGGCGGTTCGCGCATCCGAAGTACTCGCCGATCGACTGCAGTACACGCTGGCTGATCTCGACTACCGTTTTCCGGAGTATCCAGTACCGCTGGGTGAAACGATGGCATCATTTCTGAGAAAGATTACGTTGGTCGGTGCGCACGAACGCTACCGGCCGTACAACGAGCGCGCTCGACGGCAGATTGCACGAGAATTAGACCTCATCGAGAAACTCAAGCTAGCGGGTTATTTTCTTATTGTCTGGGACATCGTCAATTTCTGTCGCCAGCAAGGAATTCTTGCGCAGGGTCGTGGTTCGGCGGCTAACAGTGCTGTCTGTTACAGCTTGGGTATTACGGCGGTAGATCCTGTAGGCATGGATCTGCTGTTTGAACGGTTTCTTTCGGAGGAACGTGGAGAGTGGCCTGACATTGATCTCGACTTACCGAGCGGCGAGCGGCGCGAGCGTGTCATCCAGTACGTCTATGAGCGTTACGGGCAGTTGGGTGCTGCCATGACAGCGAATGTTATTACCTATCGCGACCGTAGCGTGACACGTGAGTTGGGCAAGGCGCTAGGGCTAGACTCCAATGAGGTCGACCGTCTGGCTAAACGGAGCCACTTCGAGTTGACTGACTCTGAGGAAATTCCTAAGCATCGTCTTCATGATGCAGCATGCGACACTGAGGACCCTCGTGTGCGGGCTTTTACCGCGCTCTGGCCTCGGATGCGTGATTTGCCGCGCCATTTGGGACAGCACTCCGGCGGTATGGTGATATGCCGCGGTCGGCTCGATGAAGTTGTTCCCCTCGAAAATGCCAGCATGTCCGAACGTACTGTTATCCAGTGGGACAAAGACGACTGTGTTGCCATGGGAATTATCAAGGTCGATTTACTCGGGCTTGGCATGATGGCTGTCTTGCAGGATGCGATTACTCTCATCAATTGCCAAGGAGGAAATGACGCGGACGGTAGGTCTGACGCCGTGCGTCTGGACCTAGCGCATGTACCGCCGGATGACCCCGATGTCTACCGGATGCTCTGTGAAGCTGACACTATCGGCGTGTTCCAGGTCGAGTCGAGAGCCCAGATGGCGACTTTGCCCAGGCTCCGTCCCAAGTGCTTCTATGACCTAGTGGTAGAGGTTGCGCTCATCCGTCCTGGCCCGATCGTTGGTCAGATGGTACATCCCTACTTAAAGCGACGAGATGGGCGCGAACCAGTGACGTATCCGCACCTGTCACTCGAACCAATTTTGCGTCGCACATTGGGAGTGCCGCTCTTTCAGGAACAACTCCTGCGGATGGCGATGGTGGCGGCTGGATTCTCTGGTGGTGAGGCTGAGGAGTTACGGCGAGCTTTCGGTTTTAAACGATCAGAGCAGCGCATGGAGAAGATTGAGACGCGCTTACGCGAGGGGATGGTTCGGCAGAGGATTTTTGGTTCTGCAGCCGACGAAATCGTGCAGTCGATCACGTCGTTCGCACTGTATGGGTTCCCCGAATCACATGCGGCGAGCTTTGCGTTAATTGCCTATGCGAGCGCATATCTTAAGGTACATTTTCCAGCTGCCTTTTATACCGCTCTCTTGAATAACCAGCCTATGGGGTTTTATCACCCTGCAACATTAGTCAAAGATGCACAGCGTCACGGTGTGCGGTTCGAAGCGATCGATGTGCAGCGATCTGACTGGAAGTGTGCGGTTGAGGTAAACGGTGCGATACGACTAGGGATTTGTTACGTGTCCGGTGTACGAAAAGATGTTGGGCAAGCCATTGAAACTTCTAATCGATTGGAAGTGGAGGCAAATGAGAGCGAGGAGCTAGCACGCTTTGCGTCAATCGAAGATTTGATTGCACGGACCAGTATTCGGAAGGACGAACTAGCAGCGCTCGCGGAGATTGGTGCGCTGAACGCATTCGGACACGATCGACGCAGTGCGTTGTGGCAGATTGAGCAGGCGGTTAGGCCGGAAGGAGACCTCTTCAAGGGGAGAGGTGACAGTAAGCTGAAATCAGGAGTAGGGAGATCTCCTTTGGAACCGATGACGCTGACCGAACGCGTAATTGCCGATTACGCTAGAACAGGATTAACGCTTGGACCGCATCCGATGGCTTTACAACGTGGGGAACTGGCGATGCGCGGTGTGTTACGGGCTATTGATTTGCCACGTACGCGAAACGGTCGGTACGTTCGCATCGCGGGTATGGTTATTACCCGTCAGCGTCCCGGCACAGCTAAAGGTTTCGTCTTTCTAACACTTGAGGACGAGACTGGTACGGCGAGTGTTATCGTGAGTCCCTCTCTATTTGCCAAGCAGTGTCTAGACATCGTGGATGAGTCATTTCTGATGGCTGAGGGTACACTGCAGATTCAGAAGGGAGTGACATCGGTTAAGGCAGAGAGGTTGAGCGGACTCAGTGGCCAGTATCCAGCGGTCAACTCACACGATTTCTACTGAAAATACCGTATGCATTCCTTGAGAGATTAAAATCGAATCTAATGCGCCACGATACAATGACGATAGTAATGTGCCGAGTCAGTTTAACGAGTTAAATCCACGGAGGTGTAAGTGAGTCGTCGACGAACATTGGAGGATTACCAGGAGCGGGCGAAGACGTTGATCGAACGAAGGCGCTCAAAGATTCACGGTTGGGGTGTATTTGCAAAGACTCAGATCAAGCGAAGCACGAAGATCATCAACTACGCGGGTGAGAAGATTACCCAAAAGAAGAGTCTCCCGCGTCAGGACAAGTACCTGGAGAAAGGGCACATCTGGTGTTTTGAATTGAATAGCAGATGGGTGAGGGATGCAGGCGTGGGCGGGAATATCGCGCGCTTCATCAATCACAAGTGTAAACCTAATTGCTGGGTTGATATTGAAGGCGACGTTATATGGATCCGAGCGGCTAAAAATATTCGAAAGGGCGAGGAGTTGGGTTATGACTATGAGACCGATGGGGATAAGACCATTCAGTGTCGATGTCGGCCTGGTTGTAAGCGTAAGCTCTGAGCTACACAGAAGCCGGCAAGTATCCTGATGAGCTGTGTCTGCCCGAATGCATCTATTTTATCTGCATGGTTTTGCATCGTCAGCTAAGTCCACAAAGGCGATGTGGCTTGCGGAACGCTTACGGTCCCTTGGTTTACCGTTGCACTGTCCAGACTTTAATGAACCCGAATTTAAAACTATTACAACATCTCGCATGATTGGGCAGGTCGACAACGCCATTGCGCGACTGTCTGAGGGGCCGGTCGTCTTGATAGGGTCCAGTCTTGGGGGGTTTGTGGCGTGGCATACTGCCGCGCGCCAATCTTTCGAGGCAGTAGCTCGTTCACCAATTACACAGCTAATTCTCCTAGCCCCGGCCTTAGACTTTGGCACCAATCGCCGTATGGGTACGGTTGGGGTTGAGCAGTGGCGAGACGATGGGCATCTCGATATCGTTCATCACGCTTTTGGTGAGCGCCGTCAGGTGGGTTATGAGCTTTACGCCGACGCGGCGCAATACGACTCATTCTCGATTCAAGACGGACCATCGACGATCATCTTCCAAGGGCGTTTGGACGACGCTGTTGATCCAGTCATGGTAGAGCGCTTTGCCCGGTCACGTTCCTACGTAGAGTGCTGCCTACTTGATGATGGCCATCAGCTTCACGATAGCCTAGACACTATCTGGGATCGCATTACCACTTTTCTTGGTCTAAAGGGCAGCGGGTAAAACTTCTGAATCGCGTGCAATTGCTCTAGGAAAGTAGTCCAGCGGTGTCCTGTGTTGTAGTTCAGGGGATATGACACATACGAGCGAACCGTTTATTTCGATCATTATTCCTGTGCTACGTGATGCGGAGCAATTGGCACGTTTGATTAATACGTTACCAGTAGTGAGCGTAGAACGCTCAAGTGAAATCATCGTTGTCGACGGCGGCTCCGATCCGGCCCTCGAAGAGTTGCGCGTCAGGTTTCCGAACATCCGCTGGATGCAGTCAAGGATTGGACGTGGGCCACAGATGAATCATGGAGCTGCGGTTTCGAATGGCCAGTGGCTGTGCTTTATCCACGCTGACACCGGTTTACCCGTTGGGTGGGACCATGAGATCGCTCGCATTGACGGAATGTCGGACGTCGTTGGTGGGAGTTTCCGATTCGTACTCGATGCTGAAAATTGGCAAGCGCGTCTGCTCGAACGTGGTGTGGGGTGGAGAGTCCGGTGGCTGGACTTGCCCTTCGGTGACCAAGGACTGTTTGTCAGGCGCGATGTCTTTGAGGCGATGGGTGGTTATAAGTCATGGCCATTGATGGAGGACGTTGATATCGTGCGCCGGCTTCGACAGCGAGGGCGGCTCTGGCATTCAGCTCTACCCATCCGAGTATCGCCGCGACGTTGGCGTCGCGACGGCTGGTTCCTTCGAAGCGCGGGAAATCTCTGCCTGCTAATGTTGTATATGGCCGGCATGTCGCCAGAACGACTGGCAAGGATTTACTACCGTCGCAACATTCGGGCTTAGTGTCGAGAGGTTTTAGGCAAATAGTTCGTATTCCCCAGGAACCATTTGATATGGACGCTAATTCGCTTATCCACCCACTCGACGAGGCGAACCTCAAGTTGCTATCACATGTACGTCCTAAGAACTGGAGGAATCCTACCGGTGACGAAGTCTACGATTTACTCGTTATTGGTGCTGGCACAGCCGGTCTTGTGACCGCTTCTGGTGCGGCAAGATTAGGGGCGAAAGTGGCGCTTGTTGAGCGGGCACTTCTGGGTGGTGATTGTTTAAACGTGGGGTGTGTGCCATCTAAGAGTTTATTGAGGGCAGCTCGAATAGTAGGTGAAATACGTAAGGGTGAGGTGCTAGGTATCAGTGTTGGTGCAGTAGAAGTTGATTTTAAGGAGGTTATGCGGCGGATGCGCCGCCGCAGAGCAGATATCAGCACGCACGATTCAGCCCAACGTTTTGCGAGTCTTGGTGTAGACGTTTTTTTTGGTGACGCCCAATTCACCGGACCGGCCGAGATTGCAGTGAACGGGCAGGGGTTACGGTTCAAGCGCGCGGTTATTGCAACGGGTACGCGGCCAGCCGTACCATCGATTCCTGGTCTCGCTGACATTCCCTACTTAACGAATGAGACCTTTTATTGGTTGACTGAACGACCGAGTCGACTTGCGATCATTGGTGGAGGGCCTGTTGGCTGTGAGATGGCTCAGGCTTTTGCGCGGTTTGGTAGTGAAGTGACATTACTTGACTTGTCGACTCAGTTCCTACCCCGGGAAGACCGCGATGCTGCTGAGGTGGTGGCAGGTCAGCTTCGTCGTGATGGGGTGCGAACGGAACTAGGGCTACGGCTTCAGCTGGTGAAGCCGAGTAATGATGGTTTCCAAGTGCAGTTTGAGCGGGATGGCGTGCAAAGTGAGGTTATCGGCGATCAACTGCTTGTGGCGACTGGTCGCACGCCGAACGTGGAAAATCTTAATCTTGAGGCCGCCGGCGTTGCTTACAGTCAGCAGGGTGTGGTTGTCGATGACCGGCTGCGAACATCAGCGGCGCGTATTTTCGCCGCCGGAGACGTCTGTTCTTCATTTAGGTTTACTCACGCAGCCGAGGCGATGGCCCGTATCGTCATTCAGAATGCTCTATTTTTTGGTCGGAAGAGCGCTAGTGCATTGGTGATTCCTTGGTGCACCTATACTGATCCCGAGATAGCCCATGTGGGTTTGTATGAGCAGGAGGCTCGAGAACAGGGACGACAGGTCTCCACGTTGACGGTCCCGCTTTCTGACGTTGACCGTGCGGTAATTGATGAAGAAGCTAACGGATTTGTGCGTGTCCATCACGACCGAGGCAAGTTACTTGGATGTACTATTGTGGCAAGGCATGCTGGTGAAATGATAGGTGAGGCAGCGTGCGTCATTACTCATGGTGGCAGTCTTGCCGACCTATCTGCGACGATTCATCCTTATCCGACCCAAGGGGAAGCGCTTAAGAAGATTGGTGACATTTATCGGCTGAAGTTATTAACACCGCGCTTACGTACTTGGCTTAAACGTTACTTCGCTTGGTGCCGATCAGGGTAAGCCTCGATTACCGCTAAGAAATATTGGTCTTTGATACGATGAGGGGGCACGGTAGCCCGTAGTGATTACAAGCGTTGCCCCGGCCAACGACGATATGGAGAGCATTTATGCTGATACAGCCTCCGCCGGACATCGCCTCCTCTGAGATTACCGAGGAGCGCATCTTTCTAAATCGGCGGGAGTTTATCCATACTGCGGCCGGTGTCACACTTGGTGTCACGACGGGCGGTCTTGCCCTGGGAAAGGATGCTGAGGCGACGTCGCTGGGTCAGGAGGAGATTTCAAATGTTCAACCCGGCCCTTTTGGAACCGATGAGCCCAAGAATTCATTTGAAGACATTACGAGTTACAACAACTACTACGAGTTCGGTCTCGATAAACGTGATCCATCACGCAATGCACATACATTAACTACGTCACCATGGACAATCAGGGTCGATGGTCATGTGGCAAAACCTGCGGATTATCACATTGAGGACCTCCTTAAAGGAATCCCTCTAGAAGAGCGTGTATATCGCCTTCGCTGTGTTGAAGCATGGTCGATGATCATACCTTGGGTTGGCTTTCCCCTTTCCACACTCATTAACCGTTTTCAGCCAACATCCAAAGCGAAGTACGTAGAGTTCACTACAGTTCTCCGCTTGTCGGAAATGCCAGGTGCGCGTCGGCCGGTGCTCGACTGGCCGTATGTTGAGGGCCTTCGTATGGATGAAGCGATGCACCCACTTACAATTCTCGCTGTTGGGCTGTATGGTAAGACGCTCCTCAATCAAAACGGTGCTCCAATTCGACTAATAGTGCCGTGGAAATACGGTTTCAAGAGTATTAAGTCAATCGTTCGAATGCGATTTACAGCTGACCAGCCAAGAACTGCGTGGAACAAGGCCACTCCAAACGAGTACGGGTTTTTCGCCAATGTGAACCCCGCTGTTAACCATCCGCGATGGAGTCAGCGTTCGGAACGGCGCATCGATCGTTTCTTCCGGCAGCCTACTTTGATGTTCAACGGGTACGACGATCAAGTAGCGTCCCTTTATAACGGTATGGACCTGCGCCGGTTCTTCTGAGGCTGTTCGGTTCGAAATAGTGAGGTTTCGTTGTGGGTCTCGGCTCTCTCAAGCGAGCGGTATTTGTGGCTTGTGTTCTGCCTGCCCTTTGGTTGGTCGGTAGGGCATTCACAGATGATCTCGGTGCCAATCCGATCGAAGAGGTCACCCATCAAACAGGTATTTGGACATTTCGTTTCCTCCTAGGCACCTTAGCGATCACTCCGCTCCGCTACTTGACGGCTTGGAGCCGGCTTGTGCCACTTCGGCGTATGGTCGGCCTGTTCACATTCTTTTACGCATGTCTGCATTTCGTGACCTATGGTGTCGACTACTGGTTTTTCGATCTGGACGCGATTCTTGATGATGTCATCAATCGGCCATATATAACGGCTGGATTCACCGGATTCGTCCTGTTGATTCCATTGGCTGTCACATCGACACACGCCATGGTCCGCCGACTTGGTGGTCGGCGATGGCAGCAGCTACACCGGTTGGTCTACTTTAGTGCTGGCGCTGGCGCTGCGCACTTTCTTTGGCAGACCAAGATTGACTTGAGGCGTCCAGGAATATATGTAGGTTGTCTGGCGTTGCTATTCGGGATCCGGCTATTGGGACGTTTTGATTCGAGATCGTTGAAGAGAGTGACGAGATAGCGACCCGAAGGATTTATCGTTCACTGATGTCATTCAAGGTCCAGTCGTACTTTAAGAATCTGATTATTGGCGTTCCGGTATGCGCTAGTGAAGCGATTTTGCTGGGTCCGTAGGTTGCGACCAGTCCAAGGAAGACTCTGTCACGTTCAGCGCGACCAGCGCTGACGGTATGTCCAAAGTGCGAAACAAAGTCATCGCCGAACCAGTCAAGAATAGCTGTTAGATACAGGGTGTTGCCATCAAGCCGCAGCCAATTAGTTTTTGCGAGGGTTTTTCGGGTTGAATCAGCAAGCTGAGTCCTGAGGGTATCGGCGCGATTCACCTCCAGAACTGGCACGCGTGTGTCCTGCACCATAAGGTGTCAAGCAGAATGACCGATCGGCCTGATTGGCGCAGATAATAAGCGATCTAGGCTCCAAAGACTCCAGCGCCAATGATAGCTACGTCGGCCGAAGTCGAGCCTTTCGTCATCTATATTGGCCACAGGAGCGTCAGGAAATGGCCCTCAATAACTATCCGCCGCGGGTGTGCATTTCTAGGTGGGGTTCTTCTCGAAGCCGCCGAACGGGGATCAGCGGTTCACGTTGGACCTCTGCAAGGCGCATTTCAGCTCCGCGGTCGACTCGCTCCTTCCATACGGAAGTGATCTGATCTTGGAGGTCACCGATTGAAGCACCTTCACGAAGCGACTTTCGAAGGTCAGTCCCAGAATGAGCATATAAGCAGAGATACCAAATACCATCTGCAGTCAATCGACTGCGATCGCAGCTTCGGCAGAACGGTTGGGTTGTCGAAGAGATGATGCCAAAAATTGTGCCGTCCGGGAAGGTGAACCGATCTGCGGGTGCGGAGTTGAGCTTTTTAACCGGCGTGATAGGGCCATACTTCTCGGAGAGAGTGCTGAGCATCTCGCGCCTTGATACAACCGCTTCATTTGACCATTGCGTAGCTCCTCCGACATCCATGTATTCGATGAAGCGGACTTCCAAATGGTGTTCACGGCCGTAGTCAATTAAGTCTGATAATTCGTCATCATTGACGCCCCTAATGACCACAGTGTCGAGTTTGATGTTGTCGAATCCAGCTTCGATGGCCGCGTCGATACCGGCAAGTACGGCTCGATGTGAATCCAACCGTGTCAGTTTGACAAAGCGCTCGGGCCTAAGGGTATCCATACTCACCGTGATACGGCTTAGTCCAGCGGAGCGCAGTGCTTGGGCTTGGCTGGAAAGGAAGACACCATTCGTCGTAAGTGCGAGATCACGTAATTCAAGTTTCGACGCTAGTGATCTGATGAGAGTGTGAAGATCCTGGCGAAGCAATGGCTCACCACCGGTTAAACGGACTTTATTTACGCCCAGGGCCGTAAATGCACCGACAAGGCTGGTTGTTTCCTCGAATGTGAGGATACTCTCGCGTGGAAGCCAGACATAATCGGCCTCTGGCATGCAGTACTGGCATCGGAGATTACATCGGTCGGTGACCGATAACCGTAGGCTGGACAACGGACGGTTGAGCGCGTCGCTGACTCGCATGGGATCTACAATTATGCCATGATTGACGGCAGTTAATGATTATCCTTCCATTGGGATTGCCACGATCATTTACTGCGACCCTCGCCTTGTCGCCGGTCGCTGAATAGCTCGTGAGCACACGACATAGATGATTTCAGCCGTTAGAGGAACGCGGGACATCCTACCGGACCAGGTGGAACGCTGGCAGCGGGTGGAGGAAGTCGCGCGGCGGGTTTGCAGCCGTTACGGATATTACGAGTTACGTACTCCCATTATTGAACGGGAGGAACTGTTCTCGAAAGGGACGGGTGAATCGACTGACATTGTTCAGAAGGAAATGTATGCATTCGACGACAAGGGTGGTCAGCGGGTAACACTGCGTCCTGAGGCGACGCCTAGTATTGTCCGGGCGTTTGTCGAGCACTCTCTCGAACAGTCACTATCTGTGGCGAAGCTCTTTACGCTAGGTCCAATGTTTCGGTACGAACGGCCGCAAAAGGGAAGGTATCGACAGTTTCATCAGCTAAACGTCGAGGTCTTCGGTGTTGCCGAAGCGTCGCTTGATGCGGAAGTCATGGAGATGGCCTGCACATTCGTTGGTGAACTGGGGATCGACGAATCCGAGTTGGTGATTAATTCGGTGGGGTGCCCTGACTGTCGGCCGATGTTTAGCGAGGCTCTGCTAAATGCATTGGGAGGAGACCTGTCGAAGCTGTGCGGAGATTGTCAGCGGCGAGCCAAGACCAACCCACTACGGATTTTCGATTGTAAGGTAGAAGCTGACCAGTCGACTATTAACCGACTGCCACACTCGACGGATTATCTGTGCGATGCGTGTCGTGGGCACTTTGAGGCCGTGCAACAGCACCTACGGCTATACGACCAACCGTTCCGATTGTCTCATCGTCTGGTTCGGGGTCTCGATTACTACACCCGAACGACTTTTGAGCTTCTCTCATCGAAGCTGGGCGCGCAGAACGCATTGTTAGGTGGCGGACGCTACGATGGTCTTGTCAAGCGCCTAGGTGGACCAGACCGACCAGGCATCGGTTTTGCAGCAGGCCTTGAGCGATTGGTGCTGGCGCTGCCGGATGTGAATGATCAGATGGCGCCTGATGTGTTTGTGGCTGCGATCGGTTCGTTAGCACAGGATGCTGTTTTTGTGCTCGCCCGAGCGTTACGGGCGGGCGGGCTCAGAACGCTGGTGGACTATGAGGCTCGAAGCGCCAAGGCGCAAATGAAACGCGCCAATCGTGCTGGAGTAAGCCATGTGGTGATTCTTGGCGATGATGAATTAGCCACCGGAGAGGTGACGGTCAAGACGATGGCCACAGGAGAGCAGTGCAAGGTGGCGCGCGACAAGATTGTAGACGTATTGTTATCAGCATCATGATTGAGGAATAACAGCTCTAGTGAGTGAACAACTAAAGGATCTCGTCAGGACCCATACCTGTGGGGCGATAAGGGAGGCCGATGTTGGTAAGCCGGTGGTCTTGCTCGGCTGGGTACATCGCGTCCGTGACCTCGGTGCACTCATCTTCTTCGATGTGCGTGACCGTTACGGTGTAACACAAGTGGTTGCTCGGGATGACAGTGATTTGCTAGCGACTGCCAAGCGGCTGCGTCCAGAGTTCGTGGTGGCGGTTATCGGCCCAGTGGAGATGCGGTCGGAGGAAACTGTGAATCCTAAGTTAGCCACGGGAACAGTTGAGATTGCTGCCGGTGACATTCGAGTGCTCAATGAAGCCGTAAGACCGCCATTTCAAATTGCTGAAGAGACTTCTGTATCTGAAGATCTTCGCCTGCGGTACCGTTATCTCGATCTGCGTAGGCCGCGAATGCAGCAAAACATTCAGCTCCGCCACAGGGCGACCAATGTGATCAGGCGGTTTTTTGATACCCATGATTTCTTGGAAATTGAAACACCGGTTTTGACTAAATCGACACCGGAGGGCGCAAGAGACTACTTAGTGCCGAGTCGAGTTCACGCTGGACAGTTTTTCGCCTTACCCCAGTCGCCGCAGATCTTTAAGCAACTGCTGATGATTGCCGGCATGGATCGTTACTTCCAAATTGTGCGATGTTTTCGTGACGAAGATCTCAGAGCCGACCGGCAACCAGAATTTACGCAGGTCGATGTTGAGGTCTCGTTTGCCAGTCAAGATCAAATCTTTGAACTCATTGAGCGATTGATGCAGGAGTTGTTTGAGGCTGTTGGACTCGGGAGCATTGAAATACCGTTTCGGCGACTGGCCTATTCGGAGGCCCTAGCTCGTTATGGTAGTGACAAACCTGACCTTCGCTGTGACCTAGCTGTGGAAGATATTTCCAAGGCTTTTGTTGACTCGAACTTCAAGGTGTTTAGGCAGGTGGTGGAGACAGGGGGGGCAATTCGAGCCCTGCCGATTTCTGGTGGTGGAACTGCGTCCCGGCGTGAGTTGGATGACTTGGTGGCCCGCGCCGGTGAGTTGGGCGCGGCTGGACTTGTTTGGGCCCGTTACGGTCCTGACGGAAAGGTGCAGAGTTCGGTGCTCAAGGTGGCTGGTGAAGCGGCCGTGCGTTCGGCGCTCGAGTTAGCGGGAGCCGGGAAAGAGGACCTCATTCTGATTGCTGCGGGCGATGGTGTGGTCGCATCGAAATTACTAGGGCAGTTACGGCTGGAGATCGCTCAAAAGCGCGGATGGCTCGACCCGACCCGGTTTGTTTTTACTTGGGTGGTGGACTTTCCGCTGCTTGAATGGGACGAAGCCGGTCGCCGGTACACCGCAATGCATCATCCCTTTACTTCCCCAGTTGATGCTGACCTAGAACGGCTCTCAAGTGAGCCGGGGGCTGTACGGGCGAAGGCCTATGATCTTGTGCTGAATGGAAGTGAGATCGGTGGAGGTAGTATCAGAATTCACGACCAGGCGACACAGCGACGGATGTTTGAGTTACTGAACATCGGGCCTGAGGAGGCTAAGTCGAGGTTTGGCTTTTTTCTCGATGCTCTTGAACACGGTACTCCCCCGCACGGAGGTATTGCGCTTGGCCTCGACCGAATTATCGCTTTACTCGCAGGTGAGACTTCTATCCGGGATGTGATTGCTTTTCCAAAGACTGCAACGGCCGTGGATTTGATGGCTGGTGCACCAGCTGATGTAGACCCGAAACAACTCAGGGAACTAAAACTGCGTTCAAACGGTTGACACGAGCATGGCTCCGACCTCTTCATCCCCCATTCGAAAGATACCGATTCCAGTTGAGGGGATCGAAACATTATTCGGATCGTTCGACGAGAATCTCAAGAACTTCCAACTTCTCTTCAACGTTACAATCCGTACAAATGGGAACGAGCTACTGGTCGAAGGACGCGCGACTGACATTGATAAGCTTGCGGGTCTGGTTGAGCAGTTGGGCGCGTTATTGCGAAACGGTCACGACTTCGCTAAAGGCGACGTAAAACGGGCCGCCCAGTTAGTAGCCCAGGATCCGGCTATCGATCTCCATGATTTTTTTCTTCGCGGCACGGTGGTTCCCTTGGGCAAACGACATGTGAGGCCCAAGAGTATTAATCAGCGTAAATACCTTGATGCCATTGAGAAATTCGATATCGTCTTTGGAATTGGTCCAGCAGGAACAGGAAAGACCTATCTTGCGATGGCCGAGGCGGTGTCCTTTCTGGTCGACAAGAAGGTCAGCCGGATTATTTTAGCTAGGCCAGCTGTTGAAGCTGGTGAAAGGTTGGGTTTTCTACCTGGCGATCTTCAGGAGAAAGTGAATCCCTACCTGCGTCCTCTTTATGATGCACTTTACGACATGCTCGACGCTAAAAAGGTCGAGCATCTCCTTGGCCGTGGCGTGATCGAGATTGCACCAATTGCGTTCATGCGTGGTCGAACCCTGAACGACGCCTTCGTCATTCTTGACGAGGCGCAAAACACAACGTCTGAGCAGATGAAGATGTTTCTTACGCGCCTCGGCTTTGGATCAAAAGCTGTAATTACGGGTGATATTACCCAAATCGATCTTCCGTCAGACCGCGTATCAGGCTTAATTGAGGCGATGGACATCGTTCGTCAGATCAATGGGATCGCGTTTATCAAATTCGATGACCGCGACGTTGTGCGCCACGGTCTTGTGCAGCAAATCGTTAAGGCCTACGATGTATTCTCGCCAGGTTCAGTGAGAGGTGAGGGTGTGAAGCGACCGGTGCGTGCAGTCGAAAGGCCTTGGCCTTCAGTTGTTTCCGACAGAGACGACTAGTCATTTAAACGCTGATATGTCTATTGGCCGCGGTCGGGGTTCCCGAGGGCGACTAGTTGTCACTGTGACCGACGGATTGGGACGAGGCATTAGGCAGAACAATCTGAGAAAGTGGCTTCTCATGGCTGCACCAGCCTCGGCGAACGGGGTGCTTACGATTGCGTTGGTATCGGACCCGAAGATCCGCGCGTTGAACAGACAGTTTCGTGGAATTGATCGGGCGACTGACGTATTGTCGTTTCCAATGGAAGAACAGGAAACTCACCTTAAAGAACGCAGAGCGAAACGATATCTTGGGGATATTGTTATTGGCCTGGGAAGAGCCAGTCGTCAAGCCAGAAGAGCGGGTCATTCTAGGATAGCCGAGTTGAAGATCCTCGCACTTCACGGGTTACTGCACTTACTTGGCTACGATCACACTAGTGACAACGGGCGCATGGCTCGAGTTGAACGGGAATGCCTTCGCCGTGGTGGTGTGAACATGGGACTGCTTGCCCGGTCCGATAGTGATACTTCTGATCACTAGTGCTCCCAGTGTAGTTAAGCGCTTATGAAGGCTGGTTTCATATCTTTAGTCGGGCGACCCAATGCCGGGAAGTCTAGCCTCCTCAACAAGATTATTGGGGCGAAGCTTGCAATTGTTTCGGATAAGCCACAAACGACACGAAACCGGATCATCGGAGTCAAAAGTTATCCATCTGGTCAGGCGGTCTTTATGGATACGCCTGGAATTCATCGGCCCTTGCACCGTATGAATGTTCGGATGGTAGAAATGGCCCTTGACTCGATTCGTCGTGTCGATGTGCTTGGGGTAATAGTGGATGCTGCTGAGATGATTGGTGGTGGTGATCGATTTATATTGCAGCAGTTGAGGCGCGTTAAGAGTCCAGTGTTTTTAGTGCTTAATAAGATCGATCTAATAGCGAAACCGAAATTACTGCCGATGATTGATTGGTATCGCCAGCGATATGAGTTCGAAGAGATTGTGCCGGTATCGGCGTTGGTTGGTGATGGAGTGCCTGAATTGGAGTCGTTGCTTCTGAAGCATCTACCGGATGGTGACCCGATTTATCCCGAAGACTATTTGACCAATCAACCCGAGAAATTCTTTGTAGCCGAGACCGTTCGGGAAAAGTTATTGCAACATACGCACGCAGAAATTCCCTTTTCGAGTGCGGTCGTGGTAGACCAATTTCAAGAGGTGGATGAACGGGGCATAATCCGTCTCCATTGCTCGATCATAGTGGAGCAGGCCTCGCAGAAGCCGATCGTGGTCGGTCGAGGTGGGTCGATGGTGAAGACGATTGGCATGGAAGCTAGGAAAGAGCTTGAAAGCTTTTTCGACACTAAGGTCTATCTTGCTCTACATGTTAAGGTGCGTTCTGACTGGCGTGAAAGCGATCGCCTGCTCAACGACCTCGGTATGCTGAGCTCAGGCGACTGAGTTGGTCTGAGCATGCCGTAACGATTCAGATTTCCTAATAGTCCGGTCGAGACAATAAACGGTGGGCAGCACACCCGAAGGGGTGGTGCCGCTGTTTGTCTGAAAAAGTTGGATGGTAATAAGACAAAGAGAGTTTGATGTTCTTAGTCTATTCTCGTGCTTTGATGGACATAGAGGATGTCACACTTAGAGAGTTCTGTGGTATCGTGAGGGGTTACTGATCGCCCTATGAACGACGACAGTTGCCCATCGGACCGGAAACCCGCTGCTGTGAGAATGAACCATGCCTGCCCAGCGCCGAATCGACCTGGTGCTCGAGTCAGTCAAGCGACTGCAGCGGATCGGTGCGAACGCTAACCTTCTCAATCTCCTCCAGAAGCAGCATCCAGCAGACCTCGCCCAGGTATTTGGTGAGCTGACCGAACGCGATCGGCGCGACAGTTTCGCGTTGCTAGTGGAACGTTACAGCAGGCTCGCGATGGAGGCGATTAGTGAGCTGGGACCAGAAGCCGGTGCTGCAATGCTAGCCGATCGGTCAGCTGAAGACCTGGCTGAGCTGCTTCAAGAGCTGCCGAGTGATGATGCCGCAGCGCTAATCGAACATCTTCCAGAGACGTTATCAATCGCAGTTCTCGATTTACTGGAGCGACGTGAAGCGGGCGATGTACAGAATCTGCTCGAATACGCCGAGCAGACGGCTGGCCGCATCATGAATCCTAATGTCTTTGCGTTGTCCGAAGATCTGACCGCAGGTGAGGCCATCGCGGCGCTTCAGACGTCACGAGATGTAGAGATGGTTTTCTACCTTTACGTCGTAGACGTGCGTCGGCATTTAGTTGGCGTTGTGTCTTTGCGGAGGCTCTTGTTGGTTGCGACCGAAACGCCACTTAAGCGGATCATGACGACCGACATAATGAGCTCACGCGTCGACACAGACCAGGAAGAGGTGGCACGGATGGTCGCGTCATATAACTTACTGGCCATTCCCGTTGTTGATGAGGAACACAAATTGGTGGGCATCATTACGGTGGACGATGTGATTGATGTCATTAAGGATGAGGCGACTGAGGACATTTATCGTTTAGCTGGAATGGCGGGTGATGAACACATTTCTACGCCGCCGGCCGAGGCCTTACGTAAGCGTCTACCGTGGCTTGGTGTCAATTTGGTAACGGCCATCATGGCCGCCGCGGTCGTAGCGCTTTTTCAGGAAACGATCAGTCAGGTGGTGGCACTTGCTGTCTTCATGCCAGTCGTAGCTGGTATGGGTGGTAACGCAGCGACCCAGACACTCACGGTCACGGTCCGAGGCATCGCGCTGGGTGAATTAACGTGGGGAAACTCCCGGAAAGCATTGGTAAAGGAAGTCCTGATTGGCCTTGGGAACGGTCTTGTCTTGGGCTTTGTTGCTGCGGGTGTGTCTTGGGCCATGCAGGGGAATCCCGTCCTCGGGCTAATACTGGGCTTAGCGATGATCTTGAATATGCTGGTTGCAGCGACTGCTGGGACCCTAATCCCAATTGTGCTGAGGGCGTTAAATGTTGATCCAGCGCTGGCATCTTCGGTCTTTATTACGACCCTGACTGATGTTTTCGGCTTCTTATCGTTTCTGGGGCTGGGTACGTTGTTTCTGCGCTACCTCATCTAACTCATCACCTAAAACAGGCTGCGAGTACATTAGAATACTGCGCGTCGGGGTGTCCGGAGGACTAAGTCACCTTGAGGGGCGCTGCCGTTGCTGACTATGCCGCTGTTTAGTTCGGAGGCTCTTGTACTTCGCACCTACCGATTGGGAGAAGCTGACCGGATCGTAGTCTTTCTGACCAGCGACCGAGGTAAGAAACGTGGCGTGGCTAAGGGTGCCAGGCGTACTAAGTCAAGATTCCTTGGAGCCTTGGAACCGTTTACGTGCGTGCGTGTGTCTTACTACGAACGGGAATATCGAGACCTGGTGCGTGTCAGTGAAGTGGAGACGGTCCGGTCCCCTTTAACAATACGAGACTCGGGATCGTTGAACTACATTGGATACTTTGCCGAGTTGGTCGACGAATGTGCTCAGGAGGCCGATCCAAATGAGCGCTTATACCGTCTCGGAGTATCGATAGTTGAGGCGATGGTTTCAGGCGTGTCGGTCGAGCGGCTGGCACGATATTTCGAGTATTGGTTGCTTCGGTTACAGGGGGTTTACCCGCCGGCGATTGTATGTCACGAGTGTGCGGCCGCACTTGAAGACGGCGGTGGGTGGATTTCAGCTAGAGAAGGGATGTTTCTCTGTCCTAGCTGTGGAGAGCCGAGAGAGGGTTTGCGATTGTCGGCGTTGTCGATCAGGTTTCTTCATGATGCATCACGAATTCGACCAGCCGACTTGGAGACGATATCGTGGTCAATTCAGATTAGCCGTGAACTGGAGGCGGCTCACAGCTCGTTAATAGCTACACATTTGGATAAGGAGTTGAGATCGATGCGAGTGATGCGGGCATTGCAGAATTGATTGCGGTGTCATCGCTCGCTAAGATTCCATAAGACGAATCGTGACTTTTCAAGATCTCATTTCTGCCCTATCCAACTATTGGGCTTCGAAAGGGTGCTTGATCCACCAGCCGCTCGATTTAGAAATTGGAGCGGGGACAATGCACCCGGAAACGTTCTTACGGGTGCTAGGTTCGTCCCCATGGCGGGTTGCTTACGTTCAGCCCTCGCGGCGTCCGGCCGATGGTCGTTTTGGTGAGAACCCGAACCGATTATTTAAGCATCATCAGTTTCAAGTGCTTTTGAAGCCATCCCCAGACCGATCTCAACAACTCTTCTTGGAGAGTCTCGAGGCGTGTGGCATCAACTGCGCGGCCCACGATGTTCGATTTGAGGAGGATAATTGGGAGTCCCCAACCTTGGGTGCGTGGGGGATTGGCTGGCAAGTAATGCTCGATGGTCAAGAAATT
Source organism: Acidobacteriota bacterium (assembly GCA_002730735.1). Lineage (GTDB taxonomy): Bacteria > Acidobacteriota > Vicinamibacteria > Vicinamibacterales > UBA823 > UBA11600. Next base: position 39,718 of record PCAU01000010.1, on the reverse strand, counting down.
ACGCAGTTCACCTATTTTCAGCAGGCAGGTGGCCAGGTGTTGTCTCCAGTTTCCACGGAAATCACTTATGGCCTAGAGCGTATCGCCATGTTGTTGCAAAAGGTGGACAATGTTTTTGATATTGAGTGGTCGCCGGGGGTCAAGTATGGTGCGGTTCGATTACAAGAAGAGGTCGAACAATCAAAATATGTGTTTGGAAAGGTCGACCAGCCACCCGAAGACTTTGCTTCGTTCCATCGAGGGTTATTTGAGCAGTATGAGGCTTTTGCGCAGACGTTGCTTAAGACGCGTCTCGTAATTCCTGCACTGGACTACTGTCTTAAGTGTTCCCACATTTTTAATATTCTTGACGCAAGTAGCGGGATAGGGGTAGCCGAGCGCACGGCCTATATTCTTCGAGTGAGGAAACTCGCCGTTGCGATCGCGCAAGCATACATCGACAATGGAGAGGTCGGAGAGGTCAATGAAGCAGGTGACTAACACTTGCGTACTCAAGTTCTAAATGCAGGTTAAGACCGGATGGAACGAGAGCTTTTAATCGAGATCGGCTGCGAAGAGTTACCAGCAGCTTGGTTGCCAAAGGTGACACTTGAATTTGCCCGCCAACTGGAAGTTCGTTTGAGCGAGGCGAGGATTCCGGCCGGCAGTCCACTGGAGGCTTTCAGTACACCGAGAAGGCTCGTTGTGACAGTTGCCAAACTTCCCGATCACCAGAGTGATGTGGAGGAACTGATTACCGGACCAGCAGTGGCAGCGGCCTACACTTCTGATGGCGCGCCAACTAAGGCGGCGACAGGCTTTGCTCGTAAGTACGCCTCGGAACTCTCTAAGCTTATTGAGGTTGATACCCCGAAAGGACGGTATCTTGCTTACTCGCGTCATCAGACGGGCGCGGCGTCAACTGCGGTGTTGCCGGCAGTTCTTGCTGCCACACTCCGTGACCTAAATTTTCCAAAACAGATGCAGTGGGACGCTGCGCTCGACGATGGTCATGGCGAACTGATGTTTGGACGCCCGATTCGATGGATTTTGTTTCTGTTTGGTGGGCAAGTGGTTCCGTTTGAGATTGGTCGAACCACCTTGGCAGAGTACACTGATGTGGAGGCGCTCCAGTCATCCAATTTTACCTATGGCCATCGTTTTCTTGGTAAGAGGGCAAGTGAGCCTATTAAGGTGAAGTCAATAGCAGACTATCGAGCAAAGGTCGCTGAGAGGTTTGTTGTCCTCGATCACACTGAACGCCAGCAGAAGGTTCAGAAGGCCCTGCTCGCTAAAGCTGAGGAGCATAGTGGCTCAGTAGATCTTGCATCTCCTTCAGTGTCGGCGCTGCTTGAAGAAGTATCAGACCTTGTTGAGTGGCCACAGGTTGTGGAAGGTAGGTTCGATGAAACCTTTCTCGAATTACCCCGTGAAGTGCTCACAACGACGCTGATGCATCACCAACACTTTTTCCCATTAGCAGGTTCTGACCAGAGCCTTTTACCGGTCTTTCTGGCTGTGACGAACACAGCCGGAAAAAACAGTGAACGCGTCTCGCGAAACGCCGAGCGGGTAATAGCGGCTCGCTTGCGAGATGCAAGATTCTTCTGGGAGGCTGATCGTGAAATTCTGCTCGAGTCAAGGCTTACCCGATTAGACACACTGCTCTTTCATAAACGCTTAGGAAGCTATCGAGAGAAATCGGAAAGGATCGAGAAGCTGGCAGGCTGGATTGTAGACAAGATTTTCAATCGCAACGATGTGCGTCCTGATACCTGTAAGGCGGCTCGGCTGGCGAAGGCCGATTTAGTGACCGAGATGGTGGGAGAGTTTGGAGAACTGCAGGGCATCATGGGAGGCATTTACGCTTTGGAGCAGCAGCTTTCCGAACCTGTTTGGAAGGCCATTTATTATCACTATTTGCCCGTTAGTCCGGAGCCCGAGGCACGTCCCACTGCAGTTGATCTCGGGACGGGTGCTGTTACCTGGGCAGCCGTAGCGCTTGCCGACAAACTCGATACAATCGTGGGATTATTCAGCGTCGGCGAGCGTCCAACTGGCTCTCGTGACCCGTTCGGTCTTCGGCGACAGGCGCATGGCATTTTTAAAATTCTCTTAGATTTACCGGAACTGACCGGGATGACTGTACGGCCATCGTGCGACGACCTACTTTCCGCCGCAGCCTTACCCTTCGAGTCATGGAAGGCCGATGCTAATGTTAAAGAAGCTGTTTCGACATTCATGCTGGAGCGACTGCATTACGTTCTGGATCAGAGGGGGCATGATATTCGTAACGTCAGAGCGGTAATCAGGGCAACTGGTTCAGAGGTTAGGCCCTTGGACGCTCGTGGGAAACTCGAGGTGCTTCCTGAATTTACTGAATCGTCAGAGTTCAAGCAGCTCGCCATGGCGTTTAAGCGGGTTCGGAACATCGCGCGCGATTTATCCGATGCCGACTATGAAAAGGCTGAGCAGTCCAGTTCCGATCTAGGAAGCCTTCTCACGGAAAACGCTGAGCGCCATTTATTGGCCGAGCTCGAAGCTCGCCAACCGGTCATTGAAGACCTCATCGATGCCGGCGAGGATTTTCGTCGTGGCTTTACCGAGGCGGCGAAATTCGGTCCTGCTGTTAATAGATTCTTTTCGGAGGTGTTTGTCATGGCTGACGATCCAGTTGTTCGGGTTGCTCGGCTAAGGCTGATGAAGAGATTGGAGCGTCTGATTCTTCAGTTGGCGGATATTTCAGAAATCGTGGTCGAGGCTGGTGAGACCAGAGCTAGTAATCTGACCGGTGATGTTGAAAGATGACTAGTAGTGAGCAAAGGGAATGACAAAGAGAACTGAGAAACAAGCAACGAAAAAGGTTGTCCGAGGACCTCGTGCTGCACAGCGGAAAACGGCCAGGAAAAACGGTCGTGGGCGGGTGACAAGAAAGGCCCGAACAGCGAAAAACGTCTATTTCTTCGGCGAAGGTAAGGCCGAGGGGAACCGGGATATGCGGAACTCGCTGGGTGGCAAGGGCGCGGGACTGGCAGAAATGACTAACGCAGGTCTCCCCGTGCCACCAGGGTTTACGATATCGGCAGAAGTCTGTGGGCTCTACTACGCGCGGGAAGGAAAGTTACCAAGATCGTTAGACAAAGAAATCCTTAAGCATCTTATGCGTCTCGAGCGAGTCACTGATGCTAAGTTCGGCTCAACAGAGAACCCTCTTTTTGTGTCAGTCAGGTCTGGTTCGAGATTCTCAATGCCCGGCATGATGGACACAATTCTGAATCTTGGCCTGAATGACAAAACGGTTGAAGGTCTAAAGCGTAAGACGCGGAATGGTCGCTTTGCAGCGGACAGCTACCGCCGTTTTATACAGATGTTTGGCAATGTGGTGTTAGAAATTCCGAAGGAAGCGTTTGATGGTGTGTTTGAACGAGTCAAGCGCGACCAACGCACGCGGAAGGATACGGGGCTTAGTGAAAAAGCGCTAAGGATCGTCATTGATCGTTACAAGCGACTTGTCAAACGGAAGACAGGAAAATTGTTCCCCCAAGATCCATATCAACAACTTCAGATGGCCCGTGATGCTGTATTTCAATCATGGCAGAATCCGCGTGCGATCGAGTACCGAAGAATTTACGGTATTCCGAGCGACATTGGAACGGCTGTGAATGTCCAGTTAATGGTGTTTGGGAATACCGGCAATCGGTCGGCCACCGGCGTAGGATTCACACGAAATCCAGCTACAGGTCAGAAGGAGTTCTACGGCGAGTTTCTTGTTAACGCTCAGGGTGAGGATGTCGTGGCTGGCATTCGAACTCCAAAGCCGATCGCCGAGTTGGAAAAGCTGATGCCGAGCGCCTACCGCCAGCTCAGAAAAATTACTTCTCGGTTGGAACGACACTATCGTGATGTGCAGGATTTTGAGTTCACAATTCAGGACGAAGAGCTGTATATGTTGCAAACCCGCAGCGGCAAACGAACGGGATACGCCGCGGTCGTTATTGCCACCGACCTTGTTGCGGAGAAGCGGTTGTCTTCTAGGGAAGCGCTCTCGCTAGTCGATCCCGAGTCGCTGACGCAGTTGCTCGTGCCTATTTTTGATCCAAAGGCTTGGCGCGCCTTACCAACGGTGACCGAAGGGCTGCCTGCTTCACCTGGAGCAGCGTCTGGTCATGTTGTATTTACTGCTGATGATGCCGTTTTATGTGAATCAAAGGGTGAACCTGCATTGCTCGTTCGGAAGGAGACCGCGCCAGATGACATTCACGGTATGTATGCTGCTCAAGGTGTATTGACGGCGACAGGCGGCATGACATCTCACGCAGCGGTGGTTGGCCGACAGATGGGTAAACCGTCGGTCGTCGGGGCTGGGGAGCTCGAGATTGATGAGGGGCGAGGGCGTGTGCGAGTTGGCGGTGTAGAGATACTCAAAAACGAATACTTATCCTTCGATGGACTGACAGGCGAGGTGAAGTGTGGCCAGGTGGCTACAAAGCCAAGTGAGATTCTCCAAGTGCTTGGGGGCGATCTCGATGGCAAACATTCCGAGATTTATCAACGATTTGAACGGTTGCTTCAGTGGGCTGATACACATCGTCGCCTCGGAATCAGGGCAAACGCGGACTTAGCCGATCAGGCAACGATTGCTCGCTCATTTGGAGCTGAAGGAATCGGACTCTGTCGGACGGAACACATGTTTTTCGGCGAAGAACGCATTCCGATTGTCCAGCAAATGATCATGGCGGACAATGAAACTGACCGTCGTGCGGCGCTTGACAACTTGCTTCCTCTACAACGGGACGACTTCTATGGCCTATTTAAGGTTATGGAAGGGCAGCCGGTGACCATTCGTCTGATCGACCCTCCTCTTCACGAATTTCTACCAAAACGTGAAGAGTTGATGGTTGACATAGCTATCGCCGAGGCACGGGGGGAAGTGGATGAGGCTGTCGAGTCCAAGCGACAAGTGTTACGACGAGTGGAGCAACTCCACGAGTTTAATCCCATGCTTGGCCATCGTGGCGTTAGGCTCGGCATCACTTATCCTGAGATCACTGAGATGCAGTCTCACGCCATCATTGAAGCTGCTTGCCGTCTCGCGAAGGAAGGTGTCAAGGTAATTCCCGAAATAATGATTCCCTTAGTTGGCGACGTGCGTGAACTCCGAGCACAGAGAGCAATCGTCGATCGGGTGGCGGTTGAAGTCATGGACGCTCAAGGAGTGAAAGTGCGATACCTCGTGGGAACCATGATTGAGGTGCCACGTAGTTCGGTCACCGCCAATGAAATTGCATTAGAGGCAGACTTTTTTTCGTTTGGTACGAATGATCTTACACAGATGGGCTACGGCTTTTCACGCGATGACGCTGGACGATTTCTCAGAATTTATCAGGACCTTAAGTTGATTGAGCGGGATCCTTTCCAGTCAATCGATACTGTGGGTATTGGCGAACTCGTGCGGATTGGGGTAGAACGGGGGCGGCAAACCCGACCGAACCTGAAGCTTGGGATCTGCGGTGAGCACGGCGGTGATGCTGCGTCGGTGCACTTTTTTCATCAAGTAGGACTCGATTATGTTAGTGCTTCACCGTTTCGTATACCGGTCGCTCGCTTGGCCGCAGCCCAGGCCGCGCTACGCGATTCAGCTTGAGTCTCGACGTCTCCGAACGTCATGGCTAAGATCATTCGTCTTTCCGCTGAGCTGGCTAACCAGATCGCTGCGGGTGAGGTGGTTGAGCGGCCCGCGTCTGCTGTTAAGGAGCTTATCGAGAATGCTCTGGATGCTGGAGCACGACGGATCAGCGTAACGATTGAACTAGGGGGGAAGAGGTTTATTTCAGTTGAGGATGACGGTGAAGGAATGTCGCCAGACGAGGCGATTCTAGCGCTTGAGCGACATGCGACCAGTAAGCTGGCGAAATCAAGTGACCTTGCTGCTATCCATACGTTGGGGTTTCGCGGTGAAGCGTTGCCAAGTGTGGCATCAGTGTGCCGTCTAAAACTTAGAACTTGCGGTCGTGGTCAAGTTGTCGGGACGCTGATCGAAGTGAGTGGTGGCGTGACCACCTCGGTTCGCGAGGTGGGGGCGCCAGTAGGCACGCTGGTCGAAATCCGTGACCTTTTCTTTAACATGCCGGCGCGTCGGAAATTCCTCAAATCAGACAGGGCGGAATCAGCCAGAGTGTCAAAACTGGTAACGCAATTAGCGTTAGGTTATCCGGAGGTCGGATTCAGTTTGAAGAGTTCTGGGCGGCAAGTGGTGCAATGCGGCCCGACCGAAACGGTTATGGAACGCTTTTATCAGCTTTATGGTGACAGGCCAGATCTCCTCGAGGTCCATAAGAAGGCTGGGGAAATAGCGATTAGTGGCTATGTCGCAGCTCTCGTCAATCAACGACCGTCACGTGGTCCACAGAATATTTTTGTGAACCGGAGAATCGTGAAGGACCGAACAGTTGCACATGCGATCATTGACTCCTACAGTCGAGCGACGATCAAGGAGCGTCGACCAGAAGTGCATCTATTCATCGAGGTGCCCGCTGATCGGGTCGATGTCAACGTACATCCGATGAAGGCCGAGGTGCGATTCTTGGATCAATCATTCGTCCACGAGGTTTTGCGGCGTACGCTAACCGAGGCCCTTGGTGAAAGTGGTCCCTCTCAACTGCACTCCAAGTTAATGCCGACAGAACTCAACGAACCTAAGGTAAGCCAGATTCCTGAAGTCATGGTTGGGGCATCAATTCCGAGCCGGTGGACGCCAGTGGCAGCTGCTTTCGTGCGGGAATCACCAGCGACTCTGATACCTGGAAATGTGCCTGAGAACGAGGTGGTCACTTCTGTGTCACAGCCCGGCGGTGGCATCAAGCCGATGATAGCTCTGGGACAATTTCGCGACACCTTCATAGTTGCCGTGGATGAGGAAGGCATCGTTGTAGTTGATCAACACGTAGCCCATGAGCGTGTGTTATTCGAACGTGTAATGACTCGTTTATCCTCGGGTCGTTTAGAGAGTCAACGATTACTTCAGCCCATTTTGCTGAAGTTATCCGTTGGTCAATGTCAGGGACTCGCAACACATGTCGAGGCGCTGACTCAGATAGGCTTCGATATTGAACCGTTTGGTAGGGAAGATGTACGGGTCCGGGCTGTGCCAGCGCTATTGACACTTGGTGATTGTGAAAACGCAATTCGAATTCTTGCTAACGATCTGGATGAGCTTGATGCTAGCCATGGTGTTGATGAGGCGCTACGTCGGATTGCGGCGACCACTGCTTGTCACGCAGCCGTAAAGGCGAATGACCCGTTGACCTCAGAAAAGATGCGATACATTCTTGATGAACTCGGTCGCACCTCATACTCAACCGTATGCCCTCACGGGCGTCCTGTTTTACTCCGCCTTGGGCGTCGTGAGATCGAGCGTGGCTTTGAGCGGTCGTAATGCATTGGGCTTTCTACTACACAGGCCGATTTCTGCAACTCTTAGGAATGTCGATTTTGCTGTTTGCAATTGTCAATGCCGGACCACTCGGCCCGAGTCCTCGTACTTTCGCTAGTGGCGTAGCTCTGTTTATTGTCGGCTGGCTATTGTTAAGGCCGGCGATGCACAAGTGAGGGTTTCTATTTCGATCTCCTAATTAGGCTTGGTCGACGTCTCGTGATTCAGTCAGTGTTTTAGGAAATTCATAAGGCTCGTTCTCACGTCTTCCAATTCTTCTTGGCTTTCGACCTCTTCAATTCAAGTAGACGTTCGGAGATAGTTCGCTCGTAACCACGGTCGGTCGGCCTGTAGTATTGGCGCTTCTGCAGTTCAGGGGGTAAGCAGTCCATCTCGGTGACGGCACCTGGCTCATCGTGTGCGTAACGGTAGTGTTTTCCATAATTGAAAGACCGCATAAGTTTTGTCGGTGCGTTACGGAGATGGAGGGGGACCGGTTCCGCGGCGCGGTCGTGTGCATCTGCAGCGGCGCGTGTATAGGCGGTGAAGACGGCGTTGCTCTTTGGCGCCATTGCTAGGTAGAGCACAGCCTGTGCGAGGGCGGTATTGCCTTCGGGCATCCCGATAAAGTGCACGGCTTCCCTCGCTGCCACCGCGAGCATCAAGGCACGTGGATCGGCGTTACCGATATCCTCAGAGGCAAACCTAACCAAGCGGCGTGCAATGTAGAGTGGGTCTTCACCTGCTTCGAGCATTCTGGAAAGCCAGTAGACCGACGCATCAGGGTCGCTATTGCGCATCGACTTATGGAGAGCTGAGATGAGATTGAAATGCTCTTCGCCGGTTTTGTCGTAGAGGAGAGCTCGTCGTTGGAGTAAATCGGCAAGTAAAGATGTATCAATGGTTATCGGTAAGCCATCTTGCTGTAATTCACTTTCCGGGTCCTCTTTCTGGGCCAACGTTGCTGCGAGTTCGAGCAGGTTAAGTGCTACTCTGGCATCGCCGTTTGCATGGCGAGCAATTGCTTCTAGGGCCTCCGACGTTGCAGTCAGACCACAGCCACCAAGTCCACGTTCTCGATCGCCGAGAGAGCGTGTGAGGATAGTTATGAGGTCAGTTACTTCTAATGGCTTTAGGACAAAAACTCGAGATCGTGAGAGGAGCGCCGCGTTCACTTCAAATGACGGGTTCTCCGTCGTGGCTCCGACGAGCGTGATGTCACCAGCTTCGACTCGGGGCAGGAATGCATCCTGTTGAGCTTTATTAAATCGATGAATTTCGTCGATGAAAATAATTGTGCTTTTGCCCAATCGCTTTCGTGCATCTTGAGCCTCAGCCATAACAGTCTTGATTTCTCGAATTCCTGAGAGCACGGCGCTGAAGGCTATAAAGTGTGCGCGTGTATCGACAGCGATCAGTCTGGCGACGGTAGTTTTTCCAGTGCCTGGCGGACCCCATAAAATAATTGATTGAAGTGTATCGAGTTCAATCGCTTTTCGGAGTGGGCGGCCTGGTGCAAGCAAATCGTGTTGACCGACGAATTCAGCCAATGAACGCGGTCTCATTCGTTCAGCGAGCGGCGAAGCTACACCCTGAGATGCGTCTTGATTGGGATCAGAGAAAAGATTGTTCGACTCCATCATCAGTTACCTTCCAATGAGGAAGCACCGGCGAGGTAACGCTGCCTAAACGCTTCGTAAATAATCAGGGCAGCGGCAGTTGCAGCATTGAGTGAGTCGGCAGAGCCTGGCATTGGAATGAAGAGAGCTTGGTCAGTTGCGGAAACGATCTCCTGCGAAAGGCCAGAGCCTTCACCGCCGACCATGACGAGGGTTGGCACCGTTAAATCGATCTCGTACAGCGACCTACCGCTACCCGGAGTTGCAGCCACAACTTTGAGTCCAGACGCCCGGGCATCGGCAATGAACGACAACGAGGCAGTAGGCCACGTGACTGGAATATGAAACGTTCCACCCATCGCTCCTCGTAGGGCTTTCCAGCCGTAGGGGTCTGCGCTTTTCCCGGTTGCTGCAATTCCGGTAGCCCCACCGGCTTCCGCAGTGCGTATGACCGCGCCAAGATTTCCAGGATTTTGGACGTCGACTAGTCCAATGACGAACTGGGGAGTTCTACGCAGGACATCGTCAACGGTTACGAGTGGCCGTTCAGCAAGAGCGACAATTCCTGATGGAGTAACGACCGGACTAATTACGTCCATCACACTTTCGGTAACGCTAATCACCTTAGTGCCTACTTCGACCAATGACTCTGCGAGTAAAGGGTTATCAGCTAGGCGCGAAGCCGTCATTGCTAGGGTTTTGATGGAAAGGTCGGCCCGTAGCGCCTCTTCAACGAGATGCTTGCCATCGAGTAGTAGCCGTTCCTGCTGCCCAGCGGCGGCGGTACGAAATGCGGTGACGATGTCGTTTCTTCGACTAGAGATTCGGTCCACGTCGGAGCACCCGATACGGTGATAACCACGGCCTGTTGTAGTAGGGCGCGGCGCTACCAGAGCAGAATAACAGACTGTGCTAGTCTTGGGAGGCGAGACTGTGGACGATTTTTGTGTCTGGTGGATGTCGTAATCCAATGGTTAAAGGGCCGTTACTTAAACGTTTCGATGATGAAATTCAGAAGCTCGAACGAGAGCTCAAACACGAGCTCCCTAAGGAGATTCAGCGGGCTCGTGAACTTGGGGACCTCCGCGAAAATGCTGAATATCAGGCTGCGAAGGAGCGTCAACGATTGGTTCAGGCGAGGGTTTCAATGCTCCAGGCGCGCGCATCCCAGGTCTCCTTAATGAATTTTGAGAAACTGCCGAGAGATCGGGCTGGATTCGGTTCCACGGTTGAACTACGAGAGTTGGGTGGAGGGTCGGTGACCTATCATCTCGTTATGCCTGAGGATGCTGAGCCTGACAAGGGATGGATTTCGACTGCCTCACCGATTGGTCGTGCAGTTGTGGGCAAGGAGGAAGGTGATGAGTTAGAAGTGCCCACGCCAACTGGTACTCGGAAATTCGAGCTCATTAAGCTAACAACTGTACACGACGGTTGAATGACAGACGCCACCATAAACGGTCGTAAGCCGACGTACTCACCGAGCCTCCGGACGGCCCTCGTCCTCAACGGCACTGGCACGGCTGGTGCCTATCATGCCGGCGTTTTACAAGCACTGAACGAAGCTGGTGTTAGGGTCGATCTGGTTGCTGGGCGAGGTATGGGCGCCGTAAGTGCGATGTTTGCAGCAGTCGATGGCGGAGTAAAGCTCTGGGAGGAAAAGGGAATCTGGCGCGGTGGTCTAACTCGTCAGTTTTATCGCTGGCGACCCATTCTGCGCGTAGCAGGGTATTTGTTCGGTACGGCCCTAGCCACTGTTCTTCTACCGCTAGTAATACTGGTGGGTGCAGCATTGGTCTATCCGATTGTCTTGTCGCTTCAAATGATCAAGGGCGGTGCTGGCGTTGCGTTGTTGGATGGGTATAGCGAACAACTATTGGCGATGGTCAATTCGATGTCGCTACCTATTATTTTTCCATGGTTGGTTGTCTTCCTACTACTGTTGTTATTGGCACTTTTTGCCGTCACGGTGCTCCGCTCCCTGCGATCACGACGTCGGGCCCGTGGAGCAGCATGGTGGCAAATACTTGTGGTTCCTCTAACACCGACCGGCGTGCTCGACCGCTTTACGAAGGCGCTATGGGAGCTCATCCGCGGCGTATCGGTGACGGAAAGGCCAGTTGGTCGTGAGATCAGTAACGATTATACGGAGTTACTGTCTGACAATCTTGGCCAACCTGGTTTCCGCGAACTGATTGTGACGGTACATGATGTTGATATTCGGCGGGATCTAGTATTTGCACTACTGGCCGAGCCTTACCGTGAGGGGTTCTTTAATTCAACTGATGAACGCGGACGACGGGCCTCTGAAACTTGGGACCTTGCCGGTACGGCACGCGGGCATGCACTCGACGCTTTGGCGGCGTCGGTCAGTTTACCGGTTGTTACAGAGCCTCACCTGATCGCATTTGCGCCGGACAGCCAATGGAGAGGCGAGGTCCATCGTGCTGCCGATCGCGCGGATGCCATTACGCGGATTCTTGAAGAGGTCCTGAACGCTGGGGTTGAGCAGGTGATCGTTGTCTCCCCGACAGCCGAACTCTCAGGGCCCCACACGCTCAGTGCGGGAAGGCGTGACGCACGCGGAAGAGTAGGGGAGTATCTTGGGGCCATAGAAGGTGCTTCTGTCCGCGATGCTGTTGCAGCCCGCGTTGGTCACTTTCAGCGGCTGTTCCTAATTCGTCCTGCGCATAATCCGATTGGTCCACTCGATTTCTCTGGGGCATACGATGACCGGTCGGATCGACGGCAATCAGTGGTTGAACTCGTCGACCAGGGATACCAGGACACATATCGCCAGTTCATTAATCCAGTTATTGCAACCTCAGGCGAGTGATTGCGATTGGCGCACCGAGATTGACGGCCAAAGGTCCAGACGTAACAGGAGTGAGAGTGTGAAATTTGAAATGCAGAGCATTAATGTCAATCGATTGAACTCTTCAAAGGTAGCGCCTCTGACGACACCGATTCACGAGACGACAGCATTTAGGTTCGAGTCTGCCGCTGCCGTCGAGGCTTATGTCGAAGGTCGATCGGACGACTATTTTTATTCGCGATATGAGAATCCCACTGTAGAAGCGGTTGAGAAAAGCGTAGCCGAGCTTGAAGGTGCTGAGGCTGGGTTGATTTTCTCTTCAGGAATGGCAGCGACTTTAACGACGCTCGTGAGCTTACTCAAGTCTGATGATGAGATTGTTTGCTGTTCAGCGATCTATGGTGGTACCCATCGTCTGCTCCGTGACGTTCTGTCCGACTTTGGAGTGAGAACGCGGTTTGTCGGCCTTGATGAGTTAAAGGCACCAGCTGATGTGCTTAGTGAAGTGACAAGAGTCCTATGGTTTGAGTCGCCGATTAACCCCACGCTTCGATGTTTGGATATTGCGGCGATCAGTTCAGCCTGCCGGGAGAGAGGTGTCGTATCAATAATCGACAATACATTTGCAAGTCCTTTGAACCAATCACCGCTAGAGATGGGTGTAGACATTTGTATGCATAGCGCGACGAAGTATCTGAACGGACATAGTGATCTGATTGCCGGCGCGATTGCCGGCCGGGATGACCTCATAACTCCTATTGGTTTAGCGAGACGTCTGGTTGGCACCGTACTTGCTCCGCAGGCGGCTTATGCGCTGGGGCGAGGATTGAAAACGCTGCCAGTGAGAATTGAACGTCATAACGCCAATGCTCTTAAGGTTGCAAACTTTCTGGAATCGGATCGTCGGGTGGCTCGGGTGTATTATCCTGGACTCACGTCGCATCCCGACCACAAGATTGCTTCCCGGCAGATGCATGGTTTCGGAGGTATTGTGTGCCTCGACCTTAATGGCGGTTTGCAAAGGGCGTCTGCATTCTTTGATCGACTAAAGGTGTTTGCTAGGGCTGTGAGTCTTGGTGGGGTGGAGAGTCTGTGTAGTCTACCGGTGCTCACTTCGCATTATGGCTTATCAGAAGATGAATTACGGGCTGCCGGCATATCAGGTGGCATGGTGAGATTGTCTGTGGGCTTAGAAGACTCAGAGGATCTAATTGCCGATCTCGATCAAGCACTGGGTTGAGAGGTCAGTAGCAGGCAAGGTCTTCAATCGTTCCTACGGCGACCGGTGCCTGGTTAATCTTTCAGAAAAGCATTAATTAATTGGTGTAGCGCTTGGGGAACTTGGGCATCGTCGAGATTACCAAACTTTTCTCGAAAACTCTCAAGTGGCACCAATGCCTTGGCCATTGAGCGGTGCCCGCCTGCGCTACCGATATCGGCAAAGCATTGGCGCACAAACTCCCCAGCGTTTCGTGTGTAGCCAAGATTACGCACTGAGACGATAAGCGTGTCGTCGACCACGCCGGCGACGACAGTCCACTTCACGTCCTCGAGTTGGAGAAAGAAGTCCGCCAAATATGGGATGAAATCTTCACGCGATGAGCTTCCGAGAAACGCAGTAAACACTTGGTTATGTAAGGCGCCATGTTTCATTGCTCGATGAACATATTCCATTCGTTCAAGAGTAATCTTCGCACCTTCCATCTTCCGGATCATGGCGGCATCGGCTAGCGGATACAGGTAGGTAAAGGCGTCCAAATCTGAACGATTGGTGTGGCGTGCAAAGAAAAGGGTGTCCGATTTGATAGCGTAGAGCATCGCTGTGGCCGTGCGTTCAGAAATGGAGAGGTCGACCGCGCGTAGGTGTTCAGTCAATATTGTTGATGTTGAACCGAAATCGGCTCGGATGTCCTTGTAGATAGCGGTGTATCCTGGTTGCTCGGGGTGATGGTCTATCACGAGATCGACTTTGGGTAGTGCGTTGCCGAAGTAGTGAGGCTGTACGTCGACAGTAGCGATACGGTCGAAGTCATTGAATGCATCAGGCGTGATTCGTTCGACGTGGATGTCAAGTAGCTTTTCCATCCGGAGGTTCTCGGGTCGTGTGACATCCTCAAGGGCGCCGATAATTGCTGTGGTTTTCGTTCGTCGAAGTACTGTCCGGAGCGCAAGTCCGCTCGCCATAGCGTCTGGGTCCGGATTGTTGTGTAAGAGGATCAGAACACAGTCGGCATCGGCAAAGTAACGCTGATATTGCTGCACCTTCGCCCTTGTCGTCGACCGGCTAAGCTGGGTCAGGAGTGGACCGGAGAGAAGTTCAGCGAGGTCTAATTCTGTAACCTCGGGAAATTCTAGACGTAATTCGTCGTTCCAGCTTCGCTGTAGAAGATTTGGCGTTTTGAGCACATAGAGGAGTGCCGCACCAGCATCTTGCACCGCCATTAGAACCCGCCTCAACCCGCGCTTCCCTGGATCTTCTATGATTACGCACGTCTGAGAGGTTACGTCGGCCTTTACGTAACTATCAGCACGACGGGGATCGCCTGCCAGGCAGGGTAGGCCAGAGTCCTGGAGTCGCCTTGCGAGAGGCTGCCTCTCCACTAAGCACGTGAATTCGAATGTTGGTACCAGGGCGTGATGCAGCGTTTTGGCGACAGCCTCGTCCTGGCAAACGGCGAGACACTTCATCGTTATCGTGTAAATCTAAATTTGTGATTCCGTATGCAGTTTCATCGGCCATTATACGAAATCCTAGATGATTCGCGTGGACTAGTGAGGCGAAGAGGGTATTACATCGGCGGATCAAACTGAGACGTTGCCTTCGAGTAGAGTTCCAGTATGATTGAGCAGAAGCTCGTGTCAACACGCGGACGAACTCAATCAATGACGCGATTTATTCTTCTTGCTGCTGCGCTGGTTATTTCACCGTGTAGCGTTGCTCGGGCGCAGCCCACGTTTACGACTGGTATCGATCTTGTTCGATTCGGAGTTACCGTAATCGATCGTGAGGGGAATTTCGTTACGGATCTAGTCGAAGGTGATTTTGAAATCCAGGAAGAGGGCGTTGAACAGTCAATAAGCTATTTTGTAGGTCCGAACACGCCTGAAGCAACGAGTCCACCGTTGCACCTGGGGCTTTTGTTCGATACTAGTGCGAGTATGGAGACGGACCTACGCCTTGCCAGAACGGCGGCCATCAAATTTCTCAACACTGTCCGTCAGGCTGAGGACATTACCCTTGTGGATTTTGATACCGAGGTGAGGGTTGGGCGTTATCGGCAGTCGGATTTCCCACGGCTGATTGAGCGTATTCGGGGCCAAAAGCCAGATGGCTGGACGGCGTTATACGATGCCTTGGGTGTCTATCTCGACGGAGCGGCTGCCCAAGATGGACAAAAAATTCTCGTGCTCTATACCGACGGAAGTGACACGCGGAGTGAAGTGTCCTATGGCGAAGCGCTTGATCTAGTTAAGGCCTCTGACGTAACGGTGTATGCCATCGGTTTCTTAAAGAACGACCCTGGTAATGCGCGGCTCATGAGGCGGGTTCGAACATTGGCGGAAACGACGGGCGGAGATGTGTTCTTGCCTTTGACCGCCGATCCGTTGGACGAGATCTACGCACAGATCGCTGAGGAAATTGCTGCGCGGTATTCTTTCGGTTACGCATCCACGGATACGCGAACGGACGGCGCTTGGCGCGAGGTCAGAGTCAAGCTATCAAGTACGCGGTCTGAACTTGATGGCGCCACTGTGCGCACCCGCCGTGGTTACTTTGGCCCCTACAGACCTCCAGAATCCTAACCCTCTTCAGGTCAGCGACTACTTCTATTCTCAGTTCATCAATCTTTCGCTCTTGGCTTGTGGTACGATGAACGGTTAACTTCGCTTGCCAATTGCTTACAGACTAGTTGGCAAGCAGAGACCAGGTCTAGAGACTATTGTGAGTAATACTTTTCGCCTTGTTTCAGAGTTTGAGGTCCGTGGCGATCAGTCACGTGCGATTGATGAATTGACTACTGGGCTTAACCGAGGAGATCGCAGGCAAGTTCTTCTTGGTGTGACAGGGTCAGGAAAGACCTTTACGATGGCGCACTGCATTGCGCAAATCAATCGTCCGACGCTTGTTATGGCACATAACAAGACTTTGGCGTGGCAACTCTATCAAGAGTTTAGACGATTCTTTCCCGAAAATGCGGTCGAATACTTTGTGAGTTACTACGACTATTACCAGCCAGAGGCCTACCTCCCGGCCACCGATTCATACATCGAAAAAGAAGCCACGATTAATGATGAGATTGATCGCATGCGGCTATCGGCTACAAGGTCACTGTTTGAGCGCCGAGACGTGATTATTGTCGCAAGCGTGTCGTGCATCTATGGTTTGGGTTCGCCCGAGGCTTACTACGACATGTTGCTAAGTCTTCAACGGGGCCAGTGCATCGAACGTGACTGGATACTTCGGAAGCTGGTAGAAATTCAGTATGAACGAAACGACACAGAGTTTCAGAGGGGCACATTTCGTGTTCGGGGAGACATAGTTGAAGTGTTTCCATCATACGACGATGAAGCGGTGCGGATCAGTTTATTTGGTGACGAAGTTGACGAGCTGGCAAGCTTTGACCCTGTAAATGGTAAATCGAAGCGGACGCACGACAAGATGACGATCTACCCAAGGTCTCATTTTGTTCTTCCAAAAGAGCGAACACGGGAGGCGATTGAGACGATTAGAAATGAGCTAGACGAGTGGGAACCGAAGCTGAGGGCAAAGAACAAACTTGCTGAAGCTGACCGTCTGCGTCAGCGCACGTTGTTCGATCTCGAGATGATGCGGGAGATCGGTTACTGTCACGGCATCGAAAATTACTCACGACACCTTTCTGGGCGAGCGGCTGGCGAGCCACCGCCGACCTTGCTTGACTATCTTCCCAACGATGCGTTGATAATTGTGGATGAAAGTCACCAAACGGTACCCCAGATCCGTGGCATGTATCAGGGAGATCGCTCACGTAAAGAGGTTCTCGTAGAGTATGGATTTAGGTTGCCATCAGCCCTCGACAATCGTCCCCTTAATTTTGATGAGTGGGAGGGTCGAGTTGATCAAGCCGTCTTTGTTTCTGCAACGCCAGGAAAGTATGAGTTGCAGGCTACGGGCGGCGCGATTGTTGAACAAATCATTCGACCAACCGGTCTTCTGGATCCTGTGGTTGAACTTCGTCCAGTTAGTGGTCAGGTAGACGATTTGCTTCATGAGGTGCGCTTGGGAGCTGAGCGTAAGGAGCGTACACTGGTTACAACCTTAACGAAGCGGATGGCTGAGGACTTAGCACAGTACTATCAGGAGCTTGGTGTTCGCGTTCGGTATTTACATTCGGATATTGACACACTGGAACGCGTTGAAATCTTACGAAATTTGCGACGGGGAGAGTTCGATGTTCTAGTTGGTATCAATCTTCTGCGAGAGGGTCTCGACTTGCCCGAGGTATCGCTGGTGGCCATCCTCGACGCGGACAAAGAAGGATTCTTGAGATCCGCGGGTTCACTAATTCAAACCTCTGGGCGTGCTGCACGAAATGTGCATGGGCGGGTCATCATGTATGCAGATACCGTAACTGACTCGATGCGGACAGCTATTAATGAAACTGAACGCCGTCGCACGATCCAGCAGGCGTATAATGAAGCTCACGACATCACGCCAACATCGATCGTGAAGGCCATTGATGAAGTGCTATCAAGCGTTTATGAACGAGATTATTTAACTGTGACGGATCAGGGTGAAGAGCAGGAGTCGTTTCGGACTCAGGCAGAATTGGATGCACGCATTAAGGAACTGCAAGATCAGATGCGGCATGCTGCGGCCAATCTTGAGTTTGAGTTTGCAGCTCAGCTACGGGACTCACTCAAGAAGCTGCGTACGCATGGGCTTGGATTGTGATTGGCCTTAGGTGAAACTGATAATGGGAGTGCAATCTATGAGAACTGGTTGGCTTCGGCATTTGAACGGGGTATTCGTGATTGCGATGATTGCTTTGCTTTCGGTAATAACAAGCGCACAGTCAACGTCTACATCCTCGGCGCTTGCGGAGGAGTTGGGAAAACTGATGGACGACGCTGAGCTCACAGCTGTTGCAGCTGGATACTCTGACGTCGAGAATCGTTACGTAGCTGCACTTTATTTTTCTGGAAGGCAATTGTTGGTCATTGCAGGAGACTATTCGGCGCCGCAATTGCTTGATGTCAAGATCGTTGCAGGAAATTACCGTGATGTTTATGTAGACCTAAACAGTTCGTCTCCGCCAGAGACGCGATTATTTGTTGATGACTACGGCGCTAATGGGTTAGCAAGAGTGCCTGTCGATGGGATTGCTGATCGCTTTACCCGTGCGAATCAAGTGTTGTTGTTTAATAGTGATTGGGCCGGACAGCAACTGTCAGAGACTTCGTACAACGAGGCCTACTCAACCGCCGACAGTGATTTTGCTGAGATGCTTTCTATCCTGATCGATCAAGTGACAGAGTCCTAATGGCGACGATGTGTTTGTCCACAAGCATCGTTGCTAGCTGAAGTGGTGTAAATTCGGTAGACTGATCGGGCGAGTGGGCGCTTGGCTCAGTGGTAGAGCATCGCCTTCACACGGCGGGGGTCAGTGGTTCGAATCCACTAGCGCCCACCACTTGTTTGTTTTATTGGTAATCAGTCTGTTCCGTATAGTCGATCACCGAAATCGCCGAGTCCTGGCACAATAAACTTCTGTTCGTTTAGTGTTGGGTCAACAGCTGCCGTGTAAATAGTGGTTTGGGAATGGTGGTTTTCAACAGCACGGATACCCTGATCAGTTGCCACAATGGAGAGCAAAACTGCATGTGACCCGCCCAAGTCGCTAAGAAGATCGAGCGCTGCAACTGCACTACCTCCAGTGGCCAACATTGGATCGACGAGTAGAATGTGGGCGGAGGCAATTTGATCGGGTAATTTGGAATAGTAGCTTGAAGCAATCGCTGTTTGTTCATCTCGCTCCAGTCCGATGTAACCAACGCGGGCAGTCGGAAGTAGCGTGAGGATGGGTTCTAGCATGCTGAGTCCTGCCCGTAAGACTGGCACGACCACGATCTCGTCGTCGATCCGCTGTGCCGATGCTTTTCCGAGCCCTGTCTCGACCGTGGTGTTCTGCAGTGGCAGTGCCTTCGTTGCTTCGACAGCTAACGCCATGGTGAGGCGGGCTGCGTTTCTTCTAAATTCAGCGGCGTTGGTTGTGTTAAGGCGAAGCACGGTTAGGGCGTCCTGTACGACGGGGTGAACCACGATGTGTGCTGGCATAAGGTCACTATAACGCAATGTCGTACTTACCGAGGGGACTGTTATTTCGAGTAAGATGCGGGAAATATGATGGTAAAACGAAGTTGGATTTGCTGTGTCACAACCTGGTGGCTTCTGTTTAGTACGACGGTGTTAGTTCAATCGAGCGGCCTCCCACGCGAGGTCGACTTGCTTCTCACTGGTGGCACGGTTGTTACTGTGGATTCCCTAGGCCGTGTAATTTCCGATGGCGCTGTGGCCATTGACGGTTCTGTCATAGTGTCAGTGGGTTCTTCGGCGGAGGTGGCATCAGCAGTTAACGCCATCGAGATTGTAGATACGTCTGGTCAAATCGTCATGCCAGGCCTAGTTAACACGCATACTCACGCACCGATGGTGATGTTCAGGGGGCTTGCTGATGACTTAGCCCTGATGGAGTGGCTCGAGCAGTATATCTTTCCGGCTGAGGCGAAAACCGTAACACCAGAGTTTGTACGGGTGGGAACGGCACTGGCTGCCCTCGAGATGATTCGGTCGGGTACGACAACCTTCGTCGATAGTTACTACTTTGAGGAGGTGATTGCCGAAGTAGTGGCGGAGTCTGGCCTACGAGCGGTCTTGGGACAGGCGGTCATAGGGTTTCCTTCTCCAGATGCGGCTGCTCCGGATGAGGCGCTGACCCGAGCCGAGGCATTCATCCAGGCGTGGAGAGGGCATGAGCTTATCAATCCAGCTGTTGCCCCACACGCCATGTACACCCTTGATGAGAGTGCCTTAATGGCTGCGCGGAATCTGGCGCTACGCTACGAAGTGCCGATCCTAATTCATCTTGCCGAGACTGAGAATGAGCTCAATATTGCCCGGGAGCAGTATGGCCAAACACCAACTGGGTATCTGGAATCCATTGGCTTCTTGGGCCCAACAGTGGTCGCTGCCCACGGTGTGTGGGTGTCGGAAGCAGACATCGAGATCTTAAAGCGTCATGGGGTAGGGGTCTCTCACAATCCGGAAAGTAACATGAAGCTCGCCAGTGGAGTCGCACCGGTCAGCAGGTATCTCGCGGCTGGTGTTGATCTTGGATTAGGTACGGACGGTGCAGCTAGTAATAACGATCTCGATATGTTCGAATCGATGCGGTTTGCGTCCCTCCTGCATAAGCTGCACGAGCGCGATTCCCGGGCGGTTAGCGCTAAGGCCTCCCTGGCGATGGCGACAATTGGCGGTGCTCGCGGGATTGGTCTGGGTGATGAGGTAGGCTCTCTTGAACCAGGTAAGCGCGCCGATCTTGTGGTTGTCTCAATGGCAGCCCCCCGCCAAACGCCACTCTACGACCCAGTGTCACATCTGGTCTACACAACTCGGGGCGACGATGTGAGGATGACAATCGTCCATGGTCGTATCCTGATGCGCGACGGCCATGTATATTCGTTGGACGAAACAATGATTCTGGAAGAGGCTCGGCAGCTAGCGATGAAGGTCAGCGACGCGGTGCACTAGGTTCTTCAAGGGTGGTGATGTGGTCTAAGTGTCTATGCTGTTCGCTGTGATCAAGTCCGTAGCCGACGACGAAGTGATTGCCAATTTCGAACCCGACGTACTCGACGGCCAAGTTGACCGCTCGCCTTGACGGCTTCCTTGTTAAGCATACCGTGCGGAGGCTTTTCGGTGCTCTCGCTCGGAGTAAGTGTTGTAGATAGTCCAGCGTACGTCCCGTGTCAACGATGTCCTCGACGATCAAAACGTGCCGTCCCTCGATGGAAGAGTCGAGGTCTTTTAATAGTTGTATTTCGCCAGAAGTTACGCCACCAGCGTATGACCGGACAGTAATGAAGTCGAGTGTTACTGGTGTACGCATCGCTCTGATAAGGTCGGCGGCGAAGATAAAGCTGCCTTTCATTGTAACGACGACGTGCAAGGGTTCGTCATACCTGTGATCCGCGTCAATATCGCGCGCGAGTTCGCAAACGCGTTTATGGATCTGGTCTGCGGTAAACAGGGGTTTGTTGGAGAGTGGCGAGCTCATAGCATCAGCCAGCGAAGCCGAAGATTACCATATTCAGGGTGAGATTGTTTCGTTTAGAGATAAAAGTGTAATCACAATTTTCCGGTTAGGAAACGATGAAATACTCCAAGCAAGGGGTTACCGTAAGGCGCTGCGACTGTCACGATGTGCCACTAGAGTGTTGTCCGGAACGGCTACGTGGCGTGATCGAGGCTGGAGCATCACGAGTTGGGTTACATGCGACTGGGGGAGTGCCAATGGAAGTTGCGAGCCTAATCGATCATACCCTGCTGAAGCCAGACGCCACGGACCACGACATCGACGCCTTGTGCGACGAAGCCGCGCAATATGGCTTTGCTGCTGTATGTCTGAACCCAACATGGGTGGTCCGCGCTCACCGGCGCTTAGGTGATACACCGATCAACGTGTGTTCCGTCGTGGGATTTCCTTTTGGCGCCACCCCGCCTGAGGTTAAGGGTTATGAGGCTCAGCGCGCGTTGGGCGACGGAGCTTCAGAAATCGACATGGTGATCAATGTGGGTGCTCTGAAGAGTGGAGATCGTATATTAGTCCAGCGCGACATCGAGGCTGTCGTTGAGCTTTGTCGCCATAGTGATGCGCAAAGTAAGGTGATTATTGAAACAGCGTTGTTGACAGATAATGAGAAGCGTCTTGCATGTGAGTTGGCCAAAGCGGCCAAAGCCGATTTTGTGAAGACCTCGACTGGGTTTGGGCCTGGCGGAGCAACGATCGCCGACGTGTCGCTCATGCGAGCTATCGTTGGTGATGCACTTGGGGTCAAGGCTGCAGGCGGGGTAAGAGACTTCGAGACGTTTAAAGCGCTGACTCGTGCGGGTGCTACTCGAATCGGTGCGAGTGCTGGCGTAAAAATCGTGATGGAAGCGCTCGGTGGGTAAGCAGGTTGAAGACTGTTTTCCCGAGACCAAAGACCTTGGCCTTTTAGTAGAGGTTGCTTTTCCTAGCGGAACCTGTGTAATCAAGGTAGACAACCTTGAGCTCAGTGAAGAAGTTGATTGCCTCGCGGCCCATTTCTCTGAGGCCCACGCCAGTGTCTTTCATGCCGCCAAATGGGATGTGTGCTTCCCCTCCGACTGTGGGGGAGTTTACATGAATGATGCCTGCTTCAAGTTGGTCGACAAGTTTGAAGGCTCTTGAGACGTCTTGTGTGTAAATCGCGGCGGCGAGGCCATACCGAACGGCGTTAGCCGCTACTAGGGCGGATGCAGCGTCAGGCACGCGTAAAACGGAAAGTACTGGGCCGAAAATCTCTTCTTGGGCGATTCGCATATTGGACGTGACTCGATCGAAAATCGTGGGCTGAACAAAATAACCACAATCGTGAGCGTCATCGGCAAGCCGTAAGCCACCTGTAATAAGTTTCGCACCTTCATCCTGTCCAATGCCAATGTAGTTAAGCACTGTGTCTAGCTGGGTCTGGTCGACCGAGGGACCGACATCGGTCACTGGGTCGAGTCCGTTTCCAACGACGAGCGCATTAACACGAGCTTCAAGCTGCTCAATGAAATGGTCAGCGACTGAGTCAACCACGATTGCGCGACTGGTCGCTGTGCAGCGCTGTCCAGTTGAACCGTAGGCGCCCTGGACAGCACTGCTGGTTGCCAACTCGAGATCAGCATCATCAAGAATGACGATCGGATTCTTACCACCCATTTCGCACTGGCATTTAATTCCGTTCACAGCGCTTGTGCTATAGAGCTTGGTTCCGATCTCATTAGAACCGGTAAAGGACACTCCCTTGATCGCAGGATGGTTGAGTAGGGCCTCGCCTACCTCTCGGCCTCTTCCGTAAATCACGTTTATCAGGCCGGGAGGCGCGTCGCACTCAGAAAAAATATCTGCAATAAGTCCAGCCGATAGCGGAGTGAGTGAGGCCGGCTTCAAGACCACCGTATTCCCGCAGCCGATAGCGGGTGCCAACTTCCAGATCGGAATGGCCACCGGAAAATTCCAAGGAGTAATTAAAGCGAGAGGGCCAATCGGTTCTCTGACCGTATAACAAAAATTATTCGGCAGCTCAGAGGGGATAGTCTCGCCGAGTAGGCGGCGCCCTTCGCCAGCGTAGAATTCTACGACGTTGATAGCTCGCTGGATTTCTCCGTTCGACTCAGTTAGAGTTTTTCCCTCCTCGCGTGTCAGCACTTCGGCAAGTTCGTGACGACGGACCTCCATTCGGCGTTGGACACGGTAAAGAAGCTGGCCCCGCTGCGGTGCTGGCGTGGCGCGCCAGTCTGGGTAGGCTCGTTCAGCGGCCTCCACTGCCATTGTGGCCTCGGCTGCTGTAGAACTGGGTGATTCGGCGACGACTTCCTTAGTGTCAGCTGGATTAATGTCGGGTAAATAGGTCGCGCCAGAAGGCTCGCGCCACTGTCCATCGATGAAGTTGTTAAGAGTACGCATGTCGTCTTAGCTCGCCTAGGGTCGTATGATACAAGACCTGGTAACGCTAAAATTATACCAGTCGTTTTGATACGAGGGGCCACAATGTATCGTGGTCGTTCTTTTAGCGGGCTGGTGTGATGGGCCTGGTCCGATCAAAGGTAGTGCTGTGCTAGAGCCGCCTCTTCCTTATTCTCAGCTGAAGACTCTCTTTCTTGATGCGGGGAATACCATCGTAGCGATGGAACTCGACTACATTGCTTCTGCACTTAAGACCGAGGGAGTTACGTGTAATCTCTCCGACTTACGACGAGCGGAAGCAGCCGCTCGGCCAGTTGTATCAGCGGCATTGCCTCGACTTCGGTCCACTGAGTCGATTGACTCCTTTGAATTTTATATTCGGGAAATGCTCTTACGAACTCCGATGACGCCGGCAGTTGGTGAGGAAGGAGTAGTTACGTTGGCACATAATATGGTGCCTTTGCTCGATCGAATTGGGCGGGTTAAGTTCTGGAGTTCAATCATTCCTGGTACGCTTGAGGCCCTAAGTGCCTTTCGCGCTCGTGGCCTACAACTGGTTGTTGTGAGCAATTCCGATGGCACGGTTAATGAACTTTTGAGGGACGTAGGACTACGCGAGTTTTTTGATGCAGTGATCGATTCCCATGTTGTTGGCTACGAAAAGCCGGATCCAAAGATTTTTTTGCATGCGTTGGAAGTCGTCGGGGCCGGCGCCGAAACCACGCTTCACGTGGGAGATCTATACGAGGCGGATGTTGTTGGTGCCCGAGCTGCGGGCATTCACGCGTTACTGCTGGACCCTTACAATGATTGGCCTTTAGTTGATTGTGAGAGGGCTGTTGATCTTAAGGAACTTCTCCGTCGATTCAGTGGTGAAGATTGAGTGAGTCGAATGGGTCGCGATGGCTGGGGCTTCTAAGCGTTGGCTCCAATGGTCTTGCCTACGGCACTCAGTGAGCGGTCGAGTATATCGATGGCGTCATCGACGTCGGCTTTGTTGATGTTCAGTGGTGGAGAAAGTCGCACCGTATTACCAAATAGGCCGCCTTTGCCAATGAGAAGGCCGTGCTCCCGAGTTGCCTCAAGCAGGGCATTCATAGCGAGCGGAGACGGTTCGTTCGATTCAGCATCGTTTATCAGTTCGATTGCCTGCATTAGACCTTTCCCGCGAACGTCGCCGACGATCGCATGGGTCGTCTTGAGTTGATTAAGGCCTTTGGCCAGCTCGCTACCCATGGCGGAAGCGTTGGCGAGTAGACCCTCTTCCTCGATAACCTCAATCGTTGCAAGAGCGGCGACTGCTGTAACCGGGTTGCCGCCAAAGGTAGAGATCTGCGGTCCTTTGATGGAAGCTGCGATTTCCGGCGTAGTAACCGTAGCCCCCACTGGTGTACCGTTGGCCATGGCTTTAGCGCAGGTGATGATGTCTGGTTCAATTCCCCAATGTTCAATACCGAACCAATGGTCACCTGTCCGTCCAAAGCCAGTCTGCACTTCATCGCTGATGATCAATCCACCGTTCGCCCTAATGATCGAGCTAATCTCGAGAAAATATTCCTTAGGAGGTGTCACGAAACCGCCAACCCCTTGGATCGGCTCTGCAATGAAGGCAGCGATTTTTCCCGACGTTGCAGTTTTAATGAGTTCTTCGACGTCGCGAGCACAGAGCAGATTACATTCGGGATACGTCTTTTCGAATGCACAGCGATAGCAGTAGGCGTTGTGGGCATGCACCACGCCTGAATCGGTTACCGGACTTAGTCGCCAGTTTGCATGGGCTGTTAGGGACATTGCAGTTTGCGACCGACCGCTATAGCCATGGCGAAGGGCGATGATTTCCGTACGGCCAGTGTGGAGTCTGGCTAGCAGTACGGCGGTTTCGTCTGCTTCGGTGCCACTATTCGTAAAATAGGTCTTGGACAGTGTTCCAGGCGCGATCTCAGCCATTTTCTCCGCTAGTCGAACAGTTGCTTCATGTGGAAAAAATGTTGATGTGTGTTGGAGTGTTCGAACCTGCTGAGCGATTTTGGCTGTCACTTTGGGATGGCAGTGACCAATGCCGACGGTAACGATGCCGCCAAAGAAATCGAGGTAGCATTTTCCATCGACATCCCAAACAAAATTACCCTCACCACGAGTGAGCGGCAGCGGTTCGGCATAGAAGGTGGCAACCGACGGAAAGAGGAACTGTTGGTGCTTGGCGATGATTTCAGATCGATTCATGTGAACAACTCACTCGATAGTGATGCTACGTGGCGGCAATGAGGAATCAGAACAATTACACGGTGACATTGTATGCGGACATTAGCTATTCCCGAAGGTCCATTTCGATGTAACCGCTGTCTTTGGTCCACTGAACACGACGGACGGGGAGGCTGTTCTTTTCGGTTGTCAAATAGAAATACACAAGTACTTCGTTATAAGAACTGATGACTGGCTCAATGAGCTCTTGTGTAATTGACTTAGTAGCCCACACCCTCTCGGTTTCAACTTTGAGAATCAGTGCGTGATGAGCGGAGAACTGTTCGACCAACCGCCAGCCGTCACCAGCGATCGATACAATTGGACCACCGGTTTGCCCGTCGTCCTGAGACAGTACGGTGCGGTCTAAGTGACTAGGTCGGGGCGGAGACTTCGATTCGACGCCAAGGAGCCAAATTAGGATAGAGAAAATGGCCAACTGCCCGAAAGCAATACAGCCAATCGCGGTGATCCGAGGCTTTCTACTAAATCGAGAAAAACTAAGCATGGTGTTGGCTATTCTCGCCCTGGTACTGTTCACGGTCCCTGTCGCTGACTGACCTAATGTAGAGGGTGTGCCAGGCGGTTATTTCGGGTTGACCATTGACAGGTTCAAGAATATTAGCCGTCGCGGGTTATTATAAAGAAAGAGTTTAGGGGAAGTGGGAAATAGGGATTTATGGGTTTGCTTGTTATCGGCAAAGTTGAGCTAGGGGGTATTGACGTTATGAAAGTCCTTCTCATCGTGTGTGTCCTGGTTGGAATGTTTGCCACCGTGACTATCGCGAGTGCTCAAGAGTTAGGTCCTGGCGATGCCGCGCCGCCATTTTCATTAATCGGATCAGATGGCGCAATGCATTCGCTTAGTGATCTTACAGGTCGGACTGTCGTGTTAGCCTGGTTTCCAAAGGCCTTCACTGGCGGTTGAACGGCCGAGTGCAAATCGTTCCGTGAGAACGGTGATGCTATTCGGGAGTACGACGCGAACTATTTCATGGTCAGCGTCGATGATGCTGAGACAAATCGAAAATTCGCTGAATCCTTGGAAGCTGATTTTCCACTGTTAAGCAATCCTGATGGAGATGTGGCACGTACTTACGGTGTGGTGTCGCCGGAGCGTCAACTCCCTCAACGGTGGACCTTTTACATCGGTGGTGACGGTCGCATCCTTTACGTCGATAAGGAAGTGAATGCCCCGACTGCCGGTGCACAGGTCGTTGAGCGCCTTGCTGCCCTAGACGTTCCCAAGCGATAGAGGCTGAGGTGCTGAATCGTGCCTGTTGTTGGGAGGAGAACTTAGGCAAGCCGGGGGAACCTCCGAATGTGGCTCGGCTGAGCCGTCGCGGAGGTGACCTGCTTGTCTTGTGGACACAGCCAACAGGACGACCTAAGCAATTGGTAACAAGTGCTTGAGTGTGCCGTCTAGCGTCTAAGCTTCTTCTTTTGGCGTGTCGGGGTCCTTGACCTCACTCTTAAAGCCACGAATGGCCTGCCCCATCCCGCGTCCGATCCCAGACAGGCGCTTCGCGCCGAAGATCAGGAGCAAGATGAAGAAGATGACCACGAGCTCCATGAGGCCTATACCAAAGGGCATGCTTTACCTTTCTTTCTGACAGGCCTCCACGATATCACGCTTATCAGACGTGTGAAAGTGGCGGTGCTATAGTGCGAAGAGGCATCCTCTTGAGTAAGCACCTTCGGTTCTGGCGACCCAGTGAGCAATGAGGTTACTTTGCAGGTAACCGCTCACATACCGTTACAACGTATTGCTCGGATCAGCGGCCCGATCGTTGCGCTAGCTGTATACCTCGCTCTTCCAAATACCTATGTTTCGGACGGTGGAATCGTCGTATTTACCCATGCAGGCCGGGTTACTGCGGCGCTTGCGACTTGGATGGCCCTCTGGTGGCTCACTGAGGCGATCGATATTCCAGCGACGGCCCTCCTGCCGCTCGTTGTTCTTCCGCTCTTTGGTGCTGGCTCCATACGAGACGTTGCGGCACCGTACGCTCACGATCTTATCTTTCTCTTCATGGGTGGATTCATTTTGTCAATAGCCATGCAACGATGGCGGCTGCATCGGCGGATTGCACTGGTGACTCTATCTATTGTGGGCACGGACCCACCACGGATTGTTGCAGGTTTTATGATCGCCACGGCTGGTCTGAGTCTGTGGCTCTCGAATACTGCGACAGCAATCATGATGTTACCGATTGCGATCAGCGTGATCGGTATGATTTCTGATCATTCTGATTCTGGCCAGGCTGATAAGCCCGATCATCTGGCGGTGTGTCTAATGCTGGGAATCGCTTATGCTGCATCCATAGGCGGCGTGGGTACGATCATAGGCTCTCCGCCGAATCTTTTTCTGGTGTCCTACATACGTGACACCCTCAACCACGACATTACTTTCTTACAATGGATGGCGATGGGGCTGCCTCTGGTAATCGTGTTTTTGCCAATCACCTGGTGGCTTCTTACTCGACACTTGTTTCCGATTTCAGCCCCTTCAGTAGGAGGAACGGATGTCATCAGGGAAGCGTATGCAGCGCTACCAGAGCTGAGTTGGGCTGAGCGGGCAACATTGGTTGTATTTGGACTTGCTGCGATTGCTTGGATGGGACGTTCTTGGCTGACCGGTGTCGAGGTTGGCGGTGTACGACTGTTGGCAGGTTTAACGGACGCGGGGATTTCGCTGACTGCCGCGTTGAGTCTTTTCTTGATTCCAGCGCGATCACATACTGGCAGAGCGTTGATGCAGTGGCGTGATATGAAAGCACTACCCTGGGGTATCTTATTGCTCTTTGGTGGTGGAATGAGTCTCGCCGTGGCGATCCAAAGAAATGGTGTTGGGGAATTTCTTGGTCATCAGGCGGCAACGTGGCAAGGATTACCCAGTTGGGTGCTGATCATTCTTGTTACCACTCTGATAATCTTTCTAACTGAACTGACAAGTAATACAGCGACGGCAGCGACGTTTATTCCGATTATCGGAGGTGTCGCCCCTGGCCTTGGGGTGCACCCCTATCTGCTTATCGTTCCGGCTGCATTCGCCGCATCTTGGGCGTTCATGCTACCAGTGGCTACGCCGCCGAATGCAATCGTGTTTGGCTCTGGGCATGTATCGGTTACGGCTATGCGTCGAGCTGGTCTTTGGTTGAACCTTGTAGGTATTTGCATTCTAACGGTGCTGGTTCAGTTCATTGTTTTACCGATTTTGGGTGTGCCTGTTTCCTGATTGGCGATTAAGGTTGAGCCGGACGTCTATTGAGATGATGAAATGTTTGTGTACCCAAGAAGAGCGACCTTCCAGCCATCGGGCTCCTTAATCAAGATGAAATGA
The DNA here is from genome assembly GCA_002730735.1 of Acidobacteriota bacterium. GTDB lineage: Bacteria > Acidobacteriota > Vicinamibacteria > Vicinamibacterales > UBA823 > UBA11600. Next base: position 10,551 of record PCAU01000010.1, on the reverse strand, counting down.
TCTTTTCCGGATGACCTGGTAACACCGTCAACGATAATGGCGAAATCAGCACGTAGGTGAGCCAGTTGACCGCTGTCTATAGTTACTTGGATGTTCGATATCCGTTCTTCAAACGGGGCAGCGTCCTGATTGGCACGAGTGCGGTCCAGCCATTCGGCGACCGGGGTAACAGAATTGGTGGCTCCATCGTCGAGCTGGCGGCTCACGACGATAACCGCGTGGTCTGTGAAGGTCGTGGCGAGAGCATCCACATTGCGGTTGCCAAGCCATTGCAGTTGGATTTGAACAGCGTCTATAACCGCCTGTGCGTCTTCAGCGGCAGTCGTTTGGCTTGTTGCAGGCTTGCCTAGGGCAAGGGTGATGACCAGAATGAGGAATGTAAGTCTAAACATGAAGCACCTCCGGTAGCAGTAAAAGGGAGCCCGGCGCACTGTCATCAATGCCCAGTGAAAATGTCGTGTTGCTGCATTATAATCGCTGACCGGTGTCGCAGCGTGTGTGGGTGTCGTTGCTTACTCCTTACAGATGAGCAGGGAAGGCGAGGGGTAACTTCATCTAGGGCTGACGTGGGAATCGGTCTGGATTATCCGTGAACAATGCATCAACGCCGAGTGTAAACAGGAAGTGTCGCATTTCCGTCTCGAGACTCTCGAAGCTGTTGCTGGTGGAGGAGCGAAACGTATAGGGCGTTACGGTCAGTCCAAGGGCGTGAGCGCGCCTGACGAGGTCGGGTTGTGCTAGGAGAAGTTCCTTGGCTGGCCCGATGCCGGTCGCGAATGTTGCAATTTCACGCAAGCGGGTGTCCGTTATCAGGGTGGGTCGGTCGGAGGTGCCGATCAGAAACACTCGAGGCAACGTTGGTAATGCGTCGGCAAGACGGCGCAGGCTGGCGTCGTCGAACGATTGTAAAATAACGGGGGTGTCATCGTCTGCGCCCGCAGTGTCGAGTCCATTCCGCCGGAGAAGGTCGATAACCAGACTAGGCATGTCAATGCCAAGTGACCTGTAATTATCCGGCGACTTTAACTCTGGAAACAGTCCGGCGGAACCGCGGATGAGGTCGATCGCTTCCTGCCATGTCGGCACTTGAGAGCCTGCAAACTCCGCACCGAACCAACTACCGGCATCAAGTTGTTTTATTTCCGACAATGTTAGGTCACGAACACGCCATCGCTGGCGGGTTCGCCCATTGACCTGCTCCTCAACGAATCGCCCAGGAAAGATTTCTCGGACATTGGTCGTGCGTTCAAGGCTGTCGTCATGGAGGCAGACTAGTACGCCATCACGCGTGACACCCAGGTCCTGTTCAACATAGTCAGCACCCTGCTCAATTGCGAGTCGATAGGCTGCCAAGGTATGTTCCGGCGCGTATGCAGAGGCACCACGGTGGGCGATTAATATCTTGGTGTCCGACTGGGCGGTCGCCAGAGAAAGTAATCCGAGGACTGCGACTGCACCACTCAGGAGTCTATGCAGGTGCTGTTTGGAAAGGATATTGATCGGCGTTAATCTTTGTGCCGGACTTATCTGGTTTACTGATCTGGACGGCATGATTCGCATAACTACCTAAGAATGTGCGAGGATGGAGCCAATGGTCAAGTTGTTGATGTTGTTCATAGTGGTGCCCGCGACCGAGCTAGCGCTATTAATTGAAGTCGGACGGCAGATCGGCACAATAAACACTTTACTGCTCATCGTTGCGACCGGGGTGCTGGGTGCCTCGCTTGCTGGCCGACAAGGTGTAGGGGTGGTTCGGCAGATTCAGACAGAGATGGCCTCAGGTCACTTGCCGGGTGGTGCGATCTTTGATGGGCTGCTGATTCTCATAGCGGGCATCGTATTGATGACACCTGGAATCCTTACGGACATCGCCGGTTTCCTTTGTCTTATTCCTGCCACGCGACGGGCGATTAAAGCCACAATCATTAGGCGTATGGAAGCAGCCGTTCAAGGCGGAAGTTTTAGAGTTGTCGTCGATCAGCGAATGCGCCAGGCAGCTACCCGACCTGCCGATGATGGTCAATTTCCACCGTCCTTGCCATAGTCCGGGTGTCTTCAATAGTTGATTAGTGTTCAGGTCTGGAGGCCCATGACTGCTATCCAGGATGTGGTACGATGCGCGACCGATTATGTTCGCTGGTCTTTCGTTAACTACGTGGGGGTTACTGAGCGCGGCTATAGGGCTCGGACTGCTGATTGAACTCCGCTTTTATCTCCGTCATCGATGTCTTTCAGAGCGTCGCGGTAAGACTTCCAGACCATCGTTTCTCGCTTAAGTTATGGCGTCCACCACCATCATTTCAGTGTTGGTCCTGTATCTGGCCGTTTTACTTGCCATTGGGGCGTGGGGAGCAAAGGATTCCAAGAGCCTCACCGGTTACTACCTAGCGGGTAAACGGTTGCCGGCTTGGATTATCGCGTTCAGCGCCAACTCTACAGGAGAGAGTGCTTGGCTACTGCTGGGACTCACGGGTATGGGATATGTAGTCGGTGTCCACGCCCTATGGGTAGTCCTAGGGGAGGTGCTTGGAGTTGCGCTTGCCTGGAGCTTCGTCGCGCTGCCGTTTAAGCGTTATACGGACCGGTACGGTTCGATCACGGTTACGGATTATCTGACATCCCGCTTTCGCGATTCGGGCCATACCTTTCGACTGATCGGTGTCGTGATTATCGTGAGCATGGTCACCACTTATATGGCTGCTCAATTAACGGCGTCTGGGAAAGCGTTTGACGCGTTTTTGGGCACGGGTTATACCGGCGGCGTGCTGCTTGGTGCAGCGGTCATCTTCTATTACACGACGGTCGGTGGATTCAAGGCTGTCGCTTACAGTGATGGACTGCAAGGGCTTTTGATGTTGGGTGGTCTAATTGTTCTGCCGGTTATCGGTGTTGCTGCGGCGGGTGGTTGGTCAGCAATGGTCACGGCACTACGCGCCGCGGACCCGGTCCTTCTTGAGCCCATGGGCACGCTCGGACTATCCATTGGTGGGGTTGCCAGTGCTGTTAGTTTCGCAGGGATCGGCATGGCTTTCTTGGGTGCACCGCAGCTATTAACCCGCTTTATGGCTGCTCGATCGGAAAATGAGATTGTCTCGGGAAGCTTGATCGCAGTTGTGTGCATTATCGTATTCGACCTTGGAGCAGTACTGACTGGAATGGCTGGCCGGGTCTTGGTGCCGGGCCTTTCGGATCCCGAAATGGTGCTCCCGATACTCAGCGCGGATCTGTTTCCAGCGCTTTTCACCGGTTTATTCTTGGTGGTGGTGCTGGCAGCCATCATGTCGACGGCGGACTCAGTCCTTCTTCTGGCGTCTTCAGCTGTGGTGCGTGATGTAGTGCAACCAGTGTTTCGACCCGACCTTGACCAAAGGCGACTGGCCTTGTACGGCAAACTCACAACGGTAGTCATCGGATTGGTCGGGCTCGGCTTTGCCCTAACGGAGACCCGACTTATTTTTTGGTTCGTACTGTTTGCTTGGTCCGGGCTTGCGTCGGCGTTTACGCCAGTCGTGGTATGCTCGCTGTTTTGGAGTGGCACCACACGCGCGGGCGCAATTACTGGAATGATTTCTGGGTTTCTTGCGGCTGTCATCTGGGTGCTTGTGTTTAAATCTAGCTTCTATGAACTGTATGAGATGTGGCCCGGCTTTCTGACCGGCTTTGGCGTCACAATTGGTGTGAGCCTTGTGACCGCACCACCGGAGGGGGCGGCCGAGGAGCATCAGGATGTGTGGTTGTTTCATGGATAAACACTTACGGACTCTCTATGAGTGTCATTTTTTTAGGAGTGGAATATGTGTAATCTGATGACGAGGGGGATTGTGATCGTGCTGTTCGGCGCAACGGTGCCGGTGATCGCTGGGGAGCAACGAAGTGCGCCTTCGTCCGAGCAGCAAATCGAGGAAGCACTCAGTTCGCTTCCAGAAACTCTGCGTGAGGGTGTGGCAGTGGTGGGGTTCGGAGAATCTGGCGAACTCGTGACGCTCCAGGAGGGGGGTGGTCTCATCACCTGTCTTGCTGACGATCCATCGGTGCGCGCTTTTACGGTTACTTGTTATTACCGAGAGATGGAAGCCTACGTTACGCGTAGCCTGCAACTGACCAAGGATGGCGCGGATACCCCGGAGCGGCTGGAGACGTTACAAGCAGAGATTGATTCGGGTCAACTCTTGCTTCCTGATCGAGGTGTCATCTACCAACGATCAGGTTTCGATGCCGACATTAATGACTCGGCGATGTTAATCTTCTTGCCAAATGCTACTGCAGAAGCCACTGGCTTGCCTGGGCAACCGAGTGCACAGCACCCATGGCTGAGGGAAGCCGGAACGGGTCAAGCCCACGTGTCGATACCGCTCTCATAACGGGAGTCTGACAATACAAGTTACTGCGGAAGTGCAGTCACGATCGTGTTGAGGCTGACTCCAAACGCTTCTTGAACAATCGGCTCGAGTGAGGCCTCAGCGCCCTCAAAGTGGTAGGTTTGATGTTTGTGAGTAAGTGATTGGTCTGGCGTGAGAGCCGCTGCGGGTGACGAGGTTTCAAGTTCGTAGAACGGCCCAAGCGCAGCCGCGCCTGGTGAAGGCGGTCCGTCATTGTAGCTGTTAACGGCGTCACCGGCATATGGTTCATCCTGGAATTCCCACATTGAGTTGACGTAATCTGTTGCGCCTTCGGGTAAGTCATATCGGACAACCGTAAGTAACTGTCTAGTGGCGTCGTAGCTTCCGAGTACCGGTGTGGACCGCTGCGGACTCAGTCCGATCTTACTTCGATAGGCGCCATCGGCACGAAAGAACAGGACGGTATCTCTAATCGTTAACCGGTCATCGGGCACTTTGCCGAAATAGGCGTCATTAACTATCGGTCCCAAATCGTCCTCGGCGCCAGCCCTGAACGGTATGATGACGACGGTCTTCGGTGAGTGTTTGAACATCCCAAGGATCCAGATAGAGAGCAGACCTGTGTCAGGTGCCCAGGTATCGGGACCAACATTAGTAATCGTATTTTCTGACTCGTAGGCGACACTTTGGACTGACGGTGGTATTGCCACGCCCAGACCGCTCGGCTCCACCAAACGGACGGCTCGGTCGATGCGAACGTCAAACCTGCTGTCGGAATAGTTTGTCAGCGTTACGTGATGAGTGAATGCTACTTGCGAGTCATCGCGTGTCGTGACTTCGTATGGGGTAGTGTCGAGAGCTGGCGGTGCCTGCCAGTGCTCGAGGTCGAATGGATCACCGTTCTTAAAAAAGATTGAAAACTGTCCGCCCTCAGGGCCGAGCCAGAATCGGTCTTCGCCACCGACGGCATTTATGTGGGGCTGCAATTCACCAGATGCAATGAGCGCTTCGTTAATCCAACCGTAACCGATGCCGTTGTCACTGTTAGCGGTGCTAGTCATGACACGGCCCTGCCAGTGGGGCGCTACTACTACCTGCGCACGACTGTCAGCTCGACGCAGAATTACGAGTTCCATATGACGCTCTAAGAACTCAACGTCGTCTTGGAAGGACTTCGCGTCTTCAGTGCTACTAGTGAGCTCGTTTTGGCTTAATGGAACATCAGCCATCGGTTGACACGCTGTGGTGCAAAACAGGATCCCTGCCGACAAGACGCGCCAGGCCCATTCCGTGGCGGCCATGATTGTGTTCTCCTTGAAGGTAATGTGTTGGTTTGGTTACCAATGGATGGTTTGGCTGAGTTCCACGCGCTTGCCGCCCTCGCCGTGGTCGGTCACATTGTCACCTTGGAGTAATTCTCCGCGGTCGCCAAACTGACGAATCACCGGACGCGGCTGTTTCCGATTACTGTTAATGAACCTCATTTGGAAAGCAACCCAGATTTTAATCTCGCCAGGTTCGAAGGACGATATATTAACCTCAACCTGAAACTCACCATTGGATACCGTCGTCAGGCCTTCAGCAAGAAGCATATCGATTGGCGTTTCCGGATCGATTTCGTAATCTTCATGACGCGCTTCGAACGCCAGTATCGCATCATCGGGTAAATCCGTGTTTCCATCAATATGAACTCGTCCGCCGTCACGCTCCACAGTCATAGCCAGTTCTACGGTTGACGGGGACGTGGCACAGCTTGCGACCAAAGATATGGAAAGCAACAACAGTGAAACGACTCTGACTTTCGGCATCATTGTCCGGCTTGGGTTAGGGCACTAGAGGCATCGTGCCTCGGTAGTGTCAGCGAAGAAGAACGCTCAAGTCTTCTCCACTGGGCCCGTGAAAGCGGAATGTCGTGCGCTCTGAATCGCCGCGATTCAGGAGAAAGAGCTGCGTGCCTTGATTAGGACCGTCCGTGTAGACTGGGAAAACCACGGCGCCGAGGCCTTGCCCACTAAAGGCGCGTGTCATGGATGGCACCGTAGCCACAATCGTCTCATTCCGCACGTTGACGGTTTGCTGATCCGCGCTGACTGCAATTGGAATATCACTTGCGACGCGGATGCTGCCCCTGAACAGGCCTCGGTCGGCGAGGTCCACGTGCGAGAACTCTACCTGTCGACCCGCAGGTAGAATTTGATAAGAGCGGTCCAGTAGAGTGCCATCCTCGTCATACACAAGCAGCCGCACATCGGCAGTGCCTTCGGTGCCGTTAGTCAGTGTGAGCCGAAAGCTTGTTTTACCGTGACGCGCAACGCTTGGATACGTGTCAATCGGAAACCAGGCCTGCTGAGTACTGTTTCCGACCATGGTCCGCTCAGAAATCACGGTCTCCCCTTTGAATATGTGCAAGATGGCACTAGCCAATGGATGTCCTGAAAGCGCTTCAACCATTGCGAAGCCCTTTTCGTTAACATCGCTAGAGCCGTCAAAATTCCACACAAAAGTGCCGTGACCAGGAATGTTCAGTGGCACTTCACTTGTTCCACCGATGGTGACCGGTTCACCACTGAAGGCGAAGAAGGTCAGCCGACCCCTCAACGAATCATCACTCGGGTTTACGATGACGATCTCTGTTGTGACGTCGCCATCAAATTCATAGCGCGGAAGAGTTATGGTTCCGCCTCCATACGAGCTCTGGCCGTAGGCGACAGGTGCGGTAGTAACGATCTTTTCATTCCGGTCGTTTAAAGTAATACGCGTTGCGACCATCGCTATCGGCGCGCTCGCGTTTAATTCCACCGTGCCGGGTCCAGATGCGCCGAGTCCGTCGAGTGCCCAGACAGCACTACCGCCGGCAGCGAGCTGGCGTTCGACCTGGTCCTTCACTGGCAATCCGCTAGAGTCACGAAACACAAGCGATACGGTTACTGGCTCATTGCTGGGATTTGACAGGTTCAGGATGGTGGACCGCCCCTGTCGCCCGTCGGCAAACGCCGTGGCTCGGTCCGTGAGTGGTGGTGCACTCAGACCAGTTTCACTGATCAGTATGCGACTTTCTCGCTGTGAGAGTTCATCGAATAACGTTTCCATCTGAGTCAACATCAGGACTCCACCACCTAGGTTTGACGGGCCCGTTGCTACGGCCGAACCGCGTTGCGTTACCAGTTCAGTATCAGCACTGCCAGACTGATAGTTTTGGATGCCCGATTCTGGAAGGAGGCTCTCGTAGGTCGAACGAGCTAAATCATGGATCATGATATTTGACGCAAAACCTTGTGAGATATAGAGCCGTTGATGCTCACTGTCGAACGTAAGACCGCGTGGGTCCCAAAGTTCATTAGCCCGTACGGGTCCGAGTTGCCGTGTATCGAAATCGGGTTGACCGATGACGTGCTGAGCCTCCGGACCATTGTCGAGACGTGAAGGATGGGCATCGAAGAGTAGGATCCGATCACTGCCGTGGTCTGACAGAAAGAGTCTGTCGTTAACGTAGTCATAGGCCAGTCCGTCCGGGCCATCAATGAGACTTTGGGAACGGCCAGCCTCGAACGTATTGAAGTCCGGCTGACCGATGACCACCGTTGGCTCAGCGCCATTCACGAGCATGTCTGGCTGTGCGTCAAACACGAGAACCCGGTTATTGTTGCCGTCGGCAACAAATAGTCGCTGTTGTTTTGATTCATAGAGCAGGGCAGCCGGTTGATACAGCCCCGTTAACGTTGAGTTCGAGCCACGTGTTGTGAAGTCCGGCTGTCCGAGCACAACAGAGGCCGCCATGCCATTTCGCAGTAGGTTGGGAGCCACGTCGAAGCCTAGCACCCGATGGTTTCCACCGTCAGAGACGAACAGTCGGTCGTGAACAGGGTCGTAGGTTAAGCCTGTACCACGAGGACGTGTCGGTGTGATGCCGGTGCCTACGCGGGTGTCGAGGTTGATCCCGGCCTGCGTGGTTGCTGGGATGATGCTAGTGAAGTCTGGCTGTCCCAGGACCGCAATCGCTTCGGCGCCACTTCGTAATCTTGCGGGGTCAGCATCAAAAACAAGGATTCGGTTGCCCCAGCCGTCACTCACAAAAACCCGCTTATGATGCGTATCGTAGGTGACAGCGAGAGGAATCTTGATCGTCGTAGGTCCAATTGGATAGAGCTCTCCGGAGTAGAGGTCAGGTTGACCGAGGACCCAACGCGCGTCGCGGTCCTTTACGCGATTCTGGCGATCGAGCTGCCAGACCACAACACGATTGTTGTACTGGTCAATTGCGAACAAGCGGTGATCCACCGGGTCCAATGCGACATCCCTCGGGTAGATGTTTTTTGGAGTGGCACGGTCGTTTGCTGAGCGCCGTTCAAAGTCCGTGTGGCCCTCGTCGTCCAGATGGCCCACAACCTCCACGGCAGGCATGCCGGTGCGCAGTTGGTCAGGCGAGATGTCCCAAATGATGGCACGGTTTCCGCCGGGATAGCCTTCGGTCGCGACGAGGAGTTGCCGTTCAGAATCGATTGATGCGGAGCCGAGTCTGGGCCAGACGGACTGCGCTCTCGAAACAACGGGATCGTAGGCACCGAAACCCGGTTTACCGAGGACCGCCAACGGGGTGGCCTCGCGTAGGGGAGCCCCAGGGCTTACGTCATAAACGGTAATGCGCATGTGCTCGATTCGAGAGACTTGCTCAGCGATAAAGAGGCGTGAGGTTTTATCGTCGTATGCCAGCCCACCAGTCGCGAATCCGCGCATATCAGTTCGTGGGGAGGCTGTCTCGAAATCCGGCTGGCCCATCACGTCTGTGGCTGCTGAGAACGTCCTAAGGCGATCAGGAGCAACGTCGAATACTAGGACCCGACTATTTCCGTTGTCCGAGACAAACAGACGTTCGTCCTTCGGAGAGAAGGCCAGTGAACCGGGTCGACTCATGCGGCGTCTGCTCAAGCCAGGTTCCCGCGATGTGAAATCCTCTTGGCCCATGACGAATGAGGCTGCCATGCCGGTGGCAATTCGACCTGGTGCGATGTTGAACACGAGGACCCGATTATTCGATCCGTCGCTTACGAACAAGCGCTGATTAGCTTCATCCACTGCCACGCCGAGCCGTCTACCAACGTGGTTAGCGGCTAATCCTGATGTCTTTGTATTGGCATCGGGTTGGCCAAGGATAAACAGGACATCTGCACCCGTTTCAATCCGGTCTGGATGAATGTCAAAGACCATGATTTGGCTGCCTCTGCCAGGCAGACTTTGCCCGGTGGTATTGTCCACAAGAAAGAGGCGTTGGTTGGTATGTTCGACAGCGAGTGCGCCGGGAAATTCGGTTTGACTCTCGCTCCATGCATCGGAGTGGGTTCGGCGGGCGTGTTCACTCGGTTTGCCGAGGATATAGGTTGCGGTTGGTTGAGCGAGTGTACCGTCATTATTTAGGTCAAAGACTTCGACTCGGCCATTACCGTTACCTGCAACAAACAACCGACCATGGACGCGCTCCAGCGCCCCTTGGGGCGGTCACCAAATGCTGTGGCCGGCTGCACCTCCGTTGGTCACACCGCCAACGAACGTCGGATTACCCCAGATATCCTCTTGGCCAAGTTGGTCAGTTGCCGGCTGGCCATTGCGCTGAGCATTAGAAGTGAAAGGCAGCACTAGGGTTAATGCAAACGGAAGGACTAGGCGACCGACACCAGCGATCTGAAAGCGGACCATCACGACCTCCTCGGATTCATTGTGGTTACTCGGAATCCTGCTTCAGCGAGTGACACCGTTCTTCGTGGCAGCAAGCCGGCGGTCACTGTAACATGAGGTAGGCGATGTCGCTAGCTCGCAGCTTCTTGGTCTCTAAATCATGGAAACTCGACCGTATTTTATTCTTGGGGATGTTAGCTGTAGCGTCACGGTGGGCATTGCCTCTGGCACTGCAGTGACGGCCTTGGTTAGCATGGAATGGTCGATGCTTGTCTCGATGGTTGCCGGGATGCTGCTTGGGATGACCGTCGCGGCTATCGGCATCATCGCTTTTGGATTATGTTTCGGGATGATGGAGTTGCATATGCCGGCCATGATCACTGGGATGCTTACAGGCATGGGAATCGTGATGCTTGGGTCCCAGGAGCCTCTTGCAGAGGTAACGGCCGGTTTCCTTGGCGCGCTGGTCGGATTAGTGATTTACACGCTTACTTGGATGGCCGATGCGCTCCTACAGCGTGAGCGATCGTGATGGATTTAC
>PCAU01000009.1 GCA_002730735.1 Acidobacteriota bacterium | reverse complement strand
ACAGAGAATTAACAGACCCTCTATTTTATGCCATTTATCAAGGTACTTGGGGAACAACACTTGTATATTTTATAGGTTACGCAATTGTTGCCTACAACCCTCTAAAACACTACGGCATCGTAATTGTTGGTGGAATCGGTAAAGTCGGTTTTGCAATAGCCTTACTTAAGCTTTACCTGTCGGGACTCGCCAATTCTATTGTATTCATTGTTATTATAGGCGATTTCGTTTTTTCACTCATTTTCGTGTATTACTTTTTCCGATTGTACGGACAATGGCGCAGATAGAAAAGATGAGGGTGACGGAGGTTATCTTTACTAATTTGGATTGTTTATTCCAATGAGAAGAGGGATGCGACCCTCTTTGAGAGGAAGCAGACACCTATTCCTTAAAGAGAACACAACTAGATACAGGTATAGCGGAGCGTTGCGTATAGATACAATTTTGAATAGTTAACACCACGGAGATACAGACTATGAAGAATATATTGTCTTACAAAAGAACATTAACCGGTTGTGCGGTTGTGCTAACGTTGCTTAGCTTAAGGATGCACATTGATCCTGCAGGTATCACTGAAAATGAATTTCCTTACGCTAAGGGTGACGCATTTGATGTAGCAGTCACAATCCGGCATCTCATCGCTTCACTACTCTTCGCAATAGCCTCTATTATCTTTTTTGCAGGAAGAGTAGAGGATACAAAGTCACAGCAGTCAGTTCTCACCGGATGCATTGTGTGTTTTGCCGTTATGTGCATCACACTTGGAACAATGACAGTCACCCAAGCTGGGCACCTCATTGGCGGAACCATAGTGTTTGCTGTATTGACTGCACTTTTCCTCTATAAAAGAGTTACACACTAGGGGATCGATAAAGACAAGGCTTCTTTCACGGATTGGAACCGAGCAGGAACCTGTATAAGAAATGACTGATAGATAAATCGGTGGGTGCAGTTAGATCCGGATTTTCGATTAAATATAATGGCGGTTCAGATAGAGAGGGAGGCACCGGGATTGCCTCCTTTTTTTAATGAAAAAAATTTTCCAGAAAAATTTCGGAGAGAACCGTTTGGAAGAAACCCAAATCAGGATCAAGAAGACCTCTAGGGAAACCGTTGGGGGGTGCAATACGTCGATCCAACGGTTAGCATGTTGGGATCATGTCAACAGAGACACAGCTTCCCTTCCAGAAACGGTGCCCGAAGTGTGGGGAGTTAAAGAAACTTGACGATTTTTACCATCTGCAATCGAGCAAAGATGGGCACATGAGGCGTTGCAAAAAGTGCCATTTGGAAACAAGTCGACAAAATACTGAGCAAGAGAAACGTCACGGTCAGCGGTCTCGAATAAGGAAGAAGATGAGGGAAGCTAAGATTGCTGAGAAAGACATCAACGATTTCTTGGATATGAAATACCCGACGATAAAGAAGGGTGATGGATATGTTTAAGAATTTAAAGGCGTCATTAGGGCTTATTGCAACGATGCAGAGGTGTCAGCAAAGACGTTGGAACTGATAGAAAGATGAAACTACAATATCAAGAGTTAGAATTCCGATTTAGAATCAAGAGGATAGGATAATCGCCCTTCTATTGCCCTTCCCTCCCAACTTCAAAAACACTACATAGGTTTTCTAACCCATTGATTCTAAAGGGTAATTAGACAGGACACGATTGAGTTAGAATAAGTACCTAGAAAAAAGATCGCAGGAACAGATGGATAGTTCGCAATTTCGCGCGCTACGGCTCGCCGCCGACATAGGGGGCACGTTTACGGACATCGCCCTGAGCCGTTCGGACGGCTCAACGGCAACGGAGAAACTTCTCTCGACGCCTGACAACTATGCGGACGCGGTCGTTGAGGGCACGCTAAGGCTTCTCTCGAGAGAGGGCGTCACACCGGGCGAGGTCAGCGAAGTGCTTCATGGCTGCACGGTTGCGACGAATGCGATCGTCGAGCACAAGGGAGCGTCGACGGCGCTTATTACCACTGAAGGTTTCCGGGACGTACTGGAACTGCGTCGAGTCCGCACTCCTCGGCTGTACGATCCGCGTTGGCAAAAGCCCCCGCCGCTCGCGCCTCGCCACCTTCGCCTCGAGGTCAAGGAGCGGGTCGCCCACGATGGCAAGATAATTGTGGCTCTGGATATGACCAGTCTTGAGGCCGCAATCGACATCATCGAGTCTGCTGGAGTAGAAGCGGTCGCGGTATGCCTAATTAACTCTTATACCAACCCAAGCCACGAGCAGCTCATAGCTACAGCGCTCCGCACCCGATTTCCAGACAAGTTCATCAGTGTATCCCTAGAGGTGCTGCCTCAGATACGGGAGTACGAACGGACCAGCACCACGGTGATCAACGCCTACGTCGGACCACCGGTCAAGGACTACGTCAGCTCACTCATCGAGCAGCTGACGCAAGTGGGAATCCGGGCGCGCGTACTCATCATGCAATCGAGTGGCGGGGTATTGTCTGCTAAGGCGGTATTGGATAAACCGGCCCAGATCATCGAATGCGGGCCCGCTGCGGGTGTAATTGGTGCGCGCCATATCGGGCGGTCGCAAGGCTACGCCAACATCATCACCTTTGATATGGGTGGGACTACCGCTAAGGCGTCAGTGATCGAGGGCGGCGAACTAACGAGTTCCGAGGAATACGAGGTGGGAGCCGCTATGTCGACGAGCAGCGCACTGATGGCCGGCGCTGGCTATGCGTTGAAATTGCCGGTCATCGACATCTCCGAGGTCGGGGCTGGCGGCGGAAGCATGGTCAGGGTGGATAAAGGTGGTGCCATCAAAGTAGGCCCGGACAGCGCAGGAGCCCACCCTGGGCCCGCGTGCTATAGCCTTGGGGGGACGGCACCGACCGTGACCGACGCGAATGTCGTACTCGGCTACCTCAATCCGGAAGCGCTTGCTGGAGGTAGCGTTCCGATCGATTGGGAAAAGGCATATTTGGCGCTGGAAACCCAGGTTGCGAATGCGTTGGATCGAGGAGTGATGGAGACCGCATACGGAATTCATCAGGTGGCGAACATGAACATGGTACGTGCGGTAAAGGCGGTCACCACCCACCGAGGTCGTGACACCCGAGATTTTGGGATGCTAGCTTTCGGTGGAAGCGGTGGCGTGCACGCGGTGACGTTAGCGCGCGAGCTTCGCATCACCGAAGTGATTGTACCGCCGGCCGCCGGTGTGTTTAGTGCGCTCGGCCTACTTTGCTCGGAACTTGAGTTGAATGAAGCTCGGGCCTGCCTTCGGCCACTTGATTCATTAGCATATTGGGACCCCGAGCCTACCTTCGATGCTCTGGTAGAGACATTGACCAATCGGCTCGAGCATCCGCCCGACGAGATTGACGTTCAGCGTTTTGCCGATCTACGTTATCAGGGGCAAGCGTTCGAGATAACGATCCCGTATCCCAATGCAGGCGGTAGCGCTGAGAAGATCGAAACACTTACGACGCGATTCGATAAAGAGCATGAACGCCGATACGGTCATTGTTTCGAGGGTCAATACGGTATTGAGGTCGTTAATCTCCGCACTATCGGAGGCGTGCGCCGGGGTTCAATTACTCTAGCGGCGAATGTCTTGGATGGGGGGATGGAACCTCCGCCCTCGGAGCGAATGGCCTATTTTGGGTCGGAGTTCGGCACCTTAACTACCAAGGTGTTCTCCCGTGAGTCGATGGGCGATCGGGAACATCGCGGCCCGATAATCATCGAGGAGTACGAAGGCACCACAGTTGTACCGCCGAACGCAAGCGCGATAATCGATGAGTTTGCCAACATCATCATTCGCCTGAGTTAGCCATGAGCACGAAATCGAATGTCGATCCTTTCTTGCTGGAAGTTTTAAAGAACTCCTTCGACACCATTGCCGACGACATGGCGCTTAATCTCATGCGAAGCGCTTACTCGGGCATCATCCGGGACTCGATGGACTTTTCGACGGCGCTGCTCGATGAGCGTGGTCAGACTTTAGCGCAAGGGCTGACCACGCCTATGCACCTCGGAAGCTTCTTTGATGCAATGAGCGGGCTGATGCGCCGGTTCGAGGGTGACATCGAGCCTGATGACGTGTTCATCTTCAACGACCCTTATATTGCCAATGGGCAACATCTCCCCGACATCTATATTACAAAGCCGATTTTTCACAATACGATGATTGCTGGGTGGTCGTGCACCGTGGCGCATCACTGTGACGTAGGCGGGATCGTCGCTGGCAGTAATGCTCTGGGGGCGACCGAAATCTATCAGGAAGGGTTGCGGATCCCATTTCTGAAATTCGTCGACGCTGGGCATCCGGTTCTCGCGATAAAGGAACTTGTGGCGTCGAACGTGCGTCTCCCTGACAAGGTGCTTGGCGACCTCCAATCGCAGATCGCGGCTTGTGCCACGGGCGAACGTGAACTGCTCGAGCTTATCGGTCGCTACGGCCGGGACATCGTCATGGAATACTATGGTCACCTGCACGACTATGCGGAACGGCTAGCTCGCGCGGAGTTTGCCGAGGTGTCGGATGGCACCTATCGATTCACCGACCATATTGATGGTCTTGGCGCCAATCCGGAACCGGTGGTATTCGAACTTGCACTTACGGTGGAGGGCGATCACGTCACAGCCGATTTCACCGGGTCTTCGCCTCAGGTACAAGGCGGGATCAATGCACCACTCCCGTTCACGAAGGCATCGGTGTATGCCGCGCTGCGCTCGATCATGCCCGAGGAAGTTCCAAACTGTCACGGCTACACCCGGGCGATTACGGTCACTGCGCCCGAAGGCTCGGTAGTCAACCCGGTGATGCCGGCGGCATGCGGCGCACGGGGAATCACTGGTTATCGGACCATTGATTGCATGTTTGGGGCACTTGCTAAGGCAGTTCCTGAGCGAGTGGCAGCGGATAACAGCGGTGGGTCTACACTGCCCACGATAAGCGGGTGGCGGGGTGGTAAGCCTTTCGTCTTCTGTGAGACGTTCATGGGCAATTTTGGCGCTACTTTTGACCATGATGGGCAGGAGGGCATTGCACATATCGGGGCTAATCAGTCGAATGTCCCCGTGGAGATGATCGAAGCTGAGTACCCTATTCGCATTGAGCGCTACGCCATTGCTGAGGATACGGGCGGTCCAGGGGAGTACCGAGGCGGGCTGTCGCTCGTTCGGGAGTATCGGATTTTAGCTGCTGAAGCGGAGCTCAACGTGCGTTCAGATAAACGCGATTTCCCACCACACGGCTTGGATGGTGGACATGCCGGTACGGGCTCCGTCAACATCGTGCGGACGACTTCCGGGGCGGAGACAATGTTGCCAGTATTACTTACCGAGCCCGTCCGGCTAGCACAAGGAGCGTTGTTTCACCATGCTATGGCGGGAGCTGGTGGTTACGGTGATCCTTTGGTCCGGGATGTAGAGCGAGTCCGCTGGGATGTGATCGAGGGGAAGGTCAGCGTCGCCCATGCTGCCGAGGCATACGGGGTGGTCATCATGAGCACGGGTGTTCTACCCGGAGAGGTAATGGTGGATATGGATGCCACCCACGTCCTTCGGGGCCGACTGCGGGAATCGCGAGCCGAGTAGCCCGCGCAGAACGGATTTTCCCTCCTTCACACTTAAACAAGGTTCCCCATCGCCGTTTCTGGTCGCTAGACAACAAGTTGCGCGAGGCTAAAGTCCTGCTGTCGGGTGCGGCTATTCAGAAAGTTAGATGGAGGCTGTAAAATATGAACCTTAGTCGACATTATACGGGGCGAGGTCATGAGTAAGAAATATGCGGGCTACTATAGGGTCTCCACACAAAAACGCGGGCATTAAGAAGACGATTGAGGATTTGGTGAAAAGCCGTACGCCGTCAAGAGGGTTCACGAGGTTGATGTAATCCAACATGCCAGAGGCAGCCCTGGAGCATCTCGCAGTCGAGATTGATCACGATTTCAGTGACTGTGTAGTAGACCCGGCGCTAGAAAAGTTGGTTGAGCATGCATGACGATGAACCCTTATAATTGGCTCTATTTAAAATTAGAAAATAGATCAAAAAATAGAGCCAATTATATGAGCTAGTTTTAGAGCAACGATACACGGCAGTTTTAATGGGTTTATGGGATATGACAAATACAGAGAAACCACTATTTAAACTCACCTCTGACACCAAGTATGGATTCTACACCCTCCATAAGTGGGCACATGACGAAAAGAATGTCTATGGAGAGGTAAAGGAATGGTTTAGATCAGCGGAAGTGTTGGTTAGAGGAATTTATACTGACTCTGTGCCTTCGTCATTCACCTTGAAGATAAATGAGAAGCACCCCTTTGAGATTCTAGGAGAAAACGTTGAGGCGATTGAGGGCCAGGATTTATGGGAAAATGTAGATATTTTTGTAAACCAAAGACGTGCTGGTGAAGACTATCCTACCGTTGATCCGGAAACCTATGACGAGTGTGAGCTGCAGTTAAGCGATCATGGGTTCGATCACGGAACGCTTGAGAACGAAGGATGGGAACTGGTTGGATATAGAGTTGGATTTGATGATGGCAACGTGACGGTAGAGAAGGTTTTAGCAACGAAGCTAGAGAAAGACTAGAGACCGCCCACAGCACAAGAGAAAGCTTCGATACTGCGGTATCAAGAGACAAGATAGAGAGACACGAGAGAGGCGAACCTCTATACTTGCAAGTTCAAACACTTGGTTTTCACATTACGACAAATCGTGTAGAAACAAGAGGTTAGTCGAATACAAATTTCACCCCTCAACTTCTAACTAAATTCTAAAAGATTTTAACGAAAAAATTCGCCTTTAAAGCAATGGATAAGACTCTATATTTTTGTGGGTACGATCGGGTTAGGGTAATTTGCCAATGTTTGAGCTGCATTTTGCCACCGCCATTGAATTGGTGGCCAAGATCAAGAGCCATGAAATCAGCGCCGTTGAGTTGCTGGACTATTTCCTGGACCGGGTCGAAACATATAATCCGCGGCTGAACGCCATCATCTGGATGGATGTGGAGGGCGCCAGAGCGCGAGCAAAGGCGGCAGACGAGGCCTTGGCAAAGGGTAAGAATTGGGGGCCGCTGCATGGCCTGCCCATGACCATAAAGGAATCGTTCAATATTGCCGGTGGTCCCACGACCTGGGGGCGGCCGGACCACAAGGACAATATGGCAGATAGTAATGCCTTGTACGTAGACCGATTGCTGGGCGCCGGCGCCAACATTTTTGGCAAGACCAACGTGCCGATCAATCTAGCGGACTGGCAATCCTTCAACGAAATTTACGGCACAACCAACAATCCCTGGGATCTGGGCATGACACCAGGCGGCTCGTCAGGCGGTTCGGCCGCGGCCTTGGCGGCAGGTCTGACCGGTTTGGATGCGGGCAGCGACATCGGCGCTTCCATCCGCAATCCGGCGCATTATTGCGGGATCTTTGGGCATAAACCAACCTATGGCATCGTGCCCAGCGACGGCCAGGCCTTGCCGGGGTTTTTCAACCAGGCGGATATCGCCGTTGTCGGCCCCTTGGCGCGCAGTGCCGAGGATCTGGCCTTGTCACTCGACATCGTGGCCGGGCCGAACCAGATAACATCAACGGCCTGGCAACTGAACATGCCGGCGCCGCGCAAGACCGCCCTGAAGGATTTCAAGGTGGCGGTGATGCTAAGCGATCCGGCGGCGGAGGTGGAACAGTCCTACCAGGACCGTCTGCAAGCCGTCGCCGATGCCTTGGCCAAGGCTGGCGCCACGGTCAGTGACAGGGCGCGGCCCGATATTGATACCGCGCGGGCCTTTGAAATTTACATTCTTCTACTGCGTGCCGCGACATCCCGCAGTGCCATATCGGAGCAATTGGCCTATTTCGAGACGGTGGCTGCCGATCCGAACACTGATCGAGACAGCTATCTTGCCCGCATGGCGCGCGGCGTCCTGCTGCCACACCGGGAATGGCTTACTCTGGATAACGAGCGCGCCTTCATGCGCCATGCCTGGACGAAATTCTTCCAGGAATGGGATATACTACTCTGCCCCGCCGCCACATCAGCCGCCTGGCCCCATGACCATGCCGGCGAGCGCCACGACCGTATGATCACCGTGAACGGCAAACAACAGCGCGGCGTGGATCAGATGTTTTGGGCGGGTTACCCTAACATGGTTTTCCTGCCCTCCACCGTCTCCCCCGCCGGATTGAGTCCCGAGGGACTACCCCTGGGTCTGCAGGCGGTCGCGGCGGAGGGTGAGGACAAGACGGGGATTGAATTCTGCCGCTTGGTCTCGAACGAGATTGTTGGGTTTCAGGCTCCGCCCGGCTATGAATAGGTGAACTTCGCCTTACGCTTTTCAAGGAAGGCATCCCGGCCCTCAATATAGTCGGCGCCTTGGAAGCCTTCACCGCGCAGGCGTTTGGAGGTTTCGGTTTCGTCCACCGCGCCTTCGCTGATTTCCTCGACCATGGTCTTCACGGCCCGGATGGTGAATTGCGACAGACCGCATAGGTTCTGGGCAAACTCGTGGGTGCCGGTTTCCAGTTGATCGGCTTCGAACAGGCGGGTGGCCAGGCCGATATCGACCGCCTCCTGGGCTTCTATTACCTTGGCGCCCATCAACATTTCCTTGGCTCTGGACGGCCCGACCAGGTCTGACAGACGCTTGGTTTCCAGCAGGCTGTACGCAATGCCCAGACGTGCCGGCGGAATGCAGAAATGCGCCGTGGGATCGATGTAACGCAGGTCGCAGTTCAAGGCGATGGCGCAGCCGCCACCGAAACAGACGCCGCGAATCATGGCGATGGTCGGCTTGTTCAGGGCATGGATGGCGTCATAGGCATGGCGGATCTTGTCATGATAGGCGCCGGCACTTTCCGCCGTGGCATGCACGATGGGAAATTCCGAAATATCCGCCCCGGCGGCAAAAGCGCGCGGCGCCGACGAACGCAGGATCACCACCTTGATCGCCGCATCGGCGCCGGCCTGGCTGAACAGATCGATAATGCCCTTCCAGACCTCGGCGTTCAGGGCGTTTAGCTTCTCAGGTCGGTTTAAAACAATCTCGGCCATCTCGCCGTTTTTCTGCAGATAAATCGGATCGTTAGTCATGGCAGGCCTCTCGAAAGCTCTATATGATGCCCCGTTTTGGTTTTGAAAAATATACCAAGGACATGGCAAACTATTCGATCTTCGCCCTTGCGCGCAATGCATTGCAGCGCCACCGCAACTGGCCCCAGGCTTGGCGCAGCCCGCAGCCGCGCCCATCCTATGATGCCGTCATTGTCGGCGGCGGCGGCCATGGCCTGGCCACGGCCTATTATCTGGCCAAGTTGCACGGTATGCGGAATATCGCGGTGCTGGAAAAGGGCTGGATTGGCGGCGGCAACACGGGGCGTAACACAACCATTGTCCGCTCCAACTATCTCAATCCCGAAAGTGCCGCGATCTATGATCATGCCCTAAAACTGTGGGAGGGTCTGAGCCAGGAGCTGAACTTCAACGTCATGTTCTCGCAACGTGGTGTGATCAATCTAGCCCATGACGAGGGTGAGGTCCGCGAATTGCGCCGCCGCATCTATGCCAATCAACTGGCTGGTGTCGATGCGGAATGGGTCACGCCTACGCAGCTGGGGGAGTTGTGCCCGATCCTTAATCTCGACCCCGATACGCGTTATCCCGTTCTGGGCGGAACCTTGCAGCGCCGCGCTGGCACCGCCCGCCATGACGCTGTGGCCTGGGGCTATGCCAGGGGCGCCGACCGCCTGGGCGTGCATATAATTCAGAATTGTGAGGTCACGGACCTTATTATCCGCGAGGGCCGGGTCGAGGGCGTGCGCACCAATCAAGGCGAGATCCGCACGCCGAAAATTGGCGTCGTGGCGGCGGGGCATTCTTCCGTGCTGGCCGCCATGGCCGGCATCCGCCTGCCCATCGACAGCCATCCCCTGCAAGCCCTGGTCTCCGAACCGATAAAGCCAGTGATGCCGACGGTGATTATGTCCAACAAGGTGCATGCCTATATGTCCCAATCGGACAAGGGCGAGCTGGTTATCGGCGCCGGCATCGATCCTTATAATTCCTATGCTCAACGCGGCAGCCTGCCGGTGATCGAGGAAACGATCAGGGCGGTGGTGGAGCTATATCCCATCACCTCGCGCCTGAAGATGATGCGGCAATGGGCTGGAATCGTGGACATCTGCCCGGATGCCAGCCCAATTATTTCGGCCACATCCGTTGAAGGCCTGTTTTTCAATTGTGGCTGGGGTACCGGCGGTTTCAAGGCAACACCGGGATCTGGCCATTTGTTCGCCCATACTCTGGCCAAAGGTGAGGCACATCCGATCAATGCGCCTTTTGCTCTGGAGCGTTTCCATAGCGGCGCTTTGGTGGCCGAGCATGGCGCGGCAGCGGTGGCGCACTGATGCTGTTAATTGAATGCCCATGGTGCGGCCCCCGATCCGAGGAGGAATTCTCCTGCGGCGGTGAAGGTCATATTGTCCGGCCCCTGAATTCCGAAGATTTGGATGATGCCGCCTGGGGCGATTACGTCTTCATGCGGCGCAACGATAAGGGTGTGTATTTCGAACGCTGGCGACATTCCCATGGCTGCGGCCAATGGTTCAACGTGGCGCGCAGTACGGTTAGCAACGAAATCCTGGCCGTCTACCGGGTTGGCGACGATAAACCGAAGGTGACGCCATGAGCGGGCGCACCGCACAGGGCGGCCGCATCGACCGGGCGCAACGTCTGGCATTTCAGTTCGATGGCCAAACAATGCATGGCTATTCTGGCGATACCCTGGCCTCGGCCCTGCTGGCCAACGGCGTGCGCGTGGTTGGCCGCAGCTTCAAGTATCACCGCCCGCGCGGCCTGATGGCGGCGGGGGGCGAGGAACCCAATGGCCTGGTATGTCTGCGCCGGGGCGATCGGGCCGAACCCAATGTGCGCGCAACGGATATTCTTCTTTATGATGGTCTGGTGGCGGAAAGCCAGAACCGCTGGCCCTCTCTGAAGTTTGATCTAGCTGCCTTGAACGATCGCCTGTCGCCGCTATTTCCGGCCGGGTTCTATTACAAGACCTTCATGTGGCCGGCCAGCCTGTGGCCCGCCTATGAAGCCGTGATCCGGCGCATGGCGGGTCTGGGCCGGGCAGCGGAGAGACCCGACCCCGACCATTACGACAAGCAATATGCCCATTGCGATGTTTTGGTGGTGGGGGCTGGGCCGGCGGGTCTGGCGGCGGCCCGGTGGGCCGGGCGTACCGGGGCCCGTGTTATCCTGGCCGATGAAGGGGCCGAATTCGGCGGTGCCTTGCTGGGCAATAGTCAACGCATAGATGGCGGGTCTGGCATGGACTGGGTGGCCGGGGTCGCGGCGGAGCTGGGAGAGGCTGACAACGTGCGTTTGCTGCCCCGGACCACTGTAACCGGTTATTACGATCACAATGCCCTGGTCATGCTGGAGCGGGTGGCGGATCATTTGGCGCAGCCGGAGCCTGACCAGCCTCGCCAGCGGCTATGGCAGGTCCGTGCCGAAAACGTGGTCCTGGCTACCGGTGCCTTGGAACGGCCGCTGGTTCTAAGTAACAATGACCGCCCCGGCGTCATGGGAGCCGCAGCGGCGCAGACCTATGCCAACCGTTATGGCGTGCGGCCCGGCCGCTGCGCTGTCTTATTCACCAACAACGACAGCGCCTATCCAGCCGCCCTGGACCTGGCCCTTGCCGGCGTGGAAATTGCGGCGGTGGTGGAGCTGCGCCCAGCCGCGCCCCTGGGTTGGCTCTCACGCCTGGATGAACAGGGCATCGAAGTGCTGGCGGAGAGGGCCGTTGTCGCGGTCGAAGGGCGCAACGCTGTCACGGCGGTACGGATAGGCAAACTGAACGAGGCTGGAGACGGCATTGTTCGAGGCATGAGCCGGCGCATTGAATGTGATCTGTTTTGTTATTCCGGAGGCTGGACGCCCTGCCTGCACCTGTTTTCCCAATCCGGCGCCAAGCTGCAATGGAATGATGCCATGGGCTGTTTCCTGCCTGGCGACGCGGTCCAGCCAGTGCGCGTGATAGGTGCGGCCAATGGCGACTTTGGGCTGCAAGATTGTTTGGATCAGGGCGCCCATGCCGGTAACTTCGCCGCCAATCAGGCCGGTAAGCGGCGCCTGGGTCGGGATCCGCGCATGCCGGTGGCCGATGCCGGACCCGACCTGACGGCACCTTTGCCGATCTGGTCCATTCCGGGCGGCGGACGGGGTAAGGCTTTTGTTGATTTTCAATCCGACGTAACCGCCGCAGATCTCCGCCTAGCAGCGCGGGAAGGCTATCGCTCCATCGAGCATGTGAAGCGCTATACCACCGCTGGCATGGGCACGGACCAGGGCCGGACCTCGAATATCAACGCCTTGGGTATTGTCGCCGAGGCCTTGGCCGTTGATATTCCTCAGGTTGGCCACACCACTTTCAGGCCACCTTTCGCCCCGGTTACCCTTGGCGCCCTGGCCGGGCGGCGGGTCGGTGGGTTGCTGGACCCAGTGCGCCGCACGCCGATGCATTCCTGGCATCAGGCCAATGGCGCGGCGTTCGAGCCGGTGGGCCAGTGGTTGCGACCGTATTATTATCCCAACTTTGGCGGAAATGGGGTTGGCGAAACCATGGCGGCGGCAGTTGACCGCGAGGTTCTGGCGGCGCGGACCTCCCTGGGCCTGATGGATGCCTCGACCCTGGGCAAGATTGATATCCAGGGCCCGGACGCGGCTGAATTTCTCAACCGCATCTATACCAACGGCTGGAAGGGACTGGCGGAGGGCGGCTGCCGCTATGGCCTGATGCTGGGCGAGGACGGCATGGTCTTCGATGACGGGGTGACCTCCCGCCTTGGCCTCAATCATTTCCATATGACCACCACCACCGGCAATGCAGCGCGAGTACTGGATTGGCTGGAAAACTGGCTGCAGACCGAGTGGCCGGAGCTGGCGGTTTATTGCACCTCATGCACGGAACAATGGGCGGTCGCCTCGTTGTGCGGCCCCAACGCGCGCAAGCTTTTGATGGAACTCTGCCCCAAACTGGATCTATCACCGGATGCCTTCCCGGCCATGACCTGGCAGGCGGCAAAGGTGGCTGGCTTCGAAACACGCATTTTCCGCATCGGCTTTACCGGCGAATTGTCATTTGAAATCAACGTGCCCGCAGGCCATGGACCGGCTCTTTGGCAAGCCATCATGGCTGCCGGGGAGAAATACGCAATCACGCCCTATGGCACAGAGGCCATGCATGTGCTGCGCGCCGAGGTCGGCTTCATTATCGTGGGCCAGGAGACCGACGGTACCGTGACGCCGCATGATCTGGGCCTGGGCCGCATGGTCAGTGGCAAGAAAGACTTTCTTGGCAAGCGTTCGCTTTCCCGCGCTGACACATCGCGCGGCGACCGCCTGCAACTGGTCGGCCTGCTGACCGACGATCCCGATCTGCGGGTGCCTGAAGGTGCGCAGCTTATCGCAGGTGCCAGCCCGGCGCCGCCGCAGGTGGGGATTGGCCATGTAACTTCCAGCTATCACAGTCCCAACCTGGGCCGTAGCTTCGCCCTTGCCCTGTTGCGGGGCGGCCATGAGCGCCATGGTGAAACCATCCATGTCGCTTATGACGGTCGTGCGGTGATGGCGAAGGTGACGGCGCCGCGTTTTGTCGATGTGGGAGCGCGCGCCAAATGAACGAACCACGCCACGAACCACTGGATCATCTGGCTCTGGCCGCCGTGCAGACGCGGCCTGAAGACGCCGCTGTTATGCTGCATGCCCAGCCCTATCAGTCATCGTTTATCCTGCGTGGCGAGAGCGATGATGTGGGATTTTTGGAAGGATTTCGCGCCGGCCTTGGCTTTGACCTGCCCCTGTCGCCGAACCAGGCCGCGGATGGCGGTGCAGTCACGGCCTATTGGCTTGGCCCCAATGAATGGCTGCTGCTTGGTCTGGCAGCGTCCGAAAGCTTGACCCAGGCACTCGCCGGGACCCGGCACGCCATGTTGGAAAATGGCGATGGCCAGCAAATCATCGCCCTTTCAGGCAACCGCTGCCGCGATGTCTTGGCAAAACTTTGTCCCCTGGACCTGGAAAGCCCGGACCTTGTGCCCGGCCGTTGTGCCCGCAGCATCTTGGCCGGTTGCAGTGTGCTGCTGGTGCCCCAGACCGACGGCGGCTACCGCATCCATGTGGCCCGCAGCTTTGCTGATTACGCCTGGCACAGCCTAACCGATGCTGCGCGGGAGTATCTTCCAAAATAGTTCGAGTGCAAGAAACGGAGCGCAAGGCGGGCCGGATCGGTGTTTCATCGCATTGGAAGGAAAGCTGATGTCGACGCAAACGCAGATCAACAAAGCAATGAGCCCGCTCGAGTGGGGCATGCTTTTGACCTTGTCCGTCCTTAGGGGCGATTCGTTCTTCTTCAATGGTATAGCGGTTAAAGAGCTGCCGACCTTGGCGATCATTGGTGATGGCGACAACGACTTTCTCGAAGGCTCTAACTACATGGCCAGGCGCATTCCCGGCGCCGTCAACCGGGCGTATGGAAAATTCCTGGCAACGCTGTAAAAGCTGCTTGGTCCCAAAGCTGTAGCTGTTCCGCAAGGCCGATCAGAACCAGGCTGCCTTCTTCTAGCTTGACCGCGCCGGTGTTGGCCTGCGGTTCAATACTCCATGTTCGGCCAACGGCTTGCACCGTTTGCAGGCGGCCTGGTGTATCTTGGACTTCGACAAAGCCCTTGACCCGCAGCAGACCCTCTGGCGGGCTGGCCAGGAATGCCGCTAGTTGTTGCCGGTCAACAGGTCCGTCTGGCATTATGGTTCGCGTGGCGAAGCGCGCCGCTTCGTGATGCAGATGCGCCGGCTCGGGCCGCGCGCCGCGCAGGGCCGCGCCAAGCGCCAGGTCCGCTTGCAACCGGCCCTGTTCGGTCGCGATCACCGTGCGGCCAGGGGCCAGTTGGGCCAGGTGCGCGGTTGCCGCCACCTCTGCTTCGTCATCGATCAGGTCAGTTTTGTTCAGCACCAGCAAATGCGCCGCATCCAGCTGCCTTTTAAACAACGGTGCCGCCGCGGGGTTATCAAGCCAACTATCAAGGGCGCTTGCATCAAGCACTGTGATGATACCGTCAAGGCGGGTGTTGGCGTTGGCGGTCACCACCGCGCCCATGGCCGCGGGGTCGGCGATGCCGCTGGCCTCCACCAGGATGCCGTCTAGCGGCTCTGCCCGCCGGCTAAGTTCGTTGATGGAGTGGCCAAGCTCGGGGCCCAGGGAACAACAGCTACAACCATTCGTCAGCTCGATGACATCGCCTCCGGCATTGGCGATTAGGGCGGCATCTATGTTCACCGCGCCAATATCGTTGACTACCGCCGCCAGTTTCAGGCCATGGCTACCCTGTAACAAATGCCGCAGCATGGTAGTCTTGCCGGAGCCAAGGAAGCCGGCCAGGATTGTCACCGATGTGCGTTTTGCGCCCGCTTGCGCCGTAACCGATCCTTGCAGGGACGAGAGCAGAAAATCCCATTCCGTCAGCAGGCGGCGCGGATCGGCAGATTTAGTCATTGGCCATATGAACAGCGCCGCCGACGATGGTCCCTAACACCGGCACATTGCGTAGGTCTATCGGCTCAACCTCGTAAGGGTCGGCGCCAAGGATCGCTAGATCAGCCAGCTTTCCGACCTCCAGACTGCCGATTTCATGGTCTCGACGTAGCACGAAGGCGGCATCGACGGTAATCGCGCGCAGGGCCCGGTCGACCGAGATCCGCTCGCCCGGCGCCATTACCGTCGCCTCGTCGCCAGCGATCCGGTTGACTGCCACCCAGGCCGCGATCAGCGGCGCCATGGGCCCGACCACCAGATTGTAATCGGANTGCAGGGCAAAGGTCACGCCGGCCTCGGCCAGGGTGCCCAGGCGCGCCGTCGTCTCCGCGCGGTCCGGGCCAAAGCCGCTATCGGCATGAATTAGCGAGCGGTAGTGAACAAAGTAAGGATTGACACTGGCCAATCCGCCCAGGGCCGCCAGCCGCCGGCCTTGAGCCACGGTGGAGATACAATAATGCTCCACGGTGAAGCGGTGGTCAAAGCGCGGGTGCCGCTGTTGCAGCTCGGCCAGGGTGCTCAGGGTCATGTCGACGGTGGCATCGCCATTGGCATGGGAATGGATCTGAATTCCGGATTGCCAGTATGGCAGCATCCGATCAACCATGTCCTCCCACGGTGTCTCGCCGGTCAGGCCCTGTTCGCCATCTAGATAACCGGGATAGTTCAGCTGTAGAGTCATGGAAGGGTAGGAGCCGTCATTGATGAACTTCACCCCATGCACTGACAGTTTGCCCGTTGATTTCCCACGCATCTGGTCAAGGTAATCGAAACGCTCTTCGCCAAACTTGGCGACCAGACGAGCATCGAACGGGATCATCAACATGCGCAATGGAAAGCCGGGGTCGTTCACGGCCTCGTAATGGTCATCCCATTCCTGCTCAAACGATTCCAAGCCCCAGCCCAGGTCGGCGACGGTGGTGATGCCATTGTTAATGGCGACAGTGGCCTGACGCCGCAGGGCGGCAAGGCCAAAGCCAGGGCGGTATAGTTCGTCGCGCACCGGCCTGGAGGCGATACCAACCGCGCCGGTTTCGATAAACCAGCCGTTTAGGCGGCCATCGGGATAGCGCCCTATGCCATGTGCCGTGGTCTCTTCCGAAACGTCGGTCCGGTCCAGCATGGGCGAGTTCGTATAGACAATATGCGGCGCATAACACATTACCCACAACGGCACCTCGTCGGATATGGCATCCAGTATATCCCGGTCCAAATGACCGCCCTGCATGCCCGGATCATAACCCCAGGCAATGATCGGGCGATTGGGATCGTTGGCCGCATCGACCAGCTCTGTCAGGCGGGCTATGACATCCTGCCGGTCCGGCAGGCCGGCCTGCGGTCCTTCGTCCGTGTGAGACGGGATCGGCCCCACATAGTGCAGGCCCATGTAGGTCCCCGACAGGCGCAGATGAGTATGCGGATCAATGAAGCCCGGCATCAGGACCTTGTCCTTGAAGCTGTCATCAATGTCATGGGGNACACGGCGCAACCACGGCTGCATGCTTTCCAGACTGCCGACCGAGACAATTCGGCCATCGGCCACGGCTATGGCCGTGGCTACGGGACGGCCTGGATCCATGGTGCGGATGCGCCACGCGGTGAAGACCGTCATCCGGTCCATGAGCTATTCCGCTGCCTTTGTCGCCGTGCCTGCCGCCAAAACGGTCGCCGGGGAGAGATAGGCACCCTGGCGCAGCAATTCCTGCTGGATCAGGCGGGGATTCATTTGGCGGGGCAGGATGCCCGCATCCGCCGACAGCGCCGCCGCTATGCCGGCGGCGTGGCCAGTCAGCCAGCATTGCGGCACCTCGCGCAGGAACGAATGGGAATTTGTGTCACAAGCCACGTGCCGGCCCGCTCCCAGCACACCGTCAATACCCGCCGGCACCAGGGCGCCATAGGGTACAGAGATATTTGGGAATTTCGGCGCCAATGACGTGGAAACACCGACTTCACTGTCCCGGATTTCGCCTGCGTCCCAGTCTGCCCGCACCACTTTCTCCATACCCAACAGGCGGCGGCTGTGACGGACGCCGATTTGCGGCGCGCCGAGCATCAGGAAGGCATTCTCGAATCCCGGCGCGCGGGCCTTGTAGATTTCCACATGGCCGACGGTCAGTTGCCGGGAGCGCACCTCGACTGCGCTCAAATCCTCCACATCTATGGCGTTGTAGCCTGCCAGCCGCGGGCCCATGAACAAGGCAACATCGTTGCGCCATGAGACGAAGGGCCGTTCGAAATATTGCAGCCGCTCGCGCCCGCGCGCCATGAAGTCCTTGAAGCCCTGCTCGTTGCCGGTTTTGAACTCCAGCCAGCGCTCCATATCGACGCCACCGATCATGAAGGCGGTATTAATGCAGCTGTGGATATCGGATGGATCGCTGTCGGTTTCGAACGAGAGGCCCGCGCGGGCCAGCAGATCCGCATCGCCCGTGGTATCGATCACCACCTTGGCTAGGATTGCCTGGCGGCCTTCCTTGCTCTCGAAGATGGCGCCGTGCATCACGCCATCCTCGATAATTGGTTCGACGGCCCAGGCATGGAAGGTCAGGCGGACATCTTGTTCCAGTGCCATCTCCAAGGACAGTGTCTTTAGCGCTTCGGGATCTATGGTTGGCGACCAGGTGACGATATCGTGAAAGGCCGCCGTGCGCTGGCGCCAATAGGCAGCGGTGGCGGCATCGGTGGAGCCCCAATCACTACGTGCTGGGCCCTGCTTTGCCTCGGATGGTAGCCGGTCGAGATAGTCGTGGGCGATGCCCGAGATAACCTGCTGGCCGCTCCAATCCGACATACGGTCAATCCACAGCACCAGCCCGCCCGTGGACAGCCCGCCCAGATGGTTGTANCGCTCCACCAANNTCACATCGGCGCCCAAGCGTCCGGCNGCGATGGCTGCCGAGGTTCCTGCTGGNCCGCCGCCGACCACCAGNACATCTGTCTCGGCGANAACGGGTGTTTCCCGCGCAGCCTCCTTGATGGTCATGGCTGGNCGCGGGCGTCTTGGTGCGCGGTCCTTGCCACCGAAAATTTCGGTGCTTCGTATGCCGCCATTGGAATTGGTGAAATTTTCGCCGCTCATGCCGTCACTCCTTCANCCTTTGCCGGCAAGGCTAGCACCATTCATCGCTTGGTCACAAACGCTGGGACACTCGAATCATATTCCTATAACCTGCTTTCTGAAGGGCGCTGTATGGTTCGCGCCGTAAATGGATAGAGGATATAGCGAATGGTTGAGCAGACCGAGCGGGCGGTGCGGCCCCGGCGCAGTTTTATATTTTCGCCGGGACTGCGCCCGGACATGTTTCCAAAAGCCTTGGCCTGCGGCACCGACATTGTCTGTGTTGAACTGGAAGACGGCATCGCGCCCAAGGACAAGGCCGAGGCACGGGCCAAGGGCCTGGCGTTGTTCGCCGAACCACAGAAGGATGATGGCGTGGAGCGTATCGTCCGCATCAACTGCGTGCGCACCGAGATCGGCCTGGCGGATGTGCAGGCGGTCCTCGCCACGGATACCCCGCCGCCCGCGTTGATGCTGCCCAAGGTGAAAACCCCGGATGAAGTGATCTGGCTGGATGATCTGTTGAGCGAGCGCGGCCATGACGAAACCCGTCTGCATATCATTATCGAAACCAACGAAGGGTTGGAGGCGGCCTACGATATCGCGCATGCTTCAACGCGCATTGATGCGCTGTTCTTCGGCGGCGTCGATATGGCGGCGGAGCTGCGCTGCAAGAACGCTTGGGAGCCATTGCTCTATGCCCGCTCCCGCATCGCGCATGCTGCCGCTTCGGTTGGCGTTGACGCCATTGATGTGCCTTATCTGGACTTGGAAGATCCCGACGGCATGGCAACGGAAGCCAGCCTGTCTCGCGATCTGGGTTTTTCCGGCAAGGGCTCCATCCATCCAAAGCAGATCCCCATTCTGAACAAAGTCTTCACTCCCGACGATGCCCAGGTGGCGCACGCCAAGCGCATTCTGCAGGCCTTTGCCGATGCGGATACGGGTTTGGTCGTAGTCGACGGCAAATTGATCGAAAAACCGGTGTTGCGCGAGATGAACCGCATTCTGGCCATTGCCGAGCGGGTTTTGGCATAGCAGGAGTAAGAGGGTGATGAAACCCGTTCTCGGATGGGTGACCCGCATCGGCGTAGACCCGGCGGACGACGATGATGTACGCTTGCAAAAGGTCTTGCTAGTGGCCTGTTCCGTACCCTTCGTTTTTCCGNCTCCCCCTGGGGCCTGATGTATTTTGCCTTTGGCGAGACGGTTGCAGGGGCTATTCCATTTATCTACGCGGCCTTTTCCCTGCTCAGCATTATCCATTTTGGTCTGACGGGGTAGTACCACTTTTTTCGCTTTAGCCAGCTGTTATTGATCCTTTTGCCACCCCTTTTTCTAATGACCGCGCTGGGTGGGTTCGTTAATGGCNGCGCTGTTATCATTTGGTCCCTGATATGCCCCATGGGGGCGATGTTGTTTGACGAACCAAAATGGGCACCCCGCTAGTTTCTGGCTTTTGTCGTCCTGGTTATTGTCAGTGGGTTTCTGCAAACCTTCATGCCGACCATACTAATCCGAATGGACGATGCCGCCTAGACGGCGCAGCTTGGGCGACAAGATGCCTCAATTCATGCTTCAATTCGGCGAAACGAGCTGGAGTGTACAATGCCGATACTGGCAATGTTTATGGCGGTGCTGCTGTGGTCATCCTTGATGGTCGGCAGCAAGGCTGCGGTCCAGCAGATGGCCGTTGGCGAGGTGGTTGCCGGGCGGTTCATTCTGGCTGCCATTGTGATGTGGGCCATGGTGTTGCTGACCCACCAGCCAGTGCGTTTGCGCCACGCCTCCCGGCCGCTGCTGATGGGCATGCTCGATCCCGGCCTCGCCTCCGTCCTTTTGGTCTGGGCCCTGTATCATACCTCCGCCGTCAATGCCTCGGTCTTTTGGGCCCTGATGCCCCTGATCATGCCCATCGCCGGGCGCATGGTATTGAAGGAGGTGATCGACCCGGTCGTGATCCTCGGCGCTATTGTAGCTTTCGGTGGCGCCATTCTTCTGGTCCATGCCAATCATGTGTCGGGGGAGGGCAATCTATTTGGCGATTTCCTGGTTGTTTGTGCCATGGTTTGTGCCGTTGGCAGCTCCTTGACGGCGCGCAGGGTAGCCCAAACCCAGGGCCGGCCCATGGTGACCACGGCCTGGCAGATGAGCATGGCGCTAATCATCGGGTTGTTCGCTCTGACGTTCATCGAAGGGCCCGCCGCGCCGCTTGAGCAGCTGGACAGTAATGTGCTAATTCTGATGCTGTATCTGGGTGGCATCGCCACCGCGGGCCCGTTCTTCCTGCTGAACTTCGCCCTAAGCCATTTGCCCGTCGCCCGCACTTCTTTGTTCTCCCCCCTGATTGGTCCTCTGTCCGTACCCTTGGCGGCGTTCTTCTTGGGCGAGACGATCCAGGCTCTGGAGATCGCCGCCATCGCTGTCGTCATGCTGGGCGTGCTTGTGCCGACCCTGCTGGGCCCGGCAGTTCTTGGTCGCCTGCGCAGCGCACTACGTCCTGTTCCGTCAGCACGCCGCGGGGAATGCCACCATCGTCAACAATAACCAAACTGGCTGAAGCGGCGCTGGCCAGCAGGGCGACGCCCTTGCCCACCTGTGCGCCCAGTTGCAGCGTGGGCGGTGGCGCCAGCATGTGCTCACCCGCGAGCTGGCGAAAAGCCAATCCGCGGGAATAAGCTATGGTCGTTTCCTTTCTTGGTGGGCAGCTTTATTCCGCCGCCGAGATCTGTTCCGATGGCGAGCGGAAATATTCCAACATCTCCGCTTCGGCCTCCTTGGCCTTGGCCACAGCCTTTTCCTTGACGTGACCAAAGCCGCGCATGCGGTCGGGCACCTCGGCGATACGCGTCGCCATGGCATGGTTGTCATGGTTCAGGCCGGCCAGCACCTCGGCCATAGTGCTTTCGTAATCGCTGATCAGCTGGCGTTCCATCCGCCGCTCATCGGTGCGGCCAAAGATATCCCAGGCCCCACCGCGCAGGCCGCGCAGGCCGGCCAGCAGAGGCATTAACTTCATCATCCAGGGGCCGAATTCACGTTTCTGAAATTTTCCGCTGACCGGGTCCCGCTTGGCGATCAGCGGCGGAGCCATGTGCAAATGCAGGCTAAAATCGCCCTCGAACTGCTGATTGACCTGCTCCATGAAACGGCCATCGCTGTACAGGCGCGCCACTTCATATTCATCCTTGTAAGCCATCAGATGGAAGAAATTCAGCGCCACGGCTTCGCCTAAACCTTCCAAGCCGGCGGCTTTCTCCGTCTCCACCGCCATGGCCCGGTCAACCAGATCCAAGTACCTCCCGGCATAGGCGGCATTCTGATAGCCGGTTAGGAAATCGGCCCGTCGGGCGATCCGTTGTGTCAGACTTGGCGCTTCCGACTTGGTCCCTGCTTGCGGCATCAGGGGCGCTGTAATTGTCTCCACCGCATTTGGATCTTTGGCTGCCAGTCGGCCCCAGGCAAAGGTTTGCTTGTTGGCCTCGACCGCGACGCCGTTGAGCTCGATGGCGCCTTCGATGGCTTCCAGTGAAAGCGGCACATAGCCTTTTTGAAAGGCGGCGCCCAACAGGAACAGATTGGCTGCGATGCTGTCGCCCATCAAAGCCGTGGCCAGTTTGGTGGCATTGAAGAAATGGCTGAAGTCTTCGCCTACCGCGTCCCGCAGTTGCTGGACCAGGCCTTCACCCGCCAGCTCCATATCCTGATCCGCCAGGAACTGCGCCGTCGGCACGACATGGCTGTTGATAACTGCACCGGTGACCCCTTCGTTGATGGCGGAAAGTACATTTTCACCGGTGGCCACGACGATATCGCAGCCCAGGATTAGCTTCGAGCCTCCCGTGGCGATGCGCACGGCGTGCAGATCCTCGGGCGTATCGGCGATGCGGACATGCGAAGTCACGGCGCCGTTCTTTTGGGCCAAACCAGCCATGTCCAGGGCCGAGACCCCCTTGCCGTCCAAATGCGCCGCCATGCCTAGCAGGGCCGAAACAGTGACCACGCCGGTGCCGCCAATGCCGGTGATCAGAATGCCGTAGGGCTCCGCCGCCGAAGGCAGCGTCGGCATTGGCAGGTCGGCGAAAATATCATTGTCATGATCGACGCCGGTATTTTTGGCCTTCTCCGCCTTGCGGAGGCCGCCGCCATGGACCGTGACAAAGCTGGGGCAGAAGCCGTTGATGCAGGAAAAATCCTTATTGCAATTGGATTGATCGATCTGCCGCTTGCGGCCCCATTCGGTTTCCTTGGGCTGCACCGAAACGCAGTTCGAGGTAACGGAACAATCGCCGCAGGCCTCGCAAACCAGATCGTTGATAAAGGCCCGTTTGGCCGGATCGGGGAACAGGCCACGCTTTCGCCGGCGCCGCTTTTCCGCCGCGCAGGTCTGGTCATAGATTAGAACCGTACAACCCGGCGTCGCGCGCAGGTCGCGCTGTACCTGGTCCAGGTCATTGCGGTGATGAATGCTGACGCCCGGCGCCCAATTGGTACCGGTGGGGTATTTGTCCGGCTCGTCCGTGACCAGGGCGATCTTGGAGACCCCTTCGGCATNGACCTGGCGGCTGATCTCGTCCGGGGTCAGCTTGCCATCGCCCACATTGACCACGGGTTGGCCGCCAGTCATCGCGACCGCGTCATTGAACAGGATTTTGTAGGTGATGTTGACGTCGGCATCGACAGCGGCCCGCAGCGCCAGCAGACCGGAATGGTAATAAGTGCCGTCGCCGAGGTTCTGAAAGACGTGCTCAGTCTTGCAGAACGGCGCCTGGCCAATCCAGTTGACCCCTTCGGCGCCCATATGGGTAATAGTCTGGGTATTGCGTTCCGGCATCCACAGGGACATGCCGTGACAACCGATACCTGCCATAGCGCGGCTGCCGGCAGGTACATTGGTAGAGGAATTGTGCGGGCAGCCGGAACAAAAATACGGCGTGCGCAGTATGGTGGGCGGCGACCCCTTGGCGCCAGTCTCGATCTGTTCGATTCGGGCCAGGCGCTGATCAAAATCAGGCATCTCGCTGAACTTCTTGATCCGGCCAACGATGGATTGGGCCACCATGCCCGGTGTCAGCTCACCGATCTCCGGCAATAGCACCCGGTCATTTTCATCCTTCTTGCCAACGATGCGCGGTGCGCCGTCCCGGCCGTAAAGCAGGCTGCGCAATTGATCTTCCATGATCGGGCGCTTTTCCTCGATCACCACGATTTCTTCCAGGCCCTTGGCGAATTTCAAGGCGCCTTGCGGCTCCATAGGCCAGGTCATGGCGACCTTGTACAGACGAATGCCTATGTTCGCCGCCATCTCCGCCGTCAGGCCCAACTCGTCAAAGGCTTGGCGCACGTCTAGATAGGCCTTGCCCGTGGTGACGATGCCCAGGCGCGGTTTCGGCGTATCAAAGATCGTCTTGTCCAGGCCGTAGGCCCGCACATAGGCCTGGGCGGCAGGCAGCTTGTAGTTCAGCAGCCTGCTTTCCTTGACCATGATGTCGTCGGGATAGCGCAGGCTCAGGCCGTCGCCGGGCATATCGAAATCAATCGTCTTGGCAATTTGCGCCGCGCCTAGGTCGATCGAGACCGAGGCGGAGCTTTCCACCGTTTCGCCCACCGCCTTGAAGCCCACGGCACAGCCGGAATAGCGCGACATGGCGAAACCGTGCAGGCCAAGGTCGAGATATTCCTGCACGCCGGCGGGATGAAAGACCGGCACGGCAGCGGCCATGAAGGCAGGCTCGCTTTGATGCGGCAGGGTCGAGGATTTAGCCCCGTGATCATCGCCCGCGATCAACAGGACGCCGCCATGCTGGGCGGTGCCATCGTAATTCAGATGCTTGATGGCATCGCCGCTGCGGTCGACGCCGGGGCCCTTGCCGTACCAGATACCAAAGACGCCGTCGTAAGTGCCGCCGGGCCACAGGTTGACCTGCTGAGTGCCCCAAACGGCGGTTAGCGCAAGGTCTTCGTTCAGACCAGGCTGAAAGGTGATATGGCTGCGCTTGAGAAAAGGCTGGGCGGCCCAAAGTGCCGCGTCATAGCCGCCGATCGGAGAGCCGCGGTAGCCCGAGATAAAGCCGGCGGTGTTCAGACCGGCGGCCACGTCGCGCTGACGCTGCAACATGGGCAGGCGTACCAGGGCCTGCATGCCGGTCAGAAAAACCCGACCGGATTCCCGTTCATATTTATCATCCAAGGTAACGGCGGCAATCGACATGCTTATCCTCAATTCTCTGGTGACGATACTTTGTATCGTAGGCGCGGCGGTCCTTACGGCTGGCCAATAACAAATTTATCCTGGGCATTCACGGGATCGCTTAGAATCTGGCGGGCCTGTTCGCGATCCAAGGCAATTTGCGCCTTGATCGCTTCAAGGCCATCGAATTTTTGTTCCGGTCGCAGATGCTCGATAAAGGCGACGCGGGCGTGGCGGCCATAGATATCGGCGTCGAAATCGAACAAATGAGATTCCAGGGTAATGCCCTGACCGACAAAGGTAGGGCGCTGCCCCAGATTGGCGACACCGGGATACCAGCATGTCTTGCCGCCTTCCTCCAGGCCAAAGCGGATGGCGTAGACGCCCAATGCGGGGCGCAGGGCGGCATCGCGCAGATGCAGGTTGGCGGTGGGGAAGCCCAACTGGCGGCCGCGCCGCTCGCCACCGCGGACCCGGCCCTCGATTTCCCACCAATGGCCCAGCAACTCGGCGGCCCGGCGGCAACGTCCGGTCTCCAGGTCGACTCGGATAATGGTCGAGGAGCAGACGTCGTCATCATGGGTTACCGGCTCCAGCACTGAAACCTCGAAACCGTGGCGGGCGCCGAATTCCCGAAGCATCGCGCCGTTGCCGGTCCGGTGGTGGCCAAAAACGAAGTCGTAGCCAACCACGACATGCCTTGCTCTCAAGCCTCGAACCAGAATGTCCTGAATGAAGTCCTCGGCCGGCTGCTGGCTGACGTCAAGGTCAAAGCGCAGGCTGGCCAGGCAATCAACACCCAGTTTCGCTAGCAGCCGCGCCTTGGAGCGGAATGGCGTTAGACGAAAAGGGGGCGCATCGGCCTGAAACAGGCTGCGTGGGTGCGGCTCGAACGTCAAGGCCAGGGCGGGACCCGTAACGGCGTCGGCCATGGCACGGCATTGCTGGATCAGCGCCTGGTGGCCACGGTGCAGGCCATCGAAATTCCCTACCGCGACGGCGCCGCCGCGCAGTTCGTCCGATACATGATGGATATGACGGATAATTCGCATGGCCTGGATTATTGGGGCTGGAATGCCGTCTGGCAACCAGCTAATCGCCCATCCTCTATATCGGTCTCTAAATCAGCCTCTATTCAGCCCGCGACCCCATTGCGGGCCGGGACCAGCAACATGCCATGGTTCATCGTGCCGCCGAATTGGGTTTGTCTGGTGAAATTGTGGTTCAGGTCACCGGTTATGCCGGCGAAAAGCACGATGTAGGTCACAGTCATGGTGCGGGAATAGGAATCTGACATACCGATTTCCATCCTGTAATCCACCGGAATATGCCCGGGCCCGACAATTTCGTGCCGCAATATAGCCATGCAAGGGCATCACGAAAACCAAACCCGCCGTCCATTGGCTTTCGCCAAAACCTTGCTTATGCCGTTAAGCAAATATTCTGCACCCTGCCGCAAGATGCGCAGGTTGCAGTTGATGGAGGGCGCATTGAAATGTCCACGGACCGCCAGGCAACCGGAACTGATTGGCTGACTAAATAGATCGAATAGGACAGGAACGATGGCTGTCGATATGAACATGACGATCCTGATCGTCGACGATTACAAGACCATGTTGCGGATTATCCGCAACATGGTAAAGCAGCTCGGCTTCAACGATGTTGACGAAGCGACCGATGGTGCGGCCGCTTTGCCAAAGCTGCGCGGCAAAGATTACAACTTCGTGATTTCCGATTGGAACATGGAGCCGATGACTGGTTACCAGTTGCTGAAGGAAATCCGCTCGGACGACAAGATGCAGGAAACGCCCTTCATCATGATTACAGCCGAATCCAAGACCGAGAGCGTGATTGCGGTGAAAAAAGCGGGGGTCAACAATTACATCGTGAAGCCGTTCAATGTGGCGACGCTGAAAACCAAGATGACCTCCGTCATCGGCGATTTTTGAGCTTTAGGCGGTCTATCGTGGTTTCCGGTTGTATCTTGGAGTTGTGCTGATGGATACGGAACAAGTCAGCGTGGGGATCGAACAGCTCGTCGATCACTTGCGTATCAACCGCCCGACAGCACCGACTCTTGGCGATATCGCCAGTGTCACCGGACGTGGGAGAGACGTCCTCGCAGGATGACATCGACGCGCTATGCGATTAGCCGCGACGTGCCTTGGTCGAATAGCGCTAACTTGGCATTTCGCTAGCGGCTTACCACTGTAGCCACGGCAATATTGCTTTTGGCCGTTCGCCAGCCTGCGCGGCGACACCCTGTACCCTGTCTTGCTCCAATTGTCCGTCCGGACCCAGGCCCAAGGCTTCGGCGTGAATGCCGCCGCCGATCCAAATGGCATCAATCCCCGCCTGCCGCGCGCCGCGAATGTCCGTGGCAAGACCGTCGCCGATCATTACAGCGCGGCTGCGTGGAATTTCCGGACTCTCGGCGAACAGACGGTTGAAAATGTCTGGGAATGGTTTGCCAAAGCGCTGCACCGTTCCGCCCAATTCCTCATAAAAGGCCGCGACCGCGCCGGCGCAGGGAACCATCTGTCCGCCACGGTTGACCACCACGTCGGGGTTGGCGCAAATCATCGGCAGGCCGCGTGCCGCGGCTAGGCTCAAGAGGCCGCGGTAATCTTCCGCCTGTTCCGTTTCATCGTCGAACAAGCCGGTACAGATGATCATTTCGGCCGCTTCGATGACGACTTCTTGGCCTCCGCAGGCATCCAGGGTGGGCCGGCTGCGTTCCGGGCCGAGATGGAAATAGGCCGGGCGCGCATCAGCGCCGGCGCCAGAGGCCCCAGATGCGATGGTCTTCGCGGCGATGGTATCGGCGGTCGCCTGGCCCGAGGTCAACAGCCAGTCATACAAATCCGCCTCAACGCCAAGCTCCGTCAGGTGCAGGGCCACAGAAGCGCTGGGTCTGGGAGCATTGGATAGCAACACAACCCTGGCGCCGCCCTGGCGCAGGCGGTGGAGGCAATTGGCGGCACCGGGGTAGACCGTTACCCCGTCATGGACGACACCCCATAAATCGAGGATGAAAAGGTCGTAATCGCCGGCCATCCCGGCCAAACCGTTTACAATTGAGATGTTCATATAACACCTAGCCGTTGACGCCTCGAAATTGGAAGGCAGCGATGGCATAACGGAGGCGCTTAATCTTGTCCATATGCGCAGGTAATTTTGCCTTATGCCGAAGCTCTTCAGATTGACCCCTTCAAAGCGACGGGCTTCACCGTTATATAGAATGAGTATGCGGCTTCGTTGCCGCAATTTTTTCCCGGCGCGAGGCATGAATCGTGTGGCTGTCCTGATATGGTAACCAGCGGTGAAGTCGAGGCATGACGTATCTAATGGTTGCTGGTGGCTTGGTGCTGCTTCTGATCGGTGGGGAGGTATTGGTCCGTGGTGCCGTTACTCTGGCGCAACGGCTGTCGGTGCCGCCCCTAGTGATTGGTCTGACGGTGGTGGCTTGTGGCACTTCTTCACCGGAATTGGTGGTCAGTTTGGACGCCATGTTGAGCGATGCGCCCGAGATCGCCGTCGGCAATGTGGTTGGTTCGAACATCGCTAATATTCTGCTGGTGCTTGGCTTGCCGGCGATCATTTTTCCCATTGTCTGTGATGTTAAAGCCGTCCGACGGGATGGCGCCATCATGTTCGCGACCTCCTTTGCTTTTGTCGCCCTATGTTGGAACGGACAAATATTGAACTGGCAAGGTGCCATCATGACGTTGCTGTTGTGCGGCTATTTGACATGGTCCTATTTTTCCGGCCGCAAGGAAAATGAGGCCACCACCGAAGCCATCGTCGACGAGATCAAAGGCATTGCCCCGCGGCCACATTCGATCTGGCATTCCCTGGCCCTTGTCGTGGTTGGGATGGCCAGCCTGATTATTGGCGCCGATCTGCTGATTGCCGGCGCCATGGAACTGGCCATTGCCGCCGGCGTGTCGGAGGCAACCATCGGCTTGTCCTTGATCGCACTGGGGACGTCATTGCCGGAGTTGGCGACCTCCCTCGTCGCCGCTATCCGCCGCCATGGCGATGTGGCCATCGGCAATGTGGTCGGATCGAACCTGTTCAATATTCTCGGCATCATGGGCATTACATCCATGGTGCGCACGGTTCCCATACCAGGGCAGATCGTTGGCTATGATTTATGGATCATGGTGTCGGCCGCCATCCTGATCACCCCGTTTGTTTTGCGCGGGCGGCCTATCAGCCGGCGCTATGGCGCTTTCCTAACAACGGCGTACCTAATTTATATACTATCGCTGTATCACGGCATGTCGGGAATGCCTAAAACTGATCTCAAGGAGGCTGCCCAGCCAACGCCTGTAAAACATAGCGTAGAAATACTATCGACGGCGGCCAAATTACTTACCTGAATTGCATGACAACTAAACTGGGATGTGCTTTGATATTGTATCTTTCCGGTCCGATAACGTTCGGTGACTTGTCCACAACTGGTTAAAATCATCGCCAGGTATGCTTTTTTGTGCACAGGCTATTGTGATTGCCGGTCATAGGTAATATTTGAGTTACACTGCTTGTGTGCACTATGCCTATTCCAGACCGTTTTAGAATAAGACTTTAAAATCAATAGGTTGCTGTTTTGCCTATTTTTTGTGCAAAGCGTTCGAACAGGCGGGATTCCGCCACTTTGATGCCGTCGAGAAAGCCTTTCCCACATATTTATCCACAGGTGAGGTGGATATCGGCCGGCGGCCAATTACGTGATGATTATGAACCATTGACGAATTGCAAAAGGCGCGGAAAATAGCGCCATGACAAAGGCTGACAAACCAACCGTTCAATCTCTGGACTTGCCCGGCGACGG
Source organism: Acidobacteriota bacterium (assembly GCA_002730735.1). Taxonomy (GTDB): domain Bacteria; phylum Acidobacteriota; class Vicinamibacteria; order Vicinamibacterales; family UBA823; genus UBA11600. The sequence goes on along the minus strand of PCAU01000009.1, from coordinate 6,891 downwards.
CCGGCCCGAGATGGATCAGGGGACTGGGCCCGAGACCAGCATCAAGCATGGCCAGGACGCGATCCGCGTGGCGCTGGAGACCATGCCGGCGGCGCCGGGGGTCTACCGCATGCTGGCCGAAGATGGTGAAGTGCTTTATGTGGGCAAGGCCAAGATTCTAAAGAACCGGGTACGAAACTATGCACAACCGGCGGGCCTGAACACGCGAACCCTGCGCATGATCGCCGAGACCCGCGCCATGGAAGTGGTGACGACTCATACCGAGGTAGAGGCATTGTTGCTGGAAAGCAATCTGATCAAGCGCCTGCGTCCGCGTTACAACATCCTGCTCCGCGACGACAAGTCGTTCCCCTTCATTATTATCACCGGCGATCATGAATGGCCGCAGTTGGCCAAGCACCGCGGTGCCCGGAACCGTAAGGGTGAATATTTTGGCCCTTTCGCCTCTGCCTCATCGGTCAACCGGACCCTGAATACCCTGCAAAAGGCCTTTCCCCTGCGTTCCTGTTCGGACAATATTTTTGCCGCCCGGACCCGGCCCTGTCTACAATATCAGATCCGACGTTGTGCCGGGCCTTGTGTGGACCGCATCGACAAGGACGGTTATGCCGAATTGGTGGCGGAGGCGCGAGATTTCCTTTCCGGGCGCAGCCAACAGGTCCAGCATGGCCTGTCGGAGAAAATGGCGGCCGCCTCGGACGCGCTGGCATTCGAGACCGCTGCCGTCTATCGCGACCGCCTGCGCGCCCTGGCCCATGTCCAGGCCCATCAGGGCATCAATGTGGCCAGCGTGGCCGAGGCCGACGTCATCGCCATCCATATGGAAGGCGGGCAAAGCTGCATCCAGGTCTTCTTCTTCCGGGCNGGGCAAAATTGGGGCAACCGGGCCTATTTTCCCAGCCATGGTAAGGAACGGACCCCGGCCGAGGTTCTGGGCGCCTTCATGGGGCAGTTTTATGACGACAAGCCGCCACCGAAAGAGATCCTGCTCAACGAATGGCCGGAAACCCATGACTTGATCGCCGAGGCGCTGAGTGTCAAGGCGGAGCGCAAGGTCAGTTTGCGCCATCCCGAACGCGGCCAGCGGCGGGAATTGGTCAAACATGCCGAAACCAATGCCCGTGAAGCCCTGGCCAGGCGCCTGGCGGAAAGCGCCAGCCAGCGCCGCCTGTTGGAGGACGTGGCCGAGCTGTTCGCCCTGGATGGTCCGCCCCGGCGCATCGAAATCTATGACAACAGCCATACCATGGGCACGGACGCGATCGGCGCGATGGTAGTGGCCGGGCCGGAAGGGTTTCAGAAAAACGCCTATCGCAAGTTCAATATCAAGGGCGATGACCTCACTCCCGGAGATGATTACGGCATGATGCGTGAAGTCTTGCGCCGCCGCTTTTCCCGCCTGATGAAGGCCCAGGCCGCAGCTGAAAGCGCGGAAGAAGAGGATGCGGACCAGGTGGAGGAAAATATCCGTGTCGCGGGCGAATGGCCGGATCTGGTGCTGATCGACGGCGGTATCGGGCAACTGACAGCGGTGCGTGAGGTTTTCGCTGACCTTGGTGTTACCGGCGTTGCCCTNGCNGCNANCGCCAAGGGTCCNGACCGCAACGCCGGGNTGGAGCGCATCTTTCTACCCGATAAGCNNGAGATCGCATTGCCGCCCCGCAGTGCCGTGCTGTATTTCCTGCAGCGTCTGCGTGATGAATCCCATCGTTTCGCCATCGGCACCCACCGGGCCCGCCGCGCCAAACGCGTGGACCGCTCCGCCCTGGACAGCATTCCCGGTGTTGGCCCTGGCCGCAAGCGGACGTTGCTGCACCATTTCGGCTCGGCCCGGGCGGTGGAAGCCTCTGGCCTAGCGGATTTGGAAAGCATCAGAGGCATCTCCAAGGCGCTGGCGCGGAAAATTTATGACTTCTTTCACCCCGAAGGTTGAGTGGGTACTTTCACCTTGGCGGGAAATCTTTATACTCAATCCAAGCTTGGGGGCTCGGGCCTGGGACCTGGAGCGTATACCGGGACTGTCCGTTGATTGCGGCTTGAAGACATGATTACCACCTTACCGAATCTTTTGACCCTGTCGCGGATCCTGGCAATTCCGGCTTTGATCGGCGCTTTCTATTTGGCCTCACCACTGTCGAACTGGCTCGCTTTCGCGATCTTTGTCATCGCCGGCATCACCGATATCCTGGACGGCTATCTGGCCCGCAGCATGGGCGAGGAAAGCGGCCTGGGCCGGTTTCTTGATCCGGTCGCCGATAAGCTGCTGGTCGCCGCCACCTTGTTGATGCTGGTCTACGTGGGCCGCATCGGCGATTGGACGATCCTGCCTACGGTGGTGATCCTGTGCCGGGAAATCCTGGTCTCCGGCCTGCGCGAGTTTCTCGCCGAATTGCGGGTCAGTGTACCGGTCAGCCGGGTGGCGAAGTGGAAGACGGCGGTGCAGATGCTGGCGATCGGTTTCCTGATTGTTGGCGAGGCCGGCTGGGAGCCGATCCCGGTGATGGAGATCGGCCGTTTGGGCATGTGGCTGGCGGCACTGTTTACTATCTACACCGGCTATGACTATTTGCGGGTCGGGCTTCGTCATGTCACGGCTGATGCACCCCAATCCAACGCAAATGAGTCCAAACCAATCCAGTCGGATACAACAGATAAATCTTGAAAGTACTGCCTTGAAAATACTTGGCGTGACCGGGTGGAGCGGCGCCGGTAAGACGACGCTGCTAACCCAACTAATTCCGGCCCTGACCGCGCGGGGATTGCGTGTATCCACGATCAAGCATGCGCACCATACCTTTGACGTGGATCAGCCGGGCAAGGATTCCTTCCGCCACCGCGAGGCCGGCGCGGTCGAAGTGCTGATAAGCGCCGGCGTGCGTTGGGCCTTGATGCATGAAAACCGTGATGATGGAGAGCCGAGCCTGAAGGAACTGTTGGCGCGCATGTCGCCGGTCGATCTAATCCTGGTGGAAGGATACAAGGCCGAGGGCCACTTGAAGATGGAAGTGCATCGCCATGGCCTGGACAAGCCCTTGTTATGCCGCGAGGATAGGAGTTTTATNGCCCTNGCCGCCGATTATCATCCCGAAGGCCCCGATCTCGGCATACCATTGCTGGATCTGGACGACATTGGGGCGGTGGCTGATTTTGTCATTGATTTTTGTCGCTCCGAAGGGCCGGCATCATGAACAAGCTAGCCGATGATTGCTTTAACCAGGTTGAGGATTTGATGTCCATGGCGGAGGCCTTGGCCGTGCTGCGGGAGTGTATCGTGACGGTGACCCAGGATCGCCTGGAACAATTGCCCCTGGTCCAGGCCCAGGGCCGTATTCTGGCCGCGGACCTAACCTCCGCCCTGGATGTGCCACCGCATGACAATTCCGCCGTTGACGGCTATGCTCTGCGCCATTGCGATCTGGATCCCGATGATCCGAGCCGGTTTGCTGTGCAAGGCCGCTCCGCCGCTGGCCATCCTTTTGACGGAACGGTGACGGCCGGACAGACCGTGCGCATATTTACCGGCGCCGTCATGCCTGCCGGCGCCGATACGGTGGTGATGCAAGAGGATGTGGAGCAGGCGGAGGGCTACCTTACCATTCCGCCGGGCCTGAAATCAGGCGCCAATCGCCGCCGACAGGGCGAAGATACCAAACAAGGCGATGTGGTATTGCGCCGTGGCCGGCGCCTCCGCCCCCAGGANCTTGGCCTGGCGGCTTCCGTGGGGCACGGTGAATTGACAGTGTATCGTCGACTCAAGATTGGAGTGTTTTCCACCGGCGACGAATTGGCCGAACCGGGCACGGCGTTGCCCGTGGGCGGTGTCTATGATGCCAACCGGCAGATTCTGATGGCGCTGATCACCGGCCTGGGCGCGGATGTCTCCGACCTGGGCATCCTGCCTGATGATGCCGATGCCGTGCGCGTGGGACTGGCCGCGGCGGCGAAAACCCATGATTTGCTATTGACCTCGGGCGGTGTTTCGGTCGGTGACGAGGATCATGTGCGTGGCGCGGTGGAGGCTCTGGGGCATNTGAATTTCTGGCGTCTGGCCATNAAGCCGGGCCGGCCATTGGCTCTNGGACAGGTCGGCGGCGCGGCATTCGTCGGTCTGCCCGGTAATCCCGTGGCCGCAACTGTGTGTTTCTTGCGCTTTGCCCGGCCATTGATCCTCGGCATGGCGGGCGCGGCTGATGTGGATCCGGTGTTGTATCGGGTCACCGCCGATTTTGACTACGAGAAAAAGGCCGGGCGGCGGGAATGGCTGCGGGCGCGGCTGGATCATGCCGCAGATACCGGGCCCCGTGCCGTGCTGTTCCGGCCCATGGGCTCCGGCATCATCAATTCCCTGGTACAGACCCATGGCCTGGTTGAAATCGCCGAGGATGTGACCCAGATAAAGGCAGGCGAGCCCGTGGATTTTCTCTCCTTTGACGAGGCGGCCTCATGAAACTACTGTATTTCGCCTGGCTGCGTGACCGTGTCGGCAAGGCTGAGGAAACCGTGAACCCGCCGGAATCTGTAAAAACGGTCGCACACCTGACCACCTGGCTGGCACAGCAATCGGACGGCCATGCCGCTGCCTTTGATGATCCCATTGGCGTGCATTGCGCGGTTAATCAGGAATTCGCCAGGGCTGATGCCGCCGTCGGCCCCGACGACGAAATTGCCTTTTTCCCACCGGTAACTGGCGGTTGGGGCGGCTGAATACAGGCCCGGATGATCCGATGATAAAGGTGCAAAGCGAGGACTTCGAAACCGGCGCCGAGCTGGCGGCATTAAGCAGCGACCGGCCCGAAGTCGGCGCCGTGGCATCTTTTATTGGCCTGGTGCGTGACGTGGCGGGCCCTGGCGAATTGTCCGCCATGACCTTGGAACATTATCCCGGCATGACTGAGAAGCAACTGCAGCAGTTGGAGGCCGAGGCATTGTCCCGTTGGCCCCTGGACCGGGTATTGATCATTCATCGCTATGGCCGCCTGTTGCCGGGCGAGCAGATCGTGCTTTGCGCGGCGACCTCGGCGCACCGCCAGGCCGCGTTCGAAGCCTGCGTCTTTTTGATGGACTGGTTGAAGACCAAGGCGCCGTTCTGGAAGCTAGAAGAGGTGGATGGCAAGAACAATTGGGTTGCCGCCCGCCAAGGCGACGACGACGCGGCGGCGCGCTGGCAGACCAAACAATCCGATGTAACCGAAACCGAGTAATAGAGGACCGCAATCATGGCTTACCAACCTTTTGATTTGAGCGGCAAGGTAGCCCTTGTCACGGGTGGCAACAGCGGCATCGGCCTTGGCTTTGCCGAGGCCATCGCCCAGGCTGGCGCCGATGTTTGCATTTGGGGTACTAATGCGGACAAGAACGCTGCCGCCCTGGAACAATTACAAAGCCATGGCGGCAAGGCGACGGCGCAGATCTGCGATGTTTCCGACCAGGCGGCGGTCAAGGAGGCCTTTGCCGAAACCTTGGCGGCGTTCGGGCGGGTGGATAGCTGCTTCGCCAATGCCGGCGTCTCGGGCCGGTCGGAGGTTGGCACATTCGAGACCATGCCGGCGGAGGAATGGCGCCGGGTAATGGACGTCAATCTGGACGGCGCCTTTTTTACCTTACAGGCCGCTGCCAAGCAGATGATCGATCAGGGTGATGGTGGCCGTCTGATCGGCACCGCCTCTCTGGCCGCGATCGAGGCCTCGCCCCGCAGCGTGCATTACGCTGCCACTAAGGGCGCCCTGATTTCCATGATGATCTCGTTGTCGGCGGGTCTGGCGCGTTATGGCATCACAGCAAATTCGGTGCTGCCCGGCTGGATCGAAACGCCGATGACGGAATCGGCCTTTGGCTGGGACAAGTTCGAGGCGGCGGTGAAGCCGCGCATACCGCAACGGCGCTGGGGCACGAAGGAAGATTTCGGTGGCGTCGCGGTCTATCTGGCATCCGACGCCTCGGCCTACCATTCCGGCGACACCTTCATCATCGACGGTGCCTACAATAAGTTCTGATCACCTTGATCTGAATGATGCATCAAGAATTGGCCCGGGGCTGTCTTGTGGCTTGCGATGGCTCTTGACAGCCCCGGCCGATGGTTCCTATATGCCTGCGGATTTTTGGGGCCGTAGCTCAGTTGGGAGAGCGCCACGTTTGCAGGGGATAGTCCCCCTAGATTCATCCTTATTTTCAATAGGTTATATCACCTAAAATGTCCGTGTGAACGATTTGTGTATTTGTAAGTTCTAAAAATGTGAACCCAGACATGCGAAGTTTGGATGTTCTCGTTGTAATGTTATAATAGGTTTCTGGTTGTTCTGGGGGGTGTAGCTCAGTTGGGAGAGCGTCTGGTTCGCAAGGGATAGTGCGCAGAGATTATCGTTTAGTTACAATAGATTAAGGTATATAAAATCTTCACGGGAACGATACGGGTATAATAGTGAACCTAGAAACGTGAAGATTCTTGATGTATGGTGATGGTTGGTTTATCCAACAATGACACCTGTTTTCAAACTCTGTGGGGGTGTAGCTCAGTTGGGAGAGCGTCTGGTTCGCAATCAGAAGGTCAGCGGTTCGATTCCGCTCATCTCCACCACTTATTTTGTGTCTTAGCGTCCCATAAACGAGTTCTAAAGGGTGTTCCAAAACTTCTAGGTATCACCACACCCTAGACGATCAGTATCGTCTTACGGCCCTCCTAAAATCATTCCCGTTTTCCCTGTTTTTTCGTTTTTTCGTTTTGTCGTTAGACCACGGCAACCGTGATTCCGCCACCTTACTGTCCTCAATCAAATGTACCCAAGAGACTAGCCTGTAAAAGTAAGGTCAAAGAAGGTCGTTGTGACTGGACAGATCCTATTTTGAAGGAGAGTAAAATGAGTTATCCATTTAAGAACCACACGTGCGTGGAGA
>PCAU01000008.1 GCA_002730735.1 Acidobacteriota bacterium | reverse complement strand
TCTGTACTATTGCCTGACCATCATCCCGAAATCCGATAAACACTTCTATCCATCGACATTCGAAGTTATGTTTAGCTGGTTGAGTCTGGCCGTGTTCAGTGGGCTAACGGGGATTGTTATTCTCGCACGTGTTTTCGGTGTTGAGCTATTTGGAGCATAACTACCTAGGTCGGGCGGCTATCGAGGGAGGTCTTTCATGCACAGTCGTTGTTGGTTAGCGGTTTTAATGTTCGTTCTGCTCGCAAGCCCGTTCTCTATCCATGGACAAGAGGTCGAGCGGCTCAACGACCTCAAACAGGAAGCTGTAGCTGAGGTCGAGAGTCTGCGACAGTTTACACAACAGGCCGTCGACCAGATTTTTAGCTTCGGCGAGCTGGGTTTTCAGGAGTTCGAAACATCCAGTTATGTGACTGGCATCCTGAGCGACAACGGGTTCTTGGTAGAGCAAGGGGTCGCAGAGATGCCAACAGCGTGGATTGCGACCTGGGGATCGGGCAAGCCGGTTATCGCGTTCGGGAGCGACATCGACGGTATTCCCAAGGCGTCGCAGAAGCCTGGAGTGGCTTACCACGACCCAATTATTGACGGCGCCCCAGGCCACGGCGAAGGGCACAATTCTGGCCAGGCCGTGAACGTGACGGCGGCGCTCGTTCTCAAGAAGCTCATGGAGCGCGAAGAGATTCCAGGAACTATCATGCTCTGGCCAGGTGTTGCTGAGGAGCAGTTGGGATCAAAGGCCTATTTCGTTCGAGGCGGACTGTTTCAGGATGTTGACATCATGATTTTCACCCATGTCGGTAGCAATATGGGCGTGAGTTGGGGCGAAGGCAGTGGTAATGGACTCGTGTCGGTAGAGTACACATTCCACGGTGAGTCGGCGCATTCGGCCGGAGGGCCATGGTCGGGTCGCAGCGCGCTCGATGCGGTCGAACTGATGAATGCGGCTATGAACTACCGACGTGAACACCTTAGGCTATCGCAACGCACGCACTATGTGATCACAGATGGAGGCGACCAGCCAAACGTTGTGCCGTCGCGCGCCTCAGTTTGGTACTACTTCCGCGAGCTCGACTACGAGCACATCAAGGACCTCTTCGAGATTGGCAACACAGCGGCGGAGGCAGCGGCCAAAATGACTAATACAGAAGTGGAGTGGCGGATCCTCGGGTCGGCTTGGCCGCGGCACTTCAATAAGGTGATTGCGGAGACGATGTACGAGAATATCAAGATGGTTGGACTCCCCGAGTGGAGTGAAGCGGACCAAACCCTAGCCAGAGCTCTTCAGGAAGAGCTTGGTGCCGAGCCGACTGGACTTGCGACAGAACTTGGTGAGTTGGGCGGGCCGCCTGAAGGCGTCCGGACCGGCGGCGGCTCGGATGATATTGGCGATATCTCGTGGAACGTACCGACGGTCACTCTGAGATTCCCTTCGAACTTCCGGACGGGAGGTGGCGGCCATCACTGGTCGAGTGCCGTCGCGATGGCAACGCCGATCGCCCACAAAGGCTCAACAGCGGGTGCAAAAGTTATGGCAATGACCGCGCTGGATTTTCTCCTCCAACCGGAGAAGGTTGAGGCGGCTTGGACGTACTATCGTGATGTTCAGACAAAGACTCAGGAGTACGTTCCATTTATCAGTGCCGATGACCGGCCGGCGACTCACCTAAATCGCGAAATCATGGGGGAGTTCCGGGAGGAAATGCGAAAGTACTACTTCGATCCAGCCCGGTATGACACGTATCTTGAGCAGCTCGGTATCGAGTATCCGACCGTCAGACAGCCCTAGAAGAAACTGGGCTGTACGAGGGGTCTGGCATAGCTAGGGCTGGAATCGAAAGGAAAGGTAGATGAAGGTAGACATCGATTCGCAACGACGACGTTTTAAGGATTCTACGGTCGTGGTTGGGGCAATCCTGCTGATAGCTATGGTGCTGGACTCCTCACCGATACGGGCTCAGGTCGATCCGTCTAATGATTATTTACTGCCGCCTGTATCTGTGCAGGAGTTGTTTGACCGGGACAAGAACTTAGCGGAGCTTGACCGAATAAGTCCAAACGGTTCACATTTTTTGATTCCGTTATCTGATGAATTGTCGAGCCTCGAGGTGATGGCACGCCGGACGCTACGGCTTGGGATGCTGGAGTTGATGCCAGAGGTGGATCGGGAATGGCGGCTAGCGACCTATGGCATTCGTGGTTATGACGTCTACGCTTTGGAGGAACGTCGGCGATGGTCGATCGATGTTCCGGAAGGAAGTTTCGTTAGTGACGCTATCTGGTCTCCAGACGGTAGCCGATTGGCATTTCTCGCGCACTTAGCTGAAGGCACTCAAGTGTGGACGGCGGACGTCAGCACTGGTGCGACTGAACAGCTCAGCGATGCGCGTGTGATGGCGACACTTGCAGCTCGGGGTGGTGCGGGCGTGCCCTCGAGGATGCTGCAATGGATGCCAGACGGCTCGGTACTTGCGCTGCTCGTGCCGGCCGGCCGAGGTTCAGAACCCGAAGCCGACCCGGTGCCGACCGGCCCCGTTGTGCGTCGCACACGCGAGAAGGCAACGCCAACCCGAACACTACCGTTTCTGCTTCGGACTGAGTACGACGCTGACCTATTTCGCTACTACACAACTGCACAGCTCGCACGTCTTTCGTCTGGACAAGCACCGCAACCGATTGGCGATCCAGCTATGTATCTGTCGATCGCCCTGTCACCGGACGGTGGACACATCCTCGCTGAACAGCTCGTTGAGCCGTTTTCGTACATTGTCGGATACACGAGTTTTGGGCGCGATCTCAACGTACTGAATCTGGATGGTGACGTTGTGTCAACAATTCGACAGATACCGTTGTACGAGTCATCAGAGCGAGACAACCGGCCTGATGCGAAACTGCCGCGAGAGGTCGCGTGGCGGCCTGACGGGCGTGGCTTGTCGTGGCTTGCCAGAACGCCGACGGCCGCTGAGGAAAGTGATGACACTAGAGACACTAAACAGCAAGAACGCGTGATGGGCGTTGAGGAGCCGTTTGTTGTTGCGGAGGCGAAGGTTCTTACGTCGACAGAAGGTCGGTTTAGCGACCTTCATTTTGATGCTGCGGGCGATCATTTTTTTGCGGAAATCACCGAGGACGGCGAGCGGACCCTTTTCGCATACGACACGTCGGTTGAGCCGGCTGCCGGACAGGTGTTGGTGAGTTATGACCCGGATAATGTTCTCGAACTACCGGGTGAAATACTGACGCGCCAAGACGGCAATGGCATCACGACGGTCATGATGTCGAGCAATGGTCAATCTGCGTATCTTCGGGGTTCCGGTTATGGCGAACAATTTACGCCGCAGCCATTTGTTGATCGGGTCGAAATTGCGAATGGTGTAACCACGCGTCTATTTGAGGGCGCGGCCGAAACGTTCGATTGGCCCTTAACTCCACTCAACGATGACCTAACACGGATGATCGTAAGTCGAGAAATGACTTCAATGGCACCAGACAGCTATCTGTGGAGCACTGACGGTGCGTGGGAGAACTTAACCCAAAATGTTGACCCGTATCCCGAGATTACAGCTGCTCAGCGGATCGACTTTGAATTCACGCGTCGGGATGGCCTCACCATCCAGGCGCGGATTTCGTTACCGACCGATTACCAATCTGGTGATCGGGTTCCTGCAATTTTCTGGACATATCCTCGAGAATACGCGTCAGCCGAGGAGTATAAACAGGCGTCGATCCGGGCTCGTAATCATAACGTTTTTTCACCGCTCAGCTTTCTTCGCTGGTCGGATATCTGGCTGACCCAAGGGTATGCGGTGGTATATCCAGACGTCCCGATTCTCGGTCAGGCCGGGCGGTTTAACGACCGTTTCGTCGCGGACATGACTGAAACAATGTACGCGGTAATTAGAAAAGTTGACGAGATGGGATACGTTGACGTCGATCGAATCGGACACGGCGGGCACAGCTACGGTGCGTTCGCGACGGCCAATCTACTCGCACACACGCCGTTCTTTAAAGCCGGGATCGCCGGTGATGGTGCTTACAATCGCACGTTGACGCCGATGACTTTCCAAGGAGAGCAACGGTTCATCTGGGACGCACCGACAACTTACCTCGAGATCTCACCATTCTTTTACGCGGATCAGATTCATTCACCACTACTTATGTACCATGGGGAGCAGGACAATAACTCCGGCACCTTTCTCATTCAGTCTGAGCGAATGATGCAAGCACTGACCGGTTTGGGGAAGAGGGCGGCTCTCTATATCTACCCTTTCGAATCGCACGGACCACGCGCGAAGGAAAACTATCTAGACTTGTGGGCGCGATGGTTGGAGTGGTTCGATCTTTATGTGAAAGGGCAGGAAGCTCTGAAATCAATAACGGATGGATTGTGACTCCTGCTTGATTGGCGTGATCCCTACGGAGTGTAGTTTCCGGTCGTCCATCAGGACCGGTTAGCCACGCGGCGACGTCGAGTAGAAAATTCCGGCGCCTCTTTGAGGCAAGTCCCTAGAATTCTAAATGATGTGAGGAGTGCACGGAATCCTGTTCGGTGCAACTTTGCTGGGGGTGCATCGTTCACGCGATACCCATCCTTGTCTGCGACGGCTCGCTCCCAGCCACGAAATAATCGTCCCCAGTTACTGGTTAAGACTTCCCGCATTACTGAGCGGCCTTTTGTCGGATACCAAAAGCTGTCGTGATACAGGACGCTGGCGAGGTAAGCCCACGGTGCCAGTATGGTCTTAAGTGACCACTCAAGTGGTCGCCGCAGTGGTCCCCAGTAGATCCTGTGTTGCATTTTGGATGCAAAGGTCATCTTGCGGAACGGTCCTACGAAACCCCATTGCTCGGCTCCGGCTGCTTCATCGCCAACGATGGCGATGTCACGCGGGTCACCACATCCGAGTTTCGCGTCGTGTGCTAACCGGATGTACTTGATTGACAACGGATCAAAGCCCATCAACTTAGCCGCCACGGCATCAATAGCCACTTGATCACTACTGGCCAGGATAACGTTCTTAACGTACGGCGTCATGCACCTTGGTCCGGGGCCATCGCCAGCGAACGTGCCATCCATGACCGCGAATACACCCCGGTGGACCTTGCGCTGAATCAGTAGGAGGTCAACGAGCGTCTCGTGAATCACTGGATGGGTCCAGTGTCGGCGTTCGTTGAGAAGTCCTCCAAAGGCATTTTTCATCGCACCAGTTGTGGTTGTGAAGACGTGGGTCTTGATGGTTGGCAAATGGATGATGTTTTCACCAATAAAGCGTTTTGGAATGAGAAAGCCTTTCGGATAAACGTTATTCAAGCACAAAAACTTGTCGGCCAAATCACCCACGGCATCTCGTATGTGCACCCAGTCCTCGCCCTCATAAAGATGAATATTACGAAGGCCGTGTGTCTCAACCACTGGCAGTTGTTTATTCTCACGCTCACCCAAATGTGCGTCGATGACGACTGTCCGGTTGTGGCAGGCGTGGAGTAGTGCGGGATCATACCCATCCTGCTTCATCGCGCGGATTACTCCGTCAAGCTGCCACGGTGTGGTCGAGCTACCAGGAAAGAAGAAGTGCCAGGAGATATTGACTTTGAGTGCTGTATCGACAGAAGGGTCTATCACCTGCCGATACCCGGCCAGATTCAGCAGCTCATGATAGTCGCTGATTACGGTTGATGGCTGTGTCCGGAGAATAGCGACAGTCGCATGAGACATTGTGTTCAGTTTATCGTCCGTGGGAGAGAAGCACAAAAAAAGGGGGCGGCATCCGCCGCCCCCTTTTTGCGAACCATCAAGCTACTGGCTAACCGATGTTCGCGGTTAAATTGCCGTCCGGCCCCATCTCGAGTGAGCTCAGAATCATGTCCGGGGTAACCGGGGTTCGGCGAAGATGCTCGTCGCCGATCGCATCAGCGATGGCACTTAGCACCGCACCTGCACCCGCACCCTGTGGTGGCTCACCGATTCCCTTCGCACCGACCGGTGTCTGTGGGTCAGGGATATCGACTGCTCCCCACTTCATGTGGAGCGGAACATCTAGGATAGTCGGTGGCTTGTTTGAGTAAAATCGCTTCGCCACCGGCAGACCCCAATGCTGGTCATATGCCGTCCGTTGCTTCATTGCGTGCCCAAAACCTTGGATGGAGCCACCATTGATCTGGCCACCTAGGCTGCGGGGATGCATGATCACGCCGCAGTCGGCCGCTGATGCGTAATCCACAACGCGGACATGACCCGTCTCGACGTCAACCTCAACTTCCGCGAAACCTATAACGAACGTATAGGTATCTCCGTCACGCCCGAAATTGTCACGTGCTACACCCATCAGACCTCCGCCGGCTAAATTCGTGGCCGATGTTGCAGTGAACGGGTTGATGTCTTCTGGTAACTCGTGACCATCGTACTTGCCGCCTATTTGGATTGCACGCTCAGCCGCCCGCGCGAATGAGAGAAACCGCGAGCGGTTGGACCGGTGATACACGCGGCCGCCGCCGACATCATAGTCGTCAGGCGTCCCACCTAAATCACGCGCTGCGATTTCTTGCAGTTTGCGCTTGGCATCGAGGCCGGCGGCCCAGTTCGCACGGGTGTGTGCGTGGGTAGTTTGACTACCGCCCTGGCTAGCACTCCAAGGGAGATGCCGGCTCGTGTCGCCCCAAGCGACCGTTACGTCCTCAAAAGGAAAGTCCAGCACCTCGCACGCCGCCCGGGTTGTGTCGAAGACGGAGTGCGTGCCCAGATTGCCAATGCCAGACTGAACGTACATCTTGCCGTCCGGCTTGATCACGAGAAGACCATCGTAGCCGATACTGCCACCCACGTACGGGCTCACGGACACACCGACCCCCGTTACCTTCATGCCGTTACGTTGGCCGCTTCGCTGCTTTCGCTCTTCCCAGTTGAAGAGCTTGCTGCCTAGGTCAAGCGCCTCGCTTACGTTGGCACTTGTGACACGGCGACGAACATCTTCGTCATTCGTTGGTCCGTAAGCGGCTGTGCCACTTGGTGCGTTGATTCTATGGAACTCGACATGATCAATGCCGAGTTGTCGCGCAGCCTTCGACATGACTGGCTCAAACATGGCGACCGCCTGAACGCCGCCAGGTCCTCGCTGTGAGGCTCGCGGCGGAGTATTCGTCATCACGCTTAGACCGCGGAATCGTATGTTCTCAGGCTGGTAGGTCAGTGACACGATTCGGCCAGTGGTGAGAAAATCACCTTGGCGATTGTAAGGGCCGTTGTCCTGCACAACGAACAGGTCTACTGCAGTCAAACGGCCATCTGAACGGAAACCGGCCCTAACCCGTGCTTGGTAGCCTGGACGAGCACGACCAATATAGTTCTCTTCTTGGCGCGTGATCCGCAGCATGACTGGTTTCCCAATCTTCCGCGACAGTAATCCCGGGATGGCCTCAAAGATCGATCCAGGAATCTTGCTACCGAACCCCCCACCGCTGTACTCGGCGATGAGCACCAGGTTTTCTGGCTCGATTCCAATCCACGCAGCCGCTGGCGCGTGGCTGCGCACGGTGCTCTGTGTGGAGCAGTGCAAATAGCACTTCCCGTTCTGCCAGTAAGCCATCGCAGTCCGTGTTTCAAGTGGCTGATGTGATGTTGAGGCCTGAACAATTGTCTCATCGAGAACGAGGTCCGCTCCAGCAAGAGCCTCCTCAACGTCGCCGTGCTCCCATTCCTCTCCGACTTCACCCATTGGTAGCTTGCCGGGTTCAGCAGACGCAAAGACATCCTCCGGCCACTTGACGGTCGTGACCTCACGCCCAGCGAAGGCATTGCCATCCAAGCGTGCGTTCGGACTACCCGGGCGAAGGCTCTCCATTGGGTCGATTACGAACGGGAGTGGCTCGTAATCGACACGAATTTTCTCGATAGCATCCGCGGCCGTGGTTTCGTCGACCGCAGCTACAGCGAGAACAGGCTGGCCTTCATAAAATGGCTCGGTCGAATTGAGTGCACGCTCTTGGATGCCTTCGCGCTGCACCGGCGGGAGGTCGTCTTCTGTGAGAATCCCTTCAACGCCTTCCATTGCCAGCGCTTCACTTGCGTCTATGCGCGTGATGCGGGCGTGGGGCATCGGGCTCAGCAATAGCTTTGCAAAGAGCATTCCCTCGGCACGGAAGTCTTCGGCATACTTCGCTTTTCCCGTCACTTTCGCGACGATGTCTGGAGTCTGATAATCCTTACCGATGTATTTGTAGTCAGCCACTTCGCTCCCTCCGCGTCTTTTCCACGTGGCGACATGCCTCGAGGCACACCACAGTGTGCCCTCAGCTCGCCGAAACGGCCTCTCGTAGACAACGCAGCTTAACATGAGTCTGGTGCCAGACTCCATGCGGAAATCACGGGAATATTCGCGAGAGCTTCGCCATGTTGGTTGCTATTGGCTAGTGCTTATTAACAGCTCGTTTTTCCCTTAAAAACGAGATGTTTAGAGGATTATCTTAACCTCGGAGACCTAACCCGAGACCTAAAAGGCTAATCGTCTGTTGTCCGCTGTTGGACCGAGTTGCGGGCCCAACCTCACAGCTCCCGAATCCAGATATTCCGGTAGCTGACCGGGTGGTCGTGTTCTTGGAGAAGAAGTGGTTCCATGGGTCTATGTGTCTCGTATTCGGGTTGGCCGATGAAGATGCTTGGCCCTTGGAGTACTACGTGGTTTTGAATTAGCACACCGTTATGCAACACGGTTATCGTCGCTGGTTGCGCGATCGTACCGTCCACATGAAACCGAGGCGCCCTGAAGATGATGTCGTAGGTCTGCCAAGCGCCAGGCGCACGTGACGCGTTGACCAAGGGAATATGCTGCTTGTAGATGCTACCCGCTTGGCCGTTCGAGTAAGTCCGGTTCTCGTAAGAGTCAAGCACCTGCACCTCATAGCGACTCATTAAGTAAACGCCACTATTTCCCCGGTCTTGCCCCCCGCCTGTCACAACCGACGGCGTGCGCCACTCGACGTGCAGCTGAACGTTGCCGAAGCCTTGCTTCGTTACGATGTCTCCGGTATCTGGCAGGACGGTAAGTACACCATCAGAGACTTTCCATGGAGGGGCTCCACCACTACGTGATTGCCAAGCTGAGAGATCGCTGCCGTCGAAAAGAATGACCGCATCTGACGGTGGTCCACCTGAAGCGTTGGGAATAACGATAGGCGGCTCGGGTTCCCACACCTCGGTTAAGGTCGGGTCGCCTTGATCCTGGGCGAGGGCGGACACGGTGCTGAGCGTGAGAATGGCTATGAGGACGACGGTGCGGGACTTGGACATTAGTGACCTCCCAACTGGCGGCCCTGAGCCGCCACGACGCGATTATAATTCTAGCGTCAGTCAGCACGCCATGACCGCGTTACATCGTAAGGAATCTATCTAAATTTCCAGGCTGTTGTGGCCAGTCCTGAGTGCTCTTGCTGAAGTGCGTTTCGTGCCCGAAATCCGATTCGCGTAGCCCGAGAAGCATTCCGTTATTCGCTGGCATGGTGACATACTGCTACGAGATTAAGCTTTTCAGAAGAGCGCATCACGCTCATCGGAGTAACCAATGCCATCGTTCGACGTTGTCTCGCGGGTGAATCAGCAGGAGGTCAGGAATGCCGTCGATCAGGCAAACCGTGAATTGGGTACGCGCTTCGATTTCAAAGGCACCAACGCCCGATTCGACTTGGAGGACGATCAAATCACCATGCGAGCGCCGAACGAATTTCAACTCCGCCAGATGTACGACGTACTAACGAAGCGCCTCGTCGGCCGCCAGGTCGACATTCGTTGTCTGAAGCTCGACGATCCACAGATCAACGTAAGCGGGGCTAGGCAGCTCATCATGGTACGTCAAGGCGTCGAGTCGGAGATCGCGAGGGAGATCGTTAAACTCATCAAAACACTGAAACTCAAAGTTCAGGTCGCCATTCAGGGTAACCAGCTGCGCGTGTCGGGCAAGAAGCGTGACGACCTCCAGCAGGTTATCGGCATGCTCAAGGAAGCCAAGTTCGACCTCCCGCTCCAGTTCGAGAATTATCGTGATTAGGACGTTTTCCTGCCGGGCGGGGGGCGACCCAAAGGTCGCACGTCGGGAACCGCTACGGGCCAGCAACGCTACCGCCACGAGGCGGGCCCCGCTGTGCCATGTCGATCCGAACGCTTGGCCCCGCGTCAGCAATCCGGCTTGTGACAGTGGATGGTGTCCGCCGTCAATGGGGCGACGACGACTGCCCGTAAACGGCACCACCGGTGGAGCCGTTATTTTCGGTAGTCACTCCGTGGTAGTATTCAGCGTTTGGGCTCGTGTAAACTAACAGTCGTATCGCTCCGTGAGCACCCGGCTTTGGCCACGAAACTTACAAGGGACGATCATGATTAAACGCGTAGAGGTGCAATACCGAGGGGTTTATCAGAAGACCCTCGGCAAGTACATCGGCGGCGACATCGTTCAGATCGCTAGCCGGATGGGCAAGGTTGCCTTTTCGAACGGGCGTTACAGCGATGCCCCTGAGCGCAATGGAATCCCCTGCAAGTATTTTGCGTTCGTATCACCTGACCTGTCCGAAGCGGAGTTGGAGGCCGAGTGCGGGTCTTCGTACAACGCCGATAACGTCGATGTGTCTGTGGTGGTCGATGACGCCATGGCACAGGGGGTCGAGCCCTGGGGCTGGCATGGTATACGCCCGGTCAATGAGTTGGTAGGTCACAAGGCTTGCCTGCTGGTGGTCACCCGCCGCAACCATGAGCACCTTCTCAAGTTCACGGCCAAGAAGCCGCAACCCTACCGGTTGGCGACGTTAGAGGGAGATGCCAGTCTGGCCGGTATGTGGGTTTTCAAGGACGACCTCACACGCGAGCGTTGTCTTGGTGCCGTTGCCGCCGTGGACCCAGGCATCATCTCTATCGAGGCGGTTGAAGAGTATCTGCTGGATACCGGGAAGGACGCGGACCGTGCGCGTGCGGCGCGGGACGCCTACGAGGCGACGCTACGCCGGATCAAGGTGGTCAATCCGGATCAGGGTATCGACTGGCCGCACGAGATTCCGGTGCTGCCCAAGTGGCATGAGTTCGAAGAGGGCGGTGTTGCGGTCCCGGCGGTCAAACGAGGCTTTAAGCTAGGGCCACGCGGCCAGAACCGGAACGACGGGTTCAAGCACGGAACCTCCAAGACAGAACGGCCAGTCGTCCGATTCGATCTCTGCATCAAGTGCACGCTTTGTTGGGCCGATTGTCCCGATGAGTGCTTCGACCCGACGGATGACGGACTGTACGACATCAACTACGAAGTGTGCACGGGCTGTCATAAGTGCGCGGATGTCTGCCCGGTCAAAGAGTGCATCGTCATGGTCCCCGAACTGCAGTTCGAAGACGAAAAGAGTCCCTGGGAGCAGCACAAGAAAGACCCTGCGGGTTACATCCAGTGGGCCGAGGACAAAAAGGGTTCGACGCGTATCCGCTACCGGCATGTCACCGGTGAGGGTGTCGAAAAGTACAAGGCAACACCCGTCCCACGAAATATGGATGGGCCAGGACAGAAGGAGGCATTGTGACGACGGCCGCTCAACCAACTGACGTCTGGGAACGCGAGCTCTTACTCACCGGCTGTCAGGCGGTTTCACATGCTGTGAAACTGGCAGACGTCGATGTCATTTCCGCGTATCCGATCCGACCCTACACCGAGGTGATGGACCAGTTGTCGCAGCTCATTGCGGATGGGGAACTCGACGCCGAGTACATCATCGCCGACAGTGAACACTCGCAGTTCGAGATCGTGAAGCATGCTAGTTCCGTTGGGGCACGAGCTTTTGGCGGCAGCAGCGGCACGGGATGGATGTATGGGATGGAAGCGCTGGCAGTGACGGCTACTGATCGCCTCCCGCCACTCTTTCTTGTCGGCAACCGGGCGCTTGACGACCCTGGGGCGTTCGGGGTTGAACACAATGACGCGATGTCTGTACGGGACCTCGGTTGGCTGATCTGTTGGGCCAGTACCGCCCAGGAGGCGCTGGAGCATGTGTTCATTGGCTATCGCGTCGCCGAAGACAAGAGGGTGCGCATGCCGATGGCCTTGGCCATGGACGGCGGCTTTTTGACCCATGCGCAACACATGGTGAAGGTGCCGACGTTAGAGGCGGTTAAGCAGTTCCTCCCGCCATACGACCTAGGAGACCGCGTGCTTCATCCGGACAACCCGATTTCTGTCGCGCCTCAGGTGAATGAAGATTGGGTCATGGAGTTGCGTCGACAGAACTGGGAAGCGGCGCGCAGGGCCAGAGGGGTGATCAAAGAGGCGTATCAGGAGTTTAACGGCGTCTTTGGCTCGCATGGTTCGCAATACGACAATCCGTATTTCACCGAGTACATGACGGAAGATGCTGATGCGGTGCTAATCGGCATCGGTGCGGTGTGTATGCCGTCCCTAGCGGCAGCCCGGCGTCTACGGGAGAAGGGGCACAAGGTCGGCTATGTCAACCTGCGCTGGTTTAGACCATTTCCGACGGAAGAGTTGCGTGCGTGTCTGGGGCGGTTCAAGGGCGTAGGGGTCATCGACCGGGACTTCTCCCAAGGATCCCCAGACAACGGCGGGATCCTCCTGCAGGATGTCCGTTCCTGTCTCTATCCGTTGCGCGGGGACGGTCCTAACGTGATCAATTTCATGGGTGGCCTCGGTGGCCGGGATATATCTATTGACGAATGTATTGACATGTACGAACGGACCCTGGCAGCCGGCCGTGGCGACGTCCCAGAGGAGATCGTGAGTTGGATTGGTCTACGGGAATAAGTGAGCACTGAGACAGTTGGTGAGCATGCAGGGTCAGTCGATGGGTTTAGCAACTGCCTGCACGACGCCAATGCGTGACGCACGCTCGGTGGTGAAGAGTTAAGGAAGGATGACGGACATGGCAACAACACTCCCGGTGATCGACTACGAAAAGATCAAGAAGGTGCACGACGCGCCGCACGAGGAGTTCTACACCTCCGGTCATCGCACGTGCCAGGGCTGCGAGTCGGCCTTGGTCATGCGCGATTTCGCTAAGGCTTCCGGCCCGCGGACCATCGCGACGGGTGCCACCGGGTGCATGTATGTGGCGAACACTAGCTATCAGACGACGCCTTGGGTCATCCCATGGATGCATACGCAGTTGGGCGCTGGCGGAGCGTCAGCTGTCGGGATGGCGGCTGGTATACGGGCGCTGATGCGCAAGGGGAAGATCGCTAAAGAGAAGATCAACATCATCAATTTTAGTGGAGATCTCGGCGGGGCCGACATGGGTCTTTCGGGAATTTCCGCGGCTCTTCAGACCGACTACGACCTACTCATCATCCTCTACGACAACGAGTCGGCAGCCAACACGGACATTCAGGCGACGGGCCTCAGCACCTATGGTGCCGTAACTACGTTCACGCCGTCTGGGAAGGCGCGTCGGATCATGCAGGCACGATGGAAGAAAAATGTGGCGCCGATGCTCGCCGTCGGACACCCAACGTGCCGCTACGTTGCGACTGCGAGCCCGGCTTTCCCGGCCCTAGACTTCATGAACAAAACGCGAAAGGCGCTGAACGTCAGTGGGCCGACCTTTATCCATACGTTCGACCCCTGTCCCAAGGGTTGGGACTTTCACCCTGGTTATTCTCGGGAGCTAGGCGAGTTGGGTATTAAGTGCGGTATCTTCCCCCTCTACGAGATCCTGGACGGTAAGGTTACCTATACGTATGACCCGCATAAGAAGGGGCGCATCCCCGTTCGTGACTACCTCGTCAAGCAAGGGCGTTTCGCCCATCTGATTGATGAGGACTTCGATTACATTCAGGGGATGGTCGATACGATGTGGGAGGAGTGGGAGCTTCCTGGCATCGCTCCGATCAAGAGTGGCCTGAAGTTGGCTAGCCGGTAGCCCTAGCGCTCTGGTTCATTTTCTTGGCAACGTATTCTGCCACGGCTGACCGTAGCGAGTGGTGTCTGTTGACACTCGTGAGTCACGCCGCCGTGACAGCCACTCGCTACCAGGTCACGTAGCGATACATCAGGCGGATCAGCTTATAGGCCTCGGTCATATTCCGCGCGTCGTACTCCACTGTTGTTCCATCGATTCTGCGAACGTTGGGGATCGCCTGGACGATGTCCGCCCGTGTCGTCGTCGCTGAGCGTAATCTGAGCGTAATCGGGCCCTGCGTGTCGAGTGGGCGGGCGGCGTC
The DNA here is from genome assembly GCA_002730735.1 of Acidobacteriota bacterium. Lineage (GTDB taxonomy): Bacteria > Acidobacteriota > Vicinamibacteria > Vicinamibacterales > UBA823 > UBA11600. Next base: position 269,797 of record PCAU01000008.1, on the reverse strand, counting down.
AAGGTTGGCAAGTGCCTGAAGCGTGCCCGTGCGCAGGCGCGCTTTAATATCTTCCGGATGACGTAGTTTCGCCACCGATGAACCGATAGCCTCCTTTGTCGCGACCGTTTGTGTTGACACCAGCTCCCTGAACTGCTCGGTGAACGTTAGGTCGCCGGTGGCGAGGATGATCGGAACACCGTGGCTGCCGGCATAGAAGGCGTTCAGACCGCCTTCGCCGACTTCGGTACCGTTCAGCCAGAGACCCTTCACCGATCCTGTGCCGGTGTGGGCGAGGAAGCCACCTTCCGTCCCCGCGCGTGCGTGATAGCCGAGAAAAATAGCGGCGTCGAAGGAGTTGTCCAGTCCTTGTACCATTCCGAGCGGCTTTAAGTTGCCCTGGATATACTGCACCCGTGGATCCAGTTGGGTGTGCAGTAGGTTCTGCATATCTCCATGTGAGTCGTTAACTAGAACGTCCGCCGGACCGTGCTCGAAAATCGCGGCGACGACCGTATTAACCTCTCCGGTCATCAACTCGCGACCGAGTGCGTAGTCCTTACCGGAACTACTTGTCATCCGGCCGGTGCCGATCCCCCCAATGCCTTCCATGTCAACCGAGATGAAAATATTGAGCCTGTCTTGTTCGTGCGCGACAGTCGTCGGGGTGGTTACGATGGCCGCGAGTGTTGCAATACACGCAAGGCGGCCGAGGCATGGCTGCTTAGTCATATTTCCTCACTCCAGAAGTCCGTCCGTTTGGTGTCGTTAAGGTCACCTTCCGTGCACTGTTGAGTTGCATGTCACCACTTACGGCATGCTCGCGCCTATTAGGGCGTTAAAGAAGAGCTTGAAGGTACCGTGTGTTTGAGCCCGATGTTGAACTCTGAAACCGATCAAGACTACTTGGCCTAGTCCATGCTGCACTGAGACCATGGCCGCCTTCTCCGCAATCACATCTTCGCCAAGCAGCCAGCCGCTTTGTAGGATGTCACGGTCTACAAAGGTTACGATTCGCTTGACCCTATCATTTCGTGGCGTGGCCACGACCTCATAGACTTGGTTCCCACCAAGAAAGGCTGCCAGACCGTCAGCGGGCATGCCGTAGGCCAGTGCATTTGTGTGATCAATATTGACTCTGAGGGTCGACCCCGGTGACCAAAATTCCATTGACGACAGTCCGGCCAGGAGGTTGCGCACTGGCAAGCCGAACTTCTGAATCGGTAGGTCTCCGGCTTGAGCGAACGTTACGAGCGTGCCGCCGTTCTTGACGAAGGTTTCAAGCGCGGCCACACCCTCATCTCCGAAGCCGCTTCGGTAAGCCGGCGGATAGTCTTCGGGGCGAGAGCCACCCCGCCCGCTGGTTTCTGACGGTTCTCCGGTCATACGCGCGACGCTGTCGGCTGGTAGCACAATCACGTCGTAAGCCTCGTTCAGGTTGCCACCAGTGATTGCTGTATCCATTAACGTGTCGTAAGGGAACGCGAAAGCCTCCAGCAGCCAGCGCGTCCAGCCCTCGTCCATGTTGCCACCGTAGTATCGTTGGTACATCCCAACCCGATTGGGTCGCAGCATCTGGCTCATGTTCCTAACATTGGTATCGAGTGTCGAGAAATCAACACCCGTTGTCTGTGCAACCTCAGCCACAATCGCATCAGCCGCCGAAGCTGCTACGATGAAATCCCCGACCCGAAAGCCTTCGCCTGCCGTCGTGACACGCCGCACCCCAACGCTCTCTGCTAGGAGAAGGTTGGCTGCCTTGAAGCTATCGTTTAGCCGCCCGTCGAGAACAAATCCGAATTCGCCCCTGGTAACCTCGCCTGCCGGAGAGAGCGGCTCGTCAATGGTCGCGAGTGCGCTGTTAACCATCGAGTCAACCGGGTCCACGCGAACGCCCATAAACTCAGCCATCGTATCGGTGGACATGTCGTACGGCCGAATTGGACTCCCGTCTCGGTTACGCGTATAGGTGTTGTCAGGATAGAACGTCTGGCCAAGCAACCAACGGATGACACCTCGCTTCGGCTGAGCCATCGAGATGACAAACGAACCTGCACCGTAGACTCGCCCCTCATGGATGAACTCACTTCGTGATTGGTGCACTTCAACACCTTGGCCGAGCAGCTTATTCACCATCTTGGTTGCCGTGAGCGCGTCGTGCTGGTTGGTAGGGATGACGAACGCGGCCGGTGACATTGAGTCACCACGCTCAATTTGGCGGGACGCCTTCAGGTAGGCGTTACGGAGCACTGTGGAGCGATGTCTGGCTGCGATATCTAACGTGGCCACTGCAGCAATTTTCTGTTGCTCGACGATATCGCGTACGTGCCACCAACCACCTTGCCATGGATTTGGGAACGTTGTTTGGGCCTCATACTCCGGCAGGCCACGAGAGCCGTTGAGTTGATCCGGATGCACAAACAATGGCGTTGCTAACCGGGCGCTTGCTGACTCGGTGAGCATGCCGGCGATGTTATGAAATGGGGTGATCCAGTGGAAGCCGAAGTGTCCCCATCCAGAGTAAATGGCGGCATTAACGACACCGGCTCTGCCAGCCTCTTCTTCCTTGTAGGCGATGTGTGCACCGTACCAGCTCATCTCGCGCCACACCAGTGGATCAGCTGCCGGGCGGATCGGTTCAGCGTAGGGTGGCACGTAGATTCGGGCCCCGTATGCTCCCATCTGGTGATGGTCAATGTAGGCTTGGGGAATCCAGTCGCGGAACAAGATCTTGGCACCGTACTGCGACTCAATCGTGTTCTGTTGAAACGCGTCGCGGTTGTTGTCGTGACCGATGTAGTGGTGGTACAGCCAGGGGAGGCCGACACCTTCGTAGTCTGTACCGACGTTTTCGTTATACCAATCGGTCACCATGATCTCCCCGTCGGGATTGAAGCACGGGATCATGATAGCAACCGTTTCGTCGAGGATCCGTGTTATCTCGGGATCGTTACGGGTTACGAGGTCGTACATTAGTTCGGCAGCCATCTGGCTTGAGCCAACTTCAGTTGAGTGCAAGCCCATCGACTGAACGACGACGGCCTTGCCATCAGTGATCGCCCGCTCAATTTTTTCCTCTGATATACCACGCGGGTCATTCAGCATGGCGTTAAATTGGCGCAGGTCTTCAAGGTGAGCCAGATTGTCTGGTGAAGAGATAAAGAGCGCGAGAAATGGATTACCGAGTGTCGTCGGTCCCATATGGACGACCTCGAGCCGCGCACTTTCACGTCCGAGGAGTTCGTAATATTCGACCAGTTTGTCCCACCGGGCCAGTTTTTGGTCGGCACCCATTTGAAAGCCGAAAAACTCTTCCGGTGACGGAATGGTCTGGCCGAAAACGACCGCTGTCCGGAGTCCCAGCACAGTTGTTAATACGATCAGGACGACCGCGAATCGTTGTGAGAATCGATTCGATCTCATGGGATTCACTCCTTCAGGAAAAATTTCCAATGACGCGTTCCGGCCGAGTGCTTGAGAGTATCACGCAGGTGGTTGTGGCGTGGCCATGAGACTGGGGTAGATCCGCTTCATATCGGGACGCTCCGTCGTGAAGTAGTGCACCCAGACGTAGGCGTGGTTGAACAGCGCGAGGACGAGCCCCGCCGCAGAGGCGTACCAAAGTCCAGGAAGCCACGCAATCAGCAGGCCGAACACATACATGCCGTTTCGGGTAAAGCGGAAGATGCCCTGGCGCACTAGCGGCCGGGAGTGGTGCGAGGGGTCGAAATGGTCGACTCCGAGTGCTCGCCGGAACGTGAAGTAACGGTAAACTGAGTAAAAAAGGTATACAACCGGCGCTGTCGTGACGACGGCTATTACTCGCAAAACAGTCAAATCCAAAGGAACCGTACCGCGATTTGCGGCAGCAACCATAACAACGCTTGTGATTCGACTCAGTGCGAGAATAGCGAATCCAGTGGCGTACAGAGGAAAGCCTCGGTCGCCAAAAGTACGGGTGAGCAGCGATGCGTGCAGCTGCGTTCTCCAGCAGAACCAGACGTAGCTCTGATGAGTGACTGCGAGGATAAGTGCCACCACGATCCAAATAGGCGTGGCAAGGCCGAAAAGGACGCCTACTCGAACAGGGTCGGAGCGGACTGCCGGCGCAAGCCCGCCGAGAAGCAAAACGAGTAGCAGTAGATGGAGCCATTGCTTCGCGAAGATGCGTTTTAAGGCAATCGGGTTAGCCGGCGCTGGGGAGGTCTTATCAGTGATGCTTTGATGGATCATGCACAGTTATTAGGTTGATTATGCGCTGGTGCTTTCCTCAGGTCAGGTGGCTCTGATCGGTATCACCCATCTCCACGCCACCCGCTGGAAAGTATTCCTTCCATCGTCGGGTAACTGTCGCTGCGACATCATCACGACAGGTAAGCTCTTTCGGGAATCCCGTCTTGAGCCGGGCGTCGATTGTGATCGGCGCCGTATAAGCCAAATGGTTCCGTACGACTTGCGTTCCTCTTGCATGGATGTCTGCCGCCGGCTCGAAGCGAGTGAATGTTGTCCAGAGGAAATTGATCGTGCTGTTGGCGGCTCGACCAGGTTCGTCGGTGATTACAATGAGCGGCCACTCGGCGAATGCTGAATGCGAGGCAATTCTGGCGGCGATGTTGGGCTCAACCTGTCGTGAAGGCGCACCAACGACCAGGCAGCCACCGCAGAAGACTTGAACGTCGAAGACACCTTGCGGCAACTCCGACCCTGTGAAGGCTCGGGGTAGTTCACGCACCGTGTCCCCAAGTCCGAGCCAAACTCCTTTTGAGCCGAGGTTTACCTCTGGCCCGGTGTAATCGAGCGTATCCATCGAAAGATTCGAAAAGATATACAGGTCAGTTTCCGGATTGGTTCTGGCGAGGACATGCTCGAGCGTGGCAGGAAAGTCCTTTAGGTCGATGTGTCGATCGGTGACGAGCAAAAACTTAGTTAGCGACAATTGCCCCTCACCCAGAATTCTGAACGCACTTACCATCGCTTCTCGTGCGTAGCGTTGCTTCACGATGGCCGCCGCGAGTGAGTGATAACCGGTTTCGCCGTACGACCACAATTTCTCAACGGCTGGCATCACAACCGGAAATAGGGGCGAGAGAAGTTCCTGCAGGAGATCACCAATGAAGAAGTCCTCTTGTCTCGGCTTGCCAACCACAGTCGCTGGATAAATGGCGTCCCGACGATGCGCCATCGTATGTACCCTAAAAAGAGGGTAGTCATGTTGCAGAGAGTAGTATCCGTAGTGGTCCCCGAACGGACCCTCGGGCTTTCGCTCGTGGGGTGGCACTTCTCCAACTAATGCGAATTCCGCGCTTGCTACAAGGGGATGTGGCCAGGGACCTTCAGTAAGCCGCAGGCGCTCTCCGCCAATCAGCGAGGCCAGCATTAACTCCGGCACGTTCTCTGGCAGGGGTGCGATGGCTGACAGAATAAGGGCAGGTGGTCCACCGAGAAACACGGTGGCTGGCAGTGCGTCACCGCGTGACTCGGCCACGTCGTAGTGAAACCCGCCACCCTTACCAATCTGCCAATGCATGCCAGTTGTCTGCCGATCATGGACGTGCAGCCGATACATCCCAAGGTTGTGGCCGCGACCATCAGGATGCTGTGTAAAAACCAACGGCAGGGTGATGAACGGTCCACCGTCGTCTGGCCACGTCGTTAATGTTGGTAGCCGTTCGAGATGGACGTCGTTGGTGACGACCTCAGTAACCGGGCCTCCACGGCCTTGCTTCTTGAGGCCTATCTTGAGTAGTTCGAACCCAAGGTCACGAGCTCCCCACAACTTGGTTGCTGTCGGCGGGAGAATCGTTTCGAACAGTTGGACCAGTCGTTGGATCAGACGGTGCGGCCGATCGCCGAACGCAAGTTCCGCACGGTGAGCAGTGCCAAAAAGATTCGTGACGAGCGGAAAATCGGCGCCGTGAACCTGTGTAAACAACAACGCTGGACCACCGGTGGCGACAACACGACGATGGATTTCTGCGACTTCGAGGTAGGGGTCGACGGGAGTCGTAACCTCAACAAGATCCCGGTCATGCCGTAGGCGCTCGATGAACGTGCGGAGGTCTGGGAAAGGCATAGGGGACGGATGATTCTACCCCGGTTGCGGGGGGCAGGCTGGATGATGTGATGAGATCGGTCGAGACCTCTTGTCGGAAGGTGCCACGTAAGGTTCCTTCGAGGAGTCCGCATGCGTCGCCGAAACCAGTGCCCGCCGTAGCCTTCTTCAGGCTGTCTTGTTGGCTCGACATTACAAGCTCGGCGGATTGCAGAATTCGTTTAAGCTCCGATTAGGGCTGTTTGGACCGAAGATAATCCAGTAGAAGATGCGACATTGCCCGCATGCCGACGGGCACTGATGCGTCATCAGCTTGGAAGGTCGGTGTGTGATGTCCTCCGGATTGTGTGCCAGGTTTCACCATACCGAGCCGAAAAAAGAATCCAGGCACCTCATTCGCGAAGAATGAGAAGTCCTCGCCCCCCATAACCGGTTCTACGATCACGAGCCGATCGGCACCCACGATTCGTTCAAGCGTGGGCGCCATCTGGACTGTCAATTCTGGGTCGTTGATCGTAGCAGGCGATCCTCGCTCGTAATCGAGTTCGTAAGAACCACCGCCGGCGAGCGTAATCCCATCAAGGATTTCTTCCATTCGTCTTTCGATTGTGTTTCGGATGTCCGGGTCGTAGGTCCGAACTGTGCCCTCCATTCGCACTTCATCCGGAATAATATTGAAACGTGTACCGCCTTGCATGAGACCAACGGTCACCACGCTGGGTTCAAGGGGTGACAAGTTGCGGGAGCGGATCGTCTGAAGAGCGGTCACGATCTGAGAGGCCATCACAATTGGGTCGATACCAAGATGAGGATAGGCGCCATGCGCCTGCTGGCCTTTAACTCGAAGCCTGAAGTGGTCCACAGCAGCGAGCATCGGCCCAGCTTTATAGCCGAGGGTGCCCACCTCCATGGAGGCGAGCGTGTGTAATCCGAAGATGGCCGTAGGCCGGGGGTTTTCCAACACTCCTTCCTGAACCATAAGGTCCGCACCACCCACTTCGCCTGGCGGCGGACCTTCCTCAGCGGGCTGAAAGATGAACTTAATGGTTCCTGGGATCTGGTCCCGCATGGAGGCAAGGACTGATGCGACACCGAGTTGCACTGCCGTATGAACGTCGTGTCCGCACGCATGCATGACGCCAACGTCTTGGCCAAGATACTCAGTGCGCACATTAGACCGGAAGGGATACGTGGTGTCCTCAGTTACCGGTAATGCATCCATGTCGGCGCGAACGGCCACGACCTCGCCAGGAAGGCCACCACGGAGGATACCCACAACTCCAGTATGGGCTACGCCAACCATAACCTCATCAAAATCCAGATTGCGTAGGTGGTTGGATACCAACTCCATCGTCTCAAACTCACGATTTCCTAGTTCGGGATGTTGGTGGATGTATTGACGCAGCCCGATAATCTGTTCGGCGTATTTCTCGACTGCGTCATCGATCGCACGGTTCTGCGCGTGAACGCCAACGACCATCAAAGGTATTAGTAGTGAGGCCAGAAGTGTTCCTCTAACAGTGGCACGCATGTTGTTCTCCCCCATCCTTCAAGAAGCCGTCAGCCGTCCCTAGTGAATGAGAGGCGTTTTGGCGTAGACCGTTATGTTGCGTCGGCCGTACTCAGCGGAAGATTCTTTCACTTTTGTCGAGACGATAACAACGAGACCCGTTTCGTCCAAGCCCTGTGTCGGATACACACCCGAAAAGCTCACTGGGCGGCTGCTCTTTACTCTAACTCCTTGAGAGTCCGTAACTCCAAATTCTACAGTTGTTTGTGAAGAATACAAAATGTGGTATATTGTATACCAGACTTATTGGATTCGGTGCTTTCCGTCAGTCCACAGGAGTCCTTAGGTTGTTTTCTATGCCAGCTGCCGTCCTTGAACTTGGACCGATCGACGCCGGAGAAGCCTTGAAGAGTCGGATATATCTCCGGCTCAAGAAGGCAATCTGTTCGGTGAACATCTACGCCCAGAGGGATGAGCTACGGCTCGACGAGCGGCAACTTGGTGAAGCTCTCGGGGTCAGCCGCACACCGGTCCGCGAAGCCCTGGTGCGACTCGAGCAGGAGGGATTCATCCGCACCGTTCCGAGGAAAGGTGCCTTCATCATCCGTAAGAAGAAAAAGGAAATCTTGGAGATGATCACGGCTTGGGCTGCTCTCGAGGGGATGGCGGCCCGTCTGATCACTGAACACGCGACTGACGATGAGATTTCAACGCTGCGCCGACTGTTTGCCAAGTTCGACCAGGGAGAGGTGAAGGCGCGGATCGACGAGTATTCAGCAACGAACATTTCGTTCCATCAGGCGATCCTGCAATTGAGTCGCTGTGAACTACTGAACCAGCTGGCCGAGAACCTATTTATTCACATGCGGTCGATCCGAATGCAGACCATCGGTGACCGCGACCGGGCGAGCCAGTCGATTATTGACCATATGCACATCATCGAAGCGCTTGAGAGCCGAGATGCCGATTTAGCCGAGCGGCTTGTCCGTGAGCACAGCCTTAATCTCGAGACCCACGTCGCGCAGCACGTTACATTTCTAGATTAATGTTTCGGAATGATTATTGAGATTTAATCAAAGAGGGACCATGCCAATTGCTGAACCGAAGATGAAGCCAGCTGAAACCGAGACAGCGCCAGAACAAATTTCCGGCGGCCACCTAGTTGCTAAAGCGCTTAAGGCAGAGGGGGTTGAAGTTATCTTCACGTTGTGCGGCGGCCACATCATCGATATTTATGATGGCTGTCTAGACGAGGGGATTGACATCATCGACGTTCGGCATGAGCAGGTCGCAGCGCATGCAGCGGACGGTTATTCACGGCAAACTGGAAAGCCTGGCTGTGCGGTCGTGACGGCCGGTCCAGGAACAACAGACGCAATTACTGGCATCGCCAACGCGTTCCGCGCCGAGAGCCCGATGCTCCTGATTGGTGGCCAGGGCGCACTGACGCAGCACAAGATGGGGTCGTTACAAGACTTACCGCACGTCGATATCCTGTCGCCGATTACGAAGTTCGCTGCCACAGTACCGTCGACCGAGCGAGTCGCCGATTTAGTGTCGATGGCATTCAGGGAATGTTTCAACGGTGCGCCAGGACCATCGTTTCTTGAAATTCCACGGGACGTTCTCGATGCCAAGGTGGAGTTGTCGAAAGCCCGTATCCCTCAAGCAGGGCATTATCGTGCCTCCACGAAGCTTTCAGCTGACCCAATAGACATTCAGCGGCTCGCTGACCTCCTTGTGAGGGCTGAGCGTCCGTGCGTACTCTTCGGCACCCAGACGTGGACTTGTCGAGCAAGTGACACGGCACGTGAATTCGCACGTACTCTGAATATTCCGGCCTACATGAACGGTTCTGGGCGTGGCACATTTCCACCTGGAGACCCGCACCATTTCCACAGAACCCGGAGGATGGCGTTTAACCAGGCTGATGTCATCGTCATTGTTGGCACGCCATTCGATTTCCGGATGGGTTATGGCCGTCGGCTCGGGTCTGAGGCGACGGTCGTCCAGGTCGATATGGACTACAGGACTGTTGGCAAGAACCGAGACATCTCGTTCGGACTCGTCGGCGATATCGGCCAAGTGCTGGCGTCGGTACTGGCGGCGACGACAGGTACTACAGACAACGGGGCCAAGAAACGGCAAGCGTGGCTCGACGAACTCCGCGCGGCTGAGCAGGTGGCGTACGAGAAGCTGATGCCGTCGTTCAAATCGGAGAACGTGCCGATCAATCCGTATCGAGTAGCTTACGAACTAAACGAATTTCTCACCGACGACACGATTTACATTGGTGACGGCGGCGATGTTGTTACCATCACGGCCCAAGCTGTACAGCCGCACCAGCCAGGCCACTGGATGGACCCTGGTCCACTCGGCACCCTAGGGGTTGGTGTGCCGTTCGCCATGGCTGCCAAGCATGCCCATCCGGAGAAGGAAGTCCTCTGCTACTTCGGCGACGGAGCCTTCACGCTGACCGGTTGGGATCTGGAAACGTGCCAGCGGTTCAAATTACCGATTTTGGGGGTTATTGGAAACAACTCGGCGATGAACCAGATCCGGTGCGGCCAGATCAACAAGTACGGCGCTGAACGTGGCAATGTCGGCAATCTTCTCGGTGACGTTGAGTTCGAAAAGTTCGCGGAGATGCTAGGCGGATACGGCGAAGCTGTTCGGGATCCCAAGGACATCCGGCCGGCGCTCGACCGTGCACGTGAAGCCGTTCGTGGTGGCACTTCAGCGCTCGTCAACATCTGGGTCGACCGGGAAGAATGGGCACCGGGTACTCGTAATCAGACGATGTACAAATAGGTGAATGAGGATATGGGTAAAGCACTCGAAGGACTCCGAATTTTGGACATGACCCACGTCCAGTTAGGCCCGTCGGCCACACAGATTCTGGCGTGGCTTGGCGCGGACGTCGTGAAGGTTGAGTTGCCAGGACGGGGTGACATTACGCGTTCCCAATTGCGTGACATGCCCGACGCGGACAGCCTCTACTTCACGATGCTGAACTGCAACAAGCGAAGTATCACTTTGAACACGAAGACTGAAGAAGGTCAGGCGATTTTCCGTAAACTAATCGCCAAGTCAGACGTTCTGGTCGAAAATTTTTCGCCTGGTGCGCTCGATCGTCAGGGCTTTTCTTGGGAGACGATCCGCGAGATTAACCCAAGAATCATTTATGCCTCGGGCAAAGGCTTTGGGCCAGGGCCTTACGTTGATTGCAAAGCCTACGAGTCGGTGGCGCAGGCGATGGGTGGCTCGATGAGTACGACCGGTTTCGAAGACAGCGTACCAACGAGTACTGGTGCGCAGATCGGTGATTCGGGTACGGGCATGAATTTGGTAGCGGCGGTGTTAGCTGCGGTGATCCAACGCGAGAAGACCGGCCGCGGGCAGCGGGTGGAGGTTGCGATGCAAGACTGTGTCTTGAACCTCTGTCGGGTCAAAATGCGTGATCAGCAACGCCTGCTGCAGGGCCCACTGCAGGAGTATCCGAACGAGACGTTCGGCGACACAGTGCCTCGTTCAGGCAATGCTTCGGGTGGCGGACAGCCAGGTAAAGCGTTGAAGTGTAAGGGCGGCGGGGCGAACGACTACATTTATGTCATGATCCAGCCGCCTGGTTGGGAGCCGCTCATGAAGCTGGTCGGTCGTGAAGAACTCATCACCGACTCAGCCTTTGCCACGCCGGAGGCAAGGCTGTTACACCTTAATGAATGCTTTGAAATCATCGAGCAGTGGACGCGGCAGTACGACAAGCTCGAGGTTATGCGTCTCCTGAACGGGGTCAATGTGCCGTGCGGACCGATCATGAGTATGAAAGAGCTTATTGAGGACGAGTCACTCATGACCCGTGGCATGGTTGTCGAGGTCGAGCATGCACAACGCGGCGCGTTCCGTACGGTGGGGTGTCCATTACAGCTGTCGGATTCGCCTGTCGAGGTGACGACGTCGCCGGGACTTGGTGAGCACACTAACGAGATTCTTCAAGATGTTGTCGGCTGTGACAGCGCAGAAATCGCGGCAGCCCGGACAGCGGGTGCCATTTAGCCAGGGGTAGAACAGGAGGCGCGCGGATTTATTCATGAGTCATGATCACGTAGTAGTCAAAGCGATATTGGATGGAGCACGTGCAGCTGGGCGTGCGTCGTTGACCTCGACCGAGAGTAAGGAAGTCTGCGATGCCTACGGTATTCCGGTGCCCAAGGAGGGCCTGGCCACGTCCAGTGGGGAAGCCGCCGAGCTGGCTGGCAGTATTGGTTATCCGGTAGTGCTGAAGATTGTCTCGAAGGATGTCCTGCACAAAACCGAAGCAGGTGGCGTTCTGACTGGACTAACGACGGCCGACGAAGTGGTGCAGGGCTACGAGGCGATCTGCAAGAGTGCCCGTGAGTACAAGCCAGATGCTGATATCACTGGCGCACAAGTTCAGCAGATGCTGCCGGCCGCACAGGAAGTAATCATCGGTGCCGTCACTGACCCAAGTTTCGGAAAGTTGGTCGCGTTTGGACTGGGTGGCGTTCTGGTCGAGGTGCTCAAGGACGTCACGTTCCGGTTAGCACCGGCGAACCGAGAGGATGCCTTATCGATGATCGATGGGATCCAAGCGGCCGAGGTCTTACGTGGTGTCCGGGGTGCTGATCCGGTGAACCGCGAGGCTCTAGCAGCGCTCATCGAGAACGTGTCGACACTGATCGCTGATTTTCCAGAAATTCATGAACTGGATTTGAATCCTGTGTTCGCTACCAAGGACTCGGTGACGGCCGTCGACGTGCGGATTCTGCTGACTGAGGAATTACCCGAGCCACGGCCGCGACCGTCGCAACAAGAGATCCTAGCTTCGATGGTCCGTATCATGAAGCCTAAGGCAGTGGCCGTTATCGGCGCGTCTGGTGAGGAAGGCAAGATCGGCAATTCGGTAATGAAGAACCTGATCAACGGTGGCTATAAGGGCGAGATCTACCCGATCAATCCGAAGGCCGACGAGATTCTCGGACACAAGTGCTACAAGAGCGTCAAGGACATCGACGACTCTATTGATATCGCCGTGTTCGCGATTCCCGCTAAGTTTGTAGCCGGCGCACTGGAAGAGGTCGGTCAGAAGGGCATCGCTGGCGCTGTCATGATCCCCTCGGGCTTTGCTGAGGTGGGCGAAATCGAGTTGCAGCGCGAGATGGTCGCGGTGGCGCGGAAGCACAACGTGCGTGTCATGGGACCGAATATCTACGGCTTCTATTACACACACGAAAATCTCTGTGCAACGTTCTGCACACCTTACGATGTGAAGGGGCAGGCGGCTCTTTCTTCACAGAGTGGTGGGGTTGGCATGGCGATCATCGGGTTTAGCCGGTCGGCCAAGATGGGTGTCTCAGCGATCGTTGGGTTGGGTAACAAATCGGATATCGATGAAGACGACCTGCTCACCTTTTTTGAACAAGACGACAACACGCAAGTGATTGCTATGCACGTTGAAGATTTGAAGGATGGTCGCGCCTTCGCCGAGGTGGCTCAGCGTGTATCGAAACAAAAGCCTGTTGTGGTGCTTAAGGCGGGACGAACGGCACTGGGTGCACGGGCCGCCGCGTCGCACACCGGTGCCTTGGCCGGCAACGATAAGGTTTATGATGACGTGCTGCGGCAGTCGGGTGTGATCCGTGCGCGAACGCTAAACGACATGCTGCAGTTTGCGCGTGGGCTACCGGTCCTGCCGACGCCGCAGGGGGAGAACATCATCATCATTACCGGCGCAGGTGGTTCTGGCGTGCTCTTGTCAGACGCATGCATCGATAATGGCCTGCAATTGATGAGCATGCCGAAGGACTTGGACGCGGCGTTTCGGGAATTCATCCCACCGTTTGGTGCAGCGGGTAACCCGGTGGACATTACTGGTGGTGAGCCACCGATTACTTACCGGAATACGATCAAGCTAGGTTTGGAAGACGATCGCGTCCATGCGCTTATTTTAGGCTACTGGCATACGATCGTTACGCCGCCGATGGTCTTCGCGAAGCTTGCCTCAGAAGTCGTAGAAGAGGCGCGCGCCAAGGGGATTCACAAGCCGATCGTGGCATCGCTCGTCGGCGACGTCGAGGTGGAAGAAGCTTCGGAATACCTCTACGATCGGGGGATCGTGGCGTATCCGTATACGACGCAACTTCCGGTCAACGTACTGGGGGCGAAATATCGATGGGCACGGGCGGCAGGACTACTAGAGTAGTGCTCCGAGGATAGTTTTTCCTATATACCGTACAGAAAAAAGGCCGAGGCGTATGCCTCGGCCTTTTTTTTACTGTACGGACCCATTTTAAAGGGGTCGATTCGGATTAATAATCGTCCGCCACATGTGGGCCGACGGACTATTGTCATTGCCGAGACCTTCTTTTGGCTGTTTGAACTGACGTCCGATGATGTCAATGAACGGTTCAAGCGACACCGGCACGTTGGGGTCGAAGCCGTACTCGTCGTTCATCGTGACGAAACGTGCTTCCATGTACCACTTGTGGCCGCGAGCAAACTTGTATGCTTCTTTGATGTAGTCGTCTACTTCGTAATCGACGCCAAAGATCCGATTGTAGAACTCCGGATATTCGTAGCCGACCGCAGGGTCTGGGAAGAAACGGAGCGGCTGGTGGTAGCGGACGCCCCAACTAACCCGCTCGTCCACATACGGTTCAAACAACTGGCCACCCCACCAACCATGGTCAGACCGAACGAGTGCCTGCGCCACATCATGCAACAAGCACGCCATGACAGTCCGTTCGGGGTGACCTTCCTTGAGTGCGTGGGAAGCACTGCGGATGACATGCTGCGCCGGCGCGAAGCGATACTTATAGAAATCGACCAATGTTGGTTTCGCCGGCATCTCAGCCAGGGAAAAGCCATCACGGAACGCGCGGCCGGTCCCACGCGCCGGTGGGCCCTCTTGACCCTGCTGTCCGCCGCCGCCCGCCTGATACCACGACGGACGGATCGGCGATAACGCGGCGGTTTCACCGAACTCGTCGATATACCACTTGTCAAGCTCTGTCGAAGCAAAATGCTCAACAGCTTCCGCCCGGTTTTCGGGCGACATCAGTTCGACTGCAGCCACACCCCCTACGGATGCCATGAATTTTCTTCGATTAACTTCCATGATTCGCGATCCTCCAAAATGCGACTAGTCTCACTGGCTCAAATGCGTGTTTAGGTAGTTTTTTCGGCATTTTTTGCCTTCAGGAGTCTTCACGGTATGATCACCGTCATATGAACGCCGGCGGGAGACTCTACTACAACAATAGAGCTAATACCAGCTTAACCTGTCAACCAATTAGCATTCTCGGTGGAGGGCGGAGTCAGCTTTGTGCGTTCGGTTCTCCGGCAGAACCACGGCGAATGGTGCGCAGGTTTGCGACGTTTTCATCCGGAATTCCTTAGAAACCGGTTGCCCTGACGGCACCCTTGCCTGTACCAAGCACGTAGGTGGAAGTCAACGGACACCGGGGCGGATACCGAGTCCTCATCCGAAGCAGTAGATCAGTCCGTCTTCAGCGCCGACAACGATTCGGCCGCTAGCGATCGCCGGAGAGGTGCTCACGGATGATCCGATTTCGTATTCCCATTCGTGCGTGCCATCGGACAGGGCAAGGCCGTAGAGTCGCCCGTCATTGGAGCCAACATAAACGCGATCACCAGCGATTGCTGGTGACGAATCAATTCGACCGCGTGTGGTGAAGACCCATTGGGATTTACCGGTCTCAGCGTCGAGTGCGTGCACCATCCGGTCGCGTCCTCCGAGCACAACGAGTCCGTTGTGAAAGGCTGGGGACGAGTAGAAGGGGAAGTGACGAGTGGGATGTTCGTAACGCCATCGAATCACCCCTTGGTCGAGGTCGAGAGCTAACACCTCATTGGCAAAAGTGCCGTAAAACGCGGTCGTGCCTATGATTGTGGGAGAAGCAGCGGTGTAGGCGCCGGAGGAGACTGCGAAGATTTCCTCACCGTCGCTCACCCGCACACCTCGGAATTCTTCGTCGCATCCACCGAAATATGCGATGCCGTTGACGACTGCCGGCGTGGCGTGGACGTAACTGCTGGTTTCAAACTTCCAGATCGGGTTACCACTGTCTGCCGAGAGGCCATATAGATGGCTGTCGTATGATCCGATGAGGACGATGCCGTTGACGAGGACGGGTGAGGATTTGATCTCGGCCTCTGTCTCGAAGGTCCAGCGAGCCTTACCGGTGTTGATGTCAACGGCGTGCAGCACTCCAGAGAGATCTCCAATGTAGACGGTGCCGTTTACCACGGCTGGAGATGATTCACCGATGCCCCATTCTGACGCATGGTAGCGCCAGCGGGGTGAGCCATCACTAAGATTGAGAGCTATGAGGTCACCGGCGTAGGTGCCCACGTAGACGACACCATTAGCGATTGCTGCTGATGAGTCCACCATTTCACCCGTATCAAAGGTCCACAGCAGTTGAGGGTCATCAGGCACTGGTGATGTCGAAACCCCATCCAGTGATAGGTCACCTCGGAACTGTGGCCAATCAACAGTCGATCGCGGTTCGTTTGGCAAGGGCTGACTGTCCGCACCCGACGCCCCGTCGGCAGCACTAGCCATGATCAAAGCTAGGACCATAATTACCGCACGCATTGAAATTGTCCTTGGCAGCTTTCTCTTTGAACGTCGCTGCATGTACTTCGTCTCAGTTTTCGACGAGAGCGAACAGTTGATTACGGGAGCCTAGAAAGAGTACGCCGTTGGCTGGCACCGGAGTACTGTAAACGGCACTGCCGAGGTAATTCTCGGCAATAACCTCAAGTTCCTTGCCGGTTTTCAGCACGACAACGTCCCCGTCTTCATCACCTAGATAGACGCGGCCATCGACTACGAGAGGTGAGCCCCAGATGGCGGCGAACGTGTCGTAAACCCAGTAAACTTCTCCGGTTTTCGCATCCAGGCAGTGGAGGAAGCCACTGAAGTCCGGTTGGTAGATCAGCCCATCGTAGATTGCTGCAGTCGACACTGTCCGGCGAATGTCCGTGTAGTACCAGACACGACCCAGCTCAGTGATATCCCCACGCTGCGTAGCGTCGATCGCATACATATTACCGATTCCCTCGCCATGTTCCGGGTCCTGTCCGTTGGCGATATAAACGAGATCGTTGTAAACAACTGCCGTGGCGATGAGCTCATTACGTGTTCGTGGCCAGACAGAGTCCTTCGGGTTCGTGTCAAATTCCCAAAGCTTCTCGCCCGATGTTACCTCGTAGCCGCGTATCCAACCGTCACCCTGCCCCATGATTACTTGGTCGACGCCGCCAATTGTCCCAACCGTTGGCGATGCCCACTGGCCGTGGAGAATGCGGTCATCCACGGAGTTGTCCTCCCAAATCAATTCGCCGGTCGTTTTATTCAAAGCGATAATTGCCGGCGCCATGGGTGACTGGATGTTCACATGGCTTTCATCCTGACCGTTTGAGGTGCTTACAAGAATTAAATCACCGTAGACGACGGGCGACGAGTTGGACATGTTGTGGGGAAATGCGCCAACTTCCTCGAGCATATCGAACCGCCAAATAACATCGGCATCAATCTCGCTCGAATAGGGTTCGTCTGTTACCCATCCGTCATTTTCGCCGTCTCGAAAACCTTCGATATCGAGTGCCAATACTTCGCCTCGATTCGAGACGTAATAAACCACACCATTTTCGACCAGTGGGGACGAACACACGCCTTGATAGGGCCAGTCGTGCACCCGGCCCGCGGCTAGCTTCGCGTTGGCATGTTGCCAAAGCAATTCGCCATTTTCCTCACGAAAGGCCATAAGAACGCCCATGTCACCTTGCTGCCGTAGGTCCTTAACTGCTTCGTTGTTTGTGCCTACCAGCACGACTCCTTCGGCGACGACTGGATTGCCATAAGTCTGCGAACCAAGTTCAGCTACCCACTTAATGTTGTGTCCGGTGGCTATATCCCAGTCGCTGGGGAGACCGACCATGTTTGAAATCATGTTTCGGTCAGGTGTCCCGCCCCACATCGGCCAGTCACTCTGTTGTGACGATGACTCCTGCGCCACAACGAAAATGTTGAGTAGACCAACGAACGCACCAACGGCGCCGAACCAAGGCAATCGTCGTCGCATCACTACCAACTCCTACTCCAAATACCCGGTGCTTGATTACTAGTTTTCATACACTCGGATGTTGTCGAAAAAGATCTCGAAGGGCGCATTTGCGTAAATACCGGGACTACCTTGTTGATGCGGATTTTCATCGACCATCTGCAGGGTCCAGTCGTCTGGCTCCGCATCGGCACGTGGCCACACCTTACCGCGTGCGTGGACACGACCATCGTCAAGATTCTCGACGCTGAGCTTTAGGCGGTACCATGTATCCGGTTCCCAAGCAAAAGGGGTTGTAACGGTACGCACGGTCTCGGGTTGCCAGGTCTGGAGTTCCAGCCGCTGATGGTTGCCCATCAGGACCAGTGTATGCCTCTGAGCATTGACCCCAGCGTCACCCATCTGGCGCCGGCTCTGGATTGCTGAGATGTCCGCTTCGACTGTGTAGTCGGAGAGTTGGGCAGCGCCGTTATACACCCGCGCGCGACGAGTGAACGGGTTATCTGATTTCTTAACCAAAACGCGACTACCATCCACGTCTCGGACTTCAAATTTTCCGGCTGACGCAATCCAGAACGCTGGCGAACTGCCTGGCGCATCTCCTTCGAAATCGTATGTATTGGGGAGGGCTGGGATCACCCGTAGCCGCGCACCTCCGGTGACGTTATTGACCGTTGCTGTTACCGACCCAGCTTGGCCACCCGTAGTGGGTTCGGCAAGGAACTCGCCATTGGCCGTGACCCGTCCGTCAAGCCCATCAAGTGCCCAGGTCACCTCGCTTTGGGGCAACAACTGTCCCCGTGCATCGAATAGGTCGACTCGAAGCGACACCAGCTGTCCAGGCTCAACAACCAGTTCAGTCGGTGAAACACGGACATGGGCTACTGGGTCGGTTGACGTTGGGAGCGAAGCCGGTGTCGGTAGGCGGCGCTCGACACGTGGCACCTTGGGGCCGATCGCGTATAGAGCTCGGTCTGTGACGACATAAACACGTCCATTCGCGATAGCGGGTGACCCCAACAATTCTTCGGGTTCAGTCACAGTGCCTAGTTGGACTTCCGACAGGATCTCGGCTCCATCTCGACTTGGCTCAAGGACGAAAAAGCGTCCTGTCACCGACCCGACGTACAGCTTACCGTCTGCCAAAACCGGTGATGCACGTTGAATCGTGCCGATGTTTAATTCCCATAGCTTGCTTCCCGACGAGGTATCGAAGGCTGCCAGGTTTGCGCTGTTGTCTACTTGGTAGATCCGATCACCGTCGATGACGGGTGAGGAGTAACTGCTGAGAACGCCGGTTACCTGCCAAGCAACGGCGTCTGAACCGAGGGCGCCGGTTATTGTGGCGTCGATCGCCGCAAGTAATCCCATCTCACTGGTATCGAGATTTTCCTCCCCGTGGCTGACGAAAGCTCGGTCACCCGCGATCACGACACCAGTATTAATACCGCGTTTACTCATCGAAAAATTCCACACTGGTTGACCCGTTTGCGGTTGGAGTGCGTGGACGGTGCCGTCGCCACCGCCAGCGATGAGGAGTCGGGTTCCGCCGACTTCGCTAATAATCGGAGTTGAATAAGTTGTGTCAAAGGCGCGGCCGCCCGGTGTGCTTACCCAGATAGTCTCGCCGGTGTCCTTGTGAAAAGCCATGAAGCGGTGACGTCCAATTGCTTGGTTGCCCCATCCCGAGGACAGCCCACTGATGATCACTAGGTCGCCGTCGAGAACTGGGGACACGGTGCGCCCACCGTGGGTGGTAATGAGACCAAACTCTTCGTTCAACGATCGCTCCCAGCGTAGTTCCCCATGAGCAGTAAGGGATAGCAAGCTCCCCCCAGCACCGAAAACGTAGAGGTGTCCAGTAACGACATCGCTAACTGGCGATGCCCAACCCACCCGGTGAGGCGGCACGTCGCTCAAATACACATTAAACCGGTGCTGCCAGAGGAGTGCTCCGTTACTCACGTCGAACGCCATTAGTCGTTCTTGGAGGTTTTCACCCTCACCGACGGCGTTTTGGATGTACACGTGTCCGTTGTTAACGATCGGGCCGGAGCGTCCACCATAGGGCACTCTCCAAGCTAAGTTTTCACCGTCTGGTGACCAGGTTGCGATCAGACCAGTTTCGAGGGAGGTGCCGTCACGATTTGGCCCTCGCCAATCGGGCCAGTCGTTCGCCGTTGCAGGCACGACAGAAAAAGCCGTCAAGCTAACCCAGAGAGCAACGCGATTGAGGTGACGAGGACTAAGTTTTGTCATTTCGTTCAAGGAGTCCGAATGACAGCCAACCTGACCTTAGTATGCACATGTTTTGTCCGTCAAGGTGAAGAATGCTTGACCATTTGAGTCGGCAGACTGACGATTCTGATTCGCTGTCCTCTTAGGAATCGTTGGGCAATGACTGCGAGTGGTGACCGCGCCTTACCCAACGTTTGGCGGGAGAACTCCACCTCTGTTGTTTCTTGTGCTTAATAGATCAATTTCAGTCCGAGTTGTAAACGCCTGGCAGAACCGGCTGAAAGGATACGTCCAAAAGTTGGTGAACCAAGAAATGCATCGGGCAGTCCAAGGGTTACTCGGTTTAGGACGTTGAACGCCTCGAGCCGAATCTGTACATCTAGGTCTTTGTTGAGAGACGCCTGCTTGAGCAGTGCTAAGTTGAGATTTTGGAATCCCGGTCCATCGAGGATATTACGACCTGCATTCCCAAAGCTGCCGTACGGAGGGAGACTAAATGATGTGGTGTTAAACCAAGCAGTGGCCGATGGGTTCGGACGGACTGGGTCTCCGGCAAGATTCGGTCGGTCGTTCATCCCGAACCCGAGTGCGGCGCGGCCTGTGTTGCTGTTGTCAACTTCGGGAAGGAGCGCCACGGTGAATGGTGAGCCGCTTTGTGCCGTGAAGATACCGGCGACCGTCCAGTTTCCGAAGATATGAGAGGCCAGGCCATCGATAACGAACCGCTGGTCTAGGCCGAACGGCAGGGCGTAGGAGAAACTCATCGAGAAACGATGTCTGATGTCGAAACTCGAGCGCCCACTCTCGACTTTCGGATTATTACTGTCCTGTGGAAAATTGGGGTCGCCTGCACTCGTAAATAAATCCGAGGCATCGTCGGTCCCTTTACCGAGGGTGTAGGCGGCATGCATCGTAAGACCGTTGAGCATTCGCTGCTGAGCCTTTAGCTGCAAAGCGTTGTAACGCGATGTGGCGGTTGACTCTAATGTAACAATGTCGCCGAACTGCGGATTTGGCCGCAGGTTGTAGGGTTGTGGGCTCGGCGCGGCCTGATTAATGTCTCGCGCGGTGAGCAAATTGTGCCCCTTTGAGCCGACGTAATTCACCTCCACCGACCGTCGATTGCCGAACTGGTGCTGGAAGGCTCCACTGCTGTAGCCATGGAGTCTTTAGGTTGCGATCGAATGCTAACGCTGACGGAGGCGTCGCTATCGGAAACTGAGTCGGAAATGGGTTAGCTAGTGTCAGCGGAGCCCCCGGTAACGGATACCACAAGTTGAAATCGAAGAACGGGGGATTAAAATACAGCCCCTCGCCAGGTGCTAAGGCCGTTCGATTGTGGTAAATCCCATATCCACCGCGAACCACAGTGTTGTTGCTCATACCGGGCGTCCACGCGAGCCCGAAGCGCGGGGCGATGTTGTTGTAGTCGGTTGCATAGCCACCACGAGGGATACCCTTGGTGCCCACTCGGACGACCGCCTGTGATACAGGATCAAAAACGTTTGCACGATCATTGGTGTCGACAGGGGGTGAAGTGACTTCGTACCGAACACCGGCGGACACCGTAAGGCTAGAGTTGAGCCTAATCTCGTCCTGGAAGAATGCGTTAAAGCTCTCAGTGCGTAGCTGCTGGCGGTTGTCAAGTGTGGCGCCCCCTGTCATGAGGGGTAGACCAAGCAGGAGATCGGCGAGCGCGTTACCTGTGAAGTACGGTTGGCTGGTGAATGTTAGAAAACCTCGCGACTGGACATCACGGAATGCCTTCTGGCGGGTGAAGTGTGCATCAAAACCGGCTTTCAGTAGATGACGTCCACGAACGAAGCTAAGCGAGTTCAATACTTGTAAAAGGTTGGTCTCGCTATGCTGCGGATTATTGAACTCGTCGCCGATGGGTGAGTAGCCGGTGACTTTAATAAAGCTAAGGCCGAAATCCCGAGGATTAGTCGACATTTCTGGCAGTCCTACAGTGCTGTTAAGGCTGTTACCGAAATTCTGGTGAAATACGCCAGTAGACACCCGACTGAACGCTATCCGCAGGTCGTTCACAACGGCCGGCGAGATGACTTGGGTCTGACTGACCATGAGATTCTGAGCTCGGCGTTCAATGTTTGACCCAAAACCCGGTACCTCGGCGAAACCTGTCCCCGAGAACGGTTCAAATAACCGCCGATCTCCGAAGCTATAGCGCGCTGTCAGTCCGGACCCAGGGCCGAGCGTGTGATCGATTCGGGCATCAAAGCGATCGTTACGGTCACGCTGGTTAGGCGACGCGATGTAGTTTTCGAAGGGAACATTACGATTCGGGAGCGGGTAGAGGTTGGCGATTGCTTTGCCAATTGGATTCAAGAACGGTGCCGGAATGACGTCGCCTGGAAAACGCTGGCCGGTGAACGGGTTGGTTGGTGGTGTAAGCAGGCTGGCTGACAAATCACCTTGCCGCTCGGCGAGCGTCGGCACATTTGCGATCTTGGTGACCCCCTCTTTGAGTCGCAGGCCTTCGTAATCGGTGAAAAAGAATGTCCGGTTCTCAATCAATGGTCCACCGAGTGACATGCCGAACTGATTCCGTCGGTAGTCTGGTGCCGGGCCGTCGGTTGGTGCGAACGCATTCCTAGCATTTAGCGCTTCTGTGCGGAAGAACTCGTAGGCCGTACCACTAAACTGATTGGCACCAGTCTTTGTCGTCACGTTGACTTGGGCGCCGGCATGACGGCCAAAAGACGCATCGTACGTGCTGGTCAGGATACGAAATTCCTTGATCGCGTCGATTGTCGGTCGCACGGCCGGGGTGTTCAGTTTAGGGTCGACGTTGTAAGCACCATCGAGTAGGAACGCATTTGCATTTTCGCGCGCGCCGTTGACGCTCATGGCGAAGTCACCACGAACCGAGGCTGCCGACCCTTGTGGAGACGGCGAGGTTCCCGCTGCGAGCAACGCGAGTTCGAGGAAATTCCGTCCGTCGAGGGGTAACTGGACAATCTGCTGGTTATCAATAACCGTCGTTAATGCAGAGGAATCTAGCTCAATCGGTGTATCGGGTGCGGTTACGATCACCTGCTCTGTAACCACACCGAGCTCAAGTTGAGCATCTAGACGAAGTCGCTGACTGACTTGGAGCACCACTCGACTAACGTGGGTCTTATATCCGTCCCGTCCGATTGAGATTCTGAATTCGCCGGGCGGCAGCTGCGAAAAAACGAAGGCACTCTCGCCACTGGTAGTTATGACACGACGTATGTTGGTCGAGGTGTTTACGACCTCCACTGTGGCCCCAGCAATACGGGCATCAGTCGAGTCGGTTACCGTGCCACGGATGGATCCTAGATGGGTTTGGGTCAGGCCGGTCACCACCGCCAGTGCGATTATCGCGAAAACCGCTACGGTCCGCATTTCAATGTCCGCTCCTATCGCCGACCAGCTTAATTCACTGCGAAAACCCTCGCTGGACCACCCGACCCGCGCTCATGCTTTGGCGCACCCACGATAATGGTTGCACCCGCTGCCGGAACAGTGTCGAGGTTTGCGATTAGTTCAACGCCGTATTTTCCAGCAGGCAAGAATGTTCGGTGGGCTGGGTAGCCTTCAGCGTTACCGGTATCGAGGCTGAATGTATCAACACCTACACCGACGATGTCCCGTTCTTCACAAAGGAACGAAGCCGTTTCTCCACTGAAGCCGGGATAGTGTGTTACTCCTGCTTCGTCTGCGTTCGTGAACGCTTCGGCGTCGCTGATTCGGTCTCCCCACCCTGACAGCATCGCTACAAACGCTTTTTCGGGCAGGCGGCCGTGTTCCTGCTCCCAAGACAGAATGTCATCGATAGTCACAACCGTGTCAGGATTACTGCTGGCCCGTGCAGCAATTGACAGGACCACCAGCGGTGCGAAGAAGCGCTCGGCTGGTAATTGATCCGTGGTTAAACCACCTTCAGCAAAGTGCATAGGAGCATCGATATGTGTGCCGGTGTGCTCACCGAAAACCAGGTCGTTGTTGTAAACGCCGTTTTCCTCAAGACTCGCAGTCTGGCGCATCTGTGGTTTTGTAAGTGACGGGTAAACTGGGATCGACATTGTGAGCACATGTGTCAGGTCGAAGATCTGGTCGAATTTCCCCGATTGCGGCTCAGGACTTACCGCGGTTGATGTTTCAACTGGAGCGGTTCCCCCACACGCCGCGCCAAGGGTGACCGTCCCAATGGTGCCCAGCAGTTCCCGTCGCGACACTGTTCGACGAACTGTCTCAATGACATGTGGTGCACACATGAGCCCCCCTCACTAATAACCTTAGTATTACCCTCGAACCCTAAGTGTAGTCCCTTCTGTGTCTATAATTCCAAGGCCCATGACCGTCACCAAGTCCATCCAGCAAGTATTGGCCAAATACCCCCGGAATGAGTTAATCAGAACGCCGACGCCCTTAGTTCATCTGAAACACCTGAGTGAGCGTTTGGATGTTGATCTATTTATTAAGCGAGATGATCTTACTGACCTAGCCTTGGGCGGGGACAAGCCACGCAAGCTGGAATACGAGACGGCCAAGGCGAACTCCCAGGGTGCAACCGTATTGGTTACCTGCGGTAGCGCGCAGAGTAATCATGCACGCCTGACGACTGCTGCTGCTAGGAAGTTAGGACTTAAGAGCGCGCTCGTCCTAAGTAGTGACGAATTGAAAGCGTTTCAGTCCAATCTCCTGACGGTTTACCTAATGGGTGCGGAGGTTCGATTTGTCGAGACTAGGGACCACTGGGACTTGGAATCACACGCCTTGGCATTTTGCGAAGAGTTGCGGTTGAAGGGAGAGCGGCCCTACTACATCCCGGTCAGCGGAACGACGCCGACGAGTTGTCTGGGATATGTTCGCGCGGGACTGGAGTTGGTTGACCAGTTCGAGTTACAGGACATTAGGCCCGATGCGGTTTACATTCCATTCGGCACTGGGGGCATCTTCACCTCGACCTTACTGGCACTTCGTGAGTGCGGCGTTGAGTGTCCTCTCATCGGCATCAGCGTGAACGCGTCTCAACAAAAGTGCGAGGAAAATTTGGTGAAATGGTGGGCTGGAATCTGTCGACTACTCGATGTCGATCCAGACCGTTCTCGTGAGGGCTACGAAATCCACGACGGCTACATTGGGCAGGAGTACGGTGACGCCACCGAAGGTTGTCTCGATGGCCTTATGCTAATGGCTGAGACGGAGGGAATCTTACTCGACCCAGTCTACTCAGCTAAGGTTTTCTCAGGGTTGCTCGCCCACCACGCCGCTGGTCGCTGGCCGTCCGGCACCCGGCTAGTCTTCATCCACTCTGGAGGCACGCCGGCTCTCTTCGCGTACCACGACAAGATCAAGCAACACCTTATTAAGCGTGGGCGAATAATCGACGCATGAGTCGGATTGCCGCATTTGCTGTTGTCTTCGGCGTGCTCGCTCAATCGTTGACTGCCAGCCATTTAGCAAACGAAGCGTCGGTCAACGAGACCGTGCAGCCTCAGACCTTTGACCTCTGTAGCAGTTAAGGTCGTTTTCGTTCAGAGAGAGTGTCCCCTCAAGTGCAAGGGCTGCGCTATGATGGTGGAGTTGTAAGACCCTTCTTACCGCATTTAATACCTTTAACTACCCGCATCGCAACCAGGGCGGGTGAGGCAAAGAAGCTATGGTGGAAATCGCCATTATCACGTTGTGTTTACTGTTGAATGCCTTGCTTTCTGCGACAGAGACTGCGTTTGTGTCGGTCGGTCGTCCTGAGCTTCGTGCCATGGCGCACGCTGGGTATCCCGGGGCTTCTGGTCTCCTGGCGCTTCGTGAGCGCCCCGAACGGACACTCTCGGTCGTTCAGCTCGGGATCACGATGGTAGGGCTAATCTCGGGTGCTGTTGGAGGCGCCGGCGCGAGCGAGACTCTAAGCCCGGTGTTTGAGCGTGAGTTTGGACTAAGTAACGCATGGGCAGATTTCATCGCAATCACGATTGTCGTGGTGCCCCTTACATATCTGACGGTCGTCGTGGGTGAGATTGCGCCCAAGGCCCTAGCGTTGCGCAGTCCCCACCGGATTGGCTTGAGCGGTGCATTCTGGTTGACGACTCTCGACCGCCTTCTATCACCAGCTGTGACAACACTGGAATGGTCCACTAAGGTCGTCATGCGCTTGTTTGGGGTTGCCCGGAATGCAGCTAGGACTGACGCTGAACGAGACGCAGAACAGTTATCGGATGCACATGAGCGCTACATCCTTAACCTCGTGAATATTGAAACCAAGAGTGTCGGTGATATTGCACTTCCGTGGGAGAGCGTTACTTCTGTGGCTCTGTCGCAGTCTGCTGATGAGGTGATGTCGGTGGTTGTCAAATCTGGCCACACGCGACTACCGGTCTGTGAGGCGGACGGCCTCGTAAGGGGCCTGCTCCACACGAAGGAATTTATGGCGTTCAGGTTGGCGGGGGAGCATCAGTGGCACTCGCTTGTCCGTCCGGTACTTTCTGCGCGTCGAAATGATCCCTTGCTAAGAGTACTTCGCGTGATGCAGGAACGCCGGAGCCATTTGGCCATGGTGTATCAACATGATGAGTCCCCGCTCGGTGTTGTAACACTCGAAGACATCATTGAAGAAGTTTTTGGTGATGTGTTCGACGAGGACGATGATCAGATGCTCAGTCGGCTGCTAATCCGCGCGCGGCCATAGTGCACGCCGCGGAGACTCCCGATTCAGTTGACCAGAACTAACTAGGCCGACTCTCGTCTAGTTGCATGTGGGCAGTGGTCTCGAGCCGATCAGATATCAAGGTGGTCAGCCTCGTCGGCGCGCTCCGTAATGAAACGGTAACGTGCTGAGGCATCTTTACCCATTAGGTTATTGATCACCCGGTCCGTGATGATGTGGTCAGTGATGTTGACCTTAAGGAGCCGCCGGGTTTTTGGATTCATAGTTGTTTCCCAGAGCACCTTGGGCATCATTTCGCCCAAGCCTTTGAACCTCGTAATTTCCGGCGTGGCTTTTCCAGGACCCGGCTTGCCGTGTTTGGTGATGACCGCGTCACGCTGGGCTGTGTCGAGTGCCCAGTGAGTTTCCTTGCCGATGTCGATCCGGTAAAGCGGTGGTTGCGCGAGAAACACCTTGCCGTTCGAAATGAGCTGCGGAAGATGACGGTAGATGAATGTCAGTAGTAGCGTTGCGATGTGATTCCCGTCCGAGTCAGCGTCGGCCAACAGGATGAGCCGTTCGTAACGCAGTCGCGACAAATCGAAGTTTTTTCCAAGGCCACAGCCGAGTGCGGTCACCAAATCAGAGAGCTCCTTGTTTTCCAAAACTTTTGCGATCGTGGCACTCTCGACATTCAGGACCTTACCGCGTAGCGGTAAAATGGCCTGACGGGTCCGATCGCGACCCTGCTTAGCCGATCCCCCTGCTGAGTCACCCTCCACGATGAAGAGCTCGCTATCGGTCGCGCCTGACCGAGTACAATCACTGAGTTTCCCGGGTAGATTTAATCGATTCGACGTAGCGCTCTTACGGGAAACTTGCTCCTGAGCCGCACGGCTTGCCTCTCTGGCGCGCGCTGCGAGAATGACCCGCGCGACGATTGCCTCAGCGACGGAACTGTTGTGGTTCAGCCAGTGCTCGAGTACCGGACGTACTGTCGAGTCGACGACGGCTGTCAGCTCGGGGTTGTTAAGCCGGTCCTTGGTTTGGCCTTGGAACTGCGGGTTACCCATGAATACGCTGAGGATGCCGATTAGCCCTTCGCGTAAGTCTTCCGCAGTAATCGTGACTCCCTTAGGTGACAGTTGGTGGGTATCTATGAAGTTGCGTACCGCCTTACCGAGTCCCGCACGGAAGCCGTTCTCGTGGGTCCCACCCGAGCCAGTTGGGATCCCGTTGACATAGCTCCGTAGGTTCTCCTCGGTTGATTCCGTCCAGTGTAAGACGAGGCCGATACGGATCCCGCTGCCGTTTGCATCCTTGAGCATCGCGAATGGGGCCTCATGGACCACTTTGGCCGACCGTTCCGAAACAAGGCCCCGCAGGTACTCGACTAGGCCGTCGTTGTGCTGATGGACGACCTTGGTCTTATTGGTCTCGTCCTCGAAAGTAATTTTTAGGCCCTGATGGAGGTAACTGATAATTTCCAGACGCTCGCCTAGAAGAGCAGGATCGAACTGGACCTTAGGGAAAATGGTGGGGTCGGGTCTGAACAAGACAGTGGTACCCGTACCGCGGGAGGTGCCGATTTTCTTGACCGGTCCTGTCGGTTTACCTCGTTTGAAGCGCTGCTGCCATTGATGGCCGTCGCGCTTGGACGTTGCCACGAATTCCTTTGACAACGCGTTCACAACGCTTGCACCGACGCCGTGCAGGCCACCTGCTGTCTTGTAGGTTTCCTGTTCGAATTTCCCACCGGCGTGCAGGGTAGTGAAAATGACCTCCATGGCACTTTTCTTCGTCTTGGCGTGTCTGTCCACCGGGATACCGCGGCCGTCGTCATTCACTGTCACGGAGGCGCCGTCGGCGTGTAAAGTCAGTGCGATCGATGACGCGTGACCATTCATCGCTTCGTCGACTGCGTTGTCGACGATTTCCCAGACGAGATGGTGGAGACCAGGGGAACCCACCCCGCCGATGTACATGCCCGGTCGCTTTCGAACGGGTTCAAGTCCCTCGAGAACTGTGATGTTTTTCGCTGTATAGCTGCGTGCCATAAATGTGCCTATTAGATGTCAGCCTCAGTTGTCGACTGGTACGGCCGGCACCTCGGGCTGGGCTGGAATGACTCGCATGAATTGTCCTCGTTGAAGGAGTTCCCGGCCTTTACCGCCGCGCCCAGTGACCTCATATTTTGCGGTGCTAATGGTCTGTGTCGCGCTGCGGCTGGTTTCCACTGTCAGCAGGTCGCGTTCGCCCGTCGATGCCACGAAGCCGAGCACGCGGTCGGTGTCCCGCTTGATCTTAATCAGGATTACACCCTTGCCGGGTCCCGAGAGATAGTTAATCTCGTCAGCACGGCAAAGGAGTGCTCGTGCCTGCTGCGTCGCAACGATCAAGATTTCTTCGCCGGTCGTGGTGGCGACACCAATGACCTCGGTGCTTTTCGCGGGACGAGCGAACCGGCGCCCGGTACGGGTGCTTGGTTCGACGAACGACTGGAGACCAAAGCGCAGACTGTAGCCGTCGCTGGTCACCGCGACTCCGTGCACAGGGGGGACATCATCCTCCGTCGCGGCGACAATGTCGCCGGTGGTTGCTCGAGGGTCGAGGCTTACCGCTGCAACGATCCGCTCGCCATCTTTCAGTTTAAATAACCG
Organism: Acidobacteriota bacterium; assembly: GCA_002730735.1. Taxonomy (GTDB): domain Bacteria; phylum Acidobacteriota; class Vicinamibacteria; order Vicinamibacterales; family UBA823; genus UBA11600. Next base: position 240,609 of record PCAU01000008.1, on the reverse strand, counting down.
TTGAATCGGTTCGCCGTGACCGGTTGATGCTGGCACGTCAATGATCCGACATGTGTAGGCGGTACCGTAGTTAGTGAAAAACGCAGCCGTCGATCTTGTGCTGCCAGCTAGGACGCTCAGCACCGAATCACCTTCACGTAGACGGGTTGTAGATAGGTCAGGGGGGTTCTTCTGGCGTTTTACCCAACCGTCGCACGATACGATGACGAAGTTATCTTCTTCGACGATGAAATCTTCAGCTGAGTATTCGACGTCGTCCTCGTCGGGCTCAATGGCAGTCCGGCGGCCGTCGGCCTTCGCGCTCCCGTAGGTTTTTTGGATGTCCACAATTTCGTCGCGGACCAGCGTCCAGCGAGCTTCTTCGTCCTTTAGTAAGCCACCGATTTTTCGCGCCCGTCGTTTCTTGGCTGAGAGTTCTTCTCGAATTTGAAGAATTTCCAGTCGTGCTAGCCGATAGATCTTTAGTTCAAGGACTGCATCGGTTTGCTCCGCATCGAGCGAGAACCGCTTCATTATTTTCTTTGCGGCATCGGCTTTTCCGTCGGAGCCACGTATCAATTTGATGATGGCGTCGAGGGCGTCGAAGACTTTCGCAAAGCCTTCGAGAATGTGTATCCGTCGTTTGAGCGCTGCCAACTCGTGCTCGAGCCGACGGGTGACCACAACCAACCGGAACTTTAGGAAGTTAAACAACGCTTCATGCAGGTCGAGCTGATAGGGCCGGCCAACCTCTCGACCGTCTGGGAGTTCTTCTGGCACAAGGCACGTTAGGTTGACGGTGATGCTCGTTTGTAACGGCGTATGCTTGAAGAGATAGGCCAACACCATCTTCTCGTCTGCTTCTCGCTTGAGTTCTAGCGCAATACAGATTTCGTCGGTCGAGAGGTCCCTGACATCGAGCAACGGCGGCAGCTTGCGACTTAACGCCACGGCGGCGATTCGCTCGATGAGTTGCGCTTTGTTTACGGTGTAGGGCACGCTCGTGATGTAGACGAGCTTGCCACTGCGCGTAGTGGGTCCAGTTTTCCAGGTAGCGCGCAGACGGATAACACCCGAGCCAGTTTTGTAGATACTCTTTAGTTCTTTGGGCGAGTTCAAGATCTGACCCCCGGTCGGGAAGTCAGGGCCTTTAACCCACTGGCATAGTCGGACCGAGCTCAGCTCGAAATCACTGTCGAGAAGCTTGAGTAGCGCGGTACAGACTTCGCCAAGGTTGTGCGGTGGGATATTGGTTGCCATGCCGACCGCGATACCGGTCGCGCCATTAATGAGCAAGTTGGGGAGACGCGAGGGAAGAACCGTCGGCTCTTGGCGGCTACCGTCGTAGTTGGGTTGGAAACTCACCGTTCCCTGATCGATTTCGGTAAGAATATCGTCCGCCACTCGTGCGAGACGACATTCGGTGTACCGCATCGCTGCTGCGCGGTCGCCATCGAGTGACCCGAAGTTGCCCGAGCCGTCGATGAGGGGGTAACGCAATGAGAACGGCTGTGCCATGCGCACTAGGGAATCGTAGAGGGCCGTGTCGCCGTGCGGGTGGTAATTTCCCATAACGTCGCCGACCACCTTGGCGCACTTGCGATGCTTAACATCAGCTGTGAGACGCTGGTCCCACATCGTGTAGAGGATGCGACGCTGCACAGGTTTGAGCCCGTCGCGAACGTCAGGTAGCGCGCGGGAGGTGATAACCGAAAGAGCGTAATTAAGATAGCGCGCTTCCGCAGCTTCATGCAGAGAGACGCTGGGCTCTTCGGGCACGCTGCTGCCCTTCCGCTTTCCGCGCGACAGTGAATCGTCGCCTTCGGTGAGATCGAGCAGTGCTCCCCTTTTTTTCTTGGACTTTCGACGAGCCAAACTGCGAGTACCTCCTTAGCCGCTGGGGAGTGGTGGTTTACCTACGAGAGGGAGACAACCCAGGGACTCTTCCCTTGTTTCGGTCGTTCGGTGTGGATCGTTAGGTGGCCCGACGGATCAGGTCCACGGGTCGGGTTCGTAGCCGAGCAGGTGAAGAAACTCGGCGATTATCATCGCTGTTGCACCCCACACCCGTATCCCCGAGAGATCGAAGTACGGAACGTCGATATCAATGCCGTCGCGTGTCTGGTGACGGCGCCCAAGACAACCCGGCTCAAGGAGCACTTGGACCGCAGCTTCCAAGACCCGGGTGACTTCACTAGAGTTGGGTCGAAATTCGGGCCGCTCCGATATGGCACCGACGATAGGATATAGAAGAAAGCTACTGACCGGGATTTGAATCGGGGTGAGTGTACCCAACACGCGTACGGTATCAGGTTGCACACCACATTCTTCGAATGCTTCTCGTAACGCCGTAGCCTCGATAGTCTCGGAAGGCTCAAGGGTGCCGCCAGGTAACGAGACTTGCCCACCATGCCGAGGCAGCGTGCCAGCTCGCTCAGTTAAGAGCATGTGGGGCTTTCCGTCGAGAGGATATAGAAGAAGGAGGCCGGCCGCTTTACGTAACGAAGTCTTATCCTTGTGTAGCGGCCGGCGTGGGCGGGGCGCCATATCAAGGTGGGCCGCCTCGCCGGGTTTTTCCCGGTACAGGGCCGCACGAACGTGGTTTTCAAAAGCGCCGAACGAAAAAAACAGTCGAGAAATGGACTTATCCATTGGCAACAGCAGCGATACGACGCGGCAGCGGGTGGGGCAGCCCTGGGCGTCGCGTGTTGCGGTGCCCAGGGCAGGAAGTGACTACTGAAGACGGATGGCGTTGATTACGATCGGCGTTGACGGCACATCCCGATAGGGTCCGCTCGTCCCAGTGGCTGCATTCTCAATTTGATCAACCACGTTCATCCCGTCAGTAACCTTGCCGAAGACCGCGTAGCCGTATTGAGCAGGGTCGGTACCTCGGTTATTTAGAGCACGATTGTTTACGGTATTAATAAAGAACTGCGCCGTTGCACTGTCAACTTCGCCGGTACGTGCCATCGCCAAGGTGCCCCGCTCGTTTCCCACGCCGTTAGTCGCTTCGTTCTTGATCGACGCGTTGGTCTCCTTCCGCATCATTTCTTGGGTGAAGCCGCCACCCTGAATCATGAAGCCCTTGATCACTCGGTGGAAGATCGTGCCGCCAAAAAACCCAGACTCCACATAGCCAAGAAAGTTCTCAACGCTAATCGGCGCCTTGTCTCGATAGAGCTCGGCTGTAATGTTCCCAACACTGGTTTCAATGACGACGACCGGGTTTTGGGCCGAGGCGGGGACGGCAGCAAACAGGACACTGAGACACGCAGTTCCGATAACAGCACGCAGGGGCATGAGGGACTCCTTAATTTAACGAGATGAACATCACTGGGCGCCTGAACTCATATATTTTGGATTGCGATCCGAAACCTCTGATTCCACAGGGGTCGGGATCAGGCTAGGCTGACGGAGCCGACAGTCCACAACCCGACCTCGAGTATGCATAATTATCGGCGAACCTGTCTAGTCGCCTGGCGTAGCCCGGCTTACTTAGACCAGTGGCGCGAGTTCGTCGGGGTTTTGTAAACTATGGACACGTGGCATATTAACGCTGACACGAATTGATGAGCATCCTCGATAAGATCCGGCCTAACCCAGAGTGGAAGCACGAAGACCCAGCGGTTCGCGTTGCGGCTGTGCGGCAGCTTGCTGATGATGAGGATACGGACGAAATCCTGCTTGAAATTTTGAGAAGCGATGTCGACGCGAAAGTGCGTCAGGTAGCAGTTGAGCGTCTGGACGATCTCGAGGCGCTGACGGCGATTGTGCGTGAAGAAGCGGATGAAATGGTGCGCGCGACGGCAGCCGCTATATTGGTCGATCTAGTAACAACCACCAACGATGTCGCGATTGGCGTTACTGCACTCAGGGCGCTTACCGATCAACGGGACCTTGCTGATGTGGCACGTGCCGCCGACCATGAGTCGATTGCCACCGAAGCTTTGACACGGGTGACCGAAGTTAAATTGCTCGGTGGGTTGGCGCGCCGCGCTGGCTATAACGGCGTACGCCTTGAAGCGCTTTCAAGGCTTAGCACCGATGAGACCGGTGAACTTATCGCGGTGGCAATAAAGAGCGATCACAAGGATGTTGCCCTTACTGCGTTTAGCCGATTGGCTGAAGCGCCGCCGTCAAACACAGATGCAGCTCGTGGTTTAGCTGCAATCGCCTTGCGTGCCAAGAATAAGATTGTGGCCCGGCGAGCAAGAGCAGTGGTCAAGGAACGAGAAATAGTAGCCGGTGCTGATGCTGACAGCGAAGCCAAGCGTGTGGAACTCTGTGAACGGGTTGAAGGTCTGAGTGGTTCTGAAGACTGGTCGGTTGTTATCGATGGACTGCGCGAAGCGGAGAGCGCCTGGTCTAATCTAGGCGGAGGCGATCAATCCGAAGACGGTTGCTCGAATCGATTCGTGACCGCGGTGACCGTACTAAGAAAACGTATTGACGAGCATCATCGGTCTCAGGCGGATGAGGCTCTGCGACGCAAGAAGCGGGCCGAGCAGGCTGCGCCACGGGTCACCCTATGCGAGTGTGTCGAGCGCGCTGAGGGTAAAGATGTGCCGGCGGAGGTGGAGTCGGCAAAGACGGCTTGGGATGTGTTACCGGCTGCAGAGTTGTTAAGCGTCGAGGAAAGCTCTGGACTGACGAGACGGTTCGACGATGGATGTGCCTCAGCGCTCAGGCGTCATGAAATGTTCAGTGAGATTCTCTCCTGGCGACACCAGGTCGAAAAGGATCTCGAATCGATAGAAGCGAAGGTTGCCGCGGGCGCTCTTGACGAGGTCTCATCGACCTGGCCGTCTTTAAAGAAGGGATGGCCGAGGCTTGAAGGTTCTTGGACAGAGGGGCTCCGAGGTCGGGTCCATGCGATCAACGATGCGTTGCGCACGAAGAAAGAAGCTATACGCGCTTCAGAAACTGAACGGCGTCGGATTAATCTCTCGCGGTTGACGCAGCGTTGCGATCAGCTTGAGGCGCTCACCGTTTCGCCTGTGATGACATTGAAGCAGGTGGAGCGCGGCTACCGAGACGTCCGCAAGGCACTCGAGCATACACCGGCCTTGCCAACAAAACACGACCGTACTTCATTTGAGGCGCGGTTGAAAGCATTGCAGAAGATGCTCCATCCGAAGCTGTATGAGCTTCGTGAGATCGAGTCCTGGAGGCGCTGGGCAAATGTAAATGTCCAAGAAGAACTTTGTCAACGTGTTGAGGCGTTAGCCGACCGTGAAGACTTGGCTGAGGTAGCACGTGAGTTGCGTGAGGTCGTTGCCCAGTGGAAAACCGTTGCGACGGTGCCTCGTGAGCGAGCTGCTGAGCTTTGGCAGCGCTTCAAGACTGCCCATGATCAGGCTTATGCGAGGTGCGCAACATATTTTGCAGAGCAAGCCAAAGCTAGGAAGGCAAATCTAATAAAGAAGATAGCGCTGTGTGAGCAGGTTGAAGCATTGGTGACATCGACCGATTGGCTCAAGACGGCGGCGCGTATCGTGGAGTTACAGGCCGTATGGAAGGCCATCGGTGGAGTGCCAAGGAAGCACTCACAAGCGACCTGGAAGCGGTTTCGTGGAGCTTGCGACCAGTTTTTTGAACGACGTAAAGCAAATCTCAATCAACAGAAGGAGGTCTGGGCAAAGAACTACTCCCATAAGGAAGCGCTCTGCAAACAAGCTGAAGCGTTAGCCGATTCGGCTGATGCTGAAGCAGTAAAAACGGTTAGACGGCTTGAGATGGAATGGCGGAGGATTGGGCCCGTCAAGCGAAGCAAGTCGGATGCAATCTGGCAACGGTTTCGAGTTGCCTGCACGAAAGTTTCGGAAAGGTTGACCGAGCAGGAAGAAGCGCGGCTGGCTGACCAGATTGCTGCTCGTGAGACGTTGTGCGCAAGGCTTGAAGCACTTCTTCCTCTCGAATCAGTTGCCAAAGGCGAGGCGTCGCCAACCCCACCGGAGGATATGGCAGACCAAGTGTCAGCCGTTCGTCGTCAGTGGGGGCAGGCTGATGGATTGCCGGAACAGCGTGCCCGGCAGCTCAACTCCAGATTCCATGATTCGATCGGTAGGCTCGTCGAGAGGTTTCCCGAGGCATTTCATGATACGGACCTCGATCCGGAGGTGAGCCGACAGAGGATGGAGCTGCTGTGTGAACGGATTGAGAGTCTGCTCGTGTCGGACAAGGTGGATACTAAGACCGAATTATCTCCAGCCGAGCTTCTAGCCAGCAGTTGGCGTGAGACGCTAGCTGCCAATACGATGGGTGCCAAGGTCGATCCTGCGGCCGAGCGTCGTGCGAGCGTGGAAGAAGCCAAGCGGGTTCAGCTAGAGTGGAAGCGGCTCCCACCGCCATACGGTGAGGAGGGAAAACGTATAACCAAGCGGTTCACACAAGCCTGTGATCGGTTCTTCGCTCAGAGTAAGCGTAAGCCTACCAAGCCGTCACGTCAGGCGGGTTAAGTGCTCCATATCCAGGTTATCTAGATGGCCAGGTCTGGCTCCGATAGGCTGCGTCCCAGAACAGCCACTCGTAACTGCTGCTACGGCGGAAGTGTTCGTGCATCCGTTCCCGGGTCGTTGCATCGGCGGTCGCGGCCACTGAGTCGACCATTTGGATGACGGCGGTAACGGTGTCCGCGTATCCAGGCGCAATATAGGTGTCGATCCAGGCTTGGTAGAGTGGGTTCGGCGAACCACTGGATTGGAGCGCTTTCCCAACCTCCCAGTAAATCCAATAGCACGGCAATAAGGCTGCGATCACTTCTGCAAATGGGCGGTGGTCAGCGGTGACGATGAGGAAGTTAGCGTAAGCAAAAGCGTTTGGCGTCGAATCAATCTTCGCAGCCTCCGCCTCACTTATACCGAGACTCGCAAAGACCTCTCTATGTAACCGACGCTCTTCTTCAAGGCTATCCTGTGCATCGGCAGCTAACTGTTTGGCCCATGCCCGGTCGGGAGCCTTGGTGGCCGCAGTTGTTAGTGCGTCCGCGAAAGCTTGCAAATAAAGGGTGTCCTGAACGACGTAGGAGGCGAAGATATCAGGAGGAAGTGACCCATCCTGCATTCCGGTCAAAAACGGGTGTTCGAGGATCGCATCGTACACATTCTGGTTAGCATTCCACAGCTCGTCGGAAAATGTTTGGGCTGCCAAAGGTTGTGTGGCCGAGCACATTGCAATCATGGCGGCAGAAAGTAACCGACTCTCCCACATCTTGCTTATCCAGAATTTCATTAGGAATCTCGCTATCTCCCATCCAGGTGTTCGATAAGCGTTGGTGATGGCGGTCGTGTACGTTGGAGACGTTCGGCGACCGCTTCGGCTTCACGCATCACCCGTAGCACGTTTACGCCGAGAATGCCCATCACGTGCTCATCAGTGTAACCTCTCCGTAGCAGTTCGGCCGTCAGGGACGGGTAGGTCGACACATCCTCTAAACCTACCGGCACACTTGAGATTCCGTCGAAATCACTGCCGATACCGATGTGCTCGAGCCCTGCGATGTCGCGGACGTGATCGATGTGGTCGGCGACCTGGCTGAGCGTTGCGCGCGGCGTCGGATTCGCTTCTAGCCAGGTTTGCATTCCGGCTTCGATGGCGTTCGCGTTGCCAGGATACGCGGCTTCCAATCTTAACTCCTCCACCTCGGCTGCTCGGCCATGGCCCGCGACGTCAGGCGAGATAAACTGCGGCACGAAGGTCACCATTACGACACCGCCATTCTCGGCTACCAGGCGAAGCACGTCATCTGGCACGTTACGCGGCACGTCAGTCAACGCGCGCGCGGAGGAATGCGAAAAGATGACCGGGGCTTCAGTTATTCGGAGGGCGTCCCGCATCGTATCAGGCGAGACATGGCTCAGGTCGATGAGCATGCCGAGCCAATTCATCTCACGGATGACCTCCTCGCCGAATCGCGATAGTCCACCAAGTACCGGTTCGTCGGTGCTGGAATCAGCCCATGGGACATTACTGCCATGGGTCAGTGTCATGTAGCGGACACCGAGCCGGTAGAACATGCGAAGCGTTGCTAGCGAAGAATCGATTGAATGGCCGCCTTCCATGCCCATCATTGAAGCGACTTTACCGCCACGAAAGATTCGTTCAACATCGTCAGCCGTGAGTGCCAGTTCGAACGCTTCGGGATAGCGGCGCATCATCTGGTGCACGGTGTCGACTTCTTCGAGTGTCGCCGTGACCGCATCAGCTCCGACGAAGCTAGCTGGAACATAGACCGACCAAAACTGGGCACCGACCCCACCTTCACGCAATCGTGGAATGTCGGTGTGGATTGACGGCTGTGCAACACGAATATCCAACCGATTCAAATCTCGTTCAACGTTCTGCCGTAAGGCCCACGGGAAGTCATTATGGCCGTCGATTAGCGGTGTCTCTTTCTGCAACGCGCGCGCTCTCTCGTCCAGGTTTTGTTGAGCGACGGGGTGAGCCGTGACCGACGTAACCATGAGAGGCAGGGCAACGCAGCAGAATACGAGATGAATAGTGGTAGATCGTAAAGACATTGTTGGCCTCACGCGTATAGATGTGGTTTCGCTCTATACAACTTTAACTTGGCACCTCAACTTGGGCAACGATCACAGTTGACCGATTCTCGTCCTTGACAGTAGACTTACCAGTTAATACTGAGACTGAATCTCATTTTATTGGTGCATTTGGTAGTGGGAAAGCCGTGAGGACTCATGCTGCAAGCCTTCGTTATCACGCTCAGGGAAGGGCTCGAAGCGTTTCTTATTATCGCCATTAGCTTGGCCTACCTGCGAAAAAGTGGCCGGGCGCAGCTTATTCCGGCCATTTATTGGGGCATCGTTGTTTCGATCGCCCTGAGTATTTTGGCCGGTATTGCCTTCCAACGGGCTTCCAATCAGGCTTTGTGGGAGGGTGTATTGGCAATTGCCGCAGGTGTGATGGTGGCTTCGCTAACATTCCATATGTTGCGTGTCGCGAAGAAGCTGAAGGGTGAAATTGAAGAGCGATTGCGGGAGTCGAGCCAAAGACCTGGCGTGTGGGCTTTCCTTGGAGTTTTTGGCTTCACACTGCTAATGATCACACGGGAAGGGATGGAGGCAGCGCTTTTGATGAACGCGCTGCTGTTTCAAGTGCGGTCAGCACAACTCGTTGTGGGGGCGACAGCTGGCATTCTGAGCGCCGCGTTTGTGGCTTGGCTCTGGTCTCGCTATGGCCATCGGGTGAATCTGACGAGGTTCTTCCAAGTCACCGCAATCTTTCTGATGGTTTTCGTTGTACAGCTATTCATTTACGGATTTCACGAGTTGACCGAGGCCAACATTTTTCCCTATAGCGAACCGCTCCACTGGGCGACTGAGCCCTATGGCCCAGACGGCAGGTATGGGCAGTATTTGACTTACCTATTGGTGCTATTACCGGTCAGTTGGTTGGCGTATACATCGTGGCGAGTGCGCGGCGTTGAGACCGCTGTTAGACGCTAGGCCACTGGCAAGAAGAGGTTACCAGCACCTCTTCTGGTCACGCTCGTTGAGAATTGCCTTTGCGAGCACTAGTGATGCGCCGAGCCTCAAGCGTCCTGCAAATCTTTCTGTTCCTCATCAGCATCAGCCTCGAGTTCGGCAAATGCCTCGGCCTGCCAATCGGGCATCGGCTGTGGGCCGGCTATGATGCCAGCAAGATCTGGATCAGCATCTCTAGAACGTTCGGGCGCGTTAGCACGGCGCTCTTTGGCAGCTTCCTTCCGCGCCATCCGATCCTTTTGTCGCTCGACTCGAGCGCGTTCTTTCTGGCGTTTCTGGAGCGTCGGTCGTCCTCGTTGGGCCATAAGCCTTCCCCCTTAAGTGTTCGACTTGAGTCCCTCCAACTCCACCATTCTTTCGCTCGCTACGGACAGAGTAGGGCGGGGTTTCTGAACGGCAGCCATCCGTCGCAGCCAAGAGGCACCTACGCTCAGCGCCCTACACACGGATGTGACTCAGTAGGTTTTCGACGCGGCGGCCAAATCCCGCGAAGTGCTTGCTACTCTACCAGATACCGGCTTGTGGCGCAATTCACGAGCGAAGTTAACTATCGTGACTCTTCAATGAAACCGCGATACACCTGGCGAGCCTGTTCGAATTGCTCGAAGACGTGCGACCGCTCCCGAACTGAACGCCAGCCGGGCCAAGCTTCAGCCATTCCTTGTAGCTTATCGATCCAGCGCAAGGAGTAGGCAGCAGACTCTTGCGACCGAACCGGGTGATCGCCAACGGTTATCCAGACGGGGTTGGTGAATGCCTGCGCAAAATCAGCGTCAAGAGGAAAACGTTCATCGGAGCGGCCCTCAACACGTAAGTGATACCATCCGCTGCCGGATACCGACAGCGTGCGTGACATTTCGGCCTCGTGCCGGTTTCCCTCTAAAAGCACCTCTTCAATAACATCACCGTTCCAAACGAGTATTAGGCGTTCGATTGGGGTGATCGACCTGACCCAGGCTCGAAGTTCTACAGTGCCGCCTTGCTCGGGCAGGTTCACCGTCTCGCCGGGGATGGCTCCATCAACGGTGAACTCAACGAGTGGACCGGTTGACACGAATGCGTGACCAGCTCGAAGTCCCTCGAACCAAGCGTCCATTGTTAGGCCGCGTTCACCGGTATGGATGTAAGTGCGCACCGACCCAACCAGTTTACTCGCGTGCAAATTACTAATGGAATCCTCGCCACCAACGGCTGTGACACGGAGACCGTTGTTCCACGCAGCGTATACGGGAAAGAATCCTGCTCGCCCTGCGCCAGACCACTCAACGGCGTCAGTTGTACCCAACGCCGCATCTACCATGAAACCCTTAGCACCGCCGAGTGCCCCTTCGAGGGGGTCACTGTTTCCGAAGAAGGCGTGAACGTAACCGACCGTGGCACCTTGCGCTTTGGCCTTAAGGAACATATCGGTGTTGCTCGGGTACAGGCTCTCGATCGCCGTGCCTTCATAGCCGGTTGTGAACGGCGAAATTAAATGATCTTCGAGACCGAACATAAAGACATGGCCATAGAAAGGCGGCCGGTATTCCTGTCCAACTACCAGGATGCGCTCTGGTGTGGATATCGGATGTGCACCACCGCCGGGAACGAAAACGTGATGGTCCAAAATGCGATTGTCTTTGTTGGCGATCTGCTCATTGACGATGTCCTGGTCCTCGGCGGCAGACATCATCATCAGGTTGTCGAGTGTGTTGTGTAGGTTCCCGGCATAATTCATGTGAACATGGGTCGAACCGCTGTACCAGCCTTTGGCAGCCATGTCGGTCAACGGGTCGACTCCGACCGTAAGGTTTGTGACCTCCCCGGCCGTGATTTCTGCCGTTAGCTCTTCCGGGGAAAATTCGAACCCCTTTACCACGGTCAGATTCACCGTGCCGACTGGCAGTTCGACCCTAGCGGTCCCGCGGGAGTGAAAAATCCTGTCGCCTTCGCCGGTTACCCTCGCGTAAGCGTTTGTCGGGGCGTAAAATTTACCGTCACTGGCTGTTAAGTGAACGCGTACCGCGGTTGCTTCACCGGTAGCACCGTCGTGAGTGTTTAACGACAGGATGCCCATCGGTCGCTTCCAACGACGGTCAGAAATCTCGAGCCTTCGCTGTGCACCGCCATACGTCTCGAGTAGGGCCAACTGCGGTAGGCCATTGGCGTTGGAAACATAGGCGACCCACTCACCATCGGGTGACCATCTCGGGTGGAACGCGTCGTGGTTGAAGAAGGTCATCTTGTACGGCTCACCTCCAGAAGTCGGTTGCACGTAAAGATTCGAGAATTGGTCAGCTGTGCCAGAGGTAGACGAGTAGACCAACCGCTTGCCATCGATCGAGACATCTGGGCGCGTTCGGTAGAGTGTCTGCTCGCCTAGAATCGTCTCTGCTTCCTCGATACCTAATGGAATAACTGGTAACCGAATGACATTGCCCGATCCCAACGGAACATCACGATTTGAGACAAGCAGCAACTCTCTTCCGTTCGGCATCCAAGCTGGCATTAGGTGCATGTCCCACTCTCCGAAGTACAGACGGTCGCGGCCGAACGAATTGTCCTTGGTGATGGCAATTTCGTCTCCGGCCCACTGCCCGTCGTGGATCGGCCTGACATAGACATTGAAGTGGCCGTTCGGCTTAGTCGACACGTAGGCGAGTTGGAAGCCGTCAGGAGAAAAGACGGGGTCGGTGTAGATGAACTCATCACTTGTCAGTGTGTGGACTCTCTGGGTGTTGACGTTCACGACTTCAAGCTGAATGGTCGTGCCGCCGTCATCCGCGGTGTAGGCGATCCAGTGACCATCAGGTGACCAGTCAGGTGCTGAGTGATATTTTTTGTTGTAGCTGAGCTCGTGCGCGAGCCCGGTCTCGGGATCGACTTTCCAAATTGACCCGTTCATGGCGACCGCAATCCAGCGGCCGTCAGGCGACCAACTCGGAGCCCAGGGGGTAGAGCTTGGCGCCGGTGAAAAGTAGTAGTTGTGCATGTAGTTCCCACCGTGCTGTGCCGATGGATACGGCCTGCTGGAAGGCTGCCCTAGCACAGGCGTTGAACCCAGAACCGCAGCACAGACTAGGGTAAGGAACATCGTGCCGAATCGCTGTGAGCTATCCCAATGGCCCCATTTTGGGCACCGAATACGGCCGATTCTGGAGTACATAGGTCCTAACTCCTTGTCGTAATGAGGTTGAGCAGTGAAAAAGCCGTTGAGTCCCGCATGATAAGCCGTTATTATACGCGTCTTTAGCGACCCACATGGGGTAGGTCGTTAGCCCGCTGCGCGCGGGGAATCGCTGGCATCTCGTTGGTGCTAGTGGGCCTGAGAGGGGCCTTGCGCACATCATGATTAACGTAGCTGCCATTCGCATGCAGCAGTTCGGGGTGCATTTTTACCAAGCCTCCCTGACAGCCGACGACATTGACCGCCTAGTTAGGTTTGAGGTGCTCGGTTACGGCGAACGGAGCCAGCCACCGGTGCGTGGGGGGAAGCGCCGCAAATCGAAGGTTAATTGGGACTTTCTTGAGCGTCGGATCGCCTCAAGTGAAAGAGCCTACCAGCGAGAAATCATTAAGCGGAAGATTGACGAGCTCGTCCAATACTACGAACAGTGTCGTCAGGCGAGAGACCTGCCATCTATTCCTGGCGCGGTGATCATCTCGTCGGATGAACCGTTGCGGTTTGAAGCTGCACAGGCGGGTTCGAGCCTTGGCATTCTGAAGGTGCCCGAGCGCGAGGGCGTCCTTCGTGCCATAGACGGGCAACACCGTCTACTAGCACTGCACGCCGACATCGAGCGATTCGGCACGGAACTGTTCAGTGTGCCGGCCGTCATTTTTGATCGGCTCCCCGAGGATCACGTGGTCCAGATGTTTGTGACGATCAATGCGAAGCACACCCGGTTGAATGCGTCGCACCTCGTGTCGCTTTCGGGGCGGCAGCTCTATCGCGATGACAATCTGGCTGCCGCCCACGACATCGTCCGTACACTTGCCGAGCGGAGCGATTCCCCACTCTGCGGTGATATCAAGCTATTAGGGGTTGGCAAGGGTCATGTCGCCCAGGCTCCTTTGGCACAGGAACTCAAGAAGCTTTTCGCCACGGAGTCTTTCGGCGGGCCAATAAAATCGGCGTCGTTTCGAAACGACGCTAAGAAGTTCTATGTGAACTACTTCCGGCAAGTCGCTCAGGTATTCGGTGCAGCGTGGAATGGGCGAAAATATAGCATCAAAAAGGCGACCGCCCTGCGTGCCTTCATCAGAGTCTCACCGTCGGTTATCAGCCGGCTTGACCAGGAGCACGCCGACAGGACGGATTTTCGCGCGATTGGCAGGATCATATCGCCTTGGGGCCGGCGGATAGGTGACCTGCGGTTTGAGACTGAGGGTGCATGGAAGCGTAGGGGGGCGACGGTCGAATCGCTCTCGACGGAACTTCGTCTAGCGCTTCAGTACCCCGAGGGAGCTTCCGTTTAGTTCATCTGGCTGCTGAAATCTACCAGCCTGACACGGGAGCTTAGTGGTCAGGCCCCCTTTATTCTAAACGCGTTACGTCATCGCGTCGAAGAACTCAGCGTTTCCATTCATGACGCGTTCCATTTCTGTTTCGCTTGGCTCCAATGTCCAATCGTTCGCCTCTCGGGTACTACCCAAGATGATTCCGTCGCGACGTGGCAACATGTAGAGCCCACCTCCCACGACCGCGTAGTCCACTTCGGGCTGTGGGAGTAATACGGTGAGCTGACCCTTGACAGGGTGTAATTCCTCGTCGCCGAAGAGTGGCTTAGCCCCTAGTCCGGTACAGTTCATTATCACTGGTTCATCAAGCATGAGTAGTTCGTCAAGGTTAGTGAATTCCCTGACGATCACCGACCGAGGGCCAGAGGCGAGTCGGACGTCGCGGAGGAGGGCTTTGAGATAGACGGATGGTTCAAACTGCAGTGTCCAACGCCGTCGCACATAGGGTGTTGGGAACGGATGCTCTGAGGGGTCCAGTTGCGCAGTTTCAGGGTAGAGGTCTTCGATGAGCCGACCAAGGCCGCGCTGAGGGCTCGGTGGGTTCTGGGAGACCAAGTAGTAGGGGACCCATCGGACACCGTATTCGTCGCCAAGATAGTCCTGAAAGTAGCGATGGGAGAGTCGCGTTGCCCGATGCCAAACGTTTTCGTATGCGGAACGATACGCCCCCGTAGGGCCGAAATACGCGGCTGACATGTTTGACGTTGTGCGCGGTGGCAGGTCTTTTGCGTAGACCGTCACTTGATAACCCTTCTGTTGGAGTAGGCGTGCGGTCGATAAGCCGACAACACCAGCTCCGACAACGGCAACCTGGGAGGCGCCAGTCTCAAGTGCCAGTTCCATGGCCAGGTGAGCAGTCCCCCAAGAGAGCGACATGCCACTTCCGCCATGACCGAAATTGTGGATGATCGTTTTGTCACCGAACGTTTCTGAGCGAAGCACGAAGCCAGATGGCCGTGTTGGGCGTAGACCAACCGTCGTTCTGATAATACGGTTGCGCGAGACATGCACCCGCCGTAGCTGGGTTCCATTCGGATTGGGTTCAAGTGGCGAGGCACAGTGAACACCGAGGCCAGCGCCGACCGCTGCGAGCCCTGCCGTTTTCAACCAGTTTCTTCGATCGACCATCTCATGCATCGTTTGCTCCTTATTCACGTCGCGGAACCGGAGGCCCGCCAAATAGACCGTCCGCTCAACTCTCGTCGCATCGCAGAGGCATTGTTTCTGGGCAATTCAAGGCTGTCAATGCACGTCCGGGATAAAACGTGGGGCCTCCCCCCGAAGAGTGGCTGCTTGGACGCCACCCTCGAAAACTGTAATTGGCAGCTACGGGGGTTTTCGTGTAGTTAAAGGTATTGTCTTTTTTTGGAATGGGAGGGGGTAGGAGATGACAGAAGCCATCGATCAACTAGTCGGACAATACGAGTCGCGACAATTGACCCACCGGGCCACACTCATCATTGTTGCATCGGCGTAGACAATTTTGATCTTGATCGTGCGGCGGACACCCTTCGCCGTAACGGTCTTGACCCGTCCTTTAATCGTGGCGTAGAGGTCTATTTTATGGACCCGGACAATACACTCGTGCAATTATCGGCCAACGACTATCGGGGCTAGCGTAGGAGCAAGGAATGAGGAGTCGATTAGGATGCTGAGGGCAGTGGACAGGAGGTTTCGCAAGCGTCTGCCAGTTCTAGTGGGTCTTTGTGTTTTCCTAGCGTGGCCAACGATTAGGGCACAGGTGCGCCAGAATCCATCACCGATGATCGACTCAACCCGCCCTCACCCGCGTATTGAGCCTCCCATCGCGGATGGTCAACGAGAAGACCTATCGGTCGGCACTCTATTCGTTTCCGGTAACTTCGGTGGCAACGAAACCGTACCAGTCATCGTTAACTTTCACCATGAGTTTTGGCTCGGTGAGCATTACGTGTCACAACTGATGCCTGATGCCGCCTTGGTGATGGTGCCCTTGGGCGTTGGTTCAAAGGTCTACAACGATGCGTTTGTCGACCCAGGCACATTTAGCTCAATGATCAACGACATTGAGTTAGCACTTGGCTGGGTGTCTGGCGGAGAGACGAAGGTTGGGAAAATCCTGCTCAGTTCGTTTAGTGCGGGCTATGGCGCGACGCGGGCCATTCTCCGTCACTCAGAGCACTACGAACGGGTCGATGGTGTCCTGCTAGCTGACGGTCTACATGCGACCTATCTGGAAGGTGAGACTCCACCACGTGTAGCCGGTCTGTCACCACCAGTGGTGGTTGAAGACCTTGACGTATTTGTCCGTTTTGCCGCCGATGCTGTAGCCGGGGAGAAGCAGATGTGGGTCACACACTCTGAAGTCTTTCCTGGCACCTATGCGAGTACGACGGAAACCGCCGATTATCTACTTGCCCAACTCGGGTTGACGCGCACAGTTGTTCTTCGAGAGGGACCGATCGGAATGCAGCAACTCAGCGAGGTCGAACAAGGCGGTTTCCATCTTGCCGGTTTTGCAGGAAATTCCGCACCCGATCACCTTGACCATCAATATGCGCTCGGGGGTTGGATCCGTCGGGTTCGCCGCTGGCTATCACGGTAAGTCTGTGTGGGTGTCAGCGACGGAGCACGCAGGTGTCAATGCTCCTGAATGAAAAGTGTTTCTATTGGTGGGCCAGCGGTAGGCGTCTGGGTTCGAAAGTCGAAGCCCAAAAAGTGGGCGAGCGTCGCCGCAACCTGATTCTGCCCGATCGGTTCATGGTCGCTCCATTCCCCACGCAGTGATACGGTCGGGCTGACGAAGGCCATCCAGATGTACTGTGCACCCTCGGTCGCATTACCGTGGTCAGTCCAGTCGGCAGCGGTATTTCCTCGACCGTGATCGACCGTAATGATGATCCCTGTCCGGTTGCGGTATTGGCTGTCAGCTTCGAGCCACTCCCACAATTCCTGTAGATAGTCGTCGAACTGGTTGAGCGCTTGGAGTGTCCTGTCGTATCTCCCGTCGTGGGCCCAGTCGTCAGTCTCTCCGAGGGCCAGATACAGCACTCGTGGCTTGTAGGCGGCGAGGTGTGCCATCGCCAGGCGGAACGTATAAAAGTCGTGCCTGACGCTGTCCCACGGTGTCAATGTCTCGAACTGCTGGTTAGTTAGAGTCCGAATCGTCGGATTGGGATCGTCCGAAGACTGATATCCAGCATTGACGGTGAAGGTATCCACCTTGTTCGAAACAATCCAGCGGAAGGTTTCCCACGCGGCGAATACCGCGACTCGCTCACGGTCGAGCCTCAGTTCAGTTCTTAGGAAATCAAGAACCGTTGGAAATGAGTAGCGGCGATTCTCGTTGCTCGTGATGACGTCATCGTGTGACTCGCCCGTAAGTATTTCAGAATAACCAGGGTAGGAGAATCTCTGGGTGTTTGTGAGTTCAACAACACTTCCCCGCGTACGATTGCCGGCAATCGACCCGTAATCGGCCATCAGCGTTCCCCAGAAGAACGGCATCAATTGTCTGCGTCTGGCCTCGGGGGTTGAGGCCCAGTACTGTTGATAGACCGCGGTGGTCTCGACGGGCACGTCGTTACGGGAGGACTGCAACACATCGATGTCGAGGCCGCTAAAAATCTCTTGGGTTCGGGCCCCGTCAAGCGTGATAAGAATCACATTGTCGACTGTTGGTGGCTGCGCTATTAGCGGAGTGGTTGCAAGGGAAAGATACGCTAGTAAATTCCAGGTCAGGCGTGAGCTTGGGAGATTCATAACAGGTGTTGGGTAAGCAAGTCTTGAGGTAGCGGCGACCGACAGAGGACCTCAAAAAGAGGCATCCTGTTGTTCTGACTTTGTGGTCAATACTCTCCGGCCAACTCGCTTCTAACGCGCTCGAGGAGCGCCTTCGTTGCACGGATACCATCGGGTTCACTGAGTCGTTGACCTTCGTATTCGATACCGACATAGCCACGATATCCAGCGTCGAGGACGATCCGCATCATCCGAGTGAAGTCAATCGTTGTGTGATTTCCCGTTGCATCAAAATCGTGTGACTTGGCGCTAACGGCCTTGGCGTAGGGCATCATTTCAGTCACGCCTTGGTAATTGTCATAAAGCTCACCATCGGCCAAGTTGAAGTTGCCGAAGTCGGGGAGCGTGCCAACTCGCGGATGATTCACTGCCTCCATCACTGTGCTCAGCCACTCCCCGTTACTAGAAAGCCCACCGTGATTCTCAACGATGACGTCAATTCCATGCCCGTCCGCAAAAGTGGCGAGACGTGCGAGACCGTCGGTCGCGAGCTTGACCTGTTCATCCCAGGCACCCTCACTACGCGCATTCACGCGGATCGCATGACAACCGAGAAAAGCCGCGGCCTCGACCCACTTGTGATGGTTCTCGATGGTCGTGGTCCGCGCCGAAGCATCAGGGTCTCCCAAGTTGCCTTCGGCATCGCACATAATAAGCAGGCTGCGCACCCCTTCATCGTCGGCTCGCTGTTTCAGATCTCGAAGATAAGAAGCATTGCGAGCATGGCCGAAAAAGAACTGATTCACGTACTCGATAGCGTCAATGTCGTAGTCTCGCCTGGCCGTCCTTGCGAAATCGAGTGGGTTCAATGTTCCCTGGAGCACTGCGTCAGGGTCGGTGCGCAGAAGCGACATAAAGTTGTCGCCTCGGGGACCGAAAATTGTCCGGTTTAACGACCACTGGGCCAGCGAGATCCTATAGAGCGGCTCGCTTACTGATGGCTGCCCGACGGCCTTGATAGCTCTCGGTGCAAGGCTGGCAGTGGTTACCGCACCGAGAAACTCTCGCCGAGTGAAATCAACTGACATCTTCTCTCTTCCTTCAGCTAGCTGGAGGCGTGCCGAATCAAGTGTCGGCCGCAATCGTAGCAGAAAGTTACCAAGATCCTTGATCAATCAGGAACCAGGGGCTACGCTGGCAAGGCGGCCGGGGATGCCCAGCGCGTGAGTAATGGTTGGCAGCCCCACCGCTGCAAAACTTAAGGAGTGAGGACTTTGTATTGTTGGTGGAGACAACTTGTTCGCACTGCAGCACTGTTCGTGGTGGTTGTGGCTTCCACGGTCCGTACTGGAGCGCAGTCGGTTGAATTACCCGCGTTGACTCTCACGTCGATCTTCGACCAAGGTGTCATTTTTCAAGATCGTAACGCTGATAGCGTCACGGATTTCGTTAACGTCCGCTTTGTTTTAGGTGACTCGCCTAGCGCGTCTGACGTCTCGGCGGCAGCTAACGTCGCGGCGCGTCTCGGTTTCGAGTCAATGGCGATCGGGCTTCCCCTTGCTGACGCGAACCCTGACTCGCCGGTCGTCGCAATCGGCACTGCGGGAATGGCGCGTCTGGGCCTTTCACCATCGGCGATCGGACTGAATGAGCTTGCGATGGGTGAGGGCCTGGTAACGGTGACACGTGTGAGGGAAGTACTCGCGATTGTCCTAGCCGGTCCTGACGATGCTGGAACGCGGGCGGCTGCTGAACTTTTCGCCGGACGGCTACCTAAGGTGTGGGACCCGAAGGGCGCAGCATTGGCTGACGTTGTTGATGCGGCCGGGACTTTCCTGGATGTGCCAGTCGGCAGGATCGCTGTTCCTAATGCGCGTGTTACGGCGGGTGGTGCTGGCATTGACCGCTTGGGGGTCATTGTTCGTTTCGACGCGGTGGACGCACTACGACAGGCAGAAGACTCTCTGAATGAGCTGCTGACCTCTCGGGCGACCAACAATGTTGAACCCGAGAGTGACGACGACCCAACATTGTCCTACCCGGGAGCACTCATGCTTCAATTCAACCTAGTTGCCGAAGGGGTCGTTGTGTCGATTGACCTGCCGCGAGTGCGTGGTCCCGACCCTAAGCCTCTGAGCAGCCGGCCGGGGGCGGCGGCTAAGCGCAGTTTGGACTTGTCCTCGGTGTACGGCATTGACGGCTTTTTTGGCGACTCTAATAGCGATCTGATCCCAGACCGGACGGACATCGTGCTGGTGCCATCGGGCGGAGGCATCATGCGCACAATTGACCTTGCCGCGCGCCTCGGGCTCGAGACCACCGGATTATCAGTGCCATTAGCGCTGCCTACCGAAGCGATTGAGAAACCTGAATCGTTGCCGACGCCGGTGTTGATCGGCATGGATCACCCCCTTATCGATGCATTGATTGAGGACGGGAAGGTGGAATTACCTGACTTGATGCCAGGCCAGGGCCTTGTTCAGGTGGTACGGCCAGCATTTGGGAGTAAGAGCGCGGTCATTGTCACCGGAGGTGACGCCTCCGGTCTTGATCGGGCAATCCTTCAGTTGACCGAGCGGCTTCCTCACATCTGGGAGCGGGGAAAGGATCGCACCACGATAGACACGGTCGAGGACGATGCTCGGAACCTGCTGTCGGGTCGGTCTCCGGCAGGTCAGGCAGTAACGGCGCTGTACAAACTTGAGCAACTGGCCACTGAACTGTCTGATCGTTCTTTAACTTCGGCTGAGGTAACCGTCTTCGTCGAGAAGCCCGAGCAGGGCTTAGAGGTTTTGGTTCGGAGAACGGTCGAAGCATCACTAGCGGTGTCGGACTTGGACGTAACGGTGGAGAGTCTTGATGTCCAGGAGGCTCGGCCCGTCGAAGTAGACGGTGTTGTTATCGGTGATGAGATCGAGATTCCCTCGGAAGTCGATGAGTTCTGGGAACACTTCCGCAACAAGGTTATTCCAACCGTTATGTGGGATGAACCGATCACCGTGACAGCAAGACTCAGCGAGCCGCCAATGATGCGTTCGCGGATTGAGCAGCAGGTGATTCAAGAGCTTGTTGATGCCGGAGCGACACTTTCTGAAGTATCGGTATCGATCCTTTCGGCCTATAAGCAGGGTTACAGTTGGCTCTACGACGCCGTCCGGCCGAGGCTGGCAACTCTGCCGGTGGATCGAGTTGTGATTCGATTCGCCGAAATCGGTCCGCCTCCCGGGTGGCGGCAGCAAGCGATGTACACCCCGACGCGATGGTTGCTTGAACTGCATCCGATCGATGAAGTACTCGCCCGGGAGCTCGACCTTGCACTCGACAAAATCACATTCGAAAAGATGCCGATTGGGTCTCCGACCTACGAGGTGATTGCTTGGGACGCGCGTGGTCGCGAGCGGCTGCGGCAGGTGTTTGAACCTGCGGTAGTGGTGCGGTCGTATTTCGATCAGTTTCCCGATTACGAGAAGGTCCGTGTCACCACCGGTTGGCTCGACGCGCGTGTTGGCGACCGCGAGGTTGCTAACACACGGATCATTACCGACCCCGAGCGCTTTTGGGATTACTTTCAGGGGACCACGCTCCCAGCAATTTATGACTACGTCATGGAGCTTAGTGAGGGTAAACCCCGCGCAGCCGACGCGCCGCACTTTGGTGAGCTTACAGTGGCGGTGACACTGAGCGAGCCCGATTATCAGCTTGGCATCGACCAAGAGCAGATTGCACCAATGGAGGCACTCCACGAGGAGATCTACTTTGGTACGTTGCACTTCTTTGATGTTCTAGGCCGCTATGCTCGTGGGCAAGCGCTCAATTACCCGGGGCGGGTTATTCCGATCGTACAGGCGAAATCGGATGGCACCCCAGGTACTGCCACGATTAGTTTCACCGGCTTTGGCTCACCACGGCCCGCGGTTGTTGTGAGCTATCAAGAAGAGGGGGGCTTGGCTGGGCACCTGCGGCGTGACATTCCCAGGGTAGCCCTGGAACAGCCAGTGACACTAGCCGCTTACGTACGTGATGGTCAGGATGGTATCGAGCGACTCGATTTGCGCGTCAAGGTCGATTCGGAACACGACGAGTGGACGGAACTGGTTAAACGCACACGTGTTGAGCGGGTGGACGAGCAGATTATGTCCGCTACACAGTTGATCTCTCTTGTCGGTAACCTTGAACGGCTACGTGAGGCCGGGCTATATCGGGACGCGCTTGCTTACCACGGTTTGGGAGAAATACGCGTTGCTGCTGGGTGGGAGCACGAGATTGATATTGAGACCCAGCTAACCGCATCGCTTATCCGTGGTAGCCGGCCTGCGCCGTTTCCAGACGTCAGATCGTTGCTGAGCGGCGCGCCGACGCGTGACCCTGACGCTCCGATCGTCCAATGGGAGACCCCGATTCCGCCACCCGAAGCGAACGCTGTTCTTGCCGTCATGGCCGAGTACCCCGAAGCTACAACCTACCGAGTTGGCGGTAGCTATCTCGGCAAGGATGTTTGGGCAATGGATCTCATGTCGCCGATCGAAGCATCGCATTGGTCGCACGCGAAAGCGACAACGTTCAAGCCGACAGTCATCTACTCGGCACGGCAGCATGCGAATGAGGTGTCATCGACCAGCCATGTGCTCAAGTTGGCCGAGTTACTGCTGACTGACGAAGCCTTTAACTCACGGCTAAATAAGGTGAACGTGATCATTCATCCTATTACCAACGCCGACGGTGCACAGCTCGCCTACGATCTTTCTAGGAGCACCCCTAACCATATGTTGCATGCAGGATATCTTGGCGCCCTAGGTGTTGACGTTGCGTCGGGCCAATGGAACAGTGATCCCCTCTATCCCGAATCGACGATTCGCGTTGACTTGTGGCGCAGTTGGCTACCCGACATTTTTCTTAACCCTCATGGGTATCCATCACACGAATGGGTCCAACTCTTTTCGGAGTACGCCGGGTGGGTTCGGAACCGGGTGACGCAATCACGTGGTTGGTGGGGGATGCGGGGCTGGTTCATTCCGGGGTTTAGCTATCTCGACGATCCGCGCTATCCACGCCATAAGGAGGCAGCTTTCGCTATTCGAGACCTCATTACCGAGTACATCAACGCTGCGCCTGATGTCCGTGCGCTCAACGAAAGAGCCTATGCTCGCTACGCTCGATATGGATTTGATCACGACAACGAAAATTTTAAGCTTGATTTCTCTGATGATGTCCTGATCTACACGGCACTCAAGGGGTCGCGGGCTAGCGCGGGGAGTCGGAGCTTCATGGCACGTAACCCACGTGTCACTATTTGGAGTGGCAGCACTGAAGCGCCAGATGAAACTGCTCATGGTGCCTGGATGGATCTTGTTGCAACTGCTGGCTTGCAGTGGGACAAGGCAATTCTCCAATATCTCGCCGACGGCAAGCACGAGGTCGAGCGTGATGGTAGCGAGTTCTTCGAGGGTGTGCGACTGACGATGCACCGGCCGAGGCCGCCAAAAGAGAAGAACAACGAGGAATGACTGTCTGGTTCTTGAGTGCCTGCTCAAACCATCGGTAGCTGAGTCGTGGCCACTTCTTCTGGCAAACCATCGAACCTCCTGAGCTTACATTGGTGGCGAGAGTCATCCCCAATTGCGAGGCGTGCGTTGGTCGCCGCGTCAATGGGATGGCTACTGGACTCCTTTGACGTCATGCTTTACGCGCTCGTGCTCGCCGCGCTCATGGCTGATTTGAATATGAGCACCGCAACGGGTGGTTCACTGGCCTCTCTGACGTTGGCGGCTTCCGCGGTTGGCGGGATCCTGTTCGGTGTGTTCGCCGATCGTTTCGGCCGTGTTCGCGCACTCATCTGGAGCATCCTCACCTACTCCGTGTTCACAGCAGCCTGTGGTTTTGCACAGTCGGTGCGCCAGCTCGCTGTGTTCCGTGTCTTCTTGGGCATCGGCATGGGCGGTGAATGGGCGAGCGGTGCAGCGCTCATCTCAGAGACGTGGCCAGCTGAGCATCGAGGCAAGGCGCTTGGCCTCATGCAAAGTTCCTGGGCTCTTGGATACGCTGCTGCAGCCATCGTGACTGCACTCGTATTACCAAGCTTGGGCTGGCGGGCAGTGTTCTTCGTTGGCATTTTTCCAGCCCTGTTCACGGTCTGGATTAGACGGCGGCTTGAAGAGCCTCAAATCTGGCAGGCCAGTGCACGCAGCAGTAAATCTTTAGGCCGTTTCAGTTCAATGTTCCGGCGTGAACTGCGCAGCCTAACAGTTGCAGTGACCCTGATGAATGCCTGCATCATGTTTGCGTGGTGGGGCTTCAACCTGTGGATTCCAGCCTACCTCTCGCTATCGGTAGCGGATGGGGGCATTGGATTGAGTGCATATGCGATGTCCGCACTAATCATCGCAATGCAAATTGGGATGTGGCTTGGCTACGTAATGTTCGGTTTCGTGAGTGATCGCGTTGGAAGGAAGCGTACTTACATAGTTTACGTACTGATTGCGGCTGCGCTTATTCTTGCCTACACCTCTACCCGTAACCCGATAGCGCTACTCGTGTTGGGCCCGTTTGTTGCGTTCTTCGGAACCGGATCGTTTAGCGGATTCGGAGCGGTGACTGCGGAGATATATCCAACTGAAATCCGCGCTACGGCCCAGGGATTTACCTACAACATTGGTCGTTTGGCTAGCGCTGCAGCTCCATGGATTGTCGGGTCACTTGCTGAGACCCATGGTTTTGCTCCGGCACTTTCGATTACGTCTGCAGCCTTCATTGTGGCTGCCATTTTCTGGATTTGGATTCCGGAGACACGGGGCAGGGAACTGCGTTGAACAGAGCGGGATTCAAAGGATAGAAGTCAACGGGAACAAGGCCGGGGAAGCGGGACCGACGACTTTTCCTTCCCCGCAATTTTTGTTTTTGGCTTCCACCATCCATTTTCTCTGTT
Source organism: Acidobacteriota bacterium (assembly GCA_002730735.1). Taxonomy (GTDB): domain Bacteria; phylum Acidobacteriota; class Vicinamibacteria; order Vicinamibacterales; family UBA823; genus UBA11600. The sequence continues at coordinate 215,982 of PCAU01000008.1, read as the reverse complement.
CTTTCTCTGATATCCTGCTCACCGTACTCGTTATCAAAGGAGACCCATGAGTCCTCGCGTGTGTATCACTGTTCTATTAGTTGTCATTGGCGTGATGGTAGGAGCCGACCGGTCGGTGAGTGCGCAAGTTCGCCCCTTTGAAGCCGCCGATCTCTATCGGCAGCAGGCCGTTGGCGACGTTCAACTTTCACCTGACGGGGAGCGAGTTGCCTACAGCGTTAGAAAAAGCGATCGACCTGGGCGTTCCTATTCAGAAGTCTGGGTAATGGAGATCGCAAGCGGCGAAGTGTCGAAACTCGGTGGTGAAGGTGGCTTTGCCTCGGGGCCTCGCTGGTCACCTAACGGTCTAGAGATTGCTTACTTCGGCGTGGTGGAAGGTCAGGCAGGACTCGTAGTAGCGCGCGCGGATGGCTCGGCCGAAAAATTTCTTACGCCAATTACAGGTACAAATCATCCACTGCCGTCAGCTGGCGAGCGAATTGCGTGGGCCCCCGATGGCAACCGCATTGCTTTCGTGTCGGCGACCGGTGAGGCAGAGGATGCGGCAGCGGGTGACCCGATGGTCATCACCCGTTATCTCTACAAGCCAACGGCTTCAGAGGGGATGACTCGGTTTAACGACAATCGTCGAGTGCATATATTCATATTTGACCGAATTACTAATCGCGTAAATCAACTTACCAGCGGAATCTATTACGAGCACTCTATCGATTGGTCACCGCAAGGCGATGAGATTGTGTTTATTTCGAATCGCGAGCCGGACCCGGACCGTGTTTTTAATTACGATATATATGCAGTGCGTGTTGCAAACGGCGCGATTCGTAGGGTGACTGATACGGCGAGTGCGGAGTACCAACCGACATGGTCACCCGACGGTCGCCTGATCGCCTATTTAGGATCTCGACGGTCGTTAACTTCATCCGAGACGACGATGGAGGACACCCACGTGTGGGTTCTCGACGCTGATGGGCGTAACCGCCAGGAGCTCGGCGGCAGCATTGATAATCGTCAACGGAGCGTGCGGTGGGCTTCTGATGGTCAGTCGCTTTACTTCACGGTTCAGGCACGTGGCAATGTCCATCTGTTTCAGCTGCCCACCTCTGGTGGTTCACCCCGCATGACTGTTATTGATCGAGGACGGGTCGGCGCTTGGTCGGTGGCGGACAATGGCGCGATCGCTTACACATTCACTGCGCCGAGCGGCCCTGCTGAACTCTATATGCGACACGACGGTTCGTCGGAACCATTGACGTCGCTAAATGCCGAGCTTCTTGCCGAGCGTGTGACGGCTGAGGTAGAAGCGTTCACGTTTTCGAGTTTCGATGGCCGACCTATCGAGGCATTCCTTACTAAACCCGTTGATCTTGATTCAGCAAATCGTCATTCACTGGTGGTCATGATCCATGGTGGTCCCCACGGTCAGCAAGGGGCGGCGTTCAATCTAACTGCACAGGTCTATGCGGGACTCGGCTGGGCAACACTCATGGTGAATTACCGAGGGTCGACTGGCTATGGGCAGGAGCTGACCGACGCCATTTTTATGGATCAAAACGGTGGCGAAGCGAAAGATGTAATGGCTGGTGTTGATGCAGCGCTCGACAGGTACCGGTGGCTTGACGGTGGTCGGTTGGTGATCGAGGGCGGGAGCTATGGTGGGCAGCTCACGAATTGGATTATTACGCAGACAGAGCGCTTTAGGGCAGCGATTCCGCGAGCGAGCATTTCAAATCTCATCAGCTTCAACTACATGGCTTACTATCATGATTATCTCGCCGTAGAATTTGGTGCTTACCCCCACGAAAATGGCATCATTGATTTGCTTTGGGAACGGTCACCCATTCGTTACGCACACAGCGTGACGACTCCAACAATGCTTGTGCACGGCGAGAACGATAATGATGTACCGATTGCTGAAGCCGAACAGTTTTATATCGCACTCAAAGACGTCGGCGTGGAGGTGGTGATGGTACGCTACCCACGCGAGGGTCACGGCATTCGCGAGGCGGCCCACCAAGTAGACCTACTTGAACGTTCAATTGCTTGGTACGAGCGGCATTTCTAGGACACCACTGTGGCCGTCACCTCGACGCGATGAGCGATTCGGCCCCACCCGGTCCAACCTTGCATGCCCGGTCTCATCGGGCTAGACTCGGCCTTTCCGTGTAGGTTTGCTTTTCTGAGACGGTCAGCGTTCCGTTCCCGGTGGTGAATATGAGACCTTCGGCGTTCGGCGTCATACTCTTTGGTTTTCCTAGAACCGGCCCAGGTCCAGAGTCTACTGGCTTGTCGTTCCGTTTCCTAAGGCCGTTGTGTCAGTTCGGCTCATACAACTTGATTCCCCGGTCGGCCATTAGTCTTCTATAGATTCTTTGGAGGGTAAGACTATGAAGAAGTGCGGAGATGTTCATAAGATTGCGGCCGCGGCGGTCATTTTAGGCATCATGGTGGTTGTGACGGCGTGCGGATCAGGTAGGGAATACGATTCGCCGACCGGAGGGCCGATCGAAATCGAACGATCGCAACTCAACATAAGCGTAAGTAATCACTCCGGTACCGGGCTGAACGACCTCAAACTGGAAGTGTTTCCTGTCGGACGACAGATGGTCTTTTCGGCGACGATATACCGCTTGGAGTCTGAGGCTACAAACCGCTTCTCGTTGGGTGAACTTCGCGGAAGCGACGGCACGCCGTTTAACCAACGGGTGCATCGGCCTGAGAGCATACGCGTGACTGCTACGGGGACGGGGGGCGACGACACGTATGAAATTGAGGTTGCGTGGGAATGAGCGCTGAACTGAGCGCTCGCAGTATTTTTTCAATTTTTTTTTCGGATGAGACGTCACTCTCACAGTAGAGTGACGCGATGGGCATAGAGTCGGTTCTCCAGCTTGCTACCCTCCTCGTGACCGGAGCGGCGGCGTTTGGCTACCTGAACCACCGGTGGCTGAAGTTGCCCCATAGCATCGGCCTTGTTGTCATTGCTCTTTTAACCTCGCTCGCCGCACTGGCGGTCGATAGCCTCATCCCTTCACTTGGTTTCCGCGCGGCCGTCCACGGTGTATTACTTGAAATCGGCCTGTACGAAACCCTGATGAAAGGCATGTTGGGCTTTCTGCTTTTCGCGGGCGCCTTACATGTTGACTTGGCCGATCTATTGAATCGCCGCTGGGCGATCTCGATGCTAGCAACGGTTGGCACCCTCGCGTCAACACTGATTGTCGGAGCGTTGACCTACGTAGGTTGGCACGCGCTCGGGTTCGACGTTTCATGGTTACAGTGCCTTGTCTTCGGCGCGCTCATTTCACCTACTGACCCGATCGCTGTGCTCAGCATTCTAAAGACGATTGCTGTGCCGAAAGCACTCCAAGCCAAGATCGCTGGCGAAAGTCTTTTCAACGATGGTGTGGGCGTGGTCATTTTTTCAGTTTTGGTTGGGTTGGGGCTTGACGCCACTTCACCAGGTAATGTGTCAGTTCTGATGGTGGTAAAGCTACTGTTGACCGAGGCGGTCGGCGGTATTGCACTCGGCTTATTGACGGGATACCTCACCTTTCGCGTTATGCGCCAAGTGGACGAGCATAACCTTGAGATACTGATGACGCTCTCTCTCGTGATGACGATCTCAGTTATCGCGATTCAGTTACACGTGTCAGGGCCACTTGCAGTTGTTGTCGCAGGACTCTTCATTGGCAATCACGGCACGCGATTCGCGATGAGTGTAAACACACGAAAACATATCGAAACGTTCTGGTCGTTACTCGACGAGATTCTAAACTCAGTTCTGTTTCTCATCATCGGTTTTGAGGTCGTAGCGCTCTCCTTGAACGGTAAGATTGGCCTTGCCGTAGGCTTGGCGATTCCCGTGGTTTTGGTGGCTCGTTTCGTAAGTGTGGCGGGTTCAATCACGCTTCTGGGCTTGATGCGAACGTTTACACGAGGCGCGATTCCCGTACTTACGTGGGGCGGATTGCGGGGAGGCATCTCCGTTGCGCTAGCGTTGTCGCTGCCACCGTCACCGGTCAAGGAGTTGTTGCTTGCGGCGACCTACGGTGTTGTTATTTTTTCGATCATCATTCAAGGTTTAACAATCGAAGGCGTTGTCCGCCGGACGGTGCTGCCGGAGGAAGGTTGACGTTTCTAGCTGTTAGAGTTCTTAGTCTGGGCCAACGACTGGCGACTTACGGAGTCTGTGCCACCCAATCAATAGAGCCGGCAGGACCGCGAACGTTGCGCCGACGAAGCTCAGCTTGGGGAAACCACCGCTTGCTAGGAGCACACCGGACGCAAGGCTAGCCACTGCCCCGGTCACCCAGGTAACCGAATCACCGAAGCCCTGTACATGGAGGCGGTCAATGTCAGGCACGCTGTCGGTCAGCAGAGCACTGCCGGCAACGAACCCGAGATTCCATCCGAGACCCAGCAGGAGTAACGCGACTGTCAACCGCATGGTTTCGTGTCCGGGAGTGTTGGCGGCCAAGAACGCTGAACCCACCAGCATGGCCATACCGAGCAGAATGACGGGGACACGTCCCAGTCGATCGCTCAGTATCCCTGTAAGCGGAGAAAGTGCGTACATGCCAAAAGCGTGAGCACCGATGACCAATCCGATCGAACCAAGCCCATCACCCGCGCCTCGAATGTGGACTGGTGTCATGGTCATTAGGAGCACCATTACCCCTTGGGAAATGACTAATGCCATTAGCGCGATCTGCATTTCGGGTACCCCGAGCAACCGACTGATGCTGGAATACTGAGCCTTTGAGCTGGTCGACGCGTTGAATGAAGCGAGCCGCGGCATTTTTGCCCGCAAAACCCCGATCGCGCTTAGGGCTCCAACAATGGTAACCAAATAGGCGCCAGACGTTTCGACAGTGCCGAGCCACATCGCAAATACGCGCGCTGGTTCGAGAAGCGCTGGGCCGACCACTGACCCTATCGTGCCGGCCCAGATCACCCAGCCGATTGCCGCTCCGCGTTGTTTCGATTCATACAGGTCTGACGCCGCATAGCGCGTGAGCCGATTTGCACTGTGGCCAGCACCCAGGACGAACATGGCGAATGAGAACAGGGTGAAGGACGCGAGATTTGTTGCAATCACGGCTAGGGCTGCTGCTACCGCCACGACTGTGTAGCCCAGAACCAGGCCGCTACGTCGTCCAGACTTGGCCATCCTAGTTGACAGCACCGTTGAGCCAATGGCCATACCAACGACAGTAAAGGCTGACGGCAGACCACTCAGCATAGCGTTACCGAGCAGGTCTTCGGCGATGAGAGGAGCCACGATAATTGCGGCGATGTATCCGCTTGAAGACAGGCCGGCACTCATGAAAAGTGCCGTCATCGCCGCGCGCCTGGTGCGGATGGAAACGTCTGGTTGCATCACATACGGAGGGGTGTCTACCAACGAGTGAAGCACTCGACTAAATGGTGAGAGTAGGCCAGCCGATGCCTACTAACCAACCCACAGGTCCTCGACGTTTCAAGTAACAAATACGTTTTGACCAAGAAAAATCCTACCGCTTGACGTGTCCGACGGCACGTTCAGTGCACGGTGTAGGGTTCTGTCAGAGCGAATGGAGCGATCTCGACCTCGAAATTGTCACCGTCGGCCGTGAGCATCTGGTAGGTCCCTTTCATCATGCCGAAAGGCGTGGTGAGTGGACAGCCGGACGTGTACTCAAATGATTCACCAGGTGCCAGCACCGGTTGTTTGCCGATGACACCTTGACCCTGAACCTCCTCAACCTGGTTCTCAGCGTTGGTGATGACCCAGTGACGGCTAACGAGTTGCACCGTATCGGTACTCTCGTTCGAAATCTTGATCGTATAAAGAAAGAACCACAGATTCTGCGGCTGAGAGTTTTCAGCGGAGTAATGAGAGGTCACGTGGACCCGGATCCCTTTAGTTACCACTTCGGATTCGTTCATGGCAAAACGCTTCGTGCGACGTGTGGAACGACTCGTCCATCATTTCATTGTATGCAGACTAACCCCAGAGGGAACCAATGCCCAGCTACGACTGATGAACCACTATATATTACTAGACGGATTATGATTTCGCTCCCGGTCCTGCTAACGGCCTACCGTTCGGGTTTGTTCCCAATGCCCGGGCCATCTGGAACCATGGTGTGGCACGCGCCCGACCCGCGTGGAATCCTACCGATAGGTCGGTTTCGTGTCTCGCGTCGCCTGGCACGTGTCCTGCGGAGTCACAAGTTCGACATAACATTCGATCGCGCGTTTCATCAGGTAATTATTGGCTGCGCGTCTCGCGGGGTTGAGGGTGACTGGATCAATGGCGAAATTATCGAAACATATTCGGCGCTCTACGAAGCGGGTTTCGCACACTCGGTCGAGGTGTGGTGTGGTAGAGAATTGGCTGGTGGACTCTATGGCGTTGCCTTGGGGGGAGCGTTCTTTGGCGAGTCGATGTTCTATCGTGTGACCGACGCGTCGAAGGTAGCACTTTCGGCCTTGACAGACCACCTGCGGACCCGCGAGTTCCGCTTACTCGACGTCCAATGGCTCACACCGCACTTGGCACGTCTAGGTGCGGTGGGGGTGCCCCGCGTCCATTACCTAGAGTTGTTGGAGGATGCTATGCAGGTCGACCCAGGGTTCGTTACAGGGCAGGGCGTTTGTGATGAGCGAGGAGCGCCCAGTAAACAAGGGCGCTTTATGTCCAAGGTCGGTTCTAAATCATCTCAACCGGCGAAGTAATCCGGTGCGTTGTTTGGTTTCCACTTGATGTTGCAGCCAAGGCTTGGTGTTTGAGGTCCAGGGACCGGTGAGCCGGCGAGGATGGCGTCCACTGCCGTTCGTAAGGACTCGCCGGTAACGGGTAGGCCATTGTTCGGTCGACTGTTATCGAACTGTCCTCGGTACACAAGCCGCCGACCCACGTTGAACAAAAAGAAGTCCGGTGTGCAGGCCGCGCCATATGCTTTGGCTATCTCCTGTGTTCCATCCACGAGATACGGAAAGCGGTAATCAAACGCTTCGATGTCCTCTACCATTCGTTCAGGGGCATCTTCGGGGAACTCAGCTGTGTCATTTGAATTGATCCCAACCACCGCGACATGCTTCGGGAGGTAGTCGCGGGCGAACACGGCTAGTGCCGGCTTCAGATGTTTCACGTAGGGGCAATGGTTGCACATGAAAATGACCACGAGTGCTGGTGCATCGGAAAAACGAGACAGCGAGACGACGTCTCCACGCGGGTCGGGCAACACGAAATCTGGCGCTGGTGTCTCCAGAGGCAACATCGTGGAGGCAGTGCGGGTCATACCGGCACAAGAATACAGGAGTTGGGAGTAAAAAGTGAGGTAGATGTTGGACTAGGGACGCTGCGTGCGTGCAGTTTATAGTGTATTACTACCGTGCTTTCGTCTTGAGAGGATAGCTACAGTGACAGGGAGTGTGGTGTGAATTACCATGCGGTCAGTCAAATCGTGGCGGCGCAGGACACATCGGACGGAGCGTTTAATGGTTAGATACCAAAGTTCCCGCGATTCTGGGCGAGCGCGATAATATGGTGAGGGCGGGCTCTGACGGCCAGAGAGTTAAGGATGATGTGGAATATGACAAACGTTGGGACACGGATGTGCAGGGTAGTAATTGTGGCGGCGGTGCTGGTTCTAGGGCTGTCGGGGACCTTCGTTGCTAGTCAGAATGACGATGGTTACTCTGAATCTGACTTCGTGACGCGTATCCGGCAGCTGACCATCACAGGCAAGCGGGCTGGAGAGGGCTATTTTCGACCAGACGGTGGCATGCTTGTTTTTCAAAGTGAACGAGAGCCCGAGAACCCCTTCTATCAGATTTACGTTCTTGATATGGAGACGGGTGACTCGCGCCGGATTTCACCAGGTCATGGTAAGACGACCTGCGCTTTTTTCCAGCCTGGCAGCGCGCTCATCATGTATGCCTCAACTCAGCACGATTCCGAATCCGAGGCGTTACAGGCTGCCGAGATGGCTTTTCGCGAATCTGGGCAAGAACGACGATACGCGTGGGACTACGACCCGGAGATGGAGATTTATACATTCGACCAGGACACTGGTGAATATGCGCGATTGACAGATGTCTACGGGTACGACGCTGAAGGGGGCTATTCACCAGATGGAGAATGGATCGCGTTTACGTCGATGCGTGACGCCTACAACCGAGAATTGAGTCAGGATGAGCGGAAGCAACTAGAACTAGACCCGTCGTACTTTGCTGAAATCTACATTATGCGTGCTGATGGATCAGGGCAGCGACGGCTTACCGATGTTTTGGGGTACGACGGCGGTCCGTTCTTTTCCCCCGACGGTTCAAAAATCGTTTGGCGGCGCTTTGACGAGGCAGGTTTGACCGCCGATGTTTGGACGATGAATCTCGACGGCACCGAGCAGCAGCAGATCACTGACTTTAACTCGTTGAGTTGGGCGCCGTACTACCATCCATCAGGCGAATACATCTTCTTTGCATCGAACAAACTGGGCTTCACGAATTTTGAGGTGTACATTGTCGATGCCGATGGTCGAAAGGAACCGATACGTATCACTTACACCGATGGGTTCGATGGACTGCCTGTACCGTCACCAAATGGCGAGGTTCTAACATGGACGTCAAATCGCGCTGGTGGTCAAGCCGGACAGATTTTTCTTGGACAGTGGAATCATGCCAAGGCGCTCGAAGCGCTTGAAGCCGCTGGGCCAAGAGATTCTGGCGGGACCAGCGAGGCGGGTGGTGATGAGTAACGATATGACGAAGCGATATCGCGTTCAATTCTCCGTGGCAGTTTTCGTCGTGGGAGTGAGTGCATTCGTAGGTCCGGTTGTTGCCCAAGAAGGATGGCGCACACAATCGCATGTTGAGGCGCTGGCGGCAGATGCATTGGGGGGACGCCTGACTGGGTCTGAAGGAGCCCAGGGTGCAGCAGACTACATTGTCGGGCAACTTCGCACGATCGGAGCGACAGTCCTTCCAGGCCAATCAGATTTCCGGCTACCTTTCGAGTTCACGGCCGGTGTCAACGATGCTGGCACGTCACTGACACTCAACCTTGATACCAGCTGGAATAGCAGTGACGACGTGCAAGCGCTGTCGTTTTCTGATTCGACCGAAGTCGAAGGTGAGGTGGTGTTCGCTGGTTACGGCCTAGTCGTGCCAGACTCGCAAGACTTCGGCTATGACAGCTATGCAACCCTCGACGTCACCGACAAGATTGTTGTGGTGCTTCGCTATTTTCCAGAGGATGTAGATCAGGAACTACGTAACATCCTCGCGCGGTATTCAGGCCTCCGCTATAAGGCAATGGCTGCCCGCCAACGTGGGGCAAAGGCATTGCTCGTGTTAACTGGCCCGCGCTCACCGAACGCTGGCCTGACGATTCCGATGACCTTTGATACGGCCATTTCCGGGTCGGGGATTGTCGCCGCGACCATGAGTGCAGCTGTGGGGGATTCACTGTTTGAGTATGTGCCGAACCGGACTGTCGAGGAAATTCAGGCTGAACTGGACACCGGTAACCCTCACGTGGCGGGATTTTCTATCGACGACGTACGACTGACACTCGATGTCAGGGTGACTAGGGAGCAGCGTACCGGCTTCAATGTTGTCGGATATTTGCCGCCGTTGGCCATGCCTTCGGTCACTGCAGACCAAAAGCCGTATGTGTTACTGGGTGCGCACTATGACCACTTGGGCCTCGGCCTCCAAGGCAATTCTTTAGCACGTGATAACGAGCGTGGTGAAATTCATAACGGTGCTGACGATAACGCATCTGGTGTGGCGGCGGTCATTGAAATCGGCCGTGCACTTGCTGGCACTGACCGTCGGAGAGGCGTCATCCTGGCGTTTTGGTCAGGTGAAGAGTTGGGTCTCCTTGGGTCTGCGAACTTTGCTGATACAGAACCAGTACCGATGCCGGACATCTCGGGTTATTTAAACTTTGACATGGTCGGACGCGCACGTGACAACAGGCTTGCGTTGCAGGCGGTGGGTTCTAGCACGGCATGGGAGGGGCTGATCGAGCAGGCGAACGTACCTGTTGGTTTCAACGTGCAGATCCAACACGATCCGTATTTGCCGACCGATGTGATGAGTTTTAACGGTGCGGAGGTTCCGAGCCTAAATTTCTTCACAGGTAGCCATTCGGACTACCATCGGCCGAGTGATGATACTTCGGCTGTTAACTACGAGGATCTTGACCGAGTGGTCAGGTTAGGTACGATCATCGCGCGTAACGTTTCCAATCGAAACACTCCATTGGACTTTGTACGGGTCGAGCAGGTAGAGCAGCAGGGCCAACGTGCGAGCTTGCGGGCGTTCACTGGAACGATTCCTGACTATACTGCTGAGGTCGAGGGTCTATTACTAGGTGGTGTTATCGAAGGTGGTCCGGCGGCGAAGGCTGGCCTCCAAGAGGGCGATGTGCTCATTGAGTTTGCAGGTCAATTGATTGCCAACATCTATGACTACACTTACGCGTTGGATGCCGTGAAGGTTGATGAGGTCATTACTGTGGTGTTTTTACGCGACGGCGAACGTCACGAGATCACCATGACTCCCACCGCTCGTCGCTAGTAGCTACGCACAGGCGGAGGCTGACCCCTGACGTGCCGAGCTCGCCTCCGTCAGGACTGTGGAACCCGAGTGATTTACCTAACGGAGGAGTTCAATGGCGACAGTCGTAGCAGTCTTTGGCCTGTTTATGATTGTCCTTGGTAGTGTTGTCATGGTGGTTCCCTGGGGCGTGACACGGCTGGCGTTGTTGCATCAGGGCAGGCTGCATTTTGCCATCGCTGCGGTTCGGCTTGTCGTTGGGCTAGTTCTGCTAATGGTGGCAGCAGAAACACGACTACCGATGTTCCTCCGGTTCTTCGGTACGCTGGTGCTCTTTTCGGGGGTCATGATGTTACTGGTCGGCCGCGAACGGATTCGGTCGTTCTCGCAGTGGTTAAGTCATCGGCCACACGCTCTCGTCCGACTCGCCGGACTTTTCGTCGTGGTGATCGGTGCGACACTGTTCTACGCGGTAACATAGACCGGCACCGGGGTCGGGTAGCTCACCGTGCGTTCGCAATCCTTGATGCAAGTTTCGTGATGGTAGGTGTAGCAGAACTCTAACGTTTGGCGGTTTACGATGGGTGGTGTGCATTGATGTCTGACTTACTTAACACACTGGGTATTGCACCAATTAATTCTGGGGGGTTTGGTGGCGACTGGGTCGGTTCAGGGCCGGAGGTTGAAGTGGTCACACCGATCGATGGCTCCCGTATCGCGTCGGTTAAGACAGTAACTGAGGACGAATACGAACAGATCGTTGGTCAGGCGGTGCACGCGTTCAATGCGTGGCGTAACGTGCCGGCTCCTCAGCGCGGTGAGGTGGTGCGTCAGTTGGGCGATCGCTTGCGCGCTGCCAAACGGGATCTCGGTGCGCTTGTAACGCTTGAGGTGGGCAAGATTGCGGCTGAAGGTGAGGGCGAGGTGCAGGAGATGATCGACATCTGCGACTTCGCGTGTGGGCTATCACGGCAGCTTTATGGCTTAACGATGCCGTCCGAGCGAGTCGACCATCGGATGTACGAGCAGTGGCACCCATTAGGAGTTGTTGGTGTGGTGTCCGCGTTTAATTTTCCGGTTGCAGTGTGGAGTTGGAACGCGGCGCTCGGTGCAGTGTGTGGTAACAGCACAGTGTGGAAGCCGGCGAGCCGAACCCCGTTAACCGCGATTGCTGTTACCCGGCTCGCCGAAGAGGTCTGCCGTGCTAACAACGTGGACCCGGCCGTCTTTTCACTGACCATTGGCGGTGGCTCGACAATCGGCGAGCGATTAGTTCAAGACCGCCGAGTCGGTCTCATTTCCGTAACCGGTAGTTGCGAGGTTGGGCACCACGTGGCCGGAGTCGTCGGCCAACGCCTTGGTCGTACGATCCTTGAGCTGGGCGGTAACAACGCAATTGTTGTCACAGCCCACGCCAATCTTGATGTGGCCCTGCCGGCCATTCTGTTCGGTGCGATTGGGACGGCTGGGCAGCGGTGTACCAGTACACGCCGGATTATCTGTCACCGTTCGGTACGTAGTGAACTAGTAAATCGATTGAAGCGTGCCTACGCCGGTGTGCGGATCGGCGACCCTCGGCAGCCGGAAACGTTGATGGGACCGTTGGCCACTCTGGATGCCGTCGAGAATCTGATGCAGGCAGTAGCGCGGGTCAAGGCAGAAGGTGGTGAGGTTCTTTGTGGTGGTGATCGGCTGGAGGATGAGGCCCACCCTGGTGGACACTACGTCACACCATGTCTGGCTACTGCGACAAACGACTTGGCCATCGTACAGGAAGAAACCTTCGGACCGATACTCTACATCATCGATTATGGTTCAGCTGATGCGATATTAGCGCAGTCGGTCGAGGAGGTCGAGGAAGCGGTGACCCTTCACAACGCCGTGCCTCAGGGACTGTCGTCGGCCATTTTTACCGAGCATCTTCGAGAAGCGGAATATTTCGTGTCGGCGTGTGGCAGTGATTGCGGGATCGCTAACGTCAACATCGGCACCAGCGGAGCTGAGATTGGTGGAGCTTTCGGTGGAGAGAAGGAAACGGGTGGTGGGCGAGAGTCAGGAACGGACGCCTGGCGAGCCTACATGCGCCGCCAAACCAACACGATCAACCGAAGCACTGAACTTCCGCTTGCGCAAGGGATCAAGTTTGGTGATTGACATTGGAGCCCGAACTACCCGGTTCTTGGTCAATCTGCACTAGGAATGCCAGCAACAGCGGTCTGTAGGAGAACGTTTGCGCCGTTAATGCAGTCCTCCCACTCTGTGAATTCGCGCGCTGAGTGACTACACCCGTCGACTGAAGGGACGAAGATCATTCCTGCGGGACAGATCTTCGCCATCACCTGAGCGTCGTGGCCCGCTCCAGAGGCCATTCGTCTGTGGCTGAGGCCAAGTTGCTCAGCGGCGGCAACGAACGCCGCTTGCACCTGCCCGTTCATTTGTACGGGCTGGATGCCGTCAACTTCCTCAATGGTGACATCTAACTCCCGTTCACGCGCCTCGGCATACACCAGTTGTTGCAGAGCCACGCCTAACTGCTCGAGGTCATGCGGTTTCGGGGCACGGAATTCAAGGGTCAGCTGTGCACGCTGAGGGACGATGTTCATTGCGCCTGGCGAGAATTCGATAGCACCAGTGTTCACCACGCTCTCTGGGAACTCTTTCATCACTAGGCGACGTGAGGAGAGCATGAGTGCTGCGGCACCCTGTCCAGCGTCGCGCCGCTCCTTCATGGAGATCGTGCCGGCGTGATCAGCGCGACCGATATAGGTGACCTTCTGTCGCCTTAGACCAACAATCGATGTGACGACGGCGATATCATCTGCCGAAGTGTTTAATCGATTGCCTTGCTCAATGTGTAATTCTAGATAGCCGGCTATGGTCGAGGGGGCACGCCTCGCGTTGAGGATTGAGTTCTCGGTCAAACCGGCTTTAGCGAGTGCCTTCTGAAATACCCCTAGGTCGCTCCCGGGGTGACGTAATTCTTGAGGAGTGATCGCTCCCGCCAAAGCCAGACTACCGAGGAACCCAAGATGTGTTCCCTCTTCGTCTGTGAAGTCTATGGCTTCGAGATTGGTCTCAAGGGCAACACCGGCTTCCTTGACGACCTGTAGTATTTCAAGGGCAGCGAGCACACCGAGCGCACCATCGAACCGTCCACCGTATCTCACCGAATCGAGATGCGACCCCAATAGGAGGACGGGCGCACCAGCTGGCCCGCAGGACAAGGCGGCTGAGTGATTACCCGCACCATCAACATGGGTCGTTAATCCTGCGGCCGTGGCTTCCATTAAAAACCACTCTCTGGCGCGGAGGTGCTCAGGGCCAAGCGCCGGCCGATGTACTCCCCCGTCGGTGGTTGCACCGATGTTTGCAAGTGCGTCGAATCTCTTGCGAAATCGGTCAGCATTGATTCGTAGCGTGTTCTGTCGGTCATTCATGATGCGCTCGCTCTCTCCGCCTTTTCCAGTTTCGTCACTTCTGGACGAGTTGCTCGATTATAATTGGTGCCGCCAAGTATCCGATTTTGCTGGCTGAGAGCGCTAGCGCATGGCGTATTGTTGGGAAACGGTCGTAGCACGAATCGAAGCGGTTAGCCTTGTAGCGATTGGCACTCAGCAGAGGCTTTCTTTCACAACGATTTCTAATGACGAAATCGCCTGAGCCTTCAAGGGAGGACACGATGACGACACGCGTTTGCTTCGCCACATTATTCCCAATGAGCCCAACAAGCAGCACATTCATGCGCTGGTGAGAACGCCGAACGGCAATGACTATGGTAAGGATTTGCTGCGGCAGCATTACGAGACCCACCCCCACGACACGCAACGCTGATTAACTCTGTCGAAAGAACGATGCTCTGTTCTAAAGTCTGGCAGGTTCTTTTGAGTATCGCCTCGGTAGCTGCCACCACCATTTCAGCTCAAGATTTTCGAGATTCCATTACGTTCGAGCAACGATTAGGCGGTTCTGGCCTGGATGTTGCCAATGCGGTCATTGAGCTGGAAGATGGGGGCTATGCCGTTGCGGGATACACCAGTGCTGGTGTGGAGAACGGAATCGATGTTTACGTGGTGAAACTCGATTCCATGGGGTTAGTCCTCTGGGCGAACGCCTATGGGCAATCGGGAAACGACTACGGTTGGGACCTCATGGAGAATGACTTCGGTGAGATCGTCGTTGTTGGGTATACGACCTCGACCCCGACTGGCGATGAAGATGTTCTCTTGCTTGCCATTGACCCCAGCGGTCACCTCCGGTGGCGCCGGCGGTTTGGAGGTGATCGGAACGAACGGGCTTGGAGTCTCGAACGGGCTCCCGACGGAGGCATGGTTATCGCCGGGCAGACGCAAAGTGTCGGGAAGCCGGACTGGGATGTTTACATGCTACGTCTGGGTCCGGGCGGCAACCAAATGTGGGCTCAGGTCCTTGGTGCCGATGGTGTCGACCGCGCGTTTGACGTTGCTGTGGCTGATGATGGGGGGTTCGTCTTCGTCGGGACGACGACGTCCGAGCTTGAAGCCCCTCGCGATCTCTATTTCATCCGAGTAGATTCCCTAGGGATGCCGGTGTGGCAGCGTGCATACGGTGGTGATTCGGATGACGTTGCTCGAGGCATCGTGTCTGTTGGTGACGGTGGCTTTGTAGTTACAGGTTATGGCAGTTCATTTGGGACAGGCGGCAACGACGCATATCTTATCTATCTCGCAGACGATGGAGTCATCGAGTGGCGGACTGAGGTTGGTCACCCTGGTGATGACCGTGCAACGATGACCGTCCAACGTGTCGGTAGTGGCTTTCTCACGATTGGGTCCACGGATGTGGATGGCGATTGGAACCTCTTACTAATTGAGACCGACGCGACCGGGGGCCGGCTATCTGAGCGCACACTGAACGCCCCTGGAGAGGACCGGGGAATTGGCATTCTGCGGGCCTCGGACGGCGGGTATTTACTGGTTGGGGCCTTCGGGGCAAGCAGCGGGGCTTCCGATTTTGGCATCCTAAAATTACGACCTTGATGGACTATACAGCGAGCAGCGGAAACGGATTCAATTGAGACGGTAAGGCGAAACTCTAGTTGTCAACCAACGAAAGAGGTTCGTGCTAGCACGGTGCCCTTTACCCGAGTGAGTTTTACCTGTATTCGGTGCTCACCAGGCGAGATCGGGGGACGTTCCACTAACAGTACGTAATGGCCTGTGAGGGCGCCTTCTAGGCGTTCGAGTGGACGCGCTGTGAAGACATTGGTTCGTGCGAAAAACCCGCCGGTTTCATCAGACACGTTCTGTAAACCCACCTCGAGCGCGTGGAAATCGGCGTCGGTGATGTCCAGTGAGAAGACCGAAGCGCGGGCGGCTTGGAGCATCTTACTCGTGTTGTCGTAACGGTTTACCATCAACACGCCATGGCGGGTTAAGAAGCCAAAGCCGTGCCCAACGAGGACGATGGCCTTTGAACCCGGTAATGGTTCTAGCGCCTCGCCGAGGAGGTAGAGCGCTTTTTCCACGCTGTAAGTGCGTTGCGTACGGGCGAGGTCCAAGTGCGCGAGTAGTGATGGGAAAGTGCCCTGCTGCATTGGTTCGGGACTGTGAAATAGGACGCCATCCTTGAGCACGGCACGAATGTCATCGAAGTTATTGGTGAAGTCGCTCCACACTTTCAGATGGGTATCAAATGAGAGGACCGCGATCCGATCATTGGATGTGAATGTGTCGAGAAACTTCCGCAGTTCGACAAGTAACCGGACGAGCCCACGAATACGTCCCTGTTCCATATCTTTTTGAATAAAGAAGATGATCAACCGGCCTTGTGGCAGCGGGCCGGGGTCGTTTACCGCTGAACGTCTAAAGGCGTCTTCCGGAGTGCCGATGTGACCCGAAACCCAAGATACCGACTCGACGGGTGCAAATTTTCCACCGATTTTGACCTCAAAGTCGTCAGTGCCAAGATCGAGGACTGGTGTTCCTGCATCGTTAATCACCCGTGCGTCAATCAGAATACGCGTGACTTGGACCTGCTCGGTAAAGCGCGGTAGTTGTTGTGCCTGGAGTAGCGGAGTGAACCAAAGGACGGTGTACGCTCCGAACACCAATCGCCATATGTTGCCTTGACGAGGGCTCATCATGTTGTCCTGATTCAAAGCCTGCTTCACAAATTGTTGTTACGGCTGTCCCTGTTCCTCTGTGTAAGGGATCGGGTCTGATTTCAAAAACCGAATCAGTGCAGGATGAAATTGTTCGGGTGCCTCTAGGTGTGGAATGTGTCCAACATTGTCAATTAGTATCAACTCAGCATTCGGAATTGTGTCGGCAACATTTTTCGCCAAGGCGGGAAAGTTTGGTCCATCTTCGGCTCCACCGATGACCAGCGTCTTAGCTCTAATGTGGGGCCAGTCATAGACGACCGGATCAGCGTAGAACACCTGTGAGATTCTACTGCGCACCATCGCGAACTGCGGCCAGTCACCACTTTGCGTCCAGCCGTATTGCAAACGAATGAAATACTCATATTCCGAACTCCAGGTGACAAAGTACCTCTCGATTCCACGTCGGATCGACTCGTAGTTTCGATTTAAGGTGCCCTGGTACTGTTCTTCGGGATCACGCCATGGACGACCCAGACGCGGGTCGGTTAGTCCGACCTGGTTGACCATCACCGCATGAGTTGTCATTTCAGGATACGAAAACGCGAAACGCGACGTTACCATTCCGCCCATCGAGTGCCCCACAATGGCAGCTTCGGGGATGCCCTTCTCATCAAGCAGCATCTTGATGTGGAGAGCCATGTCGTGCAGCGTGTAAGGGACGAGCGGTTTTGACGAGCGCCCGTAACCAATCCGGTCAGTTGCTAGGATGCGAAACCCCTCATGTCGCAACACCTCAATGGTGCCCTTCCAATATTCTGCAAAGAAGTTTCCACCATGGAGGAGCACAACCGTCTGTCCATTCGCCGCGGTGGCTGGTGAGACGTCCATGTAGGCCATTCGGACGTCTTGGCCGTACATCCTAAACGACAGATACGACACCGGATGCGGATACGGTACGTCCTCCATAGACGGGCTCATCGGGCCCCAACTTGCGGGTTGGGCTTCTATCGAGCCAGGCACCGCTAGCAGTGCCAAGAAGGTCATCGAAATGCAGACGCGGTGTAGACGAAACCCAAAGCTATTCATACATCCCTCCTAGTAGCGGTCATCATATGCCAAGATCGGGCATAGTTAGGAAGTCGTGCGATAGCGGGGTTATTCTGAGTAGCGGTTTACGTTTGACAGGCCACAGGTCTGCGGCTAAGGATGGTTACGGATTTTGATCAGCGTCATTTCACGTGTTGTCTTGGAGGTCACGATGTTGTCACGATGGTTCCCGCTCCCGTCTCTCGCTGGTGTTGCTGCGGTGCTTCTCTTGACCGCGAGTTGTTCATCGGAAGGCCCTCGTCCGGACGCTTCAGGATCTCGTGCGGAAGTACCCAGTAGTACTAGTTACGAGGATCTCCTCACACTCTTTGAGGATTGGCGGGCCTTTGCGGTTCCTGAGGCCCCCGACTACTCGGCTGAGGCCATGACCGCCCAGTTTGCGGAACTTGCGAGGTATCAGCAGCGCCTTGAGGCCATCGATTCAAGCGGTTGGCCGGTCGCGCAACGGGTCGACCATCTTCTCGTGAAAGCCGAAATGAATGGGCTCGACTTTGACCACCGCATTCGTCGACCTTGGGCTAGCATTCCGGCGTTCTACGCGACAGTCTTCGCAGCACAGAGTGATACACCCGCACGCGAGGGCCCGGGTGCCGACGGTTGGATGATCAATCTTTGGACTTATGATTACCCGTTGGCCGACGGCGATGCGGAACGCCTCGAGGCTCAATTACAGACGGTTCCACTGCTGCTTCTGCAGGCTCAATCGAATTTGGTCGAGGATGCTCGAGACCTGTGGGTTGGTGGGATCAGGGACATGCGGGTACAAGCCTCGACTCTTGAAGCATTCGCTGAACGCGTTTCCGGCACGAGCGCGGGGTTAGATGCAGCCATTCGCGAAGCGCACGACGCCACTGTTCAGTTTACGGCTTGGCTCGAGGACGAGTTGCCCACCAAGCATGGCCCGTCGGGTGTTGGGAAAGAGAACCTCAACTGGTATCTCCAGAATGTGCATCTCGTGAACTACACCTGGGACGAGGAAGTAGCGCTCATGGAACATGAACTGGCGCGGTCTCATACGACGCTGCGCTTGATAGAACACCGGAACCGCGACCTGCCGCCACTGCCTGTTGTGGCCTCTGCTGAGGAATACGATCGGCGGTTCAACGCCTCAGTTGATGAGTTCGTGTCGTTTCTTGATGATGAAGAGGTCATTTCCGTGCGTGACTACATGGCCCCAGCGCTCCGGGCCAAGATAGGGAGTTTTTCCCCAGTGCCAGCCGTTGGGCCACGCGGATTTTTTAGCGAAGTGTCCTATCGGGACCCAGTGGCCATGCGGACCCACAGTTTTCACTGGACCGAGATCGCTCGGATGGAACATGAGCCGCATTCAAGTCCAATCCGCCGTGGTCCGTCTCTGTCTAATATCTGGGGCCAGCGGTCCGAGGGACTCGCAACCGGCATGGAGGAGTGGATGATGCATGCTGGTCTATTTGCGAACCGACCTCGTGGCATGGAGATCATACAAATCATGCTCGCACAAAGAGCGGCGCGGGCACTCGGTGGACTGATGATGCATGGCGAAGGCTTTACGATCGAAGAGGCCTCGGAGTTTGCCGCCAAGTGGACACCACGGGGATGGATGCCGGCCGATAGTGACACTGTTCTCACGGAACAGCATCTCTACCTCCAGCAACCCGGATACGGGACCAGCTACATCATAGGGAAAATCGAGATTGAAAAGCTCATGGCGGAACGTGCTCGAGAGTTAGGCGACGAGTTCACCGTCAAGGGTTTCATGGACGAGTTAAGTGCTGCTGGTGTCATACCAGTCTCGCTCGTTTGGTGGGAACTGACCGGTGACGACAGCCAAATCCCTCGGATGGTGCCGCTGGAGCGTTTCCTAAACGAATGATGTAGGTTGACCGACGACGGAGGTTGAACATGGCAGTGTCCAGACGACGTTTCTTGGGAAGAGTCGCGGGCGGGTCTCTGGTGTTAGCGTCTCCGGACCGTGTTGCGGGGACCTCACAATCATCGCGTGACGTGTTTACGCATGGTGTGGCGAGCGGCGATCCACTGGAAGACCGGGTCATATTGTGGACCCGCGTATCGGGCGGTCGCGGGGATGTTGAGGTGCACTGGTGGGTCGCGACCGAACCGGAGATGCGGACAGTCATTGGGCGCGGGTCGGTTGTGACGAATGCTGCCCGCGACTTTACGGTGAAGATCGATGCGTCCGGCCTACGCCCGGGCACGACCTACTACTACCAATTCTCGGGGCTCGATGTTCCATCACCAATCGGGCGTACCAAGACCCTTCCGGTGGGTGACGTCGACCGTGTCCGCCTGGCGGCAGTGTCGTGCTCAAACCTACCATTCGGGTATTTCAACGTGTACCGATGTCTTGCCCAACGTCCGGATCTCGATGCGGTGCTGCATCTTGGTGACTACCTCTATGAATACCGGAACGGTCAGTATGGTGATGGTCGGGCACTCGACCGAGTCCCTCTACCAGACAAGGAAATGGTGACGCTTGAGGACTACCGGATCCGGCATGCGCAGTACAAAGCTGATATTGATTCTCAAGCGATGTTGCAACAACACCCACTCATTGCTGTGTGGGACGATCACGAAAGTTCCAATAACTCGTGGATGGAGGGTGCTGAGAACCACGACCCCGACGAAGGGGAGGGTGACTGGCCCACGCGTCGCGCCGCGTCGGTGAAGGCCTACTACGAGTGGATGCCGATTCGCGAGAACCGGTCAGCGCGTCAACTCCAAATCTATCGCAGCTTTCGGTATGGAAACCTCGTTGATCTCATCATGCTTGATACTCGGCTCACCGGACGGGATGAACAGGTGGACCCGGGAGACAGCGCTGCTGTGCACGCTCCCGAACGCTCACTGCTCGGTGGCTCGCAGGAGGCTTGGTTGTTCGGGGAGCTCAAGGAATCGATTGATGATGGCACGCGCTGGCGGGTGCTCGGCCAACAGGTCTTTTTTAGTGCGCAGGCTCCGAGTGATGCGATCAGAAACTCCGATGTCTGGGATGGCTATCAAGCGAATCGGAGTAGAATTTTTGACTTTCTCGAGACGCACGCGATTAATAACGTTGTCGTACTCACTGGTGACATTCACAGCTCCTGGGCGCTTGACGTTCCGCGCGACCCATGGTCCGGCTACGATTCGGCAAACGGTCGAGGTTCTCTGGCAGTAGAGTATGTAACACCGGCCGTGACCTCGCCGAGTCAGTTCACTGATCGTCCGGATGAGGCTGACGCGGCGCGCGCGGCGCGGATGACGTCGAGTCCTCACCTTAAGTTCGTCGATCAGGTTCACCGAGGGTATTTCATTCTAGATATCACAGCTGAACGGGCACAGGCTGACTGGTTCTTTGTCGATACGATCTCCCAGCGGTCAACCCGTGAGCGCTTCAGTGCTGGGTATTACACGCGTGATGGCGAGAACCATTTGATTGAGGCCGATGGACCTGTGGCAACGCGGCAATTTCCAGCCAGACTCGCTCCGCAGGCGAATCGCGGCGTTGGTGCTAAGGAAGGGGTTGCTACTGCAATCGTGAGTACATGAGCAAGCCTCGAGTTCTCGTTGTTGGTGGTGGTGTCATCGGGGTCTGCTGCGCTTACTATCTATCGAAGCAGAACGTCGACGTCATCGTTCTTGAGCGCGACGCCATTGGGAAGGGCGCTTCTTACGGGAGCGCTGGTGTCATCGCCGCTGGGCATCCGCCGATGAACAAGCCGGACCGGGTGAGGCAGGCATTGAAGAAGGTCCTTGACTCGACGACACCGCTCTACATCGCGCCCCGATTCGACCCCGCGCTCGCCGCGTGGCTCTGGCGCTTCAGTGCTAACTGCACTGATCGAAAGCTCACAGCGAACATGAACGTAGTGGGGCCGTTAGGTCATGCAACGCTTCAACTCTTTGCGCAATTGATCGCGGAAGAGGAGATCGCCTGCGACTATGAGGCGTCCGGTTACTACGAGGTCTGTCGGACTGAGCAGGGTACAGCGCAAGCCGGTCGAGACGTTGCGCTGATGCGCGCCCACGGGTTCGATGCCGAAGTGCTCACCGGTGAAGAAATCGGAGCCCGGATGACATCTCTCAAGAACGACGTTAGGGGTGGAGCCTACTTTCCGGATTCGGCAACTTGTGATCCCTATCGCTTCGTAATTGAGATGGCGGGGCGTGTACGTCGCGCCGGGGGGCGTACCGAGGCCGGACAGGTCGTGACCAAGGTCGAAGGAGGCGCTCATCCTGCGGTGCGCTTGGCAACGGGCGAGCGGTTCGAAGCTGACGCTGTTGTACTTGCAACGGGCGCGTACAGTCTGCAACTCGCGCGGGAACTCGGTTGTCGGTTACCGATTCAGCCAGGGAAGGGCTATCACCGTGACCTTGAGTTCGGAGAAGGTAGCAGGCCGCCACTTGAGGCCGCTTGCGTCTTAGGCGAGACGTCCGTGTTTTGTACGCCGATGTCAGGTCGGCTTCGCTTGGCGGGTACAATGGAATTTTCTGGGTTGAACCACCGGATACGTCCATCGCGCTTGGCGCAACTCACGGCCTCTGCTGAGCAGTATCTCAGCGGTATCGGCCCGAGCCGCGTAACCTCCGAATGGTGCGGGCTGAGACCCTGCACGCCTGATGGTTTGCCGGTGGTAGGGCGGCTACCGGGTCAGACTAAGGTGTTTGCCGCAACGGGCCACGCGATGACGGGGCTGACGCTGGGGCCGGTTACTGGCTCCCTGATGGCAGACCTCGTCACTGGCGCAACACCCTTTCCTGAAGTTACGGCCCTGGCACCGGCACGCTTTTGAGCACGCGCATGGGTCGGCTCCCTATTGTTGCTGTCATCGGATCGGGAGTTGATGAACACGATGAGCTTGCCCGGCCACTCGGCCGATGGCTCGCCGGGCAAGGCCTACACCTGCTTACTGGAGGTGGAAGTGGTGTGATGGAGTCTGTTAGCCGTGCGTTTCACTCGGTATCCGATCGGCGCGGTTTCGTGATTGGCGTGTTACCTGGCGAGGCGGGTCGACCACCCGAAGGCTATCCCAATCCTTGGGTGGAAATTCCGATCGCGACGCACCTTCCCTTTTCTGGCGAGCGGGGCACGGAAGTGCGCTCGCGGAATCACATCAACGTACTCAGTGCCGACGCGATCATCGTACTGCCGGGAGGCGCCGGTACGGCGAGCGAAGTACACCTTGCCATCGAATACCAGAAACCACTGGCCGCATTCGCAACCGAACTAGGTGACCTTCCTAAGCTGCCGCCTGATGTATCCGTGTATCAGACGCTCGACGAGGTCAAGGCGTTCGTTAGTGTGTCACTCAAGACTAGAGCGAAGCTCTAATTCGAGTACAAGGTTCTCAGTAAACTCGATGCCGACGGCAGCACGGCCCTCTGTCTGAACGCGGATTACCCAGAGCGACTGTCTTAGCGCCCGTTATTCCACCACCAGACCGAGCAAACTGGGTCAGGGACCAAATAGGCCATTCCCGTGTCACCGATCGGTGCACCCGGTGGTTCTTGGGGCACCGATGGCTGGCCAAATGCTTCGGCCGGCCTCTCGAGGAACCGCGTGATATCCCGGGCTAAAAGCGTGTTATGCGCTTGGTCATCAAGATCACCGGTGCCGGCCTCTCGTTCAAGCCGACCCGCGAGTTGCTTGAGTTCCAGTGACGCCACAGCACGCACCTGCGGCATCGTGGCTGAACCGGCTAGTCGGGTGATGCGGTCGACCACCACTCGTTCGACCGCACGTCCAATCTCTGCCTCATAACTGCTTTCGGGAGTGCGGTCAAAGCTAGCGGCAACGAGTGTATCGAGCACTTCGTCGAGACTTGGCAGTGCTGAATTCACTGCATGCTGCGTGACCATGCGCGCAGCACGGTCGCTACGAAGGATCATCCCCACGGTGTGGTCGGCTGCCACGACCGCTGGCGAGATCGGATCAAACATCAAGCCCGTATAGCGTGGGAAGAGCTCCCGGTGACGTCCGAAGCCGGCCGGACGCGGTGGCAGTCTGTAGAGAACATCATCAGGCACTGCTAGTTCCCTTGGGCTGATTGTCCTCATGAGTGCGTCAAGCGCGGCACGTTGCTCAGCGGCTGACACGGCCTCGACCGGCTCTCGACCGTCGCCCCGCATCGCATAGATGTAGTGCATCCCGCCAATTGCCGAAGCCGCTGCGTCGATCTGGAAACGGTGGTGAAGATAGAGCGGTACAAATGCCTCCTCCATTGTCGCTAGCGGCATGTCGCGGCGGATTGCCGCTTCCCCAAAGTCGTCCAACGCCGCCCGCCGAACGTTGAGCATACGTTCGAGCTCAACGGCCGGGTCGACGCCATTTGCCCATTGATGGACTCGGGGGTTAGCGTCCAGGTCCTGATTGGTCAAGTAGAGAAGGTCGCGCTCCCACGCCTGGTCCAAGATCTGCTCGAGTACCGTCGGCTCGTCTGTGCCCTGCGGAAAGTCTTGGTAGCCATACCTGATTGCCACCTTGTCCCACTCGCCGATGCCGACATCGTAGGCATCGGACAGGTCAAGGTCGCCGTCATCGTCAATTGTGATCAATGGGTGCGGATAATCGAGCACAGAGATCCGCCCCATAGTGCTCGCATAGTAGTTGTGTCCAAGCCCGAGTGTGTGACCGACCTCGTGCGCCGAGAGTTGTCGGATACGCGCCAGTGCCATCTCGGACAGCGCCGATGGCATCTCATCACCGCCTTCGTAAGGCGAGAGCAGCCCCTCGGCGATCAAAAAATCCTGCCGTACACGGAGCGAGCCCAGGGTCACAACGCCCTTCATGATCTCCCCGGTTCTAGGGTCGGTGATCGAGCCGCCGCTGCTCCAACCGCGCGTCGATCGATGTACCCAATTAATCATGTTGTAGCGAATGTCAAAATTGTCTGCTCCCTCGGGCAGTAACTCAACGCGAAACGCATCGCGGAAGCCGGCGGCTTCGAATGCCTGATTCCACCAGCGTGCCCCCTCCAGCAGGGCTGACTGGATTGGTTCAGGTGTGCCACGGTCGAGGTAGTACACAATCGGCTCGATGGCCTCACTCACCGAGGCTGAAGGGTCGCGCTTCTGGAGCCGATGCCGGCGGATGAGCCGCTTGGTCATTGAGTCACCGAGCGGTGTTGAGTAATCCTGCCACGCCACGCTCCCGAACCCCGACCGTGGGTCGTAGGCACGTGGCTCATAACCGGGATCCGGCAGCTGCACCAGCGAGTGGTGCTGTCGCAAGGTCACGGCATCAGCCGCTGGTGTCACGTCAGCGACGCCGTGGCGCCGTTCGTCTCGGGCACCAAACCCGCGAGGTTGAGGTTCACTCGTAAAGGTGACGGTGACATCGATTTCTGTGTTCTTTGGAAAACCCTTTGTACGAGGTAGGTAGACCGCGCTCCGCGACTGGTCCACCCGATATTGGCCGTCTTGTCGTAACCTGGGGATCACACCGTGGGCGTCACGCAGTAAGAAGTCGGTTGTGTTCACCAGCACCCGAGCGGCAGTTTCGGCAGCGACCGTGAATCCCCAGAGAATTGATTTGGCGAATGCGTCTTCGACCGCGCGTCGCTCATCAGGGTTATCACTCTCAGTGCGGAACTGGTAGTTCCGCTGCACCATAAAGACCTTTGGGCCAACTCGCTCGAAGACGACTAACCGAGACCGCGTCTGCCCGCGGTCAAGGCCGATGTCATTCGACCCCAGTCCGGCGGAGAGGCCTGACAAATAGAGTTCCTCGGTATCGAAACGAGAAATCTCCAACCACAACACCCCGGTGCTTTCGTCCCAATACATCGGGAAATGGCCCTCAATTGCTTGCATACCAGCTGTTTTTTCTTCGACTGTTGGCAAACCTTGCGCCACCGAAACAATAGGTATGAGTAGAAACGCCGTGAACACAATGGCGTCGAGGATGAAACCGAAGGTTTGTCTAAGCACGGACCCCTCCAAGGTTGACGAGTGAAGAAAGTTTACCTGCCTACTGCCCAGCTTTAGTCATTTGATCACGTGTTGTCCCATATTTTTCGAACCAATGACGAAGGTACAGCTGGGTGCGCATAAAGTTTGATGGCCGTGAACCAGTACCGTGTGATTGGTTCTTGTAACGCAAGAGCGCTGTTGGCACTCTCCGGAAGTTCAGCGCTCGATAAAATTGTTCTGCCTGCGCAATCGGTGTTCTCAGATCTTCTTCACCGGTAATTAGCATCGTCGGCGTGTTGACATTACCAACGTGAAAGATCGAAGAGTGCTTGATCCACAGGGTCGGGTCCTCCCAAGGCAGTTGTGGAAAACGATAGTAGGGGAGGATGTCGGTGGTGCCGGTTGTACTTAACCAGTCAACGATCGTGCAATTTGAGGATGCCGCCGCGAATCGATCGGTTTTCGTAACGATCCACGCCGTGAGGATGCCGCCACCGCTGCAGCCAGTCACAAATAAATTCTGCCGATCGATGAAACCCTTCGCGATCATGGTATCGACGCCAGCCATCAGGTCGTCATAATCCGGACCCGGATATGCGTCAGCGATCATATTGCCGAACGCACTGCCGTATCCGGTGCTGCCACGCGGATTTGTGAAGAGCACGATGTAGTTGTTAGCCACGTGTTCTTGCCAGCCGAAATTAAACCGGGCGCCGTACATGCTGTGCGGACCACCGTGGATGTGTAACTGGAGAGGATACGTCTGGGACTCATCGAAGTCCGGTGGTGTCATGTACCAACCTTGGACTCGCACGCCATCGGGTGCGTTATACCAAATCTCCTTTACTTGACCGAGGGTAATGCCGTTCAGAATGTCGTCGTTGACATGTGTCAGTTGATCCATTACTAACGAAGAGCCGATATCGAAGGCGACTACGTCGGTGGGTTTATAGAAGTCAGTTAAGGTGCCAACGGCCTGTCCTTCGCTATTAATGTCCGTTACAGTCAGAGTGTGTACGCCCTCCGTTACTGACGAAACACGGCCTGCAGTCGCACCTTCAACCGACAGCGCGTAAAGATTCTGCGTGCCCTCATTCTGTGCCGTGAAGTACACCGTTAAACTGTCTGCACTCCAGGTTAACCCGCGTGGCGAGCGATCCCAGTCGCTGGAAACTAGGCGCGAGTTTGAACCGTCGATATTCATGACGTAGAGCTTACTGTCGATCCATGAGTCGCGCGTCCAGTCGTAACCGGTGTACGCGATTTTGTTGCCATCTGGTGATACCTTGGGCTGTTGATCGGGGCCGTGGCGGTGGGTAAGTTGCGTGACAGCTCCGCTGGCAATGTCGATCGAGTAGATCTCAGACTCGCGGAAATGGTGCTCGGCGTCCTCAAGCCGTAATCCACTGAAGACGAGTTGGCTACCATCGGGTACCCACTCAACGTTGGTGTGATTGTAGTTACCGTTGGTGATTTGCTTCGCTGTGCCTCCTTCAGTCGGCACAACGAAGAGGTGTTGCCACCCTTCATCGATATAACCGACGCGATCCTGTCGATACCGAAGTCGTTCCACGATTTTTGGTGATTCAGTCCATTTTGCCCCTTCTGGTCCACTCGGCAGATCAATGGGCCAGCGGTTCTTTTGGTCAACCATCATGCTAAAGGCGATCCGGGAACCTTCGGGTGACCAGGTGATGTTTGCCGGCGCGTTTTCCACTCGCGTGATTTGAGTCACGGCTCCCTCATCATCCATCCAGCGCACGAAGATTTGTCGCCCTTCGGGTTCTCCTGAACTTATAAACGCGATCCGGTCACCTTCCGGCGACCATTTCGGACTAGAACCGTCGACTAGGAAGCGGTTGCGGCTTCCGTCACGGTTGACTATCCAGAGAGACGATTTACGCAAGTCGTTTATCTTGTCGAACCACTGCCGTGTGTAGACAACTTGGCTTCCGTCAGGTGACAGCTTGGGATCAGCGACCGATTCCAACTCGAGATAGGTTGCCAGTTCTAATTTGCGAATCTCTGGTTGTGCCCCACTGGTAGTCGGCCAGATGACGACGAACGTTAGTGCCCACNGAATCAGNCTTNTNGCCATNAATCCCCTCCTCGAAGTCTCCTTTTTATCACCTCTAGCTCCNTACGTGCGGTATAACCACTTTCTGNCGGGGTGATGCCATCCCNNCCACCGTTAACCTCCTGACTGGGGAGTGCCATGCTGCTTGGGAAACNACTCGGCTGTTTTCTGCTGTCNTCNCTGNTCTTATCGNTACTCNGNCTGGCCTCTTAGCGCCCAGCAATTTGACTTTCTCATTCTGAACGGCCGCGTTCTCGACGGGTCGGGCAGCCCAGAGTTCCGGGCNGATGTCGGTATTCGTGGGCAGACTGTCGTTGCTGTTGGGNGACTGTCNGGCGCGTCGGCCGATCGCGTGATCGATGCTNCTGGGCAACTGATCGTGCCNGGTTTCATCGACATGCATTCGCATGCCGACAGGGTGCTCGTGTCCAACAATCGGCGGGGCCGTNAGGCGCGAAATCTTGTCCTCCAAGGGGTCACTACTGTGGTCGTTGGGCCAGACGGGCGAAATCCAATTTGGCCCGTCGCTGACGAGATTGCCGCCTATCGCAGTGGAGGAACCGCGGTGAANGTAGTNCCGATGGTGGGACACGGCACGGTCCGCGGGGANGTGATGGGAGATGGCTACGAGCGACCCGCGACCGCCGAGGAAATTGCACAGATGCAGATGCTCGTNCGTGAGGGGATGGAGGCGGGAGCATGGGGNCTNGGGGCTGGGCCGGAGTATCGCCCNGGGCGGTTTAGTACCACNGATGAGTTAATCGCCTTGGCGAAGGTCGTGGCCGACTANAACGGATTTTACTACGCGCATCAGCGCAGTCAGTCGCCGCTNCCGCGCTGGCAGACCCCAAGTATCGCNGAGGGCTGGCGGTTGACTGGGACCGACGGAATGAAGGAGACCATTGCGATTGGGCGTGAGTCGGGCATCCGAGTTGTTGGAAGTCATATCAAAGCGAAGGGGCCATCGACNTGGGGCCACTCGTCNGTGGACGTTCTGCTTATAGAGCGNGCTCGAGCGGAAGGCGTGCAGGTTTATCTGGATCAGTATCCATACGAGACCTTTGGTGGTGGCGCGGTCGGNGTNATCCCGCCNTGGGGGTTTGCGCCACCNGGCACGGATCGAACCGGCGGTAACGANGCACCACTCTGGCGTCGAGCGGGATTACTGNNCAANAATAATCTCCGCGAAAATCTCGACCATGAGGAATACGGNCCACTNCTCATTACCGANATTGAGTTTATGCTCGACCTCCAGGGTGGGGCCGACCGACACATTATTGTGCACGCACCTCGTGACCCNANCCTTGTGGGTAAGACNTTGACAGAAGTGGCCGATGNNAACGGTCGAACACCGGTGGAACAACTCGTCGATTTNGCCATGACNGGNGATGACTCGCTTCGGTCAGGCGTTCTATTCCGACCCGTAGCNGGTCACCAGTTTGATGTTGAGAACTACATGAGGCANGAGTACACCGCGACCGGAACAGACGGCGGNGTGACTCTGAGTCCNNNGCCAGGGCAGCATCCTCGCTATTTCGGCACCTATGCNCGAAAGCTNGCCCATTATGTGAAGGTGCGCGGCGCAATTTCATTGNCGTTCGCTATCCGTTCGTCGACTGGGCTGCCGGCTCANATTATTGGCCTGCCTGACCGCGGCTACGTGCGCGCCGGNCAGAAAGCTGANTTGATTGTGCTGGACTTCGACCGGCTTGAAGATCGCGCNACGATTCTTGACCCGGCNCGGTCTCCTGTCGGGTTTGGTTACGTGATGGTGAACGGCACATTGACTGTTGATGACGGTCAGCCGACTGGTGCACTGCCTGGTGCAGTCATAGACCGTAACGANGTCTGGCCTTGAGTTGTGTNCTCAAGACCNGAGCCCTCAACGCCAACTCGTGACGTCNGCGCCGACAGGTGCCGTTTCGAGAATGTGCTCTAGCATNCGTGGGAGCACNCTCTGATAGGACGTCTGNCCAGGAAACTCTGGCATGCCNGAGTAGCAGTGCGGCTGCCGGACGCCCCAATCGAANGAGCCTTCGTAGTAGGGGNCNGTCGTCTGTTCGAGGAATGCTTCCATGAGTCGTGTCGCTTCTTCGAGGAAATAGGTATCCGTGTCGCCCATAAAAAAATGNAACTTCCCGACCAACTTCGGCCCGAGAGTTTCCCAATCGCGCTCGAGAATGTGTCGGAGGTCGTAATTGTCACGCCAGTACTCGACGATGCTCTTATCAATTTCTCCGGTCCGCTTGTCATAGAGCAGCTTTGGATACCCGTCATCACCCACAGGNCCNTAGACGNTCATGAAGATGTCCATCTGGTCGCCGGAGCGACCGCGGGAACCGAGGACNGATTCGAGGTGACTCGCGTCGCGCTGGCTGAACCGTACTTGGTCGTCGGTTCCGCGCTGCCANGGGCGGACAGCGCTTGTTTTCCANGTTGAGTTGGGANGAAAAGCATTGTCGTCTTCNTANATATTGACTAGCTGGAAGTATCGAAAATCGACNGGGTCTGGGCAGAACGTCCACACCCCATTAAACATGTCGGGATAGAACACCTGCCAGGCTAGTGACTCCCATCCCCCGGTGGANCCGCCTGAGAGNGTACGCGCCCACGGTTCACCGATCGCTCGGAACTGNTCCTCGACCCGNGGCATCAACTCCTGTGTGAGGGCGTCTCCATAGGGNCCGTTATTCGCGGAGTTAACNGCATATGAGTCGTCATAGAACGGTGTGGGATGCTGCATGAGAACGATCAAGAAACGNGGGAGCTTACCCGAGACCCAGTCTTGAAAGAANGAGTGGCGNCCTTCAGCACGTTCACGCGCCGCACNNGTCAATNCCTGACTGGGTGGTTCTTCCTGGAACCCGGTGAAGGTACGCGGAAANTGGCCGTGCCAATACACAACGGGGTAACGTGCNTGTGGGTTTTCGTCAAAGCCCTCNGGCAGNACGACGACTGCACCGAGNTCNATNTCGTGGCCCCACCAGTTACTCAAAATGTCGCTCTTGAATTTGATGTGTTTGACGTANTTCGTATCCTCGACCGGCTCAAGTGGTGGAATGGTTTCAGTGAGCGCGATNGAAANNGNANCACCNGANNACGGANCGATGGTGACCGATTTTACNGAACTGTANAAATTTCCCGGTGAGCGGTTCCACTGTTGACCTTCCCANTGGTCCATGTGTGCTTTGACCGTGTGGCCATCCGCTCGGTTAAATGTCGTGTAGATGTTTAAGACNGCCTGGACGAAGTANTCTCCNGGTGGGATCTCCGAAATTGATTCGATCGGGAATCCCAGTAAATTGACATCCAGNACCGTCGGTTCACCGGGAATTAAGTTCTCGACGTCACTGCCAAAGATAAGCGGNGTTTCGAGGCTCCGGAGACGTTGGAAGCGAGGTTCTGGTTCATCAGNGTTGGATACGAGTAGCAGGATCCGTCCGTCCAGTGGGCCCTCCGCTACCTCCGGNGGCACGACGATCTCAAAATGAAATGCTGCCGGGCNAATNTTGCACGTCCACGANGAGACCGTAACTAGAGCNATCAGTCCACTNAACCTTANACGACGNCATNCCATGCGGNGCTCCTTTGCCTNCAAGAATATTACCTTGAGTGGACCATGCACTACACCTACNGGTAGCGTTTGCGATTCGACAGTCCGAAACTGAGATCCAAATTGACGATAGACTAGGCCAGTTCTGTGAAGACTACCTTAATTTAGTGGCAGTCGTAGACNGGCTTTGGTTGGAAGAGNGGAGGTGGNTATGTGGCGATGGTNCACGGTGNTCGNGGTGGCGATTCTNATGTCAGACGGGGCGACGGCCCAGAGNGACAACGGNCTCGGGAACGCACGAGCATACTTGCGAATCTCAACTCNGCTTGGCACGGCCGGACAAATTACNTACGACGAAGTAGCAGCAGTAAAAGCTGCCGGTTANGACGTCGTTGTTAACTTAGCACCGGCTCATGAAGAACGAAACGCGCTCGAAGGTTTCCATGTTGCNCAGGAGGNGATGACGTATGTTCAAATACCGGTTTCCTGGCAGGAGCCTAGTCAACGCGATTTGGAGCTCTTTTTTGACGTGATGAAAGCTAACGAAGANCGGAGCGTCCTTGTGCACTGCTTCGCNAACATGCGTGCATCAGCNTTCGTATATCTATACCGCACGATANTCGAAGGTGTCCCGAAGGATGACGCNCGTTCTGANATGGCTAAGATTTGGGACCCCGCGACGCAACCGCAGTGGGCGNCTTTCATNGATGAGGCAGAGCGGCAGGCNGGGAGCCAGTAGGGTTCNATGCCNGACACCGANCCAGTCTCTCTTACGTGNGACCTGCTTCGATNTAACACGGTCAACCCGCCCGGCGAAGAGCGNGCCTGTGCGAAACGACTCGGTCGGNTANTNGAGGATGTTGGTTTCCGTATCTCGTACTACGAATTCGCANAGAAGCGGACAAGTCTAGTTGCGACACTGGCTGGCTCTGATNATGGTCTGCCGATNTGNTTCACCGGCCANATGGACGTTGTGCCGCTAGGGATGAANCCGTGGCGGCNCGATCCGTTTGCNGGTGAACGCGACGGTGATCGGCTTTACGGNCGTGGNTCCACNGANATGAAGGGCGCGCTNGCGGCGATTGTGCTNGCNGCNCGGCACTTTGCCNCGTTACCCAAACGGAAAGCTGGCCTAGTGCTTGTTTTTACTGCGGGTGAGGAAACTCGCTGTGAGGGTTCTCATTACCTAGCCGCGCAACCNGACGCACTCGGCTCAGCAGGTGCCATCGTTGTGGGTGAACCGACTGCAAATCAGCCACTGGTGGGACACAAGGGACTCGTCAGATATCACATTAAGACGACNGGCGTCACAGCGCACGCCTCAATGCCNGAGCAGGGAGATAACGCGATTCATAAAATCGCCAATGTGGTTAGACAGTTGACCCACTTCNATTTTGGGGTTGNGCCGCATCCCCTAATGGGTTTACCCACTCTTAACGTTGGGACAATTACTGGCGGACTCAATATCAACTCGGTGCCTGACGAGGCGGAGATTGGCATCGACATCAGAACAATTCCNGGGCAAACGGCTGAAAGTATTCAGAANCAGTTGCAGGGGGCGCTTGGNANTGAAGTNGATGTGANGAACATNGCCAGCGANAATAGCGTCCTCACAGATTCNCGGAANGAGTGGGTGCAGCAGGTCTANGAGGTGATGGAGACGCGTCTTGGGCGACGACCGGAGCCGGNCACTGCCGTCTACTTNACCGATGGATCAGTAATGAAGCCGGCCTATGGCGACCCNCCGACTGTGATTCTCGGTCCTGGTGAACCAAAGTGTGCCCACAAAACCGATGAATACTGCTCAATNGAAAATTTGGCAATGGNGACTGATGCTTATCTGGAAATCATGTGCCGNTGGTGTATGAGTTCNTAGCGACNACGCGAGTGAGCAGCGCGATAAATAATATCCAAAAGGACTTCCGATTGCTNCGGGGTANCCTNCTACCGCTGCAGTAACGCACCCGCNCCAGCCCTGATCAGTCCAGCTTCTCCAGANGCCTGGAAGAAGCTAAATCCTTCTCGGTCACGCCAGCCGAACGGACCACCGAGNTTCTTGCCGGCGCCGAGCGTATCGTTACGAATCTTATCGATGAGGACNTGGTANTGCGGNTCGTCCTGCGNATAGCCTGTGAAACTACCAATATCACCGCTNGCGGCAAACACAACATCTATGCCAGGCACNGNAGCGATCTGATCGGCAATCTCGATTCCGTCTGGCGATTCAATCATCACAATCAACAGGATGTTGTCATTCGCAGTCTCACGGTAGTCTTGGCCCCACAGTGCACCGTGCTGTCCGCCACCGCGACTACGCCGTCCTTCAGGCGGATACTTCGCGTAGCGAACAGCGGCTTCAGCTTCCTCTACCGTTGCGACCATCGGCACAATGATTCCAAGTGCACCAATATCNGTNGCCTTCTGGATGTCGCCNTCGGTGGCGTCCGGCACTCGAATGACCGGTATCGCGGGTGCGTCTTTGCAGGCCCAAATCATTCTGGCAACTTCCGAATAAGTCAGTGGACTATGNTGCATCTCGATCCAAAGGAAATCAAAACCAGCGTGAGCCATGGCACANTAGATNTTNGGATCCGAGGTTGAGACCGTGCCACCAACTACCTGCNCGCCGTTCANCAGCTTTTGTTTTGCCGTGTTATACATTCGANCCGNCTGAGTTNCAGCTNTTGGCACGGCAAGTAGACACACCACTACCGCTACCGCTAATACAGCGCCACGAATGATCGATGNTCGTAAGGCCATGATTAAGTTNCCTTCCAAGGGTTNCTATCGACTNCTNCCTGAGGACTCCAAGNNAGCGATCNTTGACTGATTCTCGTACCACTTTANATTNGCGGTGCCTGANCCAATGCAGGCAATNTCCAACAAGTCATCTAGATTCAGATCGGCAAGGNTGCACCCTGCTGCNGCCATGTCGCCATTGTCAATCACCTGTTTCGTCCACCTGGTTTCTGAGANCTGGTAGAGCATGACCTGCGCGCCTCGGCGNGCGCCAGCTATGATTTCGTCGTTCCCGTTCCCGTTGAGGTCGCCGACAACGAGTGTGTGCCCGTCTTCAAGNGTATCGTCGATCACGGTACGNACCCAGGTTCCATCGNCTTGAGTGTAGACAACCACCTCATGGCCATGCCATGGATCAATCGTGGCAACATAGTGCTG
The DNA here is from genome assembly GCA_002730735.1 of Acidobacteriota bacterium. Classification (GTDB taxonomy): domain Bacteria; phylum Acidobacteriota; class Vicinamibacteria; order Vicinamibacterales; family UBA823; genus UBA11600. The sequence continues at coordinate 181,545 of PCAU01000008.1, read as the reverse complement.
NCCATCCACNTTTCCAAGGTCGACTTCGCTCGAACCGCTNNCTGGCCANTCGGATGGGTTGCCAGCGTGGANNAGAGAACGGCTCCANGACCCATTGTCATACCGATGCAAATGNACACCGAGGAANCTCGCNCTTAACAGTGATTGTTGAGAGGATGNTCCNCCCCATTCAACGGGTTGAATGCCGTGGACGACACCGCCGTCGTTCGCGATTAGTGTTCGATTCCAGTTGTCCGGGTNGTAGGCGTATAAAGGGGTANTACCNCGATACTCTGGCGGCTGNGAGGTTTNACCAGCGAGCGGGGCATTGACGAGCCAGACATCGTTATNGAGATTGATCCAGCGCAGTCGGTGCGAAGTTGGAACACGGTCGATCTCTTGGATGGACCATGGTGNTNTTGGGTCACCNGTNTGTCCGAGAATTGAGACAATCCCGGCACTTCGGTCCGGACNTGTAGAAAAGCCTTCTGCCAACGCGATCTCGGGGATGCCATCGCCGGTGAGATCATGCACCGCAAGATTAATCATNCCAGCACGGTCTGCTGCGATGACGTTTCGCTGCCAGCNNGGGTTTTCGAACCAGATGAGCTCGCTCANCCTGCTGGCGAGGGCNATGAGGTCCGTTCGTCCGTCTGCATTCAAATCAGCGGCTANGACNTGGTAGCCTCCACTGAGANCGGTAGCNATCGTGTGCTCAGTAAAAGCTANCTGTGCCCTGGTGGTTCTNGGTGCTANNGCGAACACGCCAATGACGAAGGTGACAAATATGAGTTTTCGCATGGGCTGGAACCTAACATTTNGAGAACTTAGNCTTGTAGGNNNCCTNGTTGTGGTTNCTGTCCACGGTGATCAATCNAGTCGACGGTCGNTGATTTCGGTAAAANAGTTCNNGTCAACATATCCGGNGNCAACCATCAACTGCTNGATAATGTACNGGNCCCNGAGNATGATACAGTAATCGACCGTGCCTGCCGCAGCACGNGGCTGCTGTANNTGAGTNGGGGACGCGGATTCCATCTCNGCTAGTNNGGAGGGNGTGCTGGTCATGCTTCGCACCAAACTTGTGATCGTGGTTCTGTTAGCGCTTNTTNTCTCGGGCGCGAGANCTTCTAACGCCCAGTTGATGACGAGNACGGCGTCGACATTCAGGNCCGAGTTGTTNGCNGGGCTTAANTATCGCACGGTCGGGCCATCTCGNGGNGGNCGTGTNACGGCTGTNGCTGGTCATCGGGCACAGCCCTCGACTTTTTATATGGGNGCGACTGGNGGCGGTGTGTGGAAGACNACCGACTACGGGAAGTCTTGGCACAACATTTCTGATGGGTACTTNGCCACGGGCTCGATCGGGGCGATCCGTGTGGCTGAATCCGATCCGAANGTAATTTATGTAAGCACCGGCTCTGATGGGTTACGCAGTAACGTGATCATTGGAAAAGGGGTATACAAGTCGGTTGATGCCGGCGTGACTTGGGAACACCTGGGTCTTGAGAACACGGGTAATTCTGGGGCAGTGCTTATTCACCCTACCAATCCTGACTTGGTNTACGTNGCGGCNATCGGCAACCCTTTTGCGCCTAATCCTGAGCGTGGTGTNTATCGCTCGGCCGACGGNGGCCAAACCTGGGACCTNGTTCTTTTCGTGTCGGANAGCACAGGTGCCGTTGATCTGGAGTTCACTCCGGACAATCCTGAGGAAATCTACGCCACGATGTGGCTNGCCGAGCGTAAGCCTTGGACAATCATCAGTGGTGGCTTTGAGGGTGGGGTGTACAAGACNGTGGATGGCGGNGATACCTGGGCGCACCTCACGAATGGANTGCCNAACGGTTTGCGTGGAAAAGCCGACCTNGCTGTTTCAAACGGTGATCCGAACCGGGTCTACGTCTTGATTGAAGCCCCAGGTNATGAGGGCGGTGTCTATCGCTCCGANGANCGAGGNGAGACTTGGCGACAGGTCTCGGACTTTGCGNCAATNCGTAACCGTTCGTTCTATTACTGTAATCTTGAAGCCCACCCGACCAANCCTGACGTTCTGTGGGGAATGGCTGAAGGACAGTGGATGTCTCAGAACGGTGGNGAGTTATGGACGCGTGTTTCGACCCCCCACGGAGACAANCATGATATGTGGATCAATCCTGACCAACCGGAGTTAATGATCCAATCNAACGATGGGGGTGCGAATGTNTCTCTCGATGGTGGAGTAACTTGGTCGACGCAGAACAATCANCCGACGGCTGAACTCTATCAAGTGGATGTNAGNGACGAGTTNCCCTACCGGCTATTTGCAGGCCAGCAGGANAACTCCACAATCTCGGTGCCGAGTTTGGTAACGCAACGGAGACCGGGAGGCCACGTTGCGCTCTGGGAGTCACATGGAGGGTGCGAGACGGGTCCAGTCGTTCCCAANCCCGGCGACCCTGCCATCGTTTATGCCAATTGCAANGGCCGGTTTGGCCTTTACAANCGGCGAACTGGTCAGGANCAGCAGTACTANGTNGGTTTTTGGAATATNTACGGTCACAATCCGAGAGACCTNGCGTTCCGTTTCCAGCGAGTCGCACCGATCCATGTGTCGCCCCACAATCCGAACCGGGTCTACCANACCTCGCAGTTCGTACATGTGACAGAGAACGGTGGCGAGACNTGGGACACCATTTCGCCCGACCTGACTGCGTTCTCACCAGAGACCCAGGTTGTGTCAGGCTCTCCGATCACCATTGATGTAACGGGTGAAGAGCATTTCGCCGTGATCTACGACATCCAAGAGTCGCCCCATGAAGCCGGTGTGATCTGGGTCGGTGCCAACGATGGACCGATTCATGTGACTCGCGACAATGGTGCGACTTGGACCGATGTGACCCCTCCGAATATTGGTCCACATGGGCGCGTACAAAACGTTGAGGTGTCNCCCCANGATCCGGCGAAGGCATACGCGACGATCCTNCGGTACCAACTTGGGGATTTCGCACCCTACGCTTTCAGGACTGAGGATTACGGTCAGAGTTGGGTGCGGATTACGACTGGAGAGAATGGTGTGCCGGCTGACCATCCGGTNCGTGTTGTGCGAGAGGACCCGGACCGCCAAGGTTTGCTNTANGCAGGNACCGAATTCGGNCTGTTCGNCTCATTTGATGATGGTGTCCGGTGGCAGCCGTTGCAGCTTAATTTACCNGTCACTCCTGTAAGCGATATCAAGGTGGTTAATCAAGACTTGATTCTTTCCACGATGGGACGTGGATTCTGGATTNTGGACGATCTGACACCGCTACACGAGTTATCACGGCAGGTTGCGTTGTCGGACACACATCTCTTCGCGGTCCGTGATNCTTACCGGCTCTACGGTGTCCGTCGCTTCGGGGGTGANCCCAGNCCCGATGAGCCGAAGTATCCAGACCCAGGTGCGAACATTGACTATTATCTGGCGNCTGATGCCGCCGNCGAAGTNCGACTCGAGATTCTTGATGACACAGGAAGGCTTGTGCGNAGNTTTTCTAGCGAGTCAGTACCCAAGCAGTCGTTGCCGTCTTCAGTGCGGATGNNTGAATGGCACCTTGAAGCNGTGGGCACGGCGCANCTTCCGAAGACGGCTGGCATNCACCGGTTTGTCTGGGATTTGCGGCATGCCGGACCTTGGGATCCCTTAGATTCGCGCTCTGGCCGGAATGGTCCNATGGTTGTGCCTGGCATTTTCCAGGCGCGACTCACCCTCGGTGGATGGAGCAATACACAGAATTTCGAGGTGATGGTNGANCCCCGTGTTGTNGATGAAGGGACTGCATCCCANGCCAACCTCGAGGCGCAGGTCCGNCTGGGTCTTGAGGTGCGANANGCTCTTAGTGATGCNCGTTTCGCTGCCATGAAGCTGGATGAGGCGCGGGATGGNGCTCCCGACCAGCTACTCGCNCTTCTGNAGGAAATTANAGAAGCNCTGGTGACCGCGCCGNTCCGTTACTCCCGACCGGTCATCATTGACCAGCTGAGTTATCTCTACAGTAACCTGATCCGGGCTGACCAACAGCCAGGAGAGGATGCCTTCAATCGGTATCAAGAACTGAACAGCATGTTGAGCGACCACATAGGCCGGTTGGAACAACTGCTGCAGACCAACAACTTCCGTGGCGAAAACTAGANTTAGTTCTTTCGTGCGACANTGGAGCTTGGCAGCCGCCANNGNGGNTTTCGGCGTTGTAGCCTTNGCCTGGTCAACGAACGGCTCTACGGNCGAAACGATTTGGGAGTACGAGATTATNGGCGAATACCCTCACGATCAGAATGCATTTACGCAGGGCCTGTATTTTGAAGGTGGGCATTTGTTTGAAGGTACCGGTCGCCGTGGCGAATCNGCACTACGGAAAATAGAGGTGAGTACGGGNCGAGTTCTCCAGCAGGCTGANTTACAGCCATTTTTTTTCGGTGAAGGAATTGCCCCATGGGTCGATCGGATCTACCAGCTGACNTGGGTTGCCGGTGTGGGGGTCATCTACGACAAGGAAAGTTTTGAACCTGTGGGACAGTTTCGATACGACACTGAGGGATGGGGTCTCACGCATGATGGACAGGCCTTCATCATGAGCGATGGATCGGCTGATTTGTCCTTCCGGCATCCGATCAGCTTCCGTGAACTCCGNCGGTTGNGTGTTTCTGATGCAAGCGGGCCGGTGACTGCGCTGAATGAGCTCGAGTACATCGACGGAAACATCTGGGCCAACATCTGGCACCGAGATGAGNTGGTATCGATTGACCCTGAAACCGGTTCCGTTAATGGGCGACTCGANCTATCCGGTCTNCTGGCCGGNGCACGTCCTCTGGATNNNGAAGGGGTACTNAACGGCATAGCTCATGACCCGTCGACCGGACATCTTTTTGTTACNGGCAAGCTNTGGTCCCGAGTGTTTGAGATTCGCATAAGCGAGTCTAGCTAGCCTATGCCGACTCTTCTGAAGGAGCCCAGTGTTGTNAGTGCTGTGGNAAATCTTCCGAAACAGATTGAGGAATTTGTTGGAGNNGTCAACTCGGGTGANTNAAATGTCAGTGTTGCGCGCATGTGTTCTCCCGAGGGATGGTGTGAACCNGGGCAGCGGCCAGCGTTTCAGGAGATAACATTAGTACTCGATGGTATGGTTCGAGTTGAGNANGAGGGCGGAANAATCGANGTCNGTNCCGGCCAGGCGGTCGTGGCTAGGCNTGGTGANTGGGTGCGCTACAGTAGTCCAGNGCCCGGTGGGGCCGAGTACNTNGCCGTATGCACACCGGNGTTTTCTCTCGAGAAGGTCAACCGCGACGCCGAATAGAAACATTTGGTGAAAGATAGAACCGATGTTGTGGCATGCATTCGGCTGATTGTGGAATGCNTCTNCTGCTATGGCTGTCGNGCCTTGTCGTTCTCGCCNTCGGCACATCGGTGGCAAGAATGGAAGCGACGCCATCNTCCCAGTTTAGTCCGTGTCCAGAAACCGNCAATTGCGTGTCGAGTGACGCGCGGGATNTGTTGCACCGTGTGCCAGCATTCGACTTAGCCGCCGACGCNGACCTCGTGTGGGCNGGTGTTCGTTCAGCGGTTCAGGAAATGCCACGCGTCAGGATCGTGACCCTGACTGANAATCACCTGCATGCGGAGTGCCGGAGTGCNTTNTTCCGGTTTGTGGATGACCTAGAGCTTGAGCTGCGNGNCGAANGCCGTCAGATCGCGGTGCGCTCAGCCTCGCGTACTGGCTCTTGGGACCTCGGTGTTAACCGCCGTAGAGTCGAGCGCCTGCGCGCTACTCTNAGANATCAGCGACTCATTCGCTGACTGGCTCAGTGTTTTGTGTCCCTCGCATTGGAGCCTGTCTCTACCGTAGACTGAAGTGGGACGTTGNNAATTGCTTACCATTCCCAAGGGGCAATACTGAGGGCCACCGGAGTGAAACAGATGAATCAGAGCACGCGAGGAGCTTGGATTGCAGCGTTACTCTTTNGGGCTGCTACTACGACNGCAGCCCAGGATGTGTCGCCACTGACNCGTGCTGAGGCTNCTGGATTCATGGAAACGACCCGTTATGCTGAGGCNGAGGCNTTTCTGCACNAGGTGGCTGACCGTTCCCCAGATATCACAGTGACCAGTTTCGGTTATTCAATGGAAGGCCGCACGTTGTGGTTGGCTGTAGTTGGCGACACGGACGGGTCGGCGGAGAGTGTACGCCGAACTGGAAAGACCCGTGTGTACATCCAAGCCAANATTCACGCNGGCGAGGTNGAGGGTAANGAAGCGATGCTTTCTCTTCTACGAGAAATNGCCGNCGGCACCTATGGCGACTGGCGNGAATCGATGNTCCTCCTCATTGCACCGATCTACAACGCTGACGGCAACGAGCGAATCGCGCTTACGAACAGACGCTTCCAACACGGACCGACCGGAGGNATGGGACAACGTCCCAACGCACAGGGCTATGACCTCAATCGAGATCATATGAAGCTTGAATCGCCNGAGGCGAGATCGTTAGCGCGGATGTTGCGTGACTACGACCCTCANGTGCTGATTGATTTACACGCAACGAATGGAACTCATCATGGCTACCATCTGACNTATTCACCACCATTGCACCCGAANACNGTTGAGCCAATTGTNAGCCTGCTTCGAAATCGTCTATTGCCGAGTGTGACGAAAGCCATTAAGGATCGTGATGGTTGGGANTTCTATTACTACGGNAATCTGCCGCGGGAGGGTTCGNGTCGGCAGCNCGGGTGGTACACGTTCGATCATCGGCCNCGGTTCGGAAATAACTACGCAGGCTTACGTAACCGTATCGGTATNTTAAGTGAGGTTTACGCGTATCTTCCTTTNGAANAAAGAATTGCCGTNACGCGCCGGTTCGTTGAGGAACTNCTCTCCTACATCCACACTGATGGCCCGGAGATTCGTCAGATTNTNGCGGATGCTGANACCACNCCGCTCATTGGACAACAGTTGGCGGTACGAGTNGAATTCGAGCGGTCGGATACTCGCAAGGACATCCTTCTGGGTGAGGTTGNAACTGAACGGCATCCACTTACCGGCCGGCCGATGCTTCGGCGAATTGAACGACAGATTCCGACTCGGATGTACGAGTTTGGNACNTTTNCCCCAACGGAGACGGAACGGGTGCCGAGNGCGTACTATATACCNGGAACNCTCACCGATGTAATCGACCGTCTTCAGGCACACGGTGTCGTCATGACACAATTCGGCGTTCCGATTACGCGTGAGGTCGAGCGCTTCAAGATCGANTCGTCGACTTTTGCCGAGCGCGAGTTTCAGGGCCATCGGGAACGAACACTNGAAGGCTTCTACCAGTTAGCAGANGTTACGATGATGGCTGGCACTCGGATTATTCATCTCGATCAGCCGCTGGGTCGACTGANTTTTNCCTTACTCGAACCTCGCTCTGACGACGGCTTTGTTAATTGGAANGTGCTCGACGAGGCACTTAGTGATGCAGACCTATATCCAATCATGCGCTCGGTCCCGTGAGTGGTGGTAGAGGTTGTGAGTGGATAGGACNCGATGGTAANTGGNGAAGGTCAGCAGTGGAATCCTGATGAGTACGACCGAACCGCTCGGTTTGTNTCAGACCTTGGCGAAGACGCTTTGGCNCTTCTTAACCCTTCNNCGGGTGAGCAGATACTCGATCTCGGCTGTGGCGATGGGGTTCTCACNGANCGTATNATCNAGGCTGGCAGCCGAGTGGTGGCACTTGACAGCAGTGCCGANCAAGTGTCGGCTGCTTGCAAGCGTGGTGTAGACGCACGGGTTGGTGATGCTACNTCCCTNGAGTTTAGAGACGAATTTGATGCTGTTTTTAGTAACGCTGCTCTGCACTGGATCAGGNACCACGATNCGGTGTTGNCCGGTGTTTACCGGGCGCTACGGCCGGCCGGCAGGTTTGTTGCAGAGTTCGGGGGAGCGGGNAACATCGANACCGTTCGTCTGGCACTTNTTGCCGNCCTNAATCGGCGCGGTTTCGACGGTCTNTCTTANGATCCTTGGTACTTTCCNAGTGTGTTGGAGTACTCGGAGNGTCTCGAGGGGCACGGTTTCACNGTCGACACTGCTGAACTCTTNGACAGGCCCACNCGGATTACTGGAGANATAGGGGACTGGTTGGCGCTNTTTGGGCAGCATTTTTTNGCNGCGGTCGACGGTGATGANCGTGCCGCGGCTCTCAGCGAGGTCCGNGAGGCCTTACGCTCCCGTTTACAGGGAAGTGATGGNANNTGGACAGTCGACTACGTTCGCCTTCGCATCAAGGCCGTTAAAACTATCGACAGCACCAATTCAGTCGAACACCAGGAGTGAANTTGGNCGAAGTGGATTAACGCCTGAGTAGATCTTCAGAGATGACACAAATAGTTAAGACCTCGTTCCGCGTGGTAATTGCAANGACATTNGTGGTGTTCATNGGGGGCATGTGGCTGGCGCGTCGTGAGGCGAAAGAATTAGTCACGAGTTCTTTNGATAACCGGCGGCCGATTCTTGAGAAGCCATCTGATGTNGGCATAGACTACCGCGACGTGGAAGTNACCACTNAGGATGGGTTGCATTTAGCTGGATGGTGGATTTCATCGCAGAATGGNGCGGCNCTNATTGTCCAACACGGCTACAAGATGAACCGTTCGGCTNAACTGCTCGGGATTGCAGCGTTACTGGCGAAACGTGGCTACGGTGTTTTACTTTCTTCCGTTAGAGCGCATGACGTTAATGGTGGCGAGGTGATTTCGTTCGGCCTTGAAGAGATGCAGGATTTAACGGCNTGGATCGAGTTTGTGCAGCAAGTTGACGGCGTGGATCCAGAGCGGATCGGTATATTTGGAAACTCCATGGGCGGGTCNCTTGCNATCCAAGCCGCCGCGCAGTCCACNGCGCTCAAGGCNGTNGTCGCGCANAGTGCGGTCGCTTCCATTCGTAGCACGGTCGAAACAAGCGTTCGTCACTTTACAGGACTNCCGCCTTTTCCNTTTGCGCCNATGATCATGTTCTGGGTCGAGCGTGATTGGAACATCNACCCNAGCGTTCTTGATTTTACCCAGTGGATTGATGACCTNAGCCCGAGGCCGNTANTGCTGATGCAGGGTGGNGCCGATGTTGTGATCGAACCATCAAGTGGGCAGCTNCTTTACGATGCGGCACGTGAGCCCAAAGAGATCTGGTTTGAACCANCCCTCGACCATGTTGCGTTCTATGACGAGCGGCCAGAGGAGTTNGAGCGGAGGGTTGTCGGCTTTTTTGACCGTTACCTTCTCANTCCCTCGGCTGAGNCCCTGATTCATTGAAGTTCCGTTAANACCAGACGNTAGGTGGACANTCTGTTCGCCTTTNNGGTCCCATCGGGTCGGTNAAGTTAGGNCTGGCNAAGGTNTCTTAATCGGNTTGTCGACNTGNNCTCCCNGAACCCGNNTGGTCGGCNAGGATNCTCTNCACTTCATCCGCGACATGTTGGACGCAGGTNTCGATCTGTTCNTGCCTGGTGCGGAAGCTNAGTACGCAGACTCGTGCTAAGAATCGNCCACCAGCGGTGCAGCCAGTCATCAGGATTTTNCCTCGATCTCGAACACGANCGAGGAGAACAGTNGTCGCCNCATTCTGTTCGTCCAGCGTTGACCCGGGCCATTCNANGTGAAAGGCGAACAACGATAACTGCGGCGGCGCATCCATGACGATGCCAGGAAGATGACNNATCCGANTAGCTGCNTTCAAGGCCAGCTCGCGTTTCTCGGACACTGCGGCNCGAAGCTTCTCGGTGCCGTAGAGTTNCACGGANAGCCAAACTCGTAGACCGGGAAAACCACGCGACAGNTCNGGGCCGTGTTGACTTGGGTCGTAACAATTATCCGGNTCGTCTGGCATTGCCGGCATGTANTCGCCNGTGGCCGTGTGANCGCGGCGCAGAGCGGNNCCGTCGCGTACCAGTAAGGCGCCCGTCCCATAGGGTAAGAAAAGACCNTTGTGNGGGTCGAGCGTCAANGAGTCCGCGCGNTCNAGACCAGTAAGCAGTGGCCGAAGTTGCGGGCACATGTAAAAGAATCCNCCGTAGGCGCCGTCGACATGATGCCAGAGNCCCTCTTGGGCGCANTAATTNGCGATTANCTCGAGTGGGTCGACCGCACCCGTNTTGGTTGTACCGGCCGAAGAGACTACGAGGAATGGGTTGAGCCCTNCACNACGATCTGCCTCGATTGCNCGNGCCATTAGGTCAGTGCGCATTCGNAACTGTTCATCGACTTCGATGCNNNGTACCCGATCGGGCATGATACCCGCTAGGTTTGCGGACTTGGCCACTGAATGGTGAACTTGTGCCGACGTATAAATGACGCCGGGTCTGATATCCGCTCCGAGGTGCTTCTCTCTCGCGCACAGAATGGCGTTGAAGGTCGCCATGGAGCCGCCGGTTGTGAATAGTCCACCTGCTGATTCGGGAAATTGCATCCATTCCCGAATCCAACCGAGTGCGTTGGCTTCCAATTGAACAAGCGCTGGAGCGCTCCGCCAAATACCGGTGTACCGATTCGTGGTGTTCTGGATGAAATCGGCGATAGCAGCTGGATACAGGCCACCGCCAGGGATGTAACCCAAAAAGCCCGGGCCCGGGGTCGTCAAGGACTTGGGAATCCACTCGCGGAACAACTGTTCGAGAATTGGTTCAAACGCACTACCTTTCTCGGGTGCTGGTTCGAGTAACGTCCGGCAATAGGTATCCACGTCGACTTCACCAGATACAGGTTGCGATGCCAGACTCGTGATGTGCTCGACGGCACGCGCCAGCGTGGCATCACCCATCTGCCGCATCTCATCGGCCGAGTACTCAAGGTTGGCTAGATCCGTGTCGCCCTGGACATCAGTAGATGTAGAAGACATCGTCATCAGCGGTGGCCGCATCGTGAGAGGGTCATATTGGTAAACGGTTCCGGAAGCACCTCAAGATGGTTTTCAAGGAGTTCTTGCTGCGTAGCGCGGACGTGAGGGATTCTGTGCGATATTCCAGGCGACTTGGTGCACGAGTCTAGCGATGGTTTCGAGTTTCTGGTAGTTAATTTTTTCAGGCCGGTCGTAGGGTGTGTGGTAGTCGGGATGGAGTCCCGTGTGGAAAAAAATCGCCGGGACCCCATTCTGTAAAAATGGCCATTGGTCGCTGCGGCGCAACAAATTTGAGGCATTGTTGTCATACTCCATCTTCAATCTGAGTCCGTAAGCTTCGTTTGCTTCCTGTACTTCGGTTTGTAAGTCAGGGCTATAGGTGTAGCCCATGATGTTGACGGAATTCTCATTGGACTCGGCTGTTTGAATTTCTAGTCCATTGAAACGTCGACCGCCACCGACAGGCACCTCCTCGTTGCGCCCCACCATATCCATATTTAAGACTGCAGCGGTTTGGTCGAGCGGTACAATCGGTTGTTCAGTGTAAGCCCAGGCGCCAAGCAAGCCACGCTCTTCAGAATTCCAAGCCGCAAAGAGCACCGACCTTCGTGGCCGCATACCGTCAGCAGCAGCTCGCGCGAATGCCTCGGCGATTTCTAATAGTGCAACCGTGCCAGACCCATCGTCATCGGCACCATTAAAAACCTGCCCATTAGCGACTCCGTCGTGGTCGTAGTGTGCGCAGATAATGATCAACTCGTCGGACAGCTCCGGGTCAGAACCCTCAAGCATTGCGACTACGTTACGGTCCGGGATCACGCGGCGGTCCACGGTGGCAGTTATCTCTACCGTTCGCTCGGTCATTAGAATCGGTGTCACTCCGCCGTCGATTTCTGCTACCTCGCTCAGTTTCTCGAGGGTGTAGCCAGAGCTATGAATCAGTGTTGAGGCCACGGCAGGAGAAATCTGCGCGACCGGAATACGGACTTGGTCCGTCCAGGCCGACAACGTGTAGCGTGGTACTCGCCGCGGATTCACCGGCCAAGTGGAGTTAGCCTGTCTTTGGAAATTGTCAGGACCAGTGTGATTGTGTACGTCGGAGACGATCAGTAGAGCCACGGCACCTTGCTCCTGAGCGAAAAGTGCCTTCCGCAAGTTACGAGCCACTTCCGACCTGACGACACCGTCGAACACGCTGTTTTGGTCGCGCTCACCAGGCTCATGGTCAAAGACGAGGACGACTTTGCCGGCGATCGTGCCACCACTGTAGTCGTCGTGCCCGCGCTCTGGAGACACGATACCGAATCCAGCGAAAGCCAAATCACCCCGTGCTCGGCCACTCGCACTGAAGTTGAGTGGATAGTAGTCTTGGAGCAGTCGAAGACTGCGTTCGGAGTTGGCGTTATCGGCCGCGACCAGCAACTGGTTATTATCTGCGAGCGATGCTGTTGTCAGGTTGTACTCGTGGAAGAAGGAGCCATTTTGGCCAACCGGGGTCAGTCCCAGACGGTCGAACCGCGACTTAATGAACTCTGCCGCCAACCGGTTTTCCGCCGTGGCGGCGAGCCGTCCCTGCATGCTGTCTGAGGCTAGAAAGAACAAGTCAGCTCGCAGTTCGGATTGACGAATCGAATCGTTCTGAGGGGCCTCCTGTTGAGCTAGGAGCACCGGAATCGCCAGTAAGGTCAACACAGCGAGAATTGGTTTCATCTCGTCTCCTTCCGGAAGGCTCAAAGTATACCCCGACCGTTTAGGCTGAGACCTTACTGAACCGCCTGGAATAGTTCGCTTACGGTGAGGCTTTCCTGGCCCTACGTATGCATTCTTACTTGGTCAAAGGAAGTGGAGCGCTCCTGCAAAACCATGATTCTAGGGCTTTTCGTGCTAGCATCAAGGCCCTGCAGGAACATTGTGACGATACGAATCTCCCACGTGTTTCCGCTGTTCAAGCTGCTGCTCGTAGTCTGGTTTCTTCTGCTCGGTGGGTCAGGATGTTCAGAGAATCCGCCGCTGGAGTTGTTTGATGTCACCGAGAAGTCGATTGAGGAGCTCCAGGTGGCAATGGAGACCGGGGCCGTGACGTCAGAGAAACTCGTCGAAATGTATTTGGCGCGAATTGAGGCATACGATCAACGCGGCCCAGCGATCAACAGCATCATTGTCCTAAATCCTGAAGCTGCCGAGACAGCACGCGCGCTCGACGAAGAACGGCAGGTCTCTGGCATCCGTAGCCCCCTCCACGGAATTCCGGTGTTAATCAAGGACAACTACGACATGGCGGGTCTACCGACAACGAACGGCTCGATTGCAATGGCCAGCGTGAAACCGCCCGACGATGCTTTCCAGGTGCGCCGATTGCGGGAGGCCGGTGCGGTGATTCTTGGCAAGACCAATCTCCACGAGTTCGCGCGTGGAATCACAACTGTCAGTTCACTTGGGGGACAAACTCGGAATCCATATGACACGTCCCGAAATCCAGGTGGTTCGAGCGGTGGCACGGGTGCGGCCATAGCCGCAAGCTTCTCAGCAGCGGGCATGGGCAGTGATACCTGCGGGTCCATTCGTATTCCATCGATGCATAACAATCTTGTTGGACTTCGAGGGACCGAGGGTCTGTCGAGTCGCGATGGCGTTGTTCCCCTCTCGCACACTCAAGACATCGCTGGCCCCCTCACGCGTACCATTGCCGACCTTGCCATTATGCTGGATGCAACTGTGGGAACTGATCCTGCCGACTTGATCACCCTTGATGCTGACAGCCAGATCCCCTCCACCTACACCTCCTCGCTCAACGCTGATGGCCTAGACGGTGCCCGGCTTGGGTTATTAACGACGCTTGTTGTACAGGAGCCTGCGGACCAAACCGTAGCGGACGTCATTACCTCGGCCGTCATCGACCTCGAGCGGCTTGGCGCGACTGTGATTGAGGTAGATATTGATGGTCTAACCGATCTTCTTGACACCTATGTGGTGTTAAGTCACGAATTCAAGTTTGGCCTTGAGGCCTATCTCGCGGCAATCCCTGACTCGCCAGTCAGTTCACTGACGCAAATCCTCACCGATCAACTCCATCATCCATCCGTTCGCGAACGGCTTGAACAGTCGAACGCCGTTGAGTCGCTTGACACCGATGAATATCGGGAGGCGCTAAGTCGGAGGGAAGTCCTTCGTCTCGCCGTGTTTACCGCCATGGACGAATTTGAGATCGATGCACTGGTCTATCCTACGCTGCGCCAACAGGCGGCGCGCATCGGTGAGCGGCAGGGCGGGGACAACTGCCGATTGAGTGCGCAATCCGGTCTCCCAGCGATTACAGTGCCTGCTGGGTTCACTACTGACGACATGCCAGTGGGATTGGAAATGCTTAGCCGCCGATTTACCGAACCGAAACTTATCGAATTCGCTTACGCCTTCGAACAGGGCACGAAACATCGACGACCACCATCGTCGACACCACCACTCCCCTAGGTCTCAATTTTTTCGCTAAATTCAACAACTGAGCCACATCATTGCATTTCTAAATCCTTTATGATTACTAATTAGAATAGATTGTGTTTGGCGAGACGCGCGGATTCCCTAGCTCGGTCGATATCAATTAACATTGAACGGCGGCTCTTTGTAGTGTGCGTGGGAGAGTGTGTCGGTAAGGAGAGGTGCTCGTGGGCAGAGCGTGAACAAACCCGAAAAAGGAAAAGGAAGTTGAAGACGGCGATGGAACGGTTGGCAGCGGTTTTGTTGGTAGTAGTCACGGGAATTGGCTTAGAGGTATCGGTCGCAGCACAACCATTTCAGGGTGGCAATGGCAACGGGAAGGAGGCTTTGTCCGATGCAATCGCCGAATCGATTGACGACGGACCAGTGATCGATGGCCAGGTCCTCGAAGATCCAATTTGGGTTGCCATCGCGCCGGTCACCGGATTTACCCAAACTACCCCAGAAGAAGGCGCACCAGCATCTGAACGGACTGAAGTCCGCATCGCCTATTCCGCCAACACGCTATTTTTTGGAGTGATCTGTTACGACAGTGATCCGTCGACGATCATTGTTTCGGATAGTCGTCGGGATTCGCCGCTCAGTGAGACCGATAGCTTCCAGATCATTCTCGACACCTACCTCGATCAGCAGAACGGTTTTGTATTTGGCACCAATCCTTCCGGTCTCGAGTACGACGGTCAAGTTACAAACGAAGGTCAGGGCACTGGAAGGTTTGGCGGCGGAAGCGGCGGCGGCGGCGGTCGGCAGCAGCAAGGTTCGGGGCAGGGCCTTAACATCAACTGGGACGGTTCATGGGAAGTTCGTACTCAGGTCACTGACTTCGGTTGGAGTGCCGAATTTGCGATTCCGTTCCGAACACTACGATACCCGCAGGAGGCGCTTCAGACCTGGGGATTAAACTTTCAACGGAACATTAGAAAGCGAAACGAGAGAGTGTTCTGGTCGCCTTTACCTCGCCAGTACAATCTTTACCGTCTGTCTATGGCCGGTAGGTTGACCCAACTGCAGGTGCCGCCCCAACGAAATTTGAACATTGTGCCCTACTTGCTTGGCAACGCCGCTCGCTCGGCTAGTGCTACCAACGGTATGCCAATAGTTGGCGACGTCGGGTTCGATGTGAAATACAGTGTTACCCCAAGTCTAACGCTAGATGCGACCTATAACACCGACTTCGCACAAGTAGAAGTAGACGACCAGCAGGTCAATCTAGACCGGTTCAACTTGTTCTTTCCTGAAAAACGTCCATTCTTTTTAGAGAATGCAGGGTTGTTCGGAGTCGGCAACGCCGGAACGACGGAGTTGTTTTTTAGTCGTCGAATCGGTATTGGTCCGAACGGGATGGTGCTCCCTATTCTTGGTGGTGCACGACTGTCAGGTCAGGTGGGTGGGAACGTGAATGTCGGGCTGCTCAGTATGCAGACCGAAGAAGTTTCTGGTGTCGCACCATCGAACAATTTCACGGTAGCGCGAGTTCGCAAGGACCTACCCAACCGGTCGAATGTCGGAGCTATTTTGGTCAATCGTCAGGCTTCTGGCGATCTGGCCAAATCGGACGATCACAACAGGACTTTCGGTATTGATGGCCGATGGGGGATCGGGCAGAACGCAACCATTAATGGTTTTGCGGCGCGCACAGAAACGCCCGGACTAATTGGGCTTAATCATGCTTATAGCGTGAGATACGCATACAACTCGCAGGCGTGGCAACACGACTACAGGTATGACGAGGTCGGAAAGAATTTTAATCCCGAGGTCGGGTTTCTCAGGCGCACAAACTATCGCAGCTTCAATGGCCGTGTGAATTACACTTTTCGGCTAGGTCCAGACGCACCGTTCAATCTACACGAACTTCGACCGCATGTGAGTTCGAACTTCTTTTGGGACTTCAACGGCTTCTTGGAAAGTAGTCGCACGCACATCGATAATCACTGGGAGTTCAAGAACGGGACTCAAATACACAGCGGTATCAACCTCACGACTGAAGGTGTCACAGAGGCCTTCAAGATTATGCCTAGTGTAATTGTTCCACCGGGAACCTACGATCACCAAGAGATTCAGCTTGTCGTCATGACGAACCAGGGTTCAGCGTTGAGTGGGCAGTTGTATTCATGGGTGGGGGGTGCTTTTGGTGGAGAACGGGTCACGATCCGGCCATCGGTCCGCTATCGGGTAGGCGATTCATTTAATACCGAGTTCAGTCTCAGTCGGAACGCCTACGATCTACCCGGCGGCAAATTTGTGACGAATCTCATAATTGCCCGTACGTCGTACTCGTTCACCCCCCGCGTGTTTATCCAGAGCCTGCTCCAGTACAACGACAAGGCTGATTTGTGGTCAAGCAACCTGCGCCTTGGAATTCTTGGCCAAGCCAACACTGGGTTGTTTCTTGTGTATAACGATACGCATGGTCTCGGTAGTGTAACTTCAGAAGTAGCAGGACGCAGCCTTACCCTGAAGTACAGTCACTTCTTTGATGTATTCCGGTAGTGTGCTGAGGTGCTGATGCGAGTTCAGCGTGGATCCTTGCGTTACACTGCCATGATCACGTACCGTCTGCCGATATGACTGTGAGATCGTCCGGCCCTTGGATTGAAATGCACGATGAAGACATACCTGCCCTCGAACCAGCGCTTCGTGATCTCTATAACAAGTTACGGGATCCACGTGGCCACGTTGACAACATCCTAAAGATTCATAGTCTCCACCCTGCATCATTGCAGGTGCATTATGAGTTCTACAAACTAATGATGCTGGGTTCATCACCGCTCACCAGGATTCAACGGGAGATGATCGCTGTCGTGGTGTCAACCGAAAACGCGTGCCATTATTGAATTCGCCATCACGCAGCGGGTCTGCGTCGGCTCACTCGTGACGACAGCTTGGTCGAACAGTTGACAGACGACTATCGTGAAGCTGACTTGTCCCAAGCTGATCGCGCTATGCTCGACTACTCGGTTGCACTAACCCGCGAGCCATGGGCGGTCCGGAAGGTTGATGTTGAACGTCTGCAAGCTGCTGGGTTTAGTGACCGTGCGGTATTGGACGTCAACTTAGTAACTGGCTACTACGCATTCGTAAACCGACTAGCCGGCGGTTTGGGTGTGCCACTTGAGGAGTTCTGGAATGCCGACAAGACGACGATCGAGAAAACCTAGCCGGCAGTTTCAGGGGCTTGTGCGGCTATTAACCATGGTCGTGCTAACCGCGCATCCGGCAGCCGCTCATTATCAAATTGATACTGGTAGCGACGTCGACCTAGCGGGTGTTTGGCAAGCCGAGAACTATATCCTCATGGATGGCACTGAGCATCCGGTGGTTGGCAAGATCTTCTTCACGGAGGATGACTGGACCGTACTGTTTTTCGTTCTCGACGAGTCCGAAGTACCGAGACGTGGCTCCGGAGAAGGCGGTACGTTCACTTTGACTGGTGACCAATTAGTACTTACACTCCGATACCACCTGTCGGCGGGTGAGGCGATGCCTGGGCTGGCGGCGAGCGAACTAAGGATGGTGGCGCGTGGGCCGGGTATCAGCGCACCTGAGGAACCGTGTCAAGTGATACGCAACGGCAATCGGCTACAGCTGAACTTTCCGAGCGGCAACGCGATGACGTTCAACCGGCCGATGGAAGTCCGCTAGTAGTGTCCCGGTGGTTCGCGGCTGAGTCAGGACTTGAAGAATTCCTTCTTGAGTCTCAGTAATAGCGGAATTGAGAACAGTACTGACACCAGGTTCGGAATAGCCATGAGGCCGTTCAGTGTGTCGGCCACACTCCAGATAAGTTCTAGTGAACCGGTTGCGCCCAGGTAAATAAAGACTAGCCAGAGAATCCGATAAGGTAGGGCGATCTTAGCGCCGAACAGATAGACGATGCCGGTTTCGCCGTAGTAGCTCCATCCTATCACCGTCGAGAAAGCAAACAGCATGATGCTACTGGTAACAATGATGTTGCCGAAGATGCCCGGTAACCCAGAGCGAAACGCCTCGCCCGAAAGTGCAGCGCCAGTCATGCCCTCGATCTGCCAGGTGTCGGTAACCAGAATGGCCAGCCCGGTAATGGTGCAAACGAGGACCGTATCAACGAATACCTCGAAGATGCCGTAGAGTCCTTGTCTCACAGGGTGGTCAGTTTTAGCGGCCGCGTGCACCATCGGAGCGCTACCTAGGCCCGCCTCGTTAGAGAAAAGTCCGCGTGCAATACCAGCCCGCATCCCAGCGCGCACGGTCGCACCGGCAAAACCACCAGTCGCGGCTGCGCCATTGAACGCGCTCTCGAAAACGAGTGCGACAGCACCAGGAAGGTCGGCATAGTGGAGCAGAAGGATCAGTAAACCGCCGCCGAGGTAGAGCAGGCTCATGAATGGCACAAGCACCTGTGTTACCTGGCCGATTCGCTGGATTCCACCAAGGATAACTGCTCCTGTCAGTGCCATGAGGACGATACCGGTAATCCTCTCATCGACACCAAAGCTAGATTGCAGACTGTCGGCCACCGAGTTCGCCTGCACCATATTGCCAATACCGAACGCAGCCATTGAAGTGAGCAGTGCAAAGATTCCGCCCAGCCACGGCAGCCCGAGTCCTTTACGTAGCGTATACATGGCGCCGCCACGCATGGTGCCAGTGGCATCAGGCTCCCGATAGTGCAACGCGATTACAATCTCTGCGAACTTCGTGCACATACCAAGTAAACCGGACAGCCAGAGCCAAAACAGTGCACCGGGACCACCCAATGTCAGAGCGGTAGCTACACCCGCGATGTTGCCAGTACCAACGGTCGACGCCAATGCGGTGGACACCGCTTGGAACGGACTTACGTCACCGGTTCCCGCAGTCCGCTCCGTGAGTTTTCCCAGCACCTCTTTAAGCGCAAAGCCCAAATACCTGAACTGGACGGCTCTTGTTAAAACCGTCAACACTGCGCCCGTACCCATTAGAAGGATGAGCATAGGCGTGCCCCACACATAGCCGTTTAACCAGGTGTTGGATTGTTCGATCGTTTCAAGCATCGTTTAGGGTGTCCTTCCGAAGGGTGAGTATATCCCAGCTCACCTTTCCGGATGACTGTACCGTGTAAGGGCCCGAAGTCGAGGATTACCCGGCCAAGAGCATTGCGAGGAGAGCCTTTTCAGTATGGAGCCGATTCTCAGCCTGGTCAAAAACCACCGACGTTGGCGCCTCGATGACCTCGTCCGTGACTTCTTCGCCGCGATGCGCTGGCAGGCAATGGAGAAAAAGCGCGCCTGGCTTCGCCTTGGCCATCAGTTCAGTGTTCACTTGGTAGGGGAAAAATGTGTTTTGCCGTAAACGAGATTCATTTTCTTGGCCCATCGAAGTCCAAGCATCGGTGTAGACTGCGTCGGCGCCGGAGACTGCCTTGTGTGGGTCGATAAATTGCTCGACCGAAGCCGAGGCGTTACGGCCGATGGCCTCATCAACGACGCGATCAGATAAACCATATCCATCTGGTGATGCGACTCGGATCCGTACACCGAGCATGGCGCTGGCTTGCACTAGTGAAGTGGCGACGTTGTTGCCATCGCCGACAAAGGTCAAGACCCGCCCAGCCAGAGTGCCCCAGTGCTCGCGCAGGGTCATCATGTCAGCAAGTGCTTGGCAGGGATGCTCAGTATCACTGAGCGCGTTGATGATGCGAAGCCGGGTTGTTGCGCGGGCGGCTTCTACAAGGCGTTCCTGCTTAAACGTTCTGATGATTGCCGCGGCTACCCACCGCTCGAGATTTCTCGCCACGTCGGCCATAGTCTCGCGCTTGCCCAGTGTTTCGTCGACGCTGGGATTTATAATTTCTCCGCCTAACTCACGCACCGCGATCTCGAATGTTGTGCGGGTACGGAGTGAGGGCTTGTCGAACAATAACGCGACATGCTGGCCCGCCAGCAGGCTTGCCGTAGGCGCACCCTGCCCCTCCGCACGCCTCCGCTTGAGTTCTGCGGCTACGTCAAGGCAACGCTCCAAGTCGGCGTTGGCCAGGTCAAGAATCGAGAGAAAATCTTTCTTCATCGTCGGATAATCACGTCCGGTATTCTGAATTAATTCGTACGTACTCAGCACTGAGATCACAGGTCCATACAGTCGCTTCGTACGCTCCGACTCCGAGGCCAACCTGAATCTTGATATCTGTCCCACGCAAATATTCAGCAGCCGTGGGCGCAGCTTCGTCGAATGGATGACCATGTTCGAAAAGGATAGTGTCACCGATCTGTACAGTGGCACGCGCTGGATCGAAGGTAACACCCGCTCGCCCTACCGCAGCGACCAAGCGTCCCCAGTTCGGGTCGCCGCCATGTAATGCTGTTTTAACTAGTAGAGAGTTGGCGAGTGTTTTCGCGGCACGTCTAGCCTCGTCAGTTGTTTGTGCACCGTGTGCCCGGATGGTGACTAATTTATTGGCACCTTCGGCACCCCGGACGATCGCCACGGCGAGTTGTCGAGCCACAGTTTTCAGCGCGTCCACAAATATGGGAAAAGAATCTTTGTCAATCTCAATGTTGCCAGCACCACTCGCGAGTGCGAAGACGGAGTCATTGGTCGAACACTCACCATCCACGGTAATGGCGTTAAAAGTGTCTGCGACCGCGTCAGTCAGCGCTTTTTGCAGGTCCGGAGCGGTGATTCGGACATCTGTTGCTAGTACGGCCAGCATAGTCGCCATATTCGGTTCGATCATGCCGGCACCTTTTGCCATGCCGCCGACACGAAACTCACCGGTGTCAAGGTCTACCCTTATGGCCGATTCCTTAGGACCGATGTCCGTCGTCAAAATGGCCCGAGCGGCATCGTCATGACCCTCCCGGCTAAGTGCTGTCGTTGCGTTTGCGATTCCGCTAGCGACCCGGCGGCCATCAAGGTTGACGCCGATAACTCCTGTGGACGCGATGAGAACATCCACCGGATCGCACCCCAAGCACTCCGCGCCCGCGTTGGCCATCGACTGAGCAACCGCCAGCCCGTCTTCACCGGTACACGCGTTCGCACAGCCACTGTTGATGATGACTGCGCGGGCCCTGCCACTACTGGTTCTAAGATGTGATTTGGAAACTAGAACGGGGGCGGCTGCCACGAGATTCGTTGTGAAAACCGCTGCGGCGGACGTCGGGATTCCGGCGTCGACGATTGCAACGTCCAAGCCAACGGGTTTAATGCCACAGGCAACGCCAGCCGCGCGGAATCCGGCTGGTGCAGTGACCCCACCTGCAATCCAATCATTGGTACCCATTACAGAGTTGTTTGAAGGGTCGTCGTTTCAATCATGACGCTCTAGCTTCGGCCTCGGCGACCGCCGCTTCAAGAGTAGCGAGCGCCGTAGAAAGTTCATCTTCGGTAATCGTGAGTGGCGGCAGTAGGCGAATGACGTTTCCCGCAGTCCGATTTATGAGGAGGCAGCGTTTGAGCGCGGCCGTCACAATAGCGGTTGCATCAGTATTGCCGTCAATCTCGATACCCCACATCACGCCCTCACCACGAATGTCGATGATAGAGGGATGCCGGTTAGCTAGCTCTTGTAACTGCTGGTGGGCGAGAGCACCGATCGTTACAATGTGCCCGAGTAAGCCTCGGTCCATCAACTCTTCAAGGAAAACGAGAGCGGCTCGGCAAGCTAGGAGGTTTCCTCCGTAAGTACTCCCATGATCGCCGTAGGCGACTGCTGCCGAAACGCGCTCTCCCACGAGCGCTGCCCCAATAGGAACGCCAGCTCCAAGTGCCTTCCCGACCGAGATTAGATCAGGCCGGAGATCTAACGCCTGGAAGTAAAAGGGCCGGCCGGTTCGGCCAAGACCGCATTGCACCTCGTCGGTAATGAGCAGTGCGCCGGTGTCATCGCAGGCTTTCTGTATGGTACGAGCGATGTTCTTCGAGAGCGGCCGGACCCCTCCTTCACCCTGAAGTGGTTCGACTATGACAACTTGGGTATTGGTCGAGATCGCCTCGGTCAGCGCAGCGGCCTCTCTGGGCACGAACCTAACGCCTGGCACGAGGGGCTCGAACGGCCTTCGATAACTTTTCTCCCACGTAATTGACAGTGCACCAAGTGTTCGTCCGTGGAACGAGTTCTCAAGTGCTACGACCTCGGTCCGCGACACATCACCTTCGGTGTGCCAGTAGCGGCGCGCGAACTTAAGGCATGCTTCTACCGCCTCAGTACCACTGTTGCAGAAGAACGATCGAGGAAGTCCCGAGAGTTCAGTCAACCGTGCTGCCAGCTGTCCCTGAAGTGGATGGTAGTAGAGGTTCGATGTATGGAGTAGCGCCTTGGCTTGTTCGTCGATAGCGGCAGCAAGCCTTGGATGTGCGTGTCCCAGGGAGGCTACTCCGATACCGGACACCAAATCGGTGTACTCCTGACCTTCATCGTCATACAGATGAATACCGCGACCTCGTGAGAACACAATTGGCGTGCGTTTATAAGTTTGTAAAATGTGAGTCGCTTCAGTGTCGAGGACGTTTCTATTCGTCACGACCCGCCCCCTTCTTATTCGTTTTCTTCGTCAAAGCAGAAGCCTGCGGATTCGTGGGCCCATCACCCGCGGTAATCACCGTTCCCGGTAAGAGGTCGAGGTCGTTGGCTCGTCGACCGTCGGCAATGATGACGCTATTGACACCGTTCCGGCTTGCCAGCCGGCATGCGTCAAGTTTAGCCACCATCCCGGCGGTGATGTCACCGCTCGCCACAAGTTGTTCAACGTCGGCATCGTCAAGCCTTATCAATGACTGGCCATTACTATCCAAAACACCAGCCGTTGCACCCAAAATGATGAGCTGGTTCACCTCCAGGTTCACTGCTAGTTGAGCGGCGAGCATGTCGGCGTTCACGTTAAGTAGCTGTCCATCTTGAGTAACGCCAATGCACGCCACGATTGGCGTGTAACCCGCTCGTCGCAATCGGTCCAGCAATCGTGGAGCCTCCGTTGGCAGTGGCTGGCCCACCAAACCAAGGTCTGCGGTATTCCCGTCAAGCGCGCGGTATGGACTCGCGCGGCGGCAAAGACCGATTCGGTCATCTGCTCCGGTTAACCCGACGGCAGGAGCACCGGCTCGGGTAACTGCTGCCACGAGTCGGGTGTTAACCCGACCGGCCAACACACCAACAACGACATCGAGCGTTGCTTGATCCGTAATGCGTAAACCATCCACCACCCGTTTATCAAGGCCCGCCCGTGCAAGCTCAGAGTCGATTTCGCGACCACCGCCGTGTATAACGACTACCGGACGTTGAGCCGCCGCTTGGGCAATCAGAGTGGCTATGCCATCCAGTCCTTCGCTCGTGTCGATCAGCTCTCCACCAAGCTTCAGCACAAGCGGTCCCACGTCGACACCTGAAAGGGACTTGGACACTGTAACCTCGGTTAGAGCAACCCATCGCGCTCGTCGAAGCCGAACGCGAGATTGAAAGCCTGGACGGCCTGGCCAGCTGCACCCTTAACTAGGTTGTCCAAACAGGCTACAAGGACCAGTCGGCCGTCGTCAGAGACTGACCATCCAATGTCACAGAAATTGGTGTGGGCAACATCCTTGATTTCCGGTAAATTCGTGCCGCGAAGTCGGACAAAAGGGCTCTCACGATATGCTTCGTGGAGTGCCAGACCAACCTCATCGGCGCCCAGTCCTGGCCTCAACCGACCGTATATCGTTTCCAGAATGCCCCGGTCTAACGGGACCAGATGGGGTACGAAGGTGACGGTCTTCTGCAGTTCCTGCTCAATCTCGGCAGCGTGGCGATGTGAAAAAATGCCATAACTCGCAACGTTACCGTGGCATTCCGAGAAATGGGTTCGTTCACTCGGTGTTTTGCCGGCACCAGAAAGTCCAGATTTCGCATCAACGACGAGATCGTCAGCCAATAAATCGGCTGTGATCAGTGGGCGGAGCGCCAAAAGAGCCGCTGTCGGGTAACAACCAGGACATGCGATGAGCGTCGCATCACGGAGCGCATTTCCACAATGTTCCGGTAAACCATATACCGCTGTGCTAGCCACGGTATCTGATGCCGCCGGATACCACTTGGCGCGCTGTTCCGAATTACGTAGACGAAACGTACCGGAGAGGTCGAATACTCGTACCCCGCGATCAACTAGTACAGGAACAACTTCAGCGGTGACCGGATCGGGTAGCGCTAGAAAGGCGGCGTTTGTCTTTTCGGCAAGCTGGTCGACCGAAAGAGGGACGAGTTCACCGTCCCAAATGCGTGCCATCTTGGGCAGTGATGTTTGTCCCGTTCCAGAGGACATCGCAGTTGTTAGTGTCACACGTGGGTGTCCAGCTAGAAGTGCGAGTAACTCTTGACCCACGTAGCCGGTGGCGCCAGCCAACCCAACCAGAACTCTTTGCATATTCATCCAAGTAATGTATATTTATACAGACAAGTGTATATGTATACCAAATTGTAGCCGTTACGGTCAATAAAAGCAGCACATTTTTGTTTCTTGTTAACGAATAGCTATGAAGCAATTTCGCCAAGCAGCAATCGTTGAACTCGTGACTGGTGAGGCCATTCACAGTCAAGAACTTCTACGAAAACGTCTCAAGCGACGGGGATTCGATGCTACTCAGGCCACACTTTCACGTGATATTAAGGAGCTTGGACTTGTCAAGCGCGCAGCGGACGGTGCCTATCAGCGAGCCGATGTGGTGCAGATGCAGACCATGGGTCCACGCGCCGATGTACAGCGCGCCGTGGCTGATTATTTGAAGCGTGTTGAACGGGTTGAGCAGATGATCGTCCTTAAGACTGACCCAGGTGAGGCACAGCTGTTGGCATTAGCGATTGATCGGGCTACTTACGACGAGGTGGTGGGTACCGTTGGAGGCGACGACACGATATTAGTGATCGCTCGTCATCGCCGAGCCGCGGCTGAAATGGTTAAGCGATTCGAGACCTGGGCCAAGGCCTGAGGTCGGAAGGAGATGAAGTGACAGAGAGGATCGTACTTGCGTATTCAGGTGGTCTCGACACCTCAGTCGCGATTCCGTGGTTAGCCGAGCACCATGATGCAGAGATCATTGCTGTAACGCTCGACATGGGTCAGGGCAAAGAGCTAGACGACGTGCGTGAGCGCGCGTTAGCAGTCGGGGCGGTCCGCGCGCATGTGATCGACGTGCGTGAAGAGTTTGTCCATGAATATCTACTCCCGGCTCTTCAGGCTGGAGCACTGTACGAGGGGCGATATCCCATGGCAACGTCACTGGGACGACCCTTAATCGCGAAGTGTCTCATCGAGGTCGCGGAGAGCGAGAATGCCGGAGCGATCGCGCACGGTTGCACCGGTAAAGGTAATGATCAGGTCAGAATTGACGTTTCAGCTCGTGCCTTAAATCCCTCAATCCAAGTGATTGCACCCGCCCGTGTCTGGGGGATGAGTCGGCCCGAAGAAATCGCCTACGCCAAGAAACGGGGCATTCCTGTGCCTGCAACGGTTGACAGTCCTTACAGCACCGATTCGAATCTTTGGGGGCGGTCGATTGAGTGTGGCGTACTCGAGGATCCCTGGACAGAACCACCGGAGGACATCTACACCCTCACCCGTCCGTCGGGAGAATGTCCAAATGCGCCAGCCTACGTTGAAATTCAGTTCACTGACGGTGTACCAACTTCGGTGAATGGTGTCAGGATGCCGCTCGTCGAGCTTATTCATAGTTTGAGCACAATTGCCGGCTCCCACGGGGTAGGTCGGATAGATATGTTGGAAAATCGTCTGGTCGGTATCAAATCGCGAGAGATCTATGAGGCCCCCGCTGCGATTGTTTTGCACATGGCACATCACGAGTTAGAAATGATGGTCATTCCTCGTGATCTTGATAGAGTGAAGCGTCATCTAGCTTGCACTTACGCCGACCTCGTCTACGATGGATTGTGGTTTACGCCAACACGTGAAGCGATTGACGCCTTGGTCGCGTACGTCCAGCCGCGTGTGACAGGAACAATCCGGCTCAAGTTGTTCAAAGGTGACTGTAGGGTGGTAGGCCGTCAATCACCTTACGCCCTGTACGATTACGCCTTGGCGACTTACGACGATGAAGATCAGTTTGACCACACTGCTGCAGAAGGCTTTATCAAAATTTTTGGATTGCCGGTTGAGACGGCGGCACGAAAAGGGCCAGCCGCACTGCGACCGAACGTTTCGATGAAATCCAAAGTTAAGAAAGGCGATGCCTGACTCAGCCACAACCACATGACTAAGCATCTCTGGTCAGGGCGTTTCGCCGACGCTCCGGACGCCGACGTCTTCAGGTTTCAGTCGTCGTTCGTCTTTGACCGTCGGCTATTTGAAGACGATGTCAACGGGAGTCTCGCTTGGGCCGAGGCGCTCAGGGCCGTGGGTGTCCTGACCGCCGATGAGTCGGAAGCAGTTTCCACTGCGCTACAGGACATCCTCAAGGAGGGTCAGCTAGATCCCGCCTTCATTTCTGGGCCTGATGAGGACGTGCATGCCTTTGTTGAGCGTAAGCTCGTCGACCGTGTGGGGGAAGCTGGTAAACGGTTACACACCGGGCGGTCGCGCAACGATCAGGTAGCACTTGACCTTCGGCTCTATGTTCGTCGCAGAACCCGAGAGATTCAGCGCAGTCTACTTGGCTTGGTCTCTGTTCTTGCCGAGCAGGCGGCGTCTGCAAATGGGACGCTCATGCCAGCCTACACGCATCTGCGTCGCGCACAACCGATGCTCGTCGCACATTTCTTTCTTGCCCATGCCGAAGGTTTCCGTCGTGACTACGCACGATTCGACAATGTGCGCGACCAAGCCGACGCCATGCCACTTGGTTCTGGCGCTGTTGCTGGTTCAAGCTACCCTGTTGACACTGAGGCTCTGGCGTCACGCTTAGGATTTTCCAAGGTCGTAGCCAATAGTCTTGATGCCACCGCCGACCGTGATTTCGTTGCTGATTTCTTGCATGCGTGTGCGTTAACGATGATTCATTTAAGTCGGTTTGGTGAGGACGTTATTGTTTTCAGTAGCGAGGAGTTTGGATTCTTTGAGCTTTCCGACTCGGTTACCACGGGCAGCAGTCTCATGCCTCAGAAGAAGAACCCCGACCCGCTTGAGCTAGTCCGTGGAAAGAGCGGGCGGGTGATCGGAAGGTCGGCTGGATGGCTCGCGAGCATGAAGGGTTTGCCTAGCGGATACAACAAGGATCTGCAGGAGGATAAGGAGGCGCTGTTTGACGCTGAGGATACCGTTCTGGCTTCGACGGCAGCTGTGACCACCGTCGCGCGAACGCTCGCAGTATTAGGTGCTCGCACTAAGTCAGCTGCGTCTGGGCTGTTACTTGCCACCGAGGTAGCTGATTATCTGGTCTCGCGCGGAATGGCGTTTCGGGATGCACATACCTTGGTCGGTGGAATGGTTCGTGACTTGCTGACATCAGATCGCGACTTTGAATCGCTATCGATGACCGAGTGGAAGGCGTTTAGCGATTTGTTCGAGGATGACATCCAGATTCGGATCACTGCTCAAGCAGCGGTTAATACACGAAAGACAACCCAGTCAACAAACCCAGTTGCTGTTGAAAATGCCCTGTCTTATATAATCGCCTGGCTCGAAGATGCGCGGGTCGAAAGTCTTGACGGTTGATAGCTTGGTAGAGTGCGGTGGTGGCTAGCCACGAGGCGGTTGCGTTTTTGCGGGCTCTTCTGCTAGACTCGTTCCGCCTGCACGAGTACTCCTTTTGAATTCCTTGGTCTTGGTAAGGCTTTGATGCAAGAGCGTCGGCTTCGGCTGGGTGATAGCGTGGATGATTATTGTCCGCGTGAGCGCCGCATCACGGATCACGCCGTTGTGGCTATGGTGTCTGACGAAATCAGACAGACTCGCTGTACAACGTGCGATGCTGAGCATGAGTACAAGGCTGCAAAAATGCCCCGATCCCGAAAACACAAGCTGCCTGCAACAGATGCTGTGCGTTCCAGTGAAACCGAGGTAACAGCCGAAGCTGGTTCAACTCCTGCAAACGTGCTCCATGGGTCTGCTGCTGACAAGACGCCGCTTGTGTCTGAGCCCACATCGAAACGTAGTGCTGGTTCGGTGCACCGGCCTTTAATCCGCGCGACACTGCCACGTGTTGAGGGACAGGTACCGGAGCGGCGTGTTCCTGAGTTTACCGTCCGTCAGTCGAACACGCGAAATGGGAACGGCCGTAGCGATAATGGCAGGGGTCCATCTGGAAAACGTCACTTGGGCAACGGTGGTCGTACGAATGGTAACGGCTTTGAGCAGCGGTCTCGTGAGCAGGATCAATTCCAGGACCGAGCCGAGCCAAGTAACCGCCGTCGAGGGCGGACGTCAGGGCGCTCCAAGTCGCGGGCTTCGCGCTCAGCCCGGCGTGAAAAAAAGTCGTCTTAAAGAACTCCACTGCTCGGCCGAGACGGTAGGTTAGGCGGGCACGCTCGCTAGCGTCCGTTGGAGGTATGTTCAACATGATCGATCTTTCCGGAAAACAGGGTCTAGTTGTTGGCGTCGCGAACAAGCGATCTATTTCTTGGGCGATTACAGAAGCGGCTGATCGAGCTGGCGCACGGCTCGCGTTGACTTATGTCAACGAGCGGTTCGAGCGAAATGTGAGCAAACTTGCGGCGACGCTGACACAACCACCCTTGGTTCTGGAGTGTGACGTCACTCAGGACCAGCAAATCGAGGCAGTAGCTGATCGCTTAGAGCAGGAGTTTGGTGGTCTGGACTTTCTAGTCCACGGCGTGGCCTTCGCCCCACGTGAGGCAATCACTCAACCGTTCCTAGAAACGACCCGAGGGGATTTCCAGGTTGCGCTTGATGTCAGCGCTTATTCATTCGTAGCTCTGGCGCGAGCGGTTGCACCGTTGATGGCACTTAGAGGAGGCGGTAGCCTTCTCACGCTTACCTATCTTGGTAGCGAGCGGGTTTTTCCAAATTACAACGTAATGGGGGTTGCGAAGGCCGCGCTTGAAGCCAGCGTCCGATATCTGTCGAGCGAACTTGGCACTCAGCAAATCCGCGTCAATGCCATTTCTGCTGGGCCGATCAAGACATTAGCCGCAAGTGGCATTTCGGGTTTCTCCAATATTCTGTCAGTCTACCGTGCTCATGCGCCGCTTCGACGTAATATCGATGCTGGTGAAGTGGCAGACGCGGCAATATTTCTCTTGAGTGATGCAGGGCGCGCTGTAACGGGTGAGGTGCTGTTTGTAGACGCTGGCTATCACGCTATGGGTCTTGGGGAGATTCGTAACGAGGGTCAGTAGGCTAGTCCCTTAGGCCGTGGCACAAATGGTCTCGCCTGTCGTCAACGAGAAATATCCATTTGGTATCGTGTCATTCTTGCCCGAGACGTTTGAGGCATGAAATTGCCAGCCATCAGGCGTATGCGGGGAACGTTAATAAGGTTAACACTTGCCCGTCGAATTTCGACTTCGATCGGAGCAGTGCTTGTGTTTCTTACGGTGGTGCTCAGTCTGGCCGACTTTAAGTGGGAGTCGTGGCTCACGGATGGTTTTGCGCTGTTCACGGGTGCATTTGGCGCTGCTTTACTCGTCGTGGGGTTCTCAGGACGCCGTGCCGACTGGGTCGACCCTAGCCGGATCGAAGATTGACCGCATGATACCTCTTCCTTGAGGTTCCAACCCTTAGCTACACAGAGTTAGCGGGTGTGGTCGTCTCACCATCTAGCCTCACCATCGATGCTAGAGGCTGTCCTAACCTGGAGTTCCTACTCAGAACAATTCTCTCGCAGCACTTAATAAAGATCGCGACAATCAGGCGGGAGAAGAGGTGTTAAGCTTACCCGGCCGCCGTCTTTCCCTGGCGGTT
The DNA here is from genome assembly GCA_002730735.1 of Acidobacteriota bacterium. Classification (GTDB taxonomy): domain Bacteria; phylum Acidobacteriota; class Vicinamibacteria; order Vicinamibacterales; family UBA823; genus UBA11600. The sequence continues at coordinate 151,383 of PCAU01000008.1, read as the reverse complement.
TCGTCGGTCCCGGACTGAGTTAAGGTCCGTGGATGTCCTCGTGTATCGGAGGAACCCCATGCCTCATCGCGCTCCTGGTTCGTCAGGTTCTCACGGTCATAACCTCCTCGACGGAGCAGCAATTCGGTACTACCGGCCTAGGGGTAGTGAAGACATCCGTAGGCTGATCGATGATGGATTTCAAGCGTTTAACGCTGGCCGTTTGTCCGAAGCTTGTCACATTTTTTCGGACAAAATGCTTGCGCCGGAGACCGATACGACGATCGGATTGACCGTGGCCGGCGCGTTAACGCCAGCAGGTCTTGGTGGATGCCTAATCGAATTAATGAATCGAGGTCTCGTAGATTTCATCATCAGTACGGGGGCGAACCTCTACCACGACCTGCACTACGCCATGAATTTTACGTTGCACCGAGGCTCGCCGTTTCTTGATGATATCGAGCTTTACGAGCAGGGGATCATCCGCATTTACGATGTGCTATTTCCATCCTCAGTTCTTCTTGAAACAGATTCGTATATCAGGGATTTTCTCGTCCGGCAGCGGCTCCAGGGACCGATGTCGAGTGCCGAGTTTCATCATCGCCTAGGGCAGGATCTGCTTCAGAGGTTTCCAGGGTGCGAAGAGCATTCGGTCGTAGCGTGTGCAGCAGCCGTAGACCTGCCGGTGTACACCTCCTCACCCGGTGACAGTTCCATCGGTATGAACATTGCTTCAAATGCGTTACTCGAAGGCAGCTCCTTCATGATCGATTCGAATCGGGATGTCAATGAAGTTTGTGCGATCATTCTCTCAGGTCATCAAAACGGGTGTGTCATTCTTGGCGGCGGGTCGCCTAAGAACTTCTATCTTCAAGGCCAGCCGACGTTGTGGGAAGTTTACGGCATTCCAAAAGGTGGCAACGACTACTTCATTCAGATCACCACTGATCAGGTTGTGTGGGGCGGACTCTCGGGTGCCACTCCGGCTGAGGCCGTTAGTTGGGGTAAAGTGAATCCAGGTGTCCTGCCCGACACCGTAGTGGCCTACTGCGACTCGACCATAGCGTTTCCACTATTCTGCGAGTATGTGATCGGGTCTGAGCGCGGTCATCGGCCCCGTAAGGGACTGATGCGTCGACGTGACGAGTTAGTTTCTAATTTAATGCAGCAGGCAGAAGCGGCTCGGGGTGCGAAGCGTGATGTAGGGAGTAAGTGAGTTTTGGGTTCGGGCGAGTTGCTCATGTGCAACGAACGCCTTTTCATAATGGGAACGCTGTCCTCGGAGTTCAAGTCGTGTCTTCAGGCGATCACCGAACAGCCAAGAATCTACGCTGACGCTAACGTAACCGCTGGCCTCGTTGCCTTTATGCGAGACAGGCTACGCTGGGACGTCCTTTTCGTCATCGAGCATGACGATTTACGGCGCGCGAGTGATCAAGAGCACTTCCGTGTTGCACGTTGTCTTCTTCGTACACTTATTACTTTCGATCGTGATTTTTTGAGGACAAGAAATTCCCACCCTCCGAAAGCGGGGGAGTGGTCGTGATTTCCGGGCCCGATCAGCGAACACTCAGGCATCTCCTCCGAAGCCTTGATCGAGATATCTTTGGTGGGCCAGTGCAAAATGAGCGGCGTAAGGTGCTTTCGATGTCAACGATTCCACTCGAAGGCCGTAAGCTCGATGTCCATCCAGGATGGCATGAATAATTAGAAGCGGCTCTTTCTAGCGAGGTGGCTTAGCAGCGTATTTCGTTGGGTCGCAGATGCCAGTTTCACTGAACGCGTCCCGCCGCTCGCGGCACTTGCTGCAAAGTCCGCAGTGCTTGTCTCCTTTTGGCCGCATACACGATAACGTGAGTTCAAACGGAACTCCGAGTGTTTCCCCGAGCTTGATAACCTCTGGTTTTCTGTACTCCGCGAGCGGCGTGGCGATGGTGATCCCATGTGCCAGTCCTAAAGACAACGCCTGCGCCATCGCATTCATGAAGTCTGGTGTGGCATCAGGAAATGGATTACCAGCGAGTGTGCCCAGGACGATTCGGTCAAAACCATGGTGCGCACAATACGCGGATGCCTTGGTCAGCAGCATCGCATTTCGCCCTACGAGATACACATCAGAATCTGGCGTGTCATATGCTGGCGGGTCGCCACGTACTGCCCAGTGAGAGGTTGTGTAGATATCGCGCATGTCAACGTTTAGCTTGCTGATTTTTCCGATGTTTACAAAGGGCGGCGAAGCTACTAATCGATCGAGGATCGCGAGTTCCGCGGTTTCCCAGGCAAAACCCACGCTGATGTAAATTGGTCGAACTCTTTCGGCATCGGCCGAAGACTCGACAGCGAGAAGAACCGCACTGTCGAGACCAGCCGAACACAGAACGGCTGTGGCTTGACCTCGTTTTGAGTCTTTCGCTACCATCGCTGGTTCATTGCTTAGTATTGCGCGTGGATGTGGTGGATCAAACTCATCGAGGTCTTCTATGTATTCTGTCGTCAAGCGAGTGGATTTCTGCTATGGACATCGTTTACTCGATTACGAGGGTGTGTGCAAGCATCCTCACGGTCACAACGCCGTCGCCGAGATAGAGATCCGCACAGCGGCACTCGACCAGCGAAGCATGGTGTGTGATTTTAGCGACGTCAAGCATTTGGTGAAGAGCTGGATTGACCGAGAGATCGATCACAAGATGATCCTGAGAAGTGATGATCCACTTGTTAAGCCGCTTCGTGAACTCGGCGAACCGGTTTTTCTAGTCGAGAGCAATCCGACGGTTGAACGGATAGCACGCCTAATTTATGAGCACGTGCAGCAGTCTGGGCTACCGGTTGTCCGGGTCAAGGTCTGGGAGACGCCCACGTCGTCGGCAACCTATGAACCCGAGGCAATTTCTACCAAAGCATAGATTTCCTCAACCGTTAGACTTCCACTAGCAATTTTGATGCTGCCCGCGTCCCGATAGTCACTTGGTGGTTCCCGCTACTCAAGATGCTCACGCTGTCGGCTGATGTGTCCCGTGCGATGACTTTGATTGCTTGACCCGGTTTCAACTTGTGCTGTTCGAGAAAACGAAGAAAATCGGCATCCTGATTCATGACCCTGGTCACGACTAAGCTAGTGTCGATGGGACAGGTTAACAAGTTCTTGTGCAGATGCTGCGCCACAACGCCTTCTGGGTCTGGAATTGGGTCGCCGTGTGGGTCAACGGCCGGCCTACCTAGTAGTTCGTCGATCCGGTCAATAAGTCGATCGGACACTGCATGTTCGAGTTGTTCGGCGTCCTCGTGAACCTCGGCCCAGCTCATTCCCATGATCTGCACGAGGAACAATTCGACTAGCCGATGACGGCGGAGCACCATGGCCGCTAGATGCTCGCCGGCGTCAGTCAGACGGACACCTGAGTATGGCTCGTAAGCGACCAACCCTGACCTGACCAGAGTCTTGACCATTGTTGTTGCGGTTCCCGGTACGACCTCGAGCGCAGAGGCGAGTTGACCCATCGGAACAAGTGCCTGTTTGTCTTCCGCCGCTGTCTGCGCCTGATAAATAGCCTTCAGGTAGTTCTCGACTGTGCTGGATGTTGCCATGGAATATTTCTCCAGTGTCGCAATTTCACCTTCTAACGATAGACATTTTATTTTTGATATGTCAAAATATTTATTCCGAGTGGACAGATTCTCTATTTTTCCTCGATAGATTGGTCCGATGAAGATGAAGCGGTTGTCCCGTCGTTCATGGCTACAAGTAGCAGGTCTGGGCTCACTTGCCGGGGGCACGGCACGCGTTGCTTCACGCTCGGTGAATGCACAAGCCGTTGGCCGTGTTTCAACAGAATCCTTCGACCCCAGCCTTTACCTCCGTAGCTGGAATTTCTCCGACCTGCCCGAAGCGGAGCGCCGACGATTCTATCGTGAGACACCGCGCCCCGACGGGACGATGTTACGCGAGTACGAGATGGTTTCGATCGACCGAGAAATTGAGATTGCTCCGGGGGTGTTCTTTCCGGCCTGGACCTATAACGGACAAGTGCCAGGTCCTACCCTCCGTGCCACGGAAGGTGACCGGGTTAAGATCAACTACATCAATCAGGGCGCCCACCCGCACACCATCCACTTTCACGCGGTGCATCCTCCTTCGATGGACGGGGCGTTGCCTGAGCATGACGTGGAGCCAGGTGGGCACTTCGTGTACGAATTCGACGCCGAGCCGTTCGGCGTGCACCTTTACCACTGTCACACTGCGCCGTTGAAGCGTCATATCCACAAAGGGCTCTATGGCGTGTTCATCGTTGACCCGAAGGATGTTGGTGGTGTACCCGCACGTGAGCCAGCGGATGAGCTTGTGATGGTGATGAACGCGTTCGACACCAACTTTGATGCTGAGAACGAAGTGTACGCGGTCAACACGGTGGCGCACCATCACATGCACGAGCCGATTCGTGTCAAAGTCGGTCAACTTGTCCGCATTTATCTTGTAAACCTGACCGAGTTCGACCCGGTCAACAGCCTCCACTTGCATGCCACCTTCTTCGACGTCGCGCGCACGGGTACGCGGCTTGAGTCAACCGAGACGACTGATACGTTGATGCTGTGTCAAGGAGAACGCGCCGTGATTGAGACCACATTCCGCTATCCCGGCCAGTTCATGTTCCACGCGCATCAGGCCGAGTTTGCCGAGCTCGGGTGGATGGGACTGTTCTCGGCTGAAGAGGAGCGGCGTGACACCTGAGACGTCNACCTCGATCGGTCGGNTGTGGNTGATCGCNCTGGNGCCGCTCGNGCTGTTGGGGGNACTTCTNGTNGTCATNGTGNAGACTTGGCCGAGCGACGTNATCGGTNCCGATGCNNACCCTGCGNTTGAGGAGTTGTCCTTNGCTNCGGCGAAATTGAGGCCGNACGAGATTTCGCTNACGGTTNTTAACGATGGNCCCGANCCAGTNACGGTCGCTCANGTGCAGGTNGANGAGGCNTACTGGGCCTTCACCTCNGANGCNGGNACGACGCTNAATCATCTGCAAAGNNCTAGGCTGACGATTCCCTACCCTTGGGTTGAAGGCGAAAAGCATGTCGTGCGTGTGGTCACATCGACCGGTGTGACATTCGACCACGAGATCGCCGTTGCGGTGGAGACTCCTCGGCCCAACGTGCGGTATTTTGTCGCGTTCACGTTGATCGGCACTTACGTCGGCGTCATCCCGGTCGCCCTCGGGCTACTGTGGTTTCCACTGGTCGGCCGCCTCGGACGCGCCGGGCTGGCGTTCCTGCTCTCACTGACCGTTGGATTGTTGCTGTTCCTGCTGGTGGATGCCGGGCAGGAAGGGCTTGAGATGGCCTTGGTGGTACCTGAGTCGTATCAAGGCGTCATGCTGTTTGTCTTTGGCGCGGTCGGCGCCTATCTGGGTCTCGAGTCGCTCGGCAGATGGTTGCGCAGGAAGCAGCAGGCCGCCGTCGCGGACGTGGCGACGAGCGGTTGGACACTGGCGCTGTTGGTCGCCATTGGCATTGGATTACACAATTTTGGTGAAGGGCTGGCGATCGGTGCTGCGTTCGCGCTTGGCGAGGCCGGGCTTGGCACTCTGCTCATCGTTGGCTTCACGCTGCATAACACCACGGAAGGGCTTGCAATCGTGGCGCCGCTAGCCCGTGACCGCGCTCGGGTTGGCGAACTGGTTCGGCTTGGCGTGATCGGCGGTGCGCCGACCATCGCCGGGGCATGGCTGGGCGGGCTGGTGTACTCACCACTCTGGTCGGTGCTGTTTTTGGGTATCGGTGCTGGGGCGATCGCTCAGGTTATCGTGCAGATCGTCCGGCAGACAGCGCCCGAGGGGCCGGTGCTCCGTTTCATGTCGACCGCACCTGCCTTGAGTGGCCTCAGCGCTGGGTTCGCGATCATGTACGCCACGGGCATGTTGGTGGGATGATGATGACGGTCACCAGAGGAGCGAGAGGGCAGATGGTTGTAGCCATGCTTCTAGGCTTGGCCGGGCTGGCCATGGCCGGGTTCATGCCCCTTTTGACCGATGCGTCGCTCGAGCCCCGCGAGATCGTCGTGGTGGCGTCGGACATGGCGTTCTACGTCGATGGCAACGCTGAAGCGAATCCACGAATCCGCATGGAAGCTGGCGAGACAGTAAGACTCGTACTGTGGAATAAGCAGCCTGGCGTCGTACATGAGTTCGTGGTCGGTGCATGGCAGGTGGCAACTCCTCGACTCCGAGGCCGTGAGCGCGACTCCCTTGTTTTCCAGGTGCCCGAAGCGATTGGTCACTATGTCTACGAGTGCAGCCCGCACAGTGCAATGATGCGGGGTTCAATTGAGGTTGTCGACGTTCAGTAAACTCGCTGGTTTCGCCTCCGCCAAGCTTTTCCTGCCTTCTCGTGCACAGCATCGTTGCGTTATAGCTATCGATTACTTGGTGTCCTGATGACTCATTATTTGGGATTGAAAGAACGATTGATGGATGCTGTATGACCAATATTGAAACGTCCGAATGGTCGGGTGAGGGTACGTTCACGCAGACGTTGATTGATGCTATGACGTTGATCGACGATGTAGGGCTACTCCGTGTCGAGGACTCGCCATCGACAAAAGTTGATGTTGGCTATCAGTTTATTAGCAACGAGATCTATGTAGGGTTTTGTACACAGTTAGTTCAAACTCGAGTCAGACGTTTCGGCTTTTTGCCAACGACCGTAATGGTTGAAAGAAACTGTATATCGCTCACTGATTTGGGACGGTTGTTGTCCGAATTACCGTCAGTAGGTGAGGCTGACTATATTGACGATGGAATGATGCAGTACCTCCATACGGAACGCATCGTGCCACCGTACCAGACACGGGGGTACAAACTCGTGGAACTCGTACGGATTTACGAAGTATGAGAATGAGACTTGTCCGGCAGTTGTCCCGAATTTCAGATGGTTCCCAGCCGTCGGAGTCGGGATCGCTCGGCTTGGCCGATATCGAGTAGCTCTTCGAGAACCTTGTCTGTGTGTTCTCCGAGTGCCGGTGGNGGATTCTTAACNGAGCCTGGNGTTTCNGANAGNTTGNNGGGAATCCCCAGAACGCGAACCTTGCCAGCGACCATGTGCTCAAGCTCAACCACCATCTCGCGTGCAGCGAGTTGAGGGTCAGCTAGGACTTGAGCGAGGTTACGAACGTCACCGCACGGGATACCAGCAGCTGTCAAGTCCTCGATCCAGATCTTCCGAGATCGCGTTCGTAGTGCACGTTCTAGCAACGGTCGAAGTTCGTCGTAGGCTTGCACTCGGGCGCGATTGGTTGCGAATCGTGGATCCGTCACGATTTCTTCGAGTCCGGCCACACTGCAGAACTTACGCCACAGTGCATCGTTACCGACGGCGAGGACGAACTCGCCGTCGGTAGCTTCGAAGGTCTCGTAGGGCACAACGGTTGGATGACGATTACCTAGCCGTTCTGGAATGCCGTCAGTGGCAAAATGAATACCTGCCTGATAGGTCAAGAGCGCTGCCACTGAGTCGAGCATACCAACGTCGACGAGTTGTCCCTGATTGCTACGCTGGCGCGCAAAGAGGGCTAGTGATGTTCCGTAAGCCGCAAACATACCGGCCGTAATGTCAGCGATGGCTACACCCAACCGGTAGCCTGGTCCGTTGGCGTCACCAGTGATGCTCATCAGGCCACCCTCAGCCTGGATAGCTGCATCGTAACCAGGCTCCTGGTGCCGAGGTCCCGTTTGGCCGAAGCCAGAGATTGATACATACACCAGCCGTGGATTCCGGGACCTCACATCGGTGTAGCCCAACCCTAGTCGATCGAGTGTACCAGGACGAAAGTTCTCGACGAGCACGTCGGCGCGCTCGATCAGAGCGTCAAGCACTTCTCGCCCTTCGGGGGTCTTGAAATCGAGCGTGACGCTTTCCTTGTTTCGGTTCACACTTAGGAAGTAAGTACTTTCACCGCTAACGAAGGGTGGTCCCCACCCACGCGTGTCGTCCCCGCGTTCAGGATGCTCAATCTTGATCACCCGGGCCCCCATATCAGCTAACAACATCGTGCAGTACGGACCTGAAAGGACACGCGTGAGGTCGAGGACGGTCAATCCGTCGAGGGGGCCTGGAGTTGTTGCGTGGGATTTCGGCGATGAACCCATTATTTTGCTCTGCGAGTTGGGATATCAATTGAATTGAGTTGGTTGAGTTTGGACATTCTTCTTCGAATCGTCACTAGGTCAGTCAATAAACCGAAGGCTGTCTGTGTCAACCCACCTTCGCGCTGGGTTATCACAATCTCACCTAGAAGATCCGTCATCAGCACGACCGCGTTTGCTTGGCCGTCAAGATGGGCTAGCGGATCATTAGCGTCTAGCTCTGCCGGTGCCACGGTTCCACTGACAAGACCCTCGCGCCTAGCGACCGACGCTACCAACTTAAACCGCCTACCGTGGAGAAAAGCTTCTCGAACGGTGCTCTCAGTTAGTTCCAAGAGCCCGGTTCGTGCAATTAATCGCGGTGTCAGACGGGCGTCCATCAGCACATTAGCCAGTGCAGCGGTTTTCGCCGCTGTGTCCCATCCTTCGACGTCGAGTGAGGCATCAGCCTCAGCGATGCCTTGAGCTTGCATTTCAGCCAATGCCTCGGCCGCGCTTCCTCCTTGTTCCATTACCGTTAGGATGTGGTTCGTGGTCGAATTAAGCACACCTCGGAAGCCAGTAATCCTGACTGTTGGTAGGGTTTCACGAACCAAATTAAGAGTTGGAATGCCGTCAAGCACTGTTCCTTCCAGCAAAAACGAGACGCCTGCTGCTTTTGCTTCATCGCGAAGAGCATGATACGCGAAGGCGGCGGGGCCCTTGTTGGTGGTAATGACATGGGCTCCAGAGTTGATCGCCGTGCGGACATGCCCGATTGCTGGCTCACCCGTGGAGACGTCGAGTGTGGTGGTTTCAATCACCACTCGAGGGTTGTCGTCTGAAAGGTCTGCAAACCTTTCGATAAACAATTGCGTGTCGGTTGGAACAGGTTCAGCTTTGGCGTCGTGTAACATGCCAAGCTTGCCGCCAGACTCAACAAGCCTAATCGCGCTACGAAGGTCGAGTCCTTGGCGCCGCATCGCCGTGCCGTGTCGACTAGTAGTGATTCCAATGACACGATAGTCAAGGTGATGATCACGCAGAAGAGCTTTGCGTTGTTCCTCGAGTAGTTTGACGAATCGCCGACCAACATTACCGAAGCCTATTAGAGCGAGGTCTAGCGAGACGAGTTTTGGATCACGCTCAGGCATTAGTGACGGTGCGGTTCGTGGCAGCATCTTGCAGGAGTCGGGGGTATCGGTTGGAGGCAGACGGTTGAACGTGCTGGTCTCCGAGCGGCTGGTACGGGCTCATACATGGGGGCCACAATTGTTTTCGTTGTCTCAATTGTAAGGGTTCTCGAAATCAGAACGTGAATTGGGTATTTAGCTGGAGGTTAAAGCCTGGGGCGTCCACGCCAGAGCCGTGCCAACGATAGTTGCGGTCGGTAAGATTTTCTGCGATTACCGTTAGAGCGACCTGAGGGTGGACCTGCCAGGCTGCACGTGCCCCAAAAGTCAGGAATCCCGGTGTCTTGACGAACAGTGGAATGCCCTCATTACCGCCAAGCACCCGGGCTTGGACCTCTTCTAGGGTCTCACCGGTCGCTGTCAATCTTCCGTTTTGCACCAGACCCAAATTAGTAGCACCACCGGTAAAGAATTCTGCGATAGATGCGCGCGTGCGCCAACCCCCAATCCGAGCGTCGGTGACATCCCCTGGGCTTAGCCTGGTCTGCGCGAATGCAAGATTCGATGTAATTTCGATCCAATAGTTCTGTTCAACCGGTTTCCACCGTATGCGAAGACCGCCGAATGGGGGCGGCATACGTCGGAGGTAGTGGCTATTGTTTAGTTCTTGCCCGTTGACAAGCGAGAAATATCCTGCAGCTAGCCAACCCGGTGCCATCTGCATTTGGGCGTCGGCTTCTATGCCGACCACCCGGGCACGGTCACCGTTCGCGCGCGTAACAATTGGGCGTGGGTCATCTTTAATGAATGCATGTCCGGCTGCATTTTGCCGTATAACCGTGAACCCAGCAACGGTTGTGCCAACGATAGGAAGAGGAAAGATGGCCGTCCGTCGTTGAAGGACATCGCGCAACTCAAGATTGAAAACGTGCAGCGAGCCCGAGAACCGCGTTGTCCTCAGCTTAATTCCTGCTTCGACGTTAATTGCAGATTCCGGTTTGAGACCGGTGATAGGGAGGCCTGTGCTCACTGCATCAGCGCCATCACTGTCTCCAAGAAGGCCTCCGAGTTCACTGGCCATCTCAGAGGTTATTTCAAAACCGTTACCGCTGATGCCAATCGAACCCAAGTCGAACGCGTTCGCAGCCCGGAAACCGCGACTGACGGCAAATGTTACGTTCATGGTATCCGTCAAGCCAAGCACTGTGCCGGAATGAAACGTCAGGGCGTTGACCGGAATGCGCTGTGAGCGAACGTTAAACTTTGGAGCTGAGCGTGTGCGAAAAAGAAAATAGCCGTGGCGAATACCGGCACGGAGCGTCAGGCGCCCTGGTACGATTTCGGATGCTGTCTGCAGGAAGAGCCCGCTACTCGTGTAACGCGTCCCATCGGGAATCCGCGGGCGAACTGTTGTGAGCAACTCAGTCGAGGGATCTTGGAGTGTCCGGGCTGCCGCGATGTACTCATCATACAACTCGCCACCGAAAGCTAAAGCGTGCCGGTCCGCGATGACCCGAGCTCCGCGCACTTGATATCCGATGGCTAGGACCCGACCCTCCTGTCGCTCAATTCTTGAATTGGGATGACTCTGCTCAAGCCTCCCATCCTGTTGCCGGTTCAGTGAGAGGCTCGCCGACCATCTGTCAAGCCAGCCCATTTGTTCCCGCTGATAGCGGATGTAGCCAAAATCGAGCCGCTGAGGTTTAAATTCGCTCCGGTATCGACCGTCGCCACCTAGGCCTCGGTCATGTCGGCTGACCCCGAATTGTTCTTCATGGAGAAAGAATGCGTTGAGTGAAGCATTATCGCCCGCGTCAAAGGTCGCTGCGAGATGGGCGCCGGTCTGTGAGAAGTTAGTGTCCGGTAATTTGTTATAGAGCGTCTTCGAAGGTAGACCGAGAAACCGAGTAACGGCGGAATGCGAATCGCGTCCTCGGCCTGTCCGCAACTTGCCCACACGCCGGCCGCCACCGCCTAATCGGACCGCCCACGTGTCCTCTTGAACCACAACCGTGGCATTGCTACTGCCACTCAGGTCTGCTGAGCCAAAAACGCCCTCTACGACACCGGTCACTTGACGGCCTGCCAAAGAGAGCGTTGGTACCATGCTTAAGACGTTGATTGTGCCCCCGATAGAATCGCTTCCGTACTGTACTGATGACGGTCCTCGCACGACCTCCAATCGTTCAACGAGTGTCGGGTTGATCCACCCTAGGTATTGGGTGGCGCCGGTCCGAAAGGTTGATGTGTTGAAGCGAACACCGTCGAGTAAATAAACAATACGCTGCGCACTAAACCCTCGAATAAAAGGGGAACCCTGTGCTGTGGTGGTCTGTTGGACCAGGACGCCGGCTTCTTCGCGTAACACCTGGGGCAAGATCTGGTGCGGGCGAGAACTAATCTCCCCACGAGTGGTTACCGCTATGGCCTCGGGAACATCGAAGCTTTGTTCGGCTGTGCCGAGTGCCGGTGTTACTACAACCTCGGTCTCGAGGGGCCCCAACGACAAGGTAAGCTTGGCGTCGACCACGGAGTTCTCCGTTAGGTCGACGTCCACGCTTAATCTGGCGAAGTGTTCCATGTCGACCGCTACAAGGCACTGCAGGGGAGGGAGATCCGGCATGGTGAACTGGCCCTCCCCATCCGTCATGCCTTCTCGCACCTGGTCGTCACACACCACGGTGATTGTCGCGCCTGGGATTCCACCACCCAGTGCGTCTTCGACCTTGCCCGAGAGGGTCCGATCAGTTGTTTGGGAGGGTTGACCGAGGCTAATAGCGACCGCCCATAGTGCAGTTAACTCAACGAACGACATCTGGGTCAGATTACTGGCTCAAAAGAAGGACTGTCAAACGGTGCCGGGACTGCTGCGGGGTCGGAAGGGCAGCGGTCTCTCTATTCGCTGGGTCTCAAAAAATGCAGAAACACGGACTTCTTGTGAACTTTGTTCATTGACAGCAAGTCAGCCCGATTTCTATAATTCCGACTGGAACGGTCGTATATTGATGAGCCCTGTTTTACAGCAGAAAAAGATACCGTTAATGCCTAATTTGATCGGGCAAACGCCCCTCATACGGCTACGGTTGTTCGAGCGAGACATACCTGGAATCGAGGTGTACGCCAAGGCGGAATGGCGAAATCCAGGAGGTTCGGTAAAGGACAGAGCAGCGCGACGGATTGTGTGGGAGGCTGAAGAGCGGGGCGATCTGACAGTTGGAAAGGTTTTGCTTGATGCCACCTCTGGTAATACGGGCATCGCCTTTGCGATGCTTGGTGCTGCACGAGGTTACCGTGTCAAGCTATGCATACCAGCAAACGTGACGCCTGAACGAAAGCGAGTCTTACAGGCGTACGGCGCTGAGTTGGTGCTAACTGATCCGCTTGAGGGGTCAGATGGTGCAATCCGCGAGGCGCGCCAGCTTTACGCTTCGGCGCCCGATGAGTATTACTATGCTGACCAGTACAACAACGCTGCAAACTGGCAAGCGCACTATCACACAACTGCCTGCGAAATCATCGAACAAACCTCAGGCCGGATGACTCACTTCATTGCCGGTCTTGGCACGAGCGGCACGTTCGTCGGCACAGGGCGTCGACTGCGTGAGTATGTGAGCGACCAAGGTCGAGAAATAACTCTGGTTTCGGTGCAACCCAGTTCTCCGCTTCATGGTCTCGAAGGCTTAAAGCATATGAAGTCAGCAATCGTTCCTGGCATTTATGATGCGACACTCGCTGACCGTGACCTTCGGGTTGAGACAGAGTCCGCTTATCGGATGGTCCGTCGCCTTGCACGGGAAGAGGGCATCTTGGTCGGCGTCTCCAGCGGCGCTGCTTTGGTAGCGTGTCTCGAGGTGGCCGAGCAGGGAGGCGAGGGGGTCTTTGTCACCATCTTCTGCGATTCAGGCGAACGGTATCTCACCGAGCGATTTTGGGAAGATACGAACTAAATATGGACTCTACTGTATCTACTGGGGCCATACTACAGCGACTCAAGTTGGCACAGCCCGTTCTTGACGCGATCAGGCGTCACGGTCGGCAGGCCTACCCCAATGAGTGCTGTGGGGCCTTGATCGGGCAAGAGGATCACGTCATTGAGACGCTCTTCCTGCCGAACACGACTGCGGAAGGACCGCGCCAGCGATTTCTCATCAGTCCGGAAGACTACCGATTTGCTGAAGAGCGAGCGTTTGCTGCTGAGCATGAGTTATTGGGTTTCTATCACTCGCACCCTGATCATCCGGCTCGTCCTTCTCAACATGACCTCGCACACGCTTGGCCATTCTTTGTCTACGTCATTCTGGCGGTTCGAGAAGGAGACCCTGTCGATTTAACAGCCTGGCGGCTGCTAGACGATCGATCGGCGTTCGGCGTCGTTGAGGTTACCTATGGCGCTTCAGGTCGCCACCGCACGTGAACTTGGTGTAATCTGATTACTATGTCGATTAAAGTACTTATCCCTACCCCACTGCGCCCGTACGCGGGTAAACAGGATGTTGTATCGATTGACGGTGCGACCGTGGGTGAGTTGCTGTCTAACCTGACAGACCAGTACACCGAACTGCGCAAGCACTTATACACAGACGAGGGTCGATTGCGAAGCTTCGTCAACGTGTATGTCAACGACGACGACATTCGGTATTTGGAACGTGAGGAGACAGTAGTAAAGAGCGGCGACACGGTTAGCATTGTGCCTTCGGTTGCTGGTGGTGCAGGTTCGGCGGTGATCGAGTCTCGTACGACGCCTGAGCTAAGTAATGAGGAAGTGCAGCGCTACAGTCGTCATCTGATCATGCCAGAGGTCGGTATGGACGGTCAGCGCAAGCTTAAGGGCGCACGGGTTTTGTGTATTGGTGCTGGGGGGTTGGGTTCGCCGGCCGCTATGTATCTTGCAGCCGCCGGTGTTGGACAACTCGGCATTGTTGATTTTGATGTCGTTGACTTTAGCAATCTGCAACGCCAAATACTTCACGGCACGCCAGACGTCGGCCGGTCGAAGTTGCAGTCGGCGAAGGACCGTCTGCAGGCTATCAATCCAGCCGTTCACGTGGAGACTTATGAAACTGCGCTGTCTTCTGAGAACGCCCTTCAACTTTTGGAGCCGTACGACGTTGTCGTGGATGGTACTGATAATTTTCCTACACGCTATTTGGTGAATGACGCATGTGTGCTACTTGGCAAGCCGAATGCTTATGGGAGTATTTTCCGGTTTGAAGGGCAGGCTTCAGTTTTTGCCTTGAAAGGTGGGCCCTGTTACCGGTGTCTCTACCCCGAGCCCCCGCCGCCAGGTCTCGTACCGAGCTGTGCCGAAGGCGGAGTGCTTGGTGTTCTACCAGGAATAATCGGTACGATTCAAGCCACCGAGGCGATTAAGATCTTAATTGGGGTGGGGGAGCCACTTGTTGGACGGTTTCTCATTTTTGACGCTTTACGTATGCGGTTCCGCGAACTCAAACTCCGCCGAGACGTTGATTGTTCAGTTTGTGGTGACCAGCCAACGGTGCGAGAGTTAGTAGACTACGAGCAGTTTTGCAACGTGACAACTACGCCACAGGCAGTTGTGTCGATTAAGGAAGCCTCAGTTGAGAGTCTGAAACGTCGTCTCGATGCGGGAGACGATTTTCTTCTGTTGGATGTTCGTGAGCCGCAGGAGCACCAGATTTGTGCTATTCCTGGCTCAACACTGATTCCACTTGGGGACCTTCCCTCTCGTCTCGTTGAACTCGAAGGAGGCCGGGAAATCGTAGTGCACTGCAAGTCTGGTGTTCGGAGTGCGAAGGCGGTGAAGCTGCTCCAGGAAGCTGGTTTTGTTGACGCAGCTAATTTGAAAGGCGGCATTCTAGCTTGGATTGAACGCGTTGACCCGTCTTTGCCGAAGTACTGACGAACTGAAGGCTTCGAATGGTTCTAGGAGAAGTCCTTGTTACGCTCTTACTCGTTGGCTCAGTTTGTAGTGTTCCTATCATTAAGCAATTACGGCGGTCAGAACAATGCTGAGATTATCGAAAAAAGCTGACTATGGGCTGATTGCAATGAGACATTTGGCATTACTGCCAGAAACAACGGCGTCCAGTGCTCGTGAAATTGCCGAACGGTACGATATTCCGGTCGAGCTCCTCGCTAAAGTACTTCAGCGACTATCGCGTCGAGGTTTACTCGTGTCACACCAAGGTACGAGGGGTGGTTATCGCCTAGCAAGGTCAGCCAGGGCAATCTCGGTGGCCGATGTGATTCAGGCAATCGATGGACCAGTTACGGTGACCGCATGTTCAGTGGGTTCGCCTGACTGTGATCAGTACGAAAAATGTAGCGTGCGGGATCCGCTGTGGCGGATTAAAGGCCGCATAGTTGCAGCGCTTTCAGCCTGCACAATATTTGAGATGGCGACTGATACGATGGAGGATGAGGTTTTTCGTGAGGTTTCGAAAGAAAAGCCTGACGGAATTGCGATCGTGCTCGCGCCGACAACCGACTAGTAGGGGCACGAACTGGGTATGGACATCGACCCTGTCACTTGGTTTGATGAGCACTTTCGTAATCCTCGGAATGCTGGTTCACTTCCGGCAGGTGATACTGACGTCGGCACTGGTCGGGTGGAGGACGCCCGGAGCGGCGATGTGACACGGCTCCAGGTTAGAATCGATAAGGTTTCTCGTGAGATCTTGGATGCTAGGTTTAAGGCTTACGGGTGTAGCTTCACGATTGCGAGTGCGAGCTTCATCGCCGATCTTGCGATCGGTCGTACGATGGTGTCAGCATTAGCAATTACCTTGGATGAAATTAATGAGGCACTAAGCCTGCCTGTTACGAAGCAGTACTGTGCTGAGTTGGCCCGCGATGCTATGCAGTTGGCGGTTGTTGACTATGAAACGAAGCAAGACGCTAAGGCTCACGTGATCTCGGAGCAAAATCGATGATTCAAGTAACCGAGGCTGCGGTTAAGCGCATTCGGACCCTCATGGCAAATCAGGGTGTTGTTGGCGGTGGACTCCGCATTAGTGTCAAGGCCGGAGGATGCTCAGGTTTGAGCTACGTTTACGACTGGGCGTCTGATCACCGTGATGGCGATCAGGTGTTTGAGAGTAGTGATGGTCTGAAAATTTTTGTCGATTCCAAGAGCTATCCGTTTCTTAAGGGAACGGTGCTTGACTGCGATGAGAACATGCTTGGCCAATCCCTTGTATTCAATAATCCCAACGCTTCGACCTCCTGTGGTTGTGGTTCGTCTTTTGGTGTCTAACGGAACTCATAACTTTTGTTTTCGTTCCGTTCCGCCTGCCCGTTCGATTCTTGGCTTCCATTTTTCCAAAGAATCGCTGTGCTACACTCTCGATGATGGGCGTAATGAGTGTGTTGTATGCAGTGAAAACCGATGTCATGCGTGGTTATTACGTTGCTATTTCAGCGGGCGTCGGATTAGTGGTTAGTGCGTTCTTTCCGTGGTTATACATCGGAGACCGCACTCTAGGGGGAATCCCTGGTATCGCTGGCTTCTGGATATTTGGCTTGGGTGTGCTTGCGGTGGTGTTGGCTACGCTCAGTCTGATCACACGAAAGAATTCCAGGCACCCGCTCTTGCTTGTCGGACTGACTGCTTTCGGTATTCTATTCGTGGGGCAGCAATTTCTCGAACGGGCGGCCACCGAAGAAGCGTGGGCCGTCGCGCAAGCGACCGAAATCATTGTGGGCCGACCGATTACCGAACCACAGGTTCCACTGACTGGTATCGGTGCCTACGTTGGCCTTACGGCATCCGCCGTCCTCATTTTGTTCGGACTCACGATCATTGTGAGTCGGGTCGCCGATTCCTATCCAGAGTCCGAGAACGACGATCTTTGATCTGTTAGTGAACCCAATCCCTTAAAACGATGAAAATTACTGTTGCACACAGTCCAGATTCTGACGACGCGTTCATGTTTTATGGCCTAGCCAGTGGTGCTGTTGCTACTGGCGTGTTCGAAGTGGAACAGGTTCTTGCCGATATTGAGACGCTGAATCGTGCAGCCTTTGAGGGACGTTATGAGGTTACCGCTGTGTCGTTTCACGCCTACGCCCAACTGGTCGAGCGTTACGCGCTGCTACCGCACGGCGCCAGCATGGGTGATCGTTACGGACCAATCGTCGTGGCGCGCCCTGACGGTCCCAAGGAAGTTAAGGGAGCGCGGGTCGCGATTCCTGGAACTCTGACGACAGCTTATTTGGTTCTTCAACTCTATGAGCCAGATTTTGAGTACACGGTTTTGCCGTTTGACGAGATCCAACCAGCTGTGCTTGCTGGCAATGCTGAAGCTGGCCTCCTGATCCATGAAGGGCAGCTCACCTATGCCGACGATGGTCTGTGCAAGTTAATTGATTTAGGAGAATGGTGGGCGCATCAGACCGACGGATTACCGCTGCCCTTGGGTTGCAACATTATCCGCCGAGACCTCGGTATAGAGGAAATGCGGAGTGTCTCGAAGATGCTCCGCGAAAGTATTGCCTATGCACTTTCACACCGTTCAGAAGCGCTTGAATATGCTGGACAGTTCGGCCGTGGGCTTGATACGGCACGGACTGATCGGTTCGTTGGGATGTACGTGAATGAGCTGACGTTGGATTATGGTGCACGTGGCCGGGAGGCTGTGGCGAGGCTTTTCGGTGACGCGTTTGCCCGACAACTGATCCCGAACCAGATTCCGATTGAATTTGTCAGCTGATTGCTTCTGAGTCGGGAGTCCACAAAACGAGTGCCTTCATTAGTTATCGATTTGGCAGTGGTGCGTCGGGGTGTAGAACGAGAGCGAATCGGGTAATGGCCTGAACAATACGCGGTCCGGGGATCACAAGATCATTTCCAGTCAGGAAAATAACGTTCTGGTTTTGGACGGCTGGCAATGAAGGTAGAGCGTTCCACACCTCTATTTCCTTTTCGATTTCGGTGTCTGGAAGCCGATTTACTGTCCTTACTTCAATTACGATCTCAGGAGCAGCCTGCAGAATCATTTCGGTTGTCACCTGCACCGCTCGGTTCAGAGTGCCGTCGAGCACGTTCTTAGCCCCGGCTAGCTCGAGCATGTCATGCTGAAATCCCGAGCCACCACTGGCGAAGAGGTTGCGGAGAGAATACGGTTCCCGTGCGATAACTAGGAGTGTTCTCGGGTGATGACGTCCGGACACCGCTTCCGCGATCCCTGTTAACCCATCTTCAATATCGAGGGCCACCTTGTTCGCTTCCATCATGTGGCCAGTGCGCTGACCTAACTGGCGGATAGTTGTGGGAATATCGGCCAATGTACCGTGTGAGTACACGAACAGTGGGATTCCTGCTCTCGTAAGTTGGGTCGTCAGGTCGACTTGTGTGTCGTAGGGGACGACCAGGTCGGGACGCAGTGCGATGATGGCCTCGACATCTGGGTCAATTAAGCCGCCGACGCGCGGTAGATTGCCAATGTCTAGGGGGAAATTATCGTAGCTCCCGACTCCCACTACCTGCGGACCAGCACCGATGGCGAACAAAATCTCAGTGACAGCCGGAATTACCGACACGATCCGTTGTGGTGTCTGCGTCTGTAAGTCGGCAACGAACACAAGCCACACAGCGATAACGAACCAGTTCCTTCGTCGAGTCATCGTCGTCGCACCAATAGCCATAGAAAGAACGGTCCACCGGTCAGCGCTGTGATAACACCAACTGGTAGCTCAAGCGGTGCCATAACGGAACGTGCAGCAACATCACACGCAACTAGAAACGCGGCCCCAAGGAAAGCAGAAGCCGGCATGACAATCCGGTGGTCGGCTCCAACGACCAGCCTAATGAGATGGGGAATCACGATACCAATGAAACCGATCGGACCGCTTAGCGACACAGCTGCACCTGTTGCGAGGGATGCACTCAGAAACGCCACGCGTTGAACGCGGAGAACGTCCACGCCTCTGGCGGCAGCGCTGTCACTACCTAGGGTCAAGAGGTTGAGTGCACGTGGAAGGGTCCCGAACATCACGAAGGCGATACCTAAAAGAGGCAGTGTGGCCAGGATCGGTTGGAATCCACCGACGTCGAGATTGCCCATCAGCCAGCGTACTGTCTGGAAGGTTTGTGCGAAATCTGACGAATACTGCACGAACATAATGAGCGCCGAAAAGAAAGAATTGAGCGTCACTCCCGCGAGTATTAGGACAGTCGTTGACAGTCCTCGATGTCTGAGCGTTGCCATAGCGTAGACAATGCTAGCCGCGCCAAGCGACCCGAGTAGACTCGCAATCGGCACCGCTGGGATTCCAGCCACCGCACTAGGTAGTCCGAGGGTGATTAC
This sequence comes from Acidobacteriota bacterium, assembly GCA_002730735.1. GTDB lineage: Bacteria > Acidobacteriota > Vicinamibacteria > Vicinamibacterales > UBA823 > UBA11600. Next base: position 131,874 of record PCAU01000008.1, on the reverse strand, counting down.
TAACATTGCACCGAGTGAGGCACCAGCTGACACACCAAGGGTAAAAGGCGTGGCGAGCGGATTCCGCAGTAAGGCTTGAAACACGACACCTGCAACTGCTAATGATGCTCCGACGAGGATTCCCGCCAACGCCCGAGGTAGCCTTGCGATAAAAAAGATCTGGGCGTCAACGTTATCTCTGAAAGGAACTGAAGTGTCGAAAACTCGTGCCAAGGTGATTGGTGTTGGACCGATGAGTGGAGCGACGATGAGCGTTATTAGCGCAAGTCCACCGAATCCGCTAAGAGCCACTATCAGTTTTCGACGAAGACTCCAACTTCGCTTTGCCGAGGGCATGATTGGCGTCTCATCGCCAGAGTTCGAGGTTTGGTGCGATGGTCTTTTCATGGTGCCGGTCAGTTCGTTACTCACCTGTGTCCATCAGATGCGTCGGTTGCACGCCGTGCCAGTGGGGTAATGGTCAGATGTCCGGCTACGGCATGTTGTTCGACTACGGCGTCCACGTCGTAAAGGTCTTTGACGGTGTCCGGCCGGAGAATTTCGTGGGTAGGTCCGGCAGCGAGGACACATCCCTGTCGAAGAAGCACGACGTAGTCACAAACACTGGTGGCGAAGTTGAGGTCGTGAGTTGAGACCACTACTGCTGTGGATCGGTCTTTGTTTAAGCGACGGATAGTCGATGCTATATCCAACTGGTAACCGAGATCGAGCGATGCGGTTGGTTCATCGAGGAGAAGTGCCTCGCTGGGCCGGCGGCCAGCGTCGGCTGCGCGCCGTCCGAATTGTGCCAAGGCGCTGGCGATGACAACACGCTGTTTTTCACCTCCGCTTAGCGTCATAAACGAGCGCTGCTCGAGGTCAGCTGTGCCGGTCTCAGTTAGTGCGGCACGGGCCAACTCGACGTCCTCGGGTCCTTCAACCTCGAAAGTCTGAAGATGGGGATAACGTCCCATCAAGGCGATCTCAAGGACGGAGTAGTCAAACGCAAGGTAGGTTTCTTGTGGCACCATTGCCATCCGTTTCGCTAATTCGGCTTTAGGGATGCTATCGAGGTCACTGCCGTCGAGTACGACTTGGCCCGTGGTAGGACGTAGCAGGCCTCCCAGTAGGCGCAACAGTGTTGTCTTGCCTGAGCCGTTCGGCCCGAGGATGCCCAGTAATCCTCCTGAAGCTAGTTCAAAAGAAACATCATTCAGGACGAGGTGCTTGTCGTAGGCGAACGAGACATTAGCGACTTGTAGCAACTTGCACTCCAATGATCGCGCCTCTCCCAGGCGCAGGAAATCCAAAAACCTCTTCATATCCGTGATCGAGTAAATTGGTGATTCGTGCAAAGAGATCAAGACCGGTCATCACGGTGAGCGTGCCGCCAAGATTGACCACGCTGTGGCCAGGATTTATGAATAGGCCGTCAAAAGCACCGAACGACGGCTCAACATCGAGACTTCGGCCGCGTGCGAGAAGCCGGCCAAAGGCTGTTAGGGGCCCCTTCCGGTAAACCAGATCAACGGTGCTCTGATGGTGTGGTCGCCGCAGCAAGGTGTCTCCAACCCGAAATGGTGGTGGAGCTTGGCCTGAGGATCGGTCGACCGCGAGGATCTCGGTGTCGAGCCAGGTATAGGTCACCGTCGCCTCCAGTCCCCAAGGCGTGCGCGCAGAGACCGCGAGTTCGAGACCTTGCGTACGGGCGTTTGAGATGTTGTCTGTCCTGAACCGACTTGCGTCTTGAAGAGACCGGCCAACCGCCACGATTAAATCATCGTAGCGATTCAAGAATCCAGTTCCATCGAGAATAATGGCACCTCCTGCGATGGTCTGTTCGATGCCGAATTCAAGGCTGCGGTTGCGCTCGGGTTTCAGAGTCGGATTGTCAGTAAAGGCAATTTCGAACGCGTCGGGTGGTCGGATTCCCGTACCCGCGCTACCGTGCAGCCGAGTCCAATACTGCTTCTGCTGTCTCTCAGGTCGAAGAAAATACGCAACTGAGAGCTTCGGATTAACCGACACGATCGAGTTTGGGTTGAAGGCCGGTCGTGGCGAGAATGCGTTCGGGTCAGGACTCAGGGCATCGCGTCGGATTTGCTCAGCACGCACTCCAGCAGTGACGTAGAAACGTTCACTAACTTCGTAACGTAACTCTCCGAAAGCGCCGACCGTACGGCGTTTGATTGGCGCACGGCTGGCATCTGGACCGGTGATAAAACTACTCTCTGCTTGCTCGTGGTGCAGTTCTCCGCCAGCCGATAAACCAAGGCTCGGCGAAATCATCATGTCGGTCTGACCGCGCACTGTTACGCGGCGAGACTCAGATTCCGAGACTCCGAACGGGTTAGTGAACACGCCATCGTGATTGCTCCAAGAAACGTGCAGATGTTCTGTAATACGATCATTTAATGGAACTGCGGCGGCCATTGAAAGCAGCTGCATATCGTTCTTGCCCCGCGATACTGTGTCGTTCGTTCTGACGTGTCCGCGCGGGTCGCTTCCAAACGGTCCTGGAAAGCCCCGTTCGTAGGAACTCAAATGCCCAAAACCGCTGATTCGAATGTCTCGGCTGCCATCCCAGCCAAACCTGAACGAGCCAATCTTGCGCTGATAGTCGTCGTTCGTAACGGGTTCACCAGTAGCCGGTGCTTGGCCCGTGAAGCCGTCAGTGGCAAGGCGCTCACCGCTGGCACCCCAATGCCAGGCTCCATATGACCCCGAAACGGTCCCAGCAGCCCGGGAAGTCCCGAAGCTCCCTCTCTCGACGAGCCCCGAGGTGCGGTTTGGTCCGCCGCGTTTTGTGATGACATGCACGACGGCACCGATAGCGTCTGAACCATACAAGGCACTTTGGGGTCCACGCACGACCTCGATGCGCTCGATGTCTACGGTCGGAAGGTGTGCGAAATCGAAGCCACCACCAAAAGTGTTGACACGTACTCCATCAATAATCACCAGCGTAAAGTTTGATTCGCCGCCACGTGGAAACAGTGAAGTGACGCCGCCCTTGCCTCCGCCCTGTGTAACTGTAAGCCCAGGGACGAGGCGTAACCCTTCGGAGACGGTGTCAATCTGCTTGGCGCGAAGGTCGTCGCCGTCGATTACCGTCACGCTATCCGGTGTGTAGGATAGCGGACGATTAACTTGTGACGCGGATACGACTACCGATTCAGCGATAGCGCTGATGCGTAGTGAGACCGTTACATATTGCACCATGCCAGCCTCGACATGGACTGGCACCACTTCACTGCGGAAACCGGGAACCGATACGTGGAGTTTGTACTGTCCGTTTGTGAGTTCGATAAAACTAAAATGCCCGGCGGAGTCGGTCGTGGTAGTGGTCCTTATTGTCCCTGCTCGTGATAACAACACGCTGGCAAACTGAACCGGGCGCCCGGTCGGGTCGACGACGGTGCCGGAGAGGTTATTTCCAAAGGCCGTTCCCGCAAGGGGAGAAGTTAGGAGAGTGAGTAGAAGGAAACTGAACCAAGGGATATGCGGTAAACGGGACACTGAATTCCTCTTTGGCGTAATCGCGCGCCAAGATTGCCCACGGGATGAACCGGGGCATGCAGAAGAAGACGAGCCCAGAGGCCAGGTGTCCTGACTCGCGGATCGATACGAAGCGACAGCACCTTCCCATGCTCTTCACGAGCACAGTGGTGGCCAAAAAATTCGAAGCACCGAGTCGCTTCGCTCCCCGCTTACAGTGGCGGTACCGTGTGGGCCTCGCACCCACTTCGCATGACCACTGGGAAGCGTCGGTTGTGCGGCGGAGTATAGCATGGGAGAATGACGAACCAGTCTGCAGGCTTTCGGAACCGTTGTTTATTGGGTTGCGCTAACGATATAGAACCGAAGTAGTTCTTGCTTGATCCATGCGACTTCGACTTGAGGCCTCACGCCTATTGGACATCGCCGACCGGCTTGAGGCTGGTGAGCGGCTTAGTTTTGCCGAAGGCATGCGGCTGTTCGAAGCGCCTGATCTTCTAGCTGTGGGCTGGCTGGCCAATCGCGAACGAGAACGCCGACACGCGGATCAGACTTTTTTTAATCAAAATATTAGGATTGAAGCCACGAATGTTTGTGTAGCGAGTTGTTTGTTTTGTGCTTTCGCACGGCTGAAGCCGGGCGACCCGGGGGCCTACACGATGTCGTTGGAGCAGGCCTGGGACAAGGTTCGTGACCGTGAGGATCAGGCGTTGACGGAAGTCCACGTCGTTAATGGTCTTCACCCCGACCTTCCGTTTGGCTACTACGTTGAGCTGTTGCAGGGTTTTAAGCGGATCCGTCCAAATGTTCATCTCAAATGTTTTACGGCTGTGGAGATCGCTTTCTTTGCCGATCTCTATGGGATGTCTGACGAGCAGGTTTTACGAGAACTGATGGATGCTGGGCTGGACTCTTTGCCTGGTGGTGGAGCTGAAATATTTGCCGAAAGAGTGCGGCGGAAGATCAGCCACGATAAGTGTGGAACGGAGCGCTACCTCGCGATTCATCGGACGGTGCATCAATTAGGGATGCGTTCGAACGTCACCATGTTATACGGTCATATCGAAACACCGGCCGAGCGCTTGGACCACATGCTCCGTGTCCGCGACTTGCAGGATGAGACAGAGGGGTTTCAGGCATTTATCCCACTGGCATTTCATCCCGATAACAACCAGATGCGCAAGTTGCCAGCGCCGACCGCCGCCGACACTCTGCGTGTACACGCAGTCGCACGGTTAATGCTCGACAATGTTTCGCACATAAAGGCGTTTTGGGTCGCAACCGGTGTCGACGTGGCCCAGACAGCCCTTTGGTTTGGAGCAGACGACCTCGATGGCACTGTGCACGAGGAGCGTATCTACCACATGGCTGGTGCGCGGACTCCTGAAGCGATGACGACGCACGAAATCGGTCGGCTCATTAGTGCTGCTGGCCGACAACCAATTGAGCGCGACACGCTTTACAACGTCTTGTCGGTGACTGCTTAACGCCTGTAACTGGACCACCAAACACTACCTTTGCTGTGCTAGGATACGAATAGCGCCAGGCTCCACTCCGCTTTTAAAACTTGGGTGTAGGGACTGGTCTTTTTCGCTTCCTGTGATTGAGCAAAATTTCACAATCACAGGATGGAGGCATCAAATTAGACGATGGTTGTAGGCTCCACGCAACTCGAAGTGTTGAACGAGTACGAACGTCAGCAGATCGGTGAACGTCAGCCGCTCCCTGAGCGTTACCTAGGCGTATCTGACGAAGAATTGGAAGTCCGAATTTCGGCAGCGCGGTTGGCTCTTGGGGATCGGTTGGTGATCCTTGGCCATCATTACCAGCGCGATGAGGTTTTCAAGTTCGCCGACTATAGCGGTGACTCGTTCAAGCTTGCCAAGGTTGCAGCAGAACGTTCAGACACCGAGTTCATCATCTTCTGTGGCGTCCACTTTATGGCTGAAAGTGCGGATGTACTCAGTGCTCCGTATCAACGGGTCATCCTACCTGACCTTTCTGCTGGTTGCTCGATGGCCGATATGGCAGCGGCAGACGAACTTGAAGTCTGCTGGCGCGAGCTCGAAGAACTAGGTGTTACCGATGTCGTGCCCGTGACATATATGAACTCAGCCGCGGACATTAAGGCCTTTTGTGGTCGTGAGGGTGGTGTTGTCTGCACTTCAAGTAACTCTGTTGCCACGCTGCGGTGGGGTTGGGAGCGTGGTGAGAAGATTCTTTTCCTGCCTGACCAACACTTAGGGCGGAACACCGCATACTCCATGGGTGTGCCGCTTGATGAGATGGTCGTTTGGGATCCACAGCAGCCGATGGGCGGCCTGAGACCAGACGAGGTAGCGGCTGCTAAGCTAATTTTGTGGAGAGGCCACTGTTCTGTCCACACTAGATTTTCGGTCGCTCAAATTGAGCAGTTGCGCTTGGCTGAACCCGAGGTGCGCGTGATTGTCCATCCCGAGTGTACCTGGGAGGTTGTGCAGGCGGCTGATGCTAGCGGCTCCACAGACACGATCATTCAACGCATTCGGGAGAGTGCTGTAGGTTCGGTGTGGGCGGTGGGCACCGAAATTCATTTAGTGAATCGCCTTGCTAAGGAAATGGCACCTAGTAGAACGGTCTTGACCCTTGATGGGCTTGGGTGCCTGTGTTCCACCATGTTCCGTGTGTCGCCGAACCATCTCTGCTGGGTTCTTGAATCTCTGATCGAGGGCGAAGTTCATAACCAGGTTGAAGTGCCCGATGACCAGAAACATTGGACCCGGGTTGCTCTCGACCGGATGCTTTCTATCCAGTAAACTCCAAGGTCTTCGATCCGCTGCGGCCGCACTGGTGTTCAATCGGGCGCTGGATCTCACTGTAAGGAGGATTTTCGATGGTCCACGAATTGCCGCCACTTTCGTATGCCTACGACGCGCTTGAGCCTCACGTGGACGAGCAGACGATGCGCATTCACCATGGCAAGCATCACGCCGCTTACATTAAGAACCTGGACGCAGCGCTCGAGAAGCATCCGGACTTACAGTCGAAGGGTTTGGACGAGCTTATGGGTGATCTTGCCAGTGTGCCGGAGGACATTCGCACAGCGGTTCGCAATAACGGCGGGGGGCATTGGAACCATTCAATGTTCTGGCAAGTCATGGGACCGAATGCTGGAGGGGACCCAACGGGCAAGGTTGCCGAAGCGATCACGGCTTCATTCGGTAATTTTGACAGCCTTAAAGATCAATTTGCAAAGGCGGCGGCGGGCCGATTTGGTAGCGGTTGGGTGTGGATCGTAGTCGATGGTAACACGCTGTCGGTTGTAAGCACGCCGAATCAGGATAATCCGCTTATGGATGGAAAATGCGCGATCCTTGGACTCGACGTGTGGGAGCACGCATACTATCTGAACTATCAGAATCGGCGACCTGACTATGTCAAAGCGTGGTGGAACGTCGTCAACTGGGTCGAAGTTAACAAGCGACTCGGTTAATTCGGTCTAACCTCACGGGAGCCAGCCGTTGCTGGCTCCCTCTGCATGCCGGAACGGCTACGATTGTTTCCGGCGCTGGATTCATGTCGCTTTCTGCAATTATCTTTCTCTTTCTGACGCATCTCGGTATTGGAATTGCGTGGACGCTGATATTGGTGTCGCGGCCCGCCGGGGTGAAATTCTTTCGCTTTAACGCTGGGTTGGTGGTCGCGATACTGGCCGCGGGAATGGCATTTCGTCCAGACGCGGCGGTACTTGGTGGCGTGGCATCTGGCACCGGATTCATAACGCTGTCAGTGGCAACTGGTGCATTCTTGGTCTACCTGGCAACCATCGGGCGCGTCATGGTTGTACTGCGGCGCGGGCTGCTCTGGATTGGCTTGGCCGCCGGCGCCGTCACGCTCATCGCCCAAGCAGTAGCGGTTAGTTCGTCAATGGCAATGGGTTCTACCATGCTTGTTACTGCGAGTTTTTTGTCATCCGCGGCACTCCTTGGTGGATCATGCACGGCGATGATTCTCGGGCACTGGTATCTCGTATTGCCATCAATGGATGTATCACTCCTTCAGTCGATGGTGAAATTTCACATCGGTTCCGTCATCGTGCGGATTACGGTTGTTGCCGTGGCTGTCTGGCTTGGGATCTCCGCCTGGGAACCCGGCCTAGAACCAAACTTCCAGCGATATGTACTTTCAAGTGCTGGCGTGTTTTTCTGGCAGCGGGTGCTGTTCGGTTTACTGGGTCCAGCCGTACTGTCATACCTCACGTGGGAGACGGCAAAGATTCGCTCGACGCAATCGGCGACAGGCATTCTTTATGTAGATTTCTTCACCGTGGTTGTGGGCGAAATCTTGGCGAAGTATTTGTACCTATTAACCTCGGTTGCGGTTTGAGGATGTGTCGAATGGAAGTTGTCGTGCAATGCCCCAGCTGCAACGCGGCTTTACCTGTCAAGGCGTCCGAAAAACCCAACGAAATTCAGTGTGGGAGCTGTCGGAAAATTATCGCCCTAACGATAACTTCTTCTGTTGCAACCGACACATCGGTTGATACCTGTCCAATGTGTACCGGGCAGGATTTCTATATTCGCAAGGATTTCGACCCAAAGGTTGGCCTGACAATCGTCATCTTGGGTGCTACAGTTAGTGCGGTTTTCTATTATTTCGGTAGGGACCTTACCGCTTACGGAGTACTGGCGGTAGCGGTTCTCGTTGACCTTGCGGTTTATCGCCGTCTCGGCGATGTGACTATCTGTTACCGTTGTCATGCCGAGTTCCGAGGCCGCTACGAACGAATGGCCGAGGGCTTCGACCTACACACCGCGGATGTACTGGAGGCAGAGTACGCTAAACAGGTGGGCCGTTAACGGTTCGGCGGTCTTCTCTCTACGTCGACCTAATCTTCTTAGAGAAGCTTAGAAGAGCTTCACAATGACTTCTTCGCCTTTTTCCACGATGTCGGTTTGAGCGGGGATCTCAATGTAGCCGTCGGCAAGCGACATGCTCGTAATGTCGCCTGATGCCTTAAAGGCGGGTACAGCAGAGCCGTTGCTAAGTCGGACTGTATAGAACTGGTGACGCCCCGTCGTTGACACGACTCGCTCTGCGATCGGCAGTGTTAGTACCCGTGGTCGATATGGTGGTAGGTGTGCTATCCGTCGAAGGATTGGGATGAGTAGCATGTAGGCGTTTGATAGGCACGAGGTCGGGTAACCTGGCATCCCGAGCACCGGAGTGCCTCCAATCCTCCCGAAAACCGTTGGTTTACCAGGCTTAACGGCAATGCCATGAAACAGCACCTCGCCCTGGCTATGCAATACGTCGAGAATCAGGTCGCGCTCGCCGACAGAACTACCGCCGGAAAACACCAGTAAATCGTGAGCAGTGCATGCCTGAACGGCTGTTGTTAACGCTTCGACTGTGTCGGCTGCGGTGGGCTTTCCGATGGCTAATCCGCCATGGTTCCGCACGATGGTCTCTAGGGTAAATCGGTTGATATCGTAGATTTGTCCTGGACCGAGCGACTGACCGGGTGGGATGATCTCATCGCCTGTCGACAACAGAGCCAGTGACGGCTTTGCGTATACCTCTATGTCGGAGACTCCGATGGCCGCGAGTGCGCCGATACGTCCGGCGCTAAGGAAGTCGTCACGTCGGACGAGTGTCTGACCCGGCACGATGTCAGCGCCTCGGCGGCCCACGTTCCGGCGTGGGTAAACTGGTGTAAAAATACGAACCTGATTATCGACGTCACGATCGGTCTCTTCGACCATCACCACAGCGTCAGCACCTTGAGGCATAGGAGCACCCGTCGCAATCTGAGAGCACTCACCCCGACCGACACGGCGGTTAGGTATCTGACCGGTGAAGACGGTTTCCACGCACTTCAACGCTTTAGGTTGGTAACGGGTCGTACCAAAAGTATCTTCAGCGACGACCGCAAAACCATCCATCGCCGCGCGATCGAACGGAGGAACCTCCTGTTCCGATACCACGTCGCGCGAGGCAACGCGGCCGCCGGCCCCCGAGAGCGCGACACGCTCGCTTCGCTCTAAGGGTTTTGTAGCTTCCTTAATGAGTGCAAGCGCCTCATCAAGCCCTATCGTTTCACGAATGGGACGCATGTTCGTCGTTACCATGGTGGCTGTAAATCACGTACGACCTAACGGGAAGCTTCTCGAACGAGATGTCCAAGTTCAGGAAGTATGAGTTTCGTTAACGCCAACCGAACCGCATGCTCTGAGCCCGGCAAACCGAAAATAATCTTACCCCCTGCCGTACCAGCGAAGGCTCTGCTCAACATCGCGGCGGGACCAATTTCTGCAAAACTTAAAGCGCGGAAAAGCTCGCCGAAGCCTGTGAGCCGTTTCTCCAGTAGTTCAGTGACCGCTTCGTAGGAGCGATCACGTGAGGAGATGCCAGTGCCTCCTGTCGTGATAATGGTCTGAATCTCATTATTCTTGAGTTGCGTGGCGACAGTGGTACGGACCTGATTAGGTTCGTCCTTGACGATTTGCCGATCGACTACCGTGTGCCCTGCTGCAGTAAGCAGTTCAATGACGGTTCGACCACCCCCATCGGTTTCCTTGGTACGGGTGTCCGACACGGTTAGCACGTAGCAGCGCACGTGGGTGGGCGCCTGTACACGGTGCTCTAAATGACTCATCGGATAGATTATACAAGGCGACGTTGCGGACCGGTGCCTTTCGAACTACCATCGGCGCATATGTCGCCTCCCCTGCGCACAAGGCCACGTGCAATCACATCCGTCATACTTGCGATGGTTGTATCGGCCGGCCTACCTATCTACAGCCAACAAAATGCGTCAACACTAGACCCAGAAGCTCGAACGTGGGTCATGAACACGCTCGGTACCATGAGTGTGGACCAACAGATTGGTCAACTGATTATGCCATCCCTGTTGTCGACCTACACAGGCAGTGATACCGAGACTTTCGATTCGCTGGTCGCGCTGGCTCACGAGCAAGAAGTGGGTGGCTTTCTAGTGTTCGGCGGACGAGAGTTGGCACCAGACGTACTACTTAATCCAACATACGGCACTGTTACACTCGGTCAGCCAATGTCAGCGATGTCACTGATCAATCGGCTACAAAAGATCGCTCGAGTACCTTTGATCTTCTCAAGTGATTTTGAGGCCGGTGTCGGTTTTAGAATCGGTGGCGGCACGGTGTTCCCCCGTGCGATGGCATTTGGGGCAGCGGGCGACGAACGGTTGGCCTATGAAGCTGGTCGGATCACGGCAATCGAGTCTCGGTCCATTGGAGTACACGTGAACTTTGCACCGGTTGTGGATGTCAACAACAACCCACGGAATCCAGTGATTAACACGCGCTCCTTTGGCGAGGACCCAGCATTGGTAGGGCGGCTTGCTAGTGCCTACATTCGTGGTACGCACGACGGCGGGATGCTGGCCACGGTCAAGCACTTTCCAGGCCATGGTGATACCGATATCGATTCCCATGTTGGCCTGCCAATCATTCCACATGGTCGAGAGCGTTTACAGCTGCTCGAGTGGTCCCCGTTTCGTGACAGTATTGCAGCGGGAGTGGATGGTGTTATGACTGCGCACATTGTCCTTCCGATGCTCGATCCCGAGGAAGGGATTCCTTCTACCCTTAGCCGCACAGTTGTTGAGGGGGTCCTACGCGATGAATTCAACTTCGATGGATTAATCTTTACAGATTCGATGCAGATGGGTGCGATTAGTAACCAGTGGTCGACAGAAGATGCAGCAGTCCGAGCAATTTTGGCAGGGAACGATATTGTTCTGCACCCAGCCGACGCCGTGGCCGCGATAAATGGTATTCGTGCGGCGGTGGAGGAGGGCCAAGTATCGCTTGAAAGGATTCGAGAGTCGGCGACTCGGGTGCTCGAAATGAAGGCACGCTTGGGGCTTCATCGAAATCGCTTCGTTGATTCAGAGAGACTGCCGGAACGGGTTGGCGGACGGGAACATGGAAGCGTTGCCGACCGGGTGAGCGAACAAGCGATGACTCTGCTTTCCGATTCTCGTGGTGATATACCGTTCAGGCTATCGCGAGATGCCACAATTCTCTACCTGTCGGTTCTTGATCGCCCATCTGGTTGGCGGATCGGTGCACCCAGTCGAACTTTCATCGCGGAGTTACGAGACCGTTGGCCGAATGTCACGGCTGTGGAAATTTCTAATCAAACCTCGCGTCAGGCACTCGATCTTCTGCGATCAACCTCTGGACAATTTGATGCGATCGTCGCGTCAGTTTTCGTACGGACGACTCCTCGAGACGGCGGAATGGACCTCGCGCCCTCGCTTGTCTCACTACTCGAACGACTGGGTAGTATGACCGAGGGACGACACCAACCTTACGCAGTGGTTTTATTCGGCAGTCCCTACACGGCTCTGGCACTTCCTTCGGTCCCTGCTCTTTTACTGACCTACGATTTCTATGATAGGGCAGAGCGTAATGCCGTACGTGCACTGGCTGGCGAGTCACGTATCGGCGGGAGGCTTCCGGTCAGCCTGCCTGAGATGTTTCCTCGTGGCCATGGCTTGGATCGGTAGATGTGTTTGCGATAGCGGCATTAACGAATATACGTGCATGCTATAATCCGGGGTTTCCGTGATCGAGAGTAGACCAGCGGATCTGTAACATGCGACGGGCGCCCTTAGCTCAGCTGGATAGAGCGTCTGGCTACGAACCAGGAGGCCGCAGGTTCGAATCCTGCAGGGCGCGCCAAACTAACCCGACCGCCACGCAATGAAACGGCTCGCTTGGTTTACCCCACTACCCCCCGAACGTTCAGGAATTGCGACCTACAGTTCCGAGATCTTGGGACTGCTCACCGACGTCTATGATGTCGACATTATTGTCGACTCGTTACCGCTGCAACATAACGGGGATGATCGACACATCAGCGCATACGATTTTTCTTGGCGGCAGATTAAGGATCCCTACGATTTAATCGTTTACCAGCTTGGTAACGCAAGATGTCATGACTACATCTGGCCGTACATGTTTCGTTACCCAGGCCTTGTAGTTTTACACGACGGCCAATTACACCAGGCTCGGGCTCGCCTGTTGCTTCAGCAGAAGCGTTATGAAGACTATCGTGCTGAGTTTGAATACAACCATCCTGATGCAAGAGCCGACATTGCTTATCTTGGAATTGCCGGACTCTTGGGATCTCTACACTACCTCTGGCCAATGTTACGAACCGTTGTGAACTCGGCGAGAATGGTAGCCGTACACAATACGACACTCGTTCGAGAGTTACAGGACAGGTTTCCCGAGGCACGTATCGACCGAATCCGAATGGGTGTGCCGAATGCTTCCGAAGCCTCAAGAGCAAAGCACATCCGGGCCAGACACAACATTTCTCAAGAGACTGTAGTTTTTGCTGCGTTCGGTCGGGTGACGCCTGAGAAGCGAATTGCCCACACGTTTAGAGCACTTGCGGCCATCGCCAGCCGCACGCCGCATGTACACCTACTAATCGTTGGTGAACCCGTTCCCTACTACGACGCAATTGCGGAGGCCAAGAGTCTGGGCGTTTCTGACCGTGTCACGTTTACAGGTTACGTGGAAGATCGCGATCTGGACGATTACATTGCGTGCGCTGATGCCTGCCTGTGTATGCGCTGGCCATCGTCTGGTGAAACATCCGCGTCGTGGTTACGGTGTTTAGCAGGTGGCCGTGCCACAATTGTTACTGATCTGCACCACACGATTGATGTACCGGCGCTTGTAACGCGGGGCACCTGGACACCATCGCCGTCAGTTCAGCTCGATAAGATCGCACCGATTGAGCAAAACGTGTCGGCTGCCACTGGCGGACCATCTGGGTTACCTCTCTGTGTCAGTATCGACATCTTGGACGAGGAGAACTCGTTGCAGGTGGCAATGGAACGGCTGGCACGTGACCGGGCGCTACGACGGGACCTCGGTAACCGAGCGAAAAGATTCTGGGCGGCTCACCACACCCTGAAGCACATGCAGGCTGATTATTTAAGGGTCATTAGCTTGGCCCTGGACAGTCCCACAGGGGTCACGCCTCCACTTTCTCACTTACGGCCAGATGGTCTAGAGACTGCACGTGACATCCTTAAGGATATGGGGATGTCAGTTGATATCCTCGGGAGTTCCTGACCTCTATAATTGCGCGGTTGATGATGAGATAATGTTTGTAACCTGCTGTTAAACAATGGCTTAGCCTTGACTTGCGTCGGGTGGTCTTAGTAGGCTTACTCACGGTGAAGTTGTCTGATGCGTTGATCATGCTGGATACGGTCAATACTCCCTTTCTGTTGATTGCCTCGATACGCGGGATGGTTTATGAGCGATGATCCGCTGTCTGTTGCCGCCGAAAAACGTCTGAAGCTTGAACGGGAAAGGATCGACCGTCAATATAACGACGCGTTGACGGCACTCGATCATGCACTGCAGCAGTTTCCTGAGCTTCCAGTTTCACCGGCATTACCTGACGACTCCCTTGTCACCAGACTAAACGAGTTGGCCCGGCTAGTTCCTGAAGAGGGTGTAGATTGCGGTGTCGGATGGCGAGGACGGATTAGGCGTTTCGTATGGCGATTTATAGGACCGGTGTTTCAACGACAGCATGATTTCAACCTTGCGTTGATCGACCACATTAACCGCAACGTTGAGCCCACTCGCCAGAGGGCGCATGCTCTTGACAAGGTGCTGACGGCGATTCGCGACTCATTTGCTTCCCAAGCTTTCTTTCAACACAAGCTCATGTTGTACGCGCAGCAAATCACCCCCTATGTAAATACTAAGCAACCAAGTATGCCGCTCAGTGTGCAGGAGTTTGGGGTAGGCCTTGCTGCGGGTCTCGATGCGGTTGGTGATGAAATCCAGAAACGCGGCGAGGCGAATATTGTGAGGGAACGGCGGTTTGAAGCAAGGGTTGAAGAACTTCGGGCGACCGTTGGTGCACTGCAGCAGAAGTTACTTCTGTTGACAAGGCAGCTAGAACCACAGGAGGCGGGGAATATTAGTAAATCAACCGAGAGTCGAAGTAGCCGACGTCAGGCTGCGCTCGCTACAGAGCCTCCCCCTAAGCCGCACTTGACCGAAGGCCAGTTGAGCACTGCGGACGGCGCATTCAAATACGTAGGTTTTCAAGATCAATTTCGCGGAGCACCTGAAGAAATTCGAGCACGCATGAATGAATACGCACCTGATTTCACTGGGGCGGTTGACGTGTTGGATGTAGGGTGCGGCCGGGGTGAGTTCCTCGATGTGCTCAAGGAACATGGTGTGCCGGCGCGTGGCCTCGACATCAACCCGGAGATGGTCAAGGTTTGCCAAATGCGCGGTCTTGATGTGGTGGAAGGTGATGTGGTCAGCTATCTGGAAGGTTTGGATGACGGTTCACTCGGTGGTCTTTTCTCGGCCCAGGTCGTCGAGCATTTACGACCAGAGTATCTGGTACGCCTACTCGAACTGTCATACCAAAAGCTTCGACCAGGGTCTCAGATCGTGCTCGAAACGATTAATCCTGCTTGCTGGGTCGCGTTCTTCGACGGTTATATTCGCGATATCACGCATGCGCAGCCCCTGCATCCCGATACACTGACCTATCTATTGCATGCAACCGGGTTTCAAGGCGCTACTATCCGATACTGTGCTCCATATCCTGAACACGCCAAGCTGCAAAGGGTAGCGGTATCGAACCAGTTCAAGAAATCTAAGGATGCGGATGAACTAGCTTCCCTCACGGTGGCGTTTAACGATGCCGCTGACAAGATCAACAGCTTCTTGTTTACCCATTTGGACTACGCGGTCATTGCTAAACGCCTCTAAGGTCCATGGAATCTACAAGGTCGAAACGATTTTCGTCGACGATGCGTGAGCCGTTCATGCGTGCTGCATTGGCCGAGGCAAATCGGGCTGAAGCGGCTGGCGAGGTTCCCGTTGGTGCAGTCGTTGTTGTTGACGGTGAGGTCGTCGGCTCTGGATTCAATCAGCCGATTGCGACGCAGGACCCGACAGCTCATGCAGAAATCGTGGCGCTGCGCGCGGCTGGACTGGCGTGTAGTAATTACCGTCTCACGGGTGCCTCACTCTATGTCACAGTCGAACCGTGCTTGATGTGCGTCGGCGCCTTGATTCACGCACGGATCGGCATGTTGGTGTTCGGGGCCACCGAACCCAAGGCTGGAGCGGTTCAGTCTATGTGTCGGTCACTGGACCATCCGTCACTGAACCACAAGGTTGTTGTAATCACTGGGGTGTTAGAGGCCGAATGCTCGGCGGTCCTACAGGGATTTTTCCAGCGACGTCGTGAGGGAAATATTTTGACGACGCCTCTCGGCTGATTAGCAACGTTAATCTTGATTGTTTGACCCAACGGAGAGGTACCGAAGTGGTCGTAACGGGGGCGCCTCGAAAGCGTCTTGTCGGGTAACCGGCACGTGGGTTCGAATCCCACCCTCTCCGCCACTCTTTTCTTCAGGCGTTTTTCATGCGCTTGGGCGGTGGATTACCTATCGTAAATCAATCGTCTGGGGCTTCCACCTATCACCGTTCCACCGAATCCGCTTAGGTTACCCAAGGTCCCGGAGCGTAAGTTCTCAATGGTCGTTCGAAAGAGACCTGTCGGGTTCATAGGGCGACCCGAGACCGCGCTTTAGGTCTTGGATAGGAATTCGATTGCGGCCCATTCCTTGGCACTTACCGGCATGACGGAGAGCCTCGAGATCCGCACGAGAGGAAAAGCTGCAAACTTGCGGTCCGCTTTGATCTCAGCCAGTGTCACCGGGCGGCGCAGCTTGCGACTCGGAACGATATCGACCGTATGGCGCTTACCGGAAGTGTCCGACGGATCGAGGTAGGCGTTACCGATGGCACGTGCGATTCCGACAACTGCTTTCTGGTTTCCCGTATGGTAGTAGAAGATTCGATCGCCTTTTTTCACTGAGCGGAGGTGCTTTTGGGCCAGGGGATTCCTTACTCCAGTCCAAGAGGTCTGGTCATCTTTGACAAATTCTTCAAAGCTATAACTTGACGGTTCTTCCTTAAACAGCCAATACATGGTTACTCCAAGCGGACCGTTAATATTCAGCGTCGTAATGTGATTGGCGGAGAGAGTGGGATTCGAACCCACGGTAGAGTTTCCCCTACACACGCTTTCCAAGCGTGCTCCTTCAACCACTCGGACATCTCTCCGGGTAAGTCGCGGACGCTGAGTGTATCATGCTGTTCGCGGCCGTTAGGTCGGCCTGCTTGCTTGGTGATCAGACGCAAGCTACACTGAACCTCGTTCGGGACAGACGTAGTGGTGCTGTGCGTACGTCTGGTTCGTCGTGACTTATGCCCTACCAAGTTATTGCTCGGAAGTGGCGTCCCAAGAAATTTGATGATGTGGTGGGACAGCGCGGTGTCACCCAGACGCTGCGGAATGCAATCGAGAGCGAGCGCATCGCCCAGGCTTTCGTCTTTGCGGGACCTCGGGGCGTTGGGAAAACGACAACGGCTAGGATTCTGGCCCGCGCCTTGAACTGCGTAAAGGGTCCCGTCCCTGACCCGTGTGGCAAATGCGATCCCTGCCTTGAGATTGCCGAGGGGCGTGATCTCGATGTCCATGAACTTGATGGCGCGACACACACGGGGATTGATAACGTTCGTGAAGTCATCATTGAGGGCCTAGCGATGATGCCGGCGCGCGACCGCTACAAGGTCTTCTTGATTGACGAATTTCACCAACTGTCGAAGTCCTCTTTTAACGCGCTTTTGAAATCGATCGAAGAGCCCCCACCGTACGTTGTGTTCATGATGGCAACGACTGAACTCGAAAAGGTCCCGGACACTGTCTTGTCCCGGTCGCAGGTGTTTGAGTTTAGGAGCATTGGGGCTTCCGAAATCGCTGACCAACTTCATCGGATCGCCAAGGTTGAGAAGATCGACATCGATGCCAGCGCCTTGGCGCTGTTAGCACGCTCGGCGGAAGGGAGTATGCGCGACGCCCAGACCGCACTCGATCAAGTTCTTGCCTTCGGTGGTGAGCACATCACGGCGGAGGATGTCTCTACTGTCCTCGGGCTTGTGGGGCGAGATCTTTTGCTCGACACCATCGAGGCGGTCGCGGATGAGCGAGCAGCGGATCTGTTTCAACTCTCCGGCCAATTTGTCGAGGCAGGTTACGACCTTCGGCAGGTGTGTCGAGAACTGTCACGGGTGTGTCGCGATCTACTGGTCCTGGCGATTGACGTGTCCCGTTTTGAAGACCCCGAAATTGCACCCGAGGGCGACCGTGACCGGTTGCGGGCGTTGGTACAGCGTTTCTCTCGGGAGGACCTCATGCGGGCGTTCGACGTGCTCAGTCGGGCCGAGGCGGACCTACGCCGATCCTCTCAGCCTCGGTATCACCTTGAAATGGCGCTGCTTCGCTGGATCCATTTACGTCACCTGGTGCCGCTTGCCGAGGTGATTGAGGGACTTAAAAGCGACACACCGACTAAGCGCTCTGGTGACTCGGACACGCCCCCCCGAGCTCCTCTTAGCGGAGGGTCAGCGCCGGCGATGCGTCCTCACCCAAGTGCGAAGAGTCAGGTGAAGGCGGTTCCTCGCCGGGTGGCACAAGTCAAGACCAAGCCTGTTAAGGCCGAATCACCACCGACCGGTCGAGCGGCGGAAACCCTGTCGGACGGAGGTGAAAAGGACTTGAAAAGTGCGTGCATGGCGGAACTCCAGCGTACCAAAAAAGTTCTTTACGGCACTGTTATAGCTCAGGCGCGACGCATCGTCTTGGACGGCGATCGGATCATATTCACATTCGGGACGAACCAGAAGACACTTCAGGACCAACTTAAAGACCAGTGTTCATGGGTGGAGAAGACGGCATCCCAGATCGCTGGTAAGAAGATGAGGGTGGTAGTCGAGCAGGAAAACGTTGATGAGCTAGTTTCGACGTCACCGTTGGCAGCCAACGAGTCTCGGAAAGCCGAGGTGATGGACGACCCTACTGTGCAAGCGATGCTGGATGTACTTCCTGGTGAGATTCGGGACATTGAGAAAGCCTGATCGTGGTCTTGCCGTCGTGTTATTGAGACAGGCACATTAGATGGATGCAATGAACATTCGGGAGATGGTGAAGCAGGCTCAACAGATGCAAGAGCGTCTGCAGAAGCAGATGGCGGAGACGCGGGTCGAGGCAAGCGCTGGTGGTGGCATGGTCACGGTTGTGATGAATGGATCAAAACAGATTGTATCTGTGAAGATCGATCCCGAAATTGTCTTGAGAAATGACGTTGAAATGCTGCAGGACCTTATTGTAGCTGCCATTAACGATGCCCATCGTAAGGCAGACGCCAAACTGGCAGGTCAAATGGGTAGCCTCAAGATTCCTGGGTTGACTGGATGACCGAGCTTGACTCACTCGCGAAGTTGATGGTGCAGTTGCAGCGTCTACCTGGTATCGGTGCCAGGAGTGCGCAACGACTGGCGTTTCACTTCCTTAAGAACCCTCGCAGTCAGGTGGAGGAGCTTTGCGAAGCGCTTCGTGAGGTTAAGGACCGAATTACGTATTGCTCGGTGTGCAGCAACATTACCGATGTAGATCCCTGCTACTACTGCACGCACCCAAGCCGTGATCAATGCCTCATTTGTGTTGTTGAAGAGCCCCACAATGTCACTGCGGTCGAAAAGAGTGGTGAGTTTAAAGGGGTTTACCACGTACTGCTGGGTGCGTTGTCGCCACTGCAGGGTATTGGCCCGGACGACCTGAAAATTAAGGAGTTATTAACTCGAGTAAGCGATAGCAAAGTTAATGAAGTTATTTTGGCCACCAATCCCAATGTAGAGGGGGAAGCCACGGCTATCTATCTTGCAAAGCTCCTCAAACCGCTTGATGTACGAATCACACGTATCGCCATGGGAGTGCCAGTGGGCAGCGACCTTGAGTACGCCGATGAAGTTACAATGCACAAGGCGATAGAGGGACGTCAAGAGTTGTAGGGTGTAGAGGTGCCGTGTACTCTCACCACCGTAACTGTTCGAGATTGCCCACCTAGAAAATCTTCTTCAGTACTGCCGCAGTCGCCGATGCTGCCGCCGCCAAAGTTGGGCTGCTTAGTTGGTCGCGGAGCCGTTGAAAGCCGACCTCGTCATCGACGTCGTACCACGACTGGACCAATTCTACGGTTGTTCGCGCTTGCTCGGCCGCAGCGATGGTGTCGGACAGAGTCCACGGTGTACTCCATCTAATGTTTGAGAAAAGATCCGGAATGGACGCCGTGGCATCGTCGCGACTCAAGCCGACAAGATAGTACCCTCCGTCCTCAGCCGGGCCGAGCACCACGCATCTTGGTCTGTCGAGTCTGCGAAAGGCATCTTCCAGGATGCGACCTGGAAGTGATGGCAGATCTGACCCGATGATGACAACCCGGCGGAAGCCCTCTTTAAAGAGATCTTCGAATAGGGTGCGCTCGCGGGTCGCCAGATCGTGGCCTCGTTGCAGTAATAACTCGTCGGGACTAAGTCCCATCAGTTCGAAGTCACTGGCATTGCCCTCAGGTGTATACGCCAACCGTAGGGTGACGTCCGATAGGGACCGGCAAACACGCATCTGATCGACGATGAAGGCGGTGTAGAGGTCCACCCGAGCCCTTGTGTCGGGGACCGCTTCGGCTAGACGCGTCTTAACTTTACTTGGGTGGGCTGGTGAGCGGGCCATGATTGCGACAACTGAGCCCTCAGCACTCGCTCCCCTTAAGGTGGGCTTTTCTGGCATTTGTGGAATCGTATAGTTGCAGGTATGCGGATGCCGCTTACATAATCTAGGATGATGTTTCCAGGCTCCTTACACCAGCCACTCGCCACCATTCTACTTGTTGGGGGTCTCCTGACGTGCTTTCTTGGATACCGTCTATTCCGTTTCGTGCTTGCTGGGTTCGGGCTATTTTTCGGCGCGATTGGCGTAGTGTGGATGATTGGTAGCACCGACTTGATGGCACTGGTGGTAGCGGTGCTTGCGGGGGCGTTAGTCGGCGGATTGATGTTCTTCGCTGTTTATTACGTGGGTGTTGCAATTATCGGGGCTGGATTGGGCGCGACCTTTGTCTACCTTCTGTGGATTCAACGCGCTGACGATCCCCATGCATTGTTGGTTATTCTTTTTTCCATCGTTGGGGCTTTTGCCGCTCTCTTGGTGCAGCGCTACGTGCTAATCATTGGCACTGCCTTTGGCGGTGCTTGGACGAGCCTTGTCGGCGGTCTAGCGTTGACCGGTCGGGAGGACGCTGTGATGGCGGTGAGCAACCTAGGTGCGTGGTTCAGCTATCCGCTCGATATCGTAGCTGCAAGGCATGAGGCATTACTGGGTGGTTGGCTAGTGGTTGGCCTGCTTGGCTTCGTTGTACAGCTGAGGAAGACTAGAAGGGCGCTTGACGGTCGCCGAAAATGACCGACGTGGGCACCCCCTTCGGATTGACCCGCCTAGCATGGTTTCGGTACCATTGGGTGTTCAACGGGGCAATGGGGTGTGAAATGTACACGCTGTCGCTACGTAGGAATACTGGGGATCCTCAGTAGCTCAACGGCAGAGCATCCGGCTGTTAACCGGAGGGTTGTAGGTTCGAATCCTACCTGAGGAGCCAACTTTGGAGCGGCCATTTCAATCGTAACCTCTCAACAGAGTGCCTACCGCTGCGGGAATAAGATTTTTCGGGCTTCAAATCGAACTTCCAATACAAGAGCAGAACCGTAGGTCCAGGGAAGTTAGTATAATGCTGGCGCTTGTAGCGTGATGTGGCAAAGTCGGTACATACCCTCCGTGCTGATTCTCGGCGCCTCTGTATTGCTTGTCGGCGTTGCCATAGATGCTTGCTCTTTTGACGCTACAGCGAGCCCCGACCAGCCAATCGCGTTTTCTCATCGGCTTCATGTTGAAAACCAGATTGACTGCTCGTATTGCCACGAATACTACGATCGATACGCCGTCGCTGGTATTCCGCGCGTGAGTGTTTGCGTTGACTGCCACGAGTTTATGGAGCCGGTTGAACCGAATCCAGACTTGGACCGCATTTTTGAGTTCGCCGACGCCGGACAAGAGATTCCTTGGGTGCGTTTGTACGAACTGCCGCAATATACCCACTTCAACCATAAGTGGCACATTCAAGCAGAGATTGAGTGCCAAACGTGCCACGGAGATATCGGCGCCAGTGACCGGGCAACACGCCACATGGTCTACGACATGGATTGGTGCCTTAGCTGCCATGAGTCCCAAGAGGCTTCGGTAGATTGTGTGACCTGCCACAAATGAAACGACGAGAATTTCTTAAGAGTTCGGTCGTCGCAGGGACGGCCGGTGTACTGCTCGATGCGTGCGCGCCTCCGGGTTCTGAGCAAATTATCCCGCTCTTAATCCCCGAGGAACGATTTGTTCCTGGGGTGGAGGAGTTTCATGCGGCTACCTGTTTTGAGTGTCCGGGTGGCTGCGGGCTTCTCGCTCGGAAGATCGACGGCCGTCTTGTCAAGGTCGAGGGCAACCCGGCGCATCCGATTTCGAAGGGTGGAAGCTGTGCACGCGGGCAGGCATTGCCGCAAGCGATGTATCACCCCGATCGCCTGCAGTCACCTCTTGTCCGTGAAGGTGAGCGAGGCAAGGGGCGCTGGACCGAGATTGCATGGGACGATGCATTGGAACGCTTGGTCACGGAGTTGATACCACTCCGAACGGAAAGTTCGGGACTGGCCTTTTTGACTGGGCAACTTCGTGGTCACCGGTGGGAGCTTGTAAGGCGGTTCGTAGCGGCGTTCGGCGGAGCGCATCATTGGTTGCATGAGCCATTCGGCGACGACTTGGTGCGACGCGCTAGTGAGTTGACTTTGGGAATTGAGGCTTTTCAGACTCACGATGTTGAACATGCGAATTACGTTCTGACATTTGGTGCGGCACTGGTAGAAGCGTCGCGATCACCAGTGCGCTTTGGGCGAGGTTTCGGCCACCTCCGTCGTGGTCGACCTGGTCAGCGCGGCAAACTGGTTGCAATTGGCCCACATCTATCCGTGACTGCCGCACACGCCGATGAGTGGCTGCCGGCGCGGCCTGGAACTGACGCAGCCCTGGTGCTGGGTATTGCACATACGCTAATACGTGACGAACTCTACAATAAGGTATTTGTGGATGAGCGCACGGAGGGCTTTGAGGCGTTCCGTGAACGCGTGTTGGAAGCATTCGCACCGGAGACAGTCTCGGTAGCAACTGGTGTTCCTACCGAGCAGATCGAGCGGATAGCCCGAGAGATGGCAGAGTACGGTCCGGCGGTAGCGATTGCAGGCGATGCTGCTGTGACTGGCCCGAATGGCTTAGCGACAGCGGTGGCTGTTACCCATCTCAACGCGCTGGTGGGCGCGTTTGGTCGCGAGGGCGGCATCCATTTTGATCCACCGCCACCGTTCGCGCCGTACCCTGTTCTTGACGAGCCGTTTGTGTTGAGAGAACCGACGCCGTTGGCCAATGTCCTTTCTGACCCGACGATTGACGTCAAAGCACTGTTGGTAGCTGGCACAAATCCGCTGTTTACGTTGCCTGCCGCGTCGGGAGTGTCTGACCTTTTTTCCAACATTCCGTTCATTGCTAGCTTCGGTTCATTTCCAGATGAAACGTCTCAGTGGGCTGACTTACTGCTGCCAGAATCAACAGTGTTCGAGCGATTCGATGATGATGTGCCGGCGCCAGGGGTCGGTAAATCGATGGCTTCGCTGTCGGGACCTATGTTCGTGAGGCCACTCTACGACACGCGCGCAATGCCAGATGTGCTCCTACAGATTGGGCAGCGATTGGGCGACGACATGGCGGTCGCGCTGCCGTGGGAGTCTTATGAAGCGGCGCTTCAAGCCGCGTGGAGTGGGCTGCACGATTCTCAGCGTGGGTCAATTGTTGAGACTAGCGCTAACCGCTTTTGGCGGAGTGCGCTCGAATCGGGTGGGTGGTGGGATGACTCCATGCCCGCTCAGAGCCAATTCGCGACGACCAGCAACCGTTACCGATTTGATGTGGCACCCTTGCGGGCGGGAGTTGGTGCGGCGCCAGAGACTTCGACCGAAAGACCGTTCCTATTGCATGTCTATCCGTCACTTGCTTTTGGTGATGGCCGGAGTGCGCACCTGCCGTTTCTCCAGGAACTTGCTGACCCGATGACTGACACGCGGTGGGGTTCGGTTGTCGAGGTGAGTGTGCCTGCGGCTGAGGAGTACGGAATTGCTAATGGCGATCCGTTACTCGTTAGCTCGGCGCAAGGCGAACTTGTCGCTCGTGCGCGGGTCATGCCGGGACTTCGCCCTGAGGTCGTGGCTATGGCGGTCGGGCAAGGGCACACCAGCTACGGACGGTACGCGACAGACCGAGGTGCGAATCCCTTGGCCCTGCTTCCGCCACCAGGTCCAGTCGATGGTTCAGGAGTAGCACTAGTGGGAACCGCCGTTAGTATCCGGAAGGCGCCTGAGGTTCTAGCAGCACTTCCGCGTGCGGCGCAATCGCTCAAGGTGTAAGGAAGGAACCGGGATGGCAAAGTGGGGAATGGCGATTGACATTGATCGTTGCGATGGGTGCAACGCTTGTGTGGTGGCATGTCGAACCGAGAACAATGTTCCAACCGCCGGGCCGGAGCAGGCTGAGAACGGACGAGCGATCGAATGGATCAGGGTCGAGCGTCACGTTGAGGGAGAATTTCCCAATGTTCGCGTCCGGTTCGTTCCTGTGATGTGTGTCCATTGCGACGAAGCGCCTTGTGTGAAAGTCTGTCCCGTTTCCGCGACTTACGAGACCCCGGATGGTTTAAATGCCCAGATTCACCCTCGCTGCATTGGTACGCGGGCTTGCGGACAGGCTTGTCCTTACACGGTTCGTTACTTCAACTGGGGTGAGCCGTCGTGGGAAGCGCCACTTGAGCAAACGATCAATCCCGATGTGGCGGTGCGCTGGAAGGGCATTATGGAGAAGTGCACTTTTTGTGTTCAGCGCATCCGACGTACAAACGACCAAGCGAGGGATGAGGAACGCGAGATCCGTGATGGTGAGGTGAAGCCGGCATGTGCCCAGGCGTGTCCGGCTCAGGCGATTGTCTTTGGTGATCGTGAGGATCCTGAGAGTGCCGTGTCGAAGCTGTCGGAGAGTCCTCGTGCCGAACGCCCTCTCGAAGAGCTCGGCACCGGGCCTCGGGTGGTCTATTTGAAGGAAGGAGGCTGGGGTGACGGCTTCAGGCCGGGATCGAACGATTGAGGATTCGCTTCTTCGCCCCGTTTTTGAGACCGGCCGAGGGGTCTGGATCACCGTAGGTCTCCTCGTTGCAGTCATCGCCTACGGTGGTTATCAGTGGTTGCTTCAATTACAAGACGGCATGGTGATCGCCGGTATGAATCAGCCTGTCTATTGGGGTCTCTACATCACCAATTATGTCTTCTTCATCGGTATCAGCCATGCCGGCACTTTGATTTCAGCGATTCTTCGTCTGACGGATGCAGAATGGCGCCGTCCGATCACTAGGGCGGCGGAGGCGATCACGGTCTTCGCGCTGCTGATGGGCTCGAGTAATGTGCTTTGGCATTTGGGTCGCCCTGAACTCATCTACGTCCCGTTACTGTCTCCGCAACCGTTGTCACCGCTTATATGGGACGTGGTGTGTATTTCGGTGTATTTGTTGGGAAGCATTACCTACCTGTATCTGCCGCTCATACCCGACCTGGCGATTCTTCGTGACCGGAGCCCCAGACTCCGCTGGTTCTATCGCCTTTTAGCACTTGGTTGGCAGGGAACAAGTCGGCAGCATCAGCTTCTTGAACGAGCAATCGGTGTTATGGCTGTGGCGATTATTCCGATTGCAGTCTCTGTTCACACCGTTGTGTCGTGGGTGTTTGCGATGAGTCTCGTGCCGATGTGGCACAGTGCTATCTTTGGTCCTTACTTTGTTGTTGGTGCGATTTTCTCCGGCATTGCCGCCCTTCTCATCGCGATGGCGATACTTCGTAAGACATTCCACCTGGAGGCATTCTTCCGGCCGATCCACTTCAACAATCTCGGTCTGTTGATGTTGACGATGGCCTGTCTCTGGTTCTATTTTACGTTTGCAGAACACCTAACGGTCTGGTACGGCAACGAACCCGACGAGATCGCGGTGCTCAATGCTAGGCTGTATGGACCGTTTTCAACCGCGTTCTGGTCGATGATCACCTGCTGCTTCATAATTCCTCTCGGTATTCTCTCGTTTAAGAGAACTCGAACGGTGATCGGAACAGTTGTAGCCTCGTGCGCAGTGGTTATCGGTATGTGGCTTGAGCGCTATATCATTGTCATAAGCTCAGCCTCCTATCCACGTTCGGAGACGATGTGGGACGGGGGAGTGTATACACCATCGCTTGTGGAAATTAGTTTGACGGCAGCAGAGTTTGCGGCTTTCGTGCTGCTATATATCGTCTTTGCGAAACTATTCCCACTTGTGTCAATTTGGGAGATTAAGGAAGGCGATGAGCGTGACATTGACGCCGTTACAGACATACTTGAGCTTGAGTCTCCAGGTGGTCGTG
Source organism: Acidobacteriota bacterium (assembly GCA_002730735.1). GTDB lineage: Bacteria > Acidobacteriota > Vicinamibacteria > Vicinamibacterales > UBA823 > UBA11600. The sequence goes on along the minus strand of PCAU01000008.1, from coordinate 105,883 downwards.
CGAAAGCCTGATTAATCCCTGTGTTATCATCCCTAATCTTTGATGGCCGGGTGCCTGATACTTAGGAGTGTGGGGGCAAAGACAGTGAAGCGTAAGTTATTGTTGATTGTGTTAGCCGCGTTTGTCGGGACGGCGTCGCTAGTGGTGGCGGCGGTTCAGGATGGCTGGGATGTTCCTGAGGATGCGAAGGCGGTTGAGAGCCCCTTTGCAGCCGATGATGAGGTTATTGCAGAAGGCGCAACGCTCTATCAGCGGAACTGCCGTATGTGTCACGGCGAATCTGGTAAGGGTGACGGACCAGCAACTGCCCGGATCAAGCCGGCCCCGCCGGACATTACTACTGCCGAGGCTCAGGATCGGATGAGCGATGGCGAAATGTTTTATAAGATCACAGTCGGTAAGCGTCCCATGCGCGAGTTTGAAAGCAAGCTGAGCGAAGACGAGCGCTGGAACATGGTGCATTTTTTGCGCACCTTACGGGCTGGATAGCGTGTTTACGTCGGTCGTCGGTGGCCGAGGCGGGACAAGCGGGTCCCGCCTGAGCTTTGTACGGCCCTTCTCTTTGGCACCGGCGGTATAATTCCCACCCCACCTTGGGGTTTACAGTTAACGTTCTTTAGTTGGCCGAAGTATGGCTGCGACGATACGTTATGGGCTTAGGCATGGTCCTACGGCCGGCCCGAGGTTTTAGAGGAGGTTTGTTATGTCGCGTCGGGGCACGATTGGGCGAAGAGGCTTTCTCCGGGCGGCGCCAGCCGCGTTAGCGTCAGGTTTACTGGCGCGATCGGCGGTTGGTCAGAGTGAGGTCGAGCCAATTCCGCCATCGTCGATTGATGGAGCCGAAGCACTGTCCGGCTTGGAATTCACACCGGCCGAAAGGACAATGATGCAAGAGGGGTTGGAGAGGAACCGCCAGCGTTTTCAAGCCCTGCGGGAATTCGATATCCCTCACGACATTGAGCCAGCGGTAACTTTTCGTCCGAAATTGCTTGGGCGTACACCGACCGGTTCAGCTACCCCAAATGCACCGCTATCCTTACCGACGCCGGTGTTCGTCAGTGTTAGTGACTCCGTTGAGGACCTGGCGTTCGAGTCCGTCTGGACCTTGGCCGATTTACTGAAGCGCCGGATAGTGTCGTCGACGGCGTTGACGAGGATGTACCTGGACCGTCTCAAGCGCCACGGAGACACGTTGAAATGTGTCGTCACTCTTACCGAGACGTTAGCACTGCAGCAGGCCCAGCAAGCGGATATGGAAATATTACAAGGGCGTTATCGTGGGCCGTTACACGGAGTGCCGTGGGGTGCGAAGGACTTGTTAGCTACCAAGGGCATCCGGACGACTTGGGGTGCGAAGCCATATGAGGACCAGGTCATTGACCTTGATGCAACGGTAGTAGAACGGCTCCGCGATGCGGGCGCCGTTTTAGTGGCCAAGTTATCGATGGGCGCCCTGGCACAGGGTGGTGTTTGGTTCGGGGGTTCGACCAGAAATCCGTGGAACCTTGAGCGGAGTTCGTCTGGTTCGTCGGCCGGACCCGGTGCTGCAACAGCCGCCGGGTTAGTCGGTTTTTCGATTGGTACCGAGACGCGAGGCTCGATCATCTCACCTTCGGCCGCGTGTGGTGTCACCGGCCTCCGCCCGACGTATGGCCGTGTCAGCCGGTACGGTGCAATGGCGCTCAGTTGGACGATGGATAAGATTGGTCCCATGTGTCGGTCAGCTGAGGACTGCGCTCTTGTGTTTAACGCGATCTATGGACCGGATGGACGCGATGAAACCGTTGTCGACGCAGGATTCGAGTGGGAATCCGATCTCTCGTTCGCTGGTTTACGCATTGGATATCTTCGTGAGGAGTTTGAGGTGCCATCCGATAACCTCTCGGACGAGCAGCGCGCGCGATGGGAGGCTCAGCGGGTGTCGTTAGCAGCGGCGCTGGAGGCACTGCGAGGAGTCGGCGCGGATCTCGAGCCGATTCAGTTACCAGATTTTCCAAGCGATTCGATCGGATTTGTGTTGACGGCTGAGGCCGCAGCGTCATTTGATGATTTGACGCGCAGTCGTGGGATTGATCAACTCACTTCACAGAGTTCGCGATCTTGGCCGAACACTTTCCGTACGTCCCGATTCATTCCGGCGGTCGAGTATATCCGAGCACAGCGAGCACGGACGCTACTGATGGAGAAGATGGAGGAACTGATGGCTGACTATGACCTGTTTGTCTCACCATCACGTAGCGCGAGTCTTGGCATTACGAACCTGACTGGCCATCCAGCGATTGCTGTTAAGGCCGGGTTTGCTGAGGGGATGCCTGTGTCGCTAATGTTCACTGGGCGGCTATATGATGAGGCAACGATTCTGCGTGCCGCCTCGGCTTTTGAGCGTGCTACTCCCTGGCATGCGCAGCACCCGACGGTCTGACAAAGAATAGGCGAACTGATGAGGTTAATGAACCGGGCCTGGTGGGCCAATCTGAAAGGACACCTATGCGTATTATGAAACTGGCAATTATCAGTCTTAGTGTCTGTTTTCTAGTTCTCGAAGCGTCAGCCTTTCAGGCCGGCAAGCGAGTCATCACGCGAGACACATCGTCTAATGCGCCGTTCAGCCCAGCCGTTGCAGCTGGTGATTTCATCTATCTGTCGGGCACGTTAGCACGCGGTGAGGGCATTCGCGAACAGACGCGCGGTGTTTTGTCCAACCTTGGCGAAGTGCTTGAACTTGCTGGTGCCGACTACACTCGCGTGGCGGCCGTGACAGTGTATCTTCGCAACACGAGCGATTTTCAGGGAATGAATGAGATTTTTCGAGAGTACTTTCCGTCCGAACCACCTACGCGCACAACGGTCCAGACTGACCTGGTTCGTGAAGACGCATTGGTTGAGATGTCGATGATTGCTATTCGTCCAGGTGCGGAGCGAACGGTGCTTCAACCGGAGGGGTGGCCTACCGGCACGGCCCCATACAGCTACGGTATCAAGTCGGGCGATACAGTCTTCCTCGCCGGTATCCTAGGGCGGGACTACAGTAGTGCTAACTCGAGTGTCGGTAGTGACATTCAGGCGGAAACGCGCGCTATCTTTGAGAACGCTAGGCAGATTCTAGCCGCTGCCGGCATGTCTCTTAACGATGTCGTTGCGTCGCGTGTCTACATCACCGACACCACCTTGTTCCGCGATATGAATACTTCCTACAGTGCGCACTTCCCTGAAATTCCACCGGCACGTGCGACTGTACGGGCCAATCTCATGGGCGATCAATATCACTTGGAGATCACATTGATCGCTGTCGCTGGGGCGAAGACACGGATTACTCGACCTAACGCTGACGGCACACTTGGTCGCGAGAGTCCTGTGCTGAGCCACGCCGTGCGGGTGGGGAACCGACTCTACCTGTCAGGCATGCTTGGAGTAAGTGATGAGACGCGCACTGATACACAAGCACAGGCGCGGCAGACGCTGGCCACGATCGGACGGACGCTTGATGCCGCAGGATTCGGTATTGATGATCTGGTTGATGGTGTTATTTACCTCACGGACATGAGCGAGTGGGGAGAGATGAACGTGGCTTATCGAGAGGCGATCACCGGTAATTTTCCTGCTCGTGCTGCAGTGGGCACAGGGCTTATGAGTGGTGATGGTCGCGTTGAGATCATGTTCACGGCCGTTAGATAGGTTGCGAGACATATGGTCGTTACGGTCCAGCATCGGCTTGAGACCTCTGGACAGGGAGACGCGCACGACCTTACACCTGTATTGACGGCGGCCTTGGTCGATGCCGGCTTAGTGGAGGGCATTGCCACGGTGGCTGTCGTGGGTTCGACTGCGGCGATCACAACGCTAGAGTTCGAACCTGGTGTCATCCGCGATCTTAGCGGGGTCTGCGAGCGGTTCGCACCGCGAGCGGGAGATTACGCGCACCATCTCCACTGGGGGGATGATAACGGGTCTAGCCATGTCCGTGCCGCCCTGTTCGGACCATCGGTAACCATTCCGTTTACCGATCGGTCATTGACGCTCGGTACCTGGCAGCAGGTGACACTCGTGGAGTTTGACACCGGGCCCCGCCAGCGCGAGGTTGTTATCCAGCTGATGGGAGACTGAGTCCTGGGGTAGGAGTAGCTCTTCATGTTCGAGACATCACGCGAGGTTGAGGTAACTCGAGTTCGGGCCGGCGTTCGCGATGCTCTCCGCGACCACGCCGCGACTGAAGAGCCGATGGAGGTCAGAATCCATGGTGAGCCATTCGCCGTAATTATGCGGACCCCAGGGCGTGATCACGACCTTGCGGCGGGATTTCTCCTTTCAGAACAGGTCGTGCGAGGGCCGGACGAGATCGGTCTGATTCGTCACTGCGCGGCTCCTGAAACTCCCGAATTGAAGAATGTCGTGGACGTTACCTTACAAGGGAAACCTGCTGTGGAACGGATCCGAGAACGTCGACAAGTAGTGACTAGCTCGTCTTGCGGTCTCTGCGGTCGTGTCACCTTGGACTCATTACACGCCCAGATACCTAGCCTTGACGATGCCTGGGAGGTCGCCGGCGCCTCGGTTCTAGCTTGGCCCCGGCGGCTTCGCGAGGCCCAGGATGCCTTTGAGAGGACGGGTGGAATGCATGCCGCCGGGCTTTTCGACGCGTCGGACACATTGGTTGATGTTGCGGAGGACGTGGGTCGTCACAATGCCGTCGACAAAATCGTTGGGCGAATGCTGCTGCTGGAGCGATTACCGCTCTCGTCCTGCGGTCTGGCCGTAAGCGGGCGGGCGTCGTTTGAGATTGTTCAGAAGGCGCTGCTGGCTCGCATTCCGCTTGTGGCGGCCGTGTCGGCTCCATCCACACTCGCGATCGAGTTGGCCGAAGAGTCTGGTGTCACACTTCTTGGCTTCGTTCGTGATGGTGGCTACAACATCTATTCACATCCTAGGCGAGTTGTTTCAGTCTAAGGGCCGTGATCATTGTTCAAGTGGTAATCCGATGCTCTTTTCTTGTAGCTTAAACTCGGGACGTGCCCCAGTAGCTATCCGTCTGGTTTACTAGAGTAGGTAAGCAATGAAGAACACCGTAGACAAGTGGGACGATTTCGCCAACTCCGGTTGGATGAGTCAGTGGCGGCCACCACTCTTTCTTTTGGCTTTCATGGCAACGCTGAACTCGTTCGGCACCATTGCTCAGGTGGAAGCTGGGGCAATAGTCCAGGAAGACGAATCTCGAGGGGAGGATGCAGTCAGGATCTGGGAGGAACCACTCACATTACCAACCTACCGCGTTGACCCGCCCGATCACAATCCAATGTTCTTTCGCAACGAGGTCTACCAGGGTGCCAAGAAGAAGGTCTACCCCTACCCGTTACAAGACAAAGTGACCAGAATTCTTGAGACCAAGACCTATACGGCCGTGCATCTAGAAAACGAGTACGTTGCACTCACTGTCCTGCCAGAACTGGGTGGTCGGTTGTTTACGGCGACCGACAAGACTAACAATTACGATTTTTTCTACCGGCAGAACGTCGTTAAGCCAGCGCTCATCGGTATGTTAGGTGCTTGGATTTCTGGAGGCATCGAGTGGTGCGTCTTTCACCATCATCGCAACACAACCTTCATGCCAGTCGACTACACGCTTGAGGCACACGCCGACGGGAGCAAGACTGTCTGGGTCGGCGAAACCGAGCGGCGGCACAGAATGCGCTGGATTATCGGTCTGACTCTATACCCGGGCCGGTCATACATCGAGGCGACGGTGAAACTATTCAACAGGACCGCACAGGCCCACTCGATCCTCTACTGGGCTAATGTAGCGGTGCACGCCAGCGACGACTACGAGGTATTGTTTCCACCGAGTGTGCAGGTCGCAACCTATCACTCAAAGAACGAGTTTATCCACTGGCCGGTCGGGCAAGGTGCTTATCAAGGGATCGATTACGAGGGTGTCGACCTGAGCCGTTGGCCAAACCATCCTGAACCGACCTCGTTTTTTGCTTGGAATCTGGCCGAAGATTTCTCAGGTGGGTACGATCACGGTAAAGACGCAGGCGTTGTACACGTTGGCAACCACCACATCGTGGCTGGGACAAAACTCTGGGAATGGGGTCCAGGCCCTCGTGGGCGGCTTTGGGATCAAATTCTGACTGATGAAGACGGACCGTATGCTGAACTAATGGTTGGTGGCCTTTCGGATAACCAACCTGATTACAGTTGGATTAAGCCCCATGAGGTGAAGACCTTCACGCACCACTGGTATCCAGTGCAGGAAATCGGTGGTTTCACGAAGGCAAATCTTGAGGCGGCGGTAAACCTTGAGGTCTCATCGGAGTCCGTGCAACTCGGGTTTAACTCCACCACCCACGTCAAGGATGCTCGGGTTTCGCTGGTGGCCAAGACCAGAACGCTGCTTGATAGCCGGGTAGTTATTGGGCCTGGCGTTCCCTTTACCGCGACCGTTGACCTACCAACTGGCGTGAAGGCTACTGACGTGGAAGCGACGCTTTTTGATGCAGAGGACCGTGCCCTGATCAGCGATCGTCCGAGACAGGCTGTTGCGCTTCCGGAACTTCCCGAACCCGTTGAGCCGCCGGTCGCGCCTGAGGATATCGCAACTGTAGACGAGTTATACCTTACGGGTCTCCGACTTCAGCAGGGGCACAGCCCAGTTATACCGCCTGAGCCTTACTACGAAGAAGCACTTCGGCGTGACCCAAACGACGTGCGGGTAAACACGATTGTCGGTACGAATCTGAATAAGCGAGGACTCTTTCAAGAAGCTGAACGCTATCTGCGAACGGCACTGAAACGGTTAACGAGTGGTTATGTCAGGCTGGGTGATACTGATGCAGAGTATCAACTTGGCTTGGCACTTCGTGGACAGGGGCGGTTCGGTGAGGCTTACGAGCAATTCTATCGAGCCTCTTGGGATGCAGCATTTCACTCGGCGGCCTTCTATCAATTAGCTGAGCTTTCGATGCGTGAGGGAGAATGGGGCCGCGCGTTGAACGAAATCAAGCAGTCGCTATCCACGAACACAAACGACACTAAATCACTTGGAATAGAGGCTGTCGTTCTCCGAAAGCTCGGCCGTATAGATGAGGCGCTCGTGGCAACGTCTCGTGCGCTAGTAATTGACCCGATGGACACGTTCGCCCTTAATGAGCGCCTTCTGACACTTCGAGTAGCCAATGCTAACGTTGAAGCGGCTACTGCTCTCGATGCACTTACACGCACGTTACGTGATGATGCTCAGACGTATCTGGAGCTCGCTACTGACTACGGTAACGTCACGCTTTGGGGAGAAGCGATTAAGGTGCTGGAGCGTCTTGTGGAGCGCGAGGTGATTTTTTCTAGTTCTTATCCGATGGTGCACTACTACCTCGGCTATTTCCATGGCCAGTCTGATAATAAGACTGAGGCCGTTACCAGTTACCAGCGGGCCGCCGGAATGCCGGCCGAATACGGTTTTCCGTTCAGACTGGAAAGTATTGAGGTGTTGGAGGCCGCACTCAGCGCACATCCTGACGACCATAGGGCCCATTATTATCTAGGCAACCTGCTCTACGAGATCCAACCCGAGCTGGCGATCAGTCACTGGGAGAAGTCGCGCGATCTCTTCAACGGTTTTTCAACTTCTTACCGGAACCTCGGGTGGGCCTATTATCGAACGCGGGGCAATCTCACAGCGGCAATCGAGAGTTACGAGCGAGCAGTCGCGCTTGACCGAAATGACACGCGGCTCTACGTTGAACTTGACGAACTGTATCAGGCCGCAAACGTGCCAATCGATACGCGCCTCCATATGGTTTCGGTCAATCACGAGGTCCTTGAGCGGCGAAGCGATAGTCTCCTTCGGGCGCTCATGGTGCAGGTGTTGGCAGGTGACTACGGAACAGCCATTAGGACTCTTGAAGCAAACCAGTTCTTTGTGGCCGAAGGCGGTGGGCGCGTGCACGGCGTGTTTGTGGACGCGCATCTCTTACGCGGGTTAGCCCGGTTAAAGGGCGGGCAGGCTCGTGAGGCGTTGGCTGACTTTGAGCGGGCCTCTGAGTACCCCGAGAATTTATCAGTCGCGCGGCCTAGGAACGACCGGCGTGCTTCTCAGGTGGCCTATTACACTGCTCTTGCGCATCACGCGTTGGGGGAGACTGAGCGATCTTCCGAGTATTTCCGGCGCGCAGCGGATCAACCTGGCACCGAGCGCTGGCCAGACACGTGGACCTATCAGGCGCTTTCGCTTGAGAGATTGGGTTACGCTGATGAGGCACGGGAAAAGCTTGAGGCGGTGGTCAATGCGGCCGAGATTCAGCTCGCAGAGACCAGAGATGATGTAAATTTTTTCGCCAAGTTCGGGAGTCGCGCTTCCGAGGCCACTCTTCGTGCAAGGGCTCTTTCGATGCTTGGGTTCGCACAGCAAGCGCTCGGTAGGACGGAGGAGGCCAGAACGAGCTTTGGGCGTGCAGTTGAACTCGATGTGTCGCAGGTGTGGGCGCAGTACTATTTCATCTCGCTTCCCTAAACGGACACTGGCGCGTACTACTCTTAGCAGGTCACGTTTTGCGTACAGGCAACCCCCGACGCATGATTGTTGTTTTGGTCGCACTGCTTTGTGCTGGCATCCAGTCGGGTGCTGTATCGGGGCAGCCTGAGGCAGGTAACTTCTTGCTCGATACGACTACCCTGACGATTCCACAGGTTGACTACGAGCCGGCCATTTACTATCGCGATGGTGATCCCTATCCACACCTCGATTTGCAGAAGGTGGATCGGCATCGTGTTATTCGTAAGGAACATGTCGCTGTTGTGATGGAGAACCAATATGTCAAGCTGACTTTACTGCCAGAAATGGGACGAGTCTATTCGTTAATCTACAAGCCAACTGGAAATGAAACGCTCTGGCAGAACGATGTCGCAACGGTTGGTGGAGCTTCGAATGACACCGGCTGGTGGCTCTGGATCGGTGGCATCGAATACACGTTACCCGGTGACGAACACGGCACCACGTGGGCAATGCCATGGGCCTGGGAGATTATTGAAGACTCCTCTTATCGGAAGGCCATCCGGATGCGAGTCCGTGAGCCGGCCACCGGCCTTGAGGAGTCGCTAGACATCGCCATTGTGCCTGGGAAAGCCTACTTCACTGCGCGGGTTCAGATAAGGAATCCAACAAGCACGACAGTTGAGTACGCACATTGGGTCAACCCACAGTGGGCCCCAGGTGGTGAGAACGGATTGACCGATCATACTGAGTTCATCATTCCGACAGAACGTATTCTCATCGAGAAACGCTGGCAAGAAAATCTTGGGCCGAGCCCTCAGGTATGGGATGGAAATCCCCTCCGGTTTATCCAAGGCTGGAGCCGGATGGGTGATTTGATGGCTGAAGGGTTGACGTCCGGGTTCTATAGTGCCTACTCACACGACGCTGATGAAGGGATCGTTCGGGTATTCGACCCCGAAAAGACACCCGGCGTCGACGTTTGGACCTATGGCTTTAGGCCGCAACGAATTCCGATGGGCTCGGGGGCGTCGAATGCTGGATATGTCGAGATGTGGGGCGGGACAAGTCCAACTTATCCAGACGCTCGCCAACCCCTCGAACCGGGCGCTTCCATCCAGTGGACCGAGTGGATGTATCCGTATCAACGGACGCGTGGACTCGACTACGCCGACGAAAACGTAGCGATCAATTTCCAGGTTGTTTCCGATGCGCGTCGGGTAGTCGTTGGGCTTTGTCCGTCTGGTGATTGGTCAGGATCTGTGGAATTGTGGCGGGGTTCTGATCTCGGTCTAGCGGATGAGCGAGAGCCCCTGCGACACTGGGAGGTTACGGCCAATCCGGAGCGACCATTTTTCCAAACGCCGAACCTTCAAGAACTAGTTGTTTCGGAATTTGATGATCTCCGCTTACGAGTGGGCTCGAATCGGAGCGGGTGGATAGTCATAGACTAAAGTGTTTCCGGTATGTCCAACGGTCTCCGAGTAGCGATCCCTTCCTCAGGCAGTGCGTTGTGGGCTGCGTGGATCGCCCATCTCTACACGGCAATAGGCGCCGTATTGGCGCTATTTGCAGTTCAAGCGTTCGCGGTTGGTGATCCGCGTGAGGGATTTTTGTGGCTTTATGCCACGGTCGTCATCGACGCGAGTGATGGCTGGTTTGCGCGCCGTCTGGCTGTTGACCGACGTGTTCCAGCACTCGACGGTGCACTATTGGACAACATTATTGACTACCTGACGTTTGTGTTTGTACCAGCTTGGGTCATATCGTTTGAAGCGGTAGTGCCTACGGGTTGGGGAATACCGCTGGCCAGCGCGATGCTTCTGAGCAGCGCCTACGGTTTCAGCCATCGCGAGGCGAAGAGCGTTGACCATTTCTTTCGAGGATTCCCATCCTACTGGAACATCGTGACGTTCTATCTGTACACTCTCGGTGCGCCGACTGTGGTCAATGGACTCATCGTTGCCGTGCTATGCACGTGTGTGTTTGTACCGGTTGGGTTCTTGCACCCGGCGAGGACTCCAACGCTGCGGGGTTTGACGCTAGCCGCTAGCGTCGTTTGGGCTGCACTGCTTCTTGTGCTGGCTTGGTCCTTCGATGGCACTCCTGACTCCCTGGCGGTGTGGTCACTCCTTTTTCCTTTGTATTATGTGGGACTATCGTTTGTGCTGTATGCGCGACGCGATCCAGCCGTCCAGAGACCAGTGGGGCTTTAGGTGTTTGAGCAGAGCGTTGGCGTGTTGCGCAGGTAGAAGGGACCTAACCTGACTCTTCTAGGGTCTAATGCTGCTTGACATTGCTATCGTTCCCGTTAATCTTTCATTGCGAATCACAGTGTATGCGAAATGATGTGGAGATTCGTTATCCAAACCTAATGCATCGTCAGCTTTGCCAAGTTGTCGCGTTACGTTTTCAACACGCCACGGTGGAGATTCCTCAGTGACGTTGTTATCCCCATCGCATAGTAGGGTAATTCCCGCTGCATCGTTTGCGAACCAGGTCGTTGTCTTTACCGGCCGACTTGCATCATTAAGTCGCAAAGAGGCGTGCGTGTTGGTCCAACGGCTCGGCGGCAAGACTGCCGATGAGGTGAACTCCCGCACGACTATGCTCGTGGTTGGTGAGGGTGTTTCAGAGCGGTCGGGTTCTTTCCAGGTCAAACATCAGGAACCATCTCGTGGTAGCGAGAGCAAGAAACTCAAAAAGGCTGAGGAAGTGAATGCTCGGAGACCTGGGAAGGTACATATTCTCACCGAAACGGACTTTTGTGGTCTGGGAGGGCTACCCGCGCCTGAGGTGCCGGGGCATCAACTCTACAGTGTTCGTGAAATCCGAGAGCTATATCCGACAGTTCGTGATGATCATCTCCGTTATCTTGAGAAGTGGCGACTTATTGGCTCTGTAACCCGAACCAACGCAGATCGCTATTACGAGTTTCCCGACCTTGCCGTCATCAAGCAAGTGAGCGTTGAGCTCAGTGAGGCGAAGCCATTTCGCGCGATCGTCCGCTCTCTTGTTTCCCAGCGGGAGGGGCAGCTCACATTTGATTTTCAGCTTGGCCGGAACAGTTCGGCGCAGCCTGCCAAGGTGGTGACGTTGCAGGTGCAAAGTAAACCAACCTTGCCTGATCTTAGGCAGATCAAACCAGGAGCTATGGATTGCCAGTCGGATCTGGCCGCCCGATATTTCAGTGAGGGAGCTGATTTGGACGAGGGTGACGCGGAACAGCAGGAGCGAGCAATTGTCGCCTATCGGCAGGCGCTTGCGCTCGACCCGTCATTGGTACCGGCGCTGGTGAATCTTGCGAATCTACACTACGCCCGCGACGAACTCATTGAAGCTTTGGCACTCTATGAGCGTGCGATTCATTTGGAACCGGATTGTTTCGAAGCATATTTTAATCTGGGAAATATCCAACACGATCTCGGTAGATTTGGAGACGCGCGCGACTGTTATCAATTGGCGGTGCGACTTAATCCCAGCCATGCGGACACACACTTCTACCTGGCGGTAACTCTAGAAAAGTTGGGCCGTTCCAAGGACGCTCGTCCGCACTGGCAGCTGTATCAGCAGCTGGTGCCAGATGGTGAGTGGGTCGCGCTGGCTAAGGAATTCTCAGAATAGGGTCTTGGGCGGCAGGTTTAAATCACCGAGCTGTCAGGTCAACGCTAACTATTAAGTGTTCCCGTTGGTGTCAGGCTTTCTTCTTGGAGCCCGCCGCACCTTAAACAATTTACACTCAGCGCACCAGGCCTCGGGATTGAAGTCTGTCATGCCAGTAAACGGAAGAACGTCTCGGTGTGAACAGTAGCTGGGTTCATCACCATCTGGCATCGTATGCCAACGGCATGAACGGAAACGCAAGATGGGGGAACCACCCTCGGTTTGCGAAACTGATTCAGATTTTTCGTTTCTCGATGCCGACTCGACTGGTCCGGTGTGTGGGTAGTCACTCATGAGTGCCGGTGTTGGTAGATTGCTCCCCAGTTAGCAGAGAACATTATCCTTGCACCTCTCTGGGCTGAAATGCTCACGCTGGAGTTTCGCAGTGTTGATCGCAAGTAGGCTAACGAGCGCGGAATGTGATGATGCCACGCGCCGGGTCGTATGGTGATACACCGATAGTCACCCGGTCTCCCGGCACGACTCTGATTCGGAAGCGTCTCATGCGGCCGCTTAGCTGGGCGAGTACTTCGTGCCCCGCGTCACACTCTACTCGATAAAGTCCGCCACTGTGTACTGCAACGACCGTTCCTTGAACGTCGATTAAGTCCTCTTTGCTCAAACGTGAATCCCTTCCGCCGAGTAGTGTCCCACAAGCTGACGCATCTGTGCAACGTCAGTCAGAGCCATGGTCACGTATGTATTTGCTTCGACCAGGACACTAAATGGTCCTACTGTCACCGTAAGGCACAGCTGCATTAGAATCTAAGACTGTGGCAAGCACATCGTGGCTGTTCGCCCGATATCCCACCGGTAGCGTATGCTAACAGAGTTGATGTAGAAAGCACCGAGGCTGTTTTTCTGGTTCCCATTTCTTGAAATTGGCCCGCGCCGTCGGCATTGCTCAGTGGATGCTAGAGGTGGAAGGACTCACGGTCGTCCGTATGGAGGTTGCATCGAGGTGTTGTTGCTCATATACGTTGTTTTGATCACGTTTCAGATCTGGGCCATAGTCGACTGTTTGCGTTTGCGGTCGCGCTTATGGTGGGTGCTGGGGATTTTGTTTTTTGGACCGATTGGGGCTCTAGCGTATGTGTTTAGTGAGCTTCGCCGTGGACGCCAGTTCGGGCAGACCTCGACCATTGAGACGGTTCCACGCAATCCTCGAATCGACGAGCTCCAATCGCTACTTCTTTCGAATCCGGCACCTGGTCTCTTTGTTGAGCTAGGTGACCTACAGGTAAGCGAAGGAGATCACCAGTCTGCTGCTGAAGCCTACCGTCGGTCGCTGGAGGCCGACCCGGAGAGCGTATATGCCCGCTACCATTTCGGCCTAGCGTTGGCGGCGCAGGGTCGACACGCGGAGGCGGTCGAGGCATTGCGGAAGGTATACGCTGATGACCCGAAGTACGATTACGGTGAAGCGGCAGAGAGACTGGCTGACGCGTTGTTGGCTGCCGGGCAGGATAGTGAAGCGCTGGAACAATATGCTTCTGTTGTTAGTGCGTGGGCCCGCGCACGCCCAAAATTTTATTGGGGATTGCTGCTCGACAAAATGGGACGGAAGGCCGAGGCAAAGTCCGTCATGCAGGAGATTGTTGACCAGGAAGATGCTGTTCCAGATTACCTCCGGTCCGGAGAGTCGCCTTGGATCAAACAGGCGCGGCGTTACCTTGATGGATGGCCACCTGAAACTCTGTTCAACTCATAACCTGAGCGAAGGCCGTTTACGGATGGCTTTTCTACTTGAACGAAACGCCGATACTGAGTACCACCAGCCGCATTCGCGGCAGTGCCGGTAGCTTGTCCGTCCCGCCTTGGGGACTGATACCGTAGAAGCGAAGGTCCAATGAGAACCCGAGGTGATCTCTTGCAAACCACCGTCCACCACCACCATAGTTGATCGTTCTAAACCGCCGGTCGTCTCGCTCGGCCTCAGATGAGCCCACGTTAAAGGTAGAGGCGCCGAGACCGCCGCTCATGTAACTCCAACCGCTCGTGCCGCTGAAGTTGAGTGAGAGTTGTGGCGCGATTGTGGTGAACTTTGTCCGGATAACCGGCAGGTCAGGGTTGCTTGTGATTTCCTCAGAAGTTGGTGATCGCCTGCCTTGAGAAAACAGTGTCTGGACACCGACACCGAAGGTGATGGTCTTCCACTTCACCGGGTAAACGTGCCCGCCGACGTCGACACCGAGTCCCCATGATGGAAGTTGCAGAACCGACAGTTTCCGTTGGCTTGCTAGGACCTCGTTCTGGCCGAGTCTCGGCATGGCGGCGCGGAGGTCGACCGCAAACGGCCCCACGGTCACTGGGTCCTGCGCGTGCGCGTCGGGAGCCATGGTCATACACAAGAGCACAAAAAGGCTACATGTGAAACCAAGACGACAATCACGGAGCATGCCCCAGTATACAAGCCGGCCCGGATGACTGGCCGATTGTAGATGGTACAGTTCGATACTCGCTGCCACGACTTTAGTAAGGCTATACTGACGCTGCGTGGGCGGAAGATAATCTGACTTGGAGCCAAAGACGGTGAAGATGGTGACCCTAGAGGCGATCGATGCCGCGGCTGAACGCATTCGAGGTGTGGCACGCCGAACACCGATCGTGGAGGTGTCGCCCGCCACAGGTGACTTACCAATTCTTCTCAAGTGCGAAAACCTGCAGGCGGCAGGTGCGTTCAAGATCCGCGGCGCCTATAACACCCTTGTGCAGCTTGATGCAGGGGCACGTGACCGTGGCGTGATTACCTATTCGTCTGGCAACCATGCTCAGGCGGTCGCACTGGCGGCTCGTGTGCTAGGCGTGCCGGCGACGGTCGTGATGCCAACGACAGCGCCGAAGATCAAGGTGGATGGAGCGCGTGAATTCGGCGCGGAGGTGCTTTTCGAGGGTACGACTTCACGAGAACGCGGTCGCCGGGCGGAAGCAGAAGCATCGGCGCGCCAGTTAACTTTGATACAGCCTTTCGATCACGAGTGGATCATTGCTGGTCAAGGCACCGTCGGCCGTGAGCTTTTGGAGCAGTGTCCGACCGTGGCAACAGTCATCTTGCCAGTGGGGGGTGGCGGGTTAGCCGCAGGCGTGTCGGCAGCGGTCAAACAGGCGAAGCCCGGAGTGCGAGTCATAGGGGTGGAGCCGGTTGGTGCGGCAACGATGACAGCCTCGCTTGAGGCCGGGCAGCCCGTCACGCTCGATAGTGTGTCGAGTATCGCTGACGGTTTACTACCGGTACGTCCTGGCGACCTGAACTTTGCTCATATGCAACGCTTCGTTGACGAGTTTGTTACCGTTGACGATCGGTCGATCGCTGAGGCTGTCGTTTGGCTGCACCGCCATGCGAAGCTTGTAGTAGAGCCGAGCGGTGCCGCGTCGGTCGCCGCTGCCCGCCGGATGGGCGCCGACCTTGCTCGACCAGTGGTGGCCGTCTTAAGCGGTGGCAACATGGCCCCGGAGACGCTTGTCGCCTGTGTGGAACTAGCTGGTTAGTCGTCAGTTCGTTGGGTTTGTTGCCAGGTTTCAGCCAGGTCGATTGCTTCTTCCACTGTTGTCACACTTCCGTCGAGTTGGCGTTCGTAAATAGCTCGGAGAACAGTTCCCAGTGCTGGTCCGGCACTCCATCCTCGGGCGATTAGGTGCCGCCCTTTGAGTAGCGGTTTCGGAGGGGCATGTTCTACCTTTAAGCTTCTGGCCCGCTCGATAAACCAATCCATCGATGAGCAATCGAATTCACCAGTCCGGCCGAGACAATCCGCCGTACTCAGCCGCGCAAGGAGTTCTAGGTCCACTTTTGATGCTAATCGCCGAAACGCGCCATCACCGACGTTGTCGTGCGAGCGGTGCCACATCCCAGGCTTGAGGTGGTGAGCCACCATGCCAAGCACCTGATGTCGCACGTCGAAACCGTCGATGGTGTGTATGTTCAACCGATCAAGGAAGGTGATCGCAGGGGGGATGCCTGCCGCCTCGTGGTCGAGCGATCGAATCCGGCCATCAATGACCCGGGTAGTGGCCGGCTTACCGAAATCATGACAGACGGCGCCAAGCATAATCGCAGTCTGCGCTGGACGCGCTAAGTCATTAATACGTCTGCGTGCCTCATCAATGACCAATAAAGTATGGGTCCAGACATCTCCCTCTGGATGCCATTCAGGCTCCTGCGGGCAATTTATGAGAGCGACTAACTCGGGGAAGAGCTGGTCAATGATACCTAGTGACTGCGCTAGCGTGAATCCCTGTGACGGCTTGGATGCGAGTAGAAGCAGTTTGTCGAATTCTCCCCATACACGTTCGGCCGGAAGGTCGTCGAGGGGAAGCCTTGCGCAAAGACTTGCCGTCTCCACCTCAAGGCTGAATTCGAAACGTGCAGCAAACTGCACCGCCCGCAACGCGCGTAGGCTATCGTCGCTGAACGTGTTCGGGTCGACGGCTCTAAGCAGACCATCCTTGAGATCAGCGCGTCCAGCGTAGGGGTCGATATATTCTTCAAGCAGCGGATCCCAGCCGATCGCGTTAATGGTGAAGTCCCGACGCCGGAAGGCTTCATTGTGGGAAAGATTGGGGTCGCCGGTGACCGTGAAACCACGGTGGCCGCGACCACTCTTCGATTCTCGGCGCGGAAGTGCGACGTCGATGAAGCCCACTTTGTAGACGGTGAAGCTCTCCCCGACGGCGTTGACCGAACCGAAAGTTGCTAGCAAGCGACGGAGTTGTTCGGCGGACAAGCCGTAAACTTCGAGGTCGATATCCTGGGAGGGGTGACCGCGCAGCTGATCACGTACCCAACCGCCAATGAACAAGGCGCGCCCACCGGCCTCTCGAACTGCTTGGGCGATCTTGATGGCGAACTCAACCTCGGTACTCATAGTGCATGGAGCATAGGCCGCGCCAGACGAAAGCCGTAATCAGTGTAACGATAGGTCGGGTCCAGCTTGCTCCGCGCGGCTACACGGCTTACGGTCGTGGCGTGTCGCCACGCTCCTCCTCGGGACGCCCGGCGAACGCCAGAGACTGGGCCGGTTGGGTTCAATGCGGGGGACCGCTTGTAAAAGTCTGCGGCATGCCAGTCCGCACACCACTCGTGGATGTTTGCAGCGATGCCAAAGAGCCCGAAGTCGTTGGGCTCTCCGAGCATCACGGGCCACGGGCCGTCGAGTGGGCCACGACCACCGTTGGGTACCCACTCGGGAATCGTGTCGCCCCACGGGTAGTGACATCCCTGTCGTTGTCCTCGCGCGGCGCGTTCCCATTGCGCTTCCGTTGGTAGGCACGCCAGTTGCCCTTTGGTCGATAGCCAGTGGCAATATGCCACAGCATCGTTCCAACTCACACCGACCGCAGGCTGACCTGGACGAGACAGTGCAGGTGTTCCCCAATCACGCGGATGCGGATGGCCGGTGGATGTCAGGAACACGTTGTATGCCTCTCGAGTTACTGCACAGGTTGCGATTTCGAAAGCATCGACCCACACCCGGTGTAGAGGCTGCTCGTCGGCCTGACCGGCTGTACTGCCCATCACAATCCAACCAGCCGGTATCGATACAAATCCACCTAGTGTCGGCACACGATCTGTCGTGACCGGGTCGGACGCACCACGGCCCAATGAGTGATGTTGAAAAGCTTTCACGACCATGGAAAGTCAGTGCGTCGCTTGGTCGGAACTTGGGGAGAGTAGATGCTGAATTGAGCGGGCGTAGTAACGCAAAACAATCCGCTCGCGTACCCGACACCTTGTGCCGTCGAGAATCACGATGCCTCGCTCGATCATCGGTTCGATCGCCTCGTCAAGGGCTTGTTGACCGGTTGAGACAGCCAGATTTGCGTTATTGCTTCGCAGCACTTCGATGAGCCCGTCGATTCGGTCAGTCAGTTCCGCAAGCTCGATGGAGGGACGCATGGCTGCCGAGACTAGGGCGGTCGGCAGCACCTTGTGCAACTTTCCGATCAAGTCACCGATCCGACTGGCTAGACCCATCACCTCGCGACGGGAACCAGGATCGTAACCGCCTAACGGAAGCGGTGCACCGAACGTAACAAAGGCTCGAGATTGATACCCTACCCCGTAGCGCACCATCTCGGCGAGCTCCCGCGCAAATGGCCGCTGTTGCCGTTTGACGCCCTGATGCGCTAGCACCTGATCTTCAAGTACGAAGTCGTAGGCTACGGCCATCGGGACGATCTTTAGGTCGTCTCGACCGGCTTGGAGCGCTGCATGTAGCAGTCCCGTTTTCGGTGTTTTCATGGCGCCGTTGTATGAACGGCCGCCTTCGAGATAGACCAAAAAGTCATGGCGCTTTAACAGCTCTGCGACATAGGCCTTCAGCGTTACCAGATACGCCGGGTCCTTTGTGTTGCGTCGGATTGGGATCGCACCAGTCACATGTCGATGCAGGAGGCCCAGTGCACCGCCGAACAGGTTGATGCCGGCAGCGATTAGCGGTGGTCGGATTCCGTGGTCGTCAAGAATGAGTGGTTCAACAAGGTAATCAAGATGGCTCTTATGATTTGACGCATAGATCACGCGCCCCCGGCCGGTTGCGGCCTCGGCTATTTCAACGGCCTCGGGCACTCTCGTAATTTTTCTAAGGATCGGATACAGCGGATGCTTCAGCGCTCTGTAGAATGGATAGCGCTGCGTCGTACGAAGTTCCTCTATATAAGCCTGTACCCGTTCGCGAGCTTCAAGATCGCTTTCGCCAGGACCACCGCGAAGGTATCGGGCAACCTCGTCATGCGCAAGCACCGCTTGAGTGATGTCATCCAGCATCCCACTGGCACTATATCATGTGTTTTCAAGCAGATGCCGTGAGTGAAGGTGACTGAGTTGGGATTGGTTAGCCCCCGCGTCGGGCTTCCCAGTAGAGCAAGACCAGGGCGCCCGTGATGTTGGCGAGCATCAACGCTGTTGATAGTGCGTGGAGGCGTCCGAATCGGGCACGGCGTGGGTCGTCGGATTCCAGGGAGGCGACTGGCCCACCAATTTTCTGCTGCATCCGTTCAATTGTCGGGGAGACCCCACGGCCTGAATAGAGGCTGATAAGTAACATCGCCACGATGATGACGAAGCGGATTTCGAAACCGACGGGCTTCGAACCGAGAGCCGCCATGCCGATTAAGCAAGCCAACAGGAGTCCGGCGATGGCATAGGAGGCAATGTGAAACCGCTTCAGGGTCTCTCCAAAGACCCGACCAGCCAACGTGCGTCCGGTGTCGGGATTATCTTGCTGCAACACTGCGAAGGTCGCTGGTGCGGTAATTCCCCCCAGTGCGACCATCCCGCCAAGCCAAAGTGCGAGCAGCAACACATACGCATACCTGAACGCAATCATCGCTGGCATTATAGCGGACTGTTGGGAGGCGTCTGTACCGAGGCACTAGCTGCCGGACGACGCTATGGTAGACTCTTGGCTTCGGAGTCGAGTGTTGGCGGTCGATAGATCATCCCTCGTGCCCGCGTTGCGTAACGTCGCTGCGCGCCTTCGTATTGATTCGATCCGGGCGACATCTACCGCTGGAAGCGGACATCCCACCAGTTGTTGCTCGGCCGCTGACGTTGTTGCGGCCTTATTCTTCTCGGAGATGCGGTTCGACCCCGAGAATCCACAGTATCCCCACAGTGATCGATTTGTGTTGTCAAAAGGGCATGCCGCGCCATTGCTCTACGCGGCATGGGCGCAGGTGGGTTTCGTCGGAGATGTCACTGCCCTACGCCGGGTCGACTCTGATCTGGAAGGACATCCGACCCCGCGTCTTCCATTTGTGGATGTCGCAACCGGCTCCTTGGGGCAGGGTGTCTGTGCAGCTGTTGGTATTGCCCTCAACGCTCGCCGGCTGCAATCGCCATATCGCACTTACGTCCTCCTCGGTGATGGCGAGTCTGCGGAGGGGTCGGTGTGGGAAGCTGCGCAGGTCGCCGAGCAACACAAACTGGACAATCTCTGTGGCATCACTGACGTCAACGCCCTCGGTCAGAGCCGGGCGACTCAGTGGGGCCATTCGCTTGAACAGTTCGCACAACGATGGGAAGCGTTTGGGTGGCGGGCGATATTGGTGGACGGGCACGATTTGGACGCGATTTTGACTGCATTCGATGAGGCGCGTAATACGCAGGGCCGCCCGACAATGATCTTGGCTCGGACCCTCAAGGGGAAGGGCGTATCGCTGTTCGAAGGACTGGATGGGTGGCACGGCAAGGCTCTCAAGCTTGGCGATGACATGAACGCGGCGATTGCGGAGCTCGAAACGCAGATGGTCGACGGCGCTAGTTGTCCACCCGTAGCCGCACCTGTGGATGCTCCCGTGGAACCCACGGGCCCGGTGGATGTGAGTGGGATGCCCGCGCCTGCCTATGACTTAGGAGCGCAGGTGGCGACCCGGACTGCCTACGGCACCGCGCTGGCCGCTCTTGGGGCGGTCGACCAGCGCGTGGTGGCATTGGATGCGGACGTTAAGAATTCCACGTTCAGTGAGACGTTTGAAAAGGCGCACCGTGCGCGCTTTTATCAGACCTACATCGCCGAGCAAGTTATGGTGGGCGCGGCTATGGGGCTGGCCAGCCGCGGCGCTATTCCGTTTCCGTCCACGTTCGCGTGTTTTCTGTCTCGTGCTTACGACTTCATCCGCATGGCGGGTATCAGTAACCTAAATCTCAAGCTCGCTGGGTCGCATGCTGGTGTGTCGATCGGTGAGGATGGTCCATCCCAGATGGCACTCGAAGACCTTGCGATGATGCGGGCGGTCCCCAACTGTGCCGTACTGTATCCATGCGATGGCGTCAGTGCTGAGCGTCTTGTCGCTGCGGCTGCCGCACACCAGGGCATGGTCTACATGCGGACCTCACGCCCTAAGACCCCAGTTATTTACCCGCCATCAGAGCAGTTCGTTATTGGGGGATCAAAGACGTTGCGGGAGAGTCCGAACGACGTTGCGACTGTTGTCGCCGTTGGTGTAACGGTGTTTGAAGCCCTGGAAGCGGCTGACTTGCTCGCCAAGGACGACGTTGCGATTAGCGTCATCGATGCCTATTCGCTTTCGCCCATCGATGCGGCGACCTTGATTCGAGCTGGCAAGCGCTGTGGCAACGCCCTGATCACTGTTGAGGACCATTATGTGAGCGGTGGACTCGGTGATGCCGTGAGTGCGGCCGTCGGCACCGACGGCATCGACGTGCATCGCCTGGCGGTGTCCGAGATTCCACGCAGCGGCAAGCCTGATGAATTACTGGAGAAGTACGGGATTTCCGCCGCGCGGATTGTTGCAGCCGTGCGACGTGTCGTCACCGCATCCTAAGCTCCCGTTCTCACCCGTCACCAAAGCGCAAAGGAGCAGTCCAAACTGCATTTGCGGACCGGACAGTCGGACAACGGTTAGTCTGGTGTGAGCGGCGGTCTGGGCGGAAGCGTACGCTTGTGTGCGCCCGCATCCGTCAGTTGCCCGATACGCTTGGCCGACTCGGGGGATACGGCTTCTGGTCCATCCTGAAGGTATGCGGCGAGTTCTGCGTAAGAGAACCCCATCTCAGTTTCGTCCTTCTGTCCCGCCCAGAGTCCAGCGCTCGGTGGCTTCTCGATGATGGGCGTGGGAACCTCGAGCTCCCGTGCTAGGTCTCGCACCTCATCTTTAAGTAGGTTCCCAATAGGCAGCAGGTCGACGCCCCCGTCGCCGTATTTTGTGTAGTAGCCGATCGTTACCTCGCTCCGATTTCCGGTGCCGGCCACGAGATAGTTCATCGCGTTCGCCACGAAGTAGAGTGAGGTCATACGGAGCCGAGGTTTCACGTTGGCCAATGGGAGGCGCGATTCAAGGTCGTCTGGCGCTTGGGGCAGATTGCCCAGTGAGGCGCGCAGTTCACTGGTCAGCGTGTCATACACCGCATCGAGATTGATAGTGATGGTAGGCAGGTCGAAGTGGTCCGCCACGAGCCTCGCATCGGCGGCGTCCTGCGGTTCACTATGGCAGGGTAGGACTACGCCGACGACAGCGTCGGGCAGGGCGAGTTGGCAGAGACGGGCCACGGTCGCCGAATCGATACCGCCACTCAGGCCCACAACCAGACCATCTGCGCTCGTTCCGTCGACATGCCGACGGATCCAGTTTGTCAGAGGCTCACTGAGCAAAGTCATCAACCTTTGACTATACGCCGCCGGTCGGGGGCCCTGCAACGACTTCGGTGACAGGTAAGTCGGGTGGGCTGACACCCGAACCAGCTGTGTAGCCAGGATACGCGAGTTCGTCTTGGAAAAACGTGGTCTGCGTGGACAGGAAGAGTAGTGGGACCCAGACCAGTAGAACGATGCCCAGGGGGAACACCATCAGCAAAGACTCTATATGTAGATAAATAGTTGCTACCCCCCCAGTTCCCAACACGATGGCGGCTATCTGTGCATTGAGCAAATAGAGTCTAAGGACCGCGCCCGGTCGCCGCACGGCGAACCGGAAGCCGGCGGCGACGGCGAAGACCATACTGCGCCGGTCTTCCACCACCGTCCGAATCTTGGCGTAGTCGAGCACGATGTCGCAGAAGATGTAACCGAGACCGAGGAGAACCAGGTAGTAGCCGAATTGGTAGTAAAGCCATACGTAGAGGCTGCCACCTAGGATAAGAGCGGACAGCAAGTGGAGGCGGAGAAGTCGAAAAAAGAACGTGCCGCAGGCTCTTTGGAATGCGCCAGCCCGCATTGGACGGTTCTGAGCATATCGATGGAGAACCCCACCGGTGCACCACGCCCGGATGATCGAGTAGACAACCAAGAATTCGAATACAAATGGGTATTCACTCACAGTTTCCAGTCCGGGAGTAAGAAGATCAGTCACACCCACCATGAGAAAGAGGATTGCGAGCAGAACCATCAGCGCGGGAGAGGACAACACGCGCCGGAGGCCATCACGAAATGCGGGTGTAATGCTCATCTGATCAGTAGACGTCAAGTCCGTTCCACTGAACGTGGGTCAAGGTTGCCTGTGTATGCCGCCGCAGTGAAGCACACCAACGTTGGCTTGAGCCATGTAGTTTCAGCGTTAGGAGACAAATCGTATCACCGTTCAGCAGGGTGCTGTGTTCCCGCGAGTGCCTGCCAACGACCCGAGTATAATCGTGGATTGGTTATGCGGCGGCGTTACGAGAAACAAGCGCTCGCGGAGACGGAGGCAAGGACATGGCAATTCGGGTAATGCATTTTGGTCTTGGACCGATCGGGGCTGCGGTGGCACGCCAGGTGGCGACGCGGCGAGGATTCAAGGTGGTGGGCGCGGTTGACATTGACCCGGAGAAGGTGGGTCGTGACGTCGGTATCGTTGCGGGGCTGAAGCGTCGACTCGGTGCGAAGGTCTCGTCGGATGCGCTAACCGCGCTGCGGCGTAGCAAGCCGGATGTGGTTGTGCTGTGCACGAGTTCCTCGCTCCGTGTGGTGACCGCGCAAATCGAAACGATTCTCCGGGCTCGGGTGCCGATTGTCTCGACGACCGAGGAATTGTCTTACCCAGTGTCATCGAATGCGCGGTGGGCACGGAAAATTGACCGTCTCGCCAAACAGGCGAAGGCCGCCGTGCTTGGGACCGGCGTGAATCCCGGTTTCACGATGGATGCCTTACCGATCACGCTGACTGGTGTGTGCGAGCGCGTTGACCGGGTCGAAGTAGACCGAATCCAGAACGCGAGTACGCGACGTCTACCGTTCCAGAAAAAGATCGGGTCCGGACTCACGAGAACGCAGTTTCGGAACAGGGTGAAGGAGGGTACCGTTCGTCACGTGGGCCTGGCGGAATCCGTTTCGATGATTGCTGATGCCCTGGGATGGAAGCTCGACCGGATCGCTGATCGCATCAAGCCCAAGATTGCCACTAAGCGTGTGGCGAGTCGGTTTCTTACGGTGAAGGCTGGTGAGGTGTGCGGCCTTGTGCAGGACGGTATCGGATATCGCGCTGGTAAGGCGGTCATTAAATTGCATATGGAGGCGTATCTGGGGGCTCCAGAATCGTATGATGCCGTGCGCATCACCGGGTCCCCTCGCCTCGCGATGAAATTGGCAGGGGGCGTGCACGGCGATGTTGCTACCGCGTCGATTGTGGTGAACTCAATCCCGAAGGTATTGGCCGCACCGGCTGGGCTGCAGACGATGCGGGACCTGCCGATCCCTTCGTATGTATCGAGTTGAGGTGGTAATCCGGTT
Source organism: Acidobacteriota bacterium (assembly GCA_002730735.1). GTDB lineage: Bacteria > Acidobacteriota > Vicinamibacteria > Vicinamibacterales > UBA823 > UBA11600. The sequence goes on along the minus strand of PCAU01000008.1, from coordinate 81,574 downwards.
GCGTCGGCTAAACGACATATGGATGTCGGGCGATGGCATTTCTTGTCTCCAGTTGACACTGGCCGTGTCCGTCTCTACATTCGACTCGTGGCTCCTAGGCGAGGGTTCATTTTGTTGAGGGTGTTATGAAACTTCGAGGCGTGCTCGCACCGATTCCGACACCGTTTCGCGATGAGGCGATTGACCTCGATGTTCTGGTGCGTAACCTGAGGTTTTGGCTGGGCACCGAGCTATGTGGGATTGTGGTCCTCGGCACTAACGGTGAAGCAGCACACGTTGATGACGACGAAGCGGACCTCCTTATCGCCAAAACACGCGAGGTGGTGCCAGCCGACCGAACGCTTGTGGTCGGCACGGCACGAGAATCTACCCGAGCCACAATCTCGGCGACACGGCGCGCTGGGGCCTTGGGTGTGGACGCTGTGCTCGTTCGGACCCCGTCATTCTTTCAATCACTAATGACGCCCGAGACGCTGGTCGACCATTTCTTGGCTGTCGCCGATGCGTCCCTTGTGCCGGTTCTCCTCTATAACATTCCGCAGGTGACCGGGGTGAGTCTGGCGGCCGAGACAGTCGCGAGGCTGGCCGAACACCCAAACATTCCGGGGATTAAGGAGTCGAGTGGCAACGTGTTGCAGGTGAGTCAGCTTGTGAGTGCCACGGGACCCGAATTTCAAGTCGTCGTAGGGTCGGCCCAGACCTACTATGCGAGTCTGAGCGTTGGTGCGGTGGGTGGAATACTTGCTCTCGCCTGTGTGCAGCCTTCGCTCTGTGCTCGACTACATCAGCTTACCCTTGAGAATCACTCTCATGAAGCCCTGACGCTTCAACAGCAACTAATCCCGCTTGCCGAGATGGTGACCTCACGATTCGGTGTTCCGGGACTAAAGGCGGCTATGGACCTGATTGGTGTGGGAGGGGGCGACCCACGCTTTCCGTTGCGCCGGTGTACGGATGAAATCGTTCAGGAGATCCGGACAGCGCTGACAGTGCTCGAAGCGTCCTCAGGAGTGAGTCAGTCGGTGTGATGACCAATACGCTGGACCGTGTTAAGCGTATGTTTGACAGTGTCTTACGATGAATTGGCGCCTTGACACTGTTCAATGCAACAGGGCAGAATGAAATTGCTATGGAGCAGACGCTCCTTTTGAACGCTACATACGAGCCACTCAAGGTGGTGCACTGGCAGAAGGCGATCACGCTTTTGTGCCAGGGTAAGGTTGAGGTCATTTCTGAGTACGACCGGGAGATTCGGTCGGTCTCGATTAGTTTTAAGCTGCCATCAGTCATCCGGTTACTCAGCTATATCAGGATCAAGAAGCGGTTCAATTCCGTGCCGTTCTCTCGGGCGAACATTTACGCGCGTGACAATCACACTTGTCAGTATTGTGGGGATGCTTCGCCGACGACGGATTTGACCTTCGACCATGTTGTGCCGGTCGCCCAGGGCGGCCGGAAGGATTGGGAAAACATCGTCACGTGCTGCATCACGTGCAATCGTAAGAAAGGCGGTCGCACACCGGCGGAGGCCCGTATGCGCTTGATTCGCAGACCGCGACGGCCTAAACGCGCCCCCGTGGTTCGTGTAACGGTTGGGTTACGTGAGACTCCAGATAGTTGGCGGGATTACCTCTACTGGAATGTCGAGCTCGACGAATCGTAACGGGGTACACAGCGCGTTCGTTTACCACTTACGCGCTTCTCTCTGACGTCACTATGTCTTGCGCTTTGCCTTCCCACCATGTATCCGGCGTGCGGCCGACTTGGGCAGTTGCCGGCGGCCGAATTACCGTCGAGGGCCAAGGGTTCGACCTCAACCCTTTGCCCGAGGTACGGATCGGTGGCCGACCGTGCCGTGTTGTATTTGCATCGCCGCGAGCGCTAGATGTGGTTATCCCAGACGGTGTTGAGGAGGGTTCCGCTTCGGTCCAGGTTGGGACGATGGAGCCAGGTGCGGTATTCGTCGAGGTGGGCGCACCCATCGCCGAAGGACTGCACCAGGTGGACAGCCCCGTCTTCGACCTGGCTGGAAACCTCTATGTGACCTATAGCGGTACCAGAGGAGAGCAGGCGCCGATTGGTATTTTCCGGATCAAATCCGACGGGAGCCGAGAACCGTTCGCCTCGAAGGTGCCCAATCCGACGTCGATGGCTTTCGCACCGTCGGGAGATTTGTATGTCAGTAGTCGGTTTGAAGGTAAGGTCTATAAGGTCACTCCGAAGGGGGAAGTCGATGTCGTGGTCTCCAAATTAGGGTCTACGAGTGGGATCGTATTTGATGAGGCAGGCACACTTTTTGTTGGCGATCGATCTGGTCAAATCTTTCGCGTCGAGGCTTCGGGACAGACGAGCGTCCTCGCATCACTGCCATCAAGTATCGCTGCTTTCCATCTAGCGGTAGGGCCTGGCGGCACGTTGTATGTGACTGCGCCAACATTATCGACATCAGATTCGCTTTACCGCATCGATGCCAGCGGTAAAGTCGACGTAGTACACGCGGGCTTTGGTCGCCCACAGGGCCTGGCCTTCGACGCTGACGGTAAGCTTCACGTCGTTGAAGCCTTGGCTGGTGCCGCAGGCCTCTACGCCCTTACCGATCGGGGATCCATGCAGCTCACTCTTGCCGCGGAAGCCCTCGTCGGTGTTGCGTTTGGTGCCGCCGGTGAGGTTGTCGTGACATCAAACGATACCGCCTACCGCCTCTCGCCAGGTGAAGGTCGATAGCCGCCCAGCACTGATTTTTTGATGACGGTCGTGATAGCATGACGGGTTCAGGATCGTCAAAAACCCGCTGCTGTACGGCATGACACACAGCCACATCAAGGTCCGCGGCGCGCGCGTTCATAATCTCCGAAACATCGAGGTCGATATCCCGAGAAATCGACTGGTGGTCATTACCGGCTTGTCCGGTTCGGGTAAATCCTCCCTCGCGTTCGATACCGTGTATGCGGAGGGCCAGCGCCGTTACGTGGAGTCCTTATCGGCTTATGCGCGCCAGTTTTTGGAGCAGATGGAGAAGCCGGATGTTGATTTGATTGAGGGCCTGTCTCCCTCAATTTCTATTGAACAAAAGACAACCGGTGCAAATCCCCGTTCTACCGTTGGCACCGTGACAGAGATTTACGACTACCTCAGATTGCTCTTCGCCAATATCGGTGTTCCCCATTGTGCAGAGTGCGGACGGGAGATCACCTCACAGACTGTCGAGCGCATCATCGACTTAGTGATGCTCGACCCATCTGGTGAGCGGGTGAACGTGCTCGCCCAGGTCGTTCGTGGCAGGAAAGGTGAGTTCAAGAAAGAGTTGGCCGCTTTGGCGGCGAAGGGTTTCACCCGGGTCCGTATTGACGGTGAAATGTATGCTCTGGAAGACCAGTTCAAGATCGACCGATACCGGAATCACACGGTCGAGGTCGTGGTCGATCGTCTGGTCGTCAATCCTGACCCTGACGTGATACGCCGGCTGGGTCAATCGATTGAAACCGCGCTTGAGCTTGCTGACGACACCGTTATCATCAACACTCACAGTGGTGGCGACCGGCTGTTTTCACGGCGGCTTGCTTGTCCCCACTGTGGGATTAGCATGCCGGAGATGACGCCGCGTGCGTTTTCCTTTAACTCGCCGCAAGGAGCCTGTCCCGATTGCCAAGGGCTCGGTCTTGTCCATGACTTTGATCCGTCTCGGATCATCCCCGATCCCGAGAAGACGCTTAGTGACGGCGCGATTGCTCCATGGGCGCACGGCGATGAGAAGTCTGTCAAAGCAGCTCTCAATGATCTACATCGTCGTTATGAAATTCCTTTGGATGTGCCGTTCGGTAAACTGTCGCGAAAGATGCGCCAGGTCGTTTTGTTTGGGGTAAAGAGTTCGGGCCCTAAAAACGGCAGCCCAGGGCGCCGGACCAAGTCCCGTAGGACGACTCAAGCGAAGGCGGGTTTCGAGGGTGTAGTACCGAACATGCGTCGGCGCTACTTGGAGGGTCGATGGGCCGACAAGGAAATCTTGGAGCCATATCGCGCTTCCGGACCGTGCGCTTCGTGCGCAGGAGAGCGTTTGAGGCCGCAGAGTTGCGCTGTGACTGTTAAAGGCGCAACGATTTCGGAGTATGTCCGACAGCCAGTTAGTGACGCGCTCCTACGTTTTGAGGCGATGGAGCTTACTGAACGGGAGGTTCAAATTGCAGGTCGCGTTGTAGGGGAGATCCGTGACCGCCTGCGCTTTTTGAATGACGTCGGGGTTGGGTATTTGACTCTGGGGCGGAGCGCGGCGACGCTGTCAGGAGGGGAAGGTCAACGGATCCGGTTAGCAACGCAGATTGGTGCAAACCTCACCGGGGTACTTTATGTGCTCGATGAACCGTCAGTTGGTCTTCATCAGCGTGACAATCAACGTTTGTTGACTACATTGGCGCGTCTGCGTGATTTAGGGAACACGGTCGTTGTAGTCGAGCATGACGAAGAGACTATCAGAGCAGCTGACTATGTGATCGACCTGGGCCCAGGGGCGGGGGAGCACGGTGGTCAGGTTATCTTTCAAGGTCCAGCCTCAGAATTGCTGACCCGTGGAGATAGCGGTTCACTTACTGGCAGTTACTTGCGAGGGGAACGCGCGATTCCAGTGCCTCCCACACGTCGACCATGGCAACGTGGGACGATCAAGATTCGTGGGGCACGTTGTAATAATTTGCGAAAGATCAACGTGACCATTCCGCTAGGTGTGTTCACTGCGATCACTGGCGTAAGCGGTTCTGGAAAATCGACGCTGGTCAACGACATTCTTTATCGTGCACTAGCCAAGGTGCTCTATCGCGCCTCGGACGAACCTGGTCCACACGACGGCATCGACAATGCCGAACTAGTGGATAAGGTTATACAAATAGATCAGCTACCGATCGGCCGTACACCACGTTCGAATCCGGCAACTTATACCGGCCTGTTCACCTTCATAAGAGAGCTGTTTGCAATGTTGCCCGAGGCCAGGGCACGTGGATTTCGTCCTGGCCGTTTCTCATTTAATGTTAAAGGTGGACGGTGCGAAGCGTGCCAGGGGGATGGCGTGACTTCTATTGAAATGCACTTTCTGCCGAATGTGTACGTGACGTGTGAGCAATGCAAAGGAAGGCGATACAACCGCGAAACGCTCGAAATTAGGTATCGAGGGAAATCGATTGCCGAAATCTTAGACCTGACCGTCGATCAAGCGACGCCATTGCTCGAAAATTTTCCACCTATTGCGACCAAACTGCAGACCCTCCGCGCCGTTGGTCTTGGCTACATCAAGCTCGGTCAGTCGGCGACAACGCTGAGCGGCGGTGAAGCGCAGCGGGTCAAGCTGGCTAAGGAACTCTCGCGCCGCGGGACCAGCCGCACCCTATACATTTTGGACGAACCGACGACTGGACTTCATTTTGAGGACACACGCAAGCTATTGGACGTGCTAAACCAACTCGTTGACCAGGGGAACACTGTAGTGGTTATTGAGCACAACCTTGATGTGATTAAGTCTGCCGATCACATCATTGATCTCGGGCCCGAAGGAGGAGAGGCTGGAGGACAGATCGTTGCAGAGGGCACTCCAGAGGACGTTGCTGCTGAAGCGAAGTCCTTTACAGCTAGTTATTTGAGACGATTTATTAATGGTCGCAGCATGGAATGAGTGTGATAAAGTGCCCGGTCTGGGTAGCTTTGCGTGGGGTTGTCCTGTAAGGCTGTTGTTTCGCTCATGGTTGTTCCTTTGGAAACGATTTAGATGCGCTTTCAGCAGACTCTGCGTCGCTCCGTCACTTGCGCTGGGATTGGGCTTCACTCTGGCCAGAAGGTTTCTCTTTCTCTGAAGGCTGGGTCGCCTGACTCGGGTATTCGGTTCCGTCGCGCTGACCTTGGTGGCCATGAGATACCTGCAATGGTCGAAAATGTTTCTGGTATCCACTATGCGACAGGTCTAGGAGTGGATTCTGCGTCGGTAGAGACGGTCGAACACCTCCTTGCGGCACTAATTAGCATGGGAGTGGATAACGTTATTATCGAGTTGAATCAGCGAGAAGTGCCGATTATGGATGGGAGCGCGGCACCGTTTGTCTATCTGATCCAGGAGGCTGGGACTAGGCGTCAGGCGAAGGCACGGCGCTTTTTGAAAGTCACACGCCCCATTTCTTTATCGATGGGCGATAAACAAATTGCACTGTATCCGTCAGAGCATTTTAAGATTACCTATAGCATCAGCTTCGACCATCCGTTACTCGAGCACCAGTCGCGGGAAATCCAGTTGAATGAGGAGAGTTTTGTCGACCAGATCGCGCCCGCGCGAACGTTCGGCTTTCTCAAGGAAGTTGAAAGGCTGCGGCGGCAAGGACTAGCGCTCGGAGGTTCACTCGACAACGCGATTGTGCTCAGCGAGTCTGGTGTGTTGAATCGTTCGCTACGTTTTGAAGACGAGTTTGTACGTCATAAAATCCTTGATGCGATTGGGGACCTTGCGTTGATAGGGTACCCGCTGATTGGACACCTCGTGGTAAACCGCGGCGGTCATGCCCTGCACACCGCGTTTGCATCAATGGTCCTTGAGAATGATGAGGCTTGGGAGGTAGTAGAGTCTACGGTCGATGCAGCAACAGGTGCCGCAGCTCTTGTGCCCGTCAAATCTACGACCTGACCAAGTACTTTCTTCACAGTGGTTTAGTTCGAGTAGCGAAAAGCGGCTTCAATTCCCGCCTACTGGGCTGTGCGCTCCGAATTGGTCGATCACTGGCGGAGAATTTCTCCCGATCTACAATGTTAGCGAGCCCTGACGCTATTCGGCACGCGCGATGAAACCTCAATTGCCCATCCCCTTAGTGTAGAGAACGTGTCTGACGAAGCATTTGATAATTCACCCGATGGGCTCGCGTGTCAGGCCGTGCCACTTGCGCGAATAGCTCAAATGGAAGGCACGCCAGTCTACGTCTACGCGGCTCATGTCATCTGCCGTCAGTTTTCGATGTTCGATGCCGCATTTCAGAAACATCCTCACGCTGTCCACTATGCGCTAAAGGCGAACTCAACTCTGGGAATACTGCGTCTATTGCATTCTCTGGGTTCCGCTGCAGATGCGAATTCTTCAGGCGAGATCGATGTGGCCTTGCACGCGGGTTTCACCCCGAATCAGATCGTCTTTACTGGTGTTGGAAAACGGACCGACGACCTAGCCAAAGCGGTGTCTCTGGACCTCAAAGCAATTAATGCGGAGTCGGTAGGAGAGTTGGAACGGATTGATGCGATCGCTACCGCACACGGCCAAAGGGCTAACGTGGCGCTACGCGTAAACCCCGATATTGAATCGATGAGCCACCCACACATTTCCACTGGCGCCAGTCGAGATAAGTTCGGTGTTGCGTTGAGTGAAGCACCAGCGATTTGCCGTGAGATGGCGACACGGCCCGGGCTCAGGATCATAGGTATCCATGTACATATTGGTTCCCAAATCGTTAAGGTCGCACCACTCCGCTGTGCGGCTGCCACGGCTGTTGACCTAGCGCAATCCCTTATGGCTGAGGGTCTGCCACTTGAGTACGTGGATGTAGGAGGAGGGGTTGGCATATCTTACGACGACACTCCTGGTCTCGACCTCACCGAATATGCAGAAGCTTTACTTAAGGAAGTGAGCGGTTCAGGACTAACGCTCGTGCTTGAGCCAGGAAGGTTCATCGTTGGGCCAGCGGGAGCACTCGTCTCACGCGTCATTGACGTAAAGTCACACCCTGATGGCAGGACCTTTGTTGTTTTAGATGCGGGAATGACCGAGTGTCTGCGTCCCGCGCTCTATGGTGCTCGCCACCGCGTAATTTCGGTCAAGTCTCGAGTCGGAGTGGATTACGCTGTTGATGTTGTCGGCCCTGTCTGCGAGAGTAGCGATTCGTTTGGTACTGATTACAAATTACCACCAATGCAGGTTGATGATCTCGTGGCAATTCTTGACACCGGAGCCTATTGTGCTGCTATGTCCTCGAATTATAATCGTCGTCCGATGCCGGCTGAGGTCTTGGTTGAGGACGGGGCGTGGACCCTTATTCGACGGCGTCAAACTGTGGAGGCAATGTTGGCTCAAGAGGTGTAGTGCCTCTCTTAGTGGCCGACACGATTGATCAGATGGCGGGACTTCTTATTGCATTCGAGGGGCTAGATCAAAGCGGGAAAGAGACCCAGGCCAAGCACCTTCGTGATCACCTAAGGGAGCAGGGTCATAAGGCTCGCGTCGAATCCTTTCCAGATTACGGCACCACAATCGGCGAAGAAATCGCACGCGCATTGCAGGGTGAGCGCGAATATGCGCCCGAAGTGATGCAGTTGTTGTATGTTGCGAATCGATTTGAACGTCGCGCCGATCTAAATCGCTGGTTGGCTGGTGGCCTCATGGTAATCTGCGACCGCTATTTGGCTTCCAGTATCGCCTATGGTGAAGCGCAGCACCTGGACCCAGTGTGGTTAACGGACATGCAGCGGCATCTGCCAAAGCCAGACCTCACAGTTCTGCTTGACATTTCAGCTGACACGGCAGCTCGTCGGAAGGTCCAAGACCGCGATCACTACGAGCGAGATCTAGAGATGCTGACGCGGGTACGAGAGAATTACTTGAGGCTAGCGAGTGACGAATGTTGGGTCACAATTGACGGGGAGCGGTCGAAGGCTGAGGTTTCGGAGGCGGTCATTGTGGCCGCCACTGCACGATTTCCACCGCCGTAATCACCTTCATCTGCTTCGTATCTTCGGTCTGGGTCGGCTGTCGCAACACCTCTGGCAATCATTCAGCCATTTCTGAATAGTCCACCTCAAGTCGTTCGGCATCACCCCAGAGTTGCTCTAGGCCGTAAAATTTTCGAACGTCTGGAGTGAACACGTGGACTACGAAGTCGAAGAAATCCAGCAATATCCATTCGGAATGTTCAGTTCCTTCAATGACCGCAGGCTTTGAGCCGCTCTGTCGGAGTTGATCTTCGATGCCTTCGGCGATGGCTTTTACTTGACGGGGGTGAAGGCCTGAGCAAATAACGAAAAAATCGGTAAAAGCAAAGGCAGTTCTTAAATCCAACACGACAACGTCAGAGGCTTTCTTTTTCTGTGCCGCAAGGACACTCGCTCTAATAGCCTTGGGTAACCCAGGAAGCTCACCCTCCTGTCTTTGTGTATCACTCATTGAAAGTGCCTGCCGCTTGGTGACGGTCCATAAAGGCGGTGCGCGTGGATATACTCTGCGATGCCTCTCGGTACGAGGTCATCTATTGATGCCCCGACGGACAAGCGGCGGCGGATCAGACTGGATGCGATGTCTGGTGCGTTGGCCTCAATCGAAAAAATCGCTGTCCGTCCCTTATCGGGGAAAGGGCCCAAGTCCTCAAGGCTTACCTCGTGAAATCTGTGTGCTATTTCTGGAAGACTGTGCCGGAGTGTGCTCAAGTCGTGGCCAGGTCGTGATAGAACGACGAAGTGCGACTGATCGAGTAACTCTGGATAGCCCTGCCAGTTGGTGATGTCTGCAAAAGCATCAGCGCCAGTGATGAAGAACAATCGCAATCTTGATTGGCCCCCATCAATCAAGCGCTGTAGCGTTTCTGTGGTGTATGTAGGCACTGGACCCTGTAGTTCTAGGTCAGAAGCGGCCAAACCTTGGTGCCCCTGGACTGCCAGTTCCACCATCGCTAACCGGTCCGAAGGCGACGCCATTGGTGCCGATAATCGATGTGGCGGTACTCGGGTCGGGATTAGGAGCACACGGTCAAGTTTGAACACCCGCTTAGCGGTTTCAGCGATGGAGACGTGTCCATTATGTGCAGGGTCGAATGTTCCGCCGAGCAAGCCGGTTCGCTCGAACATATTCATTTTTGTGTTGCCGGCGGGACCGATTGAGCGGTTCCCGACACAGTTTGCCAGAGGGCCTCAAGCAGCGGTTGCAGTCCCTCACCGGTGACGGCGGAAATTGGATAAACGGGCACTTCCTGCTCGCGAAGCACTGCACTAAGACGATCGAGCCTTGACGGTTCGTCTAATGCATCAATCTTGTTCGCGGCGACTACCTGAGGTCGCTGGTCAAGCGGCCTGACTTCGTCATTTGGATCGGTGGAGTAGAGGGCTAGTTCACGACGGATCGCATCGTAGTCGTTAAGCGGGTCGCGACCCGACGCCGATGATACGTCGATGATGTGTACCAGAACCTTGGTGCGCTCAAGATGACTGAGAAACCGATGTCCTAGGCCATAGCCACTGTGGGCGCCTTCAATAAGACCTGGTATGTCCGCGACAACAAAACTGCGGTTATCTGACAGGCCCACGACACCAAGATTAGGAGACAGTGTGGTGAAGGGATAGTCTGCAATCTTTGGTCGTGCGGCTGAGATGTGTGCGATGAGAGTCGATTTTCCCACGTTCGGGAACCCGACGATTCCTACGTCGGCTAGCAGCTTTAGCCTCAGCCGTAGTTGCCGGTCTTCACCTTCGAGTCCAGGTTCCGCATGACGGGGCGCTTGGTTGGTCGAAGTTGCAAATCTGGCGTTGCCGCGGCCGCCCAACCCACCTTTAGCAGCGAGCAACTGCTGACCAACATCGGTCAGATCGGCCAATTCGATGGGTCCATCTTCGGCCATTTCATAGACGATGGTGCCCACTGGCACTTCGAGTTCGAGGTCGCCGCCGTTACGTCCACTTCGATTCGCACCCTCACCATGTGCGCCGCGCCGCGCACGAAACTCAGGATGAAATCGGTAGTGAACCAGTGTGTTGTGATGGGGACTGGCGATGATGTGAATGGAGCCTCCACAGCCACCATCGCCGCCGTCAGGACCTCCTCGAGGGACGAACTTCTCTCGGCGAAAACTCAGGCAGCCTCGACCGCCGTGGCCGGCGGTGACGTGGATGTCGACTTCGTCGACGAACATGGGAGCGGTTGCAGCGCCCAAAACATTATTGAAGCGCGGTAAGATGACTCGAGATTCAGGTTTCGAGGGGAAGCACGCTAATGACTCGGCCACGAGCTCCGTGGTCCTCAAAGCGCACTCGGCCAGAAGTCTTTGCAAAGAGCGTATCGTCTTTACCCAATCCAACGTTGAGGCCTGGTCGAAAACGTCGCCCGCGTTGCCGGATTAGAATAGCTCCACCAGGGACTAGATTGCCGTCGTATTTCTTGACACCCAGCCGCTGGGCATTACTGTCTCGTCCGTTCCTTGAACTGCCTTGTCCCTTTTTATGTGCCATCGCTTCGTACCTAGGGGAAATATGGCTTTATGTCTATGCGCGAATGTCTTTAACCCGGACACGCGTTAGTACACTCCGGTGCCCTAAAGTCCGTCGCATCCCCTTGCGACGCTTCTTCTGAAAAACTCTAATTTTCGGTCCACGGACCACAGCATCGACAACACCCACAACTGACGCCTCCGTCACATAAGGCGAACCAGTAACAATCTCTCCGCCGTCCTTGCCGATCAGCAGTACTCGGTCGAAACTGATTTCCTGTCCAGCTGCCTTAGGGACTCGGTCGATCGTGACCAGCGTGCCCGGGCTCACCCGAACCTGCCGCCCACCGCTTTGAATGATTGCATACACCGCCAACGCTCCTTAATTCATATTCGAGCCATGCCAATCCAAGGACCCCAAATAGCCTAAGTGTGAACCGACGGGCTACCACTGGGAAGCTAGGATGGGCACCGCCAGCACCCTAGAGTATCACTCCGTTAGATGTCTCTGCAAAATAAGAGCTTGTGAGGGAAACGCCAAGATCAGGCCAAGGCTACCTTAGTAGTATACGTGTGCCGCGAATGGTCTGCGTACTTAGTGCGCTCAGGAAGGTTGGGAGTAGTCGGTCCATTAACTCAAAATATGAGGAAAGTGCCGGTGTGTTCTGCTCGGCCTCGTACAGGATCTCTTCTCGGTGTGACTCAGTGTACAAAGTGGCGCCTGTCCGTCCATCAATGAAGACGAATTTCGGGCTAAGAACGTAGCCAGTACGCTCTCGGTAGGCACGAATTGGAACGACACGTCGTCGCCCGAACGAATCATAGGATTCCTGCTCCTGCGTAACAAAGCCGGCGCGCGCATGTGGTGTGAACAACACCGTGCCTGTCACGATCAGCGGTTGCTGGTGACTGGCACCAAGTTCTTGCCAGAAGCCGAGGTCAGCAAAGACCCGCTCGTATTCCTCCAACTCCTGTTCCTCAGCGATCGTATTTGGTTCGGCGAGCGGAACGGCATCATTAAAGCCCTCGCCGACCTCTTTTCGGAGAGCCATTTCGGTTAGTGACAGTACATCGGCCTCAACCACCCGAAGATCTGATCGATTTCTGAGTTGACTACGTAACAGACGCGCAGTCTCACGGTTGGCATCGACTTCGTCACTACCGCCGACAATAAATCCGGCGATGAGAATGTGACTGAAGGACGAGACGTCGAGCTTTGGTTGGAGAGGCGTTTCGATCGCCACTTCGTGAAGCGAACCTGCGCTACTGCATGCCGTTAGTAAAGCGAGAGCCACTGCGCTGCTAGCGAGTCGTACGCTCATTGAGCTCTTTGAATAGGTCAAAATTCTGCTGTATGGTCAGATTGTCAGGGTCGAGTTTGCCAGCTTGCTCGTATGCTTTACGAGCATCATCGAATTTGCCCGCATGTTCGTAGGCGATGGCAAGGTTGTTCCAGGCGGCTGCATAGGTGGGATCAATCTCCACAGCTCGGTTCCACCGATATGTAGCTTCACGCCACAAGCCGCGTTCGGCGACTTCGATGCCAAACTCCACCTGACGTTTCGCATCAGAGCGGTCATCGGCTGAGACGGCCGTTGACATGGTAGCTAGGGTCAACAGGAGAGCGATACGCAAATTCATTTCGACCACAAGAATCTCTAAGGTTCAACTATAGTCAGGGACACTTAAGCGGTGCAAGTAGTTTCACTTGTTCCGTAATAGAAGCTGTCCCGCTGGCATTCTGTTCTGGAAAGCCCCTTCCAATTCAGGACATTATTTCGGTTTAAGCAAAGGTTCTGGAGTGACTGGACGATACCTTTTGGGAGAGTGCTCGTTCCTAGCTGGAGGCCACTCATTAAATGCCTTTAGATAGGGCGTTTTTTCCGTATAAACGGAAAATGGTAACGTAGTTCAGGGGGTGTCTTTCGGCATTAACCACGCTGTGGTCGGCCGACGGAAGAGGTTGAGGGTTGCAACGATGCCTAAGTCGCTAATGGTGGTTGAATCGCCCGCGAAAGCAAAGACCATCAATAAGTACCTCGGCAAGGACTTTAAGGTCGTCGCCTCAATGGGACACATTCGTGATCTACCGAAGAGTAAATTGGGTGTAGATATTGACGAGGGGTTCATTCCGGCGTACGAACCGATTCCTGGCCGAAAGAAGGTTATCAAGGAATTACGAGCGGCGGCTAAGAATGCTGTCCATATTTATGTAGCAACAGACCCGGATCGTGAGGGCGAGGCGATCGGTTGGCACCTGGCCAGTGAACTTGCCGGGAAGAAGCGTAAGATTCACAGGCTTACCTTCAACGAGATTACGAAGACTGCAATTCTTGAAGCACTCGAACACCCCGGTGACATTGATCAGAGAATGGTCGATGCGCAGCAGGCCCGTCGTGTCCTAGACCGCCTTGTTGGCTATAAGCTTAGCCCGCTCTTGTGGGACAAGGTGCGCCGCGGACTAAGCGCTGGTCGGGTGCAATCGGTGGCTTTGCGACTGATTTGTGATCGTGAGCAGGCGATCGAACGATTCCAGCCTGAAGAATACTGGCATATCTTCGCTAGGCTTGCAGCCGGTCAGCCACACGAGTTCGAGGCAAAACTAACAAAGCGGGACGGCGAAACGATCAAAGTCGGTAATGAAGGCGAATCGAAAGTAGTTCTCGAAGCTGTTGCCAACGAGCCATTTATCGTTGACAAGATCGCAACAAAGGAGCGCAAGAAGAGCGCAGCCCCACCGTTCATAACAAGCAAGCTCCAACAGGCATCGAAAATGCCGGTGAAGCGGACGATGATGATTGCTCAGCAACTCTACGAAGGTATCGAGTTGCCTGACGATGGGTCCGTCGGGCTCATTACCTACATGCGGACTGATTCAACTCGTGTCTCGTCCCAGGCGATCGAGGACGTTCGTACCCATATCGCGCAGGTATTCGGTGACGATTACTTACCGAAGACACCGAATACCTTTCGTGCGAAAACCGGCGCTCAGGATGCTCATGAGGCGATACGACCAACTTCAATGCGGTATGACCCCGAGACGGTTAAGGAGCATCTGACACGTGAGCAGTACTCGCTATACCGGATGATCTGGAACCGATTTGTCGCGTCTCAGATGCCTCCTGCTCGATTCGACGACACCACTGTTGATATCGGCGCCGGTCTTTATACCTTCCGGGTAAAGGGATCAGTGCTGAAATTTAAGGGCTGGATGGCCGCCCACGATCTGAACGCTGAGGAGAACGCGACTGAGGGGAATGGCCAGAAAAGTAACGAACCTGGGGACGACATTCTGTCTGGCGCCTTACCGGTGATGCAGCAAGGAGAACAGTTAGAACTTAAACAGCTCCGTCCCGAGCAAAAATTTACGCAACCACCGCCACGGTTCAGTGAGGCAACGCTCGTGAAGGAACTTGAAGAGAATGGCATCGGTCGACCTAGCACGTATGCGGCGATCATTGGGGTGTTACAGACGCGGGAATACGTCGCGAAAATTGAAGGGCGGTTTAAGCCAACTGGTCTCGGCAAACTAGTGACGGAACTACTTGCTAAGAGTTTTGATGACATCCTCGACGTCGAGTACACGAAGGACTTGGAAGATTCACTGGACAAGATTGAAGATGGTAAGGCCGATTATCGCGGCACCATCGAGAATTTCTATGGAAAATTTAGTGCTGACCTAAGTCAGGCGGCCGAATCGATGCCAAACATCAAGGTCGAGGGCTTGCCAAGTGACGAGGTCTGTGACAAGTGCAATTCCCCGATGATTAAGAAGGTCGGTCGCTTTGGTCTCTTCCTTGCGTGCAGTAGCTATCCAGATTTCCAACTGACGCCGGTCGCGAGAAAGTATTTGGCGGAACGGGCCCGGAGCGGCTCTTCGATGAAACTTGGCCGTATTGGGCCACGCCAGTTGCTCGCACTGGAAACGTTGGCCGAAGCCAAGAAGGGGTTGGCCCAATCGGTGCTTCTCAAACACGCCGTAGCGGGGGCGACGTTGCAGCGTTTGGTTGTTCGGGGCTTGCTGCAGGTCGAAGGTCAGTGCCAGAACACCCGTGAACTCGAGAATGGCGATGCCGGGCAGGATGAAGTGGATGAGACCTGTGAGAACTGCGGTAAGGATATGGTCGTCAAGAGGGGACGCTTTGGCCAGTTTCTGGCTTGTTCTGGATATCCAGATTGCAAAACGACGCGAAAACTCATTTCGACGAAGCAAGGCTTGGCAGCAGCCAAGCCGGACCAGATCCTTGATGAAAAATGCCCTCGCTGTGACTCAAATTTGATCATTAAGCAAGGAAGGTTTGGTGAATTCACGGCATGCACCAGCTATCCGGAGTGCCGCTACATTAAGCTGAAAAGTACCGGCGTCACGTGTCCGAACGACGGCGGTGACATCGTTGAGCGAAAATCCCGTCGAGGGAGGGCATTTTACGGATGTGCTAATTACCCGGACTGTGATTTCACACTCTGGAACAAACCACTATTGGAGTCCTGTCCGAAGTGCCAAGCGCCCTTCCTGACGGAGAAGGTGACTAAACGGCACGGTCGCCAGTTGCTCTGCCATAAGGATGAGTGCGACTACATCCGGTCTGAAGAACTTGCGGTTGTGTAGCGTGACACCTCTGGCGTGACCTGGCCTGTCGGCTGGTCACGCCGCTTGATCTAGGTTCCGATACTCTGCACGCGCAATTAGAAGAATCAGACATTTGGCAGATAGGTTGCAATTCGAAATCGTTTCATGATTCATGTGATTGGCGGCGGTTTGGCTGGTAGCGAGGCGGCTTGGCAAGCGGCTTCAATGGGTGTTGAGGTCAGACTGTATGAAATGCGTCCGGTTCGCTCAACTGCTGTTCATTCCACCGACCGCCTCGCTGAACTCGTGTGCAGTAATTCCTTCCGTGGTAATAAATTGGAAAACGCTGTCGGGCTTCTCAAGGAAGAAATGCGGCGGATGGGCTCCCTCGTGATTCGGACTGGGGACCGGACCCGGGTACCTGCAGGCACGGCGCTAGCTGTCGACCGTAAACTCTTTGCTGATGAAGTGACTGCGGCGGTGCAGGCGCACCCGCTGATTACAATAGACAGGACAGAGATTGAGGCGATTCCTAAGGGACTTACGCCGATGGAGCCGTCAATCATCGCGACCGGTCCGTTGACGTCTGAGCGCCTATCGGCCGATATCGCAGCGTTCGTTGGTGCCGATCATCTGTACTTTTACGATGCGATTAGTCCAATTGTGCTTGCCGAGACAATTGATTGGAAGCGTGTATTTCGGGCATCGAGGTGGGGACGCGACTCGGTTGAAACCTTATCCGTCACATCTTCTGATCAGCAATCCGGTGATTATGTGAACTGTCCACTAACGGCCGACGAGTACGGCCGCTTCTTCGAGGCCTTAACGAACGCAGAGTCAGCCACGGTTCACGATTTTGACCACACCAAATTTTTTGAGGGATGCCTTCCCATCGAGGTAATAGCCAGTCGCGGTCGTGATACCCTGCGGTTCGGGCCGATGAAGCCAGTCGGTCTTATCGATCCACACGGCGGCGGGCCTCCGCCCCACGCTGTTGTGCAACTCAGGCAGGACAACTTAGCTGGCGATCACTTCAGTCTCGTCGGCTTTCAGACCCAACTGAAGTGGGGTGAACAAGATCGTGTACTTCGTCTAATCCCCGGCCTAGAGCAGGCTGAATTCGTGCGATTCGGTATGATTCATCGCAATACGTATATCAACGCGCCCACGGTTCTACGGCAGACTTGGCAAGCGCGTCAACGTGAGGACCTTTTCTTTGCCGGACAGTTGTCAGGGGTCGAGGGATACGTTGAGAGTGCGGCATCTGGCCTAATGGCCGGATTAAACGCCGCCGCTATCGTGCAGCGTCGGGAACCACTCGTTGCCCCTCGGACCACGGCGCTGGGGGCACTTGCATACTACGTGTCGCACGCCGTTCCTAGCGACTACCAGCCGACCAATATTGCTTTCGGTATCATGCCGCTACTGGCTAAGGCGCCGCGGCGAAGGGCCGCACGCCGTCTAGCCACCGCCGAGCGGGCACTTCGGGATTTAGGTGTGTGGCGGTCTGAAGTTGGACTTGAATGCGATGCTCAGTCAACTCAAAGCTTTTCTTGAATATTTGCGGTTGAATCGCAATCTTTCGGTGCATACCGTCCGCGCTTACGAGAGCGATCTGAATCAGTTCATCTGTTTTAGAGCGAAGGTGCTCAGACGGTCTGCTGATCAAGTACCCCTCAGCGACTTTGACCGGTATGCTGTCCGGGAGTTCTTGGCAGAACTGTATAAACGAGGCCTATCGGGAAAATCTCAGGCCAGAAAGCTCTCCGCGATTAAGATGTTTGGACAGTATCTTCAACGAGAGGAGCAAATCGACGAGGATCCGGTCAAGAGCATCATTAGTCCCAAGCTAGTGAGAAAGCTTCCAGCCCATCTTGAGGTGAACGAGATGGCACAACTTTTGGGCATGCCTGATACAAAGTCGTGGCGTGATCGTCGAGACAAAGCGATCCTCGAAGTGTTTTACGCGTCGGGTCTACGATTGAGTGAATTGGTTGGGCTTGACGTTGAACACCTTGACCTCAGCGAACGCCTGGTACGTGTCAAAGGTAAGGGCGGGCGGGAACGAGAGGTGCCGTTCAACCAATTTGCGGCGAAAGCCGTTCAAGATTACCTAGACCATCCCGAACGAAAAAAAGTGATTAAGAAGGCGAAGTTGTTACCGGTATCGCGTCGCGCGGTGCGACCCGTGCGTGTTCGAGAGAACCCTTTGTTCATAAATTATCGTGGCCATCGACTATCGACACGTAGTGTTGACCGCCTCGTGCGTCGCTATGTCAAAGCTTGGGCGGTAAAGATGGGTGAGGACCCTAAAGAGTTTAAGCACATCAGTCCGCATGCGTTGCGCCATTCATTTGCCACGCATTTGCTGGCGCGGGGTATGAATCTGCGGGCCATTCAGGAGTTGCTAGGGCACGAGGAGTTGGACACAACGCAGATATACACGAACCTCACTGACGACCACCGAACGATGGTCTACAGGAAGTCTCACCCAAGGGCGTAACCACCCGTCTCGCTTGTCGAAGGTTACTTGCGCTTACTCTCCGAAGTGTTCTGCAGAGTTTCCCACTCATGCATGAGGTCGCCGATCTCCCACATGAGCGCTTGGTGTTCTGCGACTAGGGTGTTCGCTGATTTTGGTTCTTTGTAGAAATCTGGCTGGCTCATTGTTACTTCAAGCTTCTTGAGAGCAGCTTCCCGGTCATTGATTTCCTGTTCAATCGCGGTCACGCGGCGGTGCTGGGCTTCGACAGCGCGCTGCTGCCGTTTGCGAACGTCTGCTGCTAGCCGACGGCGTTTACGAGCATCCGCTGGTGCGCGTTTCTGATCAGCAACCTTGGTCTTACCGGTGACCTCCTGTGTGGATTGTTTGATTGGCCTTGTGGTCGACGTTTTGTTTATCGCGATCCGTTGGGTTCGATTCCAGCAAAACTCCTCGTAAGTTCCTGGGTAGACTAACGCCTCACCCTGGCCGACTTCGATAATCTGGGTTGCTAGCCGATCCACAAAGTAGCGGTCGTGCGACACGAATATCAAGGTGCCATCAAAAGCCATAAGTGCTTCGAGAAGCACATCCGTGGAATCGATATCGAGATGGTTCGTCGGTTCGTCGAGGAGTAATGTATTAGCTGGGTGCAATAGCATTCGCGCCACCGCTAACCGCGTTCGTTCGCCACCAGACAGAACTCCGACCCGCTTATAAACGTCGTCCTCCGAGAAAAGAAATGCCCCGAGGATGTTACGAATCGCGGGCACAGCGTCAAGCGGTGCTCCAGCGACCAACGTGTCATGAACCGTCAGTGTCGGCTTGAGTTGGCTGGCTTCGTCCTGTGCAAAATACTGCATGGTGAGCTGGTGGCCCTCGGTTCGGGAACCTGTGTCAGGTGACTCGACCCCAGCTAGAAGCCGCATCAGTGTTGATTTACCAGACCCGTTTGGCCCGACGAGCGCGATTCGACTACCGCGCTCGATCAACAAATCGAATGGACGGAGGACTTCAGTGCTGCTATAGGTCTTACTCGCGCCCGTCAACGTGATCACGCTACGGCCGCTCTTACGGCAATTGGGAAACTTAAAGTGCACGACTTTTCGCTCGGGTGGCACTTCAATCGTTACGATTTTGCTAAGCATTTTTATACGACTCTGTACTTGCGCGGCCTTCGTTGCTTGGTAGCGAAACCGGTCCACGAATTGGCGGACTCGCGCGATCTCGTCCTCCTGTCGACGCTTTGCTTCTCGGAGACGTGCGAGGCGAGCATCCCGTTCACCGATGTAGGTGCTGTAAGTACCGGGATAGTCAGTGAGAGTCTTCAGGCTAATCTCGGTGATCCGGGTAACGACAGCATCGAGAAAGAAGCGGTCGTGTGAGACGAGCATTACGGCGTGCGGATACCCGGACAGATAGGTTTCGAGCCAGTTGCGTGCCTCCAAATCAAGATGATTCGTCGGCTCATCGAGCAGAAGTAAATTAGGGCGTCCGAGCAGAAGGGTGGCCAGGGCGATACGCATCTGCCACCCACCAGAGAACGTGTGGCTTTGACGTTTTCCATCTTCCTTCGTGAACCCTAATCCGCGAAGAATCGTCTCAACTCGTTGATCAAGTGCATAACCATCCTGGCGCTCAAAGGCTTCCTGTGCCTCACTGTAGCGTTCCAGTAAACGTGGGTGTTCAGCTGCTGGTACTGACGCATCGCCTAGCTGGTTCTCAAGGCCGCGCATTTCTCGCTTCAAGTTAAGGAGTTGCTGCTGACCACGCTTAACTTCGTCGACAACGGTTCGGCCTGAGTGTACAAGGCCATCTTGGGGAAGATACCCGACCGTCAACCCGTTCGGCCTGACGACACGTCCCGTGTCAGGGTCCTCGGAGCCAGCCATCATTTTCAGCAGAGTGGTCTTTCCAGCGCCGTTCGGCCCGCAGAGGCCTACCCGATCGCCAGGACCTAATTGCCAAGTGACTTCCTGAAGTAGTGTACGGGCGCCGAAACCTTTTGAGATGGCAGAAAGATGAATCATGACTAGTCGCTATCTGTGGTGCGACCGCGCAGGGCTGACGGGACTCCTCGTTGGTCAGGAGATCATGTTACCAGAATAGATAACCCTATGATTTAAATGGGTTTACATTCTCCAGGCTGCGATTTGAGGAGCTGGTCGTCGACTGCTTGCGTCCGATCACCGACCGTTAAGACCAATCTTGCGTCTAATATATGGAGTGGGAGGGGTGCGCGTATGTGTTCCGTTCAGTTTATGACGGTAAATGGAGTGTGGGGTCTACGAGGATGTTTGGTGCGCTAATGGCCTGGACCGACGAGGAATTGGTGTCCCGCTCGGTTCGTGGTGACCACGATAGTTTTAACCAACTCGTGGTCCGCTGGCAGAGACCAATTTACGCTTTGGCCTACCGAGTGATTGGACACGAAGAGGACGCACGGGATGTATGCCAGGAGACCTTTCTTCGGGCATTCCGCGGTATTAAGGGTTTTAAGGGAGAGGCGAAGTTTTCATCTTGGCTGTACCGGATTGCGCTCAATCTTTGCCGCGACAAGAATCGTAGTGCCCAACGGTCACCGCTAAATAAGGTGTCGGACGACGTCGACGTGCTTGACCTGGCACCGGCTGATGTAGCTGGTAGTTCGCTTGAAGACCAGGTTGGCTGGAGTGAGTTGGGTAGTGAAATCTCCCGGGCAATGATGACAATTCCGGATGAACAGCGCACAGCGATCGTCTTGAAGGAATATCAGGGTTTCACCTTTCGGGAGATTGCTGATTTCCAGGGTTGTCCGGTGAGCACGGTAAAGACGAGGGTGTATCAGGGGCTCACTCGCCTCCGACAGGAGCTTGAGTCCCGAGGGATTGACCGTGTGGCGACGTTTCCGTCACGAGCCCCGGACGCAGGGATGCGGCAGAGAATGAGGAGAGTGACATGATGGATAATCGGCACGACGACATCTGTAACGACAAGCCGTTGCTGGTGAGCTATCTCTACGACGAGTGTGGTTTGGATGAACGCGAACGTGTTGAGGCTCACCTCGCGGTGTGTGCACCATGCCGCGACGAGCTCCAAACGCTGACGGGTGTAAGAGGTCGCCTCGTGGACTGGACACCACCTGAATCGGCGCCGGACTTCCGTGTGGTTCCGGCTGATGCGGTGGCTGTGCCGCGCAGCCGGCCGTGGACCCTCTGGCAGGCAGCGCCGGTCTGGTCGTTGGCTGCTGTCCTTGTTTTGGTGGTTGTCACCTTGGTCGCGAATCTCGAAATCCGATATGGAGACGACGGACTAGTCGTGCGTTCCGCGTGGTCTGACGGCGTTCTCTCATCTGAGCCAACCCAGAGTGGTACGGAAGCAATATGGCACGCCGAACTGGCCGCGCTTGAATCTGAGCTACGGCGAGATTTTGAAACGTTCAGTTCTGGTGCGCTGCCCCAAACGAGCGAGACTATCGGTTCTGAAGTGAGTGAGGAATCGGTCCTTGTTCGTGTTCAGCGGCTGATCGAGGAGAGTGAACGCCGACAGCAGCGCGAATTAGCGCAGCGCTTTGCGGTGCTTTTGCGTGAGGCTGATGCGCAGCGGCAGGCCGACCTGGTCCGTATCGATCAACAAATGGACCGACATCAACACCTGTTCGATGCTGAAGTAGTGCAACACGGCGAACTCATGGATTATTTAGTGCGGGTGTCGTCCGGACGCTAGTTGTGGGAGGTGCACCTTGAAAACCATGATCTGTCTTGTCTTGATCTTAGTTGCGACCAGTGTTTCGTCGCAGGCCCAGCCGTCATCGGAGGTTGCGGCTGGAAGGGCAGACTCTAGTCAGTTGCGATACCAGTTGCGAGTCGTGGAGCGGGCGTTTGAAGAGGCAGTTGAGCATAGCGCACGGAATTTCGCGTCAAGGATGGAGGAATCGACGCCCGGGGCCGCACGATTTATGGGGAATACAGGGGCTCATGGTTTTAGATTAGACGGCTACGGTCTATTCTTCGACGTGCAGATACCGGTGCTGCGACGTAGTCTCTCTTGGGTGTTTCGCCACTTGAATCGACGACGCGATGAGCTTGGACCCACGCTGCAATCGTTGCGGGAACATGTGCGTTCGTTGGGTAACGTGGACGTGCGGGACTCGCTTGAGGAGGCTCTCCAGAGTTTAGAGTCGCTAGTTGGTCACCCGCTGCCACCGCCATCGCCACCGCCAC
This sequence comes from Acidobacteriota bacterium, assembly GCA_002730735.1. GTDB lineage: Bacteria > Acidobacteriota > Vicinamibacteria > Vicinamibacterales > UBA823 > UBA11600. Next base: position 59,122 of record PCAU01000008.1, on the reverse strand, counting down.
CTGATGTCGACCCGAGCGAGGTGTACGCGATGGAGATTCGGGACGCGCTCGCTAATGCAATGTTGGACTACACTGACTCACTGCCGCTGGCGGCGAACGAGTGGCTGACCGTAGCCACTACGTCCAGTGGCAACCGCGGTGACTCGCCGACCGACCTACCAAGGGGTCTTGGGCTGATGCTGCGGGTGCGCGGGAATGTTCTTATCGCTCTCAGGCAGGGGGAAATAGCTAGGAGCGAAGCGCTGAGCCGGATCGAGTACTCAGAATTCTGATCTACAAGTTTCATGCAATACGTTTATCGGACCTCTCGTGTCTTGCAAGGGACTCTGCTAAGCCTTGTCCTCACCGTGGTGGGTTTTCTTTCCGGATGCGGAGGAGAGCCGCTCGATGTTACCAGCGAGTTACTCGTCACCGACGTAACGACAGGTTGGTTCGATAGTGGTATCCAACCGGATGGAAGGAATAAACTCGTCCCGCAGGTATCGTTTCAACTGAAGAACGGTGCACAGAACCGGATCTCAATTGTGACTGTCATGGGGGTCTTTCGGGTCATGGAGGACGTGCAGGAGTTGGGAAGCTCTACGGTGATGGCGATAAGTTCTGAGGGACTACCGGTCGGTGATTCAACCCAACCGATTGTGATGCGTGCGCGGCTTGGTTACGCGAGTACTGAACCCAGGCTCCAAATGCTGCAGCACCGGTTGTTCGTGGACGCGAAAGTCGAATTATTCGCCAAGCATCGCGGCTCTCAGTGGCTCCAAATTGGGGAATATGTCATCGACAGACAACTGTTGACGGATTGAAGTCCACNCCGNCNGCTGCANGCTGNCNTATTTGCCGTAANGTACACTAGGTGNGTGAGGCTCGTGCTGGCGGCNGGCTTGNNACGTTGACACTCTTTTCCTCCATTCGGTAGACTCGCGCCGTTGGTGTCCNGGTACTTTCTCAACNGCCGANNCTAGGNCACGGCTGNNTNCCAAGCTCANGGTATGCATCACAGCACNACNGTTCTCGCGGTACGACATGAAGGCCGAACTGTNNTGGCCGGTGATGGCCAGGTCACTTTTGGCCAGACAGTTGTNAAGCAANGTGCCAGGAAGATACGNCGTCTCTACAACGACCGAGTTCTTGCGGGCTTTGCCGGTTCAGCTGCCGATTCATTCGCGCTGTTTGCCAGGTTCGAAACCAAGCTCGANCAATATCGTGGCAANCTTGAACGGTCAGCAGTTGAACTTGCCAAGGACTGGCGTACGGATCGNGTGTTGCGCCGACTGGAAGCGATGTTAGTTGTTGCAGACAAGGATTCNANGTTCCTNCTGTCGGGTACNGGAGATCTGATAGNGCCGGATGANGGCATTGTNGCTATCGGTTCTGGTGGGCCCTATGCGCTCGCGGCTGCCAAGGCNCTGGCNGGACACACGAACCTCGATGCACGCCAGATCGCCGAAGCGGCAATGCGAATCGCCGCCGGAATCTGTGTGTACACGAATGACTCGATTTCAGTTGAGGAAGTGTAATNGTTCTTGATGNNGAGTTGTTTCGTGGTCNTTGAATTCCNCTGATGCCAATCTATCTGCCCNAAACTACCGNCTCTACGGCTGATTCGCTAACACCGCGCCAGATCGTTGCCGAACTCGACAAATTTGTTNTCGGGCAGGCCCAGGCTAAGCGCGCGGTCGCGGTCGCGCTTCGGAACCGAATGCGACGGCAGAAACTCNCGCCAGANCTNGCNGAGGAGGTNGCACCCAAGAACATTCTNATGATTGGTCCAACGGGTGTTGGCAAGACNGAAATTGCNAGACGNTTGGCCCGTTTGGCACAATCGCCGTTCATAAAGGTTGAAGCATCGAAGTTTACCGAGGTCGGCTACGTGGGCCGTGATGTCGAGTCCATGGTGCGTGATCTCACTGAGCTTGCCGTCGATATGGTCCGTGACGAGCGGNTGGTCGAGGTTAGAGANCGCGCCAAGCAAAACGCTGAGGAACGGGTGCTCGANCTACTGCTGCCACCGATCGAACCTNCGGGTAATAGCGATGAAGTGAACGCGGCACGTGAACAGGTGCGCCGGACACGNGAGAANTTTCGCGAGCAACTCAGGGATGGNCAGCTTGACAATCGACGNCTTGAGNTTGATGTCCGTGACAAGTCNTTTCCGTCATTTGAAGTANTAGCNGGCTCGTCGGTCGANGAAATCGATATCAATGTCAAAGACATGTTGCCAGGGTTGTTTCAAGGGCGTAGCCGTAAGCGAAGCATGCCTGTGCCTGAAGCTCTGGAGTATCTAGTGCAGGAGGAAGAGCAGAAGCTCGTCGACATGGANTCGGTCGGGNNTTCAGCCGTTGAGCGGGTTGAACAGGCTGGCATCATTTTCATNGANGAGATCGACAAGATTGCCGGNCACGAGNGNAAGCANGGGCCTGATGTGAGCCGGGAAGGTGTGCAACGCGANNTCTTGCCGATTGTCGAAGGNACGACNGTTAATACAAAGCACGGCATNGTACGAACCGACCACATNTTGTTNATAGCGGCCGGCGCGTTTCACGTCGCGAAACCCTCGGACCTTATTCCAGAATTACAAGGCCGGTTTCCGATTCGNGTCGAGCTTCAGGCGCTCGGNACGGAGGAGTTCNTCCGAATCCTTACTGAGCCGCGAGGNGCACTGNTCAAGCAGTACANGGCTCTTTTGGCAACTGAGGGACTCGAGTTGAGTTTTGAANCCGNCGCAGTGGACCGNGTGGCCGAATTGGCAACCNTNGTCAACGAACGTGCAGAGAATATCGGGGCNCGTCGGTTACACACGGTGATGGAGAAGCTCCTCGANNAAATCTCGTTTGAGGCNCCNGATATGGCTGAAACATCGATTACGATNGACGCGGCCTACGTCGATCNGATGCTGGCGGAAATCGTTAAGGACGAAGACCTCACCCGATACATCTTGTGAGTCAAATCCGGTACCNTCGCACGGTGGTCNTNTTNCTTCTGGTCCTAGTCNCAGCNGTGGGCTGTGGTAAGAAGGGGCCGCCNCGGGCTCCGATTAGGATCGTGCCCACTGAGCCCACNGAGTTCGAAGCTCGTCGACTTGGTGCGGAGGTGTACCTCCAGTTTGANGTGCCGGCTACTAACACTGACGATACCGCACNGGCTGATCTGGACACCGTAGAAGTTTATTCANTCACCCTTGGTCCATTGCCGNNGGGGGTCAGCCCGCTGACTGANGAAGAGTTCATNGAGGCGGCAACTCTGGTGGCGACGATTAANGTTAGGCCGCCAGCAGANCTGGANCTGGCCGAGCTNNCCCCNCCAGTAGNCGGTNCATTNCNTGANCTNCCNGCGCNGGGTGCAACNGTTGNGGTGCGNGAGGTGTTGACANCNGAAATGTTGAGNTCGGCCGACCTGTCGGATGTCGACCGCCGTTTCGATATCGACGAAGACAATGAAGACGATGCTGAAGTGCCAGTGGTGACTGGACTCCGTTGGGTTGAGACNCCGGCAGCNTTCCCGTTTCTTCNGGANCGACCACGACGTACCTACGTNGCGGTNGGCCTGACGGCCGATGGTGATTATGGCAANATGTCCACCGAGCTNNGNGTTCGGTTGGATGCAGCTCCTANTNCTCCGGGACCGCCTGAAGTCAGCTATACGGNGGACGNTGCAACGATTACTTGGTNNCCCGCGCCTAATGCNATGCGCGCNGTGCAGGCACCNNCCCTCGACTTATCGGCACTGGAAGCGANGGCGCCGCTGGAACTCCNGGTTCTACTNGANTCAACNCCNNCNATTGCCTCCGCTGAGCCCATGACCTATAACGTNTACACNTACAACCCANNTGNNGNNGTGCCGGCCGNTGGGGATGTGGTAATGCCCNTCCCGGTTAACGCNGTGCCGCTCGAGACGTTTGAGTTAAGNGACGNNAACGTGGAGTTCGGCGTAGAAAGGTGTTACATCGTAACGGCAATTTCGACAGTTGATGGCGATCCGATCGAGAGCGAGGCGTCTTCTCCAACCTGCGCTGAATTCCGCGACACGTTTTCACCAGCTGCGCCGAGGAATCTCGCAGCGGTTGGAAGCGTCGGTGCAGTCAGCTTAATCTGGGAACCAAATTCCGAAGCTGATCTTGCGGGCTATCTGGTCTTGCGCGGCGAGTCGCCTAATGGCACACTCGAGCCGCTAATGACGGTGCTGCTGACGGAGACGAATTACCGAGACACCACTGGCACGACGGGTGTCACTTATGTTTACGCTGTTGTGGCGGCTGACGGGGCAGCACCGTCTAATATTAGCGAGCTGTCGAACCAGGTGACCGAGTCACCTCAGTAACCAAGTCCGCCGTCTTGCGGGTGGCGCCCGCATCAGGAAGGAGTGCGCCAATGAAGTTGTTCGTTGATTCGGGAAACGTTGCTGATATTGCCGGTCTTGTTCCGCTTGGAATCATTGATGGTGCTACCACGAATCCATCACTTCTAGCGAGGGCGGGCGGTGATTCACGAGCGATACTTAAGGAAATTTGTCAGACGGTTCAGGGGCCGGTCAGCGCTGAGGTTGTAGCGACAGATGTCAACGGTATGATCCAAGAGGGCCGCGAGTTGGCCGGAATCGATGAGCACATTGTTGTAAAAGTGCCGTTTGGGAAGCCTGGCGTGCAAGCTTGTGGAAAGCTTGCGGATGAAGGCATTCGAGTCAATGTGACGCTGGTTTTTTCATCAACCCAAGCGCTCCTTGCAGCCAAGGTTGGAGCGACTTTTGTTAGTCCGTTCGTCGGCCGACTGGATGATGTTGCGACGTCAGGCATGGAATTGATCAGCCAGATTGTCGATATTTACGACAACTACGAGTTTGGTACTGAGGTGCTGGTGGCGAGCATCCGTGGGCCGCTCCACATCGTCGAAGCTGGTCGTCTTGGTGCTGACGTGTGCACTTGTCCGCCGGCCGTGATTGAAGCACTGTTTAAGCATCCCCTGACCGACATCGGCCTTGCGAAGTTCCTCGCTGATTGGGAAAAGGCACAGGGCGCAAAAGGGTGAAAAAAGAAAACGACTAGCATCATGGATACGGGAAATAGGAAACTCGCCGATATTGAACGCCGGGCCGATGAGGCGGGTGGTGAGGCTCGCCGCGCGAAGCAACACGCGGCAGGGAAGTTGACGGCGCGCGAGAGGATCGACCTATTTTTCGATCCAGAGACGTTTCAGGAGATCGATCGTTACGTCACGCACCGTTGCCGCGATTTCGGTATGACCGACCAGGTTGTACCAGGTGACGGTGTGGTCGCTGGATTCGGCCGTGTGAGCGGCCGTCTTGTCTTCGCATTTGCACAGGACTTTACGGTTGTCGGAGGGTCGTTGTCAGAGACGAACGCCGCTAAGATCGTCAAACTGATGGATCAAGCGGTCAAGATGGGGTCGCCGATCGTTGGTCTAAACGACTCGGGTGGCGCGAGAATTCAGGAGGGTGTGCTGTCTCTTGGTGGTTACGCCGACATCTTTCTTCGGAACACACTGGCGTCCGGAGTTGTACCCCAACTCTCGGCCATCATGGGACCCTGCGCCGGCGGAGCGGTTTATTCGCCAGCCATCACTGATTTCACTGTCATGGTTGATGGTACAAGCTATATGTTCGTGACCGGTCCGGACGTTATCCAGACGGTCACGCATGAGACGGTGACGAAGGAATCGCTGGGAGGCGCGACAACACATAACGCTAGGAGTGGAGTCGCCCACTTTGCGGTAGCGGACGATCACGAATGTTTGTCCTTGTTACGTGACCTTCTCAGTTTCCTGCCGAGTAACAACCTTGATGATCCGCCAATCGTAGAATCAAGTGATCCTCCGGATCGTGAGGACCTAGCGCTCGACCGCCTGGTCCCCGAAGCGCCAAACCAGCCGTACAATATTGTTGAGCTCATCAATTCTGTTGCTGACGATGGTATTTTTCTGGAGGTGCATCAACAGTTTGCCAAGAACCTTGTCGTTGGCTTCGTGCGTCTCGGTGGGCACAGTGTTGGAGTTGTAGCCAACCAACCGACTCATCTGGCGGGCACCCTCGACATCGACGCCTCAGTCAAGGGAGCCCGGTTTGTGCGTTTCTGCGACGCCTTCAACATTCCGTTGTTGACCTTCGAGGACGTACCTGGTTTCTTGCCTGGTACGCAGCAGGAGTACGGCGGCATAATCCGTCACGGTGCTAAGTTACTGTTCGCATTCGCAGAAGCGACTGTGCCAAAGGTAACGGTGATTACCCGTAAAGCTTACGGTGGGGCCTACTGTGTGATGGCAAGCAAGCACATCCGCACCGATCTCAACTATGCGTGGCCGACCGCCGAAATCGCTGTCATGGGGCCAGAGGGCGCAGTCAACGTGTTGTACAAGCGAGAACTTGAGGCAGCCAAGGACCCTGAGACTCTGCGTGCTCAAAAGTTTGCTGAATACCGGGAAAAGTTCGCTAATCCCTACACCGCGGCGGCTCGAGGCTACCTCGATGCAGTGATCCAACCTCGACGAACTCGTCAAATTCTGGTTGCCGCTTTTGAAAGCCTGACTAGTAAACGGGACAAGAACCCTCCGAAGAAGCACGGCAACATCCCGCTATAAGGGCAAGCAGCTAGCCCTTAAGTGCTAGAATAAAAGGCAGATCGCGCATATCGTTTGTCTGCCTGGTCATGGTGCCTGTGCTGCGAGACCGTAAGAATAAGACATGAAGGTCCTGGTCGCGAACCGTGGCGAAATCGCCATCCGAATTATGCGTGCCTGTCGTGAGATGGGTCTTGAAAGCGTCGCAGTGTACTCCGAGTGTGACCGCTGTGCGCCACACGTCACCTATGCTGACGAGGCGCATGCGATTGGGGCAAGCGAACCGAAGGAGAGTTACCTTAGTGTCGACAAGATACTAGAAGTGGCCGAAAGTGCTGATGTATGGGCAGTACACCCGGGATACGGTTTTTTGTCTGAGAATGGAGAATTCGCGGCTTCCGTTCGGGCAGCTGGTCGGGTGTTCGTTGGCCCTTCGGCAGATGCCATCGCGCTTATGGGTGGAAAGGTGGCGGCTCGCGAGAAAGCAGTGGCTGCCGGCGTTCCAGTTGTACCCGGTACTGGTGCGCCGGTCGACCCCGCTATTTCTCACGATGAGATGATCGCTCTCGCCTCTACCATCGGCTATCCCTTGCTGGTCAAGGCAGTGGCCGGTGGAGGCGGGAAGGGGATGCGACTGGTTTCTGAGCCATCGGTGATCACTACGGCGATCACCACGGCGCGTTCTGAAGCTGGGTCAGCGTTTGGCGACGATGCAGTGTATCTTGAGCGCCAGCTTCAATTCCCGCGACATATCGAAATCCAAATCCTAGCCGACGAGTACGGTACGGTCGTGCCGTTTGTCGAACGCGAGTGCTCAATCCAGCGCCGGTATCAAAAGTTGGTCGAGGAGTCACCCGCCTCAGGAATGTCACTTCAACGTCGGACGGCCATGGCCGACGCAGCCGTGTCGATCGCCAAGGCGGTCGACTACACAAATGCTGGAACTGTTGAATTTCTGGTCGATGAATCAGGCGACTTCTATTTCCTTGAAATGAATACACGTTTACAGGTCGAGCATGGGGTAACCGAAGCAATTACGGGAGTTGACTTGGTTCGGTGGCAGCTTCGTATCGCTCAAGGCGAAAGGCTCGATATTACTCTAGAGCATGCGCTTAAACCGACTGGACACGCCATCGAATGCCGGGTTTATGCTGAAGACCCTGATGCGTCATTCTTGCCATCTCCTGGACGTATCCGTGGCCTGCAGTCGCCTTCGGGACCAGGTATTCGCGAGGACAGCTGTGCTGTTGTGGGTGGCGAGGTGCCTGTTTTTTATGACCCATTGATTTCGAAGGTTGTTGCATGGGGCGCGGATCGAACGCACGCTATCGCTAGGATGCGTCGGGCGATGGACGAGTTTAGGGTGCAGGGTATCAAGACGACGATCCCGTTCTTTCAGTGGCTAATTCGCAGCCGCGCGTTCGCCGAAGGAGCCATAGATACAACGTTTGTCGACGCTATCCTAGCCGAACGAGATGGGCGAGCTTTCACTGATCCCTCATCTGAAGCGGAGGAGGTCGCCGTGATTGGTATGGCGGCGCACGCTTTTCTGGAATCCGTTGGAGGGGAAACAACAGAACCCTTGGAAACGAGCTCGCCATGGCGTCGAGCGGCACGGGCGGCCGCATTGCGCACCTAATTTACTGGAAGTATGCGTTTCGGCATTGAAGTCAACGGTCGGGTGCGAACGGTGATGGTTAAAAGGCCAGTGGCGTCAATTGGGCACCACCTATTAGTGGATGTAGACGGGCGGCAACACAAGGTTGATGTTCGTCGCTTGGGCACCGGCAGGCTATCGATAATTCGCCTAAACGGGATGCCAACGAGTCACGAGGTGGCGCTGGTGGCTACCGGCCGCCGTGCACAATTTGACGTCCAACTTCGTGGGGGGGTGTTTCAGGTTGTCGTCGATAGCCGACGGGCAGTGCGTCAAGTGAGGGAGGAGGACGTCTCCGGAAGAAGAGATGTCGTTGCTCCGATGTCCGGTCGGGTCGTGCGACTGATGGTTGCAGCTGGGGACGAGGTCTTGAAACGACAGGCTCTTGTTGTCGTTGAGGCAATGAAAATGGAGAACGTTTTGACGGCACCGAAAGAAGGGCGCATAAGGGAGGTGCCTGTTCGTGAAGGGATGACTGTTGAGGTTGGACAGACGCTAGTCTCTTTTGAGTAAGTAACTGATTGGATGAGCTGCGTGTGAAGGAATCCAGAACAGATTCGAACGCTGATGTGACGATGCCTGCTGTCAAAGGTGGTAGGTGGAGGTTTGCCCGGCTACCTCTCGTCTTGGGCGTGGGGCTGGTTGCGGCTCTTGTAGTGACGAGCGTAACAGTGGATGTTGGTCCTGCACTCCGCGGTCAAGTTGAACAGATAGGGTCTCAGCAAGTGGGCCGGCCGATGCACGTTGGAAAGTTGTCCGTCTATCTCTTCCCCGGTCGTTTTCTGGCTGAGGATTTGGTTATTGAGGGTCCGACGCCTGACGATCGTCCTTTCCTGCGAGCGGATCGCATCGTTGTGTCGATGCCCTGGTCATCATTGTTCCGTCGTGAACTCCTCTTCGATTCTATTGAGATAGCTGATTGGGAGATGGTTCTCGAGAGTTTTCCTGACGGTAGCCACACATTCCCCGATCTTGACGGTTACCCGGCTGATATTGAGAGTGCAGCAGTCGCGAACGGTTCTGACAACGGAGATCTGTTTATTACCACGCTCAGCTACATCCGTGCCCATCGTGGGACAGTTATTTTTGATGATTACGGATCGAACTGGAGCGCCGTGACGCCCAACTTCGATATTACCGTGACCAAACTTAAGGATTATCGAGGACAAGTCACGTTTTCCAATGGCACTGTGCAGATCGGATTGTACGAGCCAATTACAGCATCGGTACAAGCGGATTTTATAATTGAGGGTAGTGATGTCATGTTCGATCGACTTGACTTGGAGACGAGCGGCACCATTTCCCATCTGGTGGGTAAAGTAGAAACAGCGAATTGGCCAGAGCAACACTACGAGGTGCAATCAGAAGGAGATTTAGGAGCTCTCCGGGACATCTTTTTTGCTCATGACCCGTTCACTGTAGGCGGAATGGGTCATTTTGGTGGAACTTATCATAAGTACGAGAATGGCTATGATCTCCGCGGAGATTTCCGGAGTGATCTAGCAACGATTAATGAGCAGCCGTTCCTTGAGCTTTCCGGCTCACTCCATTGGCGCAACGATGATTTTGACGTTTTTGATACTTCCTCTATTTTTCACGATGGTCCATTGCAGTTCGAATACGCACTGAGGTCACCCGATCTTCCCGACGGTAACACTGGTCGTCTTGACCTGAACTATCGGAATATTGACTTGCAGCTGCTTACCGACAAACTAGCCCTTGCCGGTGTTCGTTTGCAGGGTCAATCGACGGGGTGGAACCGCATGTCGTGGCCACGCGGCCATTTCCAAGAACACGAAGGTGAAGGGCATGTTGAAGCGCTACCACCGGATGGCGTTCAGCTCCAAGCTGCATTGGTTGATCAGACGGTGTTAAACCCCGAGACCGCATCATCGCAACCCTTCCGGCGCTTTTCTATCGGTGGGTCGACGAGCTACCGGTTGGGGCCTAAGTGGATCGACCTTGCGGTTGGCAGTTGGATTGCTACGCCGCGGACACGTATCGTGTTTGAAGGACGGACTGCCTACGGTGATGATTCCGAGATCCCATTTAACCTGACGAGCGCCGATTGGCAGGAGACCGATCAAATTCTTGCGGGTGTCATGACCGCTTTTGGCGAACTGACAAATGAGTTCGAAATTTCTGGCCGGGGCACGTTTGACGGTGTCATACAGGGAACGATTTCAAGTCCACGGGTTTCGGGCGTGTTTGCTGCCAAAGGGATGCGTCTTTGGGATGTGATGTGGGGTCGGTGGTCGGGTGAAGCGATCATCGAGGACGGGTACTACGAAATCACGGACGGACATGTGACTGACGGAGGTTCGGAAATCGAATTCGATGGGCGATTCGCTTTTAGCTATCCGCGAACCGATGGTGATGAAGAAATGAACGCCACGTTCAAAATCACCGATCGGAGCGCTACAGATTTTCTTACAGCATTTGAGCAAGAAGGGTACCGTGTCGAAGGGTTGCTGTCTGGCGAATTACATCTCTATGGACATTACGAGGCGCCGTTTGGGTTCGGTCAGATGTCGATGCGCGACGGTACAGCATACGGTGAACCAGTTGAATCTGGTGTTGCGGGGCTCCGTTTCGAAGGTGTAGGTGTTCGGCTCGATGGTGTGGAGATGGTCAAGGGCGGCGGCGTCGTCACCGGTGCTGCATTCGTCAATTGGCTAGGCACCTACACATTCAATGCGGATGGTTATGGAATTCCGATGTCGGAGGTGGCGACGGTCGAGAACCCATACGCACCCCTTTCGGGGACGCTCCAGTTTACCGCTTCAGGTGTCGGGGTGTTTGAGACTCCCAACTACGATGTTCGTGGTCGGGTGGATAGCCTTTTCATGAGTGAGGAGGAAATTGGGCAGGTGACCGGACGCATCGGTGTGAGAAACGAGGAGTTGGAGATTGAAATTGAAGCGGCCTCACCGAGGCTGGCGATTTCAGCGCTAGGCCGAGTTGCTCTGACGACGGAGGGTGACGCTGAGTTAGCATTCCGTTTCACCGATACCGCGCTCGATCCCTACATAAGGGTTTTCGAACCTCGACTTCAGCCGTACACCACGGTCCTTGCGAGTGGATCAACCCGAATTGTGGGCGAGCTCAGTAATCCTGAGCACCTTCTGGTAGATACGACTATTGAGCACTTGCAATTAGGACTCTTCGATTACGAGTTACGCAACGACGGTGACGTTCGCATTGCTTTAGACCAGGAAGTCGTCCGGATTGAGCAGATGCAACTAGGAGGGGAGGGCACCGCCCTAAATCTTTCTGGCGAAGTTCGCCTTCGAACCGATGAGGTTGCCATTCGGGCAACGGGTGATGCGAACCTCGGAATTCTTCAAGGTTTTATCGGCGATATTCGAAGTTCAGGCAACGCGGAACTTGTGGCTGAGATTCGCGGTTCGATCGATGTGCCGGTTCTGGATGGGTTCGCGGCGGTAACCGACGGCCGACTTCGACTTTTCTCTCTGCCACACTCACTGGAAGCGGTCAACGGTCGAGCTGTTTTTGATGCTGAAGGTATTCACTTGGATGATCTGTCGGCCACGCTCGGTGGCGGCTTAGTGCAGTTTGGGGGACGGGTCGGTCTTGACGGCTATCTGCCTGGTGAGTTGGACATGACACTGACTGGCCAAGGGATGCAATTACGCTACCCAGAGGGGATCCGTTCTGTGATTGATGCTGATCTTTCATTACAAGGGTCCTTTGAGGATCCGATACTTGTCGGTGTTCTTGAGGTGGTTGACGCGACTTGGGTCAGACAGTTTGAAGTCGATACCCAATTCTTGAATTTCTCGACTCAAGACGAAACCTATGATCCCGAAAGCGAAATTGAGTCTCCGTTCCCAATACGCTACGACCTTCAGATCAATGCACCTGGAACACTTCGTGTTGAAGATAGGAATGCTCGTGTGACCGCCAGCGTTGACCTCAGAATGCAGGGGACGGCACAGCAACCGCAGTTACTCGGTTATATAGAGGTCGATCGTGGCGAAGTATTCTTTGAGGGTAATCGGTATTTTGTAACTAGTGGGAGCGTAGATTTCAGTGACCCCACTAAAATTGATCCCTTCTTTGATGTTGAGGCTGAAACAAGTGTAAGAGTGCCGGGTCAGATTTATCGTGTGATTTTTCACGCCGCTGGTACAGCTGAACGATTTGTTCCTGACCTCACTTCGGATCCACCGCTACCGGCGATTGACATTCTTGCCTTGTTGCTTGGTAGTGTCCACGATCCTGCCGAGGGTGAGCTCAGGGCGATTCGTACTGGAACCGAGGCCGATCGACAGTTACTGCAGGCGCGGGCGGCACAACTACTAACGAATCCGATCTCGTCAGGCTTTGGTCAAGTGGTTGAGGAGTCGTTCGGTGTTGATAGTTTCCAGATTGGGTCGTCGCTGAGCGATGCGACTTCGAGACAAACGGCCGAGTTAAGGCCAACAGCGAGGCTAACTATTGGCAAGCGCGTTTCTGACCGGGCATATCTAACTTTGTCGCGTGCCCTGACGGGTGGAGAGCGCGATTTACTTATTTTGCTAGAGTATGACCAGAGCGACCGGCTTTCTTGGGTGCTATCCCAAAATGAAGACCGTACTTACGCAATTGACTTTCGTGTGCGTCACGCCTTCTAGATGATCCCACTTAACCACTCGTCGTGCACCGAGGGCCGGAAGTTGTGGTTTGCGGTGCGTCACTTAGCCAGTTTGGTTTTGGCAGGTTGGTTCACTTGTGTCTCTTTAGGTGCGGTGGCGGATGTCAATACCTACCTGGGACTTCCAATTGTTGATGTGAAACTCGACTTCGGGGGTGCAATGCCAACTCCTGGGAGTGAAGAGCTAATTGTTACAAGCGTGGGGACACCGTTATCGATGACAGACGTTCGCGAGAGCATCTGGCACCTCTTTAGCCTAGGCTACTACAGCGATATTCGCGTGGATGCAAATCTACGGGATGGGGGCGTTGTACTGCTCTATAAACTGACTCCAATTAAGATCGTCGATCGGTTCGCATTCCGGGGAAACTTAGGATTGTCTCGCGGCGATCTCCGTGAGGCGATTGACGAACGCTATGGCGAGCGGCCTCAACTCGGTCAGGTAGACGATATCGCAGGGTTTCTGCGTGAGTTATACCGCAACCAGGGATACTTAAACACAAGTATCGTAATCTCGCCGGTCGACCGAGGTGGTGGTCTAACGACACTGACCATAGAAATTGCTGCCGGCGAGCAGGCTCGTCTTGCGACGCTTGTCCTTGTTGGCCAAGTGCTCGAGGAAGAGGCGAATATTTTTCGACGACTCGACCTTCGAATCGGCGAACATCTCGATCGCGAAGCGCTGGAGCAGCATCTGATCGATTACGTTAATAATCTGAAACAAGATGGGTACTTTGAAGCTGTGGCTGACCACACTGTGGAGGCTAGGCCCGGTGGACTTCAACTCGATCTTACTTTGACGGTAGATGCGGGGCCCCGTGTAATGGTCGAGTTTAAGGGAGACTCGCTACCGGCTGAGATTCAGGATGCCCTTGTAACAATAGACCGTGAGAGCTCGGTTGATGAGGATTTATTAGAGGACTCCAATCGTCGACTCCTGGACTATCTTCAGCAGCGTGGCTTCCGACGAGCAATAACCGACTACACTCGAACCGGCGATGAACAGGAACTGAAGATTGTTTACCACGTCGACCGCGGGCCAGTTGTACGAGTTGGCGGCATTGAGATCGAGGGCCATCAATTGTTCCCGCGTGCTGTATTTCAGGACAGGCTTGGGGTCGTCGTTGGTGATCCGTTCGTGGAGGCGACTTTTGATGAGAGAGTCACCGCGATACTTGCTGCTTATCGGGAAGCTGGCTATCCGAACGCCAATATAACAACGGAGGTTGTAGAAGAATCCAGTCCTTTGGGTCCTATGGTGCATCTTCGACTCACAGTGGCCGAAGGGCTTCGCATGGTCATCGGTTCCATCGAAATCGAGGGCGCACCAAATTCTGTCGTTCCAGATCTCCAGGCGGCAATAGCGGCGCGCCCCGGTGTAGTCTACGAGCGAGCCGTTGCTTTGGCGGACCGAGACGCGATCCTACAGCGGCTGCTTAGTCTGGGCTATGAGACTGCGAGCGTTCGCGTAGACGCCTCTTTTGACCCCGGTACCCGCCAAGCCCACCTTACTCACGTTGTTGAAGCCGGACCGCAAATTCTCGTCGATCACGTCTTAATTACCGGGCAGTTCCAGGTTAGCACCGCAACAATCCGTCGAGAAATAACACTGGTGCCTGGTCAACCGCTGAGCCAGGACCGACTTACTGAAAGCCGGCGGCGCTTAGGAGCACTTGGATTATTCCGCAGGATTAGGATTACTGAAATTAGCCATAGCAGTGATACCAGACGCGATGTTCTGGTAGCAGTCGAGGAGGTGCCAGCGACAACACTCGGCTACGGTGGCGGGTTCGAAGCTGGAACTAGACTACGTCGGGGGCGCGGAGAAAGTGGTGCTGCAGTTGAGCAAGTCGAGTTTGCTCCGAGAGGCTTTATTGAGATCGGCCGAAGAAATCTGTGGGGCAAGAACCGCTCAGTTAACTTATTTACGCGAGTGAGTCTCCGGCCAGATAACGATCAGATCGTTAATGATAATTCGAGCAACTTTGGATTCAACGAATATAGGATGCTGGCCACATTTCGCGAACCGCGCGTTTTTAATTCGACTGGGGAACTACTGTTCTCGGCTTTCATTGAACAATCGATTCGATCGAGTTTCAATCTCAAACAGCGTGGTGTGCGCGTTGAGTGGCGAAGGCCTCTTGGCTCAACCACAATCTTCACTGGTGGCTATACGTTTAACCGAGACCAGTTGTTTGACGAGCGCTTCAATACGGAGGAAGAGCATCTCATCGACAGGTTGTTTTCCGGGATTGCACTATCGACGTTTTCAGGGGCGTTCATTCGGGATAGCCGTGACGACCCATTCGATCCAACGCGTGGCGAACTCTTGAGCGTTGACACAGGGTTGGCTGGCCGGGCGATAGGCTCTGAGGTTGGGTTTGCGAAGACGCTAATGCAGGGGTTTTTTTACCGGCGTTTACCCGGGACATCATCGATGGTCTTTGCCTCTGGGCTCCGGGTTGGGTTGGCCACTGGTTTTTCGAGGGCAGTCAAGGTCATCGATAATAATGGGAATCCAGTTTTAGCAGCAGACGGTCAATCAGTTGAAACCGTTATACGTGATCTCCCTGCGAGCGAGCGGTTTTTCGCTGGCGGCTCAACGACGGTGCGGGGCTTCGCCCTCGACCGTTTGGGCGATGACTCAACGATTGACCAGGATGGGTTTCCCCAAGGTGGGAATAGTCTGATCATCGTCAATAATGAACTCCGGTTCCCGATTTGGGAGAGTCTGGGAGCTGTTGCGTTCCTTGACGTAGGTAATGTGTTTAAGACAGTCGAACGAATGACGTTTGGTGGTCTTCGTGGAGGTGCCGGTTTTGGTTTGCGTTACCGGTCACCCATCGGGCCGATCCGGGTTGACCTTGGATTTAAACTCGACCAGCGCGATTTCGGTAGTGGAGTCTTGGAGAGTTTGACAGCTCTTCATGTGAGCATCGGACAGGCGTTCTAAAGATGAAATACAAAGGCTTGCGACGATTTCAGGCGGTGTGTCGGTTTGCTGTGTTCATATGGGTCGCTTCCGCCATCATGTTGCATGCGCGAACCGACATTATTGATCGGGTGATTGCAGTGGTCGGCAGTGACGTCATTATGCTATCCGATGTGCGGGCTGTCACTACGTTTGGTTTGATACCAGATGCTCGCAACGAAACTGATGTGCTCACGCGGTTGATCGACCGAGCTTTAATCCTCGCAGAAGTAAACCGGTTTATTGTTCCCGAACCAAGAGTCGGTGTTATTAAGGCCAAGCTCGACGACTTGCGCAGTAGCTTCCCAACGCACGAAGCGTTTCTGCACGCGCTTGCAGAGGTTGGTATGACCGAGACAGGCTTGGCGCGCGTACTGCTTAAGGGTTGGCGGGTCGAGAACTATCTTGAACAGCGATTCGGATCGATGGTCCAACCAACAGAGGCTGAATTGGCACAGTATTATCGCAGGCAGATAAACCATTATTCGGTAGGCGGGGAGAGACAGCCCTTCGATCGGATTCGCGATCAGGTGCGGCGGGATTTACAGGAGGAGCGCCAAGGAGCGCTCATTGCCGATTGGATCACGAGGCTGTCTCTCCGTGTAAAGGTGACCCGTCTAGACGAGGAAGGGTAGGAACTGCTTCACTGCGATAAGTGTCGCACGATCTCCAGTACGTTGAAGCCAGTATGACTCACTATCGGCGCGATAACACTTCTTCTTGAAAGAAACACGACGCCCCACACCACACCGAGCATCGTGGTGACAAGGGCTGCGTCCCATCCCTGTATTAGATGCCCTAAGCCGAACATGACACTGAAGACCACGAGGCCGACCGGTGCTCCACCTAGGTGTTCTTTGAACCGGTGAAGGATGAAGGCTCGTTGAAGTTCTTCGCGTACGCCTCCGGCGACAATCGCCACCAACCCGAAGATAATGGCGTCGCGAGGTGTTTGCAAGAGCGACTCGAGCGGATTTTCTTCTACGTTATGGAGCCACGGTGCAAAGTTTTGGATGAGAGTCAGAGTTAGGAGTACGAACAAGACCACGCCAGGAACGAGTAGTACGCCGAGACGGACTTCGCGTCCGATCGACCGACTCCCAAGAAAAATCCTACGTGCCGATTCACTGTGGCAACGAAGAAACCATAGAATCAACGTTATCAATACTGCTGCGTCCACGAGCGAGAGTGTAGCGATGTAGAGTAACGACAGTCGTCCGTCGCTTAGTAACGGGCGTAGGCCGATCCATGCGAGCAGTTGAATCAACATCAGCTGTGTTGGGAAATCGGAACAGAGTACTACCTCACCGAAAGCCCTGATGCGTGTTTTCAAACCTTCGCGTTGTCGGTTGAGCAACTGAGGTGTGTTGGGCACAGCCGGGTTAACTGCGGATGGTGGGTCGACGGATGAATCGATCTCATCTAAGTACACGGTCTGACTGTACCAGTCCTTGACCGGTCGGGGAAGAACCGTGACAGAGCTTGTACATCTGAATTGCAAGTATTCAGGATTAGGCCAGTTTTACCAACATCTTGCGTTTGACCTAAAGCTTTACCCCATATCTTGTAGTTTGAGGCTTGACAAACCGATAAGCAGGACGCATAGTTGACCGCCGTAGGATCTAACAGGCCTGCTGAGGATGGTTCCTAGCCTCTCGGTTCGGCCCTGCGAAGGGCGCAGCTCAACAGAGAGGCGTAGAAGGAGTTATTTTCAGCATCCTGCGACGGCCCGGGACCTTGGGGTAAGGTCTCGGGCTCGATTGTTTTCTGAGAGGTAAGTATGGACAGAGGCGCAGCGCAGCAACCACAAACGACTCAAGATGGCTTGCCGGAGTCGACGCGGCGCTCCAAGTCGGCAGCGTCCGGACTGGAATTTCAGCGGTTCTTCACTCGGGACGGTGTCGATCCGTTCGACGAAATCGAATGGGAAACGCGCTCTGCCGTAATCGGTAATGAGCGAGGCGAGAACGTCTTTGAACAGCATGACGTTGAGATTCCGAAGGACTGGTCACAGCAGGCGACAAACATCGTTGTCTCAAAATACTTTCGTGGCCAACTAGGAACAGACGGGCGTGAGCGCAGCGTCAAGCAGCTCATTGGCCGCGTAGTTGAAACGATCACTGAATGGGCGCGTGAAAAAAAATATTTTGCAAGTCCCGGTGACCTGCAAGCCTTCAGCGACGACCTAAAGTATCTTCTCGTGAACCAACGAGCAGCGTTTAACAGCCCCGTTTGGTTTAACTGCGGCTTTGAAAAGGCACCGCAATGTTCAGCCTGCTTTATCAATTCTGTGCAGGACACCATGGACTCCATTTTGACCTTGGCCAAGACCGAGGGGATGTTGTTCAAGTTTGGCTCTGGCACGGGCTCAAATCTTTCTTCCATCCGCTCGTCCCAAGAAGCGTTGGCGGGTGGCGGCACGGCGTCTGGACCGGTTTCGTTTATGAAAGGCTACGATGCATTTGCCGGTGTCATTAAGTCAGGTGGTAAGACCCGCCGGGCTGCGAAGATGGTGGTCTTAAATGCTGAGCATCCTGATATTGAAGCATTTATTAACTGCAAAGTTGAAGAAGAGCACAAGGCTTGGGCGCTCATTGACGCTGGCTACGATGGCTCGTTTACCGGACCGGCCTATGCTTCAGTATTTTTTCAAAATTCAAACAACAGTGTTCGCGTGACCGACGAATTTATGCGCGCGGTGCTGGATGACGGTGCGTGGCAGACGCATGCTGTGAGTGATGGTCGAGTTATGGACACCTATGAGGCGCGAGACTTGATGCAGCAGATTGCCGAAGCGACTCATGTATGCGGTGATCCTGGAATGCAGTTCGACTCGACAATTAATGACTGGCACACGTGTCCGAACACTGCTCCAATCAATGCTTCCAACCCGTGTTCGGAATATATGTTCCTTGACGATTCAGCTTGTAATTTGGCCTCGTTGAATCTAATGACCTTTGTTGATGAGGCGCGTGACTTTGACCACGCGTCGTTTACGGCGGCGGTGCGTACTCTGCTCACGGCGCAGGAAATCATCGTTGACTGCGCAAGCTATCCAACGAAGGCGATTGAGCGGAACAGTCGCGACTACCGTCCCCTCGGATTGGGTTATGCCAACCTGGGCGCGCTCCTAATGTCCAGAGGATTGCCTTATGACAGCCAGGCAGGCCGAGACTATTCAGCCGCGATTACGGCGCTGATGACCGGCGAAGCCTACGCGCAGTCGGCACGGATTGCTCGTGACCACGGCGGTTCGTTTGATGGTTACGAAAAGAACGAGGAGCCGTTCCTGCGAGTCATGCGGAAGCATCGCACGGCACTGAAGGATATCGACCGGACAAACGTACCGAGTGAGCTTTACGCTGCGGCCAAGCAGTCGTGGAACGACGCGGTCGATTTGGGTGAAGAATATGGCTACCGTAACGCTCAGGCAACCGTGCTGGCTCCAACTGGCACGATCGGGTTCATGATGGATTGCGATACGACTGGTGTTGAACCCGACATCGCGCTTGTCAAGTATAAGAAGCTTGTTGGTGGTGGCATGATGAAGATTGTCAACCATACGGTACCGATGGCGCTGGACCGTCTGGGCTATTCGTCGTCAGAAGTTGACGAGATCATTGCTCATATTGATGAGCACGAGACAATCGAGGGAGCCCCGCATCTGAAGGATAAGGATGTTCCGGTTTTTGACTGTGCTTTTAAACCTGCACAAGGTGAACGGTCGATTCACTATATGGGACATGTCAGGATGATCGGTGCCACTCAGCCATTTATTTCAGGTGCTATCTCAAAAACTGTTAACGTGCCGAAGGAGGCGACAGCTGAGGAGATTCAGAAGGCCTATGTTGATTCGTGGCGGCTAGGTACTAAGGCAGTGTCGATCTACCGTGATGGCAGTAAACGGACTCAACCTCTCAACACGTCGCGTGATGCTAAGACCGGGATGATCGGAGTAGTAGAAGGCCTCGTTGGCCAACCGGTCCGCCGTCGACTACACGATGAACGTCAAGCGATTACCCATAAGTTTGAAATTGCCGGTCACGAGGGCTACATCACGATTGGATTGTTCGAAGATGGTTCGCCGGGAGAAATATTTCTGGTTATGGCAAAGGAAGGGTCAACGATCTCAGGGTTCGCTGATGCGTTCGCGCAGGCGGTGTCCTATGCACTGCAATACGGCGTTCCATTGCAGGTGTTGGTCGACAAGTTTACACACGTGCGGTTTGAGCCGTCGGGCATGACGAAGAATGCGGAAGTGCGGTTCGCGAAGTCGATCGTCGATTACATTTTTCGTTGGATGGCGACAAAGTTTCTCTCGAGCGAGGCGCAGTTTGAGGCTGGCGTCAACCAGCCGATTGCGCCAGAAGGGTTGCCGGTCGAGGAACCCAAATTGCCGCTCGATCAGACAGCGGGCAATGGTAACGGCTCGGTTGAACGAGTCACAGCCTCGTTCGCTGCTATCCAAAACCATGAAGATGCGCCGCCGTGTTCGACGTGCGGTGAGATTATGATGCGCAGCGGTAGTTGCTACAAATGTAATAATTGCGGCACGACGAGTGGCTGCGCATAGGTTCGCGGAGCACCAATTGGAACGGGTCGTTGCTGGTGGGCAACGGCCCGTTCGCTTGTACGTCCCTCTGCGCTTTTCGCCCTGAGTTTTTCGCCTTGGGCAAGATAGGAATGGGATGGATCTCGGACTAAACGACAAGATCGCAATTGTCACTGGTTCAAGTAAGGGCCTTGGTTTTGCGAGTGCCAAGGCGCTCATCGAAGAAGGGTGCCGAGTTACGATCTGTGCTCGTAATGCCGATCGGTTAGCCGAGGCTGAAGATGAGTTGAGGGCTGTCTCAGGACGAGTTAACTCCGTTTTGGCTATGCAGGTTGACGTCTCGACGGCCAGCGGCATCTCGGAGCTTGTCGACCAGACCGTTGAAACATTTGGTGGACTCGATATTCTTGTCAATAACGTCGGGAAAGCTGGTGGAGGCGACATTACCGCTGCGACCGACGAAGACTGGCAGGCTGCATTCAACGTCACTCTGTACCCGGCCATTCGTGCGTCACGCGCTGCGGTTCCGCATCTTCGCAAGCGTAAGGGTAGTGTCATTATCATGATCACGTCGATTTGGGGCCGCGAATCTGGCGGGAGAATGACCTACAATGCTGTCAAGGCAGCCGAAATTAGTTTGGGTAAGTCGATGGCGCAGCAGTTGGCCCCCGAGGGGATTCGTGTTTTGAGCCTGGCTCCTGGTTCCATTTTGTTTCCTGGCGGTTCTTGGCACACCCGTCAGCAAGCAGATCCAGAAGGCATAGCAAAATTCATCGAACACGAGCTTCCGTTTGGTCGATTCGGCAGGCCTGAGGAGATCGGTGAAGTAGTCGCTTTTTTAGCTTCGTCTAGGGCCAGTTGGGTGAGTGGGGCCTGTATACCGGTTGATGGCTGCCAGTCTCGTTCTCTAATCTAGCAACATTCCGATTTTCACATCCAAAATCGTCTTTCTGGATGTTCCCAAACTGGAATACTCTCCAGAACGTTACTTTTTCGTTAGCCCGTCCTCTGAGTGAGAAAGGCTACGCTGCCGAGGGATTTCGTAGTCACGAAAGTGAACGGGTGGGATTCTAGCAGTGCGTGGATTCCCGGGGATGGTGGGAAGCTATCTCGACACGTTCTAAGATTCTGCCGACTTCTTGGCCTTCCTCCGCTCGAGCTGTTCTTTCACTGAGGCTACGGTCTGAGAACCGAACTTCTTGGTGAAGCGCTCAACGCGTCCTTCAGTGTCGATCAGTTTCTGTTTTCCCGTGAAGAATGGATGACAACTTGAACAGATTTCAAGATGAAGTTCCTTCTTGGTCGACCGAGTTTTCCAGGCGGCACCGCAAGCGCACCGCGCTTCGACCTCAAAATACTCAGGATGAATGCCTTCCCTCACTGTCTGTTCTCCCCAACTACAAGCGAAGCTAGAAGTATATCACGCACTCGTGTGTGTCGATCTAGCGCCAACAGTTTGTCCGGTGCTTCATCACCTGCGGTCTGAAGCTTGAATGATCATTTTCCAGAGGTCTTTAAGTCCATCCCCACTCTTGGCCGACAATAATAAAACTCGTCCTCCGGTACGGCTACCAAGCGTTTGTGCTACACGTTTGTGCTCCGCCCGTGGCACAGTATCAGCTTTGGTACCCACCGTTATCGTTGTCAGGCCATGGCTCTCCAACCAGGCGTGAGCATCTCGGTCGGATTTGAGATCGGAATGCCGAGAGTCAACTAGGTGAAGTGCCAACATGGCGGAACCGTCAGCGACTGATGGTTCTCTGGCAGCTTTGAAATAATGTTCGGTAATCTTCGCGAATGACTCGGCGCGTCGTGTTCCTCCTCGCGCGTAACCATATCCTGGTAGGTCGACAAAATCGATCGTCTGAACTTGATTTGCAGTAACGGCAAGCCGTACTCGGTAGATATTGACGAGATCAGTCTTGCCAGGCGAACGGCTTGTGCGTGCTAGTTTGCGGCGTATGAGAGCGTTTATCAGGCTAGATTTTCCTACGTTGGATCGGCCGACGAATACAATCTGGGATCTGACTGGAGATCTCAGGCTGGCAGCGCCGGGAGTGCTTGAGATCAGATCGACCTGCAGGATTTTCACGGCTAAATATTCCGGGCAGTGGACTGGCCGTATCCCAGTTTTCTGCTACCCGATCGCGGCTCAGTGCGTGATCGTATCGTCCGATGAAGCCGGAGCCGACTCGGATGCGGTTGGCAGAGTTGCCTGTAGTGGTCGACTCATGGCGATTTTCAATACCTCGTTCATTGTTTCGACCATGTAGATATTGAGCACGTCAGTGACATTTTTAGGGATGTCCGCCAAATCCTTTTCGTTGTCTTTAGGCAGGATAATGTCCTTTAGTCCGGCTCGATGGGCAGCTAACACCTTTTCTTTAACGCCGCCGATCGGCAGCACTTTACCGCGCAATGTGATTTCACCAGTCATCGCGACGTCGCGCCTTGTCTCTACGTTGGCAAGCGCCGACACGAGAGCAGTCGCGAGCGTAATACCAGCTGAGGGGCCATCCTTTGGAATGGCTCCTTCAGGTACGTGCACGTGAACATCGGTTTTCCTGTGGAAGTTACTTGGAATCCCCAGTTCATCCGCTTTTGCGCGAACGTAACTCATTGCCGCCTGCGCAGATTCCTGCATAACATCACCCAGCTTGCCGGTGAGCGTTAGCCGCCCCCGTCCAGGCATAAGCATTGCTTCAGTTACCAGCAGTTCTCCTCCGGCCTCTGTCCAGGCTAGACCAGTTGCCACACCGACCTCGTTTTGCTCTTCAGCCATCGACGGTCGGAAGCGGGGTACCCCCAGGTACTCAGTAATCTTTTCTGATGTGAACTCTTCGGAGAACTTCTTACCTTCAAGTACCACTTTGCGTGCGACCTTTCGACAGACAGAGGAAATCTCCCGTTCAAGGCTTCGGACACCAGCCTCACGGGTGTAGCGTTGGATGATTGTCTGGAAGGCCTCATCAGTGAAGGTCAGTTGCTTGGTGGTAAGGCCGGTGGCCTTAATAGCTTTCGGCGAGAGAAATTGCTTTGCGATTTCGATCTTTTCCAGTTCGGTATAGCCAGGCAGTTGGAGGACCTCCATTCGGTCGCGTAACGCCTGCGGCACCGTGTGTAGAACGTTTGCGGTACATATAAAGATCACATGCGATAGGTCATACTCGACATCCAGATAATGGTCGAGAAAGGTGTTGTTTTGCTCAGGGTCAAGGACCTCTAGCAGAGCTGCTGACGGGTCACCACGGAAATCCATCGACATCTTGTCAACTTCATCCAACAAGAAGACCGGATTCAGGGTGGTCGCTTTCTTCATCATTTGGATGATTTGGCCCGGGAATGCGCCAATGTATGTGCGCCGATGGCCGCGGACTTCAGCTTCGTCTCGCACACCACCAAGTGACAGCCGCACAAATTTTCGGTTTGTGGCTCTAGCGATTGATTTTGCGAGTGAGGTCTTGCCCACGCCAGGAGGCCCGGTCAGCGTAAGAATGGTTCCCTTTGGCTTCTTAACAAGTGTTCTGACAGCCAGAAATTCTAGGATTCGATCCTTAATCTTATCGAGTCCGTGATGATCTTCATTCAGAATCTGCTCAGAGCGGTTAAGGTCTCGACTTTCACGAGATTTCTTGTGCCAGGGCACCGCTATTAGCCACTCAATATAGTTCCGTGACACTGTCGCCTCAGCCGACATCGGAGGCATCGACTCAAGACGTTTGAGTTCTTGGACGGCCTTCTCTTCAACTTCCGAAGGCATTTTCGCTTCTTCGATTTTTGTCTTTAACTCATCAATTTCGTTTCCTTTGTCCTCTTTGCGACCCAATTCCTTCTGGATTGCTCGCATCTTCTCGTTTAGGTAGTACTCCTTCTGTGCCTTCTCCATTTGCTTTTTGACGCGGGATTGGATTCGGCGGTCCACCTGAAGTTTGTCGACTTCAGCCTCGATGATGCCAGCAATCCGGTTTAATCGCTCAGTTGGCGAAAGGATTTCCAACAGGTTTTGCTTCTCGTCAACACCGACGAGGAGGTGGGCGGCGATTGTATCTGCTAGCTTACTTGGGTCGTCCACACGCACAGCGGCAACCATTGCATCGTAATGTAAGGTGTTCGAAAGTTTGACGTAATGTTCGAAGAGAGAGACTGCTTTGCTCATCGTGCTCTCGATGTCATCTTCAGTCTCGCCCTGCTTTTCGATCACCTTGATGACGACGCGATAGAAACCCTTATCTTCCTTCCACTCCATTGCACGCGCTCGGTCCACTCCTTCAACGAGGACCTTCACATTACCGTCCGGAAGTTTCAGGCTTTGCACGATGTTAGCTACACAACCCATGGTGTAGATATCATTTGGTGCCGGGTCATCGTTTGTAGCGTCGTGTTGAGCTGCCAAGAAAATCCGCTTGTCCTTCAGCAGAGCGTGTTCAAGCGCTCTGGTCGATGATGGTCGACCAATGACGAACGGCATCATCATGTGAGGAAAGACCACAACATCGCGAAGTGGGACGACTGGTATAGTTTCGTAGGAATCCACCATAAGGGCGTTATCTCCGTAAGACTTATCTGCGCGACGGCTGCTCAATTCCAGCTATCCGGCCTTCTCGAACAAGGTAGTTGGCTTGTCTTTAGCTAGGACCACATCACGCGTGATCATGCACTCGCGTATTTTCTTCTGGCCGGGCAAGTTATACATAATGTCGAGCATTAGCTCCTCAATGATCATCCGGAGCCCACGCGCACCAAGCTTTCGTTCAAGGGTCAATTCGGCAATCGCCGTGAGAGCGTCTTCAGTGAAATGCAACTTTACGTTCTCGTACTCGAGAAGCTTTTGGTACTGACGCGTAATTGCGTTCCGAGGTTTCGTCAATATTTGCATTAAGGCCGATTTATCGAGTTCATGAAGTGTTCCTATGACTGGTAACCGGCCTACGAACTCAGGGATCAAGCCGAACTGAATAAGATCGCCGGGCTCCACCAGTTCGAGCGTTGACCCAATATCACGATCTCGCATCGATTTAACGTCGGCCCGAAAACCAAGTCCTTTCTTACCAACACGTCGGTTAATGTTCTTGTCTAGCCCGACGAACGCGCCACCACAAATGAACAAAATGTTAGTCGTGTCTACTTGAAAAAATTCTTGATGGGGATGCTTACGTCCCCCTTGAGGTGGGACGTTGGCAACAGTGCCCTCAAGGATCTTCAACAGTGCCTGCTGCACACCTTCGCCAGACACGTCACGCGTGATTGAGGGGTTTTCGTCTTTCCGGCAAATCTTATCAACCTCATCGACGTAGATGATGCCCTGCTGACACTTCTCGATGTCTCCGCCCGCCGCTTGCAGAAGCTTGAGGATGATATTTTCAACATCCTCACCGACATAGCCAGCTTCGGTAAGCGTTGTAGCATCGACAATGGTGAACGGTACTGACAGAAGTTTTGCTAGGGTCTGCGCGAGTAAGGTCTTGCCAGTGCCCGTTGGGCCGACAAGTAAGATGTTCGATTTAGTTAGTTCGATGTCGTTACGATTCTTGGTCCGTTTTTGAATTTCGATCCGCTTATAGTGGTTGTAGACAGCAACAGCGAGCTTCTTTTTCGTTTGTTCTTGACCAATGACGTACTCGTCAAGAAACTCCTTAATTTCATGCGGTACCGGAAGAGTCGGTCGAACACTCGACCGGCTCTCGAAACGGCTATCGTCGGCGATGATGTCGTTACACACCTCGACACATTCATCACAGATGAATACGGTTGGACCAGCGATGAGCTTCCGCACATCATTCTGGTCTTTGTTGCAGAACGAGCAACGGAGAATCTCCGAGTCACTCTGTTTCTTGCCCATGCCTCATGCTCGTTAATCAGTTTACTCGGGCGATCCGGGCTCTCGTTCCCGCTGGTGGATCACATCGTCAATGATACCGTATTTTTGGGCTTGCTCAGCTGACATGATGTAGTCTCGCTCGGTGTCCTCCTGGATCCGTTTAACCGTCTGACCAGTGTGTTTCACGAGGATTTCGTTCAGCCGTTCGCGAATCCTAATAATCTCCCGAGCCGCGATATCGATGTCGGTTGCTTGGCCACCCAAGCCAGACATGAGCGGTTGATGGATTACGATCCTCGAATTTGGTAACGAAAAACGCTTACCCTTGGTGCCGGATGCCAGTAATACTGCACCCATGGACGCAGCCTGGCCGATGCAATAGGTTTGCACGTCTGGCTTGATGAACTGCATCGTGTCGTAGATGGCCAACCCAGCTGTGATCGCTCCACCGGGACTATTGATGTAAAGCAAGATGTCACGATCGGGATCCTCGGCCTCTAAGAAAAGCATTTGAGCAATGACTAGGTTCGCGATCGCATCGTCGATGGGAGAACCTATGAAGATAATGCTATCTTTGAGCAATCGCGAGAAGATGTCGTAGGCACGCTCCCCACGGTTCGATTGTTCGACGACCATCGGAATTAATTGTGCTCGCTCGTCAGTCATGTTCAATTCTCAACACATTACTGCACATATCTGCGACCATGTGCTCACAGCGTCGGTCTCCAGTTGCCTTGAGACGCTCCACCAGCGACCCACTACCACGGTATCGGCAACTTGATGGGATTCCGCACTCAGTGAAGCAACTGCTCACACAGTAATGATCTTAGCACGCGACAAGAGCAGGTTCATCGCTTTCTCTCGACGGAGACCGATCTCAACTCGTGCCATACCACCTTCTTGTTCCAGTTTTGCACGAACAGTTGCGGTTGGGCGGCCGGACCGTTCGGCGTAGCGAGCTACCTCACTCTCAATGTCTTCCTCGGACGGACTGAGTGACTCACGGCGTGCGATCTCGTCGATGACTAAGGCACTACACACCGCTTCCTGTGCCGGTTCACGCTGCTGTTCTCGAAATTCTTCCCAGTTAATGTTGGCCTTTTTTGGATCAACCCGTTGTTCAAGTAAGCGCCGTACAAATTCCTCGACCCGTCGATCCAATTCACGGTTGACAAGAGCCTCCGGCAGGTTGAACGTAATGCGCTCCGCGAGCTGCTTTACCAACTCGGCCCGAACTTGCCGGTCAGCGTCCTGCTCAGCCTCTTTCTTGAGGTCCTCAGATACACGGGTACGCAACGCACCGAGGTTCTCGAAATCACCAATGTCTTTCGCGAACTCGTCATCGAGTTCTGGTAGATTGCGACGCTTAATCGCTTTTACCCTCACATCGTAGCGGACCGTTGTGCCAGCCAGTTCCGACGTTGCGTGATCAGTCGGATACGACAGAGTAAATTCCTTTACGTCATCTATATCGAGGCCGATTATCTCATCATCAAATCCCGGTGGGTTTGCCGATGCGCCGATCTCGATTGTGACACCTTTGTGCGTGTCGGGTTTTAACTGCTCTGGTGGCACCTCGGTAGAATTTGGTCCGTTGACAACCTCGCGTGTAAGGTCAAGCACGACCGAATCACCCTGTTCAGTTAGACGTCCGCTTACGGGGTCAAAGCGTGCAGACCGTTCCCGCAGTTCGCTTAGGGCTTTATCGATTGCCTCCTCTTCGACCAAAATGGGCGGTCTTCTGAGCGTGAAGACCGCATAGTCACCTGGGTCGATCGGTGGCACGGTTTCGAAAGTGGCCGTGAACGTGAGTGGGCTGCCTTTGTTGACTACAACGTCCCGGATGTTCGGTGTGTCCACTGGTTCGAGGCCGCGCTCGCGGAGTGTTTCCTCAACCGCATTTGGGATCAGACCCTGCGTTACTTCATGGAAGATTTGTTCTCGGAACCGCTGCTGAATTAATTTAGTGGGCACCTTGCCCGGCCGGAAGCCGGGTATTTTCGCACTGCGCGAGAAATCGCGTGTGACACGGTCGATCTTGGCATCAACGACCTCGCCCGGGATTTCTATGGCAATCTTTTTCTGCGTATCACTAATGTCGGTGAACTCGGTCTTCATGTTTTCACGCTTCGATGCTGAGAATTGGTGCGAAAGGGGGGATTTGAACCCCCACAGCCTCGCGGCCACCGGATCCTAAATCCGGCGCGTCTGCCAGTTCCGCCACTTTCGCACACGGTAAATTGATGACGAGCAGAACACCGCCGCTGCGCGTACAACGCTAGTATAGATCGGTGCCTAACCCTCAGGCGAGGGGCTAGAAGAATCCTTATTGATGTTTAAGCGATGTACGTGGCTCGGTCTTAAGCTTCATCTGGTACCATGGAGCGGTGTGCGTTTGGTGTTGCGGCCTGTGTGGGGAACTACGGTGTTCAAGGTGTGCACACCTGCCCGATGAGGCGAACTGAATGATTGCTAATGACCGCCCGGTTCACGATAGAGGCGCTCGCTTCCTAATTATTGCCGCCAGCCTCGTTATTGTTCTCGCCGGCTTGCGGGCATCAGGGCAGTTGTTACTCCCATTTCTCGTTTCCGTGTTTCTCGCTATCATCAGCCTGCCGTTCATGGCAGGTTTGCGGCGTTGGGGATTACCACCTGTACTAGCTGTTTTGGCGACGGTTTTGACGGCTGTCGCTGTCCTGGCCGGCGTTGTGATTGTTATTGGACAATCCCTTAACGAGTTCACCGCTGCGGCTCCTGGCTACCAAGCACGTTTCCAGGAACTCATAGGGTGGGTATTGGAATGGCTTGAAGCGCGAGGCGTTGACACCGCGAGTTGGGGTGCGCCTGACATGCTCAACCCTGCCGCTCTCATGGACCTAGTGGGCGGCACACTCCGTGCTGTGGCGGCAATCGCCCAAAATACGTTTCTCGTTATCCTGACAATGGTATTTATACTCGCTGAGGCGGCGGGCTTTTCTGGAAAACTCAAGGCAGCGTTTGGCGATCGGTCGGACCACGTTGAGCGATTTGGCCAAATAACCCGTCAGGTCCAACGCTACTTGGCGATCAAGACGCTCATCAGTCTAGTGACTGGGATTCTTGTGGGTCTGTGGGTCTCTTTACTTGGATTCGGATTTCCGCTTTTATGGGGATTGGTCGCATTCATTTTTAACTACATTCCCAACCTCGGTTCAATCCTCGCAGCCATTCCGCCCGTACTGCTGGTGCTGGTTCAGTTCGGGCCTGCTAGTGCGTCAGTCTTGGCGCTCGGATACCTAGTAATCAACATTGGGCTAGCGAACTTCCTAGAACCTTATTTAATGGGTCGACGCCTCGGATTATCGACGCTGGTTGTTTTCATGTCCTTGGTTTTTTGGGGTTGGATCTGGGGTCCTGTTGGGATGCTGTTGTCGGTGCCGCTAACGGTCATCGTAAAGATTGCACTGGAGAATACTGAGGACTTCCGTTGGGTGGCTGTGATGCTTGACGCTCACCCGCGCCGGTCGACAGCGCGTTTCTTTCGACGTTAGAATGCGATCTTGGAGCGACCATGTCATTGTTAAAATTTCTGGGTTTTGGCGAAGCTGAGCCTAGCGATGTTGAACGAGACACCGAAACTGTTCATCGGATCGTGAATGAACTCGAACAACTCGATCCAGACAAGGCACGTTATCTGGCCGCGTTTGCTTACGTCCTCGGTCGTGTGGCACATGCCGACCAGTGCTTTAGCGACGAGGAGGTCGCGGTAATGACCAGGTTCGTTCTTGAACTAGGTCATATTCCTGAAGCCCAAGCGGTACTTGTTGTTAAGATCGCGCGAAGTCAGAACGAGTTGTTCGGTAGCACTGAGGACTTTCTAGTAACCCGTCAGTTTAAAGAGATGTCCACAGAGGCACAGCGCAGGGAACTGCTCGATTGCTTGTTCGCTGTGTCAGTCGCTGACGACTCAATCTCGTCGGCCGAGGAGAACCGGATTCGTCAGACCGCAAGCGAACTTGGTATCGACCGCGTTGAATTTACGAAGGCCCGTGCCGCGTACTCCGATAAGCGGGAAGTGATTCAAGCCTTTCGTAAGAGCGTAGGTTAGGCAGGTGGACGAGAACTGGAGTCTGGTGGAATGGTCACCGATCCTGGGTTTTCTTCCCCATAGTTTTGGATGAAGGTATCAATCTCGCCGAGGACGACGCTGGTAATTCCGACGCGGAGTTCCGTGGCTTGTACTGCGCCGACCACGCCGGTTTGCCAGGTAACGGTCTCGCGTATTACCTGATCAGGCACGCGCACCAACCGAGCAGCCTGTCGAAGTTCTACATCCGCACAATAAATGTAAATACCACTTCCGGTCGTCATATTAACGTTGACGTACAAGTAGGCGCCACCGATGGCGTCAGGAGTAAGCGTAACCCCAGCTTGTCGGAGGCGATTCTCCACGGCTTTGACCAGATCGTTCTTGGTCAGACCATCGAGCGACGCCTCAGGGATTAGGTCTTCAACAACGATTTCGATGCCCGTCAGACCACGCATGCCACCACTGCTCGCCAGGACAGGCTGTGCGGCGACGGAGGGGACCGAGAACGGCAGAGCAACAAGTGTTACTAAGACAACGAAGACTGTACGTGTCATAGCTAGATACCTCAAATCGGAATATGCGGATCTCCACAGTAGGATTTCGTCGCCCCAGGTTCAGGGCTCAGCGACCTTGGTTTGCCATCCAAGCGTCGTAGCGCATCCGTAGTGTTTTGACCGGATTCGCGTTCTCACTGGGCCGGATGTCTTCGTCGGTGGCACTGAGATACATCTTGTAGTCACCGTTATTGAAGGTGTCTCCCGATGCGTCGTCTGCGTGGGCTTGGAGGATGTAGGCAACATGCGCGGTCTTCTCATTACATGGCGCCTCAGGCCGCGGTTCAGTGTTGCAATCGCACCGACGATCGCCGCCGTTTGTGTCGGCTGCTT
The DNA here is from genome assembly GCA_002730735.1 of Acidobacteriota bacterium. Classification (GTDB taxonomy): domain Bacteria; phylum Acidobacteriota; class Vicinamibacteria; order Vicinamibacterales; family UBA823; genus UBA11600. The sequence continues at coordinate 27,945 of PCAU01000008.1, read as the reverse complement.
CCATGGCGGCCATCACGCGGTCTGTCAGGCTACCTGAAGCAACCTGAAGGGCAAAGACGGCCTCGTCGACCACGGTCTCAGCTGCCAGAATATTGCCCTGGATAGCGTAGAAGATTGGCTCCCCGGCGACTTGGCCCGTGGAGTGGAGTGACACGGCACCATTACCAGCACCGGAGTAGCCAGCATGCCGGCCACGGAGGTCAACAATCCCGAATTGACGGCGAGCGATCTCGGGGTCCTCTTGGAGCATCCTAATAATTTCAGTCGGATCAGTGCCATTTTCGATCTGGTTATGGATTAGCTCTTGGTTGGTCCGAGTCCGGTCCACGCTAGCCTGGGCGGCAGCTACACCCTTTCCAGGGACCACGACCGCCTGAATATCCATTAGCCCCTTGGCCGAAAAGCCTACAGCGAACCGACTTTGGGCCACGCAGGTGGCAGATGCGATCACGACTTCACCAGTGCGTTGGTCAACCGCAACAACTGACCAGGTAGCAAGTCCCACGGACGGAAACGATGACACGATCAATAAAGCTAGAGTTATCGGTTTCAGCATGGTTAAGCCTCATCAAAAGACTTGATGTTTCAGCAGGAGGCGCTCCGATCGTGCATGGAGCAGACTTGGTCTATCGTTGCCTCTTTCGTCGTCAAGGTGTCGAACCATCCTCACCGAGGTCGTGCCGGTCTAGGAACTGTTGGATCGTCTCGTAAATCTCTAATGTCTCCGTGCGGTTGAAGCCGCCGTGCCCACCCCCGGGCACGGTGTGGAGTTCATTTGGGACGCCAGCGTCTTCCAGCGCAGCATGTAACCGGACGGCGTGCTCATACGGCACAACCGGGTCTGCATCCCCGTGAATCGTAAGAGTTGGCGGCAACTCGTTTCGTACGTAATTCAGCGGTGAAACGAGTTCGGCAATTTCTTCGCGGTTAGTGAGGCTGCCTAGCCATTGGACGACGTAGCCTTTCGTATTTGGTCCCTCGAGCACATCGTTAACGTCGGTAATACCGTTCCAGTTGATGATTGCGGCTACCTCGACCGACGGGATCGTTGGCGGTCCTGAAAAGCTTCCTGCCGTGCACTCACGTCCGAGGCCAGTCGAGGGCGGTAGCATTCCGCTGGTCAACGCCAGGTGGCCACCAGCTGAGTTCCCAGAAGTAACGATCCGCGCAATGTCAAAGTTGTAACGTTCCGCGTTGCGCGCGATCCACTGGAGTGCACACAAGCAATCTTCAACCGCGGCCGGAGCTCTAGAGACTTGAACGAGCCGATAGGTGACATTCACAACCGCCCACCCCTTTTCGAGGTAGGGTAGCAACCGAAGGACCTGCGACTCCTTAGTGCCCTGCACCCAGCCCCCACCGTGGATCATCATCAATACGGGTGTGGGGCCACTTGGGTCTGCTGGCAGATAGAGGTCAAGCTTATTTTCATAGTTGTTTGCGACGTGATACACCACGTTAGGCACGACGCGATATTGATTGGACACATTGGCCAGGAACGAGGTGGTCTCACTGAGTTGCGCACTTACTGCACCGGACCCCGAGACCAGTATCATCACCACGAAAGCGAATGTGACAGGCCATTTCTTCTGAGGCATCCTTCCTCCTAGCTGCGAGTGTGTTGCGTAGGCCAATTGAGACTAGTCAAGCCTTAGTGGTGCCAAGTATTCCGGCAGAAACCTACACCGGGGCCTAGTATAAAGCCAAATCGGTGGACACCTGTCTTTGCATCACCGGTCCCACCGTTCTCCCGACCCACTATCTGTCGAGGTAGTCGCAGAGGGGGAATTATTTGTTTATGGGGGTGGCTGGAAGTTGGCGAAGCTGAAGGAAATTTCCATCCGCCAAAGTCGGATCGGAATGGACTCTCACGAAAATAACGAAATCACCTTGAGCCAATGTTTTTCGTTGTAACAATGTCTGCTGAATTGAAGCCGTTTCCAACCCAGAAGTGTCCACTGTAGTTGAAGAAACACCCCAAGACAGCGCCAGGCGCCGGGCCACGGCGTCGTCGTCTGTCACTGCGTAAATCGGCACACACCCGGTCGGAGCGCAGCCAACTGCAGTGCAGTAGCACCATGACGGGTTACAGCAACAATCACCGAAGCTTTAAATGCTGAAGCAAGACTGACGGCTGCTTCACAGAGGGCACGGCCGTGATGCCGTCCCATCGTGCTGGGTGGTGGCTGGGTGGCTAGGGGTACGCTTTCGGCGTCTCTAATAACCGAGTCGAGTGTTTCGACGGCCAGTGCTGGGAATGACCCCACCGCCGTTTCGCCAGCAAGCATGATTGCATCGACTCCATCGTAGACGGAATTCGCCGCGTCGTTTACCTCAGCCCGTGTTGGTCGCCGTTCGAATCGCATTGTGTCTAGGACCTGTGTCGCGATGATTACAGGGATCCCAACGGCTCGTGCTTGTCGCGTGAGTTCTTTTTGGACACGCGGTACGTGTTCAAGAGGAATCTCCAATCCGAGATCGCCCCGCGCCACCATAATTGCATCTGCCTCGTCAAGAATGTCTGGAAATACTTCTACCGCTTGCGGTCGTTCAATCTTCGCGACGAGGGCCACCGAATGCCCCACAACCTTTCGCGCCCGACGGAGATCCTCTGATGTCTGCACAAAACTCACGGCCGCGAAATCGACCCCAAGATTCATCCCAAATTTGAGATCGTCAACTTCTTTTTCGGTTAGTGCTGATTCCGGGAAAAGCACACCAGGAGCATTTATCCCCTTATGCTCCCCCAACGGACCACCTTGAACCACTTTTGTGACGATGTCGGTTCCGTCAACCTCTTCCACTCGGAGTTCGATACGGCCGTCATCGAGCATTAGTTTCGCGCCAACTTTAACGGCGACCAAACCGGCGAAGGTTGTTGATACGCGTTCGACAGTACCAGCGAAATCCCCAATTGATATCCGAAACGCAGTTCCTTGCTCCAAGAGGATCGGCTTAGGGCCGGCCAACCGCCCGGTACGAATCTTGGGACCAGCGAGGTCCTGCATAACGGCAATCAGCCGATCGGCGCGAGCCGCCGAGGCGCGAATGCGATCGTGCATGCGATTTTGACTCTCCCGTGTGCCGTGGGAAAAATTGATGCGAAAGACATCTACACCGGCGGCAATGAGAGCATCGATTTCTTGGTCTGTATCGCTTGCGGGACCAATTGTGGCGATAATTTTTGTTTGTCTCAAGCTGATGAACCTCCCCAACGGAGCCTGAAATGCGAAGCTTCTGTCCTAGTTTGCCTATCTCAGTATAGAAGTTTAGTTTTTCTGGTTTAATACGGCGATGTAAAATACGCGGAAATGATTGCAAGAACTAAGGGATTTGCTGGCTCAGTCTTCTTGAACGAAAAGCGGCTTTTTGTTACCAGATGCCCCAGTGCGGAACTGCGCATGCGACCGAGGACGATGAGGCGTGGTGTTCCTGGCATTGGCGCCGTTGGTGTTGGCCTTTTGTCTTTTGTGGTGCTCTGGGCCCAACCCCTGTTTGCGGTGCAGGTTTCCGATGAGGGTCAGGGTAAGCGGTTGTACGAAAGCCAGTGCGGAAGCTGCCACGGGCCTTTGGGAAATGGTGGTAAAGGCGCTAATCTGGCACAACCGCGGTTGCGTCGTGCAACTGATGACCCGGCCCTCTTCAACATCATTCGTCGTGGGATCCGTGGTACTGAGATGCCAGGGTCGCCACTCACTCCCAGTCAGGTTTCGAGTATTGCAGCCTACGTAAAGACGCTTGGACGTATCGAACCGGAGGATGTTCCTGGTGATGGAATCCGAGGTGAGACGGTCTATGCCAGGCTCAACTGCGCACGATGTCATGCCGTCAGTGGCCGTGGTGGTAGTGTCGGCCCTGATCTCGATGATATCGGCGCGCGTCGGAGCGCAGCCCACCTCCGAGAAGCACTCATCGAGCCCGAGGCGTCCTTGCCTAATGGTTTTCTTCAACTTCGGATTGTTACAAAGGATGGTCGCACTCTAACCGGAATCAGGCTCAACGAAGATGGGTTCTCGATTCAGTTCAGAGATCTTTCAGGTCGTTTCTACTCGTTCTGGAAGAACGAACTCGACACGATCGAGCAGCAGTGGCAGCGTTCACCAATGGTGAGTTACGAAGCGCGACTGACCTCCGATCAAACGGATGATCTTGTTGCATATTTGGTTTCACTTAAGGGAGCTCAATGAAAACGCTCTTGCTTATTCTCTTCACTGCTGCACCTGTGGCTGCTCAAGTTCCTTATGAGCGAATTCTGGATGCTGCGTCCGAACCTGAAAACTGGATGACCTATTCCGGAACCTATGACGCACAACGCTACTCGACACTTGACCAGATTAATCGCGACAACGTCGATCAACTTCAGCCAGCGTGGATTTATCAGACTGGATCGCTCCAGAAATTTGAGGTCTCACCGCTCGTTGTCGACGGCGTCATGTACATTTCTGAGCCACCGAGTGATGCGGCCGCGCTTGACCTTCGCACAGGACGCCCCATCTGGACTTACCGGCGTTCTCTCCCTCAGGGGATCGTGACCTGTTGTGGACAGGTAAACCGTGGAGTGGCACTTCTGGATGATCAGGTTTTTCTCGGGACAGTCGATGCGCACCTGGTTGCCCTTGATGCTCGAACCGGCCGGGTGCGCTGGGACGTTGAGGTTGCTGATTACACCATGGGGCATTCGGTGACGGTGGCACCGCTCGCGCTCAAGGACAAAATCATCGTTGGTATCGCTGGCGGGGAGTATGGTATTCGAGGATTTCTTGACGCTTACGACCCAAGGACGGGTGAACGCCTGTGGCGTTTCTGGACCGTTCCGGGGCCCGGCGAGGCCGGTCATGACACGTGGTCAGGTGACAGCTGGCTACGGGGTGGAGCACCGACGTGGGTGACTGGTGCCTATGACCCAGACCTTGATCTTCTCTACTGGGGAACGGGAAACCCCGGTCCGGATTTTATCGGCGAAGTACGCCTTGGAGATAACCTCTACTCCGAATCCGTGATCGCACTTGACCCTGATGACGGGGAACTGAAATGGCATTTCCAGTTTATCCCTCACGATATTCATGATTACGATGCAACCCAGGTTCCTGTGCTTCTCGACGCCGAATTTAGAAGTGAACCAAGAAAGCTTGTTGTATGGCCGAATCGCAACGGTTTTTATTACGTAATCGACCGAGTCACGGGAGAGTTTCTGGTGGGAAAGGAGTTTGCTAAGCAGACCTGGGCTCTCGGTCTGGATGAAAACGGACGGCCTATTGAAGACCCTGCGACGATACCAAGTAAGGGGGGCGCTCTTGTCTATCCAGACGATGATGGAGCAGCCAATTGGTACAGCCCAACCTACAGTCCCCAGACCAATCTCATTTATCAAAACGTTCGAGAAAAGGGCGGCATTTATTACCTCGCTGATGCGACTTACGAGCCAGGAAAGATTTACATGGGTGCTAGTCGCCGCGTCGTTCCAGGAGAAGATCCAAAAGGGTTCTTGCGTGCGCTCCACCCCCTAACAGGTGATCTTGTTTGGGAGATTGCTGTCCACTCTCCACCTTGGGCGGGTCTCATGTCCACCGCAGGCGGGTTGGTGTTTTCGGGAACCATGGAGGGTGACTTTTTTGCGGCAGATGCTCGAACAGGCGACGTTCTGTGGCGATTTCAAACGGGAGGCCGAGTCTACGCAAACCCGATCACGTATATGAGCGAGGGAAAACAATTTATTGCGATCGCTGCAGGAAACGCACTATTGACCTTCGCTCTACCAGGTTTGTTACCACTTGGATGGAGAAGCCCAGCCAATTGGGATCGAATTGAAGAGGGCATGTCCGAAGAACAGGTAGTGGCCATTTTGGGGCTGCCAACGAAACGCGAGGAACAGTTTCTGAGTTACCTACAGCTGTCTTATGAAGGTCAAGTCGAAGGTAGTGGGTTCGTAAGTGGAAACATCACGCTGGAACGTAACCAGGTAGCAGGTTGGATGATCGAGCCGCCGGTTTTTTTTCACTGAAGCCAACTTCGAGCTGCGACCGTTTCGTGTTTAGCCGCGTTCGTCATCTACAAAGCTTGCCTCGCGTGGGTCACGGAACTCGTTACCTATGAACCGCCGACCGCACCGTTTTTGATTTCAAAGAAAAAATTAAGACCCCAATTGGAGCCAAGGAGCCTGATGTCATGAAGAATTTACTGAAGTTCGCGAGCGTGTTCGTTGCCCTGCTAGTCACGTTCGCCCTCGGTTGGTTCCTGGCAGCGACCGGGACCGGTCAGGCGGCAGACCCGGTCTCCCTGACCGACCTCGAGCGTAGGTTCACTGAACGGATGCAGAACGTGGCCCTCGAAGGTCACTTCACGCTCAAGGGACGTGACCGGAGCGACGGAAACCCAGAACTCTATGAAATTGCCAAGGTCACGAAACTTGACGGCGACCGATGGCGATTTGACGTGCACTTGGTCTATGGCAGCGTTGATACCACATTACCGGTGGTGGTCCCGATCATCTGGGCTGGCGATACCCCGATGGTCAGCATCACGGATTTCTCGATTCTTGGCTTGGGGGAAGGGTTCGGCGCACGGGTCATTTTTTACGACGACCGGTACGCTGGCACTTGGGATCACGGTGCGCACGGTGGCCTCATGTACGGCGCGATCCGGTCGATGGACGAAGATTAGTCTCGCGGTTGATTAACCACGCTTCCGGTCAACGAGCGTTCTTGTACACCTTCCCTGCCTTCATCACGAAATCCACATTAAATAGCTCCGAGATGTTTTCTAGATGCATCCCTCTCTCTCAATAGTCCTTACCCAAGCAGAGCGAAAAAATGAGTCACTATCCTGCCCCCGTCCGATCGATGAGAATCTTAGAGTAACCACTCAGCCTGTCGTTGAGCCGCTGAATGACCGTGTTGAGGAGGAGGTCGACTGCGCCGAGAGCCTCGTCGGCCTCGCCGGCGATTTCCTGTACGCGGGTGAGTTGAGGTGTGGTCGGTCGCGCTTCGACGGTGCCGATTGACCGCGTGAGTGACCGGACCTCTTCGCTTACACGCGGCCGCTGGCGGTAGCCCATCCGTGGCGGTGGGCGCCGCAGGTATTCGCTGCTGACCTGCTTGACTTCCTCGATTACGTCGTCGATCGCCCTAACCAAGTCGGATTCGTCGACGGCCCCCGATGAGCTGGTCACTTCCTCGCGGATGTCGGTAAGCTGCGCGACCAGGCTCTCGGTCAGTGAGATGGCGCCGTTTACCTCCGACGCTATGTTGCGTAGCGTCATCAGTGAGTCGAACTGCGACAGGTAGTCCTCTTCGGTCATCGACACGCGCGGGTCCCCGCGCACCGCGACCGTCTGCGAGTGGTCGATGCCGTTGCTCTTCAGTGCCACGGTGTAGGTGCCTGGCACCACGCGAGGCCCGGTCGGTGGACCGAAAAAACCGGTTTGCGGCTCCTCGCTCTGGACCGGCATCGGCCCGTCGTGGGTCAGATTCCAGACCGTTCGGTTTACGCCCGCCTGCGGCTCGTTCTCCTCGTCGCCTTCAGCCAGGAGGTCAACCGTTCGGATTATCTCCCCAGATGCGTCAGAGACGACGAGCTTCAGCTGAGCGTTTTCCCCTGGCGCTTCGTTGAGGAAGTAGTGAATGACCGCACCCGTGGGTGGGTTCGGCGCCGAGTAGGAACGCTGGCCTTGCGATGCGTCTTTCCGCGCGGTTTGCCAACGTGTGGCGAGTCGGATCGGAAACAGATACGAGTCCTGCCGCATCGCGGTTCCAACCTCCTGGAGTGGCGTGATGTCGTCCAGGATAAACGCGCCACGGCCGTGTGTGCCGATGACCAGATCGTTGTCGCGGCGGTGAATCTTGATATCGCGCACCGACACCGCTGGTAGCCCATTTCGAATCGAGCTCCATGAATTACCGCCATCCCACGACGCGTAGATTCCCCGCTCCATGCCGACGTAGAGCAGGTTAGCCTCTGTCGGGTCCTGGCGGACCACCTTCACATAGTCGTCCTGCCGCAGTCCGCCGGCTAGGTTCATCCAGGTCTGGCCGTAGTCGGCCGTCTTGAAGACGTAAGGCTTGAAGTCGTCATACCGATGGTTATCGACCGCCACGAACGCTGTGCCTGCGTCGTGCGGTGACGCGTCGATCTTGGCGATCCAGGCGAATTCGGGCAGGTCGCTGACGTTTCCGTTTACCTTGCTCCACGTCGACCCACCATCGCGCGTCACCTGAATGTTTCCGTCGTCCGTTCCGACCCAGATCACACCCGCCTGCACCGGCGACTCGGCGATCGTGATAATCGTGGTGTGAAATTCGGCCGCCGTGTTATCGACATAGATTTGGCCGCCCGAAGATGCCTGTTTTTGTGGATCGTCGGTCGTCAGGTCTGGGCTAATTTCTTCCCACGAATAACCGTAATCGCGGCTTCTGAAGAGGACGTTGCCGGCAAAGTAAACTGTTGCTGGATCGTGAGGCGAAATCTGAATTGGCGAATCCCAGTTAAAGCGGTACCGGTGGTCGACGATGGCGTCGCCGGCGGAGCCGACGATTTTCGGGTACGGGTGAATACGGCGCACGCCGCCCGTGGTTGTATCGGTCAGCATGATGTTGCCGCCCTGGGAGTTCGAGTAGACGAGGTTTGGTCGGCCTGGCACCGGCACGGCATAGAAACCGTCGCCGCCGCTCAGGGTGAACCAGTCGTCTTTCAGGATGCCGGCCGAGTGAAGCGAATTGCTTGGACCGCACCAGTTGCCGTTATCCTGTAAGCCGCCGCAGACCCAATATGGATCTTGATCGTCAACGTCGATTTGATAGAACTGCGACAGCGTCATATTGTTGATGATGTCGAAATTCTCGCCTGCGTCGTTCGACACTTGGTAGCCGCCGTCGCTTCCGCTCAGGATATGGCTACTGTCTTCCGGATCGATCCAGAAGGATTGGTGGTCGCCGTGGACTCCCTGTCCGATCCGTTGGAACGTCTGTCCGCTGTCGGTCGTCTTGAACAAGCTGCCCGACAGCGAGTACGCCACCTCGGGGTTGTTCGGATCGACGTGGATATCGGAGTAGTAAAATGGTCTAAAGTTGATGTTCGGCTCGTCGTTCACTACCCGCCAACTATCCCCGGCATCGTCTGACCGCCATAACGTCCCTTCGTCTTTCGCTTCCGTTATCATGTAGACGATGTCGGGATTGCTTTGGGCAACGGCGACGCCGATGCGCGCCATCGGACCTTCGGGCATACCTTCGGTCAACTTTTCCCACGTCTGCCCGGCGTCTCTGCTTCGGTACAGCGCCGTTTCTCCTCCGCCGTCGTCGAACCGCCATGGCCGCCGCCGGAATGTCCACATGCCGGCGTAGAGGAGGCTCGGGTTCGACCAGTTCATCGCAATGTCGGAGCAACCTGTGTCTTCATTCTTGTAGAGAACTTTCTCCCACGACTCGCCGGCGTCGGATGTCTTAAAGACGCCGCGTTCGGGGTTTGGGCCCCAGGCGCGGCCCATGGCGCAGACGTAAGCGGTCTCAGGGTCGTTCGGGTGGACTACTATTCTCTTTATTCGTTCTGTCCGTTCGAGGCCGAGGTGGGTCCAGGAGTCGCCTTCATCCACCGAACGGAACACTCCTGTGCCATAGGAAGTGCTGTTACGCGGGTCGCCCTCGCCGGTGCCGAACCAGATCACATTGTGGTCGGAGGCTGCGATGGCGATTGCACCGGCCGAGTAGACGTCTTCTTCGACAAACAACTCGTCGAATGTGACGCCCGCGTTGCGCGTGCGGAAAATGCCGCCGTCGGCGCCACCCACGTAGAAGATCTTCGGGTCACCTGGGATGCCAGCGATGGCGCTCACGCGCCCGCCCATATTGGCTGGGCCGATCGGCCGCCACTCGAGGTTGGCGGTCGCCTTCGCTTCAGCTGACTGCTCTTGAGCGGACGCGCCGGTACCGTTTGTGACACCGGCAAGTGCCAGGACGACGAAGAATGAGTAAATCTGGCAACGAATGAGAGAAAAAGACATCGGCACGCCTCCATAAAATAACCGACTGTGAAAATCACAATTCATAAATTAACGCCGGAACGCTAGTCGTTTCAAACAGCCAAGCGCGCTGCGAGCCAAACTCACCTATGTGCCTCCTCGACGGGAGCGACGTCAATCGCGGAGTTCACTTGAACTGCCATAGAGCACGGGCTCGTCCACTCGGATGAGCTCCGAGGTGGGCGCAGCTTACATGCGGTCTGCCACCGCCGATGTGGGCGGAGGGCTAGAGTCTATCGCTGGTTGGTGGCACGTTCAATGCGGGGGCTGGGCGTCGGGCGTATGTCACCATGATATGGGTGTAGGATCGCCTTCTACCGCTGACTGTATTTAGGAGCGCACCAATGGGATTGAAGGATTATTGGATTTGGCGTAGTTGGGATCAAGCCCCGCCAGAATTTCTAGAGTCTCCCAAACGCCCGAGAAGCGCGACAAAACTCTTGGGAATTGGATTATTGCTGCTGGTTACCCTCATCGCACTTTCGGGTGGGACATCGCCAATCGCGGCAAGCCAGGCGACCACTGAAACGTACGCGTCAGACGCCTTCGACAAGATGCGCTGGCGAATGATCGGCCCGTTTAGGGGCGGCCGCACCAAGGCGGCCGCAGGGATCCCGAGCCAGCCTAACGTCTTTTACATCGGCGTCGTTAACGGCGGTGTCTGGCGAACGACCGATTTCGGGCACACGTGGGATCCAATCTTCGACGACCAGCCCACCGGGTCGATCGGCGCGATTGCGGTGGCGCCGTCGGACCCAAATATTATCTACGTGGGGAGCGGCGAGGGACTGCAGCGACCCGACCTGTCGACAGGCGATGGAATTTATAAGTCCACAGATGCCGGTCGCACGTGGACCCATCTCGGTTTACGAGATGGTCAGCAGATCCCCCAGATCATCGTTGACCCGGTCGACTCCGACCGACTATTCGTCGCTGTCCTCGGTCATCCGTATGGGCCGAACGAGGAACGCGGCATTTTCCGCTCAATGGATGGGGGCCAGAACTTTCAGAAGGTTCTATACACAGACCAGGACACCGGCGGCATCGATCTCATCTTCGACCCGACCGACGCGCAAACGGTCTACGCCGTGCTGTGGGAAGCCCGACAGGCCCCCTGGGAGAACGGGGTGTTCAACGGGCCGGGTAGCGGCATCTTCAAGTCGACCGATGGCGGGGACACTTGGCGTCCGCTCACCGAGGGGCTCCCAACGTTTGAGGATGACGGCCTCGGGCGGATCGGCATTACAGTAGCGCCAAGCGACCGCATGCGGATGTTCGCCACGGTGGAGGCGCGTCAGAATGGCGGTCTCTACCGGTCCGACGATGCGGGCGAGAGCTGGTACGTGATTAATGATGACCCGCGGGTTATCCAACGCAGCTCCGACTTCGCCGAAGTCAAAGTCCATCCGAAGAACCCCGACATTGTGTTCACCGGTAGCATCGTGGTGTGGAAGTCGACCGATGGCGGTCGAACTTTCATGACGCCGCGTGGTGCACCTGGGGGCGACGACTACCAGCGCATCTGGATCAACCCCGACCACCCAGAAATTATGTTAATTGCTACGGACCAGGGTGCGATCGTCACGGTCAACGACGGCGAGACATGGAGTTCCTGGTACAACCAGCCAACGGCCCAGATGTATCACGTGACTGCCGACAACGCGTTTCCGTACCGGGTCTGTAGCGGCCAGCAGGAGAGCGGTTCGGCTTGCGTCAAGAGCCGTAGCGACTTCGGCGCGATCACCTACCGTGATTGGACCCCAGTGGGCGTAACGGAGTACGGCTATGTCGCGCCCGATCCACTCGACCCTGACATTGTATACGGCGGTCGGGTGACTCGATTCGACCGGCGCACCTGGCAGCGGCAAGACATCACTCCCAAGCCGCTCCGTGGTCAGAGTTACCGGGTCGTGCGCACCATGCCGATTCTCTTTTCTCCAGTCGACCCCCACACGTTGTACTTCGCTTCTAACACCCTCTGGAAGACGCGGAACGGCGGGCAGAGTTGGGATCGAATCAGCCCTGATCTGTCGCGCGAGACCTGGAACGTTCCGGAGGTGGTGGGCAAGTACCGGGGAACGCCGTCGGCTGAACCATCGCGACGCGGCGTCATTTACACGATTGCGCCGTCGTACGTTGACATCAACACCATATGGGTCGGCACAGACGACGGGTTGATACACGTCACGCGTGACGGCGGCGCCGCATGGACGGAGGTGACCCCACCGGGTCTCGGCCCTTGGGCCAAGGTTTCGGTAATGGATGCGTCACACACAGATGTCGACACCGCCTACGCCGCCATTAACACGTTGCGGCTCGACGACCTCCGGCCGCACATCTATCGCACCCACGACGGGGGCAGTACCTGGGCGCACATCACGAGCGGCATTCCTGTCGGTGGCCCCGTCAACGTCGTTCGCGAGGACCCCCAGCGACCGGGATTGCTCTTTGCCGGGACCGAGCAGACGGTCTACGTGAGTTTCGACGATGGTGAACGCTGGCAGTCGCTGCGTCTCAACTTGCCGGCAACCTCGATTCGTGACCTCATCATCAAGGATAACGACCTTGTGATTGGAACGCATGGACGTGGATTCTGGATTCTCGACGACATTACCCCACTACGGCAGATCACGCCCGAGATTGTCGCGAGGGGCGTGCATCTGTTTGAGCCCCAGCAGGCCTGGCGATTTCGCTGGAACAAATACACGGATACGCCCCCCCCGCCCGAAGAGCCCGCCGGCGAGAACCCGCCCGACGGTGCCATCCTTCACTACTACCTGGCCGGCGAGGCTCACGACCCGGTCACCCTTGAGATTCTGAACGCCCAGGGCGTCCTTGTGCGTCGTTACTCGAGCGACGATCAACCCGAGCCGCCGCTTGAGGGTCAGAACGTGCCCGAGTATTGGCCACGTCCACTGCAGGTGCTATCCGCTGACGCGGGCCTGCATCGGTTCGTCTGGGATATGCATTATCCGCGACCCGCCGTGCTGCGACTGCGCTATCCAATATCGGCCGTTGCATACAACACCCCGGTATCTCCGGTGGGGCCATCGGTGTTGCCAGGCCGCTACATGGTTAGGCTCACTGTCAACGGCCGCTCGCAGTCCCAACCGCTCATCGTCAAGATGGACCCACGTGTCCAGACGTCCACGGCCGAGCTCGAACGTCAGTTTGCTCTGTCGACCAGACTCCACGGACTGCTTCGGCAGGACTTCGATGCGCTGGAGGAAGTTCGAGCGTTCCGTGCTGACACCAGAAATGCGGAACTCGATGCGGAGGCAGCAGGACTGGAGTCCAGCCTTCGACTCCTAAATGGGAACCTCGGTACGCTTTATGGCATCGTCGAAGGAGCTGACGTTGGCCCGACCTCGCAGGTCGTAGAGGCCGCGGGTGGTGCCGAGCGAGCGTTGAGGGATACGCTCGCCCGTTGGCAGGCGTTCGAGAGACGCTGACGTTCGTCGTGGCGGTTAGCCTTGAGGGCGGATTTTTCGGTGAAGAACGTCTACCGGTATCGCCGTCTTTCTAGATATGGAAGAATGTGCCATTCAGGGATTCAGTTACGTAGCAAGAGAGGGGATGCATCATGTGTCAACAGAGCGTCGCTCGTCTTAGCAAGATCATCGGCTGCCTCGCATTCCTATTCGCGTGCCCATTTATGGCACAGTCGACAAGCGCCCAGTCCGTGGAGGGCTTCATCGAACAGCTCGAGTGGCGGAATATCGGTCCCGCGAACATGAGCGGCCGGATCGATGATTTTGCCGTGGTCGAGTCGGACCCTAACATTGTCTTCCTTGCTACGGCCTCGGCTGGGGTCTGGCGAACCACTAACAACGGTGTGACGTGGGAAGCTGTGTTCGACGATCAGCCAGTCAGCAGCATCGGGGACATTGCGGTCGCGCCCTCCGACCCGTCTATCGTGTGGGTCGGCTCAGGGGAGTCGAACAATCGTCAGAGCTCGTCTTGGGGGAACGGGGTGTACAAGTCGACCGATGGGGGCGACAGCTGGGCACACGTTGGGCTCGAGGACACGCTGCACATCGGGCGCATTGTTATTCATCCCAATGACCCCGAGGTCGCCTACGTCGCGGCCACGGGTCATCTCTGGGGTCCGAATGAGGCCCGTGGACTGTATAAGACCACCGACGGCGGGCAAACCTGGGTGAACACGCTGTTCATCGACGAGGACACGGGCTTCATCGACGTGGTGATGGACCCGGTTAGCCCGGGGACGCTTTATGCGGCGGCCTACCAGCGGCGCCGAACCGCTTTCGGCTTTAACGGCGGAGGACCGGGGAGCGGCATTCACAAGACAACCAACGGCGGGGCGACCTGGGTGCGCCTGACCAATGGCCTGCCGGACGGCATCACCGGGAGGATCGGTCTCGCCATCTACCGCTCTGACCCGCGCATCGTCTACGCTCTTGTGCAGAATGCTGACGGTGGTGTGTTTCGGTCCGAGGACCGTGGGAAGTCGTGGACACGAATGAGCGATACGAATCCACGGCCGATGTACTACAGCCAGATTCGGGTCGATCCTTCGAACGATCAGCGCATCTGGGCAGCCGGTGCACGGATGTTCTACTCACAGGATGGCGGGAAGACGTTCGTCAGTGACTGGGTCCAGACAATACACGGCGACTTTCACGCGCTCTGGATCAATCCAGTCGATTCCGATCACATGATTGCCGGCTCTGACGGTGGCGTGCATTACTCCTACGACCGTGGGCGAACTTGGGACTTCGTAGACACCATGGCGCTCGGCCAGTTCTATGAGGTTGGCTACGACATGGAAACGCCCTACAACGTCTACGGCGGGTTACAGGACAACGGCAGCTGGGGCGGGCCGGTACGGACACTTTACCGGCGCGGCATCACCAACGAAGACTGGGTCCGGGTCGGCGGCGGTGACGGCTTCTACACGCAGGTAGACCCGAATGACCCGACGACGATCTACGTGGAGTCACAGAACGGGAACGTGTCGCGTCTTGACCTGGAGACGACCGAACGGAAACCGATTCGGCCCGAGCCGGAGGACGAGAGCGAACGCTATCGCTTCGACTGGAACAGCCCGATTTTGATCTCGCCGCATAGCCCACAGACGATTTACTACGGTGGCAACCGGCTGTTCAAGTCGACCGATCGCGGCGATACATGGAACAGGACCGACGACCTCACCAAGAATCAGGACCGGGACGAGATGCCTATCATGGGCGTCGAAGTGACAGACGATACGCCGTCACGCCATGACGGGATTTCCACCTTTGGCCAGATTATCTCCATCAGTGAATCGCCCCGGCATGAAGGCGTGCTCTACGTCGGGACGGACGATGGGAATCTGCAGGTGTCGCAGGATGGAGCCGCAACCTGGCAGGAAGTCGCCAGGATGATTCCAGGCTTGCCCGAGGGAACCTACGTCAGCCGGGTGCAGGCGTCCTATCACGCTGATGCCAGGGTCTACGCCACGATGGACGGTCATCGCAGTGATGACTACAGCGTCTACGTGTATGTCAGCGAGGATTATGGGGACAGCTGGCGCTCGATCGCGTCGAACCTGGCCGACGGCCACACGATGAACGTCATTCGTGAGCACCCCCGAAACGAGAACCTGCTGGTGCTTGGCGGTGAGCTCGGTGCCTACATCACAATCAATCGGGGTGAAGAGTGGCATCAGATCAAGGGGCCGGTGCCGACGGTACCCGTGGACGACATTGCGATCCATCCGCGGGAGAACGACCTCATTCTTGGCACACACGGCCGGAGCATCTGGGTGCTTGATGACATGACACCACTCGAGCAGCTAAGCGAGAGAGTACTCGCGTCGGAACTGCATTTGTTTGACATCCGCGATGCGGTTGCCTATCGCATTTTCAACCATAAGGGCAACACCGGTCACAAGATGTTCATCGCCCCAAATCCGCCCGAGGGTGCGCTAATTCATTACTATCTGAATGATGAGTTCAACGGAGAGGATGCCGTCGAGATCACGATCCAGAGTGAGGCAGGCGAGACAATCCGCACACTGACCAGTTCAGGCTTGGCGGGTCTCAACCGTATCAACTGGGACCTGCGACACGAGCCGCCGTTGGCGTCTGGCGGCTCGCCGCCGGGGCCGCGGGCGCTGCCAGGCACCTATACTATTCGGGTCGCGGCGGGTGATAGCCAGGGGACCAAGACGGTGCGTGTTACTGACGACCCGCGGATCAACGTGCCGGCGGCCGATCGCCAGGCGCAGCAGGACGCGCTGCTCGAGCTTGGCGGCTTGGTCGCGCGCCTCGACGAGGCGCATCAGACAGCAGTGAGCTTTCAGGCACAGCTGGGGTCGCTCGCCGAATCACTGGAGGACGTCGAGGTTCCCGAATCGGTCTTGAGCCTGGTCGAATCAGTAAGTGAACAGGTTGACGATTTGGAAGGGAAGCTCGCGCGTGGCGGCTTCGGCAGCGTCAGACCGCGTCCGCTCTATGCTCGTATGACGAGACTCTACGGTAACCTCAACAGCTACACCGAGGGGCCGAGCGCCTTCCAGCTCGAACGGATCCATTTGTATGCCCAGGAGTTGGAGAGGTTGGTAGAGGAACTTGATCAGTTGATTGCAAACGAGATAGCCAATCTAAATATAGCGGTGGAGCAAAATGGAATACGACGTATTACCATCCGCTCCTAACAGGGTGAATGTTTACTAGGGACTAATGTGGGTTGGCTCGAGTACTTTCTTGACAGTCTCTGGTGGGCATCTGGTTTACTGAAGGCTTCGTGTGTTGTCAGTTGAAAAACGGATTCGTTAAAGAACCACAAATAAGATTGCGCCCTCTATCGTCTGTAGGTATAGGGCCGGCGTGTGCCACCGCTAGTCAGGAATGGTCATAGCCCGTCTTTGCTGATGAAAAAGTTAAGAAGCTGCTATACGTAAGGGCGGTTGATGAAAAAAAGAGGACAAAAGGGCACACACTAACCCCCACGTCGAACCCGCCCACGCCCACCGACAGGACTTTAGCCCTTCGTGCTCGACAGCCTTTAGTGAGTATCCGGCTCACTGAGAACCTTGTCCGTTGTCAGTTGAAAAACGAACTAATCGAAGAACCGCAAACCAACTTGTCCCTCCCGGCGTCTTTATATATAGCACCGAGTGATGTGGAATGAAGTTGGCTCTTGCTGTTTATCGAAGAGTCTTCACAGGAGGTTTGATGTTGAGCCTATTGCGAGACCTACCAAATAGACAGAAGTCGAGGGTGGTACGACTGCTGTTTCTGGCTGCTACTAGTTTTGTGATAGCTGCCGTTATCGCTGGGTGCAGCGAAAAGACGACGAGGTCGGCCTTTGCGCCAACCTCGGTTATCGGAGGTGCAGGTGGTGGCCAGGTGCAGCTTCATAGCGCCGACACAACCGTTACCGCGACACCGGGTGTCCCATCGGGCAGACAGGGCGGCCCACGACCGGGGATGAAGCAGCGGAAGGCCGAATGGGATGCGCTGACCGAGACTGAGAAGGCCGCAAGGAAAGCTGAGATGGAGCGGCGAAAAGCTGAATGGGATGCGTTGTCGGAGGCTGAGAAGGCGGCCAAGCGAGCCGAGATGGGTGGTCCGCGACCGGGTCGGGGTAGACATGCAGGCCCGCCGCCAGAATCGGAAGATGATGTAGCTGAACCGGCAGAGGGTGAGGTCACCGGAGCTGAGGAATTATGAGGTAGCTGTCTTGTGTGGGTTCGACGAGCGACTCATCGTCGTGCTGACAGAAGCCTCCTCTATGTCAGCGCTAGGATGTGTTCGCACCACCGAAGGGCCGATCGAATGATCGGCCCTTTTTTTTGATAAGAATTCTGTAGATGCTGCGCACGCGTTGAATCGGTCATTAGCTAGCGGTAGAATCTGACTCTTCTTTCGTACCGCCGGCATCATTGGAACCCTATGGTCGACGTTGAGCCGCGCCCTCCTAGGCTTCCTATATTTATGGCTGAGTGGAGGTGCCTGTCTTCCCATGCTTCTTCCAGCCCTGACAGGGACCAGAGGATGCTAACGCGATGACGTCAGCACGTCTCCTACAGTTCAACGCCTATTTCCTCAGACTCAGGCGGGTAGTTGCGACGCCGCTCTCGCCTGGAATGGGCCTGTTGGCATCGATTGCCGTCGCGCTTCTTGTCATTCCGTCTGCTGGCTACCATTTTTTCGACGGTATCCCGTTGAGCAGTTCGGTCGAGTTCGGTCTCTTGTTTGTGCTCGGACCGTTTCTAGTCTCGCGTGGTGCCCGCCGGCTCTGGGGCCGTGTACTGAGACAAGTAACACCTGTAGCGCCGTTGGTGCTCATGGGTCTCGGACTGATTGCCGTTGTCCTGAAAGTCTTACTGTTCAGTTTCGGTAGTTATGCGGGATTCGCGGCTTGCTATCACGCTCTCGATAAGACCCCTGTCACCGGGTCGTGTGAGAAAGCATTTGCGAATCCTTTCTATCGATTTACTGCTACGCGCGTGGACGCAAACATTGACTTTGCTGCGTGGTGGGACCCGACTGAGCCGCCAACCGCTCAGAATTGGAATCTGTCGTTTCTGAACTCGACGCGGTTCAACTATTACCAGCAGGGTGATGTGCCACGCCTCCGCGTACCCTTCGGCGCGACGTGGCTCGGCACGCTCGATATGGCAGAAGACAGCCTGCAAGTCAGGTATGTCGGTGAGGGAGAGCTGCAACTGGAAGGTCGGTCCATACCCCTTCCGCCCCAGTATGGCGTACCAGTGACCGTATCCGTGCCTGTGTCGTCGCCTGGGTCACATCCGATCGTGCTCTCCTATCGATTCGACGACGGTTCACGGATCGGTGATGGCGCAGAGCACGGACCCTACGCGACATTACGGGTCTGGTCTGGACCTCCTAGCGGGTCGCTATCAAGTGGTCATCTGGTGTCCGCTGTCGGCCCGCCGTTAGTCTGGAGAATTTTGAGCGGTGTTGTTGATCTGGTCGTAATCGCTTTTGCGATCAGTTTCGTGTTCGTCTACGTGAGCCTGCTTGGCCGATGGAGTTTCCTTGGGTTGGTTGTGTGCTTCCTAGCACCGCTCACCTCATGGCTTCCCGTACCCCAGCTGTTCGTACGTGGCTCGAGCGTTTACGTTCTCGGCGCCGCAGCTGCACTTGTGAGCCTGGTGCTTCTTTCCCGACGCCACCGTCGCCGCCTGCTGCTTACCTCCTACTTCGGAGTCACGTTACTAATGGCCAGCGACACGTGGCGCGAGTGGCCCAACCTAGCCACGGTCTACCTGAGGGGAGGCGGGGAAGATTGGTTGATGTACCAATCACAGGCACGGTTCATTTTGGATACATGGTCACTCCAGGGCGGCACCGACGTGTTCTATTTTCAGCCGATGTTCCGCTACCTCGTGTTCGTTGAGCACCTGCTGCTGGGGGATGGTGATGCGGGTTCTGTCATTCTTTCGAGAACTGCTCTGAACTTTGCCATTTTGTGGATGTGTTGGCTGTTCACGCCACACGGGCTTCCGCGTACTTGGCGCGGCGCGGTTGCGGGCGGCGCAGCTGTGCTGTCGATCTTGTTGGTGAATTTCAGTAGCGTTACGTCGTTTTTTCAGTCAGGTGCCTCTGAGTATCCGACCTGGGTCCTTTTTCCCGTCACAGTGTCGATGCTCTATACGTCACCGCTCTCTCGACAGCGGATGCTCGGATGTGCATTGGTCGGGCTCGCCTTCATTGTTCGGACCAACCAAGCGCCAGCGTTAATGTGGATGCTTGGATGCTACTTTCTCTGGGCACGCACGCGAGGGTGGCGTCACCTGTGCTGGGGAATGTCAGCGGCCTTAGTGGTATCCCTACTGCCGCTTGCGCACAACTTATACTACGGTGGCCAGCCTGTCTTAACGACCACAAGTGCGTCAATGCCGCAGAATCTCCTCGTATCGCCCGTCACGATCATCGAGTCGGGCTGGGATGTGGACACATCCACGCTTGTCAGGCGACAGTTAGATGGGATCTTGCAGACTGGTGACATCCGCAGTCAGGAGATGATGCAAGGGGGCGACCTTGTGCCCGTCACGCGGGGACTCCAAGTATTGTGGCTACTTGCGATTGTGACGGTCTTTTTTCGGGACGCCTCCCCACGAAATATTCCTCGCCTTTTGTTACTTGTCCCTCTGCTCTTTCTCGGTGTCCACGTGTTCTATCAGGTTTGGGTGTATTACCCACGCCATATCGTCATTGGGTATCTGGCCATGGGTGTCGTAACATTTGTGTCCATGTGCGACCGCGTGATCCCAGCTCCGGGCACGGTCAAACCAACGCGCTGAAGCCAGTCCGTCTTGCCCGAGAATTGGAAGTGCATGTATCAACATGAGCTGAAAATCCTTTATTGAATCAGTCCCCCGGTCAGCGATAGACTCTGGCCATTCATCAAAATCGTCGTCGGTATCTGAGGAACACCATGACCGGCCGCCGTACTGTTTCGCTAGGGGAGGGTAGGGGACTTCCCCGCAGTAACCGTAATAACAAGTCGGAAATGACCGTCCCTACTGCAGTGTTTGCTGACCGCGCAGTCACGCCTGCCCGGTGGGCGACTGCAACAAAGGAGTGATGTTATGGCTGAGCGTCAGATTGGAACGATTACGCATTACTTTGGTAAGCCTCGAGTCGGTATCGTTGCGCTTACTGGGCGCGTCACGATAGGGGATAGGTTACGATTCCTTGGTCACGGAGCTGACTTTCAGCAGGAGGTCAAGTCGATGCAGGTTGACCATGCTGCTGTCGAAACCGCATCCGCTAGAAACGAGGTAGGAATTCGTGTCGGGCAGCGTGTCCGAGAGGGGACTGAGGTGTATAAGGTGTCAGGTGGGAGCGAGGGCTGGTTCGCGAGACTCAAAGGTGCCTTTACTGGCTAAAGGCTCGGAAAACCCTTACGCCATGAACCTCTGGTTCACTCGTCACGATGACGTGCCAGCCACGCATCACTCACGCGTTCCCCTATAAACGGACGGCTCGCAAGATAGCTGCCCTGTTTTCGCCAGAGAGTAGCGATGTAGGCAAACGCCTCACTGATAAGGTCAGCAAGCCTCAGAACATCCACGCCAAACGTTATCGGCGTTAGGACTTAGTAGCATTAGCCTTGCAGTAGGCGTCACTCAGTCCTGAGTGGGCCAGAGTTCAGCGAGATTCGACCCCTTTTCGACCCTACCCATCCCACGGTAAACGAACTTCTGGAGACGCTTTCCTTCCCAAGTCTCGGTGGTGTAAATGTTTCCCTTGGAATCAGTCTCAATACTGTGCACGCCGTAGAACTGCCCGGGTTGCCGGCCGCCGTCCCCGAAGGAGTACAGCACCTCAAGGGCTTTCCGATCCAGCACATGGATCTTCCGGTTCAAACCGTCGGCCAGATACATAAAGCGCTGCTCCTCATCAGGTGAAAAGGCAATCTCCCACGTAGAGCCAGCACTACGGGTCCGGGGCTCGACAAAAATTTCGTTGACGTAGGTTCCATCCTGTTCGAAGACTTGCACCCGGTTCGACGTTCGGTCGCAGACGTAGACCAGACCGTCATTGGAGGGTTCGGCGCAATGGACGGGCCCACGGAACTGCTGCGCCGGCGGTGCATCAGGATCGAACGCGCCCAGGTCCGCATCGTCCGGCCGGTTTCCATAAGCGCCCCAGTAGCGAAGGAACTCACCGCTATCGGAGTCCACCACCACAACCCGCTTATTGCCGTAACCGTCCCCTATGAAGGCTTCATCCCCGTTCTGGTCGAAAGAGACTTTCGTGACCCTTGAGAAGTGGGTATTGCTGTTGGAATCCACACCCTGTCCAGGCTCGCCCACTTGCATCAAAAAACGGCCGTCCCGAGTAAACTTCAGGACATGGGAGTCGCCTTGGCCGTTCCCTCCGATCCAGATGTTATCTTTCGGGTCCACCTGCAGACCATGGTTAGAGGCGGGCCACGTGTAATCATCGTTGTTACTCGGGCCACCAAAGGAGCCAACGAGGTTGCCCTCAGGGTCGAATTCGAGGACATTAGGAGCCGCCTCACAGCACTCAGCGTCCGGTTGGCCCTCTCCAACATTCCCCTCGTTGCCGGGATTCAGACTCTGCCGTCGGTGCACGATGAAAACGTGATCCCGCGAATCGATTCCGACGCCGATGGCGTTACCCAGGAGCCAGTGGTTCGGTAGTGGCTTGGGCCAAAAGGGGTCAACTTCGAACAAGGGCACCTCGACCATGCTGCCTTGCATAGTCTCTGCCTTCTCACGTACGAGAGCTTCACTAGCGGCCAGAGCTAGGATAAGCGCCAACAGGGTCACCGCGAGGAATGGTTTCGCTTTCATCAGTCTTCTCCATCGGCTTGGGACCGGACCGTAATCCCGACGTGTTGCATCGACATCGTAGCGTGATTATGCTGCACACCTCGTTTTACGTCCAGTCACCCCCGCTGTGTGGGGCATCGGGCCATCCGCCTGAAGCGTGAACCCGATCGTTGAACCCGCCTACCGGCCGGCGGTAGAATGCACGACTCTAGATAAATAGGCGTCGGAGGAATCGCATGACTGGTTGGAATAGACGTCACATCGGCCTTGCCGCGAGCGCTATTGTTGTGCTGAGCATAGCCTCGTGCACGCCGCAGGAACCCCACCAACGCACACACACGGACACTGGTAGCGACCCGGTTGAACTGTTTGATGGGCGCGTGATTCCGGCGATGCCTGAGTTGCTCGGGATACGCGATCAGTATGAGCTACGCCTTGACTGGCTCGAGCAGAAGCGCGCGATGCTCCTTGACATGATGCGGGAGCACGAAATCGAGATGTGGATCGTGGTGAGCGAGGAATTCCACCCTGACCCCGTGACCCAGTATGTCGCGCCGCCACTTCACTACACGCGCCGTCGAGACGTGATGGTGTTTGTAGATGCCGGAGAAGATGGGCTCGCGAGCTACTCGGACTACTGGAGGCCGACTGCGGATTACCGTCGATTTTTTGAGCCCCTGCCAGTCTCGCGAAATGCTCGAAACATCCAGGACACTCGTGCTGGCCTACTGACACTGTGGGAGCGCTACGAGCCTGCAACCATCGGGTTGAATATGGGTGGGGCCCGCGGTCATGACAGCACCATTACTCACGACAGCTACAAATTCTTGGTGGAGACGATGGGTCGTGAGGCCGAATCAAGATTCGTTTCGGCCGCCGGTTTGATTGAGGATGTGTTTGATACTCGACTCGCAAGTGAGCTTGAACCTTACCGGTCTTTGGTGCTGGCCACCGACGTGATTGCGCAGACGGCTCTGTCGAACGAGGTCATTACCCTTGGTGTGACGCGGGCAGTGGACATTAAATGGTTCTTTGAAGAGTCGGTGGCCAAGTTAGGTGTGGGTGGCAAGCCCTGGTTCGAGATCCACGTAGCGGTCCAGCGTTTCGATCCGGAAACCGGCACCATGATTCCGTACTCGCATCCCGCCCCGGACGATCTCATTTTTCAGCGGGGAGACATCATACATTTGGACTGCGGCTTTGATTATCTAGGCTTCGCCAGTGATTGGCAGAAAGTGGCCTACATCTTGCGCGAAGGCGAACAGACTGTGCCGCAGGGCCTCCGGATTGCACTCAGCAACGCAAACCTCGTACATGAAGCGTTCGCGTCGGAATCTCGGCCTGGAATGACTGGTTGGGAGGCTACGTTGGCTATAACGAGAAAGCTCGAAGGAGTGGATTTCCTGCCGAGCCTTTACTCTCACGCCATCGGCTATCACGGTCATGCCCTAGGACCGTCTATCAATGCCCGTGACATGGACCTGTCCTCTCCGACCTATGGCTATAGTGGCTCAACGTCACCCGAAGGAGATTCTTACCTCCGCGACGGTGCCTACCGTTCCATTGAATTCAGTGCGACCACTGCTGTACCGGAATATGACGGTGGTACGGTGACGATACCCATGGAAGACGACGCTTATCTAACTACGAGTGGCTACATTTATTTTCGGCCGTACCAGACTGAGTGGTACGTGATCCGCTGAAGGATAAGGAACTGACCATGAGAAGAAGGCCCCTACTTTTGATTCTAGCCCTGACCTTGGTGGTGGCGACTTCGCTGGAGGCCCAACGGGCTTATGAACCCCCGGATAAAGAAACTCACCGACAACGCCGGGAAAAATTCCTTGAAGCCATGGATGGTGGTATTGCCGTCATCGTAGCTGCTCATAAGGACCAGGAACGGATCTACGAGTTCTTCGTGGACCATTCGGACCTCCACGACTTCATCTATCTGACGGGGTTGGAAGGGACCGATGCTTGGGAGTCAGCTCTGGTGTTAGCTCCTGACGCCGAGACCTACCGAGAGATTCTTTACACCTCCCAGGACCTGGACGGAATTCAGGAGAAGACAGGTATGGCCCATGTGTATCCTTACGCGCTTTTTATGGAGCACCTGTCCGACGGAATCACTGATTATTCCCTCCTTCGGACCCATCAACGTGGTGTCAAGCCAGTTGCGACTGACCTATCGCGGGCCCTAGGCGAAGAGAAGAATATCTACTTCAATTACCAGCGTTTCCTGAACCTAGCAGCGACGCCTCCAGAGCGGCTCGATATTGCGAACCGGCTCCGATACTTCTCGCCGGAGGTGCAGGTGAAAGACGCATCGGACATCTTGAACCGCCTGCGGATGATCCACGACGAAGCTGGGATTGAACTTCTCAGGAAAGCCTCGGACATCACGGTTCAAGCGTTTATGGAGTCGGCCAAGGCAGTCCGAGAGGAGATGACCACACAGCAGATCGCCGCTATCGTGAACTTCACCTTCGAGTACGAACACGCAGTGCCCTCGTTTCGGACCAACGTTACTCCCTCTGGTCCGGGTGTGCCAGTGCGGAGCGGAGGCCGGGACTGGCCAATCGGGATCCGTCCTCGGCTCGGGCCCTGGCCCGTGAGTAATGGCCAGATGATCAGCTACGACATCGGAGCTGAGTATGCTCACTACACTTCGGACTTCGGCCGTACCATTCCGGTGAGCGGTAGGTATACCCCAGAGCAACGACGCGTCGCCGAAATTGTGACGCGCATCCAAAAACAGACCATCGCTGCGGTGAAGCCAGGTGGGACATTCACCGAAAGCCAAGCGCTGAAGGATAGGCTCATGACCGAGGCGGGATTGGGTGATGTGACAGGAACCTACGGTATCTCACATTTCGTTGGGATGGAGATTCACGA
Organism: Acidobacteriota bacterium; assembly: GCA_002730735.1. Taxonomy (GTDB): domain Bacteria; phylum Acidobacteriota; class Vicinamibacteria; order Vicinamibacterales; family UBA823; genus UBA11600. Next base: position 2,758 of record PCAU01000008.1, on the reverse strand, counting down.
TGTGGGTTTCTACGACATTCCTTGGGAGCCAGGTATGTGTTTCGTCATCGAGTGGAGAGTAACTCAAGAGGACTTTTCGATTCGATTCGAGGACGTAATCCTTGTGACAGAGGATGGGCACGAGTGGCTCACCGAACACTCCCCAATTGAGCCTGACGAGATAGAGGCCCTCATGGCTCAGAGGGGGATTTGGGAAGAGGGACGTTGATGACCTCCGCCCACGTGCTTGGTAAAGCACTGCTCGACACAAACCGGGAACATTCAAGGCGGAGTCTTAGACTTTCGAAAGCAATTTATACCGTAGAAAATAGGCGACCTTATCGCTTTTGGGTCGCTGGTGCTAGCTGCGGACTCTCGGTGTTGAACCCGCCCCCAGCCAGCGGTAGAATTCATGGTGCTACCCAAGGAGATTCTCCATGCTGCACGTGACAAGGGTCGGGACCTTTTCGCTACTCCTCATTACTGGCGTGTACGTCTGGCTGTCCGGTTCGCAGTTGGCGGTAGCGCCAGCGGCGCCGACACGGATCAACAAGGCAATCGAGCTGCTTGAGCGAGGGCAGCCGATCTATTACACGCAGATTAGTGGTGGCGGGTACGATGAAGGCATGGAATTGGCCAAGACCTGGGCCGACTACATCACCTATAACCTTGAGCACAGTGCATTCAACGTGTCCGAGTTGACCGAGTTCATGCGCGGTCTAGCAGATGGTGGACCGACGAAGAGTGGTCATCGGACGCCAGCCGTCATCTGTGTACTGCCCGTGGCCGGTGTTGATGCGTCAACGGTTCGGGCAAACGCCTGGATGGTTGAGCAGGTACTCTCGGCCGGTGTACACGGCGTCCTTCTCGTTCATGCACGCTCACCAGAGGCGGTGCGTGCCTTCGTCCAGGCCGCACGGTTTCCAATGCACGCTCAGGCGGTGGGTAATGGCCTTGAAGAAGGGTTACGGGGAAGCGGTGCAGCGGGTCACCCGGCGCGGGTCTGGGGTATTTCGCCGGCCGAGTACCTGCGCGTCGCCGATCCTTGGCCACTCAATCCGGAGGGTGAAATTCTGCTTGGGGTCAAGATCGAGGATCGTCATGCGCTTGAGTACGCCGAGGTGACCACCAAGGTACCTGGACTGGGGTTTGCGGAGTGGGGACCCGGTGACATGAGCATGTCGTTCGGTTTATCGCGTAACGCCGATGGCACTTGGCCGAAGGTGCTCGCCGATGCTCGGACTCGGGTGCTTGCCGCAACAAAGGCCGCCGGCATCTCGTTTCTGAATGTTGTGCGGCCCGATGATGTCGAAGCGATGATCGATGAGGGTGTGATGATTGGCGCGGCCAATGAGAAGGCGGCTGAGGTGGGTAGACAGTACACGACTCGCACAATGCCGTGGTGAGGCTTCATACCATTGAGCAGCTTGGAGCCTTCACAGCCCAACGCATCCGACATCGCGTTCGAAGTAAGGCGGCCTGACTGACTGCCTTCTCCGTTACCGAAACCACATTCACGCTACCAGCGTGTCTTCAAAGTGCGCTCACTTAAGTTATTTCCACTCCCACAGTTTCCATCTAAGTAAACTGCAAAAAGAAGACGGTGCGTGACCGCGCACCGTCCCTTGGTCAGGGCTTGTCTTTATTGACAAAAAGTTTCAGAGCTAGTCACAGGGACGCACAACTGACAGAAAAAGTTACTCACGCCCACCGCTCTCGACTCAGCATTGCTTTCAGCACGTGCCTCGCGATCATGGGATTGCTTCGAAGGCGACGTATCGAATACGGGTACCACTCAGGGCCAAATGGCACAGCAACACGTAATCGATGTCCTGCCTCAAGAATGCTCCGGCGCAGTGATGTTCCCACGCCCAAAAGCATCTGAAACTCATATTGAGAGGGGTCTAAGCCTAAGCGATCGATGATCCGGAAGGCTTCCCGAACAAGTGTTTCATCGTGGGTAGCGATGCCGACATAGCAGCCGGTGCTAAGTAGTTCCTCCAACAACGACGTGTAGTTGTCTTGAATGGCCTTACGCTCTTGGTACGCAATTGCGGCTGGCTCGATATACGCACCCTTACACAAACGGACATTGGCCTTGATCTTCGACAACCCTCGAACAATGGATGGACTGCGCCGCAAATTAGCCTGCACCACAGCGCCGACATTATCGAACTCCTCACGCAGCCTCGCATGAATATCTAACGTGTCGTCGACACAACTCGAATCTTCCGTGTCGATTCGCAAGAACATCTTGCGCGCACGGGCGGCTTGCACCAGTACTCGTATGTTCTGATAGCAGAATTCTTTGTCGAGCTTCAAGCCGAGGTGAGTCGGCTTGACATGGATATTGCTATCTAACCGTTGTTGCTGAATCGCAGCGAGTATCTTTTCGTATTCGCCCACAACCTCAGTCGCCGCAGTGCGATCCTCGATAAACTCGCCGAGCATGCCGGCTGCAGCAATGTATCCATCTGCATTTAATTGCTCGATAACCGTCAAAAGATGGTCGATCGTCTCACCGGCAATGTACGGGTTTGCAATAGCACGAACAACTTGCTTTGGAATAAATGGGAGGGTTGAGGAAATGAATCGATCGAAGAGCGACATAAACGTCGAATCCTTAGTTATGCAACATCGGCTGTAGTGACAGTCCACATTGCCTCTCGCCAAACACAATCTATTCTAATTAGAAATCATAAAGCATTTAGAAGTGCAATGATGTGGCTCAGTTGTTGATCCCCCCCCCTCCCCCCCCAAAAAGACAGCGGCACGCTTT
>PCAU01000007.1 GCA_002730735.1 Acidobacteriota bacterium | reverse complement strand
TAAAATCATCGCTTGGCCAAGTGTCGTGTCCGGGCCTTTGTGGGTGAGGTGGTCGTACTCCCCCTCTTCCCCAAAAGCAAGCATCGTTTAGCCAAGTTCAGCGAGAACGTTTGGGCAGGTTTTCGAGTACCAGCAGGTGGTTGCCAAGTTGCTCCCAACGAGCCAGGCGCGCCCGTGGCACCGCAATCGAGCGCAGGAACGAGGCGTCCTTCTCATAAGGCCTAGTGGTGGTTTGGTAATTGAGCGAGCCAAGCAGCAGGTCCGGATCGCCATCGCCATCGATGTCTCCGCTGGCGATCCGGCACCAGCGGCCCTGCCCGTGCCCCGGCAGCGGTTGGCTCGTAAACTGCCCGTCGCTGCGGAGGTGCAACATCGCCGCCTGGTGGGGCTTGTGCCGGAAGTCGGCAAAATAGGATACGCTTGCGATGTCCAAATCGCCGTCCGCATCGGCGTCGAGCATTGTGAAGTCCATCGCGCCATGAGCCGGGATGAACTGTTTCTCCACCAACTCATCCTCGCCGAGGTCGTAAATGCGGATGCCGTGATACCGCCTCGGGTTGGAGCGAAACTCGGTGGTGTCGCCGTTGGAGAGGAGGACATTCACAGTGCCATCACCGTCTGCGTCGAGCATCTCCATCGCGGTGAAGCCCCAGCCCGGCTGTTTTTTTATCAACACCAACGGATTGACTTCGCCGTCCGGGCGCACCGTCAACCGCAGCAGACACTCGTGCTCTTGGGCGATGAGCACATACACCTCAGGCTGGCCGTCGGTGTCGGCGTCGAGCACGCGACAATCGATCGCGCCGCTCATCGGCAGGACAAAGACCGGCTCGCTCTCCCGATAAACAGTGACCTTGCCTTTGCTGATGCCGTACTCGCACAGCACAGCGTACTCGACTCCGGAGTGGCGGAACGGCACATAGCGCGTCGGGCGATTCAGCCCCCGGAGCAACGGTCGGTAGTCGCCCAAGCCGGAGTCGGTGATGTAGCCGACCTCGCCGGCTTCGCTGTCGAGCGGGGCGAGCGTGCCGTGACTGCAAACGTACAACCGATCCCCGGCCAACTCGAAGTCGCACGGCACCTTGTCGGCGGCGAACGTGCGAACGTTGCGAAACGCCCGATCGTACACCAGCACCGCCCGACTCAACTCGTCGCCAACGTAAACCAAGCCGTTGGCCGCGTCGTGGTGGATGGCCGTCACGTTCAGTTTCTCAACCGTCGAACGGTGGCCAAACGCAGCGCTCACGGGCGGTTCGGTCGCCGACGGTGTCGAAGATTTTTCGTAGCTTTGCCGGAGGTAAAATGCCTTGATCGTATCCCAGCGGGCGCGGACGGCGGCTTGGGTCTGCGCGTCGTAATTTTCGATTTGGTCGATCCCCAGCAAGTCCTCGAGATAGGGGAACGCGCCCTTTTCCCAATCCTCCCGGTGCATGCTAGCGGGTGGCGGGAAAGCGTGGCACTTCGAGCATTCCCGCTTGGCCAAGCGCTCCGGGCTCACCGCCCTGGCGGCAGCAAGGCACAAAGCCAAGCCGAACAACCCCAGAGGCGGCGTGAGCGCCCTTGGCCAAGCGTAGGATAACATCAGCGGGGAGCAGACAGTCGTCCGCTACCCGAAAACAAGCAAAAAAACCGAATCGGGTTTTCAGTTAAACGCAGAGCACACGGAGGCGCAGAGGGCCACTGAGAAGGCAGTCAAAAAAAAGGGTCAAAAACTTGTTGACTTTCGAACCAAAAAACATAGAAATCGCNCAGAGAATGAGACATTTTAGTCACTAAACAGAAAAAAGTCATTATGAAAACACAACCTAAAACCATTCGAGGCTTATCGTATTTTGCGGCGAGCCTGTTCGTATTTGCCGGCTTTACCGCAAATACCCAAGCACAAAATCCAAAGCTGATTGCCTATTGGGACTTCGACAAAGCCGGGAATGTTGTCGTTGATAATGTTGCTGGCATCAGAGGCGAGGTTAAAGGGAGAACGGGGTTTACCACCGGCCGCACCGGAGCCGCTGGTGATCGTGCTATTGATTTTGGTGCTTCACCCGGTGGCAACTGGGTAAGGATCCATCATGAAGGTAACGCGTGGCTGAGACCAGCTTCTGATGCCAACCAATTAACCGTCTCATTTTGGCAGAAGCTACATTCCCGGATAGCTTCCTCAAGCTTCTGGTTTGGGGCAGGAAGTGCACCGGCAGGGCAACGCAATGCACAAGCCCATGTACCTTGGGGGGGTGGGGATATTTNTTGGGACACCGCCGGCTGTTGTGGAGGTGGAGAGACCCGAATAAACAAGGCTTGGGGAGGAAACTACAACTCATGGAATCATTTTGCCTTTGTTAAGAATGGAAACACCAAGCAGATCTTCATCAATGGTGAACTGTTCCATCAAGGCAACAATAGTAAGCGCCTTTTTGGCGACTGGACTGTAGCCAGCATTGGTTCAANTAACGGTGGCGGTTCTAACGTAGCCGGCATGATCGACGATTTTGCAGTTTATGCATCTGCGCTANCAGGTGCTCAGATTAATGCATTGGCAGGCGGCTCAAAACCCAATCAACTTGGAGCTCCAATTGCTATAGGCGGAGATGTCCATTACAGTGTCTATCAGCTGTTATCCAAAGACTACAACACCATTCAGGAGGAAACTCGTAACGGACAGGACAGAATTGTCATCACAGGNATTTTCCCATCCGGTGATGAAATCAAGGCCGGTTTGTTGGAAAGGGACTGGTGTGTGACGTTGCCGGAAATCGAACTCAAGAAACTGAAGTTCGGTGGTGGATCCTTGTGCATTAATTTGGATCAGCAAACCCTCACCGGTGAAGCCTCCTGCGAGCCTGCGTTTTTGGGTGGAGCATCGATCGCCGGAAGTTTCACCGCAGGCAGGGAGGGATTAAGAGACATTGCACTGGTTGCAGATGATATGGGCATTCCCATTGGCACCACTCCAGCGATGCTGCAGAAAATCGGTGCCTCCTTGAAAGATCTTCACAAAAACCCGGGTTGGTCGGTAACAGGAAACTTGGGCATTTCCGTGGGTAAGAAAAAGATCGCTGATAAATGGCCCGTCTACGTTGACAGTTATGCCACTTGGCACAGCAACGGGTATTTGGAATTATCCTCAGAGCTTCAGGTTATCGGCATCACCACGGGAGCCGGGGTATTAAGGTACACGCCACCGGAGAGTAAATTTTATGCCGAGGCATGGATGGATATGTACGGTGGCGCGCTGAGAGGGACGGTGAAACTCACCATTCGCCCAAATTATTTTAACGGGCATTTCGGCATGACGGTTCAAATCCCCCGTTCCATCCCGATCATTGGAGGGATCAACTTTGGCGGTGCTGATATCGACATGACGGTCACTGACACGTACTGGCAAGTCGCTGCCGGGGTTTATTTTCAGGTCGTCCCCGATGTACCGCAGATTTGCATCCCCGAAGTGTGCACCACTTTGGGCTGGCCTGATGCCCACTGCGGTTGGAGAGGTTGCAGCTTTCACTGGCACACCAGGCGCGTTTGCACCCCGCGTGTCTGCACGCCGGCGATTAACAACTCGTGGTCCAGGGCCAAGTTCAACGTCCGGTACCATTCGAAGCACGGCTTCAGCGCAGCCCGCAGAGGCCAATTGACCAAGATGTACAGCGAGAACCTTGTGCGTGAGCCTTGGGAGAACCCGCTCGTGGCCATCGTCGAGGTGCCGGAGGAAAACGCATACGCCATCTTTAACGACAACTGGGACATCCACCACGAGAGCGTCACCAAGTCGGGTGTCCGTAGCATCCGCAAACAGGGACCGGTTGTAGAGACCATTGAGGTGGCCGAGGATCTGAAGACTGCAATCTTCCGCATCAGCTACGAGAAGGAGGCGGACGATATCGACCTGTTACTGATCACCCCGGACGGGGCTGAACTGGACATTCACGAGGGCCCCATGCCGTTTGGTTTCGAAGCAGGCGCCAAGGGCACAGGGACCGTCAATGCCGAGGCCAAAGAGGCCTTTTACCTCTTGCAGGATGTCAAAAAGGGCACCTACCAAATGGTCATCGGCAACCCGGACACGCTCGGCGGCATTCTGGTTGAGTTGGCATCCCCCAACGCAGTGCCGCAGATGATCGGTGCCATCGCCAGCGAGTCTAGTGCCCGCGACGGCTCGGTCATCCCGAACCAGTTCGACATCGGCTGGGCGTACTTTGACGAGGACGAGGGCAACGAGACAGTCGTGAGTTTCTTCGTGGACAAGGATCGACAGGGCTACGACGGATTCTACGTCGGTGGCGGCCTGGTTTCCGAGATGAACACAGATGAGCCGTTCACCTTTCTGACCGACTCGCTCGGTATTCGTCCCGGCTGGTACTACACCTACGTCGAGGTCAACGACGGGCGCAATCTCGCAGAGCGGATCTACTCGGACGAGCGGATATTCATCGACATGGACAACGCCCCGGACAGCGTCGAGCAAATGGCAACCTTGGCCGGCCCGAACAACTTCACCGTTGCCTGGGATGCCGTGGCCGACGAGCGTGTGGACTACTACAACGTCGTCTACTCCAAGAGCCCGACGTTCGACAAGATCGAGGCGAGCCAGATGATTTATCCGCTGACAGGTCAGACCCAGTTCAACGACGTGAAGATCGAGGGATTGGAGAATGGAGTTCCGTACTACGTGGCGGTGCTTTCCGTGGACGGGAACTACGTCGAGTCCAGCGCGAAGGTGATTCATCGGGTTGTCCCGACGAACTACCCCGGTGGAACGCCACCGTCGATCACGTCAACGGCGAGTGACAAAGCCACAGTGGGTTACGATTGGAATTACCGCCCGGTGTTCTTCGACGGCGACGAACACAACCCAGAACTCGTCGAGGATCTAACTCAGCAAGTTGGCATCGATATGGATTGGACGCTGGTGTCCGCGCCGAACGGGATGGAGATCGACGAAGAATCCGGCTTAATCAGCTGGAAACCGACAGCCGATCAGGAGGGCGTACACCGCGTGCTCATCTCCGCCAAGGAACACGAGGGGGAAGCAGATCCGTTGGATGACGGGGAGTTAGAGATCGACATCGCCCAAGAGGCGACGCAGGAAATTGAGATCAATGTCTTCCCGGCACACCTGCTAAACGGCGTGCCGTACCGCGAGGATGTGTTCACATTCGTCAGCGACCCACCGTTGACGGCGGTCAAGGGCACAACCTACTCCTACACGCCGAACGTCTTCACCGACGGGCAGGAATACGAAGTGATGTTGCTCAACGGACCGAAAGGGGTGACCGTGGAGAACAACATCGTCAAATGGGATGTCCCGGCTGACGCCGAGAGCGATTTCGTTGAATTGCGTGCTGAGACAGATAATGGCGATCTCATCGATCAGACCTACTTTGTCCACGTGCACGGCGATAACAGCTTGATCAAGCGCAGCACGAGCATTGTGAAATACGAAGCCATCAACGGTGGCATCCTCATCGGATGGACCGGAGGTGCTTCAAAATACCAGGTGCAACGCACCGCCTCTCTGACCCCGGACGCTTCGGGTGTTGTGAAGTGGGAGAACGTCGGCGAGCCGATCGAGAACGGCCCGGTAAACTTCCACGCTGAGAAAAGCACAAAGGGGAACACCGGCTACTACCGGATCAAGGATCTGGAGTAATCGAAACTCAGAAAGATTGCCAAAACGCAAAGCCCACCGAAAGGTGGGCTTTGCTGCTTAATGGGTCGCTCGAACAGTAGCCTTTAATAAAGCTATCCGAGGGTTTTCACCCTCATCCGGCCTGCGGCCGCCTTCTCCCTGAGGGAGAAGGAATCAAAGGGAACGCGCTTGGCCAAGCTCCCTCTCCCAGCGGGAGAGGGCCGGGGAGAGGAAGAGCACAGGGAATATGATATGCTGTATGCAGACAAATCGCTGAATTAGTAAATGACCGGATTGAAAAAATTTATCACAGAGTGCCTGGCCTTGGCTACGGCTGCCGCTGGATTCGCGGCTGAGCAACTGCCACTTAAGCTTGCCCAGAGCGTTGGCCAGGCGGGGTTCCGCTTGGTTGACGCCAAGCAGTCCGGGGCGACGTTTCGCAATGAGCTAAGCGTCGCCGCTGCCGCTGAAAATCAGGTGTTGCTCAACGGCTCCGGCGTGGCGGCGGGCGACTTCGACCGGGACGGCCTGCCCGACCTCTACTTTTGCGGACTGGAGAACGACAACGTCCTCTATCGCAATCTGGGTGATTTCCGTTTTGAACCCGCAGGGGGTGAGGCAGTGTCGTGCGCGGGTGTCCCATCCACGAGCAGCGCCTTTGCCGACCTGAACGGCGACGGGCATTTGGATCTGCTCGTGGGCACGCTTGGCCAAGGGGTGATCGTCCTGATGAACGACACGCGCGGCGGGTTTTCCAAATCCACCGTCGCGTTGCCGGAGGGCGACTCGCTCGCCATCTACAGCTCGCCGATGACGGACATCGATCGGGACGGAGATCTGGACGTATATTTGGCGACGTACCGCTCCACCTCAATCCGCAACAACCCGGGTCTCAAGTTCAAGCTGGGCTTCGCCAACAACGTACAAACGTTGGAAAGCGTCACCGATTCCAAGACAGGAACGCAATACGACAACGGCAGATTCTACATTCGGGACGGCGAAGTTTTGGAGGCCGGCACGCCGGATTACCAACTGCTCAACGACGGCACGGGGAAATTTCGAGTTACAACATTGGCACAATTCCAAGCCAACTCTCGCGGCGACGAAGTAGTGACGGCGCGCAACTGGGGGCTGGGTTCAATCTTTGCGGACTTTGACAACGACCACCGGGATGACCTTTACGTTTGCAACGATTTGGATGGTGCTGACTATTTTTATCGTTCAACTGCCAACGGCTTTGACGATGTCATCTCCGGGTTGAACAACATGACCTCGGCGTTTTCGATGGGCGTCGATGTGGCGGATATCAACAATGACGGACTCTCGGATTTCATCGTGGTGGATATGATGAATTATTCCCTGCCTGAACGCAAAATGCAGATCCCCCATAGCACACCCGCGCCGGGACACCCATCCGCCATCAGCGAGTACAGGCGAAACACGCTGTTCGTCGGCGCGGGCGGCGCGGAATTCGACGAGATCGCCCACTACAGCGGACTCGACTCAAGTGACTGGTCGTGGTGCCCCATATTTATGGATGTCGATCTGGACGGTTACCAGGATTTGCTCGTCACGAACGGGTTTAGCTACGATTTGGAAAATCCGGATGTTCAGAATGACCTGATGAAGCTAAGCATCCAAACGGGCGGCCGGGGAGATTTGGTCGAGAAGACATTCAAGATCGAACACTCCAAGCTGGATCAAAATTTGAGCTTTCGCAACCGAGGGGATCTCACCTTTCGAGACCGGTCCGCCGACTGGGGTTTTAATTTGGACGGCATCTCTCACGGTGCCTGTCTCGCCGACTTGGACAACGACGGCGATCAGGACGTTGTGCTGAATAATTTCTCGCTCTATCTGCAGGGCAGGCAACTCCTCGGCGAAAGCCTTCCGAGGCTCCAACAATCGAATCCTGTTTGCACGATTTACGAAAACCTTACGAGCTCCGACAGGATAAAAGTCCGGGTACGCTCCGAAGCCAAAAACACGCACGGCATCGGAGCCACACTCGTTTTCATTCAGGACTCCGTTCGGCAGACGAAACAAATCCGCGCCGGCTCGCGGTACTGTTCCTCGGACAGTCCCGAGGTCACATTCGCGTGGCTGGCGGACAAATCATCGCGCCGGCTCGAATACCGCTTGGGCAGCAAAGTTGCCTTCATCGAAGGCGTGAAACGGAACTCGCTCATCACGTTCAGCGAAGATGACTTGGCCGAAGAGACGCCCGTTTTAAAAACCTTTGACACTACCCTGTTCGAGGAGCAACCGGTTCGCTCATCGTTCCGGCACTCCCCGAATCAACTCAATGCCGAACATTTTCAGCCCGGCATTTCGCGAAACCATTTTTTGACCGAGCCGATCGTTTCGGCGGCCGGTAACGATCCTGCCGTCGTGAGGATCAGCACCGGCGGCAGCGTGCAGGGCGTCTCCCTCCAAGACAGCCCGGCGGCGACGAACCGCCCTGTCCGGCGTTCCCGTTGGGACTTGGCGGACTTCACCCACCTGACCGTCGGCCGGAAACTGATGCGCTTGGAGCTGCAACGGCAGCTTGGCAGAACTCAGCAGTTCGAGAGCCGGTTGTTTGTCACGGAGGATGTGCTCAGCCCCCGCGCCGCCACTTGGGCGCACACCCTGCCGGGTAATTTCACCTGCTTGTGTGTTACACAGCTTCCCGGCCAACCCGGGACGGCCGCCGTCGCACTGGGCGGAGGAACGCGGCTTGGCCATTACCCCTTGGCTGCCAACACGCTGGTCCTTGGACTGCGCTTGGCCAAGCCGGGCGAACGGCCACGGATCCTCCACAAGCTGCCGTTCAAACTCCCCGTAAATGACATGCAGTTCGCCGACATGGACGGCCGCCTTGGCCAGGAACTGGTCATCGCCCCGGAGGGCGGCGAGATCGCGGTTTATCAGCTCACCGGGCAAAAAGCCGGGGACATCACCCGCGCCCTGGGCATACAATCCGGCACCGGGAACTGGAACAGCGTGGCTTGTTTCGATTTCAGTGGCAACGGACGCAATGACCTGCTCGCTGGCAATTGGGGAGACAACAGTTCCCTGAACCGTTACGTCCGCAACCACTACCGACTCTACTTCCAGAAGAATGACGAGAGCACGCGGCTTTATGAGACGTTTCGGCACAACGGAAAAAACGTCCTCATGCCCGGCTTGGCCAAGTTTAAGAAACACAATCCCATCCGCGGCTTGATGTACCGCACGCACAACGCGTTCAAGCTGGTGGGCGCGGAGGATATTTTCGAAACGCCCCCGGAACACCGTACCGTTGACACCCTCCGCACGCGGTTGTTCCTGAACGACAACGGCGCCTTCAAGCCGTTGCGCCTGCCGGAAGCCGTGCAGTTCGCGCCCACCTTCGGCATCGCCGTGGAGGACTTCGACCTGGACGGCTCGCTCGATATTGCACTGTGCCAAGGATTCACCGAGTTTTACGGCGACACAGAGCCGCAGGCCAACAACAGCCATCTGCTCCTCATCAACCGACTGGCCACCGGTGGCTCATTTGAGGTTCGCCGCAACAGTGGCATCGAGAGGAACAACACCCATCCAAGAGTCATCAGCTCCGGGGACTTCGACGGCGACAACCGGCCCGATCTCATCATCCCCAGCTACGGGGCCGGCGTCCGCCACTACAAAAACATCACTCCGGGTGAAGGGATCAAACTGCAATTAACCGGAGACAGCCTGAAATTGATTGGTCTCAAGGCAAGGCTGCGATACCGGGACGGCAGTCAGGGGCCGTTATATGAATACACGCCAAAATATGGTTACCGAAAGGAAGCAGCCAATCACTTCATTTTCGGAATCCGGGCTCCGGTCGAGGCGATCGAGATCATCGGCCTGGGAGAACTCCCTGTCGTGCCCGGCCAAGTCGCCTACACCCTGCCGCAACTCGACAAAAAAACGGGGCAACCATAAAGTTTCATCTGTGCTCCGATTGGCCAAGCTGTTATTGTCTCCGCCGCAAGGCCCGATATTGCACATTTAATCAACGACCATTCATCATGAAAATCAAACCGGCCCGTTTCGTCGCACGCATCCTGCCCGCCCTCGCCCTGATCCCCGCCGTGGTTTTTGCCGGGCCCGCCAAGTGGACGGTTCTCATTTACGGCCATGCAGACCACAGCTTAACAACCGCCATGCGAAGCGACCTGCTGGAGATGGAGCGGGCCGGCAGTTCTGACGACTTTAAAATTGTGGTTCAAGTGGACATCAACACCAAGATCGCCGCAAAGTGGTTCTGGGATTTCAAATACAAAATTGATCCCAAGAAATTCAAGGGGGTGAAGCGGTTGTTGATCGAAAAAGACACGGGCAACCTCTCCTACTTCAACTCAACGATTCTCGAGTCCGAGTCGCTCTCAGAAGACCACAACATGGACGATCCGGCGGTGCTCCAGGCATTCATCGAGTGGGGCATGGCCAGGTATCCCGCCGAGCGGTACGGCCTAGTGCTGTGGAATCATGGCAACCAGTTTGTCGGCTACGGCGGAGACACCCAGGAAGGTACGCTCGATCATCCGATGGGCATGACCACGGGCCAGGTGAACACGGCGATCAGTCAGGCCTTGGCCAAGGCCGGCCGGGACAAGATGGACTTCATCGGGTTCGACACCTGCCTGATGGGGGGGGCGGAGATTCTCGGGGATTTCAACACGCTTTGTGACGTGTTTTTTGCCTGCCCGGAGTTGGACTACGGGGACGGCTGGGACTACGGTGCCACGCTTGGTTTTCTCAAGGCCAATCCCGACGTGGAGATCAAGGAGTTTGCCAAGGAGGAAGTCGGTTTTTGGAACGCCCACCATGGGGAGCCAATGGACCAAACACACAAGGTTCACGCCGCCTATGACATGGCCAAGTATGATGCGTTCGCCCAAAGCTTCAAATCCTTCTCCGAACAACTCAAGCTGTATGGCCACGCCGATGGACAGGAGGTACCCAAGCTCCGGGCCGAAGCCACCCACTATTCCCTGTCCGACCGCTCCCAAATCAAATCCCCAACGCACTTCATCGATCTGGGTGATTTCGCCAAAAAAATCGCCAACGCTTCTGTCAATGCCGACCTGAAACAGGCGTCATTGAACTTGGTGCAGGCCATCGACGGCATGATCCTTGCCAAGGCCACCGGCAGCCTGCGCACCCATGTCTCCGCCCTGTCCATTGCCTACCCGCACAATACGGACGATTGGGTGGAGCACTATGAAAAAAAGTACGATTCGATTTCGTTCACCCAGGGCATCGGGACGGATTGGCGACAGTTCCTCGCCCTCTACGGCGCGATGAGCGCGGCGGACCAGACGGCCCCGGTTCTCTCGGCCGGCGACAACTCCCGGAGCTTTTCCACCGCCGGACGAACCCCGGATGAGCCCGATGCAGCCTTCATGAATGCCTCGCTGGATGAACCGGCTATCCTGGATTTTTCCGTGTCCGGGGAGGATGTGTTTGAATTGAGCGCCACCCTGGTGGTGCCGGACAACCCCGATGATCCCAACGAGTATTTCTACATCGGCGAGGTGGGCCGGTTCAAAATCGAACAGGAGGGAAGTTACGAGCTGCAATGGCCCGGAACCAACCCAATGATCACCAGCCCGGACATGGACTACATGTTAGAGCTTGGCGGATGGTTCATGGACCGTGAGGGAAAGCAGATGATCAGCTTCGCCGATTATCAGCCGCCGGAATCCGAAGAGGTCATCCAGTTGTTTTTGTTCACCACCATCGACGAGGAAGGCTTTGGGAAGGTGCACACCATTCTGGAAGACTCCGGCCAGGAACTGCCGGACGGTGCAGCAGTGGCCGCCACTCCGGCCTCCTCATCGCTCGAGTTCGAAAAAGGCGGTAAACTTTATCCGGTATATTTTTCGGAAATCTGGGACGCTGTGAATGAAGAGTGGCAACCCCAGTCTTTCCATTACGAGGACGGCTTCATTCTCACCCCGGAAAACGGAATGGAAGGCATCGAAGTCGAGTTCGCCCAGGCAACCGAGGGCCAATACTCACTGGAACTCCAGGCATCCGATTTCATGGGCAATTTGAGTGAGGTTCTGGAGTACAATATGGATGTCCCGATCGACAAGCCGGATGCCCCGGTGGCCAACCAGTACGTGTCCACGCTGGAATTCACCGACTTGCCACCCTTGTACACCGTTAGGAGCAAGGATTCACCGAATTGGTTTTACCTTGATTGGGATGATGATGGAACCTTGGGTGCCACGCTGCAACAGACCGGCAACCTGCTGAGCGGCGAATGGATGGACGTGCCGGTTGACCTGATAGACATTGAGAATAATATCGCGTCTACATGGGTCGAGATGACTGCGGACGCACAGTTTTTTCGGTTAATAAAGAAGTAACCTGATAATGCCGCTTGGCGAAGCAATCGCCCACGACAAAAAAATGGACGGCATTAAGCCGTCCATTTATCTTGAGATGCTCCGTCAGTCCGCTGAGCGAATCACTCCAACAGTTTCTTCACATCTGCCAGTTTTTTTTCAGCATTTGAGAAGATGTTCGAATTAACATCAATGCCCGCGCCCTTTTTGAGTTCCTCTTTCAGTGAACTGAGCAACTCCTCCGAGTCCTTGCTAACCCAAATCGCCGCCGCACGACTTTTTCGCGGATCCTTGATGCCACCCATCGCCTGCTTGACTTTTTGCGTGAGTGATTTCGCCTCCTCCACCAGCGCCTTGAGTTTGGCAACTTGCTGAGAATCTGCCGGGTTGGCGGTCGGACGCCTTCTTGAGGCGGACTTGCTCTTCTTCCGGGCCGGAGCCGTGCGAACAGTGCGCTTTGGCTTGCCAGTGGCCGCGCCCGCATCACCAGTAGCCCCCCGGGCACCAGTCTGTGCGGGAGCGCCCGGTTTCTTTTTTGTAACCAACCGGCTTGGCCTGCCACTGGGACGTGTCGCCTTCTGAGGACTCGTGTTCCTTGCGCCCGCCCCACGTTTGGTCGAACTGTTGGAGTTACGGCTTAGCCTGGTGCTCGGGCGACCACCTGGCCTAGCACTGGGACGACCACTTGGCCTAGCAGACACGCTCGGTTTGGCTCCACCTGGCTTGCCGAGTGATCCGCGGCTTTGCTTGGCCGGTTCAGCTACGGGCCCAAACTCATTTAAGGTCAACTGGCCGTCCTTGTTTTTGTCGAGTTTTTTGAGGATCGCGACGGCAGCCTCAACCTCCTTGAAGGAGAGCTTGCCATCCTTGTTGGCATCCAGTGCCGCCACCAGTTGAGACGGCTTGGGCTTGGCCCTGACGATCGTCGGTCCCGAGGCTGGCCGGAGGGATTCCACCTTGGGCGGCTTGGCTTTTGGCGAGGCTACCGGCTTGGCGGCGCCCGGCCTGCCCTTGGGTTTTGGGGACGATTGGGCAAAACCCGTCACAACCAAGCCCAATCCCAACATTGTTGCTAATACTCTTGTCTTCATTATTTCAGTTTGAATCGATATCTCACCCCGCACTCACAAGGGGCATCCGTTTCGCGACAATTTAGTCCGGTTCAATTTTGAGTCAACCCTTTAGGGCACTTCTGGAAACCTCTGAAATAGCGTGTTGAAACTTATTGACAGAATATGTAAATTTGGTAGGTTTTCGGCATGGGGTATCGTAAAGCGTCGCCTCAACTGGATATGTTCTCACGTGTTGTCCCATGAGCAAGCGTTACTCAGGCTGTGAAGGGCATAAATAAACTGAGCAAGGTAATTGACTGGGAGTTGTTTCGGGAGGAACTCGAGTCGGTTTTGGGCTATGCCCAGCGGGATT
>PCAU01000006.1 GCA_002730735.1 Acidobacteriota bacterium | reverse complement strand
CCTGTGGCATCCCGCCTCGCTAAAGAAGCAGATGTCATTCTGGCACTTGGAACACGCCTTGGATTCAACTCGACCTTCTACTCTTACGACAATATTAACCAGAGTGCCGCAATCGTTCAGGTTGAGCTGGACCCGACGTCCATAGGGCGCTATTTCCCTATTGCTCTCGGTATTTGGGCTGATGCGCCGACCGTAGCTAAGCAGCTCGCGGAAACATTGGTTGACTTTGAGCAGCGCGCGGAAGTCGCGTCCTGGGTCGAAGGCTACAAGACGGAGCGGATTGCTTATCTAGAAAAGCAGGACTCAGACGCTGATGTCGATATGTATCCGATCCAGCCTTCAGGGCTTTTCAAGGTATTGCGTGATGTCCTGCCGCGAGATGCGGCCATCACCTTGGATGCCGGCACACTGTGTCTTCAGGCGACCGATGCACTCAACTACTGGGAGCCGCCGTGCCTGTTCACACCGCTTGATTTCGGCCTGGTCGGATTCTCATTTTCCTGTGGCCTGGGTGTCAAGACGGCCAGGCCGGATCGCGCAGTGGTCAGTCTCATGGGTGACGGGGGATTCGGCATGACGCTGTCCGAGCTGAGTACTGCTGTGGACTACGGAATCAACACGGTTACTGTCGTCATGAACAATAAATGCTGGGGGGCTGAGAAAGCCTACCAGCGCGACTTCTTCGGCGAACGATATATCGGTGCAAATGTCAGCAGCCCACCATTCGACAAGGTGGCTGAGCTCTACGGTGCTGCGGGGTTTCGAGTGGAACGCACGTCCGAGTTGGGCGAAGCCCTTAAAGCGGCCCTCGAGTGTGGCAAACCGGCTGTGGTTGACGTTGCGGTTGATCCCGAGGCGCTTTACAGCTTCCGTCGTGACTCATTCAAGCACAGAGGAGGTTAACGCAATGTCGCACAGTGAAATTAACTTACCCTGAGACTGACGAGCACAAGGCAAAAGGCGATTGGAACCCATTGTGGGACACCTTTCACGAACTTGATCCGGACTTTCTGGAGGCCTGCCTTACTTTTCGCAGGGTTCCGTAGGATCAAGGGTCGCTGCCGCAGAAATACAAAGAACTGATCTTGATTGCAATCTATGCTGCCACAACCGATCTTTATGGGCCTGGGGTGTGCCGCCATATCCAGAATGCGTTAAAGGCTGGCGCGGCCAAAGAAGAAATTCTCGAAGTGATACAACTCACGATCGTTATGGCAATTCATTCGTGCAATCTGGCAATCCCGATTCTGGTGGAAGAGCTTGCAAAGCTTCAAGATTAGCGGCTAGCCCATATCAGCCGATCCTAACTGGGATGCCGATATGAATCCCACTTCATTTTCCCTGGCTGCCTTTGATCTTCTCGATCACGGCGTCAGTTAAATCAGCGGTGCTTGAAGTGCCTCCCATGTCATAGGTTCGCACTTGGCCATCGAAAAAAACTTCTTCGACGGCCTTGTCGATCAGCTTGGCAGCATCAAGGCACTGTGAAACGCCGTGCCGGTGACCGAGCCAGTCGAGCATCATGGCTGCAGAAAGGATGGCTGCGGTCGGGTTTGCCCTGCCCGAGCCGACAATGTCCGGCGCGCTGCCATGCGCCGGCTGGAAAACGGCTCGTTCGTCACCGATGTCGGCCGATGGTGCAAACCCCATGCCACCGACAAGTCCCGCAGCGAGGTCTGACAGGATGTCGCCGAACATGTTCTCGGTGACGACCACGTCGAAGTCCCATGGCCTGCGGATGAAATCTAGTGCACAGGCGTCGATGTAGACTCGCTCGGCATCGATGTCAGGATTGGTGCCAGCGACCTCGTCAAACACCTTGCGGAAGAAAGCCATGGAGACGAACACATTGGACTTGTCGACCAGGGTGACCTTGTTACTGTGACTGCTGGCTTTTCGGCGACGCGCCTGGTCAAAAGCGAAGGCAAACAATCGCTCGGACGTCTGGCGAGTGATGACCATCGTGTCGCGTGCTTCCCGGTCGCCCAGGACCTCACCCTTGCCGCGTGAGGCGAAAAGCCCCTCGGTACTCTCCCGCACCAGCACGAAGTCAATGTTCTCTGCCCGCGGGTCACTCAGCATCCTCGCGCCGCCCCGTTTGGCGCTGACGGGACGGACCCCGGCGTACAGATTGAACTTAAAACGCAGATCGAGCTGCGGTGCGATCTCGGTGCCGTCGTCGAATCGTATGTCCGGAAGCCCCATCGCTCCTAGAAAGATCGCATCGGCATCTTCTGCAGCCCGCCAGGCCTCATCGCTCATGGCTATCCCGGTCTCACGGTAGGCTCCGGCACCGGCCACGTGGTGTTCCAGGGTCAGGGCAAACCCGCCGCTGTATGTCTGTGTTGCCTCCAGCACTGCGGCAGCGGCAGCAGTGACCTCCACGCCGATACCGTCTCCCGGTAGTACACAGATGTGGAAGGCCTTTTCGGTAGACATGTTCGAGTTCTCCAGGGTTCAGCTCGTACCGAGATCCGGTCAATGATCAGCTGGCAGTTGTCCGTGATTGCGCAATAACCCGCATCGTAACCAGATGCTTACACTTCGATTTTCTCGCCCTTGTGGTTCGACTCATAAATGGCCTCTTCGATGACGAGGTTGCGCAGGTATTCGCACCCGGAGATTGGTGAGGGTCGCTTCTCCAGGATGCACTGGATAAGATGGCGCTGGCAGGCAAAGACGCTGTCGCCGGCAAAGCCCTGGTTGCTCCAGTCGTACGGATGGGTCGATTCAACTCCCCCTTTGGGTCTGATGAAGAGTCTGCCCGCGCCGTCCAGCCGCAGGGCAGCTTCTGAGCCTTCGATCAGCATCTCACCCATCGTCAATCGGGTATCCTTGGCCGTGTGATCGGCCAGTCGGTTGGCATCCCAAAGCCCACGGATGCCGCTTTTAAAGTCGAACAGGATCATTCCGGCATCTTCGCCCGCAATGGCTGGGTTAAGCCGGCGAAGATCCGCGTAGACCCGCTGGATCTCGCCGAAAAGGTAGCGGTAGGTGTCGATGAAATGAATCCCGGTCTCATGAATCAGGAAACGTTCCATCTGCTGAAAATAAGGCTGTCGTTCCAGATACGCATCGAATCCTTGACCATCCCCGGGGCGAAGCCTGAAGCTGACCGAATAAAGGTCACCCAGGGTCTCATGGCCAAGCAGCCTACGGATTTCCTGGTACCAGGGTTGAAAGCGAAAATTCTCATGGACTGCAAAGAACGCGTTGTGCTGCTCTGCTGACTTGATCATCCGCCGTGCAGTTGCCACGTCGGGCGCGAGCGGTTTTTGGCAGATGACAGCTGCGCCGGCTGCCAGGGCAATGCCAGCCAGTGACTCATGCGTGTCTGGTGGTGTGATGATGTCAACGACTTCGGGCCGTGTTTGCTGGAGCATTGTCTCAAGATCATCGAAAACCATCGGAATACCGTAGCGTCGGGCCGTTGAGTGGGCCCGATTGGTATCGTGGTCGCACACCGCCACCAGTTCGATGTTATCGATGCGCTGCCAGGCCTCAAAATGATACTGGGCAAAATACCCGGTACCCACGCCGGCAACCGTCAGGGTCATGACGGGCTGGAAGGCATCGATGCGAGCTGGTCGAGCCAGGTGGGAACGACTTCGAAGTGGGCCGGTATCAGACCTGCGCTCGGGCTTCGAAAAGTGGCCAGAGACGCTCCCCGCAGGCATCCCAGCCAGGCGGTTCGCAGATCTGGACCGCCAAACGCTAGGCTGGAGATGTTCCGCAGGACCTTCGGCTTTACCCGGTCAAAATCAGCACCCTGCAGGCACCCCGCCTGGTATCGTTCCTCGACGATCGCCATGTTCTCATGATCACAGTCTTCGAGGAAAACCTGCTGGCCTCCATCTGGCGCCACGCGGATCAGGCGGTTGCTGATGATGCACGTGACCCAGAGATTACCGGCCGAGTCGAATGTCAGGCCGTCGGGAAAGTCGGCCGGGCCGAACTCTGTGACGGTTTCCTGCCCACTTAACGTTCCGTTTTTGTCAAGCTTGAACCGCGATACCCGTCGGGTAAAGGTTTCATTGACGTAAAGATATTTCCTGGTGGGATCGACAACGCATTCGTTGGTGTAGCCGAGGCCTTCGGCTGCGATTCGGGCGCCATGCTCATCTACCCGTACGATAAAGCCGTCTGCAACGTCGGCTCTGGCGGCCTGGTGGCGGGGATGGTGCCGGGTGCTGACGGTGATCCAGATACCTCCCGCGTGGTCACGACCGACAAAATTAGTGGGTGGCAGTGCCACACCGTCAACCTCCTCGAGGAATGGCGTCAGTTCGCCATGGCCGTCCAGTTGGAATACGCCGCCGGAAACATCCCCCAGGTGAGTAAGTAGAAAAGTCCCGTCCGGCATCAGTGCGATGCCGTTGGGCAACAGCCAGGGAGACTCTGTGCGGTGGGCAAGTAATCGGGACCTTCCATCGGGATAAGTGACTGCAACGCCGCCCCGCGCGTCTGCCGTGTAGAGATGCCCTGAGCGGGTGGCGAGAACACATTCCGGCCGATTGAGTTCNGAGCCGGTGAATTCCAGTTCGTCAAGTGACAACATGTTCGGAACNCGTGGGGTCTATGGTCAAGTGCTATCTCCGGTGACCCGATTTCCGNCCGTCGGGAAAAGGATAGTCTATTCACTTTCTACGGGGGACACATCAGAAAGGGCGAACGACCCAAGCGTTCGGAGACGGTGCAGGACACCATGTGATATTCAGCCGGCCGGATTGGTAGACTTTGGCTTGAATCTGAATTTAAAAACCACAGGCAAGGAAAGTGATTATGGCGATGGGGAAAAAAGCTACGCTAGAGGTAGAGCTGCACCCGGATACGATCGAGATGTTGGAATACGCCCGTGAAACCTACGAGTTCCGCAGTACCTCCAAGGCCCTGCGGGTGATCCTGGACTATATGGCTACCGATGCGGACTGGCAGGAGGTGTTCCTGAACCAGCGATGCCTGCGTTGTGGAGCGGGCAAAGGCTGGGAGAGACCGGGCTAGCGCCTGACGACAAGCTTCGAAAAAAGGGGAACGGTCCCCAAAGATGATCAGATTCGATCTGGCCGATCGAGCGTTACGCCGCGGCCCATTTGATTACTGTGAGGGTCAGNGCGATTACTGCAACAGCTGCGATGGAGGCTGAGATCATCCAAATGATTCTGTGCCCGTCTGAAATACTATCCATGAGTCTCTCCTGACGTTTGTGTGTGAGCGCTTGAAAGCTAACAAATCAAATTGCCCGAAATACCGACTTAGCAACTTGATGTAGATCAAGAAGGGGCCGTTTTCTAGCGAACACAGAAGATCCGACGAAATCTTCACTTTATTGAAAATTCACTGATCTCTCGGATGTTCAGCGGGCCGTCGGCAAAAAATACCGTGTATACTTCTGGCTAATTACAAGAAAAGTAGGCATGCCGATGGTTGACGTTGCTGAATTTCCAGGCAATGGGCCGATCAGACTGACCTGCAAAGACTGTTCTCTCGCGGAACTGTGTTTGCCCCGTGGTGTCAGTCCGGATGATATGGGTCGTTTTGAGACCATGGTGGATCAGCGCCCCCCTCTGAGCCGCGATGAGCCGCTCTATCGNACCGGTGATCGATTTACTGCACTCTATGCGGTCAAATCAGGGTCGTTGAAGACGTTGGTATCGACGCAGGATGGTGAGAACCAGATCACCGGTTTCTATCTGCCGGGTGAATTGTTCGGATTCGATGGATTTGATGACAATCACTCCTGTTCAGCGGTTGCACTTGAACGCAGTAATGTCTGTGAGTTGCCGCTCGACTCGATAGAGGAATTGAGCAGTAATATTCCAAGCCTCAGGCGTGAACTCGATCGACTGATGGCTCGGCAGATCAACTCAGATCAATCCATGCTGCTTCTACTCTCCCGTCGTAGCGCCGACGAACGGCTGGCAACTTTTCTGGTCAGCCTGTCCATGCGCTTCCAGCAGCGGGGGTTTTCGGCGAATGAATTTCGACTCAGCATGTCCCGCCACGATATTGCGAATTATCTGGGTCTGGCAGCAGAAACCGTTAGCCGCCTGTTCAAACGATTAAAGGAGAGCAAGATCGCTTCGGTTAATGGGCGAACCATCATCGTTCATGATTTCGACGCCTTGCGCGATGGAATTGATGGCTGTGCCGGAAGCCTGCCTGAGCGAAACCTCGCCTGAACTGGAACCGGGCCTGGCAGACGATTGCGGGTCAGGGTGGCGTCAGATCACCCGGGAATACTTCGACTCACTGTCAGCGACGGCAGCATAGCGGTCAAACACCCTGCAGATGTTGCGGATCAGAAAGCGCCCAGCCGGCGTCACCTGAATGTTGGATTCTTCATCTACCGACAGGAGCCCGTCAGTGGCCATGATGTTGAGCGCAGCGAGTTCGCTGACAAAATAGGTTTTTGGCGCAAGCTGACTAGGTGCCAGGATCGCTTTAAGATCTGCCCGGCCGAAACATATCAGATGGTCTATAACACGCCGGCGAATCTGATCGTCACCAGAAAGCCGATAACCTCTATCCACAGCCAAACGCCCTTTCTCTACTGCTCTGTGGTAGGGGGCAAGTTCTTTCAGATTCTGACTGTAGCAATTTTCCACCTGGCTGATGGCGCTGACACCGACTCCGACCAGATCGCAGTCTGCATGGGTGGAATAGCCTTGAAAATTTCGACCTAGAGTACCGTCCAACTGGGCTCTGGTAAGGGAATCTTGGGGTCGGGCNAAGTGGTCCATGCCGATGTAGCTGTACCCGGCTTCGGTCAACCAGTGAATACAGGTTTCCAGGATACGCAGTTTTTCTTGACTGCTCGGCAGGTCCTTTTCATGAATTCGGCGTTGAGCCGGAAACCGCCAGGGTAGGTGGGCGTAATTGAACACCGACAGCCGGTCTGGTGGTGCCGTCATTAACAGGTCGAGCGTCCGGTTGAATGTCTCGACAGACTGAAATGGAAGCCCATAGATGAGGTCCACATTGGTTGAATGAAAACCGATTTCCCGGGCGTGCTGGAGTAGTTGCAGGGTTTCTTCTGGTGACTGTATGCGGTGGATGGCCTCCTGTACTTTGGGATTGAAATCCTGTACGCCCAGGCTGATGCGGTTGAATCCCAGTTGTTGTAGCTCCTCCAGTGATTGGGGCGTAACAGTGCGCGGGTCTATCTCGATGGCAAATTCACGATCCGGCTCCTTGGACAGGGAGAAGCTTCGTTCGATCTGGCGGAGTACGCGTTCGATCTGGGTGGTGTTCAGGAAAGTCGGTGTACCGCCGCCCAGGTGCAGCTGTACAACCTCGCGATCGTCATCGTAAAGCGCTCCCTGGATCTGAATTTCCCGGCACAAGTGCTCGAGGTATTTCTCCACTGTCGCAGAATTTCGAGTAACAATCTTGGTGCAGGCACAGAAAAAACACAGCGTATTGCAGAACGGAATGTGCAGATAAAGCGATAGAGCCCGCGGTATCGGTGATTCGTTGCCTTTGGTGGCGATCTCACGGTAGTGTTTCTCGGTGAACCAGTCAGAGAAGTGATCGGCGGGTGGGTATGAGGTATAACGCGGGCCCCGCGAGTCGTAACGCTGGATCAACTCGGGTTCAAAACAGATTCGATTCTGTGCGGCGGTCATATATGACTGGCCATCATCCAGAGGGCAAGGAGCTGAAGTTGGAACACCTGGGCGGACCGGCCAGTCGTCAGTGGTATCCGGGTTCTGTCTGCAGCCGGATGGATCGGTTGGCCTTGCTAGGGTCAACCGCAGTTAGTCTCTTCATCGACAACCTGCATCCTGCATCGTTGACAACTTGTATCGAAAATCTGGGTTCTCTACGCAATGGTAGGAGCATCTGGCTGTGCCTGTCACCGTTTCGAAATGCGAAGTGACCCTAACCAGTGACCGCAACCCGCTTATTGATCCAAGTCAAACCTCATCGGCATATCACCGCGGCTTATAGCCAGGGTTTTTCTTATCTGACACAGATCAAGACTCTCCGGCGTCACACACGATAAATCATGCTCNGTCCCTACCGACCGCATCCGGACCAAATCGGAATCGCACAAAGGAATCACGGCATGGCGCACGCAGCAACCTATCAATCCGAGCACGAAACCAGTGTCTGGCCGATGTTTGTTGGCCTCGGTGTCCTGTTAACACCGTTGACCGTACTAGCCTATTTCGTCTGGCAGATGCCGATGGTTAGTGTCGTGCTCGGCGGTGGATCACTTGCTCTACTGGCCGTCGGGTTTGCTGGTTGGGCCAAGGAGTTTTTTCAGCATGGAACCGAGGAAGGGCTCGGACCAATTGCTGTCGCGGCCTTTATCGTCTCAGAGGTGGTCATTTTTGGCACGGTGTTCGTTGCGTTCTGGCTAGGGCGCATTAACCATGCCGATCAGTGGGCGAGTTTTATCCCAGCCGACCTCGACAAGATGTTTGCCCTTTGGCTTACTGTAATTCTGTGGGCCTCAAGCGCTACGATCATGTTATCGCAGCGCGCCTTCGAGCGAGATCGGCGTGGCCTGGCGATGTTCTGGTTGTTTGCGACATTCGCCCTCGGCTCTTTGTTCGTGGTGTTACATATCGGCGAGTGGAGCCACCTTGCTGCTGGTGGGTTTACCCTTGGCTCCAATATCTACGGCACGACTTTTTATGGGCTGACCGGTGTACACACTTCACACGTCATCGTCGGGCTAGCCAGTCATCTGCTCCTGTTTGGTGTTGTCGCGGGCGGGCTGATGAAATTTAATCAAGTTACTTTTTATCGGGGCGCTGCCCTGTACTGGCACTTCGTGGACATCATGTGGCTGTTGGTGGCAGCTAACGTTTACCTGATCGGGAGCACGTCTTGAGATTTCGCTTCCTGGTGATGGCAGCAGCGTTGGCTTGCGCTGCACCATCAGCTGCTCACAACCGCCCATTGGAGCAGGATGAACTTGACCCGGCATTACTGCGCGTAGAAGAAGGTCTTCACCTGGGCCAGAAAGTTCCGGATGTTGCGATCGTGACGCGATCCGGCACCAGGCGTCTTTCTGAACTCATTGCTGAACAACCGACGATTCTTGCGTTGGCCTACTATACCTGTGGTAGTGCCTGTCCATTGACGATCCAGAACCTATCCCAGGTGTTGTCCGATATGGACCTGCCCGATCACCGGGTGATCGTTCTATCGTTCGATGCCAAAGATACACTGGCGACCCTGGCTCGTACCCGTGACACTCTTAAGCGAGTGCCGACGAACTGGGCTTTCGGATTGCTCTCCAGTGAGGAGAGTGCACGCCTGACTGAATCAGTCGGATTCAAGTTTTTTTTCTCCGAGTCGGATCAGGCGTTTTTGCATCCGGCGGTACTCGTGTTTCTGTCCCCGGACGGAAAAGTGATGCGCTACCTGCATGGTACCGAACCGCGTGAACAGGATATCAAGCTTGCACTCATCGAGAGCAGGAACCGCGTGCCGCGTATGAATGAATTGTTCGATACAGTCAAACTGACCTGTTTTCAGTTCGACGCCTCTCGTAGCCGCTATGTGCTGCATCCGACACTCATCTTTGGNGGTGCCGGAATCGGTGTTCTAGGTATTGCCGGNCTAGTGACCCTTGCATTCAAAAGAGACTCCAAAGGAGAGCAATGATGCAGATGATTTCTGTTGCTGAAGCCGCTTCGGCAGTTGCCCCGGCCATACCACTAGCCTACCCGGCACCTTATTGGGACCAGATGTTCAGCATCTGGCTGAGTGTGGCTGTCGGTATCTACCTGGTGGTCGCTGTGCCGATATTTTATTTCCTGTATCGCTATCGCTACCGTCCGGCTACCAACGAGCAGGGTGCTGTTGAGGAAAGTGGCCATGGAATCGAGGTACTGTGGACCGTAATCCCGCTTATCATCGTGATCTATCTGGCCGTACAGAGCGTGGCTTTTTATACCGAACAGCGCACTCCCCCAGCGAATTCTCTGCCGGTGAAAGCCGAAGGCATGATGTGGAGCTGGCAATTCGAGTATCCGAATGGCAAGCGGTCACTGGCTGAGCTTTATGTCCCGGTGGGTAAGCCGGTCAAGTTGTTACTGACCTCCAAAGACGTGATTCATGCATTTCACATCCCTGAAGCGAAGGTTATGGAAGACGCGGTCCCCGGGCGCGTGACCGAGATGTGGTTCCAGTTCAATGAGACCGGGGAATACCGCGGTTATTGCCGAGAGTACTGCGGTACGGCACACGCTTACATGCTCGCGACTATTAAGGTTCTTACAGCCGAAGAGTTTGACGAGTGGCTCAGCCAATCCGGCTGAACAACAAATACGCTAGTAAACCCAGGAGATCAACCGATGCAAGAAGCCGTCGCCACGCCCTGGTTTCGGGCCAGCTTTCGCGAGTGGTTCCTAACCACTGACCACAAGAAGATAGGCATTCTTTACGGGCTGACATCGTTGTTGTTCTTCGTCGTAGCCGGACTGATGGGTATGGTGATCCGNTTGGAACTGACCCAGCCCGGCCTACAATACGTCAGTCCAGACCTCTACAACTATCTGCTCACCGGTCACGGTGCGGTACTGCTGCTGTGGTGGGCAATTGCGTTCTGGGCAGCTTTTACCAACTTCCTTGTTCCGATCCTGATCGGCGCCCGTGACGTAGCCTTCCCCAGGCTCAACCAGTTGTCGTACTGGTTTTTCTTTACAGCCAGTGTGCTGGTCCTGATTACACTGATACCCGGCCAGCACATCAAGATGATGTGGACGGGTTATCCGCCCTTCTCGGTGCATCCTAACGCCGGTCCCACTGCACTCTACGTCCTGATTGTGATCNTGATTGCTGGGTCCACACTCGGTACTGGGGTCAATTTCATCACTACGGTGCTCAAGATGCGTGCCCCAGGTATGACACTGGGCAGTATGAATCTTGTGGTGCACGGCCTGATGGCCTCCATTGTCGTTCAGCTCCTGGGCGTGCCGTCCTTTGTCGGCGCAGTGGTCATGTTGTTTCTGGACAGGTATCTGGGAACTGGATTTTTTGATCCGGCGAAAGGTGGTGATCCGGTCTTATACCAGCATCTTTTCTGGTTCTACTCACACCCGGCGGTATACGTCATGATATTGCCCGGTTTTGGAGTGTTCTCGGAAGTCCTCTCGACGATGTCGCGAAAGCCTATTTTCGGCCAGAAGTCGATGCTTTACGCGCTGTGGTCAATCGCCGGCCTGGGATTCTTT
The DNA here is from genome assembly GCA_002730735.1 of Acidobacteriota bacterium. Taxonomy (GTDB): domain Bacteria; phylum Acidobacteriota; class Vicinamibacteria; order Vicinamibacterales; family UBA823; genus UBA11600. The sequence continues at coordinate 58,347 of PCAU01000006.1, read as the reverse complement.
ATTTGGGCACANCACATGTTTTCCTCCGGCATGCCGTATTGGTTACGCGTATTCATGTCGTTCACGACAGTGTTGATCGCGGTACCGACTGGTATCAAGATCTTTAATTGGGTTGCGACACTGCACAAAGGCGCAATCCATTTCAATACACCCATGCTGTTCACACTGGGGGGNATCTTCATGTTTCTGATCGGTGGTCTCACCGGTATCCCGCTGGCGCTACCTGCCTTCAATATCCACGTACACGACTCACAGTTCGTTGTCGGTCATTTCCACTATGTCCTCGGAATGGCGATGACTTTTGCGGCTTTCAGCGGTGTTTACTACTGGTACCCTAAAGTAACTGGTCGTATGTTTCCAGAGACACTGGGTAAGATCAGCTTCTGGATGATGATGATCGGGTCGAACGTACTTTACTTCACCCAGATGGTAGTTGGCCTCATGGGAATGCCGCGGCGCTACGTTGACTATCCACCCATCGAGGCGTGGATAAATCTAAACGTGATTGAAACGGTAGGTGCTTTCATCCTGGCTGCCGGTATTCTGGTGACTCTGATTGCCTGGGCCCGTGGGCTAAAAGGGCCACGCGCCGGTCGCGATCCCTGGGGTTCGCCATCGCTCGAGTGGGAGACTGCGTCGCCACCACCACCACAGAACTTCGACACCTTTCCCGTTGCGGTGCCAGCCGACTGGACACCCTACCGTTTCGACGGCAGAACCATCAGTGGCCGATAAAACNGATGTGCTGAGCTGCGGTAAGCAGTCAAACCGCCGTATTGTCTGGTTACTGGTGGGCCTGATGCTGCTTTCCTTCGTTTTCGGNGTNGCGATGTTTCTGCCCGCTGAACACCGGGCGCAGAAAATCCAGCAAATGGAACAGAGGTATCAATAACAACATTACAGGTCTTATGCCGGTGGTGGGTCTTTACAGGCTTGATCCCACGATCTGGGAGTTGGCTGTTTTTTCAAGCCATCTAGTTCTCTGTCTGGAGAGTGGGCAGAATCTGTTTCACAACTGGGGACTCAGGCAAACGTACCTGTTCGAGCGATCAGATTAGTAAGGCTAAGGCTCTGACGATTAAACTGATGTCCCGGCGCTACACAACCTACAAGATGTTCCGGTTTCCGGAGAAGCTGGATAGTCTTCCACGTGCCTGTTCAAGGTTACTGCCGCCTGTGCACGTGCGGATCAAGCCCACCAATGTCTGTGCTCACCGATGCCATTACTGTGCCTACCGGTCAGACAATCTCCAGCTGGGAGCACAAATGGACGCGCGGGACCAGATTCCCGAAGTCAAGATGTTCCAGATCCTCGAAGATCTTGACGAGATGGGCGTGCAAGCAGTCACGTTCAGTGGAGGTGGCGACCCCTTTTACTACAAGCCATTGCTCTCTGTGGTGAAATGGTTGGCCGGGAGTTCGATCCACTTTGCGTCGCTGACCAATGGGGCGAAGTTGGAAGGCGAAATAGCAGAGGTTTTTTCGAGCCATGGTACTTGGTTACGAATCTCACTTGATGGTTGGGATGATGAGAGCTATACGCGCTACCGGGGAGTTCGAGTCGGAGCATTTACCCGGTTGATGAAAAACCTCGCGGCTTTTTCACGTCTCGGTGGTGCATGTCATCTGGGCGTGAGCCTGATTATCGATGAGATGAATGTGACACATATTGGGGAACTTCTCGAGCGGTTACGCGACAATGGAGTGGAAAGTGTCAAAGTGTCGCCATGTGTGATCAGCAACAGTGGCCATGAAAACAATGCCTATCACTCTCCCTATATTGACCTTGTGCGCGAGGTGGTGGCTCGCAAGGCATTGGAGTTCCGGGAGGACTCGTTCGAGATCTACAACGCCTATCATCATCTGGACGAAAAATTCGACAAGAAATATGACTGGTGTCCGTACCAGCAAATGCTGACAGTGATCGGCGCCGACCTCAACTTGTATAGTTGCCAGGACAAGGCCTATACCAGTGAGGGTTGCCTGGGATCGCTACGAGACAAGCGTTTCCGTGATCTCTGGTTTGAGTCGAAGGAGAACTTCTTTCGTGTCAGGCCCAGGCTGGACTGCTGCCACCACTGTGTCGCGAACAATAAGAACCTGACACTTATCGAATATCTGGATGGTGAGCCCGAACATCGCTATTTTGTGTAAAGGTCGCTGACCATCGCCGGTCTGACGTCTAGAAAATTACGAAGCACAATGTCCGGGTATTCTAGCCCCGGCCTGCCGGGAAGTCGCCGCCACTGGAGTGCTGGCCATGTGGTCTGTTATGCTTGGATCTGGTAAGGGATGATTTGAAAAATTAATCGACAAAGCTTAGGGGCCATGAACAGCGTTCACCCATCTGTTGAAAGCATCGCTCTGATAAAGCCGCTACGCTGGTGGCCGTCAGCGGCCGCAGTACTCCTTGCCGGGGTGATTCTCTACGGTGTCGGCTTTGCTCACCACGATGCGCTGCATCACGCAGCCCACGATACCCGCCACTCTGCGGCGTTTCCCTGCCACTGAATTAACGCCCGCTTGGCAGTTCTCCGACGGATCGTGTTCTCGGCCTGCCTGGCCGGACTCGTATCCGGGCTTGTTCTGACCGGAATCCAGATGTTTGGTGTCCTGCCCATCATCGTCGAGGCAGAGACCTACGAAAATTCCATCGGTGCACCTACGTTAGACCAAGAATCCTCCAGCCAGCATCACCACTACGACCCGAACGCTGCGAGCGACAGGTATCGTTTGTGGTGGACTGCCCTCGCCAACGTCGGTATCGGAATCGGGTTCGGGCTGTTGCTGTCTGCGATCTATGCGCTGCGATCTCCGGTGACCTGGGCCCAGGGACTGGCCTGGGGAATGGGTGGTTATGTGACCTTTTTTCTGGCGCCGGCCATAGGCTTGCCACCTGGGATTCCCGGAGACGCAGTTGTGGCACTGGAGGCCCGGCAACTCTGGTGGGTATTGACTGTGACCTGCACGGGTGTGGGTCTGTTGCTACTGTTTCTTGGGCCCCACTGGATGTTCAAGGTGCTGGGGGCAGTACTGCTTCCAGTTCCTCACCTGATCGGTGCACCGTATCCGGATGTCTACACTGGCCTCGCTCCAGAGATCCTGGCCAAGAGGTTTTACTTGGTGGCTGTGATCGTCAATGCTATCTTCTGGCTGGTGCTGGGCGCGACCAGTGCTGTTTTGTTTCGGCGACTCGCCCAGAAAACTGTCCCTGAAAGCTGAGAAGTGATCAGGTCACGTTTCGCAAGACTTGGAAAGATCCTCTGCTGGCGTTTTTCGGCGTTCAATTCGGACGATCCTCTATTAATTCCCAAAACTATGACGCGCTGTCTTGGTCAATCCGAGTCATGTGTTTTGTGCCAACGCTAGTGCGATCCATCCCGGATAAAATTCGACTGAATCTGACGGTGAAAGAAAATCCTTCATATTGCCAACATAGCCGTGGCCATTCATTATTGAGCAGTTCAGCTGAACCAATTTTGGGAGTGGAGGAATGACCCGGCAAGCCACATTCACTAACCGCCGCAAGGGGCGGGGGCGTAACGCCCGGCTTGAGATGCGAGCGAAGAGCTCGAATTCGACTTCCATCTGGCCAGGCATAGAAGGGGGACGTTATCAACCGCTGCCTGATGTGGATGTGGAGAAGGTGCATCGGGCCGCGCTGAGTATCCTTGAACAGACCGGCATTGCCGACCCGACCGAAGAGCTTCTTGATCTTGTACTGCCTAAAGGAGCCTTGCAGAACGATCACGGGCGTTTGTGTTTTCCACCCGGCCTGGTCGAGGATGTTATTTCTGGAGCGGCTAATGAATACTTTGTATATGCCCGCGGGAGCCGTGCCGGTAAAGATGACATTCACTGCACAAAAAACAGTGTCTATTTCTCCAACTCAGGCACAGCGGTCACGACTTTTGATGCTGAGACCAAAACGTATCGACCCTCCACGCTTCAGGATATTTATGATTTTACGCGGCTCGTTGACAAGCTCGACAATGTCCACATGCTGGGTGACACGGTTTTAGCCACAGATGTTCCGGACGACTACGAACATGACATGAATATGGTCTACGCCATTCTGGCAGGAAGTGAGAAGCCGGCCTGCGTGACCTTCAGGAACCGCGACAACATCAAGCCCGCCATCGGGCTTTTCGACTTGGCTTCAGGCGGAGCGGGGACCTTTCTGAAAAATCCTTCTGTTATCTTTGGTGGCTGCCCCATCGTGTCTCCCCTCAGGTTCGGGCGCGAGAATCTTGAGCTTCTGATCGAAACCAGCAAGATGGGGCTGACCAGTGACATCGCTGTGGCACCCCAATCCGGGGCGACTGCTCCGGCGCCTCTTGCAGGCATTCTTGCACAGGTCGTGGCAGAGACCCTGGCCTGTCTTGTTATCGTCAACCTGATCTCACCAGGCTGCCCCATGACCTTTGCGGCCTGGCCCTTCATCACGGACTTGCGAACCGGATCCTTTACTGGCGGCAGCGGTGAACAGGCACTCGTCGCGGCTGCAGCCATTCAAATGGGTAATTACTACAATCTTCCTACCAGTGTCGGTTGCGGTATGACAGACGCAAAGATCCCTGACGCACAATACGGGTATGAGAAGGCGCTGACCTATACTCTAGCCGCCCACGCCGGCGCGAACAGACTTTGTGAATTCGGCGGGATGATGGGCAGTTTGATGGGCTGCAGTTTTGAATCTATGGTCATTGACAATGACGCGATCGGAATGATTGCAAGATCCCTGCGCGGTATTGAAGTTTCCGACGACACGCTTTCGGTTGACGTCATTCACAACAGTGCCATTGATCCTGGCCATTTCCTTGGGAACAGCCAGACGCTGAGCTACATGGAAAGTGAATATGTCTACCCGACATTGATGGATCGCACGCCAACAGACAAATGGGAACAAGATGGCTCACGAGATCTGTTTTCCAGGAGTCGCGAGGTTGTTGATGAGATTCTCGGCTCGTACTTCCCAAATTTTTTCGGCGAGTCAGTCGATGCAAAGATCAGGCAGGCGTACCCGATACGTCTTCCTAAATCGCAAATGGGAGGTTAGAGGCTAACCGCCGACAATCAGAAAATAGTGCAGGTTCCGGCCACAGACCCTGTCTACTTCAAGGGTTCAATGCACCCGGGGAAAAGTCGCACATTCAAGCGGCCCACCGTCCACCAGTCCCTCACCCCGTTCGTCCGGATTACATTCCCAGGGCTTGTCGTTGAATCTTGCGTCATCGCCAAACCAGTGTGTGCAGATCACCCGTCGACGGTTGCTGTGTTGCAGGTTGCCCGGCGCACTGTGGTGGGTGCGCAAGTTCAAGATGGCACAGTCACCGGGGTTCATCGGAGCGCAGGCAATTCGATGATCACCAGGGAGGAGGTCCCATTGGGGTGGTTCTGGCCGAGTATGGCCCGGCATGCTTTCTGACGAGAAGAAATCGACCGCCCGGTAATCGTCATGCAGCTTGTGCGAACCAAGCACGAAACGAAGCGCCGTTTCGACCGGAACCTGGTCCAGTGCCACCCAGATATTGCACACCTGGGTTCCCGACACTGGCCAGTAGGCCTCGTCATAGTGCCACGGTGTGGGTGCACGGGTGCCAGGCTCCTTGACAATGGCCATGTCAAAATAAAGCAGTAGGGAGCGTGAGCGCATCACCTTTCGGGCGAGCTCCGAAGCAGGTGATTCAAAAGTGAACTTTTGGAACGATGGCAGTCGCTTCCACAGAAAAGTATCGAAGAAAAAATTACCTGATTGCCCTTCCTCCTGGTGAGCAGAGTGCAAGTTACTGTGGGATCGGGTTCGAATCACGGTAGCAACCGCACGCCGGCCCTGCTCAACCCATTCTTGGCTGAACGCGTTGCGCAGGCATACAACACCATCGCGCTCGTAAGTCTGAACCGCGTCCTCGCCGGGTTTGCCGGCGCTGTCCAGCTCAAAGCCTTGCAAATGTTCAAGCGGTTCAGACTGATCATGGTTCATGTCCGACTCTCCGTAGCATACCTGGTACAGATGATCTGCCGGGGTTCCAGATGGCGATGTGCCAATGAGTGTTTCACTATCGTGCCGAGGCCAGCACTTACTCAGTAGAGGCGCAGGTATTCCGCCACCTCCCAGTCGGTGATGGCCTGATGGTAACGTTCCCACTCGTCAGATTTGTAGGTCAGGTAGGAGTTCATTATGTCATCGCCCAGTACAGTGCGTGCCAGGTCATCAGTACGCAGAATCTCCAGCGCTTCCAGCAGGTTTCTCGGCAGTCGCTGTGCACCGGAACGTTCGATTTCATCCTTGCTCATGCTGTAAAGGTCCTGATTGAGCGGGTTACCCGCATCATAGTTATTTACGATGCCTTCAGTCATTGCGGCGGCAGACAGGCCCAGCGCAAGGTACGAATTCATGCACATGTCGGCGGCTCGATTTTCGATGGCGAACCGGCTTTGTGGCAGGCGTAACATAGCTGAACGGTTGTTATAGCCATAGGTCATGTGTGTTGGCGCCCAGGTGACTGTGCCGCCTTCAAAACCGCCTACCCGGGGAACTAGACCGTTATAGGAATTCACCGTTGAACAGGCAATAGCCGTCAGGGCGCCGCCGTGTCGCAACAATCCACCTACAGCGCCGAATACGGAATCGCCCCAGTTACCGTTTGAACCTTCAAAAATATTCTCCCCTGGTTTATCGACCAGTTGCATTGAAGTGTTCATGTGTGCACCCGATCGCCAGTCACCGATAGTCGGTTTCGGCATGAAGGTGGCGAACATCCCGTGCCGCTTGGTGACTTCTTTTAGAAGGACTCGCAAAAACACCAGACGGTCGGCCATCGCCAGCAAGTCGGTGTAGTGAAAGTCCAGTTCAAACTGAGAATAACCCCCTTCGCAGACCACATCGTGCAGGTTCCAGCCGAGTCCCTCGATGATGTCGATCATCTCGCCGAGAAATCCCATCGAGTCGATAGAATATTCAACATCGTACCCAAAGGCCTGGCGACGAGGTCGGATGCCTTGACCGGGTACTGGGTCATCGTCGAATGCCTTGACGGGTTGCCCGTCCTGCCATTTCATGACGAAGAATTCAGGCTCTACACCGGCATAGACCGCGTAGCCTTGATCCGCAACGTTCTGTATGGTTCGTTTCAGCGCACTGCGCGGACACAGCTTATAGGGTCGTCCTTCCCACCACAGGTCTGCAAACACCCAGGCGCAGGTTTTATCCCACGGGCAGATCACGAGACTGTCTAGATCGGGCAGGGGGATCTGGTCAGAATCCGCCGGACCAAGCTCCGGTACGAAGGAGATCGAGTGGACTGCGAACTGCGGGCCTTTGCCCATGCACAGCAGTTCGAAATCACTGATCGGGACCGGTTTGGTTTTGGGCACACCTAGCAGGTCGATCCAACAGGACAGAATGTACTTCACGCCAGCAGCTTCGAGTCGGCTCTTTTCTTCTGCGACGCGGGCTGGATCCGGTAATGCGTCAGCGAAATGCTCAATGTAGGCCATGGCGTGTCCTTGGTTAAAGTGTTGTGAATCGCTGGATGCGATAAATCGCAAACGAGTCTATTTAGCCGTACGCAAAAAGTAAAATCTCTGTTATCGTGTGCGTCTGCCTGGGCCTGGTTTGCGGGGCAGGGCAGTTGGCTTAGCAGCTGAACGCGAGCGTCCTTTTATGATCGACGAGCTTGACCAGAGACTGTTTGATCGGTTTGACCAGCAAGGTGAGGCCAGGCACGGGCTGCCGGCCGTGGCCTACACTGATACCGGATTTTTCCGGCTGGAAGCCCGACACCTCTTTGCCAGTTCCTGGGCTTTTGTTGCATTTGCTCATGATCTGACCCGGGTCGGCGACGTCGCTCCGATCATGGTCGCTGGCAAGCCAGTATTATTGGTCCGTAGTGCGCAAGACCGCATCCGGGCGTTCCACAATGTCTGCCGACACCGAAATCTCAAGCTCGTCGACCAGCCGGGGCATTGCAGCGGGTTGATCACCTGCCCGTATCACCGCTGGTCGTACGACCTCGAAGGTGGGCTTCGTCTGGCACCGTATTTTGGTGGTGAGAAGACCAGTCTGCCTGATGGTTTCCGGCTCGAAGACAACGGTCTGGAAGAGATTCTCTGCAGAACGTTCCATGACTGGGTCTTCGTTAACCTCGATGCAGATGCTCCAGACTTCGAATCGTTTATTGCTCCCCTGCGTCGGCAGCTTGGTAGCTTTAAGCCTGATGAATTCGTACCCGTTGCGGCCATCGAGTTCGGTGAGATCAGATGTAACTGGAAACTGCTGATGGAAAATTTCATCGAGCCATATCATGTCCAGTTCGTGCATAAGACAACCACCAGTCAGCCTCTGGAAGATCACATTGTCGTCATTGATGGGCATTGCCTGGGCAGTGCGGTGGAACTGACGTCAGAGCAACAGCGCGGTGCGAGTCCGGATACACTCGGAGTGAGTTCACGTTACCTGGCCTTGTTTCCGAATCTCGTGCTGGGGTTGTATCACCCCGACCAGCTCGGTGTGCATCTGAATCAGCCGCTGTCGGCTGATGCCACAGCCCAGAAGCGAGTGATCTATCTTCACCGCGATAGTGATCACAGCGAGGCAGCAGTGGACCCCATCCGGCAGTTGTGGAAGAAAGTTCACCGCGAGGATCACAATATCTGTGAGCGCCTTCAGGAAGGCCGCCAATCAGACGTAGCAGGACCGGGGGGCCTGTTGTCACCTCATTGGGAAGCGAGCGTGCGGCGGTTCCAGGAGCTGGTTGCGGATGCACTGCGGCCTGTTGTTGACCCCGCGCTTTGATCGAGGTGCTGGTTTCAGACAGATTTATTACTGTTGTTCAGAGTTCTTCGCCGGGCAAAAGTCGCGTCTCTCCATCAGGCGCGATGCCGTGTAGCCGAAGACAAGAGCCCAGAGCGGTGCCCCGATGTTCAGAATGGGTTGCCCCGCGACAGTCACTAGAAAGGTGACCAGGGCCCCCAGCGAATAGCTGCCGCGAAATGACACCATGAATGTATTCTGAAGTATTCGCAGCATGGCGAGTCCTGCGAGTGTTGCAATGAATGCCGATGGTGCACCCAGCATCAGGTGGGTAAAGACCGGCGCCATGATGCCGAAGGCGATCGCCATCAGCCCAACAAGTATGGCTCCCGTGTAATGCTGGGTCTTGTCGCCACCGCTTGAAATCAGCGCATTGACAGGGCCGGTCAGGCAGGTCGATACGGTCCCCACAACTGCGCTCACCAGGGAAGTCACACCACAGGCAGCGGTGATGCTGTTGGTTGGTGGACTGTGACCACTGTCCCTGAGGATGGCGATACCCTGGGCATTCTGGGCGGCCAGCACCGTGATTGCTAGCGGGATCGTCAGTTCAACGATGGCCTGCCATGAGAACACTGGAACGAAAAGAACCGGTCGGACTGTCGCAGTCCGAAGTGCAGAAGAGGGTTCGAAACCACCGGTCAGCACGACCGCAAGAATGCCAACAATCAGGACCCCGATCATCGGCGGCAGGCGTTTTGCCAGATGCACGTTCAGCGATAGCAGCACAAAAGTGACAGTCATGGGGACAGCAATCAGCCAGTCCTTTAACAAAGCGTCGACCCAGTCGAGTCCGAACTGAACGAACACCCCTGCGACCATCGCCATGATGATCGGCATGGGCAGCAGCGACATGATCCGGCGCACCCAGCCGCTGAGCCCGAGTACCAGCAGCACCAGGCCCGTGACATAGAACGCGCCGACGACCTGGGCGAAGTCCAGGTGTTCGAGCGCGGGACCCAGCAGAACGGAGCCTGGAATGGTCCAGAAGAAAGCCAGCGGTTGACGATAGATCAAGGACATCCCAATGCTGAGACAGCCATTGACGACAAATGCCCCAAAGATCCAGGAACTCAGTTGCTGCTCGGATAATCCACCCTGGGCCCCGACTCCCAGCATGATAGCGACGGGAGCTGAGATCGCGAATATGAAGGCGATGACCGCGTTGCTGGCCTGAAGCAGGGTCAGCCTACTGCCGATCTGGCGGATACTGGGTACCGGCAGGGTGATAGGCTCAAGGAGTTTCATCAGTGGTCGTCGCTGCTTTTTATCCGGTACTGGGTCATGGTCGTAAAAGGTCTTCCATAACAGAATCTTCTAGACCGGGGCCACAGGTGGTCTGAACCCAACGCGTTGAGTTCCCAGCCGGTACGGGAGAATCCCTCAGCGACCGTGACAGACATCGAGTAATTTCCAGAGATCACATTATTTTCTCACTGTTTTAGGGGTCTTTGAAGGCCATCGAATCGTTGGCCGTATAGCTGCGATCCTAAATATATCTATCCGGAGAGCGGTAGTTTGACCCAGGTGACTGATTCATGTTTCACTGTCACTAAGTGCGGACGCTGTTAATCGCCTTGCTTGGCCGTTACGCGGCTCAAATTCGGTTTCGATTGGATAAAAAGTTATCCAGAGTTATGTGAAAAACGGAGGAAATCACATGAAAGAAGTTAAGACATTTCAACAAATGTACCGTGACGGGCGCATGGATCGTCGCGATTTCCTGGCGGCGATGGGTGCCCTGGGTCTTACGGCGACGACCGCTGGCAGTTTGTTGGGCTCAGCCAGTGCACTGGCTGCAACGCCCACCCGTGGCGGGTCGGTCATTTTCGCCTCGAACCTACATGGGCCGGATGACACCTTGGACCCACTGCTCGGCACGTCGACGATCGACTATACCCGCGCCAATGCGGGCTGCAATGGACTGATTCAAATCTGGACCGACATGAGTTTGCATGGGGAACTGGCTGAAGAGTGGTCCGTTAATAGTAATGCGACGGAATACATCTTCAAGATCCGTCAGGGTGTCGTGTTCCATGATGGTCATCCGATGGATGCGTCTGACGTGGTGTGGAGCATGAACCGTCACATTGCGGACGGTTCGCCGTCATCGATCAAGTCCTTCTTCTCCTTCGTAAAGGAGTGGAAAGCTGTCGACAAGTACACCGTCAAACTCACGTTGTCGTCACCCGACGCCGACATGCCTTATAAACTCACGCAGCCGCAAGCCAAGATTGTCCGGAAAAACACCTTGAACTGGTGGCAGTGTGGCACGGGGCCGTACCTGGTTGAAGATTTCCAGGCGGGTGTGAAATCGACCCATGTGCGTAACCCGAACTATTGGCGGGACACCGGCCAACACCTCGATGCTATGGAGATCACAGCGATCACCGACCCGAACGCGCGTCTCAACGCGTTGCTCGCGGGCAGTGTCGACATGATCACCGCGATCAGTGCCAAGCAGATCAAGAAGCTCGAGAGTTCAGGACTGAACGTTTTGTCAGTGCCAGCGGGTGTGTATGGTGGCATCTGCTGCCTGAAGAACACAGCACCGGGCGATAACGACGATCTGGTCGAGGGCCTTCGGTTTATCCAGGATCGTGAGCGAATTGTCCGCAAGTTCCTGAAAGGCCACGGGACACTGGGTAATGACCATCCGATCAACATTTCTTATGGCGCCGATCATTGTCATGAGCTGCCGCAAAGACCGTATGACCCGGATAAGGCCAAGTGGCATCTGAATAAGTCCGGCTACACGTCGGCTGAACTGTTCGTCGCACCTGTTTCTGGCGCGATCGAGGATACGTGCCTCCTGATGCAGGCGAACCTCAAGAAAATCGGTTTTGACCTGAAGCTGAAAAAGGTACCGACCGATGGTTACTGGGGTGCGGTATGGATGAAAGAGCCGCTGAACGTGGTGTCCTGGAACATGCGCCCGACGGCGAACGCGATGATGTCTATTCAGTTTGGCCCCAACGGCAACTGGAACGACACCTACTGGAACAGTGATCGCATGGGTCAGTTGTTAAAAGACTCTCTTGCCGAAACCGATGCAGCCAAGCGCCATGAGATGCACTGCGAGATGCAGAAGCTGGTATCGACCGAAAGTGGAATCATCATTCCTTACCACACTAACATTCTGGATGCCAACAATCCAAAGGTTAAAGGATTCTCCAACGTGCCTCTGGGTCAGTTTGGTGGGAACGGCTGGGCCGAGCATATCTGGAAAGAAGCTTAAGTCAGAAGTTGGGATGTTCTAACGTGGAGTCCGCACGGAAACGTGCGGACTCCTTTGTTTAGGATCACCCACATTCTCTTTTCTATGAATTAGCTCATCATGCTTTGGCGTGCGATTCTTGTTAGGCTGGGCCAGGGTATTGTTACCTTGTGGGTGGTCTCGATCCTGATTTTTGTCGGCACCCAGCTGCTGCCTGGAGATATCGCACAGATCCTGCTGGGGCAGACTGCAACTCCTGAAAACACAGAAGCACTGCGTGCAAAACTGGGACTGGATAAGCCTGCTCATATGCAGTATCTGGTCTGGCTTGGCAACGTGGCTGTGGGGGACCTGGGCATTTCCAAGGCAGGATTGGGTGCAGGACTGGGTACGCCGATCGTCGAGATGTTGGGGCCGCGAGTGATTAACACCCTGCGGCTGACCACGGTGGTGTCAGTTATTGCAATTCCTATTTCATTATTTCTCGGGTTGATCGCCGCGATGCATCCGGGAACGCGGCTTGACCGAGCCGTGACGTTCTCGACGCTGAGCCTGATATCGGTGCCTGAGTTTCTTGTCGCGACATTTCTGGTCTTAATTTTTGCAGTGTATCTTGGATGGCTACCCTCAATCGTTTATCTGAGGGGTGACGAAACCGGCTGGATGCTGGCTAAGACCTTGGCGATGCCGACGTTGACTCTGATCATTGTTGTGTCGTCGCAGATCATCCGAATGACGCGGGCAACAGTACTGAATGTGATGAGTTCGCCCTATATTGAAATGGCGATTCTCAAGGGGGTAACGCGCAGGAAAATTATCTTGAGGCATGCGTTGTTGAATGCAATCGGCCCGATCGTGAACGTGATAGCTCTGAATATTGCGTGGCTTGTCGGCGGGGTCGTCGTGGTTGAGGTGATTTTCGCCTATCCTGGATTGGCTAAACTGATGGTCGAAGCAGTACTTTTGCGTGATCTGCCACTGGTCCAGGCCTGTGCAATGATTTTCTGTGTAACTTATATTGTCCTGATCTTTCTCGCCGACATGGCCTCAATACTCTCTAACCCGCGCCTGCGTCATCCCAAGTAACGGAGCCGGTAATGTCCGATACCCGAGAAGCCAATAATCAGAAAACGCAGTTCGATGAACTGCCTGACGCACCGCCCAAGCGAAAGATCAAGCTCAGCTGGGCCGGTAAAGCCGGTGTTGTGGTCCTGATATTCTGGGCCATCATAGTCGTTATAGGACCAACGATTTCTCCATATCACGAGGGGGATATTCTCGACGACGAGCTTTTCGTTGTGCCTGGGGGGGACGAGTACCCGGATACCGATTTTCAACCGCCCAGTAAAGTGGTTTGGTTAGGGACCGATTATTTGGGCCGAGATACCCTTTCTCGTATCCTCTTCGGCGCAAGAACGACGATTGGAATATCTTTTATTGCAACTCTTTGGGCGTATCTCATCGGCGTCACATTGGGTATTGCAGCGGCCGTTGGTAGTAAGATGCTCGACACAATTCTGAGCCGGTTAAACGATGCAGTACTTTCCATACCGTCATTGATGATGGCGCTTGTCATGATTGCTGCTTTAGGCAGTACCATCCCTCTGCTGATCCTGCTGACTGGAATTATTTACGCGGCCAGCGTGTTTCGCATTGCGCGTTCATTGGGCCAGGAGGTCATGGTCAGTGACTTTGTTGAAGCGGCCCGGGTTCGCGGGGAAGGCTTATGGTGGATTATCACTCGGGAAATATTGCCGAACATTGCGATGCCGCTGGCGACTGATTTTGGCCTGCGCTTTGTCTGGATTATCCTGTTCGTCTCCGCGCTGAGTTTCCTAGGACTGGGTGTGCAACCGCCGATGTCCGACTGGGGCAGTATGGTGAAGGAAAACCTTCCGGGTCTGATCTATGGATCGATTGCCCCGATCGTGCCATCGCTTGCTATTGCCACCCTCACGATATCGGTGAATATGATCGTGGATGATATCTCCGCACATACAGGTGGCAAGCTGGCCAAGAGAATGATTTCGTGAGTGTTCTGCTCGAGGTTGACGGTCTCAAAATCAGTGCTCGAAGAGATGACGACAGTCTCCTGCCGATTGTCAAAGGTGTCAGTTTTAATGTGGCCCGCGGTGAGGTTGTGGCGCTGATCGGTGAGTCGGGATCCGGCAAGACCACGATCGCCTTATCAGCACTAGGGTACACCAAGCCGGGTCTTGAGTTCGATGGTGGCGAAGTGCGCCTGGAAGGTGAAGACGTTATTACCATGGAGTCAGATCAACTGCGGTCCCTGCGTGGCCAGCGCGTCGCTTACCTGGCGCAGAGCGCAGCAGCAACGTTCAACCCGGCGCTGACGATCGGTGAGCAGGTGACGGAGTCCTGCGTTCTACACGGCATATTGAACCAGGAGCAGGCCGATGAACGCGCCGAGACTCTATACCGCGCCCTGGAATTGCCCGATCCCGATCGATTGGGCAGGCGATACCCTCACCAGGTATCAGGTGGTCAGTTGCAACGGTTGATGGCAGCAATGGCGCTGTGCGGTAAGCCGGACCTTCTGGTGCTGGATGAGCCAACCACTGCCCTGGATGTCACCACTCAAATTGAGGTCCTCAAGGCCTTCAAATCAGTGATCAAACAGGAAGGATCTGCGGCCATTTATGTCACACACGACCTTTCTGTAGTCGCACAGATCGCAGACCATATTGTGGTGTTGTATGCGGGTGAGGTTCAGGAACACGGTACCGCCAAACAGGTGGTTGATCAACCCGGGCATGACTACACCCGACGCCTGATGCATGCGGTACGCCCACCACCGGCGGCGGGTCAGGGTGATGAAGCAATGGGCGAGCACACGCGGGAGTCGCCGGCGCTCGAGGTGAAAGACATCACCGCGGGTTACGGCAGAATACGCGACGGCATACCTGCAATTACTGTGTTGAGAGATATCAACGTCTCCATAGAACGCGGACACACCGTCGGCGTAATCGGTGAATCCGGTTGCGGGAAATCGACCCTTGCGCGAGTTATGGCCGGCTTGCTACCTGCCGCACAAGGAAAGGTGCTGCTGGATGGGAACGACCTGGAATCGGCACTCGAAAATCGAAAGCGAAACGAGCTGCAGAAGATTCAGTTTGTATTCCAGATGGCCGATACCGCGCTTAATCCGCGTCAGCGAATCGATCACATACTGGGTCGGCCGCTGGAATTTTATTTGGGATTGAAAGGCAAGGAGAAGCGCAGGCGAATTGTGGAACTACTCGAGATGGTGGAACTGTCTCAAGACTTCGCGGGACGATACCCTGAGGAGCTCTCCGGTGGCCAGAAGCAGCGGGTTAATCTTGCCAGGGCGTTGGCTGCGTCTCCTGAGGTGTTGCTCTGTGACGAGGTGATCTCGGCATTGGATTCGATCGTGGGTGCCAATGTTATAGAACTGTTAAAGCGACTGCGTAAACAAACTGGCGTATCCTTTGTCTTTATCAGCCACGACTTGTCTACAGTCGCATCTTTTGCAGATGAAATTGTCGTACTCTACGCGGGTCGAGTGGTTGAACAGGGACCGGCCGACCATGTTTTGTCACCGCCTTACCATCCTTATACCCGACTGCTCATCAGCTCAGTGCCGGAGCTCCGTGTGGGATGGCTGGAAGAAACGATGCAAACCCAGGAGGCTCAGGCGGGAATAGACCGGGTAGTGACATTGACAGAGGTCGGTTGCCCCTTCTTTGATCGCTGTCCGTTGGCGATTAAAGATACCTGTGATCGTGAAACACCGCCGGTCCGCCAACTGAACGGAGGCCACACCATCGAGTGCCATCGCAGTGAAGCAGAGTTTCTGCAATGAGTTGAACCGTGGTGCGGGATCACGATGATTACTGCAGACGAATAAAAAAATTCGATGCAGTCGGGCTTGCAACTGCAATTACAGATAAAAATGTGTCGGTGCTGGTCTGGGGAAAGAGAATTTGCTCCTGGATCTTTCACTAACGTTGGTACTGATAGCACTCTGACACCAGCGACGCTGAATCAGGAGGCCAGGAAATGCCTCGCTATCGTCTTGAACTTTTTGATTCCTTTTCTGAACAGCCGTTTGGCGGCAGTCCTGCTGGGGTCATTTATGGTGCAGCTGATCTCGCGGTGTCGGAAATGCAGAAAATTGCCAAGGAAATCGGGGCCCCGGCCACCTGTTTTGTTTTGAATGTCGATAAACAGGATGCCTACGTTCGGTTTTTTTCCACCAGCACGGAATACCCGATGTGTGGCCATGGAACACTGGCCTTGATGACCAGTCTGGTTGAAAGAGGGATGCTTATAGTCGAAAAAGGCAAAGGTGTTACAGCAAATTTGCATACCCCAGAGAATTCTGCTGTCGTGGAGCTTGTTCGCCGCCATGATGGACGAGTAGAGACAATGCTGAAGCTCGCGCCAGCAGATTTTGATCCAGCCCTGATGTCTGAGGCAGATCTTGAATCGTTGTTTGGGCCGGAGATAAAAGGATCGGAGATAAATCTGCCCATCGGGCGCACTGAATCAGATTTCACCCACCTGGTGATTCCAATCAATGATCTGGAAACAATGCGCACTATTGTCCCGAATTACCAAAACATCGGGTCAATGTGCGCGGAGATGCAGATAGATACTGTGGTTCTGTTTACGCTTGATACCGTGCATGCCGAGAGTACGGTACATTGCCGCGAGTTTGCGCCTCTGGTGGGTACACCGGAAGTGCCGGCAGCTGGTACAACCAATCGTGCCCTTGCCTGCTATCTACTACAGCACGGTCTGCTTGAGATACCACCCAATGGTCACTGTACACTGATTTGTGAGCAGGGTTACGAGATGAATAGGCCTAGCAAGGTTCGTACCGAACTGACACTGAACAAAGGGGAAATCGTTAACATCCGGGTGGGCGGTCTCGCGACGAAGACGATAAGTGGGCACTTTCATCTCTAGATAGAAACTGCTTTAAGCAAGTCCATCAGAGCGCGTGTTTCCTGGTTTCGATAGATCATAATGCCTCGGCGAAGCTGCCGAGTTCTTTCCCTGGCATCCTCACCGGTAGGTCATTTACGCCGAAGGAAGACGATATGAGAATTAGTGAGTTCCATGTTTTTCAGAAGGACTTGCCTGTTGTCGGTGGGCCCTATTCCTGGTCAAACTCGGAATTAGAGTCGGTAGACACGACTATATTAAAGATCGTTTCGGATACAGGGCTGGTGGGTTGGGGTGAAACGGCTCCGCTCGGAGCAGCCTATCAACCACAGCATGCATTGGGTGCGCGGGCCGCGATGTCGGAGATGGGTAAGGAACTGGTGGGCGAGTCGTTAATGGCTCCGCTTTTGTTGCGGCGGCGCATGGATGAGCTCTTGAATGGCCATAACTATGCCAAAGCTGCGATCGATATAGCGGTTATGGATTTACGCGCCAAGTATTATGGTTTGCGGGTCTGTGATTTGCTCGGTGGAGCAGCGACTCATAAGGTTCCTGCATATTTTGCAACCGGTATCGGCGATCCCGATGAGATCGCACGACTGGCTGTTGATAAAGTATCTCAGGGCTATTCGAGGATTCAGATCAAGTCCGGTGGGCGGGATCTTTCAATTGATATTGCTGTGGTTCACAAAGTCTGGGAGGCTGTTGGCGATCGAGCACAGATCGTCGTAGATGCCAACCGTGCAATGACAGCAAGCGAGGCGCTTCGTTTAAGTCTTTCCTGTTCGAAGTTGCCAATTGTTCTCGAGCAACCCTGCAATACGATGGAAGAGATTAATTCGATCCGATCACAGATCTCACACCCGATTTACCTGGACGAAAATACTGAGAGCCCGACGGATGTTCTTCGTGCGATTGCATTGGGTGTCTGCGACGGTTTTGGTCTCAAAATCACACGGTTGGGCGGTCTTAATGCATTTGCCACTGTGCGTGATATCTGTGCTATGCGGTCTATGCCGCATACTTGTGAAGATACCTGGGGCGGTGACATTACTGCCGCGGCTATTCTGCATGCAGCTGTAACGGTTACGCCGCGTCTCCTTGAGGCCGTTTGGATTCCTGACAATTACATTGAAGAGCACTACGACCCGATAAATGGAATACAAGTCATCTCGGGCCAGGTTGAATTGCCAAAAGGGGACGGCCTAGGGATAACACCAGACGAAAGTCAGTTCGGCTCTCCTGTATTTTCGTTCAGCTAGTATTCTGGAGAACGAAAGGGGATCACTGATCTTAGATATTGAGAGACCTGTGAATTGAAGCGGGTCCCAGTAGAGAGCGTGGGTGAATCGCCTGACTAGTGGCCGTACCAGCTGACAGTCCTTGCAACCCTCGAGTCTCGAAGATTGAGATCAGGTCCGAGCGTAACAATAGGGCCGCTCTGCTGACCCAGAGGGCGCTTATTGTTTCGAGTCGGGGCTTGCAACGACATTGATCGGGTCGCCGGCATAGTAACGGACTATGTTCTCTACAGCGATCTCATAAAGCGAGTCGTTGGCCTCGGGGGTGTGATAGGCGACGTGTGGGCTCAACACCACGTTCTCGAGAGTCAGTAATGGATGCGCGGCAGGTAGGGGCTCGGTGCAATAGACGTCGAGGCCAGCTGCTTTTAAATGACCGGATGCCAGGGCTTCGATCAGAGCAGATTCGTCGACCAGTTCGCCGCGGGCCGTATTGATGAGAATCACGCCCGGCTTCATCTGCTCCAGTCGGGCTCGGTCGATCAGGCCCTGTGTATCGTCAGTCAGCGTGACGTGCAGTGAGACGATGTCCGAGGACGCCACCAGTTCATCCAATGGCACGAACGTCACGTCGTGTATCCTGGCTCGCTTGGCGTCAGGATTGCGGGTCCAGGCACAGATCGACATCCCGAAGGTGCCAGCCAGTTGCCGAACCCGCTGGGCGATGCCGCCAAAACCGATCAGCCCGAGGCGTTTGCCCCGAAGTTCAGTCCCCAATAGCGACTGGTTCCAATGGCCGTCGCGCAGCCCGGCATCAAGACGCGGCAGGTGGCGGGCGGTCGCCAGAAGCAGGGCAAAGGTGTGTTCAGCGACCGTGTTGTCAGCATAACCCGGGCAATTGCACACGGTGATACCCTGGGCCGCAGCGGCTGGCAGATCGATAAAATTTCCGGCTCCGATCCCGGTAAATGACAAAACCTCTAGAGTCGGTGTCTGGGTCATGACCTCGACAGGCAGCGCCCAGCCGACCAGCAGCGCATGTGCTCCGTGCACGCGCTCCAGAAAATCCTGGTGATCTGGCGGTGTGTCGTAGAATATCTTCAGGTCACCCAGTCTTTCGAGACTTTTTCGCCGCCGGCCGGTGAGCACCTCTTCGATGTCTTGGCCGGCATCCGGGTAAACAATACTCTTCACGCTACCTCCTGGTGCAGAATCAGAGTTGCTGGATTCCGGTATTCATAAGAACAGTTGATCCAGTCGTCAACCCTAAACAGCTTTTTAAACAGAAATGAGATCTCTGAGGCTATGACCGAGCGGGAATTCACGGGTAACAGTTCTCGCCCGACGGGCATCCAGCCGACAGCCAGGCACGGCTACGCCGTCAGCCTGATGGTCTCGAGTTCAGTGGTCATCAGTTTTACCGGACTGATTGTTCGGCATCTTGATACCGACCCTATGGTGATGAATTTCTATCGCGCGGTGTCACTGACTGTTGCGGTGATACTCATCCTGGTTGTCCGCTACCGTCGAATGGCGATCACCCACGTGATCGGGATCGGTTGGTCCGGACTGCTGGGCGGCGCGATGCTGACGGTGGCCGCGATCTCATTTCTGCAGTCGATGACTCACACCACGGTCGCCAATACTTTGTTCGTCCTGGGCGCCATTCCTTTCTTTGCGGCCGGGCTTGCCTGGATCGTGCTCGGGGAGCGACCAGCCCGGGCAACGATTGCAGCGATGATTCTGGCGTTTTCCGGTATCACCGTCATGCTCGGCGAAGGATTCGGCTCAGGTTCTATCTACGGCAATCTGATGGCGTTGCTGACGGCCTCTTGTTTCGCTGTCTATACAGTCATTGTCCGACATAAACGTCAGGTCAATATGCTGCCGACACTGCTGGTTTCCACGCTACTGATTATGATGGTCGCTGGAATCACTCGTGATGACCTGCTGGATATCTCGCAGAGTGACCTGTTCCTGTGTCTGCTCTGGGGAGGAGTGCTTTCAGGATTTACCAGTGTCTGTTTCATCGTGGCATCACGCCACCTCGCGGCCGCCGAACTGACCCTGTTCATGCTGTTGGAGTTTGCTCTGGGGCCGATCTGGGTCTGGTTGTTCTTAAATGAAGTGCCTTCCCGGTGGACACTGCTGGGTGGTGCCCTGGTCATTGTGGCGGTAGTTGCCCGGGCGTTGCTGGAACTGCGTTCAAAGACCACATCGCGACCGGAGGGGTGAGAGGGTAAAGGGATGTGGTGAGTTTTGATGAGCGGGGTGCCACGCTGGTGTGTCCGATATCGGCAGGTTTGGTCGATGACGAGCGGAGGGGTGTCTGAGCGGGAGTTCTGGATCAGGCCACATGATCGCCGACGAACGGGTTACTGGATCGCTCCTCGCCAAAAGTCGAAGTGGGCCCATGGCCTGGAATGAAAGTGACGTCGTCACCCAGTGGCCAGAGGCGCTGACGAATCGAGGCAATCAGCGTGGCGTGATCACCTCGTGGAAAATCCGTGCGTCCCACTGAGCCTTTAAAGAGCACGTCGCCGACGATCGCCACTCGATCGTTTTCATTGAAAAACACCACGTGACCGGGTGTGTGTCCGGGACAGTAGTGCACCTGTAGTTGTTCAGTGCCGACGGTGACAGACTCATCCTGGTTCAGCCAGCGGTCGGGCTCGAAAACCTCCGCTGGTGGAAAGCCGAAGCGCTCGGCCTGTTCGGGTAGTGACTCGATCCAGAATCGGTCCTCCTCCTGTGGCCCTTCGATAGGAAGATCATGGCGACGGGCGAGTTCCGCTGTGCCGCCAGCGTGGTCGATGTGGGTGTGGGTCAGCAGAATCTTGCTCAGTGTGACGCCGGCTTCACTCACTGCTGACTCGAGCCGGTCCAGGTCTCCGCCCGGATCGACGATAGCGGCTTCCAGTGAGCGTTCGCACCAGATCAGTGAACAATTCTGTTCAAAAGGCGTGACTGGAATGATTCGATATTGCATTTGGCAGGTGTGGAGGTTTAATCCGTAGGATCAGCACAGGGGTCGCTGGGTAGAACCGTTGCCACTGGTCAATTACTTTAGCTTCTCGTTCTGCTTGTGACGCAGTGAATCCCGTCTGGTCTTGTTCTCCAGGTTGCGGGTAAAAGACTGCTCCAGATCGATTCCAGTCTGATTGGCCAGGCAGATCAGCACAAAAAGCACATCAGCCATCTCTTCGCCAAGGTCTTTGCTGGTATCTGATTCCTTTTCGCTTTGTTCACCATATCGACGGGCGATGATCCGGGCAACCTCACCGACTTCTTCCATGAGTATGACTGTGTTGGTCAACTCGTTGAAATATCTGACACCGTATTCGGCGATCCAGTCGTCCACGGTTTTCTGGGCCTGATTGATTTCCATGAGTCTGAAGGGTGGGTTCCAGTAACAGATGCGCATGCTAACATCATCGGTATATTATTGACCGCAGAAGATCGACTTCACATCCCATCTCATAGAGAAATCTCAAGCAAAGGCTTGCAGGCAGCAGGATTCAGACTGTGCGGTAGTGCTTTGTTATTGTGACATATCCCAACAAACAGCTGTCAGGAATCCGAGAAATCATCGACGCCTTGGCAGCGGATTTCGTTGAACTAGAAGCTGTGATTGAGATCGTTATTTTTCTATTCGTGGTAAAGAATTTCAGTACCGGTTTGCGGGAATTGGTATGCTCACGACAGCGGTATGCGTCGGTGTGTACACCGCGGTAGGTGTCGTCAAGGTCAGCCCAGACAGGGCTTTCCGGGAAATACCGGCTTTTGTTTTCGTGGGCATTATCTATGGGGCGCTTATGATTCTGTTGCCAAATCTGGCCACCTGGTTACCACGGAATCTCTTTTAAGTAATGCCAACAGGCATTGACGAGTAAACGATAGATGTGGACGACTGAATTGGACATCTCTCCATTGACGCCCTTTATTGGCGCCGAAGTTACCGGTGTCGATCTGAGTACTCCGGATGCCGATCTGATTCAGGAGATCGAGAACGTTCTGCATCGATACTCGGTGGTTTTCTTTCGTGATCAGCCAGAGCTTTCCCCGGCGGAGCATACTGATCTTGCCAGTGCATTCGGGCCTGTTCACGTCCACCCAGCAGCACCCCGAGGATCAGATTTTCCCGGCATACTGAAGATTGAGGCGGACCGCGATACCAAAGTGGCCGCGGGAAATCGATGGCACTCGGACGTTTCCTGCGAACAGGAACCTCCTTATGTCTCAATACTCCAGTTGCACGAGATCCCACCAGTCGGAGGCGATACCCTTTTTGCCTGCATGTATGCAGCGTACGAAGCGTTGTCACAACGTATGAAGCAGATGCTCGATGGTATGACCGCTCGGCACTCGGGAGAATGGAGTTACCGTCACCTGTTCAAGTACGAACTGCACGAGCCCCAGCAGGGTTACCCCGAGGCCGTTCACCCGGTCGTGATACGGCATCATGGAAGTCACAGGCCTGCGCTTTATGTCAATCGAGAGTTCACGGCGGAACTCAACGATCTGCCACTGGAAGAAGGTGGGGCGCTGCTCAAGTTCCTGTTGGATCATGCCGAACGGGCTGACTTCCAGTGCCGGTTTCGCTGGTCACCGAATGCAGTCGCGATCTGGGACAATCGCAGCACCCAGCATTTTGCGATGTGGGATTACAGGCCAAATGTTCGCAAGGGGCGTCGGGTCTCAGTACGTGGAAAAGCGCCCAAGATGTGGCATCTGGTAGAAACGCCATCCACCTCGAATGTTTAAGGCGACACGGTCGATTACAAGGCGGGTCCGAAATGCGATCGCCCTAGCGGTTCTTGACTGTGTACGATAGGACGATTCGCCGACAGTCCGGAAAGCGTTTGATCTCTATGCAATCATCGTATGGGTTGAAGATCTGGTGGATCTTCTCGTCCGACATATAATGTTTGATAACGCGGTAGTTCGAGCCATCCGGTAACTGGCGCATCACAACCAGATTGCCGTCAGCATCGTATTCTCCGGTGACTGGTCCTGACCTTGGAAGCTGGTCACAGAACACCACCTGAGCATCGCTGCTCAGTACTGAATGCACGCCTTCCAGGAACGACGGTATCCGGGAATAGGGCACGTGAGCCAGCCAGTCCACCGCCATGGCAGCACTGAACGGCCCCCCGACCTCCTTGAGGTCGTAAGCGTCTGCCTGGCGCAGGGACACCTTGTCCCAGGGGAGATCTTTCAGGCGTGCCTGTGCCAGCGTTGACTCATTGAAATCACAGGCCACGACAGAATCGGCCATTTGACTGGTGAACTGGGTCCAGAAACAAGGACCACAGGCGAGTTCGAGTACTTGTCGCTTACTGATTGCACCACAGATATGGTCGATCACCGGCTGCAGCCGGGCAACGGTGTCAGTATTGTCATACCCCATCGACGCGTCGTAGATTTCGGCCCGCCGGTCGTAATAGACCTGCATTTCTTCAATCATCAGCCTGTTCTTTGTTCCTGTGTGCTGGTGCCGAAGCCCTGTCAGGCGACAGTGGTCAGGATCTCACTCAAGTTCTGACGCTGTATATCCGGAACAGTGGCATTCTCCGCCGCAAAGCCGGCCACCAGCAATAAGAATGGCCGCTCGTCAGCAGGGCGGCTGAGAATCTCATTGAGAAAGCGCATAGGGCTGGGGGTGTGGGTCAGGGTGGCCACCCCGGCATTGTGCAGGGCCGTGATCAGCATGCCGGTGGCAATTCCGACCGATTCTGACGTGTAGTAGTTCTTAAGGCGGCGACCCTGGCCATCACGGGAGAACTTCTTTAGGAAGACTGCGATCAGGCAGGACGCCGATTCCAGGAAGGGTTTGTGTTCGTTGGTACCCAGCGGTGCCAGGGCATCCAGCCATTCTTGTGACGCCCTGTGGCTATAGAACTCGCGCTCTTCGGCTTCCGCTGCCTCCCGAATTCGTTGCCGGGTCTCCTGTCTAGTGACGAGCACAAAATGCCAGGGTTGCATGTTGGCGCCACTCGGTGCACTGCCAGCGACCCGGATGGCGTTCTCGATGACGACTTGTGGAATTTTCCGGGACGAATAGTCTCGAACAGTCCGTCGCGTTCTCATCTCGGCAAGAAACGTCGCGGAGCGTTGTTCCATCTCGGGGTCAGGATAGGAGCTGGGCCTATAGGGTATGAAAGGATGCTCTGTCATGTGCTTGGGTCCCATGGTGGCTGTGTCACAGGGTTTTCTCCTCGACACTCCGGATCTTTATGTCAATGTTGTCGTAGCTGCGATTGAACGATGCGTCCTGTTCAAGTGCGAGCTGTAATGCGTTCAATGCGAGTTCCGACGTGAGTTTCCGACGAGCGGTGTCGGGACCACTCGCTTCGATGTCAACTTCACCCGAAAAGGTGGCACCGTGCCCGGAAGTACCGTTGTAAATGAACGTCATCTGAAACTGAAGTGCAAAAACTGGCATTGGGTCAGACCGGCTCAGCGTTTGGAGTGGAAGCGTTTCCAGAGCACCTCTGCCTCGGCAGCGAGTTTTCCACCGTACCGGAGTTCTGAATGGTATCGACAGGATCTCTCACTCCAGGTCAAACACTCCGAGAACAGCTCTACCGCCTGGCTGAGAAGCACGGGTCGGTGGAAGGTCACCGTGATCTGGTTGGTCAGGTAAACCGGATGTTCGTCGTCGAAGTGTTCCAGATCATCAACACAGAAAACACCATAGCGCGCGACCGTCTCATTCATCATGCATGCTGCAGAATGACAGTCCAGCAGCGTTGAGATGATGCCCCCGTTGAGGAATCCAAATCCGTTGCCATGAAATTCGGAAGATGTCCAGGTGGCAGTGACACCTTTGTCTTTGGGGTAGGACTTGATCTGCAGACCCTCTACGTTACAGGGTCCACAGCCAAAGCAGGTGCCCCTCGAGTAATATTGATCCTGTAGAGACTGTTGCACCGGCATTTTATCTCCAATTCTGGAAGGCAGGTCCGCCGCTTTGATTGTAGCGTTATACAGTAACACTCACCCTGCACGGTGGCGCAGGCTGTGTTCAAATCAGTCTTTGAGCTAAAAGTGGTGGCCATTCATCCGGGGGTCCGACTATGAATGTAGCAGCGCTGCTGCAAAAAACCGCGCGCAGCTTTGGCACATCGCCCGCAGTGTCACACGGTGCACAATTGTGCCTGACATACGCTGCACTTGCCGATCGGGTACAACGCCTCGCCGCCGGCTTCACTGGCCGGTTTGGTCTGGTCCAAGGCGACAGGGTGGGGATCGCGATGACCAACTGCCCGGCATTTACCGAGGTGCTGTACGCGATCTGGCACGCAGGTCTGGTTGCCGTACCGATAAACGCCAAACTCCACCAGCGCGAGGTCAGCTATATCATCGAGAATTCAGGTGCCCGGCTGTGCATGGTCAATCGTGGCCTGGAGGCGACGGTCGGACCATTGTGCAATGTGACAGGGCTGCTCGAAGATGTAATCACAGCTGACAGCCCTGAATATGACCAGTTGATCCGCGTTGACCCTGTACCGCTGGTTGACGTCGATCCAGCTGACCCGGCCTGGCTCTTTTACACCAGCGGAACCACCGGCCGGCCCAAGGGGGCGGTTCTGTCGCATCGGAACCTGCTGGTGATGACCCTGAGCTATTTCGCTGACTTGGAGAGCCTCTGTCACACGGACAGCATCATCCACTCGGCACCGCTCTCTCACGGCTCGGGTCTCTACGGCATTGCGCACCTCGCCAAGGGCGCCAACCAGGTCATTCCAGAAAGCAGTGGATTTGATCCAGCGGAAATCAACGAGTTGCTGAAGAACCACCCCGGATCGGGGTTCTTTTTTGCTCCGACAATGATTGTTCGCCTGCTGAGTGCTGATGTGCTCAGTGACACAGCGCTGGCTAATCTGCGCACCATTATCTACGGCGGCGGGCCGATGTATACCCAGGACTTGCTGCAGGCGCTCGATGTTTTCGGTCCCCGGCTGGTGCAGATCTATGGTCAGGGCGAATCACCCATGACCATCACTTATTTGTCGAAGCTGATGCACAACGATCGGGATTCGCCCCGGTTTCTGGAGCGGATGGCATCGGTCGGTATCGCGCGCAGCGATGTGGAGATCGGAATCGTCGACGAGAACGGTGGGCGCGTGGCGCAGGGAGAGCCCGGTGAAGTCATCGTTCGCGGGGATGTGGTCATGAACGGTTACTGGGAGAACCCCGAGGCATCAGCGCAGACCCTCAAAGGTGGTTGGCTCCACACGGGTGACGTCGGTGTGCTCAGTGGCGAAGGTTTTCTCACTCTCAAGGACCGAACCAAGGACATGATCATCTCTGGTGGCACGAACATCTATCCCCGGGAAGTGGAGGAAGTGCTGCTTCAACACGACGCTGTGCTCGAGGTCTCGGTGGTGGGCAGGCCTCACGCCGACTGGGGCGAGGAGGTTGTGGCGTTTGTAGTCCAGCGGTCTGGAATGGATACCACCGAGGAGGATCTCGATCGTTTCTGCCTGGAGAACATGACCCGTTTCAAGCGTCCAAAGCACTACCGATTTCTCCAGTCACTGCCGAAGAACAACTACGGCAAGACACTCAAGACCACCCTCCGCGACCTGCTGTCAACGGGGAAACATGATCCCCGCGAATAAGGAACTTTGGATCTGCAAGACGGCTATGCCATAAGCGTTGAAGATCAGATTGTCGGCATAAGCGTCGACCAGGTTTTTTGATAAGGCGGAGTTACGGCTCAAAGTGCCAGAGTAGAAAGAGCGCCAGCAGGGGTGTGTCGCCCGCCTGTACGCCGTGGGTGTCCAAAGAATGGTTGTGGAGCAGATTACCCGCCGAGACGCTCTGGTACTGATCGCTGCCACCGAACTTCCACTCGGCCGTCCCTGACAGGGTGAAGTAGAGCTCTGGTGGTGGATGATTGTGCTCCGGATAGGCGACCCCTGGTTCCAACCAAAGCAGTCCGCTGGTGAGATCCTCAAAGACAAACAGTTCGTCAAGGCTGCACAGTACTGCTTTGTTGCCCTGGCCGGGCATCCGCTGCGTTTCCCGCCACGGCAGTTGCCCGGCAAAAGACGTCAGCTGCCGGGCCAGTCGGGTGTCGACGGCAAGAGCCAGGGAGACTGGTTCAAGGGGTGACGGGTCGAAAGGTTTTTCATCTGCTGCCGGTATCTGTGTTCGAAAGCGCTCAATGGCGTTTTTGTGTGCTGGTTGTTCCGCGCACACAGACATCGCCCGCGCGATGTCGGAGAGAACCTGCCGGGTCTGGGCAACGGCGAGCATGGCGGTTCAGAATTCAGGGCCAGTGACGCCCGGGCCACAGATTCTTGGGCGGAGGGTCAATAGCGGTAATCTGAATTCCAGCCTCGGTCGGAGGGCGGTGCCAAGGGGAATCTGAGGTCATGAACGGGGCGGGACAGTTTTCCATCTGCAGATTCTAACGCTCTCATCCGGAGTGTTCGTCTGGAATCTTGCCTAGCGGGCTGATCCAGTTCAAAATCCAACTGACGCGTCCAGCACCAGTTTTTTCCCCTGATGCCTACCCTCTCTGCCGGGTTCCGCAGGCTCGGACTCAGTTCGGATAAATCAAGGCAGGATCTAGTGTCTGGCGATGTGGACTGCCAGATCGATATCCAGCCAATCACATGGTGGTGTACTGGTTGTACATAACACCAGCGTTGTTGTCCCGCGCTGGTCTAGGACAGATTTCAGGGAGTAATGGACAGCGCCAGGCGTAAGGCGCTTTTAATATGGAAACAAAAAATCCTGGACTGGGTACCGATGATTATTCACGCCAGCCGCCCCAACCGACCTGGTTGTTGGTGCTGATCGTATCGACCAGTATCTTTGCCACGAGCATTATCACTCCTTCGCTGCCGGGTATCACGGTGGCTTTTTCGGTGACCGCCCAGCAGGTGCAGATGGTCATTACCGGTTTTCTGGCAGCAACGGCTTTTGGACAGCTTTTTTTCGGACCGTGTTCCGATCGGTTTGGCCGACGGGTGCCATTGCTGGTCGGGCTCGGGCTCTATCTTGCCGGGTCGGTTCTGGCATTTGCAGCGCCAAGCCTGGCTATCTTGATTCTGGCCCGTTGTATTCAGGGGGTGGGTGCGGCTGCCGCGATGGTCCTGTCGCGGGTTATCATCAATGACACGCACACCCCACGGGCTGCCGCCGCCAGTATGGCAGCGGTCATGTCTGCGACCGCGCTGGCTCCCATGCTGGCCTTCTCACTTGGTGGTGTCCTTTATGACTTGTTTGGCTGGCAGGGTGGAATGGCGGTCACAGTCTTGCTGGGCGTCGTGACCTTTCTTACGGCGTTGCTGATTCTCAAAGAAACGCACCGCGTCCGGCGGGGTCGGCTTAACCTGGAGTCAGTCGCCCTCAGTTACCTGGAGCTCTTGCGCAACCGGCAGTTCATGCTGTTTGCAGGGAATCTTGGTTTCCAGGCGTCTATTTTCTTTGCTTTCCTGTCATTTCTGCCCTTTGCTTTTCACAAACTGGGCTATTCTGCGGCTGCTTTTGGCTTTTTTGTCACCCTGCTTCCGGTCGGGTTTCTGATCGGCAGTGCCTTGAGCCGCAAGTTGACTCCGGGGTGGGGTATACCCCGTATGGTGCGGGCGGGGTCGTCCCTGTCGATAATCGCGACCGGGACGATGGCGGCTCTGGCCTTTCTCGGATTTCGGACAGTGCCGGCACTGATATTGCCAGCCATGCTGTTTGCCTTCTCCAACGGTTTGGTCGTTGCCAATTCGACCATCGGTGCGGTCAGTTCGGCGGGTCGTTCGGTGGCAGGATTTGCCTCCGGGCTGGCCGGCAGCTTCCAGCTGGCCTTTGGTGCCGTGGTGGCCTGGCTGACTGTCTACCTCGGTGCGGCAGAGGACGTGCGCATTGGCATTTCAGTGGTGTTGATTATGGCGCTGGCGGGAACTGCGTTGGCTTTTCTGATTGCATCGGACCGCAGCGATTCAAGAGCTTGATGAGTGTGCGGGCTGGCATAATCCACCTATGGAGTATTGGGCTATTGTTGAGCACGAGATGTGTAAGCGTATCCTGACGGAGACTAACCCGCGAGACTGGAGCACAGTGTAATGGAACAAAAGAAAACCCCGCATGATTTATTGGGTGGGCGCCCCACCGTGCGATCGATGAATGGCATGGTAGCTGCGGCACAACCGTTGGCAGCCAACGCAGGTGCCGAGATCCTGCGCAAAGGCGGGAACGCTTTCGATGCCGTTGCGGCAACGACTGCGGCTCTGAACGTGGTCGAACCGTTCATGTCGGGGCTTGCCGGAGCCGGTGGTGCGACGTTTTTCCTCGCTACTGAAAGCAAGGTTGAGACCGTCGACTTCATACCACCCGTCCCGGCAGGTTTCGATGCGAATCAGGTCGACAAGGCAAAGACCGAAAGCGGGCCCAATGCGTCGGTCACCCCGGGCAACCTGGCGGGATGGTACGCGCTGCAGAGCCGTTATGGACGCCTGGGTTTCGACGAGGTACTGCAACCGGCGATACGATTGGCAGAGGAAGGGTTCCCGGTCTCGAGTTTTTTTGTGGCGATGACCCGTGGCAGCGTCGGTCGGATCAAGGATCTCGAGTGGCGACGGGTATTCCGGGCAGAGCAAGACTGGCAGCCGGGCCAGGTCCTTAAGTTGCCGGATCTGGCTGCGACACTGGCACAGATCGCAGCCGACGGTACCGGTTATCTTTATGGCGGTGCCCTGGGTGAGAAGCTGGTCTCGCGAATCCAATCCGCGGGCGGTGCTATTTCAATGGCCGACCTCGAGGCCGTTTCACCGATCTGGGAGGCACCGATCTCAGCGCCTTATCACAACTACCGGGTCAATGTGCCGCCGCCGCCAGCGGAGTCCTTTCAGGTCCTGCTCAGTCTCCGGATACTCGAAGCATTCAATTTCAAAGATCTCGATTTACTCAGTGCCGACCACCTGGATCTGGTTTTCCGAGTAATCCGGATCGCAGCGGGTGTGCGGATCCAGAACAACCAGAAAGACCGCGCTGAGATTGATGCCCTGCTGGCCGAAGTCGATGTTCTGGTGACCCGGGCTGCGGATGGGGAGCCGGTGATCGGGCCGACAGAGAACTGGGCCAGCGGGGGACCTTTTGATCACTCGGCGCTTAAGGAGCACACCACCTCGATTTCTGTGGCCGACAGCGAAGGCAATCTGGTCTGCCTGACACAGAGCCTGGGATCACCGTACGGATCCGGGGTGATGGTGCCTGGCACCGGTGTGGTGATGAATAATTTCCTCAACTGGGGTGACCTGGACCCTTCTTCGCCGAACGTGATCACCGCAGGTCAGCGGCTGGCCATGTGCATGGCACCATCAATCACGACCGCTGCCGGGCAGGGTGTGCTGTCACTGGGTACGCCGGGTAGCTATGGCATTCTGCAGACCACGGTACAGGCGATGGTCGGCTACTTTGACTATGGTCTTGAATTGCAGAACGCCATCAACATGCCTCGGGCACGGCTGCAGGACGGTTCCGAGGTACAGATCGAGAACCGGGTCGGAGAATCGACCCGCAAAGCACTCGAGTCTCTTGGGCATCGAATTACTGTGTTGCCGGCCTACTCCTGGGCCACCGGTGGTATGCAGGCCGTCTCGCGTGATCCGGAGAGCGGAGCCTTGGCGGGTGCCGCGGACAACCGTCGCGACGGTGCCGCGGTGCCCGCCTGAATTCACCGGCCCCATTAAAGGTGTGATCATGAAACGAATTATCCGGCCGGAAAAAGGTGCAGCGCCGAAAGGTCCCTACTCACCAGGAGTGGTGGCTGCCGGGACGACCCTGTATGTGTCGGCGCAGGGACCGTTCGACCCGGAGACTGGCGAGGTCGTTGGTGTGACCTTCGAGGAACAGGCCGAGCAGGTTTTTGAGAATCTCAATGTTATCGTCGAAGAAGCCGGCGTCACTCTCCTGGACGTGGTCAAGCTGACCGTCTTCATCACCGATTGGGCGCACTTTAGTGCCTTGAACGAGATCTGCCTCCGTTGGTTCAGTGAGCCTTATCCTGCCCGCACACCGGTGAAGACCGAGCTTCCAGGTGCTCTGTTCATGGCTGACGCAGTCGTTGCGCTGGATCGCTGAAAGACCCTGAACAGCGGATTCGAGGCGTCACCCGGCAGGGAAGGGGATACTGCTGCTTTTACGGTGCGGACTGGAAATGCTTGGCGATCCAGTCGGGTACGGGAATCGCCTGGCGGGTCTTCATGTCCATGATCAGGCAGGTCGCGAGGCCGTCGAACGGTGTAGAGCCATCCGCTTTGAGAATCGCGTGGCTTAAGACGAAACTAGTACGCCCAAGCTTGACTGGGCCTGTGACGATGGTGAGTTTTTCGCCAAGAAAGCACTCCCCACGGTAGTTGTAGTTGATGTTCACTACCACGGTACCGTAACCGGCAGGGTCAAATACTGGCTGACCACACTGCGCATACCAGTCCTCACGGGCGTCCTCCATAAATTTGACGGTCTGTACGTGATTGAGGTGCCCGAGTTCGTCGGTGTGCCGTTCCTGGACCGTGACTGGGGATTCGACTTTCACAAGACCATCTCCGAATTTCGATTGAGCAGAAGAATTGTATGATAGTGCATCGAAAGAGAGTCCATTGGCCAAGGTGACAGCGCGTCGGGGGCACGTGTAAGCTTGGTCTATGGCAACGGAGCTTCCTGAGATTGTGACACTGGGTAACCCACGCCTGGCTCGTCCATCGGACCCGGTCGATCTCGACCGGATTGAGACAGTCGAGTTCCAAAACCAACTGGACCTGCTCCATGTTGGGTTGGAGCACCACGGCGCCAATGGAATCGCTGCACCGCAGTTGGGCTGGTTCCAGCGGTTTTTTCTGATGCGTGATCCTGGTGGCAGCAGTGACCTGATCTACTGGATCAACCCCGAGGTCAGTATCCTCGACGAGGAACCTGTCTGGTACTGGGAAGGGTGCCTGTCAGTCCCAGGGCTCAAAGCGTACGTTGGCCGGCCTCGAGCCATATCGGTTGAGGGTTTTGACCGCAATGCGAAACCTGCCAACTGGCGTCTCGAGGACTGGGGGGCGCACCTGTTCCAACACGAATTCGATCACCTGGATGGCATCCTGTTTCCGGACCGGGTAGCCGATCCACGCCACGTGGTGACGGCTACGGAGTTGGCGCGCCGTGACCAGTGGCCGGATGACTGGCCCTGCCCGGGGGCTCGGGATGCCCCGATCCGGGTTGTTAGTCCGGCACAATGATTCATCCTCACCGGAGCGGGATTACCGCATGATGGCTCCTCATCGTGTGCTGGGCGGTTTGAAAGTCATGCGGGTGCTGGAATTGGTCACCCCGTTCAAATGGCAGCACTTTTTCCCGGAGACGACAGCGGCAGATTGGGCACCGCACCGGCACTGGCTCGAGCCCGACGCGCTGGATCCCGACACCGATCAACTGCAGTTTCCAATGCAGAGTTACGTGGTGCGTACTTCACACCACACCATCTTGATCGACTCGTGTGTCGGCAACGACAAGGACCGGCCCACGAGACCGCACTGGCATCTGAAAACGGACGCGACCTATCTCAACGCATTGGCTTTGCATGGTATCGCGCCTGAAGCGATCGATTTTGTTATGTGCACGCACTTGCACTCTGACCATGTGGGTTGGAACACCCGGCTTGAAAATGGTCGCTGGGTACCGACTTTTGCCAATGCCCGGTATGTTTTCTCGAAGAAGGAGCTCGAAGCCTGGCGCGATGTCGGCCATGAGAAATTCTCGAGAACGCCGTTCGAGGACAGCGTGCTTCCGGTGCTGGAGGCTGGGCGTGCCGAACTCGTCGCCGATGACTACGCTCTTGACGATGAGGTCTGGTTGTCACCCACACCTGGCCACACGCCTGGCCATGTGTCGATCTCGCTAGCCTCAAACGGGGCAAGTGCGGTGATGTGTGGTGATCTCATGCACTCGCCGGTGCAGTGTGCGCATCCGGAGTGGACAGCCTGGCCAGACTGGGATGCCGAACAGGCCAAGGAGACCCGCCGGGCTTTTCTCGAGCGCTACTGTGAGACCGAGACACTGGTCTGCACCGCGCATTTCCCGCTGCCCTCGGCTGGCTACATCGTACGCGCGGGAGACGCGTTCAGAATCCAGACTGACGAGCCGGTCTGGTAGTTGACGCGCCGTCTTGATCTCACGGCTGGACCAGCGTGATACCGCCTAACCGTTCACGACTTCCTTGAACTTCCGCAGCGTCTCGATCTGCTCGTCAAGATCCGGGGTCCGATACATCGGGTAAAGCATCACGATGTCGGCGCCAAGACGTCTCCAACCCTCGACCCCCGCGGCCCACTGATCGGGATCGGCCTCGTACATTCGTAGCCAACCCTCGATACCGAAAGCTTCAGGGTCACGGCCGAAGGTCGTCAGTTGTTCGCGGAGCATCGCAAGCTTTGATTCGGCCTGTTCATCCGGTGTCAAGATCGGCATCCAGCCGTCACCGTAGCGAGCCGCACGCCTGATCACGGGCTCGGAGTCACCACCGAACCAGATCGGAATAGGGCGCTGAACCGGAGGTGGTGTGATGTTGACTTCATACAGATCGTGAAAGCGACCCTTGAAAGTGACCAGATCATCGGTCCACAGGCGCTTTAGAACTTCAATCTGTTCGGCCTGGCGTGCGCCGCGGGTCTTCCAGTCGGTACCCAGGGCCTGGTATTCGACAAAGTTCCAGCCCACGCCTACACCCAGTCGTAGCCGTCCTTCGCACAGCACATCGACCTCGGCAGCCTGTTTGGCCACCAAGCCAGTCTGCCGCTGGGGCAGAATCAGGACACCACTGGTCAGCCGGATGGTCCTGGTCACCGCAGCGAGAAAGCCCAGGGTCACAAAGGTCTCGTGAAACGGGTCCTGCTCGTTGTATCGGGGTGTCCAGCCATCACGCGCAGTCGCACCGAACACATGATCGGGCACTTCTATGTGTGAAAACCCAAGGTCCTCAGCTGCCTGGGCCCAGTCGCGAATTCTGGCCGGATCCGTGCCGATGTCACGAGTGGGGTAGAGCGCGCTGATTTCCATTGCACAGCCTGACTAGGCAGCCGCTTCAGCGCGAAAAGCTGGGATCACTTGTTCGGCAAAGAGGCGCAGGCTGTTCAGGGTTTTCTCAACTCCGTAGTATGGTGGGTAGTGCAACACGAGTGATGTAATGCCAGTGACTTCCCGCAGTTCCTGAAGCCGGCGGATCACCGTGTCCGGACTGCCGTGCAACAAGGTGGTTGCAGCCAGTTCGTCGTAGCCGAGGCGATCTGCTTCCAGAATCTCCGCCGTGACTCTGGTATGGACCTCACGGTGCGGGTAAGGCTCTTTGTCGACGTGCGGATGCGATGTGAAAAGGATGCCGAATTTCATGGATGTCTTGGTTCCTCGATCCTGGCCTGTGACCATATTGCCTGACGCCTTTGCAGTCGGGAGAGGGTGCTGGGCAAGTGGACCTCATTAGAGCACAGCCTCCAGATCGACTCAAACCGGTTGTGGAGATCTTCCTGGTGCTATCCGCCGGTGTTGTACCGGTGGTTTACCAGCTGCCCGGTTTTCGGGTACCTTGAGGCGTTGAAAAATTCTGCG
Organism: Acidobacteriota bacterium; assembly: GCA_002730735.1. GTDB lineage: Bacteria > Acidobacteriota > Vicinamibacteria > Vicinamibacterales > UBA823 > UBA11600. Next base: position 23,546 of record PCAU01000006.1, on the reverse strand, counting down.
AGGACGATTTATGACAGAAACCTATGTCGACCCGACACGGGAAGCGTTTCGCGCATTCCGGTCGTTGCCGAGCCAGGGGCCCATTCACATGCTGAACCTCGTTCGCCTTCGGGAGACCGCCCGGTATCCTGCCGGGCACGTGCTGCATGGTCAGTCAATCACCGGGTTTGACGCCTACCAGTCATACGGCAGGGAGAGTGGCGCCATATTCCGCGATGTTGGCGGGCGGATCGCCTATAGCGCTGCTTTCGAGTACACGCTGATTGGCCCGAGCAGTGAGTACTGGGACATCGTCTTTATCGCCGAATACCCCTCCGGTGATGCGTTTGTCTCGATGGTAAAAAATCCGAACTACCAGAAAGCGGTGATCCATCGCCAGGCAGCAGTACGCGATTCCCGGCTGGTCCGATTATCACCAAAACCCGCTGGCGACGGGTTCGGCTGATAGCGTTGTGTCCGGCGGCCCGTGGTGACCTGAAACGGGACCAGTCAGGGTGGCGTCGGCTCGGTGGTGCTGATTCGTTGTGGTAGTTGAGGTCTTCTCGCCAGCATAAAAAAGAAGGCACCGAAGATCGCGGTGATCGCCAGCGTGGTAAACCCAAATTGATAACTTCCAGTACGGTCGGCCATGTAACCGGCATAGATCGGACCGATGCCCATTCCGAACATCACGATCATTGAAGACCAACCCATGATGGAGCCGAAGTTTGTGGCGCCAAAATAGTCGGCCCGGATCGCCTGCATCAGTGGACCGCGAGTGCCCCAGGCAACCCCGTGGAGAGCAGCGAAGCCAACGACCATCCAGATGTTCTGGGCGTAGGCGAGAAGGAGCAATCCGGCCGCGTGAAAAAACATGCAGACGCTCACAATGATGCGTTTGTCCACACGGTCACCGAGTATCCCGGTGCTGATCAGGCCAACGATCTGCATGGCCGTCATCAGGGAGACAATGAGTCCGGCAACCGTCAGCGAATAGCCGAGTTGCCCATTGACGTGCAGTACCAGGTGCACCATGACGGCACCGACGATCAGCAGCGAGGTCCCATGACCCAGCGACATGAACCAAAACGCCGGGGTTCGGAGGGCTTCACCGGCGGTGAAGTCGGTCCTGCGAAAAACTGATGGGCTGCTGTGTTGCTGCCGACGAATGGATTGTTCGGGCTCGTCCCGCGGTATGCCGTCCGGTGTCTCCCCGATGTGCTCAGGCCGGTGATCGATGATGCGGGTCAGGGGCCAGGCCGTCAGCAAAATGATGATGCCTGAACCTACGGCGGTTGCCCGCCAGCCAAAGGTTTCCAGTGAATAAACCGTGATCGGCACCAGGATGCCACCGAAGGAAAAGCCGAACTGTGACAGTGCCAGAGCTTTAGCACGGTGCCGGGTGAACCAGTTGACCAGCGCGACAGTGACTGACAGGAACCCGCCCAGACTTGTTCCCAGAGCGATGAAGAAGAAATACACGTAGAACTCGATGATCGTTTCGATCCGGCTGAATCCGATCAGTGCGAGCCCGAAGATCACGAGTCCCCAGCGAATAACTGCCCTTGGTCCGTAGCGATCGACCATCCAGCCCTGTATCGGTCCCAGCAGGCCGCTTTCGACCCGGGCGAGTGCGAAGGCGCCAGCCATCAGCGCTTTGCTCCAGCCGAACTCAGCCTCGATGAGCAGTACGTAGGCGCCGAATGCCTGGAAGAAAAGGATGGCGCCGGTGAACTGCACCAGGCCGCCTGCGCCGACGATCCACCAGCCTCGAAAGACATGGCCCTGTGGTTTCAAGGTTCTCTGGATAGACTGCAGCAGGGGTTTCAAGGAAAACTCCACCGCCCCGGTCGACCAGGCGAGGCTGCGTTCGGGCCGTGATCCAGTCCGGCTGCGTGGCAGTGCGATCTACAGGTCGGTATCAGGAGAGCGAAGATACGGATTCATCCCTCCCCTGCTCGGGGCAAGGGTATAGCAGCAGCTGGGGTTGCAGTTTCGCTGACGACCTCCGGCATTAGGCGGCCTGGGTAATCGCGAGTTCAGCTGCGATCTCGTAGGAGCGTTTTCGGGCCTGGTGATCGTAGATTTGTCCTGCGACGATCAATTCGTCGGCACCCGTGCGCTCTATGAACGCCTCGAGTCCCTGGCGGATCGTTTCAGGTGATCCCACCATAGAAGCGGTCTGCAGTTCTTCGAGCATTTTTTGCTCATGGACGTTGACCTGGCTCTCGAGGTCTTCGACCGGTGGTGGCAAGCGCCCTGGCAGGCCGCGACGCAGGTTGAGAGTGGATTGTAGTGCCGAGCTGCGCAGCCATTTTGCCTCCTCGTCCGTCTCGGCTGCACAGACGTTGCAACCCAGCATGACATAGGGCTCTGCCAACTGAAGTGACGGTTGGAAACGCTCTCGGTAGATCTGGATCGCATGCATCATGGCGGCTGGCGCAAAATGTGAGGCAAAGGCGTAGGGCAGGCCCAACGCGGCAGCAAGCCCTGCACCGTACAGACTGGAGCCGAGTATCCAGATCGGCACCTCGAGGCCGCTTCCTGGTACGGCAGTGATCCGCTGCCCCGGCTCGGGTCGGCCAAAGTAGCGCTGTAGTTCTTGTACATCGCGAGGAAAATCATCCACATCACCAGTCAGGTTTCGACGCAGCGCGTAGGCTGTGAACTGGTCGGTGCCCGGTGCCCGCCCCAGTCCGAGGTCGATGCGCCCGGGATAGAGCGACTCCAGGGTGCCGAACTGCTCGGCGATGACCAGCGGGGCATGGTTGGGCAGCATGATGCCCCCCGATCCGACGCGGATCGACCGGGTGCCGCCAGCGATGTGACCGATTACGACCGACGTCGCAGCACTGGCGATACCGGCCATGCCGTGATGTTCAGCAACCCAGTAGCGGTTGAAGCCGAGTGCCTCGGCATGGCGGGCAAGATCCAGGCTGTTGCGAAGGGCCTGGCCAGCGTCATTACCCTCTGTGATAGGGGAAAGATCCAGTACAGACAGGGGAACCATGCACAGAGTATCGTCGCTCGACGGCCAGGCCTCAACCAGTCGTGTCGATCACCAGCTTGCCACGTTGGGCGCCACGCTCCATCTGGTCCAGGCCCAGCGTCAGATCATCAAGCGGGTAAACGGTGTCGATCAACGGTGTAATCAGTTCCCTTCGGGTGGCCTCCAGTAGTTGGTGAAACTCCTCCAGGTTACCCATGGTAGAGCCATAGACCGCAAGCTGCCTGGCAAACAGCCGCTGTATGTCGGCTGAGGGGTGTCCCCCTGTGGTGGCGCCGCAGGTGACGAGTCGCCCGCCCCGGCGCAGAGACCGCAGGCTGTCACCCCAGCTGGCTTCACCTACGCTGTCTATTACCATGTCGACACCTTCACCACCTGTTATTTCCATGACCCGGCGGGCTACTTTTTCGGTCTTGTAGTTGATGCCGCTGTCGGCACCCAGCTCAGCTGCCCAGGTCAGCTTTTCCTCGCTGGAGGAGGTCACGATAGTGCGCGCGCCGATCATCCTGGCCATCTGCAGGCAGGCGGCAGCGACGCCGCCGCCCACGCCCACGATCAGTACGCTTTCTGCTGATCGCAAGGGTGCCTTGCTGAACATCATTCGCCACGCCGTCAGATAGGCGACCGGAAGCGCAGCCGCGGCCTGGAACGTCAGGCTCTCCGGTTTTGAAACGAAACAGAATTCCGGCATAGCGATGAATTCGGCGAAAGTGCCGTGGCGGGTCTCGCCGGAGAGGCTGAAACGGGCGCAGGTCGACTGGTCACCGGCCTGGCAGGCACGGCAGCGGCCGCAGCTGGCCATGGGATAGAGCACCACCTCGTCACCTGGCTTCAGGTGAGAACCCTGCGGAGCCTCGACGATTTCCCCAGCGCCGTCCACACCCAGTACCAGCGGCAATTCGTGTGAGATGCCGGCGCCGCTGTCCCGCATGTAGAGATCGACGTGGTTGATCGACGCTGCATGAACTTTCATGACGGCTTCGCCCAGTGCCGGCGTAGGGTCTTCGAAGTGACCTACTTTCAGTCCCTCACGACCGTGTTCGGTCAGTACTGCTGCTTTCATCGCTGGGAGACCTCCTCGGCCGGGTGATGCTTTTGTGATGACCTGTGGAACAGGACGAATGGTATCAAACCGCCTGATGACGGGTGTTGGCTACCAGAGATTTTGCCACAACTACAGATCTATGAGCTTTCAGGTTAGCTGAAAAGAGACTGTCGACCGTGTCTGGGACAAGGTGGGTACCATCGAATACCGGGCCGGGAGTAGAGGTGTCAGCATGAATCGACTGGAGGGAAAAATAGCTGTCGTTACCGATGATGGTGGAATCTCTGGTGCTACTGGATGATCCTCTCACCGGTGATATTCATGTACAGGCCTGGTTGATCTTCAGGGGTTTCCCGTTATGGGCCTGACCTGTCTTAGTACTTTTTCCCGGCCACCGAGTCCCCTAAATCTCGCTTTGCTGTTGGTGATCTCAAAGTTGGCGGAAAGGCCACGCAGCTTGGCATAGAGCACTCCGCTGACTGAATTTGGCAGGATGTCCAGTCGGGAAATGATTTTCAGGCCCTTGCCGTCGATCAGAATGGGATCCAGAGTGATGTTATTCTGGTTCGTCTCGATCGTCAGAACGCCTTCGAGGTTTTTCACGTTCAACGCTTTTTCAAGCACCGACTCTTTCTTCGCGGGATCGCGGATTGCGGCAATCAGTGGTTCCACGTCGCGCATCGCGAGGCTCATTTGTGCATCGACATCCATGGGGGATCTCCAGAGTAGTTTACCCTTGTCTACTCTGATCTCCGCCCACCAGTCGTCTTTGGTCTCCCGCAGGGCAGTTTCAAATTTTGTGTTGTACAACCGGAAATAGGTGTCTTTAAGGCGGTAGGTTTGGCCGTCGTAATGACCATCGGACAGGTTGGCAACCAGCTTGAGATCGGTGCGGACCTTTCTGCCCCGCACTGCAAGGACAACATCGGATCCAGCCAGCTGCATTGAGCCATGTGCTTTGGCCCCTTTCAGCGTCATACCACCTTTGAAGTCGCCAATGCCGGAAAGTATTCTGACGCCGGTTTGCTGCGGCAGATAACGGTTGTAATGGGTCAGATCGGAAATCGTGGCGTCCTGAATATCGAATGAAAACTCGCTATTTTCCCTGAATTCCTGATGATGGAGTAGCAATTGGTCTGTCCGAAAATCAACCACCAGGTCCTGACCCTGAAGATAGGGCAGGGGGTCATCGGATCGTCCCAGGTTGAAATGGTCAAGTTCGATCCGCAGCTTCACCGAGTTTTCGGTGTTCTGATTGACTTCGCCGATGATTCTGCCGTGACCCGCGGCTTGAAATGCCAGGAAGTCTGTCTGAAAATCTTTGGACTGAAAGTCGATGCGGCTGCCATCTGTCACCGCACCTTTTTCCAGATGAAGTTTCAGGTCGATGTGGCCCGCGCCCGATACGCCGAGGTTGTACCGCTTGCCCGGCATGACATCGATGTGTCCGAGGCTCTGCACATCACCGAGTATCTTAATCTGTCCTGAGACAAACTGAAGCAAGCTCTTGCCACGGTTCTGTCGCGGGATGTTTTCGGCGATGGTCAGATTCGCCTCGACGGTCAGTGTGCCATCGGTATTGTCGTGGCTGGTTGGGGCCTGGGCTGTCATCTCCAGGTCGACATTGTCGATCCGCATCGGTCCGCCCCTGGTGATGAGGTGCATGGTCAGGTTCTTCAATTCTCCCCGGCCTTGCAGGTTCAGTTCATCGAGCTGAATGGTTCGGACATTGCTGGCGGAGATGCCCTGCAGGTGGATGGTCCAAGGGGGCTTACCCTCGCTGGTGGCTTGTGTAGATTCGTTGGCAGTTGATGCGTTCGTGGTGGTGCTTTCCGAATGGGCTTTCGCTTTAACCGCTGTATCGGTGAGTTTTACTGTTCCGGCTCGCGACTGTCTTGCGTGCTCGATGTGTATACCTTCGCCGTGTGCGTTTTGGATATCGACAGTACGAGTTATCAGTTTGAGGAGCGAAAGATCGAGCGCCCCTTTGTCGACGTTGATTCGAACCCTGTGCCTCTTGGTCTGAATGTCAAGATCCAGGCCTTCGACGTACAGGCGTCCGGGAAACAGGGTCCAGGCACGGTGCCACTGAACGGTCAGTTTCTCCGGTTTTAAACTTACCAGTCTTTCTATCGCTCCCGAGAACAACAACACGTTACCGACAACAGGATAGGTGAGAATCAGTGCTGCACCGAGAATGATGGTGACGGTGGTTCGATGACGTCGGCTATGTGGCATGGATGGACAACGTAAAGAAATGGATTTGCACTAGGTTACACTTTAATAGCGGGTGAGTTCAAAATCGGCCCGGGCAGAAGAATGACTGCCGTGGATATTTGGACTGTTCCATTCGTCTGAAAGGGAGTTTGTCTTGATTGTCAGACCGGGTTTGGATTACGACAGATACCTGGTCTTGGGAGAATGCATGAGTATTTTAAACCGTCATTGGCTGCTTTGGCTTTTTCCCTTGTGGTTACTGAGTGGTTGCGCGTCGCTCGCACCACCAGTGGAACGCGTGGACGAGTACACGCCCGGGGTAACGGGCGAGACCGACCTCGACCGGCAGATCACTAAGGTACTGGAACCGTTTCCTGGTCAAGCGGTGGCCCATGTCCTGTACGATGGACTGGATGCGTTTGCCGCCCGTTTGGCGGTAGCAGACCGGGCCGGTCGGTCGCTGGATGCCCAGTACTATCTCTTTCACGGTGACGTGACGGGGATGTTGTTTGCTGACAGGTTGTTGTCTGTGGCCGAGCGTGGCGTGCCGGTGCGGCTGCTGGTCGACGACATGGATATGCAGGGCCGGGACCCCGCATTGCTTTCGCTGGACGCCCATCCGAACATTGACATCCGGGTGTTCAACCCGTTTGCCAACCGTGGATTTCGCTTCTTTGAGTACCTGTACCGCTACGGTGACGTGACTCGGCGGATGCATAATAAGGCCATGATTGTCGATGGTGTCGTGGCAATTACCGGTGGCCGTAATATTGGCGACGAGTACTTCAAAGCCGGTCATCACACTGATTTCCGGGACATGGACGTGATGATCTTTGGGCCCGTGGTGCGAGAGATCTCCCGCGAGTTCGATGACTACTGGAACAGCGCCATCGCCTACCCTGTAACGGTAATCATGACCCCGGAACCGGATGCCATTGCCCCGGAAGAGCGCTGGTTCGACCTGCACAGCTTTGCGAAGGCACAACTCGGTGGACCGTATCTCAACCGTCTTGCTGAGACCGCATTTTTCAGGCACCTTCAGGACGGCACCTTGCCATTGTCGATGGGGCCGGCCCAGGTGTTCTTTGACGAGCCGCATAAGATCCGTCTGCCGCTCGATGACGATAGCACGCACATGGGGCCTGATCTGTGGCCATTGTTCCAGGCAAGCACCAGCGAGCTGTTGATATTCAATCCCTACTTTATTCCCGGCAAAGCAGGTGTTGAACTGTTGGCGAACCTCGTTCGCCAGGGAAGCCGGGTGATCGTGCTGACCAATTCGCTTGCCTCCAACGACGTGGTGCCGGTGCACGGCCACTACGCAAAGTACCGCAAGCCACTGTTGCGTGCCGGTATTGAACTGTTCGAGTTGAAGGTAGAAGACAGCGATACCGGGCTCAGTGCAGGATCGGGTGTGGGCAGCTCGCCCAAGGTCAGTTTGCACCTCAAGACATTCGTCTTCAACCGGGAGAAAACATTCATCGGTTCGTTGAACCTGGATCCCCGATCGATCTTGCAGAATACCGAGATGGGTGTCGTAATCGAGAATCCGGATCTGGCCACGAAGATCGCAGACGCGGCGCTCGACCAATTGCCGCGCATCGCGTACCAGGTGCGTCTCGATGAAACTGACAGACTTTACTGGCAAGGCTATGACCGCCAGACGGGCCAGTGGGTTCGTTATGATGCTGAACCCGACGCGAGTCTCGTTAAGCGTCTTTTTGCAGTGATCTCACGAATCCTGCCGATTGAAAAAGAGCTGTAATTTTCCAAAAGTGACTGGATATGCCAGGTGAACAAGAGCTTTGAGCTCGTAAAGCAACTCAGAGAAGGCCGTTGCACTTTTTGATTCGCTTGGTTTAAGGTTGTGCGTTGCTGCACTTCAACAAAAAAGAGGAATTGATGAAGAAGTTGTCCATAAGCTGTTGTTTGTTGGGCCTTGCACTGATCGTGTGCCCCACAGGAAATCCTATGATTTTCTCGATCTGTCTCATGCGGTGGAATCTTTTCTGAACGGTATGCCGGCAGCTTCGATTTACGGTTTACTCACTGATCGGGTTGGGGAAAAATCAGTGGCAATCGGCTTTGTGCAGGTTGCCCGATAGGCCTGGATTGCAGCCTTGATGAAACGCTTTATATTTTTCTTGCCGCTTTGTTTACTGGTAGTGCCGCTCTTCGCCGATGAGGGTGATACTGCCAAAGCCAAGACTCAATCCCCCTGGATATTTGTCCCGACTCTCACCAGCGACCCTAAGCTTGGCGCCACTGTGGGTGCCATTGTCGGCTACCTCCACAAATTCGATGAGCAATCTAGTCCGTCTACGTTCCTCCTGTTGGGCAATTACAGTGCCTCAGATTCCTATTATGGCGGTGTGTTCTCAGAGCTCTACTTTGACAATAACCACCAGAAACTGATGATTGGTTACGCGTCCGGAAAGGTGAACAATGATTACGATGACTTCCTGGGGACCGGCTTGCCGGCCCAGACAACGGACACGCTGGAAAGCTTCGGGGGCCGCTACACTCGCCACGTCTCTGACGGGTGGAATCTTGGTGGTCAGGTAATATCGACGAATTACATGCTCGGTGTCGAGGAATTCCTGGATCATCATTTGGAGCACATCAGGCAGGCCGGATTCGACTCGACCGGTGTAGGTATCGTGGCCGAGTACGACTCACGGGACAACAAGCGTAACGCCAGGACCGGCAGGTATCTGTTGCTGCATAACATTGCCTATCGCGAAAGTCTTGGCGGTACTGAGAGTTTCGATGTTTACTATGGTGAGTTTAATCATTACCTTAGCTTCGGAAGCCGCAATGTCCTGGCAACACAGTTCAAAGGGCGCTGGACCAGCCACGATACCCCTAAAGGTGGCCAGTCTTCGGTAGCTCTACGCGGTTATGTGCGCGGAATGCACCTGGCAGAGAACTATTCGCACTTGAGCCTGGACGGTCGCTTTGCTCTCAGAGGACCGTGGGGGTTGTCGGTATTCGGCGGGGCCGGCTGTCTGTATGACAGGTCCAGCGACTGCAGCAGCAGCGATAATCGTTATCCAGCGATCGGCGGCGGGTTGATTTATGTTCTGCGTGAGGTTGCGGGCATCGTCCTGCGGCTGGAGTATGCCGTGGGCAAAGACGACAACCATGGGTTCTACCTGACGCTGGGAAACCCGTATTAGCTGCGTTTATTTGTGATCAATCCGCAGGGTCCGGCCAAATCCGTCGGGCTTTTCCAGTTTGCGCTGATTGGCGAACACTGGTTCGAGTTTCTCTCGTACGCTGGCTGGAAACGGAGCGCTCCTCCGTGTTTCAAGATCGACGTTCATGCACAGGCATTCATTCCGGGCGACCAGTCGGTCGTCATCGCCATGACGCATGGTGTGCAGATAGTGGATGCGCTTGTGATCCATGTCGACCAGTTGGGTCGCCACGCACAGTGGTTCTCCTTCGAACACTTCACTCAGGTAATCAACGTTCATCCCGAGAGTAAAGATCGCGTGGTTCTCCCGCTCCGGGTAGTCCAGACCTAGCCCCCAGGTCTCGTAGACGGCGTCGGTCGTCTCATCAAACGCGAGAACATAATAGGCCACGTTCATGTGTCCGTTGTGATCGATCCACTCGGGTCGTACGGTCAGCGTGGTTTGAGGTAGCGTCATGGTTGCCGGGTAAAAGCTCGGAGGCAACGATTGCCCATGGAATGGTTTCTGAGCGACAGCGTATACATCCAGTAACTCATCTGGTCAGGCGGAAAAGTGTTAGAGAAGATCACTGGCAGTGTAACATTCGTATTCATGCCACAGGAACGTTAGCGAAGCTTATCGGAATAAACCATGTATACACTGTACTGTCTGGATGGGACACGGGCGACCGCTGCACAAATGACCCTGGCTGAAGCCGGGTTGTCCTTTGAGCGAAAAACCGTTGATATCACGGCCGGGGCACACCGAAGTGCCGAGTTTCTGGCGATCAACCCACGTGGCACGATTCCAGCGCTGGCCGATAAGGCCGGTACTCTCGTGTGTGAGACGATTGCCATCATGCTCTACCTGGCTGATCGACACGGCCTGGATGAGTTGGCGCCGCTGCCGAACGACCCACAGCGCGCGGCGCTGCTGGATTGGCTGGTTTATCACGCAGTCGAGGTTCAGGAGCCGGTCAAGCGCAGTTACTATCCACACCGCTATGCACTGCGGGCCGATGATGTCGATGCGGTGCGCCGGAATGCCAACCAGGTGTTTACGCAGCGCTGGCAACTGGTCGAGGCACATCTGCGTGACAACGGACCCTATCACCTTGGGGGACGTTTTAGCCTGGCTGATATCTACCTGCTGGTGACAAGTACTTACTCCCAAGACCTAGCCAGTGGTAGCTTTCCAGCGATAGAGCGGTGTGTTCAACACACTGCTGAGCGGCCACAGGTTGCGCCGATCTTAGACGATCACCTGGCTGGACTCGCACGCATCGGTGAGATTGGTGTGCCGCAGTGAGTTACGGATGCCGTCGCAGATCATCTCCGGCGGTCAGAGTGGTGTTGATCGTGCAGCGCTCGATGCGGCGCGGGAGATGGGCGTGCCAGTCGGTGGTTGGTGCCCTAAAGGTCGTCGGGCAGAAGATGGGGCGATTGCGGCTTGTTATCCGCTTGACGAGACCCCGAGCGATCAGTACGCCCAGCGGACCGAGTGGAACATTCGTGACAGCGATGGCACGCTGGTGCTGACATTTGGGCCGCCCACGGGCGGCACTGCCCTGACTGTTCGGCTCGCCGATCGGCTCGGAAAGCGCTGCCTGGTACTTGACCTGAAAAACTCAGCATCAACTGAATACGCGCTGTCGTGGATCGGTGAGCACCGCATCCAAGTGCTCAATGTTGCCGGTCCACGCGCCAGTTGTGATTCGGCCGTCTATCCTCTGGCCTTTGATTTTGTGGCGCGTTTGCTCGATCACGCATCTGTCGAAAACGGCAGCAAATCAGCGGATCCCGCGTGACGAGCCACGGCGGAGAGTCACCTCTGGCTCGGGCCATTGCGATCATACTGCTGGCGATTCTTCTTTTTGATGTGATGGGCGCAATCATCAAGCATCTGGGCGTACGTTATCCCGCCCAGCAGTTATCCATGCTGCGCAATCTGTTCGGGTTCATTCCAGGATTGCTGGTGCTGTTCTACACCCGCACCTGGCATCAGGCTGGACGACCATTGGTCATCCGGCAATGGCGCCTCGGGCTGTGGCGGGGCGTCTTTGTGGCAGGTGCCCAGTTCTGCTTTTACGTTTCCCTGATACACCTGGAATTCGCTACAGCATCAACAATCGCTTTTTCGGGTGCACTGTTCGTGACGCTGCTGTCAATCCCGGTACTGGGTCACAAAGTCGGAGTGTGGCGCTGGGCTGCTGCCTTAATCGGTTTTGGTGGAGTCATTCTGGTCATGCGACCTGTCAGCGAGACTTTCAACTGGTATGCGGTACTGCCGGCCTGTGCGGCCTTTGGCTATGCGATCAATAGTGTCACCGCGCAACGTTTTGAAGAGACCGTTCCGACCGCACTGATCAATGTATATGCACTGGTGGGCTCGTTGTTGGGCGCCATCGTGTTGGTGCTACTGACCGGCGGCTATGTGCACGTGACACCTTTGACGGACTGGTTGTGGTTGATTGCCATGGGCACTGCCGGGGGATTGGCAGTCTTCTGCTTGATTTCTGCTTACCGGTTGACGGCACCGAGCAATCTGGCACCGTTTGAATATTTCAGCATTCCGTTTACGTTTGCACTGGGTTGGATATTTTTTGCAGAAGCACCATTTGAACGGTTGATCCCGGGTGTCTTTCTGATCATTGGCGGGGGGCTGATAATCGTCTGGCGGGAACGAAGACAAAGCGCAAGCATGACTGTAGCGGACTGAATAAGCGCAGCCATAGCCAGTTCTTCAGAGCAGGGGAAAACCTGCTGCACTGCGCAGCCTTACAAACCGTGCAAAAGGTGGAGCATGATGGCCTTCTGGGCATCCAGGCGGTTCTCAGCCTGGTCGTAGATGATCGACCGCTCGCACTCCACCATATCCTCGGCAATTTCATATCCCGGGTGAATCGGCATATCGTGCATGATGTGTGCGTCACTGCCAGCCAGCAACTCGGCGTTGATCTGGAACGGCAGCATCAGGTCGCAGCGCTGTTGTTTTTCCTCTTCGTACTCGGGATCGTTGAAATACTCCATGTCCAGCCAGGTGTCGGTGTAGACATAGTCAGCATCCCTGATCGCTGCAGTTGCATCTAAAGTCTCGCTGAGCAGGCCCGCATCCAGCAGGCGCTGGCGTGACGCCTGGTCAACTACAGACTCATCACGTATTGGGCAGACCAGAGTCAGTCGGACATTCAGAGCCGCCGAGATCGAGACCAGAGAATTGACAACGTTGTTGTAGACCCCGATATAGGTGAGTTTTGCACCTTCCGCTTTGCCGTCGCTGTGCTCCGCGATGGTCAGCATATCAGCCAGTGCCTGGCATGGGTGGTAAAGATCACAGCAGCCGTTGATAACCGGTACCGAAGCGGCCTGTTCCATCTCGAGAATATCTACATTGTCCTTGAGCCTGGCCATGATCATAGCGGCATTGCGACTGAGGTACTGAGTCTCGAAACGGACTTTACTCAGTGTGAAGTTACTGGCACGCCAATCGAGATTGATGGCATGTCCCCCGAGTTCAGTCATACCAGCCTCGAAAGAAACCCGGGTACGGGTGGAGGTCTTCTGGAACAGCATCACCAGCGTGTGCCCCCGCATGTGTTCCTCGAAATCACGGCGGTTGTGTTTGACCGTCCGGGCGAGTTCGAGCACGTGGCGCACGTCTTCATCGCGCCAGAATTTCCAGTCAACCAGATGTTTCAGTGCATTCATGCCAGTCAAAGTTCGAGGACAAATGTGAAGGGGGGAGTACATAACGTGACGAACCTCGTCACACACCGCATTTTATCATCAACTGTGTGCAGCGCCCAGACGGGTGTATTCGGGTGCCTGATGCCTTTTTGGAGGTGGCCCTGCTGAGGGTGAGCAGCCGAGGATCCGGCAACAACCGCACAAGCAACTGGCAATCCATCTCTGCGGCAGGGCTGATATACCGCCACTCGGCAGGAGCCTGGCGGTAAACTTACATAGTGGTAAACCCTGGGGGCATTCGCTGGTGTCTAGTGTCAAGAAACTGAACTTGGGTAGAGGTCTGCAGCATCTGCGCCAGACCTGGATCGAGGCCGGCCAGACAGCCCGCAGCCGAATCACCGGTACCGTTCGGCCAGGGTTGCCTATTGATGATCATCACCTGATCTGTCGGCAGATCGACAGCTGTTTGTCAGCGTTGGGTGGTGCGGTGTCGGCCAGGTCTCGGGCGGCCAGTCTTGGCAGGGTGTACCTGGATCTGGATCTCCAGGGACGGCGAAATTTTCTGCGCCTGTTGGCGAGCGATTACGCTGTTCGGCAGGAGGATCTACGTTTGGCGATTCACTCCTGGTTAGACGTATCACGTGACAGCAGCGTGCCCCAAGGTCGACTTACCTGTGAAGATGTGCTGAGGAAGATCCTTGTCTCGCCTCGAATCCGGTTGTTGACCCAGTTCAACGATCTGCCCGAAGGGGTAAAGTTTCTGGTCAGCATGCGGGCTGAGTTGCTGGCCATGAAAGGATCCGATCCGGATCTCAACGCCTTTGATCGGGAATTCAAAGTACTTCTGGCCTCCTGGTTTGACGTCGGCTTCCTTGAATTGCGGCGGATCACCTGGGATGCGCCGGCCGCCCTGCTCGAAACGTTGGCCAACCATGAAGCGGTGCACCCGATTCGTTCCTGGCGGGACATCAAGCACCGCTTGGCTGCCGTCGACCGGCGGTGTTATGCGTTCATTCACCCACAGATGCCCAACGACCCACTGATATTCGTGTGGGTGGCGCTGACCAGCGGTATCCCCGACAAGATAGAGACGCTGCTCAGCATCCAGGCTCCGGAGGTCGGGCCGGAAGATGCCGATACCGCAGTGTTCTACTCGATTTCTGCCACCCAGTCGGGGCTTGACGGGGTCGGTTTTGGCAGTTTCCTGATCAAGCGGGTGGTCGAGCGCTTGAGTCGCGATCACAAACAGCTCAGGGTCTTCTCAACGCTCTCACCCATTCCGGGTTTTGCCAGCTGGTTGAAAAGAGCCGGCAGCGACACGGGCCAGAGAGCACAGTACAGCACTGCTGTTCAGGCCGCTCTGGAAGCCCTTGATGAATCCGGAACTTTGGCACGAATCTTCTCCAACCGCAGCTGGGTCAGAGATCTGGGGGCGATGGAAAGCCTGCATAAGCCACTGTCACGGTTGTGTGCCCATTACCTGATCAACGAGAAACGTGATGGGGTCGCGCTGGATCCCGTTGCGAATTTTCACCTATCGAACGGCGCAGGCATCGAACGGCTGAACTGGCTCGGGGACACATCGAAGAATGGGCAGTCGCAGGCAGCCTGCCTGATGGTCAACTACCGCTATCGGCAAAAAGACATCGAATCCAACCACGAGGCGTATCACACGGACGGCCAGATTGCCCGGTCGAAGTCCGTAGCGGGCCTGCTTAAAGATTGAGTGACTGCAACAATTTCTGGGGACACTTCAAGAGCTGTCTGATTCATAAAGCTGCGAATATTTTTCTGCCCTGAGGAACAACGTGACCAAAGCCAGGCGCCAAAGCGAGGTGCGTGAGCGAGTGTATTCTTACGCTGCTGTGGAATTGAAATTAGCGCAGTGTTTCAGTCGTTAGGAACCGGACCGACTGATATACCGTAGTGAGCCATGACCCCGGTGGCCTGCGATCTTACGTAATCGACAAGCTTTGGCACAGTGTTTTTTCCCATCTCTGCTTCTGGTCGTGATGACTTCCAGCCGATGGACACCAAAGCGCGGATCAACAAGAAAAGGGGCACATAGGCAAGAACTCTGTCACTGATCGGCCGGGCCTTGCGGTAACCTGTAACCAGCGCATCCTGGAGCTGGTCATAAGGCCGGTCAAGCTGATAGCTGAAGAGTGCGACCGCTATATCATAATGGTGCCAACCGAAACCCGAATCATCAAAGTCGATCACGTGCAACCGTTCTCCGTCAACGACAATGTTGTCCGGGTGAAGATCGGCATGAATCAGACTGTAGGTTGTGGAATCCTTTCCGAGCGACAGAAGGAGTGCATGTATGTGCCGTCGCAGCACATCGAAGTATGCTTGTTGGGCCGTAGTGAGAGAGCTGGATTCCCAGAATCGCCCCCAGAAAGGTGCCTCACCCATCAGGCCGTCAGCGTCAAAGGAATGCCTTGAGAAATCTGCAGGGATAGCCCAGGACACAGCCTGATTGTGGCACTCGGCCATGATCTCCCCGAGCAGTGAGAAAGAATCTACGATGAATCCGATGTCGGGCTTGTTTTCGATCAGGCACTGCATCGCCACCCCGTCGACCCATTCAAGTAATCCTGCATAGCGACGCTCATCACCAAGGTCGATCGATGTGTACTCCTGGCCATCACGAGTGCTCCGGGGCACCGGAACATCCAGACCGGCTTCGAGCAGAGCAGCCGTCCATCGCTGCTCGGAGATCAATTCGTTCAGATTGTGATAGCCTGGCCTGTGTAATCGAAGCACGAATGCCTGGTCCGCATGGTCGGTGACTTTGAAGACGATGTTCTCAGACAGCGTCAGGGGTTCAACAGACCTTACCCCGATGTCCCAGTCCGAAAGCGCGAGGATGGCAGCATCCCGCGATTTATCATCAGCCATCTAGAGTTTCTAAGGTCTGTTCAAAGGCGTTGAGAAATTCTTCTGCGTCGTCTTTTGAAAACACCAGGGGTGGTCGAATCTTCAGCACGTTGCCGTAGGCTCCCGCATTGCTGGTCAGGTAGCCCCGATCTTTCAGAGCGTTTACGACCTTCACAACGCCTTCCTTGTCAGGGGCTTTGCTTTCCAGATCTGTAACCCATTCGAGCCCTAGGAAAAGGCCGTGACCGCGAACATCTCCAATAGACGAGTGTTCGGTTTGAATCTTGACAAGCCTGTCGCGCATGAATGCCCCAACCGTGGAGACGTTCTCACAGAGGTTTTCCTGTTCAATAATATCAAGGACGGCATTGCCGGCTGCTGCCTGAACCGGGCTTGATGCACAGGTGTTGAAGTAACGCGTGTGTTGCCGGAACATTTCAATTAATTCTGTCGATGCGGCCGTTGCCGCAAGTGGAATCCCTCCACCAAGGGGTTTTCCCATCGTCACGATGTCGGGCACAAAGTTCATCAACTCATAGCCCCACCACAGGCCAGTCCGGCAAAGCCCGGATTGCACCTCATCCGCAATGAATACACCACCTGCATCATGGACCAGATCAACGGCTGCCGGCATGAAACCGGCGGGAATATTGGGCAATCCTTCATTGGCGAAGATCGGACAGACCAGGATTCCAGCAAATGGAATATTGTCCTTCTTGAAAGAGTCGATGACTGCTTGCAGTTCTTCGAGAAAGTGTTTTTGTGGCTCAGTGCTATTGTTCCTGTAGGTCTCCGGAAATGGTATGGAGCGGACATCGTCTCGATGGTCCTTGGGGCGGGTCAGTTTGGACACCTCGACACTGTTACCATGGTAGGTTGCATCAGTACAGATAATGCCGCGCCCGCCTGTTGCAAGTCGTGCCATGCGCAATGCGATCTCGTTCGCCTCCGTACCCGTACAACTAAAGATGATGCTTCCAATAGAGTCATCATGTCTGGCGATCAGTCTTTCAGCGTAGTCGAGTATTGATTCATGCAAGTAGCGGCTGTGAACGTTCAGGGTATTGACCTGGCGCGACACCGTTTCTACAAATTGGGGGTGACAGTGCCCGACGCATGGCACATTGTTGTACAGGTCGACATAGCGTCGCCCAGACTCATCATACATATGAACGCCTTCCCCGCGTATGAGTTGTACGGGTTCTTCGTAGAACAGTGTCGATCCTTTCCCGAATAAGTGGTCTCGGCGGTCAAGAAGTGTTGAATTGGTCATCTGTTATTCGCTCGTCCCAAAATAGCTTTTAAACTAAAGCCTATGCCTAATGCGAATGCACCGGCTAATACCGATAAGAAACCTACGGCCGGTACCATTGGTGTGTAGCCTCCGATCATTTTCCCATAAAGCCATTCAGGAATTGTTACATCCGCGCCACTGGTGAAATAGGCCAATGGAAAGTTACCCCAACTGAGCAGAACCGCGAACATAAACCCTGAGAAAATTCCCGGTCCGAGAAGAGGAATGGTGATATCACGAAAAATCTGCCAGCGTGACGCGCCGAGATCACCCGCTGCTTCCTCGACTGAGGCATCATAGCCAAAGGCTTGAATTGCGATGATTAGAGTAACAATCGGTGCGATCCAGACGAGTTGTGCGAAAACTGTAGCCTCCCAGGACATAACGACGCCAAATGAGTTGAACCAGAGCTGGAGTGCGAGTCCGAGCACCGACTGTGGAAAAAATACCGGTACCAGGAGAATTTGTTGGAATAATGATTTCCCGCGCCAGTCATATCTTGCATAGGCGAGAGCTCCAAACAATGCAAGCACGACCGAGATGAGGGCTACGAAGAAAGCCACCGTCAGCGATGTTAGGAATCCATCATGAATCTGCAGGGAGGAAAAAGTACTTTCGTACCATTTCATGTCGTAACGACGAACTGGAAAAACAAAAAAACGTGATTTTGAAATCGAGGCTAAAGCAACAATCAGCATCGGCGTGTACATCAAGGTCAATATAAACGCCAGATACGTCTTAGCTAGGCGGCGGAAAAGCACAGAATCGGTCATATACGTATACAGTTAACGGGTGCCTAGCACTTTATTAAGGTCTATCTTGCGCATCGCAAAAAACACTGCGCTACCAGCCAGGATAATCAGTAGTACGGCTAGCGCGGATCCACGTGGCCAGTTCTGGCCAAACGTAAATGCCGACTCAATGTCCTGTGCAATGGTTACGATTACGCCTTTCCCGAGGAATTTGGCTTCGGAGAATGCGCCAAGCGAGATCACAAAACAAAGAAGAGAACCGATCAGGATGCCCGGCATTGCTAATGGAATTTCGATGTCCCGAAATATTCGCCATTTGCTTGCACCTAGATCGAGAGCAGCTTCTCGTACATCTGTGGGAACATTCGAAAGCCCGAGCAAGACGGGAAATAGCATAAATGGTAAATAAACATAGACCATTCCAAATACTATGGATGGTACGTTGTTTACCAAGCTGCCAGGTCCAAAGCCAAATAGATAATTAAGACTTCCATCAAGAAACCCCCCTTTATCAAAGAATAGAACCCAACCTTGTAAGCGGATATTCTCTGCAACAAATAGCGGAGCGACAACAAGTAGTGTAAGTATGTCCGCCATCACGCCTGAGTGGCGTTTGAGAGATAGAGCAAGTGGGTAGCATACTATTAGGAGTATTGCCGTGCTTATAGTTGCTAGAAGCAGTGACCACCCAAATGAAAGATAAAAAGCCTGCTCGATAATATCTATATAGTTCTCAAGAGAGGGTGTTCCAAACGGACTAAAAGAGCCCCTGGGCTGAATGCTGTAGAGCACCACTAGTGCGAGTGGGCCAAAGAACCCGAGCCCAAGAAGGACGAACAAGGGTGCGCTGCAGAGCAATCCCGAAGAGAGCGACGACCAGTATCGAGAAATTAGATCACGCATGCCAATATTGTTTTAAGCTTATTCGGGAAACAGCATGGAGTCTTGTGGGCTCCAGCCGAATCTGATCTGATCGCCCGATTTTGGAGTTTCAGCTTCACGAAGTCGTTCCACCAGAAAAGTATCATTGTTATATCGTATTTGATATTGAATCCGTGAGCCAAGAACGTATTCGTTGAATAATTCACCGCTAAATACGTTCGTGTTACCAGATTCATCAGCATTGACGAGGCGCATGTTTTCAGGACGAATCATCAAAGTCCCTTGTTTGAACGAAGGGTCCAATCGAGAAGGCGGCGTAATAACGGCCCCTAGGGATTCACACCACAGTTGTCCGTCCTCACCAAGCGTGACCGCAATTGAATTGACTTCACCCATGAATTCAGAAACAAATCGGTTAATAGGAGAACTGTAGATTTCATGTGGAGTGCCTATCTGGGCAAGTCCACCATCCCTCATTACTCCAATGCGGTCTGACATCACCATAGCCTCTTCAAGAGAATGAGTTATGTAGACAAAGGTTTTGCCGGTTTCTCGCTGAATATCCTTTATTTCTTTCTCCAAGGTCTTGCGAAGTCGGTAATCTATGGCGGAAAGTGGTTCATCAAAGAATAGAATTTCCGGGTCAAATGCCAATGCTCTGGCAAGCGCGACTCTTTGTCGTTCGCCACCTGAGCAGGTTGTGACCGGCCTGTCGTAGTAAGAGATTGGAAGATGGGAGAGTTCTAGGCAACGCGATGCTCTTTCTTTCCGCTCTTTTGGTGGAGTGCCACGGCACTTCAGTGGATACTCTACGTTGCCTCCAACCGTCATATGTGGGAACAAGGCGAGGGACTGGAATACCATACAGGTGGGGCGCCAGTTGGCTGGTCTATCGTTGATACGCTCGCCTCGAAGTAGGATATCACCCCGAGTGGGCTTATCCATTCCGGCAAGCATTCGCAGTAAAGTCGTTTTACCGGATCCTGAGGGACCTACGAGCGTGAAGAATTCGCCCTCTTGGAATGCAAGACTAATCTGGTCTACTGCGGCTAGATTTCCAAAATACTTATCGACCCCGCGTAATTCCATTATGGGTTCTGCTGGCACTGTCTTATCCTTTCAAAATCAGATCACAATTTCTCAATAAGCTTAGCTGTCACAATCTTAAGAATATCTTTCTGCTGGGTAGCTAAAAGGCTTATTTGCACAAATTCGACATTGTTACTGGACAGAGCGGCTGAATCCCAGCCGCTCTGTGTTTGACAGTAATGCGATGCTTTATCGTAGATAAAGCTGAAAAGTTAGGAGCCGCGTGTTCGCTTGGCCTCTGTATACATATCATGCATCGCATCGTAGTCGGGGTTGATGTCAAAATCGATGCATCGATCGACAAGTGATCCAAGCCACGAGCCGCCTTCGCCCCACTGGATTGCATCCAGTTCGTCTTTACTCCATTTGGATAGACATTCATTAGATCCCATCTGGACAACCGGATTAAGTGTTCCGGGCGATTTCGCTCCAACCCGGTACGCGGCTTCGGGTGTATGGCAATAAATGAGAAACGCATCCGCTAAAGGTGTCGGTGAAGGGTTAGCGACAAGAGAGGTAACTTCAATCCAGATGATGCCCGCCTGACCGTTTGGATGGGAAGCAGTCTTCGTTTCCTCGGGGCCCTCTATCGGGACTACATTCATAATCTGTGTCTCGCCTTCATTACGGGCTGCAGATGCGGTGTAGACACTGCCCGGAAAACAGCCCACAACTTCGCCGGTGATCATGTCACGGGCTAATGCTGCTTGGTCATCGGAGACTTTCTTGGCATTTTTGAAAAGTTTGAAAATCATCTCTTTATAGGCGGCCATCTCAGCATCGGTATGCTTGCGGAAAGGCGTAAATCCAGCAGCCATGCATGTATGCATGATGACCCAGTTCTCGTAATCAAGAATTGCATATTTACCAGCGGCACCTTCGATCATCTCGGCGTAACCGCCTTTCTCGAGAGTATCGGCGCTGATTAGGTCACTGTTTATGACCATCGCGGAGGGACCATAGCGCTGGATAATTCCAAGCAGATGGTTGCCACTGACATCTAAGGTCCAATGATATGGCCACTCAAAACCAGGAACGTTCATTTCATAAAGGGGTTGATACTTGTCTTTGTCAAGAGGCGTTATCAGTCCCTCTGGATACAGCATCTTGCGTTGCCAGGCATTGTTTAGATTAATAACGTCCCATGTCTTGGTACCACCACCACGAAGGTTGTTAACCGCAGCCGGATCAGAAATAAGCATCTGAGGATTAACTTTAGCGCCTGTCTCACGGCTGAAGGGGTCAAGGACGGGTTCTTCGGTATAACCTTCCCAGGCATGAATATTAAGTTCCATCCGATGATTGCCGCCAGCCAGATCGGCTTTTGTTTTTTCCCAAAGGCTATTAGCGTAGTCGGCTCCTGAATCTGCGCGGGCTGACATTGTCGGTAACATTCCTGCCGCACCAACTGTCGCTGCAAGGGTAGCCGAGCTGCGGATGAAATCCCGCCGTGAAGAAGAGAAACTCCTGTAGATATTCTTGCTGTTCATGGTGATCTCCTAGTAGTGATTAGACAAGTAGCCCAACAGGTTACGCCTGAGATCGGATGATCCAAGATACGCAAGGGAATGGCTGCTTATCAGACCTGCACGGGCAGGCACGGAAAAAATATATCACAGAAATTCGTTCGGTATGAAGCTGATCGTGTCTGGTTCTGAATTCTGGAGCTTTCAAGTTAAATAACCGAGCGCCGGCACTTAATTGCGGCTAGGTTTGCAGGGATCGGGGCAACGCAACACAGGACACGGGGCAAATGAGGAGTGATTCAGATGGGTGGGCGTAGCCCGGCCCAGCTTTGGGCCACCTCCAGGGCTCCAGCGACCCTGAGGACAGTAGCCTCGTCGTAGCGGCGCCCCACGATCTGCAATCCGGTCGGAAGACCACCGGCAGTAAAACCGGACGGCACGCTGACCGCCGGACACTGGCTGACGAAATTCAGGGTGCAGGTCATGTCGAGCCCTTGATATCGGCCCGCATCGTCATTGCTGTCGTAATCAGAGTCTTTCCCACCGACCAGCGGCGCGGGTAATGCCATCGTGGCGGTCAGCAGGGCATCAAATTTACTGAGGATCGGGCGCAGGGTCTCCCACTGTTTGGTTCGGGCAGCTTCCAGTCGCTTGAAGTCGGTTGCTTTAACTGCTTGGCCAGAATGGATAATCTGGACCACCTCGGGGGTCATCTGATCCTGCCACTCGTCCAGGTGTTGCTCAAAATAGGCAGCGAAAAAGACCGCCCAGTGCTGGAACCAGTCATCAACGATCTGCCGGGTCCAACCCAGTTGGATCTCTTCAACAACAGCTCCTGCCTCACGCAGTGCCTCGGCGCTGGCATGGGTGTTGGCTTCAACGTCGGGATCCAGTGCAAAAAAGCCCTGATCAGGGCACAGGGCAAGACGAAGGCCAGCAACCTGGCGGGCTACGGGTACAGGTATAGGTGCTGTTGCAGGCAGGGACATGATGTCACGGTCATCGGGGCCCTGGGTGAGGTTCAGAAAGAGCGCCGAATCAGCGACCGTGCGGCTCAGCGGGCCGAAATGAAAAATAGAATCGAACGCAGTCGGCAGGATCCCCATCGGAATGCGTCCAAAGCTGGGCTTGAGGCCGACGATGCCGCTGAGCGCAGCCGGAATCCGGATCGAACCCCCGGCGTCCGAGCCTTCAGCAATCGGAACGCAGCCGGTCGCGACGGCAACGGCTGATCCACCGGAAGAGCCTCCGGCTGTGCAGTCGAGGTTCCAGGGGTTGCGCGTCGGGCCCCAGAGGGGGCTGTCCGTGAAGCTGGAGTGGGCAAATTCCGGAGTGGTGGTTTTGCCGATCATGATACCGCCGGCATTGAGCAGCCGTTCGACCAGAGGCGGATCCTGATCGGGTACCCAGTGCTCGAAAACTTTTGACCCCAGTGTGGTTCTTTTTCCTGCCGTTGGTGTGAAATCTTTGATCGCGAATGGAACCCCGTGCAGCGGGCCGACATCTTTCCCAGCTTGAATGTCAGCTTCGGCAAGGCGGGCTTTGTCCATGGCCTCGTCAGCGTAGACAAAACAGAATCCGTTGACCTTGGGATTGACCTGGTCGATTCTCGCCAGGGCGTTTTCGATCACCTCGACCGGTGAAACTGTCTTGGTACGGATATCACTGGCGAGTTCGAAAGCTGAGCGAAAACAAAGGTCGAGATCGGTCATGTCGTGCCTCTGTGAGGAACTGTATGCTGGCGCCCCGTCGACAAGCGGACCTGATCAACGGTACCTTGGCCAATATCATCCATCGTTATAAGATATATCAGATTCCTGAGGAACCGGTACCACAAATGTTAGTCTTCATCGAGTCGCTCCAATTATTCCCTGATCGGACGGAAAGAGGTTGTTCAGAACCGGTAGCTCGGATTCTGGAACGTCAGCTGACCAAGCCGCATATTGACTATCGCTGAACCCGTGACGGCCTACCCCTACATTCCGAACGCGCTCCCCGAGATTCAGCAGCGGATGCTGAGAGAAATCGGGCTCGACTCGATCGATCAACTCTACGACACCATCCCCC
>PCAU01000005.1 GCA_002730735.1 Acidobacteriota bacterium | reverse complement strand
GGTAGGTAGTTAGTCGCATGTATCGCGTAGGTATCGACGTCGGTGGCACTTTCACGGATTTGGTCGCAATTGATGGCGATGGTAAGGTTACTCTGGGCAAGACACCATCCACGCCCGACGATCAATCCATTGCTGTCATGAACGGCCTGACCCAAGTAGCCGAGGTGCTGGGTCTGGATCTGGCGGAGCTATTGGCCCGCACCGAACGTATCGTACATGGCACCACCGTCGCCACCAACGCGTTGTTGGAGCGCAAGGGCGCCAAGGTCGGCCTGTTGACCACCGCCGGTCACCGGGACGTCCTGGAAATGCGCGAAGGGCTAAAACCCGAACGCTATAACCTACGTCTGCCCCGTCCAGAGGCTCTGGTGCCGCGCCATCTACGCCTTGGCGTCGAGGAACGCATAAAGGCTGACGGTAAAATCGCCGTCCCCCTGGATGATGCCTCCCTGGTCAAGGCCATTCGTGTTCTGAAGCGCAAAAAAGTGACCTCAGTCGCGGTCTGTTACCTGCATAGCTATCACGATAACCGGCACGAGTTGGCGACCCGAACGGCTCTGACCGAGGCCTTGCCGGATGTGGACGTCTGCCTGTCCTCGGAAGTACTGCCTCAGATCAAAGAGTACGAGCGGGTCTCCACCACCGTCGTCAATGCCTATGTGGCACCCATCCTGGCCGGCTATCTCTCGCGTCTGGAACAGGCTCTGAAAGTCGCCGGTTATAACGGGCCGATACTAATCATCCTCTCCCACGGCGGTATCGCGCCCATTGCCGAGGCTATCCGCATGGCGGCGGGCACGGTCCTGTCGGGCCCGGCGGGTGGCGTCTCGGGCGCCCGTCATGCCGCCGGACTGGTGGGCATTGATGATCTGATCCCATTCGATATGGGCGGCACATCGTCGGATATCTCGTTGATCGTGGATGGCCAGGCAACCTTGGCCTCGGACCGGCAAATCGCTAATTCCCGTATTGCCCTACCCAGCTTGGACATTGTTACCCTCGGCGCCGGCGGCGGCTCCATCGCGAGGGTCGGCGCGGGCCGCCTGCTGGAAGTTGGCCCGCAAAGCGCGGGTGCTATCCCTGGGCCGGCCTGCTATGGCAGCGGCGGCACGGAGCCAACGGTGACCGATGCCTCCATGGTGCTGGGCTATCTTGACCCGGACAATTTCCTGGGCGGGCGGGCGAAGCTGGACCTGGATGCGGCGCAGGCCGCCCTGGAACGTCTGGGCGACGCCCTCGGCATTTCGGGGGTGCGCGCGGCGGAGGGCGTGCACCGGGTTGTCAACACGCAAATGGCCGAAGGCGTGCGCCTGGCGACCGTACGGCGCGGCGTCGATCCGCGCCGTTTCGCGCTGCTCGCCTTTGGCGGGGCCGCGGGTCTACACGGCACGGAAATGGCCCGGCAGCTTAACCTGGGTCGGGTCGTTGTACCCAGGATCGCATCCGTGCTCTCGGCCTGGGGAATGCTGGCCACAGAACTGCGCCTGGAAGTTACCCGCACCCATATAGGTGACACCTCGGCCCTGGACGTTGCCGTCATTAACAAACTATATGAAGAGATGGAATCCGAGGGCGAACAACGCCTGCGCAGTTGGTTCGACGGCGCCATTCATGCCGTCCGCTCCGCCGATATGCGCTATGGCGAGCAGATTTTTGAGATCGACGTGCCGCTGGACCGGATCGATTTCTCCGCACCGGATCTACTGGACAAAATAAAATTAGCGTTCGAGCGCCGTCACGAAGCGCTCTATACCTACAGCCTGGCGGATCAGGATCCGGTCCTGATCAACGCCCGCGTGGCCACTGTCGGCGCCCTGCCGGCCTTGCCGGAAGAACCACTGGTATCTACCGGAACGGATACACCCGCAATGGGCCGGCGACGCATCTATCTGGGCGAATGGCTGGAGGCACCAGTTTATGATTTTGACCATTTAAAAGCCGGGCAGACGGTGCCAGGCCCTGCATTGGTGATTTCGGAAACAACCAATGTCCTACTGCGCGATGGCGACGTGGCGACCACCACGCCCCATGGCTGGTTGGATATCAAAGTGCCTCTCTAGTCCACGCCAATACGATAGCCTTAATGCGCTATTAACCATGCTTAGGGATACTGCTGCTCCATGGTAGTTGGGTGCTTTTGCGCCCTGACGGAGCAATTGATAAACGAATTGACCCCTTTGGTCGAAACCTGTTCCGGCCCGACGCCTGAGCACCAAACATATGTGCCGGGCAGCGTCAGCAACTTCCTCGGCGTGATGACTGACCAGAAATTTTTGGAACGGCATCACGCGAACGACTTTAGATTTAGGTGACTAGTCGATATTCGAAAAAGTGAGATCAATCTAATACGGCGATCGCTTCGATCTCTATTAATAAATCTGGTGACGCCAAACTTTCTACAACAATAAGCGTATTAGCGGGAGCAGGGTCCTGGAAAAATTCTGGGCGCAGCTTTCGAAATGTTTCCCTGTAACTGTGGTGGGTCAATATCGTAGTTAGTTTAGCGACGTTGCGTAAACTCCCTCCAACTTCTTCTAGAATGTTCTGTAAATTGGTCAGGACTTGACGGGTTTGAGCTTCAATGTCGCCTCGTCCCACACAATCCACTCCATGGTCTCGGGCTACTTGGCCAGAAATATATAATGTGTTTCCGTTCTTGGCGACGTGAGAATATCCGTATTTTTCCGTCTGGTGGACAGATTTTAATGTTAATATTTCGTGAGCCATGTTTGGTCCCTCCCTCTTGGTTTCGAACAATTAAATGAGCGCCTTACGGCGTCAGTTTGGCCGGGTTAGCGGAACTCCAAAGGCGGGTTCCGCTTCTGAATTCGCGCAAGAGCCGGAAAGATAGCCCTGCAGCCTTGGTTGCCCAGTAGCGGCTTCCTCTGGTCACAGTCGCCAGCAATCAGCGCCAACAGGTCGGGCAATACGATATCGCTGCCATACTTTTTAATCAACACGGGCGGGCCAGTCGGCACCGTCCATGGCGACCATACTGCTTGCGCTCAATCTCGACCAGATCGGAGGGGAAGTCTTTGATGGTTAGTGAGCCCATGCTCCACGGATTAGTCGAAACTGGCGGTCACTTGTTGTCCATGACGACATCGCCACTGATCGGGTCGGTTACCCCTAATTCAGAAGAAATCTCATCCAAATGATCACGGAAGCTATCAAGAAGGGCGATCATCTGTGGCATCGCTTTCTGCATGTGTTCCATGCTCTCCCATTCGCCAAACCCGCACAAGACATCACCGGCATCAATCATGCGCATTGAAATGCAGCCGGGCCATGTGCTGATGTCAATCTCAGCGTGGGCTTTGATCACGGCATCCTTCTGACCGGGTTTTGGCTTGAAGCGAACGATATTCATCGCAATCGGCATGGTCTTACTCCTTTTTATTGCTAAGTAATGCAAATATCGAGGAAGTAAACGTCAAAAATCTTAAGGATATATTCACACCCATCCTCAAAAATTATACGTAAATTTTATCTGCCACCCCATAAATTAGGATCGTCCATACTATTGAAAAACCAAGAGGAGCAAGATAGCCTTCTCGTGTTATTTTTTCCCCTTTTGTCGTCGTAAATTTTGACTTCTCAACTGTCCAAAATCCTACAACTAGGGCCGTTATAGATTGCATGAAACAATAAACAAATATCATCCAGTGTCCTGCTATACCCTTGAACAACATAT
The DNA here is from genome assembly GCA_002730735.1 of Acidobacteriota bacterium. Classification (GTDB taxonomy): domain Bacteria; phylum Acidobacteriota; class Vicinamibacteria; order Vicinamibacterales; family UBA823; genus UBA11600. Next base: position 10,304 of record PCAU01000005.1, on the reverse strand, counting down.
AAATCATGATAATAATCAAGGGTAAAAGAAACGTTCCTGCAAATCGCGTCATGAACGCGCCAGACTGGTCGATATTGTATTTCTCTAAAAATTTATCTGTCATGCATATTGTTTGGAAACAATAATATGCGGTTCCCAGTAAAAGTAATATATAAATAACAAGAAAAACTATTCCATTGAATTCTTCGACCATAACCTTTTCCCCAAATTTAATGAAAATTACATCCCGAAAATGAGATACCACATAGGCAAACCAGTGGCTAGACTTGTTTAGTTGGCCCAGCCTTTATGTAGCTAGTTTGGAGGGTTAGATCGCCCTGTAGCGATGAACGCTGTACGCGAGGCAGCCGATTCCGCTGTCAGAGGATCAGAAACTGACCTTTACCCTCGTTCACGGCAACAGCCGAACCCATAAGTTCCCGAACTTCGTCCAAATCCTCTTCCGGTGCCGTCGCTGCTATCATCATTAGTTCGTTCATGACGGCATCCCAATCGGGCGGCCGCCAGTCTCGGCCTCTTCGAACCGTCGCCGGTACTCTAAGTCAGCCTCGGGCCACCGCCACTTGGCCTCATCGGGATCACGGGTATCAAGTGAGAACCTGACCTCCCACTTGCCGTATCCCTTTGCATGCATAGCATGGCAGAGATGGGCGGGGATAGCTTTCCGGTAATAATACATACCCGTTCTTCAGATGCTTCCAAGGCTTTGACATACGCACTTCTGTGCCATCTTTCTGTGCCACCAACAAGGTCAGAATGACAAATACTCAATTATTTCAGAGTGTTAAAAGTGTTTGGCGTCTCCAAGGGGAGGCGAACCCCTGTTTCTGGCGTGAGAGGCCGGCATCGATGACGGAAGATTAACCAGCCGGAAACTTTTCTTTTGCATACCGTGTCGCAGCGTCTCGTAGGTATTGCGTAGCGAGACTATAGCAATTATTTGACCTCACATCGCCCCGCCTCCCCCCTTAACCTGGATCAATTCGCCGCCGCCCTGCCACGTGGTAATATGCGGCCCTGGCTAGGCGATTAGATCGAGTCAGGCCCGGGCAGGACGCCGTCACGCATTACTTGAAAGAGCACGGCGAACGTCTGCATACAGGCGTCATCCGCGAAGGCTACAGCCTTGGGTGTATTGTCGATTCTATGGAATGGATTTCCTACGGCGACAATCCGCTGCACTAACGGGGCCGGCAGGGACATCCTCGCCAGCGCCATTTTTTTGGGGCGGCCTGCATAGGACGTATTTCAATAGGTGTGATGCCGAAGCTAACGCTCCAGCACTGCTCGAACGTTAGTTGCGATTGGATCACGTTCTCTAGTCAGCTAAAATCTTTAACGGCAGCGGCGCAACAGGTGGGACGGCCGCTTGGGTTTACGGGTTAGACTTGGATGGGCCGAAGTTTGTGGGCCCCAAGGGAGAGCAGGACGATGACATCTGGCAACGGTATGGAAGGCGCGCTGGCGGGTCTGCGCGTGTTGGATCTGTCGCAATTCGAGGCGGGGCCCTCGTGCACCGAGGCTTTGGCCTTCCTCGGCGCCGAGGTGGTGAAGCTGGAAAACCCGACCTCGGGCGACCAGGGGCGCTTCCGCAAGCCCGGCAGCGACGAGGACAGCNATTANTTCCTCGAGTTCAACGCCAACAAGAAGAGCGTCACCTGCAATCTGAAGTCCGAGAAGGGCCTGGCGATGGCCAAAGACATGGTCAAACAGGCGGACGTCTTCATTGAGAACTTCGCTCCCGGCGCCATTGAGCGGCTGGGGCTCGGCTATGACGTGGTCCGCGAACTCAATCCGAAGATCATCTACGCCCAAGTTAAGGGCTACGCCCAGGACGGGCCGCACGCCGACTACCCCTCCTTCGACATGATCGGGCAGTCGGTGGGTGGCCTGTTGTCTATCACCGGCGAGCGCGACGGCGTGCCGATGAAGCCCGGCCCGACCATCGGCGATACGGGCACCGGCATGCTGATGTGCATCTCGATCCTTTCGGCCTACATCCAGCGCATGCGCACGGGCAAGGGCCAGCGCATTCAGCTCGCCATGCAGGACGCGATGATCCAGTACTCTCGCATTGCCTATTCGACCATGGCGGACACCGGCAAGCCGGGTCCGCGCACCGGCAACAAGACCATCTTCGATGGCACTGCGCCGTCGGGGATTTTTCCCTGCAAGGGCGGCGGTCCGAATGATTACGTCTACATCATGACCAGCCACACCAACGAGCAGCATTGGCACCGCATCTGCGATGTGATAGGCCGCCCGGAACTGAAGGACGACGAACGCTTTAACTCACCTATGAAGCGGTTCGAGAACGAGCTGGCGCTGGACGAGATTCTGACCGACTGGTCGATGGCGCGAGGCAAGCGTGAGGCCTGGGAAGCACTGGGTCATGCCGGCGTGCCCGCCGGCGCGGTGCTCGATACCGCGGAGCTGCATTCCGACCCCAACATGGAGGCCCGCGGCATCTTCCGCACCGTCCGGCATCCGCAGAAGGGCGACTTCAAGATGCCGGCCTGGCCGGCCAGGCTGTCGGAGTCCAATGTGCCGATGACCGCCGCCCCGCTCCTGGGTCAGCATTCCGAAGAGGTGCTAGGCCAATGGCTCGACATGACACCTTCCGACGTCATCGCGCTGCGCGACGAAGGCGCCATCTGATTTCCGGGATCACACCCGAGGGAGAAACGTCGTCACAGAACTCGGCTTCAAGGCCGCCTTTTTTTCTTGGGACCTTGGAGTATCAACCGCCCACCAACTTTCCCTTGCACGGGCTTCCTAGGGCCTCGAAATTCCGGCCATCAGTCCGAAACCGCGGAACTCGGCCCAAATCAACCTATCGGCAAAATTCAGACCATGCCTCGTTGTGGGCCAGACAGGCGCTGGTGAGGTATATTGATGCGTCCAGTTCGACGCNCCCCATGGGCCAGAAGAAGTGCGGCAACTGCCGATCCGCTACCTTTCGGTGATCAGCTACGCTCGGGATGTTTAGCAAGCCTGTATTTCTTACAAAGAACTAGAATTTCCTGACAGTTGATCCGCCATGGTGTGGCAGCTAGAGTGACCCTCACGCTCAGATTTGTACACGTAGGATTCGGCCATGTGCGGTATTGTAGGTCTTTATTTGAAGGACGTAGAGCTTCAACCAAGCCTCGGCGTGCTTTTTGCGCCCATGCTGATTGAGATGACTGACCGTGGACCGGACTCGGCCGGTTTCGCCATCTACCGCGATCCAGTTGATGGAGATCAGACCAAGTTCACGTTGGCCAGCGACGATCTCNACATTGATTGGAGGGCGCTCAACGCTGAGATGGAGCGGGCGCTTGATTGTGTCGTAGGGATTAACCTCTGGGGCGACCATGCCGTCCTGGTGACCGATGCCCAAGCAACGGCGACGCAGGTTTGGTTGGGGAAGAACCGGCCCGATCTGAGGATCGTCGGTTCGGGCCGGAGCATTGAGATTTTTAAGCAGACCGGTCTGCCCAAGGATGTCGTTGCAGCCTTTGCGCTAACCAGAGCCCATGGCAGCCACGCCATAGGGCATACGCGTATGGCCACGGAAAGCGCGGTAACCACGGCCGGCTCGCATCCCTTTGCCACCGGGCTTGATCTATGCCTGGTGCACAACGGTTCGCTGTCGAACCACAATCACCTACGCCGTGAACTCGAACGCGACGGTATCGTCTTTCAGACCGACAATGATACCGAGGTGGCGGCCGGCTTCATGACGGCGAAATTGCGTCAGGGCAAGTCGTTTCTGGAGGCGCTGCAGGCCGGACTTGTTGAGTTGGATGGCTTCTACACATTCTGTGTCGGCACGGCCGACGGCTTCGCCGTGGTGCGCGATCCCATTGCCTGCAAGCACGCGGTGTTGGCCGAAACCGAAGGATGGGTGGCCATGGCGACCGAGTATCGCGCCATCGCCCATCTTCCGGGCGCCGATCGCGCCGAAATCTGGGAGCCTGAGCCCCACAAGATCTATACCTGGGGCAGCGTGCACTGAAGATGGCGGAACTTGACCTGAAAGCGATTGGCGTTCGTGGTGTCAATTCGACCTTGCACAGCCTGCCCGAAGGGGCCAACGAACAGGACTGGGTGATCAACAACCCAATGGGCAAACATGCCATCGCTTGCGGCCTGGATGCGCCGCTCGAAGTGATCATCAATGGTCATGCCGGTTTCTACTGTGGCGGAATGAATCAGCAGGCATCGATCACCATCCGCGGCCATGCCGGCGTCGGTGTCGCGGAAAACATGATGTCCGGCCAGGTGTGGGTTACGGGAAGTGCTTCGGACTCGGCCGGTGCGACGGCCCATGGTGGACTGCTGGTAATTGAGGGCAACGCAGCGGCCCGCTGCGGCATCTCGATGAAAGGCATCGATATCGTGGTGGGCGGATCGGTGGGCCATATGTCGGCCTTCATGGCACAGTCGGGCCATCTGGTGGTTTGCGGTGACGCCGGTGATGCCTTGGGCGATTCCCTGTACGAGGCGGTGCTGTTTCTGGCCGGTAAAGTTAGCAGCCTGGGCGCCGACTGCATCGAGAAGGAAATGCGTCCGGAACACTTAGCCAAGTTGACTGCGTTGCTGGAAGCCACCGGCATCGATCGGGATCCGGCCAGTTTCCGCCGCTACGGCTCTGCCCGGAAGTTGTACAATTTCGACATCGACAACGTCGGTGCATATTGAGGCAGGATAATGGCAGCCGAGACCCCACGTACCGTACCACGCAAGCCCGCGACCTTTGACGACTACACTCTATCCGAGATCCGCCGAGCGGCTGCGACGGGAATCTATGATATTCGCGGCGGCGGCGCCAAACGGCGGGGGCCAAATTTCGACGACCTGCTGTTCCTCGGCGCCTCGATGTCCCGCTATCCCTTGGAAGGCTATCGCGAGGCCTGTGACACCAAAGTGGTGCTAGGCGCCCGGTTTGCTGAAAAGCCGATCGAACTGGACATCCCAATCACCATTGCCGGTATGAGTTTCGGCTCATTATCGGCCCAGGCAAAGGAAGCCCTTGGCCGCGGCGCCTCGCTCGCGGGCACCTCGACCACCACCGGTGACGGCGGCATGACGCTGGAGGAGCGCGGACAGTCGAAGACCCTGATCTATCAATACCTACCGTCCCGTTACGGCATGAACCCGAACGACCTGCGCAAGGCCGATGCGATCGAAGTGGTGATCGGTCAAGGTGCCAAGCCGGGAGGCGGCGGCATGCTGCTGGGACAGAAGATTTCCGATCGGGTGGCGAAAATGCGTGGCCTGCCTATCGGGATCGATCAACGTTCGGCCTGTCGGCATCCGGATTGGACCGGACCGGACGACTTGGAAATCAAGATACAGGAGCTGCGCGAAATCACTGATTGGCAGAAACCGGTCTATGTCAAGATCAGCGGCACCCGACCGTATTACGATACCGCATTATGCGTGAAGGCCGGCGCCGACGTGGTTGTGATGGACGGCATGCAGGGCGGCACGGCGGCCACGCAAGAGGTCTTCATCGAACATGTGGGCCAGCCGACCCTGGCCTGCATTAGGCCGGCGGTGCAGGCACTGCAGGANCTGGNCGTGTATCGCAAGGTGCAACTGGTCATATCGGGCGGTATCCGCAATGGTGCGGATGTGGCGAAGGCCCTGGCGCTTGGTGCCGACGCGGTCTCCATCGGCACCGCGGCCATGGTTGCCCTGGGCGACAATGATCCGACTCTGGAGGACGAATACAATAAACTCGGCACCACTGCCGGCGCGTATGACGATTGGCACGAGGGGCGGGATCCGGCCGGCATTTCCACCCAGGACCCGGGACTCGCGAAACGGCTGGATCCGATCAAGGCGGGCCGCCGCTTGGCTAACTATCTCAAGGTGATGACTTTGGAAGCCCAGACCATCGCCCGGGCCTGCGGCAAGAAGCACCTGAATAATTTAGAACCGGAAGACCTGGTGGCGTTGACCGTAGAGGCCGCAGCGATAGCGCAGGTGCCGCTGGCCGGCACCGAGTGGATTCCCGGTCAAGGCGGACAATAGAACCTAGCTGCGGCGGCGTCCGGTCGCCGGCGCATCGAGAGGGAGAGCAAGCATGGCAGTCGATCTGGCGAAGTATGCCGAGGACAACGGCATCAAGTTTTTCCTGATGAATTTCACTGATCTGTTCGGTGTACAGCGCTCCAAGCTGGTGCCGGCTGCGGCGATCGGCGAGATGCAGAAGAACGGCGCGGGATTTGCCGGCTTCGCGGCCTGGTTGGACATGACACCGGCGGACCCCGACATGTTCGCCGTACCGGATGCGGATGCCGTCATCCAACTGCCGTGGAAGCCTGAGTTGGCTTGGATGCCAGGCGATCTGTATATGGCGGGCGAAAAAGTCGCCCAGGCGCCGCGCAACGTGCTGCAATCGGTGATCGCCCAAGCGGCCGATAAGGGCCTGTTGATGAAGGCCGGGGTGGAAGCGGAATTCCATCTGATCAATGAAGACGGCTCGGCGGTTTCCGATCCCCGCGACATTCAGGAAAAACCCTGTTACGATCAATCCGCGCTGATGCGTCGCTACGATGTGGTCGCCGAGATTTGCACCACGATGATCCAGTTGGGCTGGTCGCCATATCAGAACGATCATGAAGACGCCAATGGGCAGTTCGAAATCAACTGGGACTACTACGACAGCCTGAAGACGGCGGACCAGTTATGCTTTTTCCGCTTCCTGGTGAAATCGATCGCTGAAAAACACGGCCTGCGGGCCACCTTCATGCCGAAGCCGTTCACCGATCTCACCGGCAACGGCTGTCACGTCCATGCCTCGTTATGGAGCCTGGATGAAAGCACCTGTCTGACCCACGATCCAGACGGCGAATTAGGCATTTCCGAACTGGGCTATCATTTCCTTGGCGGTGTGTTGGCGCATGCCCAAGGTTTGACGGCGATCACCAACCCGACTGTCAACTCATTCAAGCGCATCAATGCACCGGCGACCGCATCAGGCTCCACATGGGCGCCCAATGCAGTCAGCTATGGTGGTAATAACCGCACCCATATGGTGCGGATTCCCGACGAAGGCCGCTTCGAGTTCCGCTTGGCCGACGGCGCGGCTAACCCCTATTTGCTGATGGCGGGTTATCTCGCCGCCGGACTGGATGGCATCGAAAAGAAGACCCATCCGGGCAAGCGCCTGGATATTGACATGTATGCGGATGGCCACAAGGTGCGCGGCGTCAAGAGGCTGCCGCTCTATCTGATCGACGCCATCCGGCTGTTTGCAAAAGACAAGGTCCTGCGCGCGAGCCTGGGCGAAGAATTCTGTGATGCCTATATCAAACTGAAGGCCAACGACTGGGATCAGTATTCCCACCATCTAACCCAGTGGGAGCGGGACACTACGCTGGATTGTTGAACTGCCCGTTCGCCACTGACCGGCCTTGGTTATTTCGCTGGGAACGGATCGCGTCTCGAGCGACTCTGGTCTATTAGCACCAAAAGGCCGACGCCGCCGCGACCAAGCCAATTACGGCAGCGTCACCCTAAATCCAATTTCTACGCATGCTGGATAGCGGACCAGGGCGTTTTGTTCTTCGCCGCAACAAGCCTCGACGGCGGCATCTACCCCGGGCATCGGGCGGGACGGGAGGCGCATGTCCTCGTCAACTCAAGGGCGGAATGGGAACACCTCGACGACATATTTCTAAAATTTGATGCGTCGACACCAAACTGGGGCGAACGGTATTTGCCAATGCACGCCTCGCGTAGCGCCGAGAGAGCACGCTTAAAAAACGGCGAGGGTGCGCTAGTCAACGCTAAAATGGTCAAAGGAGGTCGAGAGGGGGCATTCGTGTTGCTGACTTTGCAAGCTAGGGTATCTAGCACCTTGCTAATATGCGCAGGCCTCGAAGGATAACGCGTCATCGCAAAAAAATTGGAAGGTTTTGTCGCCAGATTGACTGCCCTAGGCGGTGGCTCGGGCGACTCTCGTGATATTTATGAGGGTTGGGCCCCAACCTACGAGCAGAACCTGCGGCAGGACTACGGATACATCGCCCACCGCATTGCCGTAGCGGCGTTCGCCAAACACTGTACTGACCAGAGCACAAGAATACTGGATCTCGGCTGTGGGACAGGCTTGGTGGGCGAGGAACTCGCCGCGCGCGGCTATTGCCAGCTTGATGGACTGGATATCTCACAAAGAATGCTGGACGAAGCGCGCAGCAAGCAAATTTACTGCAACCTGCTGATCGGCGACATGACCCGGCCGATCGATCTCGGCGGCCGGACGTATGGCGCTGCGATCGGTGTCGAGTGCTTCGGAGGCGGTCACGTCGGCCCAGAACATCTCCCGGAAATGATCCGCTGCGTGCGGCCCGGCGGACTGCTGGTTTTCTACATCAACGCCATCCCGTATGACCAAGACGATTATCCTGCACATTTCAGATCGCTCGAAGCGGACGGGATCTGGCACGTGAAACTTACGGAGCAGTCGAACTACATGCAGGCGATCGAGCGTCCGGGATGGCTCGTTGCGGCGAACCGGACTTAGTGTGGTGGGTTCGAAGTTCGCTGCATTGAAATCGGACACGGACGCTCGGGCCGGTGCAAACTTTGAATCTTTAAACCGCACTAGGTTCATGGCGTTAATGTGACTTTAGAATTTTAAGTCCGCATGCGAAGCTGTGAAATTCAACAAAGCAGACTAAAGATTCACCATACTAGGCAACGCCACGCGCGGTCGAAGAGGAGTTGGGCTGTTGGCAGCAAATTATCTTGGCGAAGGTTTGATCTGGGACGCGCATGCTGGGTTCGAACTGAGGACTGTCAAGGATCTCCAGACGCTTCCCATTTGGAAGGACGCAGGCGTGAACTTTCTCTCGGTCAACATCGGATACGACGTCAATTGCTGGCAGAACACCATGAAGGCGTTGTCTTTGGCCCGAGATTGGCTCGACACAACGGACGGTTACCGACTAGTGGGCACCGGGTATGAAATAGACCAGGCCATCGCGGCAGACCAGATGGCCGTTGCCTTCGATATCGAAGGCATGAACGCGCTCGACGGATCCCTCGGCATGGTGCGTTTCTATTACGATCTCGGCGTCCGTCAGATGCTTTTCGCATACAACATCAACAACCTCGCCGGCGGCGGGTGCCACGACGAGGATGTCGGTTTGACCGATTTTGGCCGCGCCGCCGTGGCCGAGATGAACTCGGTTGGAATGCTGGTCGATTGCTCGCATTGTGGATATCGAACGACGATGGAGGCGATGGACCTCTCGAGTGATCCCGTTATCTTTTCTCATTCGAACGCCCAAGCGCTATGGTATCACGAGCGCAACATCCTGGATGATCAAGCGATGCGTTGTGCCGCAACCGACGGTGTCGTCGGCGTAAACGGCATCGGCGTTTTTGTCGGCGCCGACGATATCGCCACGTCGTCGATAGCAGATCACATCGACTACTATCTGGACCTAATTGGCGCCGAACACGTGGGCATAGGCCTCGACTATTTTCACGAGGCAGATGACGAATCGGGCTTCAACGAGACCGTTTCGGAAAATGATCGGTACTGGCCAAAATCACAGTATCCCGGCGGTAGCATTCGTTGCGCCGTGCCAGCACAGATTTATCAAATCGCCGAGGAAATGCTCCAGCAAAACCACAGTGAACCTGTCGTTAGGGGGTACTTGGCGGCAACTTCAGGCGCGTGGCTGGGCAGGTTTGGAAGTAACCCGATACATGGTTCAGCGAAATATCTACAGAGCGGCGGGCGCTTTCTTGGCCCACACACACTTTTGCTTCGGTCGTAGACAAACCGGTCAGGGCCGTGACAACATTGTCCCGTATCTGTTTTCGCAAATGAGCCAACGGAGGCAATTCCTATGAGTTACACGCGAGTGCTAGTTATTGAGAATCCACTATCATGGGCCGAAGGTATGAAAAGTTTTCGAAAAAATACCCGACCGGCGCTTAATGCCGCGAAGAAGGCGGGTGTTTTGAAGAAGTACACGCTAGTTCAAACCGGTGAGCACTCTGGTATGTTGATCACCGAGTTTGATACCAAGGCAAAGATGAATAAATATGTCAAGGCCTTGGCGGCTATCCGCAGGGATGTAGCTGCTGAGACTGGCGGTCAGATGTGGGGCTATGGAGGCCAGGTCAAAGCCAGCGGCTAATCCTTCTCCAAGACCAGCGTGGTGACGCCCGTCCCTTCGGGCTGAATAACGCGGACGGATAGGCGGTGCTGTCGACCGTGATGGCATCGCCTGACGCAGCGCCGCTGGGCAGATCAGCCGTGGTGCAAATGAACCAGGGCTGGGCACTGACCA
>PCAU01000004.1 GCA_002730735.1 Acidobacteriota bacterium | reverse complement strand
GCAAATGCTCTGGAACCGTAGGTAGATCGTACGCCAGCTGTATTAAGTAAATCCTTCACGGTAAAAGGCACACCATGAAGTGCAGGAAGATCCTCCGCAGCATTATCCACAACCATTTGATCAGCCAGGCGCGCCTGAGTACGGGCTCCCGATGCATCCAAATTCACAAAAGCGTTTAAATGCTGATCGACTTCTTCAATACGCGACAAGGTAGCTTCCAGCACTTCTACGGCACTGGTTTCTCCGCTTTTAATGAGTCTGGCAAGCTCTACGCCAGGCAGCTTGATAATATCCATAGCCTATTGTTCCGTTATGCAATAACCGGTTTATATCCCCAACCTGCAACTAATACCCATTTATAGAAATACAATCGTAACTTTACGCTTCGATTATAGCTTACATCCTGACCAGCTTGATCTCCGCCTCATAAGGTATGCCAATACATGAAGACTCACTTCAGTCGTGACTTAGCAGTGGTTTAAGTCAAAAAGTGAGTCGCGCCAATCCAGTGACTCAACAGGTGCATCGAGTTGGTCCTTGATGGGTCGGGTCTCTTGAGAGGGTGCTTGTGCTTCGGTCTTAGACAACAGGGACAGATATTGATCAATACCGATATCAACTTCTTCAACACGCCGTTTTATACCTCCCTTTTGAGGTTTTTGTCACGATTGTCAACTTCGATGAACTTACTCAGTGGAAGAGATTTATGCATCCTGGGTTGAGAGGTTTTGTTGTCTTTCCCCATAGGTTTGCCAATGGATTTAATGCCCTTTTCTGGTCAAAAAGGCGTGCTCTACTCGACCTTCGTAATGGATTTGTGGTCTTATTATGCGAAACAATGACACGCCAACCTTTAACTCACATAAGTATACGACTCATGATCCGAAAATTTTTCTGTGCCCTATTACTCTCAATGCATGTTACGGGTGTGTACGCTGATGATGATAACCAAACAGCGATTGCCCTAGCCATGGGAACACTCGACAAATTCATGCTGGAATTCAACAACAGGGATCTTGAGGCAGTCGCTGCAACCCTGAATTATCCGCATGTGCGCTTCGCTAGCGGTAATGTAGTGATATTCGAAGGCGCGAAGTCGTTCACAGATCGACTGCTTTACAAAACCCTTACCGACAGCGGCTGGGATCATTCACATTGGTTGAGCCGAGACGTTGTATTGTCATCACCGGATAAAGTCCATATCGCCACGGCCTTCCAGCGTTACAACGAATCCAATGAACCCATTGGCACCTATGAGTCGCTTTATATAGTGACCCAAAAAAATGGTCACTGGGGAATCCAGGCAAGATCGTCACTCGCCCCTTAGCACTTCATCTGCGCGTTTAGCAAACGCCAATAGTCGAGAATTCGTTACAAGTGGATGATGACGGTATCGAGCATAGTGTTCCATACCTTTGCTTTGATCATTGGGGCGCTACTGGTCGTTGTGAAAGTAGAACTCTAAACCTCTAACCAGGTGCCTTGACACCTTACCCTTCTCGGCCCAGCTGCTCCAACTTATCTACTGGCAGGCTTACCAAAAAACTCGTTCCCCGGGGCTCATTACTTTTAACCTCAATCCTGCCATCAGCATAATCTACCAGCCCCTTAACGCGAGACAACCCTAACCCCACACTTTCATAGGGCTCCCGGGAAGAATAGAAAGGTTCAAAAATATGAGACTGTGTTTCTTCATCCATACCCGCGCCAAGGTCTGAAACCTCTATTAACAATTCTTGTTGCGTCAATGAGCTTCTCAATAAAACAGGGGTTGGATCAGCAATCACCGCCTGCAATGCATTAACGACTATAGGCACGAGAATATCCAGGATTAACGCAGTGGGAACTTCGAACAAAGCACTATTGTCATCTAACTCAAAGACTAAGGAGCTTTCTTCGCTGGTAATCGAAGAGCCTAATAGTCTTTGAATATTTTCAAAAATCGATTTAAGGCTACCTCGTTCGGATTCAAGTTTGAAACCATGGCCAGCGTATTCTTGTAAGGCTTCGACAATTTTTACACACTCGTCCAGAGAGTCTTTGATATCAATAACCCAGTCCGGCTCATAATCAAACTCAGCTGAAAAGTAATCGACATTACCCTTAACGACAGTCAATCGATTGTTAAGGTTATGTGAAAGTCCCGCGGAAAGTTTCATGATAGTTTGCTGCTTTTCGTTGTTAACGAGAGTTTCAGTCTGTTCCTCTATAATTTTTCTAGCTTCTATCGCTTCAATTCGCTGTTCATACAGGTCAATAAATGTACTTGCCTTGGACCGAAGTTGTTTTGTATTGAATGGTTTGAACAGATAGTCAACAGCGCCGCAATCGTATCCCTCATCAATAAGGTCGGTTGCATAAATATCAGCCGTTAAGAACAATATGGGGGTCTGCTTATTTTTTCCTGTTTGCCTGATTTTCTTTGCGGCCTCAATGCCATTGACCTCGGGCATGTGAACATCAAGAACAATAAACGCAAATTCGATGCTCGCGCATAGGTCGATAGCTTCCATTGCACTTAAGCATTGGTGCAATTCAATATTGAGGACCTTAAAAGTGAGTTTCAGGACCAAAAGATTTTCAGGTGTGTCATCGACTATTAATATCGGTACTTCATTCATGTCTGATCAACAATAATTGGCTAATTAAACAAGGGGGCTTTTAGATACTTTCTGAATATTACGCCCATACTACCCGACCCTATTACACTTGAATTGCATGAGATACGTATTTTGTACGTCGTCAGCCCATATGGGACCACTAGCACTAAATTCTAAGAGACACTTTTCTGCTCATTGTTGCTCCAGTCTATCCTGCTAATATCAGGTTTTGTACCTTTCTCTGGATCATCGTGCGCGACTTAATGATTGCCCGCTGATCCAGGATCTCTTCGCTACGCCCATGATATACATCAGATGGCGTAACATTATCTAACGACTCGTGATAACGCTCATGGTTGTAATGCTGAACCCAGTCAGTAATGGCCTTCTCCAGNTCCCAGGGNTAATANTAATTTTCTAACTTAANCACATTCTTCATCGANCGATGGTAGCGTTCGATCTTACCCTGCGTCATCGGGTGATAGGGTGCACCACGGGTGTGTTCAATCTGTTGCTCTGCTAACCATCGTTTGAGTTCGCCGCTGACATAACAGGGACCGTTATCCGATAGCATACGTTCGAACTCCCATGTTTTCTGCCACCCCGCTTATTAACAAATTTCTGAACAGGGAACTTTCAGGCAATCATGTGTATCCAGCATTAACTACGAATTCACCATTAAATGTGATCGTCGCGACGGGCCCGTCAACCTCGCGGAGTATCTCTTCATAGTAATCATCTTTTTCTTGACGCCATTTGACATAGTCTGAATATTGAATCAGTATTCAGTTTAATGCAGCATCCACTTACCTGGTTTTTTCAGCACATCTGCCACGGGTAACGAGGCCTCTTGGATCCGAAAGCACTACTAAATCCAAAGAACCTGAGTTGGTGCGGTTAGTCACCAAACCTTTATCTAATGGTGGAATGAGCCATGCACGGCCAGGATGGGATGATGATACATATTCGACCACCAGGGCCAGATCCATCAGAAGCAACAGATGTTCACATGAATAGACAGGAGCTAAACATAGTGACTACTTACGAAGAGATACTCCACGACGTTGACGGGCCTGTAGCGACCATTACCATAAACCGGCCGGACACCCTGAATGCCATGACCAGTCTGACCCAGGCAGAGATTCGTCATGCACTGGATGCATCTGAGAGAAATGAGCAGGTAATGGGTACCGTGTTAACCGGCGCGGGGCGGGGATTCTGTTCGGGTGTTGATATGAATGCGCTGGGCGCAATGAGTGAGGCTGGCAAACAGTTTGGTGAAACGTACGAGCATCTTGCGGCTGAAGCGGGGAATCCCGACAAGGACCCCAACTATATGTTTTCGCCGCCGTACCTGCTTGGTTTACGCAAACCAGTCATAGCGGCAATAAATGGTGCCTGTGCTGGACTGGGTTTCAGTTATGCAACATTCTGCGATATGCGATTCGTTGATCGAAATGCAAAGTTTGTAACCTCTTTTTCACCACGCGGATTGATTGCAGAACACGGCACAAGCTGGATGCTACCGCGCCTTGTCGGACCATCAAATGCGCTGGATATTTTCTGGAGTTCACGAAAGCTCGAAGCCGAGGAAGCCTATCGTATGGGTTATGCCAATCGACTGTGCGAACCGGGAGAAGCGGTAAAAGAGGCGCAGGAGTATCTCAAAATGATGGCTGGTACGTCGGCGCCTATCTCTATCATGATGATGAAAAAACAGGTTTATAAACACCTGATGAGTGAACTGGGTGAGTCAATGCTTGAAGACAATCAATGGATTAGTGAGAGTCTGGCCAGGGATGATTTCAAAGAAGGTGTTGCGTCATTTGTCGAAAAGCGACCGCCTGATTTCACAAAGATTAAGGTCAACTGACGAGCAAAAAAGTAACGAGAGTAAACGATGATGAAAACATCAGGGCACTACATTGGTAAGTACCTAAAACGCAGAGGCATTGATGCACTGTTTGGTCTCAGTGGTGGTCATGTATATCCGATAATGGATGGCTGTGTTGAAAATGATATTCGCTTTATTGATACGCGCCACGAGCAGGCCGCTGCATTTGCTGCAGAAGGCTATGCATTAAGGAGTGGTAAACCAGGCGCTTACACGGTGACTGCAGGTCCAGGCTTTGCCAACGCTGTATCCGGCCTGGCTCATGCATCGGTCACGTTGAGTCCCACCATTTGTTTTGCAGGTGACGTCGGTGTTCAGGAAGAGGATAAAGGTGCGCCTCAGGAAGTAGAGCAGGAAGGGATTGCCGCCTACTATGCACACTTTGCCAAAACCGTGCGCACCACAGACAGAATACCCCAGTATCTTGAGCTGGCATTCCAGCAGATGCTGGGTTCAAACCCGGGCCCGGCTTATTTCGGATTACCTATGAACGTATCCTGGCGGGCGGTAAGTGATGAGGTTGAAAATTCATTTATGCCTCGTGATATACCGAGATCAGCGGGCAGCCCCAACGATGTTGCGAAAGCAGCAGAGATGATAAAGAGCGCAAAAAAACCTGCGATCGTTGTTGGCAGTGGCGGGTTTTGGTCTGCCGCTGCTTCTGAGCTCAAGGCATTCGCTGAACAGACCGGCTTGCCTGTATTCACACGTAATGCGGCAAGAGGTTTGCTGCCAGATGAACATCCCCAGTCTTATGGCTTACCAGGATTGGGGGTATTTCGGGCAGATTTAGTCGTGGTGATGGGTTCACGCATGAACTCTGGATTTTACTATGGCCAGTTTGGTGACGATACGCAGATTGTCCAGGTGGATTGCAACAATGCAGCAATGGGAAATAACCAGGAAATTGATCTTGGTATTTGCGGCGATGTTAGCCTGGTACTGAATCAGCTTGGTGCTGAGCTTCAGGGATTCAAATGTGATAGTGAATGGATTTCAATACTCGATGATGCAAAAGCAAAGCGCATGGCAAAGTTCGGTCCCGACTATCATTCAGACATGAGACCTGTTCACCCACTCCGGATACTTCACGAACTGAATGAGTTTGCAGACGAGCACACAACTTTTGCGATCGATGGTGGTGATTTTGCCGTTGAAGCCGCAAGACATCTCAATGCCAGCCAGCCAGGCGCCCAGCTCTCGAATGGCAGTATTCTTGGTTCCCTCGGACCGGGGATCCCCTTTGCAATCGGTGCAAAAATTGCGGCGCCCGATGACACCGTAATTTGTGTGATGGGTGATGGGGCATTCGGGCTCAGTGCCATGGAGATGGATACCGCTATTCGACACGATATACCCATCATTGTGGTCATAGGTAATGATCAGTGCTGGGGTATGGTGGAGCGATCCTATAAAGATACGTTTGGTGAAAACCGCACCGTCGGTGCGGAGTTGGGGGACAGACCCTATGACAAAATGGTTGCGGCACTCGGTGGATACGGTGAGCGCGTGGAGGACCCCAATGAAATTCAACCTGCACTCAGACGCGCTGTTGAAAGTAAAAAACCAGCCTGCATCAACGTCGTCATGGCGCGACAATCGATATTGAATAAGGGGTGAACAGGAGGTAATGAGTACGTCTGAATGACTGAACTGACCCCGAACGAATGGCTCGCACAAGTCGAGGAAGATATTATTGAACCGGGCTTGCCGATAATCGACCCGCACCATCACTTGTGGCGCCACCCCGGCCTTGACCCCTACCTGATCGAGAACCTGTGGGATGACACCAGCTCTGGTCATAATGTAGTAAAGACCGTGTTTGTGGAATGCTTTGCACAATACCGTCAGGATGGCCCGGAACAGGAACGCAGCCTGGGTGAGACTGAATTCGTACGCCAGCAGGCTGAAGCCAGCGACAAGGACCCGAAGAAGGCAACGATTGCCGGAATCGTCGGTCACGTGGACCTGTCCATTGGTGAAAGTCTGCAGGCGCTGCTGCAACAACACATTGAACTCGCCGGAGGCCGCTTTCGTGGTATCCGTGATGCGGGTGCACGCGCTGAGCATCCCGAGATCATGCAAATTGCGGGCAGAGCGGCGGTTGATCATTACCAGCGTAAATCCTTTCGTGAGGGTGTGCGGTTACTTGGCAAGATGGGGCTCACCTACGACACCTGGCATTACCACTATCAGAACCGTGACTTTCTGGATCTGGCGCAGGCGTGTCCCGAAACGATGATGGTCCTGGATCACTTCGGCACGCCACTGGGTGTTGGTCCCTACGCCAGTCAGAAAGATGCAATCTTCGAGCAATGGAAAAAAGATATTGCCGATATCGCGAAGTGCCCCAACGTGGTTGCCAAGATCGGCGGACTTGCCATGCCGGACAACGGCTTTGGCTGGCATGAGCGCGAAACCCCGCCGACATCCGACGATTTCTTCGAGGCGCAACGCGATTACTACCTGCACACAATTGAATGCTTCGGCCCGGATCGCTGTCTGATGGAAAGCAACTTCCCCGTGGACCGCTTTTCGATCAGCTACCACGTGCTGTACAACGGCTTGAAGAAGATCGTCGCTGACTTCAGTGAAACCGAGAAGCTGGCGATGTTCCATGACACATCAGCGAGGGTCTACAGTTTGTGACATTGACAACAACCGTGCACTCGCACTAACTGGGAGGTGAGATTGAATCCTGGGTTTTGATTTGACATAGACTGAATATTGAATCAGTATTCAGTTTAGTGCAGCGCCCAGGTACCTGGTATTCAGGCACACCTCCATCTAAAGCAACAGGTGTTCACATGAACAAAGACCTTTTTTCACTCGCCGGCAAGGTAGCGCTGATCACCGGTGGTGGCCGCGGAATAGGCCGCTACATTGCGTCAGGACTCGCCAACGCCGGGGCGGATCTCATCCTGACCTCGCGCACAATCGAGACCCTCAAAACAGCAGCTGAAGAATTGACGGAGGAGTTCGGCGTCAGGGTGTTGCCGATCGCGTGCGACATGGGCGACGTGAACCAGATCGCCGACATGTTTGATGAGGCCAAGGCGACCTTTGACTCGATCGACATTCTGTTCAACAACTCGGGTACTGGCATCGGTGCGCCAACACTCGACCATTCCCTGGAAGCGTGGGACGAGACCTTCAACGTCAATCTGCGCGGCCCTTTTGTGCTTGTGCAGCACTGGGCAAACCACATGAAAACACGAGGCGGCGGACGACTGATCAACATCTCGTCCATCGTCGGAGTAAGAGGCACCGATGAGGCCAGTCACCCGGTAGTTGCCTACAGCACCAGCAAGGCCGCAATGATCCATCTGACCCAGAACCTGGCGATTAAACTGGCACCCCTCAACATTCGGGTCAACGGGATCGCGCCCGGTTACTTTCAAACTGACATGACATCGTTCCTGGAAGCGCCCGAGAATGAAGCCATGTTGACGGCTTACCTGCAGAAGATTCCTCTGGGGAGAGGTGCGGGGGAAGACGATATTGCCGGCGTGGCTGTGTTCCTCGCCTCAGATGCGTCCGCATTCATTACCGGGCATACATTGATGGTCGATGGCGGCCAGACAGCTACTTTATGAAACGGACAGGCGACGGAGAACGTCAATGACGGTTATAGATATGTCCACGCTCAAGCCCATCGGTGAATTTGGCTCCAGAGCCTGGGGCGAAGCCGTTGTTGATAAGGCCATCAAAATGCTTGAGGCGGCAGATTTACCTGCTTCTATCACCTGGGCGTTAACCGAGGATTACACGTATCCACCTGCCCGCTTGATGGAAGGCGGTCGTAAGCATGCGGGTTATTACCTCATCGTCAAGGAAGGCAGAGTCAGCGGGGGAGATGGCGTTACAGCAGAAGCGCTGGCGATTCCCGGTTTTCACTGCAGGATGCCATGGGGCGTTATCTGCAATCAGGCCGCTGCCCTATATGGCTTCGAAGGCCTGCAGAAGTGCTCCGCTAACGAGAAGGCGCTGTTTGCAGCAATGGCGGAGTACCTGGGGCGTCCCGAAATCAACAAGGAACTCGGTCTGGTCATCGACAAGGATGGCAAACTCAGTTCAATGCTTGATCCCGTCGGCAACTGGCCTGCTGAGATCGTTGCTGCTCTGGGTGAAGATATGGAAGAAGGTAATGGACTACATAACATCGCCGCTACGTTGCTGACGGACTCACCCGAGTACACAGACCTTCCCGTCTCCGAGTGGCGCGTGCCCATTTTCGCTGAGATGACCGACCAACAAAAAGCCGATTTCATCAAACTCTGCGGTATGTGACATGACACCTTTCGAGGTTAAGTACGGTACCGGCATCGTTCGCTTCGTGCACTTCTTCAGCTACCCGGAAGGTGTGACCGTTGAAGATGGGGAGCAGTGGTATTTCGGCGAGCACATCCCCCAGGTGAAGAAACTAAGCGGCGTCACCCGCTATCGAACATGGCGTGGGCTGCCACCAATTTCCGTTCCGTCCCCCTACCCTTACGACCGGTTCGTGCGCATGAGTGAACTGGTGTTTGAGAACATGGCAATCGCCCAGCAAGCCACCCTGGGGAACACCAGCCTCTGGACGGCGGCATCAGCTGAAGAACCCGGGTTCGGTGAGTTCGAGTGTGTCTTCCTGGACGAGCAACCCCAGTTCGACCTCATCAAGGACACGCCGGTCCAGCAGTACAAGTACGCAGCATTGCCCCTGAAGTTCTCCGGCGGTGAACATCAATACGATGACGAAGAGGACGCTATCATCCTTGTGTACATGTTCAACTACTGCGTACCCGCTGCCGATGGCGAGGACTGGTACCTCGGCCACCACGCCCGCGAGGGTAAGCTAGCCAAGCAGGTCGGACTCAGGCACTACCAGACCTGGAGAACGCTTCCTGCACCGGAAAAACCAGGTAACCCGCTGAATCCAAACCGCTACTACCGCCTCACCGAGGAGGGACTCCCTGCCTGGACTCGGGCGGGGCCGAAAGAAGCCTCCCCTCCCAGGCCCAGATTACTCATCACCATGCCGCAGTTTGGCGAAGTCTTTACTGACCTGATCAATATCGCGATCGACCCCAAGCAGGTGCAGAATGTGCTGGCATAGCCCTCACAACGAACAAGAATTCAATTTCATCAAACTCTGTGGGATTTGACATGACACCTTTCGAGTTCAACTACGGTACCGGCATCGTTCGCTTCGTTCACTTATTCAACTACGCGGAAGGTGTGACCGTTGAAGATGGGGAGCAGTGGTATTTCAGCGAGCACGTCGCCCAGGTGAAGAAACTTAGCGGCATCACGCGCTATCGGACGTGGCGTGGGCTGCCCCCGATTCCCGTTCCCTCCCCCTACCCTTACGACCGGTTCGTGCGCATGACTGAACTGGTGTTTGAGAACATGGCGGCCGCCCAGCAAGCTACCCTGGGGACTCCCAGTCTCTGGACCGCGGCATCAGAAGGAGAAACCGGGTTCGGTGAGTTCGAGTGTGCCTTCCTGGACGAGCAACCCCAGTTCGACCTCATCAAGGACACGCCGGTCCAGCAGTACAAGTACGCGGCTTTGCCCTTGCATTACACCGGCGGTGAACCCCAATACGAGGAAGGCGAGGACGCCCTCATCCTTGTGTATATGTTCAACTACTGTGTATCCGCTGCAGATGGTGAAGACTGGTATCTCGGCCATCACGCGCGCGAGGGTAAGCTAACCAAACAGGTCGGGCTCAGGCACTACCAGACCTGGAGAACGCTTCCGGCCACAGAGGAACCGGACAATCCGCTAAAGCCGAACCGTATGTACCGCCTAACTGAGCTGGGACTCTCGGCGTCAGCGGTGGTAGCACCGAAAGAAGATGACCCGCCCAAACCGACATTGCTCATAACGATTTCCCAGCTGGGAAATGTCTTCGGTGACCTGCTCAACATCGTCATCGACCCCAGACAGGTGAAGGACCTGTTGACATAGCCATCACATCCAACCGCAGGCTGGTGCTGGGCTAAAGGCGATAGAAAATTTTAACGAGAACAATTGGAGGAGAAGAGAATGGCGATGGTTGATGGTGGTTACCTGGTTGGTCGGGCCCTGGCAAATGAAGGGGTCGAGAAAGCGTTCGTGCTGTGTGGCGGGCATGTCATGACAATCCTCCACGGCATGAAAGAAGCGGGCATTGAGATCATCGACGTGCGGCACGAATGTGCTGCGGTATATGCAGCCATGGCCTGCACAAGGTCGTCAGGTAAGCCTGCGGTGGTGGTAACGACGGCGGGTCCAGGTGTTGGGAATACACCCGCGGGTATGATGGAGGCCATGTCAATGAACGTGCCGCTCCTGCAGATTGGTGGTGCAGTCTCCATGGCGACGCGTGATGCTGGCGATCTCCAGGACATGGACACACTGCAACTGATGGAGACCTGCTCCAAGTGGGCAAAAAAGGTCACTGAGACAGAGCGCCTGCCTTTCTACGTTTCCATGGCCTTCCGGCATGCAATGGATGGATCACCGGGTCCAGTCTACCTTGAAGTACCAACGGATCTGGTTATGAGAGAGGTAGAGGAGGATACCGTCCACTTTCCAGAGAACTGCCGGGCTGCCGTGGTGTCCGGTGGTGACGATGCGTTGATTGAACAGGCAGCGGATCTTCTGGCGAGTGCCGAACGACCGGCAATGATTGTCGACGATGGCGCTCGCTGGTCGCTGGGTGATGACGCGGCCGCAGTCACAGAGCTCTCTGATTACCTGAAGATGCCGGTAGGTGTGAGCGGTAGCAACTGTCGGGGCTTGTTTGGCAATGAGTATGAGAACCCGCTGCTGCAGACCAATGCCATGGGCAAGGCTGATGTGCTGGTAACCCTGGGTTGCCGGTTCGACTTCCGGATGGGATCTGGTAGCGCCATTCCCAAGGACGCCAAGGTGATCCAGATACACACTGACATGCATCAGGTCGGTTTCAACGTACGTGCGGACATTGGCATCCTGGGTTCAACCGGCGCCGTGACGAAAAACATCCTTGCCAGGGTCAGGGAGAAGCGCAATCCGAAAGCTGACGCGCCATGGACCGGCGAACCTAAGCCAGGTCCGAAGGCCGACCGTCTGCCGCCCGAGTACCATAGCGATGCTACGCCGACGCACCCCGCTCGGGCCGCAGCGGATGTGACGAAATTCCTCGAGGAGGATGCCAAGGACTGGAACATCGTCTGCGATGGTGGCGAGAACCTGGTCTGGTTTGTTGGTACGACGACAGCCTCCCGCCCCGGACAGATACATTACTCCGGAGCCAACGGTACTATCGGCACCGGACCGTGTTTGTCGATTGGCGCCTGGGTGGCGAACAG
Source organism: Acidobacteriota bacterium (assembly GCA_002730735.1). Lineage (GTDB taxonomy): Bacteria > Acidobacteriota > Vicinamibacteria > Vicinamibacterales > UBA823 > UBA11600. The sequence continues at coordinate 11,096 of PCAU01000004.1, read as the reverse complement.
AAAGCCGGTGCTCCTGTTTATCGGCGACGGTAGTTTCGGGTTCTACGCGATGGAACTGGAAACCATGGCCAGATTTGGCATCCCGGCAGTTTGTGTTATCGCCAACAACTCCTCCTGGGGCCAGATCCAACTGACACAGAACGCACGCTTACCGGAAAAGGTAGCAAAAAACGGCCCGTGCAATGTTCAGCTCGCAGACATGCGATCCTATGAGGCGATGACCGGCATGTGGGGTGGATACGGAGAAAAGGTCATCGAACACGATGACATCCTGCCGGCTGTCCGGCGTGCCGCTGCGGATGCGTTGAAGAACAACGTCCCTGCAATCGTCAATGTCGAGATTGATGACGAAATTCCGTCGCCGTTCCTTGCGCCGTATATCAAGATGCTCAACGACGCCAGGGCTAAAGAAGCAACCACTAGCTAGTTTCCGTCCGATAATGACCGTTTTCGAGGCAAATCGGCGCGACATTCCAAAGTTGTTGGTTTAGCAATCAACAGGTTATCAGGAAACTAGCACCGCGGTGTTTGTTTCTCGGACAGGAACTACCTAAACTGCGTCCGCGACGTCCAATGTAGCTCTTAGCTCACGTTTCAGGAACTTGCCGGTTGCGGTACGAGGCAATGGTTCCGGTGAGAACCATATGTATCGTGGTGATTTGTGCCTGGCCATATGGGCGAGACAAAACTCACGAATGGCGTCTGCAGAGATGTCAGTGCCGGGTTTTAGAAAAATGCTGACACCGACCTCTTCACCGAGCCGGTCATCTTCGACACCAAACACTGAACATTCAGCGATTTCATCCAGTTTGTGCAGAACCGCTTCAACTTCCGAGCAGTAAACGTTCTCACCGCCGCGAAGCACCATGTCTTTAAAGCGATCTACGATGTAGATGAATCCGTGCTCATCAATCCTGGCGATGTCTCCGGTATGTAACCAGCCATCTGTGATGGTTTCTGCAGTCGCCTCTTCCTGGTTGATGTAGCCCTTGATCACGGATGCACCCCTTATCCAGAGTTCTCCCGATTCCCCCTGGGGAAGTGTTTTGCCTTCAGCATCCACGACTTTCGCCTCGAATGTCGGCATTGCCGGACCACAACTCTCAGGTTTATCGACAAAGAAATCGCCAAGGATAGAGGTAATACCGCCGCAGGTTTCGGTCATGCCGTAGCCAGTACCTGGGCGGGCTGTTTCAACCGCTTGGTCAATTCGCCCCACCAGATCCGGTTGTACCTGGGCTCCACCGCCACTGACTGAACGCAGGGTTGAAGTATCGTACTTATCAAAATCCGAATGATTGATCACTTCACGTGCCATGACTGGCACGCCTGAAAGAAATGTAATACGTTCTACTTCGATCAGTCTAAGTGCTTCAGCTGCATCCCATCGATACATTAAAACCAGTTTACCGCCAGCGCTTGTCACCGGGTGCGCCAAACAGTTATTGGCCGCGACATGAAACAGCGGTGTTGTCACCAGAGCATTCATGGGATCAGCCTGGTTCGGATCGGGAGGATCCAAATTATTCATCTTGCAACTGGTGAGAAGTGCCAGCTGCCCACCAAAGCCCATGTTCATGATGTTGTGGATACAACCGCGGTGGGTGAGCTGTGCGCCCTTTGGATGTCCCGTTGTACCTGATGTATAGAAAATACAGGCATCCTGATCGGGATCCACACAAAGGTCCGGTAGGTCGCCGCCAGTATTAAGCACGTCGGCGAATTCGGTGATGTCCGATCGAGACTCTTTTAATCTGATGCCAACAGTTGTCAGATCAGCAAACCTGTCATGGATTTTGAGGAATCTGTTGAGTCGCTCTTCATCACAAAACAGGGCTTTGGGTGCGGCGTCAGCCAGACCGTACTCCATCTCATCTTCAACCCACCAGGCGTTCATACCAACAGCCGTCACACCGGTCGAAACGCACGCCCAGTAGATCATGAGCCATTCAGGGTAATTACGCATACTGATCGCAACGCGGTCTCCGGGTTTGATCCCTTGATCTGCGAACCAATTGGCGATCGAAGCGACTGCAGAATGTGCATCGGCATAGGTCCAGCGTTCATCCCCATATACCAGATAATCGCGTTCAGCGTGGACCAGGGAGCTCAACCATATTTCACGCAGGCTCGGTGGTGCATTTTTATACACACGCATCGGTGAGCCTCGAACTTCGATATCTACGACCTCGAAAGGTGCATAAGGCCCGGTCAGTGTGTTCCAGGTTTCCTGATAGATATCGTACATGCAGCCTGCTCCAGCGTTCGATTTCTGATCAAGCGTCAAATTCCAATAGCTCGACATCGAAACCTAATTTGTCGAGCCCCTGGAGGTAGGCATACTGGCCGCTGGGCGCTTTTCCTGCCTGAGGGAAGCTCCCGTGTTGCAAAAGCGGCAGGCCAAAGTCTTCCAGATCGCTGATGACCTGCTTCACACCATTGACGATAAAGGCAAGATGATGGATGCCGTTGCCCTTCTGTTCCAGGTAGTCCTGCCAGACACTTGGCCCTTCAATAGGTTCGATAAACTCCAACAGAATGTTATCCAAAGGAATATAACCAACCCGGGCGCGGCCATCGGTAGGTTCACCGCGATAGAGGCTCTGGGTTTCCTCATGGGATCCGGTTACGGACGTACCCGGTGTTTCGATGCCGAACAATTTAGCATACATGGCCAGGTATTTTTCGACATCGTCCACGACGAAGGCAATTTGCAGAACGTTGCGCGGCAATAAAGATTTCATGTGTGTCTCCATTTGATTGAGTCTTCCGGCGTTGTTCTTCAGCGATACGTCAGCGCTCGAGGTGGAATTTGGTGCTCAGTCAGTTTCGGTCCTGGGGTCTGGTGTCACGAATCCGTTGAATCAGACGTTAATCCGTTTCTCAGCATGTTCATAACGATTGTGACCACGAGCTCGTCTCCAGGGTAATTGTCGTCTTCAACCAACCGATCGAGAAATGTGTATGCGCCCAGGATGAGGTAGGCGCGGGTACGGATCTCATCACCGCCCATGGTTGGTAGTTCACCGTTGTCGACACCCGCCTTCAAGCGTCTGACAACGTATTCCAACTGAATACCGGCTCCTTGCTGGTACAACTCTGGCTCATGCCGACGAATCTCTTCGGCCAGCTGCACATAATTTGGATTGACGTGCAGGAACTCAAGGTAAACCTTGAGCATCGCGGCTTCAGTTTCGAAATAACCCCACCCCACAGCTCGTGGTAGCGACATGCTCGACCAGAAGTTCTGTACCTGTGTGGACATCAGTTCGTGCAGCATTTTCTTGCGGGAGCCAAAGTGGTAGTTCAGGATACCAACTGCAACCTCGGCTCTGGCGGCGATACTCGCCATCGAAGCCTTGTGAATACCGACCTCCGCACATTCTTCCAACGCTGCGGCCAGAATTCGTTCGCGCGTTTCTTCTGAACGCGCATATTTCCCCCTGGTTTCGGTCGGGGTATCACCATTTGTTTTTGACATTCGACGAATACTGAATCATTGTTCAGTTTTCTGCAACTCTTTTTGGTCTGCAATGGCGCACAACAGATCTTTGATCCTTGCCGGTTTGTTCACTGCCATTCTGGCATCAGCGCAAGTGATTGCGGCGGACGTCGCGGGCAGTGCCCGCCCGGAAATAGACGTCGATACGATAACCACACTGACGACGCGGCTCGGTAACATTACCGGCAAGTCAGAAAACGGGATTCAGAGCTTCCTTGGCATTCCCTATGCCAAGCCCCCGCTGGGTGACCGACGTTTTCGGGCACCGGAACCCCATGGACGCTGGTCGGGCACGCTGGATGGCACAAAGCCGGGTAACCGTGCGATGCAACCCAGGAACCCTGAGTCGGCGCAGGCATACAGTGAAGACTGTCTTTCCGTGAATATTTACACCCGGTCAGCGGACGATCGGGCCCGGCCGGTGTTGTTCTGGATTCACGGCGGCGCCTACTACATTGGTTCTGGCAACGATTACGATGGCTCTGTTCTCGCTGCCCAGGGCGACGTGGTGGTGGTTACGGTCAACTATCGGCTTGGCGTGTTTGGTTTTCTCGACCTGTCGAAGTACGACGACGCCCTGGCTGGATCGGTGTCAAACGGTTTCCGCGACCAGATCCTGGCGCTAACCTGGGTGCGGGAAAACATCGCCGATTACGGTGGTGACCCCAAAAACGTGACGATCTTCGGTGTATCCGCCGGTGGTGCTTCCGTCAACGCTCTTCTTGCGGCACCCGCCGCCGACGGCCTGTATCACCGTGCCATTGCCCACAGCGGCCTTGGCGTCACGAACGCGCCGCCTCCCCTGGCATCAGCATCACTACTGGCTGACCACTTAAACGTGGAAGAGGATGATTTACTCGCTCACCTAAGGCAGCTCTCTGCGGCAGATTTGCTGGCGGCGCAACTCGCCTCCGGTATTCGGGTCGATGCCAGCGTCGACGGTGTCGTGGTGACCCGGGACACCTATCAGGCGATCGCCGAGCGTGGCCGGCGCAGTGTGCCCTACATGGCCGGTTCCACCCGGGAAGAAGGCCGGATCTTCACTGCACTCAGCCCTGAAGGGAGTATCTTTGATCCCCTGATCGCGGTAGAGGGCACGACGACATTCCTCGGGGCAAAGACCTTCGGCCTACTTCGCGATGGTGCGGATTCCGGCGAGTACGTTGCTGCGCTACGGAATGCCTTTCCTGGCGAAACTGACCGCGCACTTTACGAGCGCGTCTGGACCGAGATGTTCCGGCGCTCAGCCATTCGCACCAGCAAAGCTGTGACAGCGGCCGGGTCCCGCGGCTGGCTGTACCGGTTCGACCTGCCCGCGTCCTCTAATGGCAACCTCGGCGCTGTGCACGGCGCTGATGTTGCCTTCACTTTCAACGATTTTGTTCGCCCTGAATTGTTGCGAAACGACTGGTACGACCCGGATGATCCGGTGGTCCGCCAACTGGCAGAACGCTGGTCGAACACCGTGCTGAACTTCGCACGCACCGGTGATCCCAATGGCGCCGGTCTCCCGCACTGGCCCAGGTATTCAGCCGACCAGCGCGCCGTCCTGATCCTGGATGTCACATCGCGCATTGAGCAAGACCCGGACCGCGAATTGCGCAAGCGGTGGGGCGACTAGTGAGCGGGTTCCTCAGGACTCACGCGGGGCGAAATACGGGAATGACGTCGCCGTCGGGAAACTGCTCGAACGTCACATGCACCGCCATGCCAACCCGGACGTCTGTGGGATCGCATTCCACCAGGTTGCTCGGTATACGTACACCTTCCGGAAGGTCTATCCAAGCGAGGATCAACGGCAGCCGCCCCTCGTGACGGGGGTGATAGACCCGGTGCAGGCGAGCGTGGCTGTACAGAGTGCCGCGGCCAGACGCCGCGCGCCAGGTGAGATCTGTTCCGCCACAGTGCTGGCAGCGTTTCTTCACCGGATACATCCAGCCACTGCAATCACTGCAGTACTGCATGCGCAGCTCGCCGGCGCGGGCGCCATCGAAAAACGGTCGACTATACTCGTCGGGCTCCGGCAGCCAGTGAGTTGCTTCACTCATGGTTCGTCTCCTCAGACTGATTCCGGCGACAGCATCAAGGTTGCGTGGTAGGCCAACAAACCGCCGTTTCCGGACACCATGATCAGGTCGTTGGGCGCCTGGCGTTCGCCGCCCTGACCGCGCCCCTGGATCACGGCTTCCGAAATCGGTGTCATGCCCCACATGTAAAACGACGACAGCTCACCGCCACCGGTGTTGGTGGGCAGGGTTCCACCGGGACCGAGCCGGCCATCGGCGACAAACGGACCGCCCTCACCTTTTTCGCAGAAACCGTAATCTTCCAACGTGGCAATCACTGTATAGGTGTAGCAGTCATAAATCTGGCACTGACTGACGTCGCTGACTTTGGCGTCGGCCATTGCCAGGGCGCGCGGGGCGGATCGCGCACCGGCCGTATGAATGAGCGAATCGTGACCTGCCTGGCCAGCGTCGTGGTTGTGAGCCTGGGCAAACCCACGGATGTACACCGGCGGTTGCTTGAGGTCCCGGGCTCGTTCCGCCGACGTCACAATCACCGCCACGCCACCGTTGGAGACCAGGCAGCAGTCGAGAACGTGGAACGGTTCTACGACCCAGGGGGAAGCGTTGTAGCCATCAAGGTCCAGTGGCTCCCGTTTACCGGCGCGCGGGTTCATGGCCGCCCACTGACGCTGGGAAATGGCCACCGCGGCGAGCTGTTCCTGCGTGGTGCCGAACAGGTCCATATGACGTTGGGCCGCCAGGGCATACTTGGGCAGAGCGCCCGTAAAACCGAAAATGAGGTCGAGGGTCGCCATGGCATCGGGCCGGCTGGATCTGGCATACGAGATCGCGCCGCTACGCTGGTTTTCCTTCAGTGGCGAATCCGCGAACACGCAACACACGGTGGTTGCCATACCGTTGGCCACAGCCATGGCGGCATACTGGATCATCTGTCCGGCACTGGAGCCGTAGCCCTGCATGTAGGTCAAGAGGTTCAACTCCTTGAGGCCCAGGGTCATATGCAGGGGCACGCCGACCCCTTCACCGATACCGGCGTTGATGAGCAGTCCGTCCAGATCGGATTTCTGCAGGCCGGCATCTTCCAGTGCCAGGAAAACGGCCTCGGCAGCGAGGTCTTCCGCGTCCCGATAGACGCGGCCCATCTCGGTCAGACCCAGGCCAGTGATAGCGGCTGCACTGTTCATTGGATGTTTCATGATAGCTGCCTCGAAACATATTCCTCGGCCACCAGCAAATCAATGCAGGCCTTTTCGATGGGCTTTTCCGAGATGGTTTTGGGAATCTCCTCCAGCACCTGGAAAATCTCTGGCACGTCGTTGCGCTCCAGGTTCTTGCAACAGTAACTGAGCAGTTGCCCGCTGTCGTAGCCAGACGGATCAGCGGGCACAACAGCCGCCACCAGGGTCTTCTCTCCTGCGACATTGCTGTCGGTGACGACACCATAGACAAATACATCCGCCACCAGGGGTGAGTCCATGAGTACCGTTTCCACGAGGGTGGTATTGACGAAATCCCCATTGCGTCGCACGCCGCCGCCAATCCGGTGATGAAAGTAAAACCAGCCATTCTCATCCTTGTGGCCCAGGTCACCCATATGAAGCCAGCCGTCGTGAACCTTATCGGCAGAGACCTCGGTATCTTTGTAGTACTGGACAACGACCGGGCTGTTATCGTCTTTCCTGAAACAGATCTCACCTTCCACGTTGGCTGGGCAGATGGCGCCGTTTTCGTCGAGAATTTCGGCGACCCAGCCCGCGATCGGCTTGCCGATACTGCCCACCGGGCCTTCGCCAGGGGGATTACGCATAGCGCCCCCCTCGGTGGCGCCATAGACCTCATGGAGCACCAGACCGAAGCGCTTTTCAAATTTTCGCCACAGATCGGCAGGCATTCCGGCGCTTTGGACCACACGTACCGGGTTGTCGGCGTCGTCGGTCTTCTCCGGCATGGCGTAGATTTCGGGGATCATACCTCCCAGCAGGTTAAACGTGGTGCAGCCATAGTGGCGAACAATGTCCCACAATCGAGTCTTGGTGAACTTGCGGCTGAGGACACAGGGAATCTCCTGGCCAAGGGCACCAGCCACCGTGCCCTGCGCGTTGAGATGAGTGAGAGATAATCCGGTGTAATACCTGTCGCTGGTTGTCATGCCTGCAGCGAGTGGGCTCAGGGTGGAACCCATGTACCTCTGGTGTGAGAAAAGTACGGCCTTGGGGTTAGCAGTCGTGCCGGAGGTAAACATCATGAACATGGTATTGCCCGGGTCCTGCTCCACCAGGGGCAGCGGCTTCCCGACAGCAGCGACGAGATCAGAATAGTTGATGACGGGTAGCGGTGCCCGCGGCAGGAGGGGATCATCTGCCGTGGGTACCACTACCAGCCATTTGAACCCGGGAGAGTCCGCCACTACCGACAGCACCGCAGCCAGAGCGTAGTCGGCGCAAATCACGCCCTGGCTTTCGGTGAAATCGAGCATATAACTGAGTTTGGCGCCCATGGTACGAGGGTCGATGGGAATAAACGCGGCACCGAGGATCCCGCTGGCCACCATCGCCTCCACAAACTCCGGGTGATTGTTCATCATCAGCGCCAGCTTGTCCCCCTGGCTCACACCCAGGTCGGCCAGGCCCCGCGCCAGTGCCTGACTGTTTTCGTAGAGTTGCCGGTAGGTCCGGGTCTGGTCTTCCAGCTGGCCATCGGCGCCCACTGCAACGAAGGTAAGAACCTCCAGGTCAGGGTTTGTCCGGGCCTTGTCCTTAATCAGTGCGGCCAGAGTGCTATGTGTGGGACCAGTCATAGCTCGCCAATGCCCCAGTGAATACCTCTGCGCAACAGTTCGTAATACACGGGGGAATTCCAGGAACCCCGTACCACAGGAATGACGTCCCTGATCGGTTTCATGTCATGTTTGCCAGCGCAGTGGCCCAAAGTCAGATACAGCACCTCGCCCTTCCCCCAGGGGTGCAGATACATCTGCGGGTGGTTGTCGCGGTCGGTGCCGTAGTCGGACTGTACATAGCTGGTCGAACGCGCGTTGTAGGAAGCCTCTAGCAACACCAGCTGTTCTCCCAATTGTTCACTGTAGTAGGGTTCTTCATCTTCCACTTCGAATTCCGAAATACCCTCGGTCATAGGGTGTTGGATATCGCTGACCCGGACGGTGAATTTCTGGTTGGGTGGATGGGCAACAAATCGGCTACCCAACAACTTCATGAAATCAGGGGCGAGATCTGGCGTATCCGCCCTGCCGTCATCGACGAACTCCAGGATGGCATTCGTCGCGTGCAAGGCAAACCATCGACCTCCAGCATCCAGAAACTCTGCCAACGCGACCTGCTCTTCAGTGGTAGGACGAAGATCGCATGTATACGTAATCAGCAGCTGGCACTGCTTGATGGTTTCGGTATCACTGAAATTTTCTGCCACATGCGTGTGAATGTCTTCGTCTTCCGCAAGCAGTTTGAGGAGTTCGCGCCTGGCGAAATTGGTGTCATGATAACGGGCGTTGCAAACCAGATATACCTTGATGGGCAGACTCTGTTGCATCGGCTCTTTCCTCCTTTCAGTCCTGTCATGTGAGTGGCAGGACAATTTGATTATGTTCTTTTTGTGTCGCTTTCCGGGCAGGATCCAACCCTGGCCGTTTCGTTTGACATTACCTGAATGTTGAATCAATATTCAGTTTTCTGCAACCTTTTCGCAACCATTCGTCGCGCGATATGTCGTGCCATTTGCCGCAACATACGGAGCAAGCAATGAGAAACGATACATCACGCAAGCGATGGTTCGGCAGGTGACCCCTTGTCACCCAACACCAAAGGAGTCCGTCCGATGACCACGGTGACTACACAGCTTGGCACCATTGCTGGCAAGTCGGAAAACGGTATCCAGATGTTCCTGGGTGTCCCGTATGGCAAGCCCCCCGTGGATGAACGACGCTTCCTCGCACCGGAACCACATGGACCCTGGTCGGGCACGCTGGATGCCACCAGGCTGGGTAACCGGGCAATGCAACCCGAAAACCCGATGGGTCCGCCGTCGGCTGAGGCATTCAGTGAGGACTGTCTGACCGTGGACATCTACACTCCCACCGCGGACAGTGGTGCCCGGACGGTGTTGTTCTGGATTCACGGCGGCGCTTATTACATCGGTTCCGGCAACGATCACGACGGCTCTATTCTTGCTGCACAGGGCAACGTGGTAGTGGTAGCCGTCAACTATCGGCTCGGCGTGTTTGGTTTTCTCGATCTGTCGAAGTACGACGATGATCTGGCCGGATCGGCGTCCAACGGTTTCCGCGACCAGATCCTTGCACTGACCTGGGTGCGGGACAACATCACCGATTATGGGGGTGACCCGAACAACGTGACCATCTTCGGCGAATCTGCCGGCGGCAGTTCGGTCAACGCGATTCTGGCCGCACCCTCCGCTGACGGCCTGTATCACCGTGCCATCGCTCACAGCGCTACCGCCATCACCAACCCACCGTCACCCCTGGCATTGGGGCTGGCCACACATTTGAAGGTTGACGAGGGTGATCTGCTCAGCTGCCTCCAGCAGCTCTCGGCTGAAGAATTGCTGGCGGCACAGCTCGGCGCCGGTGTATTAGGCGAGGCCAGCGTCGACGGCGTAGTGGTGACGCGGGACACCTATCAGGCGATCGCCGCGCGAGGCGTGCCGTACATCGCCGGCTCCAATCTGCATGAAGGCACCTTTATGACGTCGTTTGCACCCGAAGGGACCCCCTTCGACCCCATGACCGCAGTCCTCGGCGCCATGCCCTTCGATCTCCTGCCCGTCGGCACGGAGCCCGGTGAATACCTGGCCGCGCTGCGGACCGCTTATCCCGATGATACCGACAAGACCCTCTACCAGCGGGTATATACCGAGATGTTCCGGCGTGCTGCCATCCGCACCAGCGAAGCCGTCGCAGCAGCTGGGTCCAGCGGCTGGCTGTACCGTTTCGACCTGCCATCTTCCGTCATGGACGGCGTTCTTGGCGCCACCCACGGCTGTGAGGTAGCGTTCACGTTCAACGACTATGCGCGCCCGGAGATTTCGCGCATTGCCTTCGCCCATTACCACGATCCGAAGGATCCCGTGGTCCGGCAACTGGCGCAGCAGTGGTCAGACACGGTGCTCGCCTTCGCGCGCACGGGCGATCCCAACGGTGCCGGTTTGCCGCACTGGCCTCGGTATTCGGCCAATCAACGGGAGGTCATGATCCTGGACGCTAAGTCCCGAATTGAGCACGACCCTGATCGCCAGCTGCGTGAGCGATGGGGTGACGCGAGTGGCACCGGTAGCGGAAGCCTGTGAATGGATGATTCAGCAATAAACACAGACGCCGTTAGCCGAGCCGGGGTCAGTCGTGGCCAGGTCATTCATGCGACTGTGCTGTTAAGCCTTGTCAACATGTTCAATGCTCTGGACCGAGGAGCTCTGGCAATTCTGGTTCAGCCGATCAAGACAGACTTTGGTTTGTCCGATACGCAGCTCGGCCTGCTCACCGGGTTTGCATTCAGCCTGACCTATGCATTGTTTGGCATTCCACTGGCACGTCT
>PCAU01000003.1 GCA_002730735.1 Acidobacteriota bacterium | reverse complement strand
GGATCCGCCGGACGGCTGAGCAAGGACATGCCGACGCACAACTCACACTTGGTGAGATGTATGCTGCAGGTCGTGGCGTGGCGCAGGATGAATCGGCAGCGGTGTGGTGGTATCGGCAAGCAGCGGAGCAAGGCCTCCCGGAGGCACACTACACCCTGGGTCGGATGTATGCCGAAGGTCGCGGCGTTGCGCAGGACGACGTGGCAGCGGTGACGTGGTATCGCGAAGCGGCGGACCGAGGTGTTGCAACTGCGCAGCTTGCCCTGGGGGGGATGTATTTTGCGGGGCAAGGGGTCGCGGAAGATGCCGCCGAAGGGGCGCGGTGGTGGCGGCTGGCGGCCGAGCAAGGCTATCTGCCAGCGCAGACCGGGCTCGCGGGCCGGTATTTCGACGGCCGGGGTGTACCGCAGGATGAAGCGGAGGCGGTGCGGTGGTACCGGCTGGCGGCCGAGCAGGGAGATGCCGAGGNATTAAGGTGGCTGCANCAGACTGCCGAGCAGGGCTCAATTCCNGCGCAAGGGAATCTGGGGGAGATGTATGCCGCCGGACGCGGGGTGNCGCCGGATGTGGTGCAGGCGCACNTGTGGCTGAGTCTTGCNGCNGTCCGAGCTTCGGCGGATCAGCGTGAGGCNTACGGTGCCGCTCGAGATGTCGTTGCCCAGCGCATGACCCGNGAGGAANTTGCNGNTGCCCAACGTCGCGCGCTCGCATGGGAGGCCGCACACCCGCCTCCCCCGNAGTGAACACCCTACGTCGATNTNCTTTCTNAGCCTGAATGGATGTGNGGTGNGNAGTCGGTGGTTGTCTAAACCGCTCAGGCNTGTGCGAGGAAATGACATTCCNGTGAGCAGTAAGTATTGATGCGAATTCTTGTCAGCACTGATGCGTTTCCGCCGAACTGTGGNGGTAGTGGGTGGAGCACGTACGAGTTGGTCAAGACGTTACGNNCGAGGGGTCATTACGTANCGGTTTCTCGTCCNCATTTTGGCACGTCNGNAGCCCATCCNCTGACGATGTACGATGGCTTCGCCGTTCGAGAGTACAAAGCGTGGGCNCCNCCTGTACCATTCGTCNGGAACTATTTCACGAACGAGCGGCTCTACGGACGNTACGCGCGTGAACTCNGTGAGATCATTCGNCAAGAACAGATCGANGTAGTGCATGCTCAGCANTTCCTGAGTAGCCCGGCGTCCGTNNTGGCAGCACGGATGGAAGATCGGGCGGTCGTNTGCACCGTCAGAGACTACTGGCCCCTTTGCTACTGGTCTAACTTGATTCACGANCCCAAGGCGANGGGTCTCTGCCCGGNATGTACGCCNTTGATGATGACTCGTTGTATCAGGCCGAGAGCACGATGGGCNTGGCCNCTTGCGCTGCCAGTNATTCCATATATGCGAAGAAATTTGGNCGGTAAGCGCCGCGCTCTTNGTCGGGCNGATGCGATNATNGCTGTGAGTACGGCAATCGCATCTGACTTGCGANCACGGACGAGTGACCTTCAAGNCACNCGNGTCGANGTCATTCCGAATCCGNTCGATGTTGAAGGTATCCGGGCGGNGNCNNCNGACGANGGACCACCGCTNTCAGAACCGTATGCCGTATACGTAGGTAANCTTGCCCAAAATAAAGGCGCCAAGAGACTCATACCTGCGATCGTACGNGCAAGACTTCGTTGGCCGGTGGTCGTGGTGGGTGATGGGCCTCAGCGGATGGAAGTNNCGGCGGAGGCTGCACGNTCGAACGTGGATGTTCGCTTCCAAGGTTGGCTGCCTCGNGTGGAAGCGCTNCNCTGGTTNAAGNATGCGTCGGTCCTTATNTTTCCNTCGCANGGTCCGGAATCCTTAAGTCGGGTGCTGTTGGAAGCTGCTGTGCTCGGTGTGCCGACGGCCGCGATGGACACGGGGGGNACCCGNGACATTGTGAAGCACGAAGAAACTGGCTTGTTGTCGAAAACGTCNGAGGNCTTGGGAGACGATGTACNCCGCCTAAGCGAAGATCGTGNATTGAGACNCCGGTTGAGTGAGGGCGCTCGGGACAGGGTCGAGCGACNGTTTGCAGCNCCAGTCGTNGTAGATCGAATTGAAGCGCTCTATCGNAATGTGGTGAGGCGGAGATGAGCGACTCGNCGATCCGAGTGGCGTTAGTNAGNCGTGCGAGTGCGNCCCTGCACGGTCCTGGCGGGCTNGAGCGGCATGTNGACGACCTCGCANGTCAACTACTGGAGCGCGGCGTTGCCGTTACGCTGATTACTAGGCCCGCCTCTCGANCGGGNGCTGAGGCTGNCTGGCTTCGTGACGAACGGCTGACGCTGAAAACCATTCNATACCGGACTTTTCCGTTCGCCGGTCGGCGTGGGACAACGATNCTCGANCGAAATACTGCCTATCTCTATTTCGGCTTCANAGCNGGNCGNCNGGCGGCNCGGCTCTTAAGCGANGGCCATGTNGATNTNNTACATGGTCATGGTGCGAGNGTACTTGGTGCGGTTTTGCCAGCGCCCACNGCAANNGTTCCGCTNGTTTTGACGCCGCACGGCNTGGAAGAGTTTGGTGGNACCGATTTANTCCAGACTNGATTNAAGCGTATTGCCTATCGNCCTCTACAGANTGCGGTTCGTCGGTGCGCNCGCTACGCNACCAGAATTCTTGCGACAGACCANGCACTCGTATCGANCACGGTAACTAACTTACGTGTTCCGGAATCGTCCGTTCGTGTCGTTCCCAACGCTGTGGACCTTGGCCGGTGCGATGCACTGGCTGGACCGGCNGAAGGAGCAAAGATACGTAGCGTTTGGGATATCCCCAGTGNTGANAGGGTGTTTCTNAGTGTGGGCCGTGTTGAGAAGAACAAAGGTTTTGNCGTTCTTGCCGGTGCNCTTGCACAGGNCTGCCGAGATTCTGAATTTCGCCNATGGCGGTGGGTCATCGTGGGTGACGGACATTACCGNTCTACCTTGGAGCNAATCGTTNGGNAACTTGGGTTGCAAGATCGNACGCTNTTNGNTGGNGCGACGACCGATCGNGAACTGCACGCCTGGTANGAGGCGGCGACGGTGTTCGTGCACCCCACTCTTTATGANGGCAGCTCAATCGTCACGCTNGAAGCGATGGCACATAGNAGGCCCGTTGTNGCTTCGCGGGTCGGAGGGTTGCCTGACAAAGTGTTACCTNGGGTTACNGGTTGGTTGGNCTCGCCAGGGGANGCTGNNGACTTGGGGCATGCTTTAACTGAGGTNCTTNANNTGGAGGAACATCTTCCTAGGATGGGTGANGCNGGCCGGGCNCTCGTNGAGCGGTGTTTTTCTTGGCCNAGCGTTACTGAGCGCTTATTGTCNCANTACGATGANGTGCTGGCAGAGTGTGCCTCTTTGAGGGCGAGCAGGTGACNGTGCCCGTCGGNCTACCTATTTTTCATGGTCGTCCTGGCCNACTCCACCCCNTGGTCAGNGAGTAAGTCGTTGGCAGCTGCNACTACNNGATCCACTTCGACACCGACCAGACAATCTGGCACGTGCCCGACNCACCGAGACGGCGGGCGGCGGATCTGGTTGCANGGACTNCACCAGATGTTAACNCGNACGACGCGNNTGCGGGATGTCAAGGGGCCGTAGTTGGNCGGGTCCGANGGACCAAAGACCGCAACGATTGGGGTTCCCATTGCAGCGGCAAGATGCATTGGACCAGTATCGCCGGTGATGAATAGCGAGAGATGTTCAAGNATGACCGCGAGGCGCGGAAGGTCNAGNGNGCCTGAAAGGTCGGCAACGGGGAGGTCACTNGGAAGCGCCGTCTTNACTCGGTCCACCTCTGCACGGTCTTCAGCAGAACCGGTGAGCACGATNGTCGCGCCNCGNGACCTGGCCAANCTAGTAGCGGCTTCGGCGAACCGAGNTGGGTCCCACTGTTTGATCGCGCGTCCACCGCTAGCATGAATGCCNATCGCCGGCNGACCGATTTGCNTCAGCACATCCTGNACTTGTGTTCTCACGGATTCCGGAATGANAAGAGGNNACGNATCNTCAGNGGCCCCACNGTCTTGGGNATGAGGCAGAANTGTGTCAACCAGACGCANGGCATTTGTTGCAANGTGTGCTTGGCGGTCGTATNTGGCGCGATCNGTCAGGAAAGCNCCGCCACCNTTNATANCAAAGCCTACCCGGCGCGGTGCTCCGCAAAGGGCCATNAGGGCATTTGACCTGATGTCCCCTTCGAAATTGNAGGCAAGGTCATANTGAGCTGTACGCCAGTGCGAAGCCTGACGCGTNAACTTGAGNTAGNCGGTTNCCTGATGTCCTCTGGCNAACCAAGGTGCATCGACNGTNTCAACGTGGTCGACCACCGTCAGCAATCGNGCCAGTGANGCGTTCCAGCTTCCAACCACCAAATCGATGGTCGNGGNTGGNAACGCCGCGCGAAGCTTCAAGAGNGCAGGTAGCGTCATCAGTANGTCGCCGATACGTTCCAGNCGAAGCAGGAGAATGCGAGTGGGTTGANGAGNGNTAGCCGTCGAGCGACGTGTGANTACAGCNCCNNCCGANAAGGCAAGGTCCGNGNCCCCGACCAGCCATCGCTCAGCGCGGTTATGGATGTGAAGGTGATNAAACACCTGCCTTATTGTATCTCCACGCGATCGACCATCACNCCCAGNTCNCGATTNTCNGGNACGCTCAGTACTCGGGACGGATTCCANGTGTTGGTGAGTAACGTGAGGCTCGTCGTTTCTCGTCGTTCCGCCATCACTGAAGCGAGGCTTGGTGGAATGGAGAANNTNTAGGGATGAAACCCGTTGGTAATAGCCACGTCACCGAGCAGGACGTCATCGAGATAGACCGCAACGCGCGCAGGAATGACGTTATCGGGACGGTCGCCATCACTCATCCAGAGTGTCAGTGCTTGAGCATTCGCCGAAGTGTCCAAAATGGCAATATGAGATTCTTCACGAGACCAGCGAAAAGTGACCTGTTCTCCTGACTGAGGGGTTCCTCCCAGCAATGATGATTGCTCCTTCGAGTGGAATTCGACGACGTGCAGGTCATCCATTGTGCCAATATCGAGCGAAAATGGTCCTGGTACACGAATGGTCTCGTCGAATTGGTAGATGCCAAAATCGAACTCTTTTTGGTCCACCGCTCTTGGGTAGGTATTTAGGAGTGATTGGTATTCTGGCACTTGGAATCTCTCCGAACCCACCGGGTTGACGGTTGCAAACGACAGTAAGTCTGTCCGACCGCCTCCGAGAAAGAAGATGTTTTGATATTCTGTTCGAGCCCAGGTCAGAAATTCCAGAAAAGCATTTCTATTAGGTTCGGAGTCGCTGAAGACGAGCACATTTCGACCATAGATGTAGGCGAGTGGTAACGCTAGAACATGAAGGTCAGATGCAGCTCTGGACTCCACAATGACGAGATCACGATCACCGAACTGGTCGGCAAGTTCCTCAAGCTTCAGAATCACGCCTTCGTATTCGATGTGATTAAGCAATGGACGTGACGCGGCTAAATACTGTTGGCTCAGGAGTCCCACGAGCACGATACCAATTACGACCCGAACCACGAGGGTGATTCGTTCTCGCAGCATTCGTGGCCACCCCGAACCGACTCCCCAGAATGCCGCTGTGGTGATCAGTAACATCGACATTGGAAGAATGATTGGGAGGAACCGCCTCGTCATCCAGAAATGCTCAGGCACTATTCGGATTTTGTAAAAGAAGAAGAACGAAAATGTAACAAGACTCAAGATTAGTGCGGAGTTCCGCCAGAACGACTGGCGGACCAGTAGAGCGAATCCGAGTAGAGCAGCAACAAGCCCGTAGGGTGACAAATAGTACGCCGCATAGGTTCGAAGTGCGAATGCATCATGAGGGGCGAGTCGTCCGCCTGGTGTGCGAAGAAAGTATGCGTAAGCGGCGGCTATGATGACGGCACCACTGACGACTGCTGGCAACCAACGCCGAATTTGTGTACAAGCGGCTTCTGAGCGGATTGCTAGGAGCAGCAGGACGACCGCGGCCGCACCGAGACCAAGTAGGAGAATGTGGACCGTCTGCAGGTTCTGAACGAATCCGATCGGCTGTGCAGCATAGGGTGTGAGCACCGCCACGAAATACCAAGTTGCGAGTCCCAGCCAGAGTATCGCCGGACCGATGAAGCTGATGCGAGGCCGCCGTCCCTCAGTTGCACCGGCCAGGCAGGCCAGACTGACCGCCGCCCAGGCCAGTATCGCTGGCAGCCTTACGAAGAGTGACAGGCCGAGGAGCGTGGCCGCTAGGGGACCAAAAAATCGATCGCCATCGCTGTGAGCGCGAGCGAACGCTAGCAACGCAGCCAACAAAGTAGCCTGGAGGACGAGCTCTGAGTTCGGGTACCGGCTGAACCAGACCTGTGCGACGTGTACCGCCAGCAAAACAGAACCTGTGAATGCTGGCAAAGTTCCGACCGCCCGTGCTCCAACGAAATACAACGCCAGTAGGCCGAGGATTGCCCAGATACCGATGACCTGTCGGGCTCCCGTCAGGCCATTCAGGCCGTAACCAATGGAGACCCAGGCTGGATAGAGATGTGGAAACTGTCCCACGACCTTTCCAGAAGCAGGTTCAGTGACAAAGTAACCCATGAACCGAAGTCCGTAATAAGTGTCGTCATCATGGCGAGGAATAAAGAGGTCTCGCGAGTTAGGCGGTAGTGACGCGATTTGTGGATCCCGCGTGACGAGCGCACCGCGTTGAGCGATCTGGATCCCCTCGTTCACATATACGCCCGGGTCCTTCCCGCCTATGATGTATTCCGAGGAGGGAAAGTACAACCAGGCTCCAAGAGCTATCAAGGTGAGCGGTGCCAAGACGGTGAGGTTTGGCCGTGGGGCCTCAGGGGGCAATCGTAACCGGCCACGTGCGAGGAGCACGAACACCAGACTTAGGATGGTGTTTGCTGCGAGTAACCGTTCGAAGCTGTACTGTTCCGCGACCGCCAAGCCTAGGGCGATTATCGACGTCAGTGAGAGACTAATGAAAACTCCCCAGAAACAGCGCTCCTCGGCGGCTAGCGTTGCACGTCGCCAGCGATCGGCGACCGGCGACCGGAAGATAATGGCGCCTGGCAGGTAGGCGATCACGCCAAGGGCGACCAGCTGATACAACATAGGATGCGAGTTGCCGAAACGCGACGTCGGCACTCCGGCTCAGAAGTGTAACGCAAGTTCTTGCATGAGTAGAATGGTGCCACTGCTGAATCCCTGTTTGGCTTGCAGCGAGGGATTATCATTTGATGATGTGCGATGACCGGCGCTGTTGCGTTATGTGTGGCCCGCCGGCCGTTTCGGAGCATCTCTTTCGCAAGGGGGCCTACGCGATTCTGCGGTGCCGTTTGTGCGGGTTGATATTTGCCAGCCCGCATCCGACCCACGACGAGCTGGAACAGATTTATTCGGAGTCGTTCTTCCAGGTGGGCGAGAAATTTGCTGGCCAGGCAGGGAGTTCGGGCAGACTAAATGCTGAGCACCGTGTGCGACGGCTGCTTACGACGCCCGGTGTCACACGCGGCCGCTGGCTTGGCGTTGGCTGTGCTACCGGCGATTTTATGTTGGCAGCTCGACCGCATGTCGGGCACATCGCTGGCGTTGAGATGTCAATGTATGCAGCTGAGCAAACTCGAGCTAAGGGCCTACAGGACGTGGTGGTCGGAGATTTCCTGAGGGCGAGCCTGGGCAACGAGCCTGTCGATGTTGTGACGATGTGGGACGTCATTGAGCACGTACCGGACCCACTGACGTTCCTGCGCCATGCGTTTCAACTACTGCGTAATGGTGGCCTGATCGCCTTGAGCACGGGAGACATCGGGAGCTTGGTTGCCCGGGTGATGGGACGTTTCTGGCATCTCATGATCCCGCCCCGTCACCTTTACTTCTTTTCGCCTGTCACAATCAGAAATTTACTCAGCCAGGCTGGCTTTGAGGCCGTGGTGGTTTCCAAGCCGGGCAAGCGGGTACCGCTTGACTTCGCCCTCTGGAAACTGGCGTCCCTTGTCACGCCTCGTGCTGGTTCGGCTGCGCTAAGGCTGGGCGCGTTGACTCATCTCGGTCGTTTGGCTCCGTTTGTCAACTTGTGGGACATCATGACCATCGTTGCACGAAAGCGACCGCTAGGGATGACCCCGTCCCCTGAGGACGTTTCGACTCATCAATATGACTCCTTAGTCAATCGGTCGTAGACTGCCTCCAACTGTTCCGCGAAGTCAGCCCAGCTTCGATTCTGTTGAAGTTCAAGGCGCGCGGCTGCTCCAAGCGCGCGCCGCCGCTCAGGTTGCCCAAGCATCGTGTGGAT
The DNA here is from genome assembly GCA_002730735.1 of Acidobacteriota bacterium. Taxonomy (GTDB): domain Bacteria; phylum Acidobacteriota; class Vicinamibacteria; order Vicinamibacterales; family UBA823; genus UBA11600. The sequence continues at coordinate 159,302 of PCAU01000003.1, read as the reverse complement.
AGCGTCGGCAAGGGCATCGGCATTTGCGGGAGGTACGACTACCGCGGTGCGTCCATCTTTAGCCACGCTTCTGATTCCGCCGACGTCGGTAGTGACGACGGTTGTGCCCGATACAAGCGCCTCTAGCAGGAAGTTTGGTAACCCGTCAACGTTGCCCGCAGTGTCACGGACGGACGGCACAACGACCAGGTCTGCAGCGTTAAGATAGCTGGGAATAGCGTTCTGCGACACATTACCGGCGAACGTTACGCGGTGACCGATACCCGCGTCGCGGGCACGCTGACGAAGTTCCGCATCTAGATCGCCACTACCCACAATCATGAGACGGAGCTCTGGCCACTTCAGTGCAAGCTTTGCCATCGCATCAATAAGAAATTCAAAACCCTTTTTTCTAACTAGGCGACCGGCCGTGAGGATGAGTGGAGCGTCCAGAGGGACACCGAGTTGAGTGCGCGTCTGAGCACCGGTCGAGGGGTCTGGGCTGAACCGTTTAGCGTCCACACCGTATGGAAGCACCTCGATGTGGTCTTTCGAAGCGCCCAGACCGATAGCACGTTGACGCAGGTCATCACTGCACGCTGTTACCCAACTAGCCCGGCTGAATGCCCAGCGAGCCACGGGTCCCAGAAAGTGGTATCGCTCGGCAACATACACGTCAGAGCCGTGAAGACTGATCGCTAATGGGAGGGCGGTGGAAGCGGCCAAGGCTGCGATTACGCCTCCTGGAATTACCCAGTGACCATGAAGAATCGTGGCTCCGTAGCGTCGTGCTACTTGGCGAGTCTTGAGTATCGCTGCAATGGACGCCAGCGGTGCAGCGAGATATGCAGTGGTCTTCAAGTGGACGTCGGCTCGGAGACCCTGCGCATACCCAAACACCGATAGGCTGGCTGGAGCGTAGCGGAAGTAATGTAGATGGACGCCGCGTTCGACTGGTGCACGGTCGACTTGGGGGTGCCACGGTAGAACTACGTGGACAGCGTGGCCACGCGCCGCAATGCCTTGAGCGATAGGCTCGAGGAATGTGCCCACCGTATCCCCGGGAAACCTAGGATAGGACGTGCTAACCATGACGATGGTATGGGCCATGACATCAACCGGACGGTTCCGCGCGGTCAGTGTGGTAGAGAACCGTGGATGCTGTTACCGTCTCCGTTCGAATCTCAGCGCGGAGATCTGTTCTGAGACAAGACCGATTAGGAAAACGATGACACCGAGAACGATTAATAGGACGGAGGAGTTTGTCACCCGCACGTAACGGAGTAGCGTCCACAGCATGTAGCCTGTGCCAAGTATGAACGGGACAGCGGCAATCGGTACAAAGATCCGAAGCGGATTAAAGAGCGTGATCACTCGCAGTAGAATCAAGAAAAACTTGAACCCATCCTGGATCAGCCTGATTTTTGAGTGCCCTTCTCGCGGTGTCGCCTCCGCGGGTTCGAACACGACGTTGTAACCTGCCTTGATAAACGACAGGGTAGTTGTGGTCGGTGTTGAAAACCCATTTGGCAGGAGGTGGATGAATTCGAGGAGATACTTGGTTCGTGCCGCACGCAGACCTGACGTTAAGTCCGGGATCGGCCGTCCCGAGAGGTAGCTAGCGAGCCAGTTCAAGACCCGGTTACCAATCCGGCGTCCTCTGGTTGCTTGGCTAATGCCGGAGCGAGTACCTATGACGAGGTCATAGTCACCGAGCAATTCCACCAAACGCAAACCGTCCACTGCAGCATGCTGTCCGTCACCGTCGGTGATCAGGATGTAATCACCGTCCGCATTGCGGAGGCCAGTCTTCACGGCGGCGCCGTTTCCTTTGTTATAAGGGTGCGTAATGACTGTGGCGCCAGCATTACGGGCCTCGGCACTCGTCCCGTCCGTCGAACCATCATCCACGACGATGATTTCTCGCCAGGCAGCGACGTTCTTTAGCGACGTCACGACTTTACCGACGGTCGCCGCTTCGTTGAACGCCGGGATGATTACCGAGGTGGTAGTTGGGTTAGCCATCTACGATACTTCTGTGCCTGTGTCTGGTGGTCTCGGAGGTGGTTCATTGCGCCGTTCAAGTTCCATCACACGGATTCGGTAGAGTAGATCTTCAATTAGTTTGCGGTTGCCTGAGATGACGTCAGCGACGAGCCCAATGAGCAGTACTTGAAACCCAACGATCATTAGAACAGCTGAAAGAATCAGTGATTGGATGTTTCCACCACCTAAGCCGCTAAGGTAGAAGTAGAGAAACCGGAGTGAAATCAAGAAGCCGGCGCTGAAGACAGCGCCACCGATATAGGTAAAGATCTTAAGTGGCTCGTACATCGCGTAGACGCGGATGATTGTGGCTGTCGACTTCTTGATGTATGAAACCGTGCTATCGAATAGCCGAGATTCTCGCATCTTTGGATTCGTTGCGACAGGCACGTGCGCAATGGCCATTCGTTTCTTACCCGACTGGATGATCGATTCCAGTGTGTATGAGAACTCCGAGACAATCGTCATCTGAAGTGCTGCTTCCCTGGTGTAAGCTCGAAATCCGCTCGTCGTATCGGGCACTGTTGTGTTCGAAACTTGGCGCACGACCCAACTACCCAAATGTTGCAAAGCTCTCCGAATGAAAGGTAGATGACGTAGCGAACTAATATTGCGATCGCCGATTGAAATCTCCGCCTCGCCAGACAATAACGGCGTAAGGAGTTTGACGACATCAGTGCCAGCATACTGGTTATCGGCGTCGGTGTTGACGATGAAATCCGCACCATTCTTTAAGCAGGCGTTAATACCGGCAGTGAAGGCCACCGCTAATCCGCGATTCCGCGGAAAGCTAATGATGTGATTGACGCCCTCGTTACGCGCGACACGCGCGGTGTTGTCTTCGGAGCCGTCGTCAATCACGAGCGTTTCAATTACGTCAATTCCCGGAATGCTTCGCGGCAGATCTCGCAGCGTTACGGGGAGTGTCGCGGCCTCATTCAGACAGGGAATCTGGATAATGAGTTTCGTCACGGTACCTTCGATCCATTTCCGGTCGTCAAGGGACCTGTGGCGCCGACGAGCCGTTCCACGACACCGTCCCAAGATATCTGTTTCGCTCTTGCGTAGCCCGCCTCACCGAGGCGGGCTGCGTTGGCGCGGTCAGCCGCAAGCTTGCTGATTGCGTCGGCGATCGCGCTTGGCTCCGGCATGCACACAGTGCCGTTAATGCCGTCCTCCACGAACTCGAGGGGACCGCCCGCATCCTCGGTTGTAAGTATCGGCCGGCGGGCGAGAAAGCTTTCCAATGTCACGTATCCGTAGTCCTCGTCGTAGGGAACATACACGACCCCAAGCGCCCCCGCGTAAAGTTCGATCAAGGTGTCATCATTTACCCAACCAGCGAAGTCGACTCGGTCGCTGATCCCTAGGGCCTCCACACGCTCTTCGAGCTTCGGCCGGTTCGACCCGTCACCAACGATGACTAACCTAATCGATGAATCGGCAAGTGCGATAGCCTCCACTGCGAGGTCGATGCGTTTGACTGCTTCCAGCCGACCAACCGAGAGAACATAGTTTCCGTATGAATCTGCACGGAGCTTGTCGGCCAGTCGTGGAGGATGGTACAGGGCTTCAGCAGTCAAGCCGTTGTACCGCTGCAGACGGGACGCGGTGTTTCGTGCGTTGGTGAAAAGGCGTTGACATTCATTCAGCATTTGTCGATCGAGGCGCATCAGAGTGTCACGTAGACCTACGTCTGTCTCGGTATGCTGGAAATCGGAATAGGGTGTTCCGCACAACTCGTACGCTGCACGATACTGATGAATAAGCCAAGCTACTTTGTTCGGGTGCCGTACGAAGTAGGTAGGAAATTTAAGGCTGATAGCGAGATCGATGGCTTGCCCGTTGCTCTCACTCAAATCCAACAGTCGCCAGATAGTGGCGTGGGCCAAAATCTCCTTTTTCTGATACCACTTGAATGGAACGCTGACGAGCTCAGTCTGATAGCCATGCTCACGTAACTGAGTGACGAGCGCGCGCACATGGAACTCGGCGCCTCCTTCAACGAAGGGAACCTGGGCTTCACAGACGACGACCGTACGGACGGCCATGGGGAATGGATTTAGTTCAACGATCGGCTCCAGAGGTTACTTTCATCTGGACCGCCTGGTCGGAATGGTACCATGCCCGCTACCGCTTGGGCCAGGGACCCCCAATTTTTCCGATTCAAATTGACTTGCTTCGCACGGGTCCGATAGGATCACTGTTAGTGATTGGGAAACTTTTCACAAGCAGATACCGTTCGTGATGGTGAGAGGCGACTGCGCCGCCACACCAGGTTGATACGAGGACACGGACGTAATGGTAGATCACGCAGGTAGTGACGCTCGACGGCTCACGGTCGACGAGATTTTGCGTGAGGCAAGTACACTTCTCGAAACCGTTAGAGGTTTTGCTCCAGCCCAAGTTTTGTTAGCGGCCGACATGCTGGTGTCCGCTTTTGAATCACGTAACAAAGTGTTGGTGTTTGGGAACGGCGGTAGCGCTTCCGATGCTGAGCACCTGGCTGCTGAGCTGGTTGGTCGCTTTGCACACGATCGACAAGGCTGGCCAGCGATTTCGTTGACTGCCGATTCAAGTGTTGTAACGGCTATTGGAAACGACTACGGCTTCGATCAAATTTTCGCCCGGCAGGTCGACGCACTTGGAAGACAAGGAGACATCGCCTTCGCGATCTCCACGAGCGGGAAGTCAGCGAACGTCATCGCTGGATTAGAAGCTGCCGAACGAGGAGGCCTACGGCGCATCGCACTAACCGGCCGGGATGGCGGACTCCTTGGTCGAGCCGCTGAACTTCAGATCAACGTACCCCACGACTCCGTGCCGCGGGTACAAGAAGTGCACCGAACCCTGCTACACGTAATTTGCGAACTTGTTGAGAGAGAGTTGGCCGGTTGACGGCACAGTGTGTGATGGCAGTTCACACAATACGTAAGGGTCTCGAGCTTCCGATCGCCGGTGAACCTAGACAAGAGATTGAAGCCGCCGTTGTTTCACGGCGCGTTGGTGTTGTTGCGGCGGACTACATCGGCTTACGGCCAACAATGCATGTCAGCGTCGGTGATGACGTGCGTCGAGGCCAGCTCCTCATGGAAGACAAGAAAATCCAAGGAGTACGTTATACCGCACCCGCCGAAGGACGGATTCTTGCGATTAACCGAGGTGATCGACGGGCTCTGCAGTCGGTCATTATCGAACTCTCCCGCGCGGAGCTCGAAGGCCGCCCAGACAGTCCACGATTCAGCTCGTTTTCGGGTCGGCATCCGAGCAGTTTGACGGGGGATGAGGTTAGAGAGCTACTTCTGGAGTCGGGGATGTGGACGGCTATCCGCGGTCGGCCGTTCAGCCGTGTCGCAAACCCAGTTGGGCGCCCACATTCGGTTTTCGTAACCGCGATCGACTCCAATCCGTTGGCGGCTTCAGTCGAGACTGTGATGACGGGAGCACAGGGTGCATTTGAGACCGGTCTCGTTGCGTTGTCGAAGTTGACCGATGGTCCCGTTTTTGTGTGCACCGCTAAAGGAATATCTCTCTCACTCCCGAAAATCGATCAGGTTCGTCATGAGGAATTTGCCGGACCACATCCATCTGGAACCGTGGGCCTGCACATCCATCGGCTCGACCCAGTCGACCGTCAGAAAATGGTGTGGCACATTGGCTATCAGGACGTGATCGCCATCGGGCGTCTGTTCGAACGGGGTGAATTCTCGCCGGAGCGCGTGGTCGCGCTGGGTGGAACTTCCGTACGGAATCCAAGATTACTCAGGACGAGGCTGGGTGTGTCGCTCGACGATCTGATGCGCGATGAACTCGAGGATGGAGAACATCGTGTAATTTCTGGTTCAGTGTTTTCCGGACGTGCTGCGGCCGGTGAGGTCTTCGGATATCTGGGTCGCTATCACGTCCAAGTGTCAGTGCTGACAGAGGGACGGGACCGAGAATTCTTGGGGTGGTTGCGCCCTGGCCTGCATAAGTACTCCACGATCAACACCTTTGTGTCGAGGTTGTTACCAAGACGACGATTCGTATTCACGACAGCGACGCACGGTTCGCCTCGCGCGATTATTCCTATCGGCATGTATGAGCGGGTTATGCCGATGGACCTGATGCCGACGTTTCTCGCCAGAGCACTCGTTATGGGAGATGCGGAAAAGGCGGAAGAACTTGGATGCGTTGAACTTGATGAGGAAGACCTTGCACTCTGCAGCTTTGTGTGTCCAGGGAAGACTGACTTTGGTACAAAGCTGCGCGAAGTGTTAACGGAAATTGAAACAGAGGGCTGACGCTTCGTTTTCCAGCGTGCCACAACCAATGCGGTTCTTACGAGCACTTCTCGACAAGCAAGCAAGACTCTTTGAAAAGGGCGGCAAACTCGAGAAGTTATATCCCCTGTACGAAGCGAACGACACTTTCTTGTTCACGCCCGGTCACGTGACGGCCGGTGCCTCCCACGTGCGCGATGGCTTGGATGTCAAGCGACTGATGATGACGGTTGTTGTCGCGCTAGCTGGGTGCGTTTACATGGCGATTTACAACACGGGCTACCAGGCGAACCTTGCTATCCGTGCCGGCGCGCCCGTGCTCGACACTTGGCAGTCGACTGCTGTTGTGGCACTTGGTATGAGTTTCGACCCGGACCAGTGGCTCGCGTGTGTCATCCATGGAGCGCTCTATTACTTGCCGGTGCTGGGAGTAACGTTTGCCGTTGGTGGAGCTTGGGAGGCGCTATTTGCGATCGTGCGGAAACACGAAATTAACGAAGGCTTTCTGGTAACGGGCATGCTGTTTCCACTGATCCTGCCGCCAACGATTCCACTGTGGCAGGTAGCACTCGGGATTAGTTTTGGCGTTGTAATCGGAAAAGAAATTTTTGGCGGCACGGGAATGAACGTGCTCAACCCTGCCTTGACGGCTCGAGCCTTTGTCTTTTTTGCCTACCCGGCCAATATGTCAGGTGACACTGCTTGGATTACTGCCGCAACTACTACCGATGGCGTGAGCGGTGCAACGTGGCTTGCCCGTACCGCGCTCGATGGCGACCAGGCTCTCACCGGCCTTGACTGGGGAGAAGCCTTCATGGGATTCGTCCCGGGTTCGATGGGTGAGACATCGGCCTTGGCCTGTCTCTTGGGAGCGGCTGTGCTCATCATTACGCAGGTCGGCTCTTGGCGGATCATGCTGAGCGTGGCACTTGGAACGTTCGTGACCGCTTGGTTCTTGAATGTGGTCGGCTCAAACACGAATCCAGCATTTGCTGTTTCCCCAGCTTGGCATTTTGTTTTGGGTGGATGGGCCTTCGGCACGGTCTTTATGGCGACAGATCCGGTATCTGCGCCAGCATCCGACATAGGGCGTTACCTGTATGGCTTTCTGATTGGTGTACTCGTGGTTCTGATCCGTGTCGTAAACCCAGCGTATCCAGAAGGTATGATGCTTTCGATTCTCTTTATGAACCTATTCGCGCCTGTGCTCGACTATTTTGTGGTCCGGTCAAACGTAAAACGACGGAAGGCACGCTATGCAGGGTAGCGTCGTCTACAACTTAGTTTTTTCAGCCGCCGTTTGCGTGGTTTGCGCCGTGTTTGTATCGTCTTCGGCCGTCGTGCTCCGGGAGCGACAAGAATACAATGCCGCGATTGATAAGCAACGGAATGTGCTGGCTGTTTCCGGCATGGTTGGCGACGACGAGGAGTTGGTACCTGAAGAGATCGAACGAAGATTCGCTGCCATTGAACAGATCATTATTGACCTGGGGACTGGTGAGGAAGTGCCCGGAATTGAACCATCCACCTTCGACCAACGACGAGCCTCAAAAGACCCTGCGACCAGCACTGCCGCACCGCCGAATGCAGCGCAAGTTGTACGATTACCCGATCAGGCACTGGTGTACAAGGTGCGTGACGCACAGGGTGGGCCGAGTCTGCATGTTCTGCCGGTCGAGGGGCTGGGTCTCTGGGGAACGTTATACGGGTTTATTGCGCTCGACGGGGCGCTTGAAACTGTACAAGCTCTGACCTTCTACGAACACATAGAAACGCCTGGCCTAGGTGGCGAGGTCGACAATCCTCGCTGGAAGGCGCTCTGGCGGGGACGACGTCCATTTGACGACGACTTCCAGCCAGCCCTTACCGTCATCAAGGGTCGGGCAGGTCCACCGAGTGAAGACCCTCATCGCGTGGACGGTTTATCGGGCGCGACGATGACTAGCCGCGGAGTAACGAATCTGCTCCAGTTTTGGCTTGGTGACGACGGATTTGGACCGTATCTGAATCGGCTTCGACAGCAAAGGACGGATGGTTGATGCCTGTGAATACCAAGAAGGTGCTCACGGACCCGCTATTTAACAATAACCCGATCGCCTTGCAGGTACTCGGGATTTGTTCGGCCTTGGCGGTGACGACCCAGATGGATACCGCTGCTGTGATGAGCATTGCGGTTATCGCGGTAACGGCGCTATCTAGCCTGTTCGTCAGCATGCTACGGAATCAGATTCCGACGAACATTCGGATCATTGTCCAGTTAACAATCATTGCCTCGCTGGTCATCATGACTGACCAGATATTGAAGGCATATGTTTTCGAGATTTCGAAGCAATTGACTGTCTTTGTTGGTTTGATAATTACGAACTGCATCATTATGGGACGCGCTGAGGCCTACGCGATGCAGAACCCCCCGGCTCTCAGCTTAATCGATGGTATTGGGAACGGTTTGGGCTACGGGTTCATTCTCATGGCCACCGCATTTGTCCGTGAACTCTTAGGTGCTGGGTCGTTATTCAACGTGCAAGTGCTACCGGTTGTGGCTGAAGGAGGTTGGTATACCCCGAACGGCCTAATGACGCTCTCGCCGAGCGCTTTCTTTATCATCGGCGGGCTTATCTGGGCGCTGCGTGCCTGGAAGCCTGAACAAAACGAGGCGGAGTGAGATGCTGGAAACCTATTTGAGTTTGGCGGTTAAAGCAATCTTCGTCGAGAACATGGCTCTAGCATTTTTCTTGGGCATGTGTTCGTTCATTGCTGTGTCTCGGAAAGTGGACACCGCGATTGGTCTTGGCGTTGCGGTTATCTTCGTGCTGAGTGTCACGGTGCCAATGAATAATCTGATCTATCGGAATCTGTTGAGCGACGGTGCTCTGGGTTGGATCACGCCGGCGTTCGAAGATTATGATCTGTCGTTCCTCGGTTACCTGACCTATATCGGGACCATTGCTGCGATGGTCCAGATTGTGGAGATGACGCTTGATCGCTTCGTGCCGAAATTACACGCTGCGCTTGGGGTGTTTCTCCCTCTGATTGCAGTGAACTGTGCGATTCTTGGTGCGTCATTGTTAATGGTGCAACGGAACTATGGGCTAGCGGAGAGTGCGGTGTATGGATTTGGCTCCGGTGTTGGCTGGGCACTCGCGATCATCGCCCTGGCCGGAATCCGTGAGCGCCTGCGCTATAGCAATGTACCAGCTGGACTGCGCGGGTTGGGGATTACGTTCATTCTGACGGGGCTCATGGCGATTGGCTTCATGGCGTTTGGTGGCGTGCAGTTATAGGCGAGGAAAAGGATTAAGGACGATGGTCGAGGTTGGCTTGGGCGTGCTCATGTTCACGTTGGTCATTGTGTCTCTGGTTGTGGTGTTGATGGTGGCACGCCGGCAACTAGTGGCAGCCGGTGAGGTGACCATTGTCATTAATGATGACTCAGCGAAGGCACTTCGGACTACGGCCGGAAGAACGCTACTCGACACGCTGTCATCGAACAAGCTCTTCGTTCCCTCTGCGTGCGGTGGGAAAGGTAGTTGTGGTGTTTGCACGGTGAAGGTTATCGACGGCGGTGGTGCAATGCTTCCGACTGAGCGCAGCCACATTTCACGTGGCGAGGCGCGTGTCGGCACGCGCTTGTCGTGCCAGGTGAAGGTCAAGCAGGATATGAAGATCGAAGTACCTGCTGAGTTGTTCGATGTTCGGCGCTGGCACTGCAAGGTTCGTTCCAACGACAACGTCGCGACCTTCATAAAGGAGTTAGTGTTGGAGTTACCGGCCGGGGAAGAGGTGCCGTTTCGGGCCGGTGGTTATATCCAGATCGACTGCCCGCAGTGTACCGTTCACTACAAGGATTTTTGTGTCAGTGAAGAATATCGACCTGATTGGGATCGCTTCGACATCTGGCGTTACACGTCGACTGTGGACGAGCTCACGGTGCGAGCCTATTCAATGGCGAATTACCCTGAGGAGAAGGGCATCATCATGCTTAATGTCAGGGTCGCCACACCGCCGCCACGTGGACCCGAGGGCATTCCACCGGGGAAAATGAGTTCCTACCTGTTCAGCCTCAAACCTGGAGATGAAGTTGTTATCTCTGGCCCGTTTGGTGAGTTTTTTGCCAAAGACACTCAGGCGGAGATGGTTTTCATTGGTGGTGGCGCTGGGATGGCGCCGATGCGGGCCCACCTGTTTGATCAGTTCTATCGGTTGCACACGACGCGTAAGGTATCTTTCTGGTACGGTGCGCGTAGCTTGCGTGAGGCGTTCTACATTGACCATTTTGACACGCTCGAACGCGAGTTTGACAGTTTTGGGTGGCACTTGGCTTTATCGGAGCCACTCCCGGAGGATCAGTGGACTGGTAAGACTGGGTTCATTCATCAGGTGCTGTACGACAACTACTTGAAAGACCATCTGGCGCCAGAGGACATTGAGTACTATTTGTGCGGCCCACCACTGATGTTAAAGGCCTGCATGAACATGCTTGATGGACTCGGCGTTGAACCTGACAATATTCTATTTGATGACTTCGGCTAGGACTGCATAACGGCGCCAGCATACGGCTCGCCTATGTCTTCTCCGTTTTATTTCCGCACACTCGCGCTGTTTATCGTCCTTGCGGTCGGGGCGGCATGCGCCTCTCCTTCGACCGGTCCATCGATGTATGAACTCCATGGTTCGGCGATGGGGACATCGTTTGTAGTCAAGATTGTCAGTAACGAAAACAAATCTGAATCACAAGTGGCGCTTCAAGAACTTGTTCAGGCTGAATTAGCGCTCGTTGATGGTCTGATGTCTCATTACCGTCCAGACTCGGAACTGTCTCGGTTCAACCGCCACGCACAGACAACTCCATTCGTTGTGTCTGACGAGACGTTTGCAGTGCTGGCCGAGGCGGCTCGGATCAGTGACTGGACTAACGGGGCGTTTGACATCACTGTAGGTCCACTGGTTGAGGCTTGGGGGTTTGGCGTGGCACCAGTAGATGCGCCGCCCTCCGATGCTCTGATTGAGGAATTAAGGGAGAGGTTAGGATTTGCGAGGCTACGGCTGGACCCTGAAGCTCGCACCGTGCAGAAGAACGCGCCCAGGTTAGAAGGCGATCTGTCCGCCATAGCGAAGGGTTATGCGGTAGACCGCGTTGCCGAAGCCTTGGAATCTGCTGGGTTCTCCCGATATATGGTCGAGGTTGGTGGCGAGGTACGGACCGCTGGTTATAACCAGGCTGAGGCGCCCTGGCAGATCGCTATTGAGCGACCTGATGCCGGTGTGAGACTACTACAGACTACTGTACCGCTTACCAATGCATCCATGGCTACATCCGGAGACTATCGAAACTTTTATGAGTGGAAAGGTGAACGGTTCTCTCACACAATTGATCCCCGCACGGGGCGTCCCGTGAACCATGCATTAGCATCGGTTACGGTTGTGAGCCGCATGTGTATGACCGCCGACGCACTCGCGACAGCACTGTTAGTTTTAGGGCCAGAGGACGGTTACCGATTTGCGGTCGCAAATGATGTAGCGTCGCTCATGGTGGTGAGGCAGCCCGACGGTAGTGGTTTCGAATATCGCTCTACACCAGCTTTCGAGCGCGTACTAAGCGGTGGAGGTGTAGAATAGCGCCGATGGTCATCTTCCTCTTGACGACTCTCGTCATAGGTGCGGCCATGCTTGTAATGGCCGTTGGTGTTTTACTCAGCAACCGCTGTCTGCGCGGTTCGTGCGGTGGACCAGAACTCCTGAGTGCAGATGGAGAGTCGTTGCTGTGTGAGACCTGCCCGAACCGCGACAAAGTTTCCTCAACCGAGTTGTCGGCTTAGCTCTTCGGTGGTTGAATTATGCTGTTAGGCTGCCGAGTGCTCTAGCGAGCATCTCATCCTGCTCGGGCAGAACAGTCCGAAGGTCTAGTACAACTTGGCCTTGCTCAATCCGTCCAATGACGGGCGGCGTGAGGCGCCTTAACGTGGCCGCGAGATCTTTGGGCTGAATCGTTGATGATTTCATTGCCAGTAAACGGGTCGATAGTTCGCTGCCCGGAGCGCTCCCGCCGCCAATCGTGGAGACGCCATCGATAATCTGTACTTCGATGGTTGATGTGGCAATAGCGGCGGCCGCAACTCGTGCCCGTCGTTCAATCTCATCCTGCTGTGCCTTGATCATGCGAATTACCGGAACCGTATCTGGAGTCCGTCCGAAGGCATACTCTCGTAGCGTAGCGTCCATGGCGGCATAGGTCAGCTTGTCGGCACGCACCGCTCGCATAAGCGGATGAGTGCGAACCCTTTGAAGTAGCTGGTCGCGACCAACGATGACGCCCGCTTGGGGACCACCGAGCAGCTTGTCCCCACTGAAACAGATGACGTCAACTCCTGCCTCGACACTCGCCCGGACTGTTGGTTCTGCCGGCAATTCGTCGTGACTCACTAGATAACCACTTCCGAGATCTTCGACCACTGGCACGCCGAAGCGTTGGCCAACTCCGACCAGCGACTCAAGCGACGGACGCTCTGCGAAGCCTTCGATCCGGAAGTTTGAAGGATGCACCCGCAGCAAGAGACCGGTACGGTCATTAATCGCTGCTGCATAATCGTCCGCGCGGGTGCGATTCGTAGTCCCAATTTCCCGCAGCTGGGCACCGGACTGCGCGAGTACGTCAGGAACGCGAAACCCACCACCGATCTCCACTAACTCACCACGCGACACGATGACCTCACGTCCTGAGGCCAGCGCGCTTAGTAATAGTAGTGTTGCTGCGGCGTTATTGTTAACGACTACGACGGCCTCAGCACCAGTGAGCTCGCGAAGCCAGTATTGAACGTGCGTATCCCGTTGACCGCGGCCACCGCTTTCGACGTCATACTCTAAATTCGTGAAGTGTGGCGCAATGGTGGCAATCGCCTTAACCGCTGAGTCCGCAAGTGGTGCTCGACCGAGATTCGTATGAATAATTACACCGGTGGCGTTGATGACCGGTTGCAGCGATGACATAAAACTACGAGTCAGGTGCATCGCTGCCTCGGATTCAAGGTGCTCCGCAGCTTCTAATACCTCAACCCTAACTCTGTTGGATGAGCCTGGACCTTCGAGTTCAGTGCGCAGTTTCTCAGCAGCTGCCCTCAGCGCTTTGACCGTGGCGGTTCGGCCGTATGTTTGCAGTAGTACCTGCACGCCGCTACGCTGAAGTAGTTGTTCGATCGATGGAATTATTCGTGACTTCGACATTGACTGACGCTGATCTGATTCAGTTCCCTTGTTGGTCCCCGGGATTCAGGATACCATTACAGGCACATCGGTCGGCTACTGATGACATGAGCAAGACCGCTAAGTCGAACCACACCCCGGACGATGCTTCTGATGCCACGCTGCAGCACGGACCGGTAGAGAGTTTCTGGCCCTACGTGGAACCGGCGTCACAACCCTCGGCCGAGGAACTCGCGGAACTCGATCCTGACCTACGGGCGGCACTGTTTGGGGATGACTTTCATCCCTTTTCAATTACTGTTGTGTTCCCGAAACTGAAGGACGTTAAGGCTTACGAAACGGCCGTTAGGCTTGCGCGGCAGGCTTCGGAGTACCGCGAGGTGGGGAGTGGGCCCACCCTGCGGCACCGAGCACGGTATTTTCCAGCAGAAGCGTTGGCACTACACGACCTGTTTGGCATCGTAGGCGAAGATGATGCTTGCGAAATACTGATTGATGACCGACCAGTACCCTACGGGCGTGAATTGTGGCTACCATTGGTCTGGTTTCTCATTCAGCGCTGAGAAACGTGACTTTGAGGCCACTCCGCTGTCGGAAGTGGATGTAAGCGAAAGAGTTGTCCCCGCAGTGTTTACTTTCGGCTTGCGACGCTTTTGGGTCGAATACGAGTGGTATTTTTTACGTTGTTGTTCACTGTGGCCAGCGGTTAAGCTGGCCACAGCGGCAAGGGTGAAACTCAGCTGGCGGCGGTCACATTTCCAGCCTGTGGTCCTTTGGGACCGTCGACGATCTCAAACTCGACTGATTGACCTTCTTCGAGGGTCTTGAAGCCATTTCCTTCGATTGCTGAGAAGTGAACGAATACATCACTCCCCGATTCCTGCTCGATAAAACCGTAACCCTTGCTGTTATTGAACCACTTAACCTTGCCTGTGATGCGCATCGTGCCTATCCTGTCTTACGCCTGAGACGGCTGCCGTTCTACCTTGCCTATCCATTACCGCAAACTCGATTAGCACGCACGCCTAGGGACAAAAAAAAGACCGCGAGTGCGGCCTCGTGAGACGGCGCCGCCCGAACCGACGCCACGGCAATGCTAGTCACGGGTCCATCCTTTGTCAAAACAACCAAGAAAGGGTTCTTCGATGCGGGCACTCCTGAGTGTGTCGGACAAAACTGGTGTTGTGACTTTGGCCCGTAGCCTTCTTGCTCTGGGGTTCGAGCTCGTTTCGACGGGTGGTACTGGCCAAGCGCTGCGCGATGCAGGTCTATCCTTCACATCTGTTGGGACCGTAACTGGGTTACCCGAGATGATGGACGGACGGGTGAAGACGTTACATCCCGCTGTGCATGCTGGGATCCTCGCACGTCGCGACCGGGAGGATGACCTGGAGGTGTTAAGACGGCATGCCATCGAAACGATTGATGTTGTGGTTGTGAATCTGTATCCCTTTGCTAATGCTGCCAAGAGTGCGAGCACCCCATTTGACCATCTCATCGAAGAGATCGACATTGGTGGGCCGACGTTGGTGCGGGCTGCTGCGAAGAACTTCCGTGATGTGCTGATCCTGATTGATCCAAACGATTACGATTCGGCAATTCGTGAGCTTAGTCAGCCGGGAGGGCCGAGTTCGGATTTCAGATTCGGTCTTGCACAGAAGGCCTTCCACCACACGGCAGAATACGATCGGACAATTTCTGACACTTTGGAGCGTGTTCGGGTTTCTCAATCGGGCTTTGAGCGTGAGGCATCGAAACCAGAATTAACGGTGCCGTCGTCTCTGACAGTATCGCTCTCTAAGCTCAAGGCGTTACGGTATGGCGAGAATCCGCATCAAGAGGCTGCTTGGTACAGCGAGCAGGACGAGGTGGGTCTCAGTGGCGCACAGGTGCTACAAGGGAAGGAGTTGTCCTTTACGAACCTCCTTGACCTCGATGCTGCCACACGGCTTGTGCTCGAGTTCGAGGAACCTGCGGCGGCTGTTCTGAAGCACACCACCCCGTGTGGCGTTGCCACGGCTGCCTCGATTGTTGAGGCATACATTGCGGCACGTGAGACCGACCCGCTTTCGGCGTTTGGTGGGATTGTCGGTTTGAACAGGCCGATAGACGTCGCAACTGCTACGGCCATCACCTCGACGTTTATTGAAGGCGTTGTGGCACCTAGTGTAGACAGTGAAGCGGTCGGGATTCTATCTAAAAAACAAGCGATGCGTGTCCTTGTGGTTGACCTTTCCTCCGTTCGGGAGGGCCGTGTTGGACGAAGGGATGTCAGGTCGATCCTTGGTGGTTGGCTCTTGCAATGTCGAGATGTCGTTGATGAAGCGGCTCAACCCTGGAACGATGGTGTTTCCAAGCCGTTGCTCCGCGTTGTTACCAAGCGGGTCCCTTCCGATGACGAGTGGCGTGCGCTGCGATTTGCTTGGAGGGTCTGCGCCCACGCAAAGTCGAACGCCGTCATTTTTGCACGCGGTGACCGGACTGTTTCACTCGGTGCGGGTCAGATGAGCCGAGTCGATGCTGTAAACATGGCGGTTCTTAAGGCTGGCGAGAAGCTCGGAGGCACAGTCGTCGCGTCGGATGGTTTCTTTCCATTCAGGGATGGTCTTGATGCAATCGCTAAGGCTGGTGCCACGGCAGTGGTGCAACCCGGCGGATCAAAGCGGGATGCTGAAGTCGTTGCGGCTGCGGACGAACATGACATCGCGATGGTGATGACTGGCCGGCGTCATTTCTGGCACTGAATCCGAATTGGTTGCTAGTAATGGTTGGAATGGCTTGACCGAAATGTCAGAAATTATTGATTTGTGCATGCCTCAAGAAGTTCTTCAGCCGACACGGTTGCTGGACCGAACTTGGCCACGGCGAGACCGGCGGCCTGGTTGGCCAGTTGTGCAGCCTCGGTCAGCGTTGCACCAGCTGCAAGTCCGAGCGCCAGTGTAGCGATTACCGTATCACCTGCACCGGTGACGTCTGAAACTTCGCGTGCTACGGCCGGCAAAGCTTTTTCTCGTGGCTCCGCGGCACTGCCAGAGCCGTCCAACAGCCACAGTCCATGTTCGCCGCGTGTTATGAGTACGCTCTCACATCCCAATCTTGACCGAAGGCTACGTGCAGCCTGTTGTGCCTCCGTGTCGGTGTGAATGACAGAGTTAGTTGCAGTCGAAGCCTCGTGATGATTCGGTGTCAATAGTGTGCATCCGGTGTAGAAGTCGAGGTGGGGTATTTTCGGGTCGACCAGGATGGGAACCCCTCGCGCACGGCTCGCCGACAGTGCCTGTGTCATGAGTTCCGAGGTTATGACGCCCTTTAGGTAATCGGACACAACTATGATGTCGGCCTTCGCGGTAGCTTCGGACTGATGGGCGAGCAGCTCCTGAGCGTATTTGGGTGCCAGTGCTCTCTCGGTTTCGAAATCAATTCGCGCAACCTGCTTATTTCGACTGGCTACGATACGCAGCTTCCGGGTGGTTGGACGATCGGAAGCAACGATGATACCTGTGGCATCGATGGCAGTGGAACGAAGCTCGGACAATAGCCGCTGACCAGGTTCGTCTTCGCCGATGGCGCCAACGAGCGATACACGGCCACCTAGTGACCTGACATTATTTGCAACGTTAGCCGCTCCACCGACCCGGTACTCCTCGTGGTCAAATGCCATCACCGGTATCGGCGCCTCGGGAGAGATGCGCTCAACTTGACCAATTAAGAAATGGTCGATCATTACATCGCCCACGACGAGGACGGTCAGTGGCTCAAACCGCTCGACAATAGCACGTGCGCGGGTAGGCGATAGATCGGTCACGCCGGTTCTGTAGTTGGCTGGTCGCTAGTGATGGGCTCTGCCTCCGCGGCAAACGGCAGAGTGACCAATACGAGCCACAGCATCAGAAATTCAGAGTCGCCAAAGTTGTATTCGAACATGCCAGCGGCAAGCATGCTGCCAACGGCTGCCAGGCCCCCGGCTGGTAGGGACCGGTAAGAGCCGGTTCGCAGCTGGTGGACTAGGCTTCGTGTTACCGCCACAATCAGTGCGATCCACACCAGAAGTGCAGGGAGGCCTCGCTCGGCTGCGATTTGAATCGGGACGTTGTGTAAGTGAGGATTTGATTCCTGTATGGCTGCCGGGTCTCGGTAGTCGGCATAGACACCTTCCACCATATCTGGACCGACACCCATCAGTGGGTAGTCGCGTACTAGGCGAACGCCAGTCCGCATCATTGCGATCCGATCTCGCACGGTCTCATTCTGTGGATCGAAGGTCGAGTATAGGCGGGCAGTTATCTGTTCTGGGGCCGCGACTATGAAAAGGCCGGCGACGATCGGCGCCAGTAACAGTAACCGGAGGTCTTTGAGTACGAACAACAATCCAATTCCAACACAGGTGCCTACCATGGCGCTTCGCGTGAAAGTGAGAGCAAGTGCGACGAGCAAGGCCGGCATGACCAAGGCTGGCCAAGTTCGGTCGCGTCCATGGAAGAGTAGTCGCGCCGCCGCCATCCCCGACACTAACATCAACAAGCCCGAATAGGTCATGTAGTGGGTCAATGATCCCTGTGGTCGGCGTCCAAGGTTGTCGTACTCAAAAATGCCATATTGTGCGATCCCGATAATCGCGCTGGCCGCGCCTACCGAAATGATCACGGTTGCGATCGTGAGAGCTCTCTGGCCTCGTGCGAGACGATAAACACCCGGAACGATTAAGAACAGCAGTAGTTGCTTGGAGTCGATAACGCTGGTGATCGGTACCAACGATGTCACGGAAGACATCAACGTCAGAGCGGCGTAGGCCAGGAGAAACCAAAACCACTGTGGCACCGTGACCCGCTCCTGTTTCTTGATCAGCAATGCTAACCACAGCACGCCGGTAACGGTTAATAGAATATTGGCTAGGGCAATCGATATCTGCAGTGCTGCGACAAACGTGGCGAGTGCAATAAATGCTGCACGCTCAAGGCGGGGAAGTGTCGTTTCTGGGTTGAGGGACATAAACGTCAATTCAGCAGGGTGTCCGTGGTCCCGGCGAGGTTAACGGAGGTCCTGTTATCTAGCACAACTGTTTATCCGACATCCTTTAATCTTCAATGGTCGCCTCATCAACGAGCATGATCGGGATATCATCCCTGACTGGGTAGACTCGACTGCACTGTAGGCATTTAAGGCCCGCGCCCTCTTTTACTGGCTCGACAGGTGTTTTACAACTCGGACAAGCAAGAATTTCGAGTAATTCAGGGTCGACCGCCACGGTATATCTCCTGAAAAAGATGGCTTCTTTAACCGAACTATACCAGAAGCCTTCGGGTCACCTTGTGAATCACCGGCAAGCTTGCTGGCTTACTGGCCGTGTGGAACAATCGCACTGAATTATGGATATCCGCTTGGTGGGTGGCGTGGCCATTATCGTGTTCAGCGTGGCTGCTACTGGTGCGGCAGGTCAACTACCGGGTAATTCGTCGGAACCGTTGCAGGAGTACGAAGACCGGGCTCAGTCCTACGAGCTTTTTATTCAGTCGCTTCGTCTAGAAGATTCTGGCGATGTAGTTCATGCAATTGACTTATTGAGTCGTGCTTCGGAATTGGATCCAGGCGCGGCTGCCATTCCAGCAGCTCAGGCGGCTCTGTATGCCCAGATTGGGCAGACGACAGATGCCATTAGGGTAGCGGAACGTGCCCTTACCTTGGACGCTGAATACGGCGAGGCACACCGCGTGTTAGGACTCATTTTCGCCACACTCTCAGAACAAACGCACGAACAACGTGATGGCCGAAGCTCGTCAGAGGCTGAAGTATATCGAGGGCGGGCGCTAACACACTTGGAACAGGCAGTTGTTGCAGGGGAACTCGATGGGCGAATCACTTTCATTCTGGCGAGGCTGTACGTGGAGACCGGTGCCGTTGACAAGGCAATAGTGACGCTCGAGCCGTTCGTTCGTGATCGCCCAGGATTTGTTGACGGGTTGCTGCTTCTTGTCCGCGCGTATGTTGAAGGTGGTCGCCTTGCTGAAGCTGTAGAGACCCTTGAAGAAGCCATAGGAAGTCGTCCTCGGTCAGTTCGTATGCTGAACGCTCTGGCCGAGCTCTACGAGTCTATCGGACGTTGGCGTGAGGCCGCAGATACCTATGAGCGGGTGGTCTCTAGGCGTCCGAGCGATACCGAGCTGAAACGACGTTGGGCTGTATCGTTGCTCAACGCCGGAGATCGAGAGGGTGCGCGCGACGTAATCAAGAAGATCGTTGAGGTGAGGCCAACAGACGCACTGACGCTTTATCTGTTGTCTGAAGTCGAGCGCCAGTTGAAGAACTTCGATGCCGCGGAAGCTGCAGCGCAGCGGGTGATAGAGCTTGAGCCTAGTGGCACTCGCGGTATCTATGCGTTGGTCCAGGTGTATTTAGAGCAGGGACAGCAAGTGGAGTTGGTCGATGCTGTCGAATCTTTCGTGAAGCGTCTTCGAGAGAACGGGCAGGCACCGCACGAGTTAGCGATGCTTCTGTTGGAGAGCGGTGTTACGTATCAAGCGTCAGGAGATGACAGTGCGGCGGTTGCTGCGTTCGAACTGGCTCGTGACGTAGCACCAAGCGATCCCACGCCAGAAGTGTATCTCGGGCAAGCCTATCTAGAGAGCCGACGGGTCCACGATGCTGTCAAGAGTCTGTCGGTTGCACGAGAGCGTCATGTCGGCAATCTCCAACTCGACGGGATGTACGCCCACGCCTTAGTGTTATCTGGCCAAACCGATCAGGGCATAGTTGTAATGGAAACCGCTCTCTTGGACCATGCCGATGAACCCGTTGCACACATTGGCATGGCGAATCTGTTGGTTGAAACCGGGCGTGTACAAGATGCGGTGGAGACACTAATAGATGCTGAACGGAGATTCCCAGCGGACTCGTTGATTCCATTCCAGCTTGGGGTGATTTTCGAGCAACAAGCCCAGCACATCGATGCTGAACTTGCATTGCGTG
Source organism: Acidobacteriota bacterium (assembly GCA_002730735.1). GTDB lineage: Bacteria > Acidobacteriota > Vicinamibacteria > Vicinamibacterales > UBA823 > UBA11600. Next base: position 138,855 of record PCAU01000003.1, on the reverse strand, counting down.
CCGCGCTCGAACGGGATCCGTCCAATCACATGGCATTGAACTATCTTGGTTATATGTTGGCTGATCGGGGCGAACGCCTCCATGAATCGGTCCAGTTGATCCAACGAGCGCTTGAATCTGACCCTCATAACGGTGCCTACCTCGACAGCCTTGGATGGGCATACTTCAAGCTTGAGAAATGGGATTTAGCGGAAACCCATTTGCGCCAGGCCAGTGAGCAATTGAGGCAGAATTCTGTCGTTCAGGATCACTTCGGCGATTTGCTTTTCAAACGCGGCCGCTACACTGAAGCTATCGAAACGTGGGAGAGAGCAATTGTGGGCGATGCTGAATCGATTGACCTGCCGACCGTCGAACGTAAGATTAGGGATGCTAGGGAACGCGTTGAGCGCTGACGCCCGCGGGTGCCTGGATGCCCTTCATGGTTGTTCAAGAGATTAGAATCCCGACTCGCCGACTGCGGGTGCTTGGAATTGTCCTCCTGGCTTCCTGGACCGGGGCCTGTGCTTCGCATCGGCAAACCTTACCCTCAGGACCAGGCTCACCGTTTCCGGATTTTGAAGAAGCATTCACTGAAGTGATCACGCGGTATTGCAATTTGAATACTGTATTAGCCGAACTGAGACTATCGGGACGGGTGGGCGACAGTCGGCTACGTGGGCGGGTGCTGGCGGGCCTGGCCGAGCCCGGTGCTGTCCGTCTCGAAGGGCTGGCGCCGTTTGGCCAACCAGCGTTTATCTTCGTTGCGCAACCCGGGCGTGCGGCGTTGTTGATGCCGCGGGAATCCCGTGCTCTTGTTGGACAGTCTGCAATTGATATCGTTGATGCGTTGACCGGTATTGCCTTGACACCAGATGACCTTCGTTACGTGCTTAGCGGTTGCCTACCGGAAACGGTGCAGGCCCGCACCGGTGTGTCCTATGGACAAGATTGGTGGATGATTGAGACTTCTGACGGCAGTTTTGTTTATCTGCGGCTAGTTGGGGATGTTCGACGAATTGTTGCGGTGCGTCGTTCTGGCTGGCTCAGCGAGTACAGTGAATTATCGGGTCGAGTACCTGCTCAAGTCCGTCTGACCTCCCTGAACTCAGCGTCGGGCGCGGTGGACCTCACAGTGTTGCTGTCACAAGTCAGAATTAATACGACCTTGGACGCTGGAACCTTTGTGCTCGACATCCCCCCCGATGCTGTTCCGATGACTCTGAACGAACTTCGCGCTCGAGGACCACTTCGGGCATCGGTCGAAGGGGCCGACCAGTAGATTTATTCAAGTTGGGTTTTCCATGAGACGTCAACGGTTCGTAACTCGAGCCCACGCAAAACTCAACCTTGATCTAAGAGTCATAGGACGTCGAGCCGACGGACTTCATGAGTTACGGACGATCTATCAATCAATCGAACTGGCAGATTGTCTGACAGTCACCGTTCGTCCTGGTCCCTTCGAACTTCGATGTAATGACCCGTCTGTGCCGATCGGCCGGGACAACCTAGTGTGGGAGGCCGCCGTCCGGGCCTTCCGCATAGTGGGCCACGGTACGCCACGCGATCTCTCGGTCGTAATCGACAAACGGATTCCTCTCGAAGCGGGTCTGGGTGGCGGCAGTAGTGATGCCGCCGCAATGCTCCGCGCGCTGGCGGCTCTCTGGCCTGATGAGTTGAGTGTTTCGGTTTGCCATCGCGTTGCGTCTAGGATTGGCGCCGATGTTCCTTTCTTTCTCCTCGGGGGGACTGCACTTGGGCTGGGAGCTGGAGACGAGCTGTTTCCCCTCGTCGATCTGCCCAAGCATTGGGCGGTACTCTTAATCCCCGACTTCGGTGTTTCAACAGCGGCAGCCTACGGCTGGTTTGATCTAGCACCGCGGCGTAAGCGACCAGTGGAATCGCGAGAACCGCTTGCTCCGCGGGCGGCCGACCTGTCGAGAGTGGCTAAGCTGGTCAACGATTTGGAGCCTGCCGTGCTTGCCAAATACCCTGAAATACGGCGCATGAAGACCGCACTGCGACGAGCGGGAGCTACACATCCCTCTATGTCGGGTAGCGGTTCCTGCGTGTTCGGACTGTTTTCGCGTAGACGTGATGCCGCAGCAGCTGCGGCGGCACTACGACGCCGAGAATGGCGTGTCATTCTGACGAGGACATTGACTCGTGGGGACGTAACCTAATTGTGAGACTACACTCTAGGACCAGGGTGTGAAGATGGTTGATTCCAGCTCGAGGGTTGGGGATTCAGATGCTAGAATGGCATAAAGCATTCTCTTGTGCTTGCTTGCAGGGGGCGGATCCATCGTATAGACTCGGGATTTGCGCCAGTGTTTTCTTGCCAGCCCTAGAGTGTTAGCCTTTGCCATTTTCGTTGGTGTGTGTCGTCCTTACGGCTCGGCGGCTTTACCGCGGGTCCGTTAGGGGCGAGGCCGGTTGACGCCTCAGCGACTGGTGACGAAGATTGGGGCGTCGCCAAGCGGTAAGGCGCGGGCCTTTGGAGCCCGTATTCGAAGGTTCGAATCCTTCCGCCCCAGCCAAGTGGTGTTAGTAGAGGACCATGGGTAGCGGACAACTTAAGTTGTTTTCGGGGTCGGCGCATCCGGCGCTTGGTCAGGAGATTGCCGAGGTTTTGGGGATTCCTATGGGCCAAGCTAGGCTTCGGCGGTTTCCTGACAGCGAGGTCTCTTTTCAAATCGACGAGAACATCCGTGGCACAGATGTATTCGTTGTTCAGCCGACTTGTAAATCAGTTGACCACCATCTAGTTGAACTATGCGTAATGATCGACGCTTTCCGCCGCTCGTCAGCCTCGCGGATCACGGCGGTCATGCCGTACTACGGCTATGCGCGTCAGGACAGGAAAGACAAGCCGCGCGTGCCTATTTCAGCCAAACTTGTTGCGAATCTGCTTGGCGCCGCCGGTACCAATCGCGTTCTAACGATGGACCTGCACAAGGCTCAAATTCAGGGCTTTTTTGATATTCCGGTCGACCACCTGTTCGCAGCGCCGATTATCATTGAATACTTGTCGACTCTTGACGAGTCTGAGTTGACCCTAGTCTCACCAGACGCTGGCGGTGCTGAGCGTGCTAGGGCCTATGCCAAGAGGCTCGGCGCTGATTTGGCAATTGTTGATAAACGGCGATCGGACGATGGAACGGCTGAGGTGATGAATGTTATTGGCCAGGTTGGGGGCCGCGTATGCATCATTCAGGATGATATCGTCGATACAGCAGGAACACTCTGCAATGCGGCTCACGCGCTCGCTGACGCTGGGGCTAGAAGAGTTCTGGCATGTGCAGTACACGGCGTTCTTTCTGGACCTGCATTGGATAGGATCGAGCAATCACCGCTGGAGGAGTTGATTGTAACCAACACCATTCCGTTGGGTGAAGCTCATACAAAATCCGACAGGCTTCGCGTTCTTTCGGTGGCAAAATTATTGGGCAAAGCAATACAAAGTATTCACGAAGAGACGTCTGTGTCATCATTATTCGTTTGAGCGGTGCGTGAGTCGATGAACTCTACGCCCTGACAAAGGCACGTACTTATGGAAGCAACTTTGGAAGCGGTTACGCGGCAGACATTTGGTAAGAACGAAACACGTCGGCTTCGTCGAGACGGACGAATTCCTGCGGTTGTTTACGGAGGCGTCGGGAAGAATGGGAGTGGAACGCCAATTTCGCTCGATCCTAAACTTTTGATGCGGATTATTAACTCAGAATCTGGTATCAACACCATCATTGGCCTAACGGTTGATGGTGGAAAGGCGACGCAGGTGCTGGTGAAGGAATACCAACTCGATCCGATAGTGAATCACCTCTTACACGTTGATTTTTATCGAGTTGCGATGGACCGTGTCATTAAGGTATCGGTGCCTGTGACTCTCAAGGGCGAGGCAGTTGGTGTGAAGCAAGAAGGTGGACTCTTGGATTTCGTGAATCGAGAAGTTGAGGTTGAGTGCCTACCGGCTGATATTCCAGAGCATTTAGAAGTTGATGTAAGCGAGTTGATGATTGGCCAAGGTGTCCGGCTCCGTGAAGTGATCGAAGGGGTCAAGTGGACGCCGGTTAGCTCTCCAGACGTTCTACTCGTTCATGTGGTGGCACCGAAGGCCGAAGTTGAAGAGGAGCCTGAGGTAGTGGCTGAAGGTGAGGCAGGCGCTGAGGGCGAAGCCGCCGAGCCTGAGGTAATCAAGAAGGGCAAGGCTGAGCAGGAGGAGAGTGGCGAGGAATCCTCCTCGTAATCTTGCTACTCCGACCTTGACTGAGCGTGCGACTGATTGTTGGGCTGGGCAATCCTGGCCGTAAGTATCAAGGCACACGGCATAACGTTGGCTTCGATGTGGTGGGTGAAGTAGCGACCCGACATTCGCTTGAGTTTGAGTCAGCGCCAACCGAGGCCGTCATAGCGAGAACTCGGGGTGTCGACCCTGGACTGCTGGTGGTTAAGCCCTTAACATTTATGAACCGAAGTGGATTGGCCGTTGCCGCCTTGGTTCGTTACTATCGGATTACACTTGACGATGTGCTTATCGTGGCAGAGGATGTGGAGTTGCCCCTTGGGCGTTTGCGGGCTCGAGCAAGTGGTGGAGACGGGGGGCACAACGGCCTGGCGTCGATAATCGACGCGCTTGGAACGGAGGGGTTTTCTCGTCTTCGGGTTGGTGTGGGACGCGGGGATGTGCGGCGTGACCTCGCAGCCCACGTACTGTCGAGATTCGAAACTTCTGAGGAAACGGCTATTCGCGACTCAATCGCGAGAGCCGCTGACGCCGTCGATGCGTTCGTTGGTAATGGAATCGGATACGTTATGAATCGTTTCAATGGTCCGGAACCTGAATCGTCGGTTGCGGATAAGGAGAACAGTGAACACTCTTAGTAGTCAGGTGCGTAAGTAGCGCACTCGAAGCGCTTAGGATAATCGACGCGCGAGTCCCTAAGACTCCTTGCCACCTGTGGCGTGGCCGTCAAGTCCAAAAGGAGCTCTATGTCAACACTCAGGCAGTACGAACTAGTCTACATCGTGTCGCCAAGCGCGACTGATGAAGTCGTGGCGGAGTTGCATACGCAGGTTGAAGCGATTGTGGGAAAATTCGACGGACGTATTGAGAAGACTGAAAACTGGGGCAAACGAAGGTTGGCTTATGAGGTCAATCACTACAAAGAAGGGACGTATGTGCTTGAGCTTCTGTCGGGTTCAGGCGAAATGGTGACCGAGCTAGAGCGGCGGCTTCGAGTGGCAGAAGACGTAGTCCGCCATTTGGTGGTGCGAGTGGACGAAGAGCTTCACGTCGCCGAGCGCACTGCAACCAGACGAGCCGAAACGCGTAAGCGCCGTCGGGCTGGGCGTGGATTACCGCCGGAGGCCCCAGCTGCGCGACCTCCCGTAGAGGCAGCGGCTGAAGAAAAGGAATAAGGGGAGTTTATGGTTGGAAAACGAAGTGGTCGTGGTGGTCGCAAGGACAGCAAAAAGAAGGATGACCGTGGCGGCCGAAAAAGCGGTCTGTTTCGCCGTAGAAAAGTGTGTCGGTTTTGTGTCGAAAAGGTCGATTACATTGACTATAAGGATGCGCGGATGCTGATGCCGTTCATCCCTGAGCGTGGCAAGATCCAGCCGCGTCGCCTTTCAGGGACATGCGCGACGCACCAACGAAAATTGCAGACGGCAATTAAACGTGCTCGTCAGTTGGCGCTCATACCCTACGTAACAGATTAGGGTCTGCAGGCTGGTCGGTTACTGAGGGCACTGGGCCGTCGGAGTGAATGCATGGATATCATTCTTCGGGAACACATCGATAACCTTGGGCGGCGTGGTGATGTTGTCAAGGTCGCAAGGGGCTACGCTCGGAATTACCTCCTACCGCGGAAGCTAGCCTTGCCGGTAACGGAAAATAACCGTCGACAGATTGAACGCGAGCGGAAACTCGCCGAGGTCCGTGAAGCGGCCGATAAACAAACGGCAGAGGCTTTCGCAGCGAGTTTGGGTTCGGCCGAGTGTGTTATCGCGCGGCGTGTGGGTGAGCAGGACACCTTATACGGTTCGGTCACCGCAGCTGATATTGCGGAGAGTCTGGCGGCTCAACAGATCGATGTGGACAAGCGCAAGATTCAATTGGGTGAGCCTATTAGGGAGCTAGGTGAGTTTTCCATTCCGGTGAAGGTACACCGCGAAGTAACGGCGCAGGTCGCACTCAAGGTCATTAAAGAAGTCGTAGACGAGTAAGGAGTTAGGGAAACGTCTTCTCTCCCTCGCTGTCTTTGGTAAACTGCGTGGCTCACGGCGCTTGGCCTATACGGCTTCGTGCTAAAAGGTTCAGTGTGACCCTCATAACGGTATCTGGTGGGGTAATCGCACCGGGCAGCGACGGACACGTTAGCTATGCCTGAGACACCTGTATCTGAGCGGTCACTTCCTCACAATTTAGAGGCCGAGAAGGCCGTACTCGGAGCCGTGCTCATTGACAACGAGCAATTTAATCGTGCGGCCGAGCTAATCGATTCTCCAGATTTCTATCGGCATGCCCATCAACAAATCTTTGACAAGATGGTCAGTCTTTTTGAGCGCGATGAAGTTATTGACCTCGTTACGCTCAAGGAAGAGCTGAACCGCGCGGGTAACTTAAATGAGGTAGGTGGCCCAGCTTACATTGCAGCGCTCGTCGACGGCGTACCAAAATCAACAAACGTTGAGTACTATGCAAAAATCGTTAAGGAAAAAGCGACTCTCCGCAGCCTCATTGGCTCCGCCAACAAGATTCTCACAACGGCCTACCAGGCTGAAGTTGAGCCAGAGGTCCAACTGGACCAAGCGGAATCAGAGATCTTTCAGATTGCTGATGGTCGGCTAACAGAAGGTTTTCAAAGCCTTCGTGATCTTGTCCCGGGCGGTCTTGAAACCCTTGAAAAGCTCGAGAATCAACAAGGCTTTCTTGCGGGCGTCCCAAGTGGCTTCACAGACCTCGACAGGTTGACGTCTGGGTTTCAGCCGTCCGATTTGGTGATCATAGCGGCGCGGCCGTCAATGGGTAAGACCAGCTTGGCTCTGAATATCGCGCAACACGTGGCCACCAAAACCGAAAAGACGGTTGGCGTGTTTAGCCTGGAGATGTCGAAGCAGGCGTTATTCCTTCGGATGCTCACTTCTGAGGCCAGAATCGACGCACACAAGTTCCGCGGTGGTTTTCTCGGTAGTGAGGAATATAAGAAGTTGTCGGAGGCCCTCGGAGTTTTGGGGGAGGCCCGCGTGTTTATCGATGACTCGACGTCACTTAGTGTTCTTGAGATGCGCGCTAAAGCGCGCCGACTGAAGTCAGAGCACGGTCTGCACCTGCTGATTATCGATTACCTTCAGTTGATGCAAGGTCGCGGGCGGTTCGAAAACAGGAACTTAGAACTGGCGTCGATTTCTCGTTCCCTAAAGGGTTTGGCAAAGGAGCTTGAGGTCCCAGTTGTTGCCTTATCGCAACTCAGCCGAGCGCCGGAGTCGCGTTCTGAACACCGCCCTCAGCTTTCAGATCTTCGCGAGTCGGGCGCGCTTGAACAGGACGCTGATGTAGTGTTGTTCATTTACCGTGAAGATGTGTATGACCGTAAGCCCGAGAATGAGAACACTGCTGAAGTAATCATTGGTAAGCAACGGAACGGTCCGACCGGCACAGTGCGTTTAGCGTTTCTCAAAGAAATCACGCGCTTCGAGAACCAAACGACGACACATCATTGAGTCGGCGATCGTCACTAATGGACGACAGCGTGCAGGTGGTGTGCGAAGAATGAAGTCCCGTACCTGCTTTGTGTGTCAAACCTGCGGTGCCCAGGAGTCAAAGTGGCTTGGAAGGTGTCCGGGTTGCGACGCATGGAACTCTTTCGTTGAGGAACGGGTCGGTCCAGCACCGTCGGATGACGAGGCCAGACTGGGCCTCACGTCAACGGAAGGCGCGCGTCTATATGCCGATGTCGAAATGGCCCAAATGGACCGTTTGTCACTTGGTATTAATGAGCTCGATCGAGTACTTGGTGGTGGCGCAGTACCCGGGTCGTTGGTTCTCCTTGGAGGAGAACCCGGGATTGGTAAATCGACCCTACTTTTGCAGGCGGCGGCTCGTGTTGCGGCCGTGAGCGGGCCGGTGCTCTATTGTTCCGGGGAAGAATCAGAGCATCAAATCAAAGTTCGGGGCGAACGCCTGGGTATAGGCCAGGCCCCGCTTTTCTTATTTGCTGAAACCTGTCTGGAACGGATTCTGGAGGAGATTGCACGCCGACAGCCAGCGCTCATCGTCATTGACTCTGTGCAGACTGTGTTTTCGCCCAAGTTGCAGTCGGCACCTGGAAGCATTGGTCAAATCCGCGAAGCGGCCACCCAGTTGCTGTTCAGTGCCAAGAGCCATCACATTCCAACATTTCTCGTCGGTCATGTCACCAAGGACGGCGCACTCGCCGGACCCAAGACGCTAGAGCATATCGTTGACACCGTGTTGTACTTCGAAGGGGAGCGGTATCAGTCCCATCGGATAGTTCGTGCTGTAAAGAATCGGTATGGAGCTGTGAGCGAGCTCGGCGTTTTTGAAATGACTGACGGTGGACTTCGGCCAGTGCCCAATCCTTCGCAGCTGTTTCTCGCGGAGCGGTCCGCTGGCGCACCGGGCTCGGCCGTCCTTTGTTGTGTAGAGGGCTCTCGACCAATCCTTGTCGAAGTGCAGGCTCTCGTTAGCACAAGTACGTACGGCACGGCTCGTCGTACGGCGAGCGGAATTGACCAGCATCGTCTTGGGCTACTGCTAGCGGTATTAGAGAAGCGAGTTGGTCTCAACGTATCTGGCGATGACGTCTTCGTGAACATCGCAGGTGGAATGAATGTAAACGAGCCCGCGGCTGATTTAGGAATTGTCGCGGCTGTTGCGTCAAGCGTTCGTAACCGCCCGATTGACGCGAGTACTGCCGTCTTCGGAGAGGTTGGACTGGCGGGTGAGGTGCGGGGCATTAGCCAAGCTGCACTCCGGGTCCGAGAAGCAGCACAGCTCGGGTTTCGGCGCTGTGTTGTGCCTGCAGCCAATCACGAGAAACTTGATATCGAGGACTTTGAAACGATCCCTGTACGGGCTGTTGACGAGGCACTCGATGTATTGATCGCTTGAGCTGATTACGCAGTGTCGACTTTTCCATTTCATTGGTGGCGAACCGTTTTTTTTCTGATTCCTATGATTGGTGTGTACACCATTGTGTTGGGTGTACTGTCGATTGGTTCAAGTGTCTTCGGTGGGCGTGGCGACTTTGGCCATCTTTGTGCCCGTACCTGGTCATGGTTGATTTTGGCGACGACCGGAGTGAATGTTGATGTTCATGGTCAGGATCTTCTAGCACCGCATGAAACCTATGTCTTCACCGCGAATCATCAAAGCATTTACGATATCCCAATTATTTTTTTGTCACTACCGTTCCAACTACGAATCATCGCAAAGGAGTCACTGGGTCGATTTCCAATGTTAGGGTGTCATCTGAGGCGCACTGGGCACGTGCTCGTCGATCGGTCGAGGCCGGGTACTGAGGTTTTCAGACGGGTTACGAGCATCATGCGCCTCGGCCTCTCCTTAATCGTATTTCCTGAAGGCACACGATCGATTGATGGAAGTCTCCGGGAATTTAAGAGAGCAATCTTCGTTCTGGCCATTGAGGCTGGTATGCCGGTGGTGCCGCTGACGGTCAACGGCAGTCGTCACATAATGCGCCGTGGACGACTCATGACTTGTCCGGGCCAGGTGACGCTGACCGTACACCGACCGATTATGACTAAGGGTCTATCACGTGGCCAAGCAGCGGAACTAGCCGAGCGGGTCCAGCACATCGTTTCAACAGCTTTGGGTGGTGATGATGCCGAGAGAGCCCAGAGTGGAACGGTAATCAAACAATGATGTCCGCCGCCGGCCAGGGTGCGGAGGTCAACATTTCGATCACGCCAGAGCTAGGTGCCTTTGTTCGTTTAGTGGGAATTCGAGTAACCGATTTCAGCGTTGTGATTCGTGAACCTTCGTTGGATGAGCCTTTGGCTGAGGCCGCCACTGCACTCCGGGCTACAGATGGCCATGACGACGTGACCATGGCCGTTCGCGGATTGTATCGGAGGCTCGGAATCGATCCGACGAAGCGCCGTCCCTCATCAGAGGCATTGCTCAGGCGCGTACGTCGGGGCGAACCGCTACCGCGAGTCAACGCTCTGGTTGATGTGTGTAACTGGTGTTCTGTAGAGTCTCGGTTACCCTTTGGCCTTTATGACGCCGATCAAATCCATGGTGTGATTGAATGTCGACGCGGTCGCCAGGGTGAGGCTTATTCAGGAATCCGAAAAGACGACGTCCATGTGGATGGTCGGCTGGTTCTTAGCGACCAGACCGGTGCGTTTGGTAACCCCTCGTCAGATTCGGTACGCACCATGATCACTTCCTCGACCACGAGCGCGATGGTTGTTGTATTCGCTCCACTTGATGTGGATTCGAGCGTTGTGGCTTCGACGGTAGATACAGTGACTGCGCGTGTGATGCAATTCATAGGTCCCCGCGCAATCATGTCGTGGGCTGCTAGGAAGCAACTGGAAGCCAAGTAGAGAGTTGGAACAGTCTATGCACATTGTGGCCATCGTCGCAGCGGCGGGTAGTGGTTTTCGGATGGGGGCAGAGATTCCCAAACAGTTTTTGGCACTGGGTGACACAACAGTGCTTGGCCATAGTCTGGATGCGTTCGACCGACATCCACGGGTTGATGAGATTATTGTCGTTCTACCGACCGAATTGACGGCACGCTACGCCGCAGACCTTTCCAGTCGGCGAACGCCAACACGTGTTGTTGGGGGAGGACCGCGTCGCCAGGACTCTGTAGCGATGGGCTTCGCTCTTGTTCCCCACAATGCCGATTTGGTGGCCGTGCATGACGCTGCACGCCCGTTCGTTTCCGCAGAAGTCATCGATCGTACTTTGGATGCTGGTCTTGAAAATGGTGCTGCAATTGCGGCACTTGTTGCGCAGGATACTGTGAAACTGGTTGATAGAGCAGACGGTTCACTCATTGTTGATACGACGCTTCCAAGGGACACTATTTACTTAGCTCAGACCCCGCAAGTATTTCGCCGAAGCGTGTTAGAGGATGGACTGGCGTTTGGCGCGGCTGGTATGGAAGTCACAGATGAGGCAATGCTAGTTGAGCGTGCTGGACATACGGTGTGTCTGGTTGATGGGGATCTAGGTAATGTTAAGTTGACTACGGCACGAGATTTAGAAATCGCCCGGGCGCGCGTTGGGCGGTCCGAGGCTAATGCTGAAATGCGCATAGGAATTGGATACGATTTACACCGTCTTGTCGAGGGACGTTCACTGGTTCTTGGTGGCGTAACCATTCCTCATGCGTCCGGGTTGCTTGGTCACTCGGACGCAGATGCCGTGTGCCACGCGCTAGCTGATGCAATATTGGGCGCGGCTGCAGCGGGAGATATAGGTCAACACTTCCCCGACTCAGAGCGAAAATGGAAGGATGCATCAAGCCTGGACTTATTGGCAGGGGTATACGAAATCGTACGCAACCGAGGGTTTACCGTAAGAAATGTTGACGTCGTTGTGATTGCGGAAGCGCCTAGGCTCGGTCCGTATATCGATGCGATGCGTGAGAATATCGCGGCGTCTATCGGCATTACAGTGGCCGACGTTGGCATCAAGGGTAAAACGAATGAGGGTATTGGACCTCTCGGCCACGGTGAGGCTATCGCTGTTCATGCAATAGTGCAGTTGGGGCCAGCTGACCATCTGTCGACGGAGAGCGTACCTTCATGAGACTTCGCTTTGCGCCTAGTCCGACCGGCTATTTGCATGTTGGCAATGCCAGGACAGCGCTCTTCAACTGGCTGGCTGCTAGAGGTGCCAATGGCACAATGGTTGTGAGGATTGAAGACACCGATACCGAACGCTCAACCCGAGAGTTTGAAGAGGGCATCCTTCAGGATTTGCAATGGATGGGCATTACCTGGGACGAGGGTCCCGACCTTGGTGGTCCATTTGGTCCTTATCGCCAATCAGAACGTCTCGATACCTACAAGGCCTATACCGATGAATTGCTCGGACGTGGGGCTGCTTACCACTGCTTCTGTTCATTCGACCAATTGGAGGCAAATCGTCGAGCTGCCGTGGCAGCAGGTCGGCCTACACGTTATCCAGGAACATGTCGAACATTGGCAACTAATATCGTCCGGCGCCGATTGGATGCTGGAGAACCCGCTGCGATTCGTTTTGCGGTGCCTGAGGTCGATCAGGTTGAGTTCGATGATCTCGTTCGGGGGACCGTTAGCTTCAGCGGCGAGATCATAGGCGATCCGATCATCATGCGGTCAGACGGCCGTCCAGCCTACAATTTTGCTGTTGTTGTTGACGACGCACTGATGAAAATTTCTCATGTTGTTCGCGGGGAGGATCACATCTCAAATACACCCCGCCAGCTTCTTCTTTACGAAGCGTTGGGATTCGTGCAGCCACGCTTCGCTCATCTGGCGCTGGTTATGGGGCCTGACCGAGCTCCGCTATCCAAGCGGCATGGTTCCACTTCGGTAGAGGAAATGCGTGAGCGTGGTTATCTTCCCGCAGCGCTCACGAACTACCTTGCACTTATCGGCTGGTCACCCGGCGGTGACGATGAGATTCTCCCTATCGAAGAACTAGCCAGACGATTTCGAATCGCTGATGTCAGTCGAAGCGCAGGAATCTTCGACCCTGAAAAATTAGGCTGGCTGAACCGACACAACCTTAAGGCACTGTCGGCGGAACGGCTGGCGACTTTAGTTGTCCCGTTTTTTGAGAAGGCGGGTTTCGCAGTCGGCCCTGATAGTGACGGCACGGCGTTTCTGAAGTACATCGCGCACCTGGCCGTGGGTGCAGTCGATCGTCTTGAGCAGATTCCCGAACGGCTTAAGTTTCTATTTGAGTTCGATGTTCCCGGCACACTAATGGACCCAGAGATTCAGTGCGAGGTCTCTCAACCCGAGGCTCGACGGGTGATTAAAGCGCTGGCCGCTGAGCTCGCGCACCGTTCGAGGTTAGACATGGAAGGCTTTCGCGAACTGAAGACCGCCTTGCGAAACGAGACGGACTGTAGGGGCCGTACGTTGTTTCACCCGATCCGGATCGTTTTGACTGGGCATAGTGATGGCATGGAGCTTGATTCAGTGGTTCCAGCGATTGACCGGGGTGCAGAGCTTTCCTCCACTTCCGGTTTGAGTCCAATTGTCGGGTGCCGGGAGCGAGCCGCAGCGTTTGCGGCTGCACTCGGACTTAGCTAAGGTGGCTGTCGGCGCTTGTTACTTGCAAAATGGTTATTTACGGCATTAATGCGGTTACGGAAGCGTTGCGAGCCGGCCAGGTTAAGTTGGTGAGGGTCGAGGATCCACCGCGTTCCCGTCTGCGTGCATTGGTAAGGATGGCTGAAGCCTCAGGCATTTCCGTGCGGCGCTGCTCCGATGCCCAACTCCTGCGTTCATCCAGAGGCCGACTGCACCAGGGAGTTGTTGCCGACGTTGACCAACCGCGGGCCTATACCCTCGAGGACCTTCTACAGGCTAATAGTAATCCACTGTTGGTTGTCCTCGACGGTATCGAGGACCCGCAGAATCTTGGAGCGATTCTAAGGACAGCTGAAGCTGCTGGGGTGGACGGGGTGATCAGACAGTCACGGCGGGCAGCACGGCTAGACGGGGTGGCATCAAAAGCTTCGGCTGGTGCAGTTGCACATATCCGGCTTGTTCGGGTGGTAAATATTGCGAGAACCCTCGAGACTCTCAAGGCAGCTGGTGTGTGGACGGTTGGGCTCGATGGAGCGGCCAGTCACCGGTATGACCAGGTGGACCTCACACGGCCAACTGCTCTTGTTCTTGGTGGTGAAGGAAAAGGATTACGCCGGCTGGTTCGTGACCGCTGCGATTGGCTCGTCTCAATCCCCATGGCGGGTCAGCTGGCGAGTCTCAATGTCTCTGTTGCGGCCGGTATTGCCTTGTTTGAAGCTGTGCGCCAGCGAGCCACCGCCTGAAGCTCATCCCTAAATGGGTATTGTGACTGTTCTGGTGGAAACGGAGCTAAATGCTGAGTCCATAATTGGTTGCGGGATGGCATGATACGTGCTAGAGTACCCGTTTTGTCTGGCTGGCGTAGCTCAGTCAGGTAGAGCAGCTGATTTGTAATCAGCCGGTCGGGGGTTCAAATCCCTCCGCCAGCTCCATGGGTTTTCGAATGCAAGGCGCGCTTCGATTTCGAGTTCGGGCCTCATCTTTGTTACTAAATCACATTCGGAGAGCGGCGTGCGACATGTGATTTGGCGCATCGACTTCTGCTGTATCACCATTTGCGACTTATGACTTTTTTTTGGAGGAAGGCAACCCAGAACCGACGCTGGCGATGGAACGGGTCGCTGAGCGACGATGAAGAGTTGGCGAGGTTGCGGAGCGGTCAAACGCAACAGACTGTAAATCTGTCGCCCTAGCGGCTTCGGAGGTTCGAATCCTCCCCTCGCCACCAAGAGTGAGTGGCCCCTTGGCCGAGGGGATGACGGGTTTGGTGGCTCGGGTGAGGGGGATTCGCGGGAGTAACTCAGTGGTAGAGTCACAGCCTTCCAAGCTGTTGGTCGCGGGTTCGACCCCCGTCTCCCGCTCCATCTTCGGGGATGTAAGCCAAACGAGCTTGATGATAAGTGTGTGGCGGTTAATATGCCGCTGACGGGTGACGAGTTTCATTGTCGAATTCGTGGCCGATGTAGCTCAGTTGGCAGAGCGCGTCCTTGGTAAGGACGAGGTCACCGGTTCAATCCCGGTCATCGGCTCCAGCATCTGCGGATGCTGGTTGGACGATGCCGGTAGAGTGGGGAAGAGAGGGATAAGCCATGGCGAAGGAAAAATTTGATCGATCGAAGCCACACGTCAACATCGGCACAATTGGCCATATTGACCACGGAAAGACGACGTTAACGGCAGCGATTACGAAAGTGCTGTCGGCTGGGGACGACAAGGTGTCATTCCGGTCATTCGACTCGATCGACAACGCACCGGAAGAACGAGAGCGGGGAATTACCATCGCAACGGCACACGTGGAGTACACCACGGAGAATCGTCACTATGCACACGTGGATTGCCCGGGACACGCCGATTACGTGAAGAACATGATCACGGGAGCGGCGCAGATGGATGGTGCGATTTTAGTTGTGGCGGCAACTGACGGACCGATGCCCCAGACACGGGAGCATATCCTGCTAGCGCGGCAGGTAGGAGTGCCGTATTTGGTGGTGTTCCTGAATAAGGTTGATGCGGTGGACGATCCGGAACTCCTGGAGCTGGTGGAGCTGGAAGTACGGGAACTGCTGAACACATATAAATTTCCAGGGGACGACTTGCCGGTGATAAAGGGCTCTGCCTTGAAAGCGCTGGAGGGAGACGAGGAGGCGGCCAAATCGCTTAAGGAATTGATGGCCGCGGTGGATGAATACATCCCACTTCCAGAGCGGGATGTGGACAAGCCGTTTTTGATGCCGATTGAAGATGTCTTCTCAATTTCCGGGCGCGGCACAGTGGTGACGGGCCGTGTAGAACGAGGGAAGGTGCTAGTCAGCGAAGAGATTGAGATTGTTGGCTTTGCAGAGACACAGAAGAAGGTGGTGACCGGAGTTGAAATGTTTCGGAAACTGCTGGATGAAGGCGTTGCAGGGGACAACGTGGGTGTGTTACTGCGGGGGACAGAGAAGGACGACGTGGAGCGTGGGCAGGTGTTGGCCAAGCCTGGCTCGATCACGCCACACACGAAGTTCAAGGGTGAAGTCTACGTGCTGACGAAGGACGAAGGCGGGCGTCACACGCCGTTTTTTAACGGGTATCGACCACAGTTTTATCTACGTACAACGGATGTGACGGGAGTATCAACATTACCTGAAGGTGTAGAGATGGTAATGCCGGGGGATAACGTAACAGTGGCGGTAGAGTTGATCACACCGGTGGCGCTGGAGAAAGGGTTGCGGTTCGCAATTCGTGAAGGCGGCCGTACGGTTGGGGCTGGTACTATTACCGAGATTGTGGAGTAGGGATACGGGATTGAGGACCAGTTAATGCGCGACATTATTTCGTTGGCGTGCAACGAGTGTAAGCGGCGTAACTACAGCACGACCAAGAACAAAAGGACTATGTCTGATCGTCTGCAGATTAAGAAATTCTGTCGGTGGTGTCGGACGCATACGACCCATCGGGAGACGAGGTAGGCGGAATTTTATTGTTGTAGGCCAGTAGCTCAATTGGTAGAGCACCGGTCTCCAAAACCGGGGGCTGGGGGTTCGAGTCCCTCCTGGCCTGCCATCCACGTCCTCCATCTGCTTGCAGAGGAGGAGGCGAAACGGTCGAGACGGTACGATGAGCGGTGTAATAGGGTTTTGGGATCAGTCGCGAACCTTTTTGGCCCAGGTTCGGAACGAACTGGAACGCGTGACCTGGCCGTCGAAGAAGGAAGTGTACGCGACGACCTTTGTGGTCATACTGACGTCGATCTTTTTCGGTATTTATCTTTGGGGGATCGATCTATTGCTCAACGCCGTGATTGGGCGGGTGTTCAATGCGTTTGGTGTCGCATGACAGAAGTCATAACAAAGCAGTGGTATATCGTGCACACCTACTCTGGTTTTGAGAATAAGGTGGCGGAATCGCTCGCACAGCGTGTCCAGGCCTACGAACTGCAGAACGAAATTGGCGAGGTTCTGATTCCGACTGAAAACGTACTGGAAATGCGAGCCGGCCGGGAAGTTGTTAGTTCGAAGCGTTTCTTTCCAGGCTACATATTGGTCGAGATGAATATGTCCGACCATACCTGGCACGTTGTCAAGAACACGCCGAAGGTCACGGGCTTTGTGGGCGCCGGCGTGAAGCCGACCCCCCTGACTCGAGAGGAAGTCGATCAGATTCTGCATCAGGTCACTGTTGCCGCCGAAAAGCCAAAGCCGAAGTACATGTTTGATAAGGGCGACCAGGTGCGCATCAACGAGGGACCTTTTACGAACTTTAGCGGCACGGTTGACGAGGTCAACCTCGATAAGAGCACTTTGAAGGTTATGGTGACGATTTTCGGCCGTGCAACGCCGGTAGAGCTAGATTTTTTGCAGGTGGAGAAGCTCTAGAATAGGGTTTCCGCGACACCTGTGTTGGAGTGCGAGTGGAAGTATGGCGAAGAGAGTTCTAGCCCAGGTGAAGCTTCAGATTGCTGCCGGTAAGGCAACGCCTGCGCCTCCTGTAGGCACGGCGCTCGGTCCACACGGGTTGAACATCATGGACTTTTGCAAGGCGTTTAATGCAAAGACGGCAGGTCAAGACGGGCTCATTATTCCCGCAGTCGTTACGGTTTACGCTGATCGCTCATACACCTTTATCACTAAGACCCCGCCGGCGGCGGTACTGCTTAAGCGCGCTGCTAATATCGCTAAGGGTTCAGGTGAGCCCAATAAGACTAAGGTGGGGACAATAACGACCAAGGATGTTGAGGAGATAGCCAAGGTAAAGATGCCCGATCTGAACTGCGAGTCCCTAGAGTCTGCAGTAAAGATTGTGTGCGGAACGGCACGGTCGATGGGGTTAGACGTCACCGGGTAACCCCGCAAGACTTGAAGGTGTGCAGATGCAGCGGATGACAAAGCAGTTCAAGATGGCTAAGGAGAAGGTTCCGGAGGCATTGCTGAAGCTTGAGGACGCGATTCCGCTCGTGCAACAGGTGAAGTTTGCCAAGTTCGATGAGACGGTTGAAATGGCGCTTCGTCTAGGGGTTGATCCGAAACACGCAGATCAAATGGTGCGTGGCACAGTTGTTCTTCCGCACGGACTTGGTAGGAGTAAACGCGTGCTAGCAATTGCGGTCGGCGAAAAGCAAAAGGAGGCTGAGGAGAGCGGCGCGGACCTTGTCGGTGGTGAAGAAATTGTAGAAAAAATTCAGGCTGGCTGGATCGATTTCGAGGCAGTAGTGGCCACGCCGGATATGATGCGATCAGTCGGAAAGCTTGGGAAGGTGCTCGGTCCGCGGGGGTTAATGCCTAATCCAAAGACTGGAACGGTCACCGTTGATATCGGGAAGGCCGTGAAAGAGATCAAGGCGGGGAAGGTGGAGTTTCGCGTGGACAAGACCGGCATTATTCATGCGCCGATTGGTAAAGTCTCATTTCCGAAACAGAATCTTATCGACAACGCACAGGCGATTGTGTCGAGCGTCATGAAGGCGAAACCCGCTGCTGCGAAAGGTAAGTATTTGAGAAGTCTGACGGTGTCGTCGACGATGGGTCCAGGAGTGAAGGTCGATCCCGCGGTTGCGGAAATGGCGTAAGTCATGGCAGTTACGAGAGCGGAAAAAGAGGTTGAGCAGCAACAGTTAGCGTCGCTGTTTAAGTCAGCGGATAGCGTATTGCTCGTAGACTTTAAGGGTCTAGATGTTCCTAAAGCTACGGAGTTGCGTCGACAGGTACGTGCTGCGGATGGCCAGTATCGAGTAGTTAAGAACAGGCTTGCCAAGAAGGCGATACAAGGGAGTGCTTTCGAGTCGTTGGGTGAAATGTTTCAAGGTCCAACGGCTGTAGCCTATTCCGACGCCGATCCAGTGTCGTTGGCGAAGACGCTCACCATCTTTGCAAAGACGGCCCCTGGACTTAAGGTTAAGGCAGCCATTGTCCAGGGACGGAACTTCACGCCTGCGGAGGTGGACGAACTAGCAACGCTGCCTAGCAAGCCTGAACTCTACGCCAAGCTTCTGTCCGTACTGCAGGCCCCGATGACTCGGTTGGTCACAGTGCTGGGTGGAGTTCCGCGAGATTTTATGAATGTGCTTGCACAGATTGAAGGAAAGAAAGGCGATTAATTCGTGGCGCTATCCGTGCTGCGTGCGCTCGTCTTACGTCAGGAGAATAAATGATGGCTGATGTTACGCAGGAACAAATAGTTGAATACATCAAGGGAATCTCTGTGATGGAGCTTTCGCAGCTTGTTAAAGCCCTTGAGGAAGAGCTGGGTGTGTCAGCCGCGGTGCCAGTGGCCATGGCGGGAGCGGTAGCTGCGCCGGGTGCCGGTGGTGCGGCAGCAGAAGAGCAGACCGAGTTTACGGTTACTCTCACTGAGATTGGCGACAAGAAAATTAATGTCATTAAAGCCGTTCGTGAAGTCACTAGCCTAGGATTGAAGGAAGCAAAGGATTTAGTCGAAAGCGCGCCTAAGGCTGTCAAGGAAGGTGTGCCGAAGGACGAGGCTGAAGCAATCCAGAAGAAGTTTGAAGAAGTCGGCGCCAAAGTCGAGATCAAGTAGCTGTTGCGTCTGTAGGGAGTGCTATGCCAGTTGAGGCCAGGGTGGCACTTGTCGAACGGGGTTCGTGTGCACTAGGTCTGCTAGATGGTGCCACGAGTCAGAGTTGATAACGTTTTTTTTCCACAGGAACGGTTTAATCGCCGTGCCATGAGTTCACTCAAGTATGTACAACAGCCTACCTAAGAACGTTTATCGAGAACGCATCGATTTTTCGAAGATCAACACCACAATACCGATTCCCAATCTCATTGATATCCAGCGGAAATCATACGAGCGCTTCTTGCAGATGAATCAACTGCCAGCGGAGCGCCTGGATGCTGGACTGCAATCGGTCTTCAAGTCGGTTTTTCCGATTAGCGATTTTCGTGAGAATTCGTCACTTGAGTTCATCGATTACTGGATTGGAAATTGGGAGTGTCGATGTGGTCGACTCTCCGGATTAAAGCACCTTCGGATTCCATGCGAAGGCTGTGGGGTGATGTTGATCGCAGGTTCCGATGGTTTAGGGGAAGTGCTATGTCCCGAGTGTGGACAGGCGAACCTCGCGCAGGGTGACACGTGCGAGGTCTGTGACACTTCCGTTGTGTTGAAACCGAAATATGACGTCGGGGAATGCCAAGAACGAGGGATGACCTATGCCGTGCCGCTCAAGGTCACCATTCGCTTAGTTGTGTGGAATAGGGACCCTGAAACTGGGGTCAAATCCATTCGTGACATCAAAGAGCAGGAGGTTTACTTCGGCGATGTTCCGTTGATGACTGAGAACGGCACGTTCATCGTTAATGGAACCGAGCGTGTAATCGTTTCACAGCTTCACCGTTCACCAGGAGCGTTCTTTCACTCGTCCGACAAGACGTCCTTTGTTTCGCAGATTATCCCGTATCGAGGATCGTGGGTCGAATTCGAGTACGACGCAAAAAATTTGCTTTACATACGCATCGATCGAAAGCGCAAGTTTCTGGCGACCGTTTTCTTGCGCGCTTTAGGACTGCGGAGTACCGACGAGATTATTCGAAACTTTTACACTGTCGACACGCTCCAAGTTAATCAGGGTAGTCTGCGGTGGATGGTCCAGGAGTCAATCGTTGGCCGTCGAGCGGCAACGAGCCTGGATATTCCTGGTTCCGACACCTCCGTACTCCCCGGCAAGAAGCTCACTAGTGCTGTAGTGACCGAACTGAAAAATGCAGGGGTTAAGTCGATCGAAATCTCTGCCGCAGAGCTTGATGGTGCCTTTGCAGCCGCCGATGTGGTCGACCCCGCTACTGGTGAAGTGATTCTCGAGGCCAATGAGGAGGTCACGCCGCGGGTGATATCGATGGCGGAGGAAAAGGACGTTGAAGTTCTCGAGATCTTCTTTCCGGAGAGCGACGAGATTGGCCCTGTCCTTTCGACTACCCTCAGAAAAGACATGGTTAGAACCCATGAAGAAGCTCTAATCGAGATCTATCGTCGTTTGCGACCAGGCGATCCACCAACGCTTGATAGCTCGCGATCGCTTTTTGAGGGCATGTTTTTTAATCATCATAAATANGATTTNTCNCGTGTCGGTCGTTTAAANCTCAACACTAAGCTGAANCTCGANACTCCTCTNGANGANAANATTCTNCATCCTCAGGATTTCTNCGAGGTGATTAGCTACCTCTTNAANCTAAGNCGAAATCCCGNGAACGTTGATGANATCGANCATCTNGGTAATCGNCGTGTCCGGTCGGTTGGTGAGTTGCTTGAGAATCAATTTCGGATTGGCTTGGTACGGATGGAACGGGCAATTAAAGAAAAAATGTCTATCTACCAAGAAATGACGACGGCGATGCCGCATGATCTGATCAACGCTAAACCGGTCATGGCTGCGATCCGAGAGTTTTTTGGATCTTCCCAACTGTCTCAATTTATGGATCAGACCAATCCGCTCTCGGAGGTCACCCATAAGCGTCGTTTGTCGGCGCTTGGGCCAGGCGGTCTATCACGTGAACGTGCTGGGTTCGAGGTACGCGACGTCCATCCGACACACTATGGACGGATCTGTCCGATCGAAACGCCGGAAGGTCCAAATATAGGCTTGATCTCTTCTTTGTCCTGCTACGCCCGAATCAACGAGTTCGGGTTTATTGAGGCGCCCTACCGCCGTGTCAATAACGGCCATGTAAGTGATGCAGTCCTCATTACCAACGCTGGTGGGACGCAATTCAAGATCGGCGATATCGTCGAATTGCAGGAAGTACTTGACGAGAACGCTACGGTAAAGTCGCGGAAGAAGCGTGCGGCGGAATTCGAACCGCACTCATTCTATCTGTCTGCTTGGGAAGAGGACCAATACGTCATTGCGCAAGCAAATGCCTCCGTTGACGAGCAGGGAATGCTTGCAGGTGACCGTGTCAACGCACGCCGGGCAGGCGAGTTCATTCTAGCGCCACGTGAAAAGGTTGATTTCATAGATGTTTCACCGAAACAGCTCGTATCTGTCGCGGCCTCGCTGATTCCATTCCTAGAACATGACGATGCAAATCGAGCGTTGATGGGATCGAACATGCAACGTCAGGCAGTGCCGTTACTACGGGCACGTGCGCCGTTTGTAGGCACGGGTATGGAGTACATCACGGCGCGCGATTCAGGGTCAGTCGTGAGCGCGCGTCGTGGTGGAACGGTTGATTATGTTGATTCACAGCGCATTGTGGTGCGAGTCGATAGTGGTGTTAAGACTGCTGCCGATATGAAGCCTGACACTTACCCCCTGATTAAGTTTAAACGGTCAAATCAGAATACGTGTATCAATCAGAAACCGATCGTCCGCGCCGGACAACGTGTGGAAATGGGCCAGGCGCTTGCAGATGGACCCTGCACAGAGCTCGGCGAATTAGCACTTGGTCAAAATGTTTTGGTCGCGTTCATGCCTTGGCGTGGTTACAATTTCGAGGATGCAATTCTCGTTTCCGAACGGNTGGTTANAGACGATTACTACACGTCGATTCATATNGAGGAATTCGAGATTGAAGCTCGTGACACGAAGCTCGGTCCTGAGGAAATCACCCGAGACATTCCTAATGTATCCGAAGGATTCTTGAACGATCTCGACGAAAGCGGAATTATTAGGATTGGCGCTTATGTGAAACCTGGCGACGTATTGGCTGGCAAGGTGACGCCTAAGGGCGAAACTCAACTCACGCCTGAGGAAAAGCTGTTACGTGCAATCTTCGGCGAGAAAGCTGGTGATGTGCGCGATGCGTCTCTGACATGTCCTCCCGGTATCGACGGCATCATTGTTGGCGTGAAGATCTTTTCGCGTAAGGGCATTGAGAAGGATGACCGGGCCAAGGCGATTGAAGCTGAAGAGCTCGAGATGATGGAGAAGAATTTCAAGGATGAAATACGTATTTTTCACGACGAGGTGAAGAAGCACCTCCTCCAGATGCTCCCCGGGGAAAGGTTGAGGAAAGACCTGTACAGCGACCATGGTGACGTGAAACTTCTCGATCAAGGAACCGTTCTTACTGTTGAGATGCTTGAAGGGATGCCTTATGAAGCGATCGCGAGGATGGCGATAGCAACCGACGATCCTCGACTTGAGGAAGATTTGAATAGGCTCGAAAACCGAACCACGCGAGCGGTCGAAGTCATTAGGCAAGAGTTCGAAGAAAAAAAGGAGAAGATTCGGCGTGGCGATGAGTTGCCGCCAGGCGTGATCAAGCTTGTCAAGATCTACGTTGCTATGAAGCGAAAGCTTTCTGTGGGCGACAAGATGGCCGGGAGGCACGGTAACAAGGGGGTAATTGCGAGGATACTGCCAGAAGAGGATATGCCGTATCTGCCTGATGGAACGCCAGTTGAGATCGTGTTGAACCCTCTCGGCGTTCCATCACGGATGAACGTCGGTCAGATTCTTGAAACTCATCTCGGATGGGCCGCACATGCGCTCGGGCTATATTTTTCGACTCCGGTCTTCGATGGAGCCATTGAAAAGGAGATCAAGGGCTGGCTTGAGCAAGCGGGATACCCGACTGGCGGCAAGACTCAACTGTTTGACGGGATGACTGGAGAGGTGTTCGAGCAAGATGTGACCGTCGGCTACATTTATATCCTCAAGTTATCGCATTTAGTCGATGAGAAAATTCACGCGCGATCGATCGGCCCGTACTCGTTGATCACACAGCAGCCGCTTGGTGGCAAGGCGCAGTTCGGTGGCCAACGGTTTGGAGAGATGGAGGTGTGGGCGCTCGAGGCATACGGTGCAGCGCACATACTGCAAGAACTCTTGACTGCGAAGTCTGATGATGTCACTGGGCGTGCGAAGCTTTATGAGGCAATTGTGAAGGATGACACGTCCTTCACACCAGGCTTGCCGGAGTCGTTTAACGTGCTAATTCGTGAGTTACAGGCTCTTTGCCTCGATGTGGAATTATTGAAAACGCCGTCAAGAGTGATAGAGGGGCTTCCACCAACGGAGAAAGAACTCGAGGAAGTGTAGGTTGAATCACCATCTGGACATGGTCTACGACCGGTCCCTGAAACTACATTTGCGATGAAGGATCTATGAGACCAAGCTTTGCAGACCGCGGTTCGTTAACTACAGAATTTGACAACATCAGGATTAGTCTTGCCTCGCCCGAGCGAATACTTTCATGGTCGCATGGCGAGGTGACGAAACCAGAGACGATCAACTACCGAACGTTCAAACCTGAACGAGATGGTTTGTTCTGCGCGAAGATTTTTGGACCGGTCGTAGATTGGGAGTGCCTCTGTGGGAAATACAAGCGGATGAAGCACAGGGGTGTAATCTGCGATAAGTGTGGTGTTGAAGTTACGCAAGCGAAAGTACGAAGGGAGCGTCTCGGCCACATTCAGTTGGCGGCACCGGTCAGTCACGTCTGGTTCTTTAAAGGTCTACCAAGCCGTATTGGTCATTTGTTGGATATCTCATTGCGTGACCTTGAGCGAATTCTGTACTTCGAGGCCTATGTCGTCATCGATCCCGGTGATACTGAATTTAAGCAGAACCAACTACTGAACGAAGAACAGTTCCGCGCAACAAGGGTAAAGCCAGGTCTTGGGTTTAAAGCGCAGATGGGCGCTGAGGCCATTAAGGAGTTGCTGAAGCGCATCAGTGTGGATGAGCTAGCTGAAGAGCTCCGCGACTTAATGCGGAGTGAAACGTCGGTACAAAAGAAGTTGAAATATTCAAAACGGCTCCGAGTGGTTGATTCTTTTCGGCGTTCTGATAACAAGCCGGAGTGGATGATTCTTGACGTGGTTCCTGTGATTCCTCCCGAGTTGCGTCCGCTCGTACCACTCGATGGCGGACGGTTCGCTACATCTGACCTGAACGATTTGTACCGCCGTGTGATTAACCGCAATAACCGTCTCAAGAAGTTAATGGAGCTCAAGGCTCCCGATGTGATTATTCGGAATGAGAAGCGGATGTTGCAAGAAGCAGTTGACGCGCTTTTCGACAATGGCAGACGAGGTCGCGTATTGCGTGGCGCTAATAACCGGCCATTGAAATCGCTTTCTGACACCCTTAAGGGGAAGCAGGGTCGGTTCCGGCAGAATTTGCTGGGTAAACGCGTGGATTATTCCGGGCGTTCGGTCATTGTAGTCGGACCGGAGTTAAAGTTGAATCAGTGCGGCCTTCCAAAGAAGATGGCGCTGGAGCTTTTCAAGCCCTTTATCTACAACAAGCTTGAAGAGCGTGGGCTCGTGACCACTATTAAGCAGGCCAAGGAAATGGTCGAGCAGCACCAGCCTGAAGTGTGGGACATTCTTGAGGAAGTAACCCGTGAACATCCCGTGCTCCTAAACCGGGCTCCGACACTTCATCGGCTTGGAATCCAAGCGTTCGAACCAGTGCTGGTGGAGGGAAAGGCAATTCGAATTCATCCGCTCGTCTGCACTGCATTCAATGCTGACTTCGATGGCGATCAGATGGCTGTTCATATCCCGCTAGGTCCAGAAGCGCAGATCGAAGCTTCAGTTCTGATGATGTCCTCGAACAACATCCTTTCGCCAGCAAACGGTGCACCTATCGTGGTGCCATCACAGGACATTGTGCTGGGCTGTTATTACCTGACTAAGTCCAAAACGGGTGCCAAAGGGGAGGGTCGTCTGTTCGGCTGCGTAGAGGATGTGCTTCATGCGAAGGAGGCAGGTGAAGTTGAGACCCTGTCACCGATTCGGCTAAGGGTGAGTGGAGAACTGATGGATCTATCCTCTAGTCGCGTTGATCAGGATGTGTTGTATGCAGACGTGAAGCAGGTATCCAAGACGATTATCACTACGACGGTTGGGCGCGTCATCTTTAACAACGCACTGCCTGACGGCGTACCGTTTATTAATGGCTTGCTAAAGAAGAAAGGGCTGCAGCAGCTAGTTCAGTACTGTTATCTCCGGTTCGGTTTAGAGAAGACCGTCAGTATGCTCGATGTGATTAAGAATCTCGGTTTCCTTTCCGCGACTCAATCTGGTCTATCTATCGGTATTGATGACCTGATTATCCCATCAGAAAAGGCGCAGCTTGTTGACAATGCGAGGGCTGACGTTATCAAGGTTGAGCAACAGTATCTGGATGGGTCGATCACAAACGGTGAGCGCTACAACAAGGTAATCGCGATTTGGTCGGATGTTACCGAACGAATCGCTGACGAGATGTTTGCAGAGATGGACGAGTCGGCCCCGTCAGGCCGGAATTTCAACCCGGTCTACATCATGGCTGATTCCGGTGCTCGGGGTAGTAAGCAGCAAATTCGGCAGCTGGCCGGCATGCGCGGATTAATGGCAAAGCCTTCTGGTGAGATTATCGAGACGCCGATTACCTCAAACTTCCGTGAAGGTTTGACTGTGTTGCAGTACTTCATCTCAACTCATGGGGCGCGAAAAGGTTTGGCCGATACGGCACTTAAAACCGCTGATTCTGGCTACCTGACTCGTCGTTTAGTTGATGTCGCGCAGGATGTAATCATTTCCAAGGATGATTGTGGAACGATGGATGGGATTGATGCCCGGGCGATCGTAGAGAGTGGAGAGATCATTGAGCCGCTGCGCGATCGGATTATCGGTCGCGTTACACTCGATCCCATTCATGATCCCATCACGAACGCTGTAATTATTGATGAGGGTGAAGAGATCACGGAAAGGTTGGCTTCGGATATCCAAGAAGCTGGTATTGAGCGCGTCCGTATCCGTTCGGTGCTCACGTGTTCGTCGCGTCGGGGTGTCTGTACAAAATGCTACGGGCGTGATTTGGCAACGGGTCAGTTGGTTGAGCGTGGTTTAGCAGTTGGCGTCATTGCTGCACAGTCGATCGGCGAGCCTGGGACTCAGTTAACGATGCGAACATTCCACATTGGTGGAACTGCCTCGCGAGTGTCGGAGCAGTCAACGCTTGAAGCAAAGCATTCCGGCACTGTGCGGTTTGAAGAACTGCAGGTTGTTGAGGCGCGAGCGGGGGCGCTTGTGGTGATGAACCGAAGTGGCTCGCTGGTTATCCAGGATGCCAAGGGTCGTGATCGTGAACGCTACACTGTTGTCTACGGGGCGCACCTCAGAGTACGGAACGGTCAACAGGTTGAGCCTGGTGAGGTACTCGTTGAGTGGGATCCGTATACCTTCTCGATCGTGACTGAGCATCCCGGCATCGTACATTTCAAGGATATTGTTGAAGGGATGACCGCCCACGAGGAGGTCGACGAGGTGACCGGATTGTCTCGGCTTATCATCGTGGACTCCCCAGATGAGAAAAGGCAGCCGGCTATCGAGGTGCGAAAGAAAGATGGCAAGGCACTACGGAAATATCATATGCCCTCGCACGCGCATATGATGGTTGTCGATAGTGAGGAGGTACACGCCGGTGACGTACTGGCTAAGATTCCTCGGGAGACGACAAAAACCAAGGATATTACGGGTGGGCTACCGCGTGTGGTGGAGCTCTTTGAGGCGAGAAAGCCGCGCGAGACAGCAGTCATCAGTGAAATCGAGGGTGTTGTCCATCACGGTAGTGTTGCGAAGGGTCTACGTAAGATTATTATTGTCCCTGACGAGGCTGGTGCAGAGCCTCGAGAGTACTCACTGCCGAGAGGTGTGCACGTAAACGTTCAGGAGGGTGACCGCGTCAGAGCTGGAGAGCCGTTGATGGACGGACCAAGTAATCCACATGACATTCTCAGTGTTCTTGGTGAGAAAGCCCTGCAGAATTATCTCGTTAATGAGATCCAGGAGGTTTACCGGCTTCAAGGTGTCACTATCAACGATAAGCATATCGAGGTCATCGCTCGGCAGATGATGCGCTGGGTCAAGATTGAAGACATTGGTGATACGGAGTTCCTCGTAGATGAGCAAGTTGAGCGCGCCCATTTTATGGCGGAGAACGAACGCATAATTGGTGAGGGTGGTCGCCCAGCGGTCGGCCGCCCAATGTTGCTTGGGATCACGAAGGCCTCGCTGTCGACTGAGTCATTCATTTCGGCTGCATCGTTCCAAGAGACCACACGTGTACTAACTGAGGCTTCGATTTCGGGTAAGGTGGATCATCTTCGCGGTCTCAAAGAGAACGTGACGATGGGAAGGCTGATTCCTGCCGGCACCGGTTTGGACTATTACCGGCAAGTGAGTATAGAGCGGGATGATCCGCCGCCAACTCCGCCAGTGGAATTTGATCACGAGGCTGAATTCGTTGAGCACGAGGAAATCACCGGCCGGCAAGATGTAGCCGATGGGGCTCTAAAGAATTGACGAATAAGGGCTAGCCCAGAAGAGTCAATTTTATAGTGGTTCAAGCCGCTGGCCTTCGGCCGACGACTCCGACACGCTAAGTCGTGGCGGACGAAGGACTTGCTTCAAGTTTTTCTGTTGTGGTATCCTCGCAAGGTTGTATCGGAGTTAGGAAACCCTATCTAGCTCCGCTCCGCCTCATCGGAAGCCGAAGCCGACGTAGAGGCAGAAGAGGAAGCGGTGGCTGCGGTTTCGAGCCGTCTCCACGAAGCGCTTCTTCACCTGAGTGATTGCGCGGTAGTCCACGCACGAACACACAAATAGGGTATTCGGGTTTCCAGGCGCCAAATCGACGTTTGACGTCATTTTTAGGCCTGGAGCAGGAACGGACCGGAATGCATTCCGGGTCGGGGGGGGGAGTTGTTGGCTTAGTCCCCGGTCGGTGGGGTGCAAGCGGTCGATGGAGTGCTTGTGCCAACTATTAGTCAACTTGTACGCCACGGACGAAAGAAGCTTACTACCAAGACGAAGAGTCCAGCGCTTCAGGAGAGTCCACAGAAGCGTGGTGTATGCGTACGGGTGTTCACGCAGACACCCAAGAAGCCGAACTCAGCACTTCGTAAAGTCGCGCGCGTTCGGTTGACCAATGGTATCGAGGTCACCTCCTACATTCCTGGCGTCGGCCATAACCTTCAGGAACACTCGCTAGTCTTGATTCGTGGGGGACGGGTTAAGGATCTGCCTGGTGTTCGTTACCATGTCGTTCGAGGAACACTTGACGCTGTTGGTGTACAGAGCAGGAAGCAGTCTCGGTCTAAGTATGGGGCGAAGCGGCCTAAAGCATAGTGACCGAGAGTTGATGATAGTCGTTTATAGGTTTTAGTAGGGATTGCGAACATGCCACGCCGACGCGAAATTGCCAAACGCGACGTTCCACCTGACCCGCTCTACAAGAGTTCGCTAGTTACGAAGTTTCTTCGAACGATTATGTTGAGTGGGAAGCGCAGTACGGCAGAGGGGATTCTGTACGGGTCGCTAGATTTAATCAAAGAACGGACCGGCGATGATCCGATCAAAGTGTTCAAGAAGGCGATAGACAATGTTAAACCAACGCTTGAGGTGAAGTCTCGCCGGGTTGGCGGTTCGAATTATCAGGTGCCGATCGAAGTGCACCAGAATCGTAGGCTGTCGCTTAGCATTCGATGGTTGGTCAGTTATGCACGTGCGCGTGGGGATGGCAAGACGATGCGTGAGAAGCTAGCGAATGAACTCATCGACGCATCGAATCTACGTGGCTCGGCTGTTAAAAAGCGTGAAGATACCCACCGGATGGCAGAGGCGAATAAGGCCTTTGCTCACTACCGGTGGTGACAGATTGATTCGTCCCCACTCAAAACGGGGAAGTTTGTTGAGGTGGCCAGCTAGGTGGCTGGCTTGGAACCTTTGTTCACTACCGGTTGTAAGCGAGACGAGAATTCTTCGACCACTAGTGGCGAGACCGTAGATATCATGGCGAGGCTGGCACCGATCGACAGGACGCGCAATATCGGCATCATGGCGCATATTGATGCTGGTAAGACAACGACCACTGAGCGCATTCTGTTTTATACGGGTATCACCTACAAGCTCGGCGAAGTGCATGACGGAACGGCCGTGATGGACTGGATGGCGCAGGAGCAGGAGCGTGGGATTACCATTACATCCGCAGCCACTACCTGCCTTTGGCGTGATCATCGAATCAACATCATCGATACGCCTGGCCACGTCGATTTTACTGCCGAGGTTGAACGTTCACTGAGGGTGCTTGATGGTGCGGTGGCCGTGTTCGATGCTGTCGCTGGTGTTGAGCCTCAGACGGAGACCGTTTGGCGTCAGGCCGACAAGTATCGTGTTCCACGGATTTGTTTCGTAAATAAGATGGACCGTGTGGGGGCTGATTTTGCTCGCACACTTGATCAGATTAGGACGAAGTTGCAAGCGAATCCGATTGCCTTGCAGATTCCGTTTGGCTCTGAAGCTGAATTTCAGGGCGTGATTGATTTGATCAGTATGAAGGTGATTCGTTATGCCGATGAGACCTTGGGAGCGGAATCGCTCATTCAGGAAATTCCTGAATCGATGATGCCTGAGGCGACGATTTACCGAGAGCAGTTGGTAGAGAAGGTCAGTGAAGCTAACGATGAACTGCTAGAGAAGTACCTTCGCGGTGAACCGATGGCTGATGATGACATCATCGCTACACTACGTCGTCGCGTCATCGAGTCGGTGCGTAGTGAACAGGCGCCATTCGTACCAGTTTTGTGTGGTGCCGCGTTTAAGAATAAGGGAATTCAGCCGCTCCTTGATGCCGTTGTGAATTATTTGCCGTCCCCCACTGACGTGCCCTCCGTTACCGGCCTAGACCCGACACAGGCTGAAGAGACGGTTGTTGAGCGGGAAGCGAGTGACGACGCTGTGTTTTCAGCACTGGCTTTTAAGATTCTTACTGACCCATTCGTTGGGCAACTGACCTTCTTTCGGGTCTATTCTGGGGTTATGAAGACCGGCGCATCGGTCTACAACCCAACGAAAGACCGCAGCGAGCGTCTTGGGCGACTTTTAAAGATGCACGCTAATAAGCGTGAGGAGATCAACGAGGTTTACGCGGGTGATATTGCGGCGGCGGTTG
This sequence comes from Acidobacteriota bacterium, assembly GCA_002730735.1. Classification (GTDB taxonomy): domain Bacteria; phylum Acidobacteriota; class Vicinamibacteria; order Vicinamibacterales; family UBA823; genus UBA11600. Next base: position 108,182 of record PCAU01000003.1, on the reverse strand, counting down.
GTTTAAGGAGCATGGCAACGGGTGACACGCTATGTGACCGAAGATATCCGATCACACTTGAGGCGATGGAGTTTCCTGAACCAGTTATTTCACTCGCAATTGAGCCGCGTACCCGTACTGACCAAGAAAAGCTTGGACAGGGCATGGCGAAGCTGAGTGCCGAAGACCCAACCTTTCAGGTTCGGACGGACCACGAGACGGGCCAAGTTGTTATCTCCGGTATGGGTGAATTGCATCTGGAGATCATCGTTGACCGGCTTCAGCGGGAGTTCGGCGTGGCGGCCAGCGTCGGCCGGCCGCAAGTGGCTTACAAGGAAACCTTAACAAAGCCATCCGCAGGAGAGGGTCGGTATGTGAAGCAAACTGGTGGACGTGGGCAGTATGGTCACGTGAAGATCCGGATTGAACCAGGTAAGCCCGGTACTGGCTTTAAATTCGTTAACGACATTGTGGGCGGTGCCATCCCAAGAGAGTTCATTAAACCTGTAGAGGGAGGTATTCGCGAAGCGATGACGACCGGTGTTCTTGCCGGGTACCCCCTCGACGATTTAAGCGTTTCACTCTATGACGGTTCTTTTCATGCGGTAGATTCCTCAGAAGTAGCATTCAAAATCGCTGGGTCAATGGCATTTCGAAATGCAGCGAAGAAGGCTGGGCCGATTCTACTCGAGCCCGTTATGCGCGTTGAAATTGTAGTGCCAGAGGATTACTTAGGCGACACGATGAGCGACATGAAAGGGCGTCGGGGGCGTATCCACTCGATGGAAGCGCGTGGTGGTACGCAAATCGTGACCGCGTTTGTGCCGCTGTCAGCCATGTTTGGCTATGCCACTGACTTACGGTCCCGCACGCAAGGGCGTGCAACGCACTCGATGCATTTCTTTCAGTACGAGCCGGCCCCTGAACAGGTGAGCGAGGAAGTCGTTGCGCGCGTTCTTGGTCGGTAACGGATGTTAGTTGGACGATGTCGGTAAAGTGGGGAAGATGAGATGGCCACGTTCAGTGACAAGATTCGAATTCGCCTGAAGGCGTACGACTACCGGGTACTTGATCAGTCGACCACGGAGATCGTCGATACGGCGAAGCGGACCGGGGCCCAGCTCGCCGGTCCTATTCCGTTACCCACGGAGAAGAATAAGTGGACGGTTCTACGATCACCGCACGTCGATAAGAAGTCCCGCGAGCAGTTTGAGATCCGTACTCACAAACGACTCATTGATATTTTTGAGCCGACGCCACAGACGGTGGATGCACTAATGAAGCTTGATTTGCCTGCGGGCGTGGATGTTGAGATTAAGGCCTTTGGTAAGGAGCACAAGTAATTCACGTCCTAAGGACTATGAGGGCCATGATGGTCACAGGCATTATTGGAAAGAAAGTTGGGATGACGCAGCTCTTCGATGAGGGTGGCAGGGTCCGACCTGCGACCGTCATTAAAGCTGGGCCTTGTGTTGTTGTACAGGCGAAAACGTCGACCAAGGACGGATACGAAGCAGTGCAACTCGGTCTAGTCGAGGAGGGGCCAGCTAGAGTGACAAAACCGATTGCCGGTCATTTCAATAAAGCAGAACTTCCACCGACGAGGATTCTCCGGGAAGTTGCAACGGTGCCCGGCGAGGAACCGATGAAGCCGGGCGATCAAGTGCTGGCGTCGATGTTCGCCGGCGGTGATCGCGTGGATGTAATTGGCACGGGCCGCGGTAAGGGGTTTCAAGGAGTGATGAAGCGGCACGGATTTTCGGGAGGGCGTGCGACCCACGGGTCTATGTTTCATCGTGCACCGGGGTCAATCGGTGCTTCGTCGTATCCGTCTCGCGTTATTAAGGGAATGCGGGGACCAGGCAGGATGGGAGGTCGTCGTGTGACTGTACGTAGTCTGCAGGTGGTACGAGTCGATGAAGAAAACCACTTACTGATCGTCCAAGGCGCTGTACCTGGAGCGCCAGGTAGTTATGTGCTTGTTCGAAAGGCAATTGCTGCGAGACGACCGGTTCAGGTTGGACCGAAAGACGCATCTAAGGATAAGAAGTAGCTTGGCTCCGATAACGGCGAGTTGGAGACGTGCATGACTGTAGACGTTGTGAATGAACAGAACAAGAAAGTTGGTTCTGTCAATCTCGATCCTAAGATATTCGGCGAGCGTGTGAACACTGGGCTTATTTGGGAAGCGGTTGTGTATCAGAATGCGGTCGATCGGCGGGGCACCCATGCGACCAAAACCCGAGGTCTCGTTAGTGGTAGCGGCAACAAACCTTGGCGGCAAAAGGGCACCGGACGAGCGCGAACGGGCGATATTAGGAATCCGATATGGCGAAAAGGTGGGACGGTGTTTGGGCCAAAGCCTCGGTCCTATGATTACGCAATGCCGCGAAAGATGCGGCGAGGAGCGCTGCGCGCAGCCTTGTCCCAACGGATTTCTGAGAGTAGCGTGACTGTGGTGGATAAGTTGGCGCTTAGTGAGGTCAAGACAAAACTTGCAGGCGAATTACTCGATCGGCTTGGTGCACATCGGAGCGTCCTAATGATTGACGTGACGCCGGATAGCAAGCTGCTACTGTCGGTCAGGAATATCGAAGGTGTGCGCCTGGTTGGTGTAACTCATTTGACGGCGCGCGACGTTATGGAGTCGAGCCGTGTGATTACGACTCAGGCCGCAATCGAGGCGCTACAGGCAGGGTTCGCACAATGAAACTTACAGAGGTGATCCGACGGCCACTTATCACGGAGAAAACGACTGTTATGCGGGAAGACGGCCTGACGCTCGCGTTTCAAGTTGCGATGAATGCAACGAAGATTGAGGTCAAGCAGGCTGTTGAGCAGTTATTTAAGATTAAGGTGGCCAGTGTTAGGACCTCGATCACCCATGGCAAGACGAAACGGCAAGGGCGGTTTGTCGGGCAGCGTCCAGATTGGAAGAAAGCGTACGTCCGTCTTCGTGACGGTGAAAAGATGCCGGAGTTCCTTGAGGGTGCCTAGGTTTAATAAAGGGCAAAATGGCTATTCGTAAATACAAGCCGACATCGGCCGGCCGACGGTTTCAAACGGTGCAGACCTTCGATGAGATTACGTCTGTTGGTCCGTATAAGCCGCTCACTGAACCGTTGCATCGCACAGGCGGTCGGAATAACACCGGGCAGCAGACCTCTTGGTGGCGTGGAGGTGGACACAAGCGTCGGTATCGCATTATTGATTTTAAGCGTTCAAAGCGTGACGTGCCGGCGACGGTTTCAACAATTGAATACGACCCGAACCGGTCGGCGCGCATCGCCCTAGTGACCTATGCTGATGGAGAGAAGCGATACATTCTTCAACCAGAAGGCGTTAAGGTCGGCGATACGATAGTCGCGGGGGATCAAGTCGACATTCTTCGGGGAAATGCACTACCGCTAAAGAATATTCCTCTGGGAACGCAGGTGCACAATGTTGAGTTACGCCCAGGCAAGGGTGGGCAGATTGCGCGCAGTGCTGGCTCTTCTGTCCAGCTGGTTGCAAAAGAGGGTGCATACGCGTCGATGAGAATGCCTTCGGGTGAAGTGCGTCGTATTAATATTGAGTGTTTTGCAACTATTGGTCAGGTCGGCAACCTGGACCATGAAAATGTGTCGATTGGTAAGGCAGGGCGCAACCGCTGGAAGGGGAAGCGTCCGCACGTTCGTGGGTCGGCCATGAATCCGGTAGACCATCCGCTAGGTGGTGGTGAGGGTAAGACCGCTGGTGGTCGACACCCGGTGTCTCCTTGGGGCATGCCTACAAAGGGTTACAGAACCCGTAACCGCAAGATGACCGACCGATTCATTATAAAACGGCGGGCAAAGCGCAAGTCGAAATAGCGAAGGACACTATGAGTAGATCGCTGAAAAAGGGCCCGTTTGTCGACTTATCGTTGCTTGAGAAGGTCGAGATCATGAATCGTGGTGGTAATAAGAAGGTCATCAAGACTTGGTCTCGGCGTTCGACAGTCGTGCCGGAGATGGTCGGTCACACGATCGCTGTGCATAACGGGCGCAAGTTTATTCCGGCCTATATCACCGAAAACATGGTGGGTCACAAGCTGGGCGAGTTTTCACCGACTCGCCAATTCAAGGGCCACACTACCAAGAGTGAAAAGGCTGCCACCGTGGCCGCCAGTGCGCCTAGGATGCCGCCAGGAGCCTCGTCGTGATAGAAGCTAGCGCCACTGCTCGCTACGTTCGCACTTCGGCGCAGAAGGCCAAACTTGTCCTCGACGTGATTCGAGGTCGCAATGTTAATTCCGCGCTGGCCGTACTTCGTTATACGCGTAAGGCGGTCGCTCGAGACATTGAAAAGGTACTTCGTTCCGCCATTGCAAATGCTCAGCAGAGGGACGGTTTTAATGGCGATGTTGAACGGTTGGTGGTTACGGCCTGCTACGCCAACGGAGGTCCGTCGCAGAAGCGTGTCCGTCCTGCGCCGATGGGTAGAGCTTTTAGGATTGTGAAGCGGACGGCGCATTTAACCGTGCAAGTGGGTGAGCGAACAGTTGGGTCAGTTGAAGCTGTTCAATTGGAATCGGAAGAGGACGATACTGAGGAGCGTCAGGTAGCACAGTCTACGTCAGTGTCGAAGAAGAAACGGTCCCCGCGTAAGTCAGCGGTGAAACGGCAAAAAAGTAACTGACGTTGAGGACATAGAAATGGGACAGAAGGTCCATCCGTACGGATTTCGGCTTGGCTTCAATAAGACTTGGAGCTCTCGGTGGTATGCGGATAAGGATTACGCAAAGTTGCTGCATGAAGATTTGGCGCTTAAGCGGGATCTGAAAAAACGATTCTCGCATGCGGGAGTGTCGAAGATTGAAATAGAACGGGCCGCTAATAAGCTGAAGATCGACATTCACACGTCTCGACCAGGCATCATCATTGGCCGAAAAGGTGCTGAGGTCGACAAATTGAAAATTGAGGTGCAGAAGCGAACCAACCGTGAAGTATTTATCAATATCCAGGAGATCCAAAAGCCCGAGCTTGACGCTCAGTTAATCGGAGAGTCGGTGGCGTTACAGCTAGAGAAACGAGTGGCGTTCAGGCGTGCCATGCGGAAGGCTGTTGAGTCAGCGCTCAGATTTGGGGCGAAGGGTATCAAGGTCCGCGTGTCCGGGCGACTCAACGGCGCTGAGATTTCGCGATCCGAGTGGTATCTTCACGGACAGCTTCCACTGCAGACACTACGTGCTGACATTGACTATGGATTCGCCGAGGCTGGTACGACCTACGGGAAGATTGGTGTGAAGGTCTGGCTCTATAAGGGCGAGCGACTGAAGCCCTTGATTGGCCAGGAGGAAGAGTATAGTGCGCCACGTCGTCCGCGGCGAATGGGTTAACGATCATGTTGATGCCGAAGAAGGTTAAGTATCGGAAGCAGCAGCGAGGTCGCATGGCTGGAAAGGCATGGCGTGGTTCGACTGTTTCGTTTGGCGATTATGGTTTGAAGGCTCTCGAACCGTGCTGGATGACTGCTCGTCAGATCGAAGCAGCTCGTGTTGCCATGACGCGTTTCATCAAGCGTGGAGGTAAGGTCTGGATCCGGGTTTTCCCGGATAAGCCAATTACCAAGAAGCCTCAAGAAGTGCGGATGGGTAAGGGTAAAGGTTCGCCTGAAGGGTGGGTTGCCGTTGTTCGTCCTGGGCGAATTCTCTTTGAGATGGAAGGAGTCAACGAGGCCGATGCCCGTGAGGCGATGCGGCGTGCTACGGCAAAGTTGCCGATCCGGACTCAATTTGCGACCCGCTTCTTAGAGTAGGTGTCATGACGAAAATTGCTGACTTTCGTGAACTCACGGACGAAGACCTTCGGCATCGGGAACGTGACCTAGATGAACAGGTGTTTCGGTTACGTATTCAGAAGGGGATGGGGCAACTAGATTCATCTTTCACACTTCGAGAAACTCGTCGCGACTTAGCACGAGTGAAGACGTTATTGCGTGAGAACGAACGTAATCAAGAGATTACAACGAGATCAACCGATGAGGTAGTGGGCGAGTGACGTAATGGCAACTAAATCTGAGGTTCAAGGAATCGTTGTCAGCGACAAAATGGAAAAGAGTGTCGTTGTAGCGATTGAACGGCAAATACGGCACGGCCTATATGGTAAGACGCAGCGGCGCACATCAAGATTCGTGGCACATGACGATACGAATAACGCCAAAGTTGGTGACCGTGTGGCTATTGCTGAAGGACGACCAATGAGTCGGCGCAAGCGATGGGTCGTGACGCGAGTGCTTAAGCGGAGTCGTGGTGTTTAGAGGAGTGGGGCAGCCCCGATGATTCAGATGCAGTCGGTCTTAGATGTGGCCGACAATTCTGGTGCACGAAAGATCGCGGTCATCAATCCGGTTGGTGGCTCCACGGGTCGTTTTGCGTACCTCGGTGACATCGTGACGGCGTCAGTGAAGGAAGCTGTGCCAGATTCGGCCGTGAAGAAAGGGCAGGTTGTAAGGGCGGTGATCGTGCGGACACGTAAAGAGCAACGTCGACGGGACGGCAGTTATATCCGTTTTGATCGAAATGCGGCAGTACTGATCAACGAACAAAAAGAACCACTAGGGACCCGTGTATTTGGTCCGGTTGCTCGGGAGCTGCGTGAACGTAAGTTTATGAAAATTGTGTCTCTCGCGCCTGAGGTGTTGTGAGTCTCGCGACCAGTTGCACAGTTGTGTTAGTGACTTGGGTAAGGTGAAAGGTTTTCATGTCCCGCTTGCAGACGCCGATTCGACGAAACGATAACGTGATGGTGGTCGCAGGACGAGACCGCGGTAAAAGTGGTCGAGTGCTTCGAATTATTCCAGATACCAACCGCCTCGTTGTTGAAGGAGTGAACTTCGTCAAGCGTCATACGAAACCGAACCCAGGAAAAAACATTAAGGGGGGCATCGTTGAGCGCGAAGCATCACTACACGTGTCCAACGTGCAGCTTATCTGTCCTGAGTGTGGTGCCGCCACTCGGATTGGAAGGCGTCTTGGTGAAGGACGAAAGGTACGTGTTTGCCGGAAGTGCGAAGGGGTAGTCGACAAATGAGCCGGATGCGGGAACGGTACGTCAGCGAAGTGATGCCCGCTCTCCGTAAGGAGTTTGGCTATCGTAGTGTGATGGCTATTCCAAAGCTTGAAAAGATTGTTGTCAACATGGGGTTGGGTGAGGCGACGCAGAACGTCAAGCTCATTGATGTTGGTGTTGACGAGTTAAGTCGGATTACTGGCCAGCGCGCCGTAGTTCGACGGGCAAAGAAGTCAGTAGCGCAGTTCAAGGTAAGGCAAGGACAGCCAATCGGGTCGATGGTGACTCTGCGTGGGCAGCAAATGTATGAATTCCTTGACCGTTTGATTTCTGTGGCCTTGCCGCGTGTTCGAGACTTTCGTGGCATTTCGTTGCGAGGTTTTGACGGTCGGGGAAACTACACGTTGGGTTTGAAAGACCAATTGATTTTTTTAGAGATCGATTACATGAAGGTCGATACGACGCGCGGAATGAACATCTCAGTTGTAACTACGGCGGGAACAGATGAAGAAGGCCGGAAGCTCCTGCAATTAATGGGGATGCCCTTTCGGACGAGTTGACGGTGACCATACATTTAACAGTGTGTAGGTAAAGAGTAATGGCAACGACAGCCAAGAGAGTGAAAGAGAGTAAGACCCCTAAGTTCGAGGTGCGTCGGCGTAATCGCTGTTGGCGGTGCGGACGCCCAAGAGCCTACATGCGAAAGTTCGCATTGTGTCGTCTTTGTTTTCGTATGTTGGCGCTCCGGGGCGATATTGCTGGCGTGATTAAGAGTAGTTGGTAGAGGGCCACGTCGGTGTAGTGGAACGGTGCTTGGAAATTCGCGCCGTTATTAGTGGGTAACGTGAGAGTCAAGATATGACTGATCCAATCTCGGATATGTTGTCACGCATTCGGAATGCCACAGTCGCTCGCCATCAGCGCGTAGACGTTCCATCTTCGAAACTTAAGATGGAAATTTCGCGGATTCTTCATAACGAAGGCTATATTCAGGGATACAAGGAACTTGATGCAAAGCCTGGCGTTAATGGTGGAGCTCAGAAGACTATCCGCATTCTGCTGAAGTACGGACCCAGAGGTGAGCGGGTTATCACTGGAATTAACCGTGTGAGCCGACCGGGTCGTCGGGTTTATTTTCGGCGCGATGCGGTGCCGAAGGTGCTCGCTGGGTTGGGTACCAATATCTTAACAACCTCGCAAGGTGTGATGACTGGCCGCGAGGCCACGCGTACAGGCATTGGCGGCGAAGTCCTGTGCAACGTTTGGTAGCAGGTGTCTAGGGAAGTTGAATCATGTCTCGCATAGGCAAGAAGCCAATTGTTGTGCCCAAGGATGTGACGGTCAAGGTCGGTAAAGCCGTTGTCGATGTGAAGGGACCAAGAGGCCAGCTCGCGCAGGCCATTCCACCGGGGATCGGCTTTCAGTTGGAAGGCAACATTCTTCAGGCGCAAATCGTCAGAGATGAGCCAGGTTTAAACAAGTTCCACGGGTTGGCGAGGAGCCTTGTCAACAACGCGGTACAAGGTGTGGTGGATGGCTTCACGCGTGAACTCGACATCGTTGGTATCGGATACCGGGCCGAGCTCAAGGGACGGCAGGTGGTATTTACACTCGGTTACTCTCATCCTGTCGTGTTCGATTTGCCAGACGGAATCGACGTGAAAATTGACCGTCAGACTCACATTGCCGTGCAGGGTATTGACAGGCAATTGGTTGGCCAGGTCGCGGCCGACATTCGTTCCCTTCGCAAGCCCGATCCGTACAAGCAGAAAGGCATTCAATATACCGGCGAGAAACTAAAGAAAAAAGTCGGGAAGACTGGTGCGTGAGGGTGAATGGGGCATGAGAATTAAAACGAAGAAGGATCGGCGACAGCGCATTCAGTTCAGAACGCGAAAGCGTGTGACCGGCACAGCTGAACGGCCAAGGCTCACTGTTTTCAGAAGCGCGCAGCACATTTATGCGCAAGCGATTGACGATGTTTCTGGCACAACGGTAGTGGCTGCATCAAGCATTGAGCCTACCGTCAGGGCAGCGTTTGATAAGGAAACTGGTGGGGGTAATGTGGCCGGCGCGAAGGCGGTCGGGAAGGTCGTCGCAGAGCGGTTGATCGCGAGCGGTGTGAATAGCGTCGTTTTTGATCGGGGAGGATTTCTATATCACGGGCGTGTGCAGGCGATGGCCGAGGCCGTGCGCGAAGCAGGGCTGCGGTTCTAACCAGACACAGAAGGCGGAGCGGTCGCCGCGGTTGAGAGATTATGTTTGAGACGAGAGAAAAAATTGATCCGACGGAACTTGATTTGAGAGACATGGTTGTGTCAATCAATCGAGTCACGAAAGTCGTTAAGGGCGGTAAGAATCTGAGCTTCAGTGCTTTAGTTGTTGTCGGCGACGGACTGGGTGCTGTCGGCTTCGCAGTTGGTAAAGCAAAAGAGGTCCCCTCGGCTATTAAGAAAGGTATTGAGGCGGCTCGAAAGGCGCTGATCCGAGTGCCGCTACAGGGGACGACTATTCCACATACTGTGGTTGGCCGCTATGGTGCGGGTAAGGTTCTGTTAAAGCCAGCTCCTGAAGGTACAGGCATTATTGCAGGTGGAGCCGTTCGGGCTGTAGTTGAATCAGCCGGTATTCAGAACATTCTTACTAAGTCGATTGGCTCTCCGAATCCGCATAACGTTGTACGTGCTACTTTCATGGGTCTCACGAGTTTACTAGATCCGGTTACGGTGGCTCGTCTCAGGGGAAAGAGTGTTGAGGAATTAGGCGAGGCCTTTGTCCCAACGAACGATTAGGTCGACGTGCCCGTTGAATGATGCGGGAGGATGGGTAACCCATGGCGAAGCGGACGAGAAAATCAGTGGTCCCCAAGGTAAAGGTGACGTTGGTGAAGAGCACAATTGGTTACGACAACCGGCAGGCAGCTGTTGTGCGTGGTCTTGGGCTACGTCGGCTAGGGCACTGCGTCGAATTACCGGACGCACCATCGATTCGAGGCATGGTTCATAAGGTGCGCCACCTGGTACGGGTCGAAGAGGTCGGTTCCTAATCAGATTCACCTTCAGGAAATTGGTAATGGACTTAAGCAATCTTCAACCACCTAAAGGTCGCACCCGAACGAAGAAGCGAGTTGGTCGTGGTCAAGGTTCCGGTAATGGCAAGACTGCTGGTCGTGGACACAAGGGGCAGAAATCTCGCTCTGGTTATCGCCGGAAAGTTGGTTTCGAGGGCGGTCAGATGCCTTTGCACCGCCGGGTTCCGAAACGTGGATTTAATAACCCATTTCGGGTTGAGTACACCGTGATTAATCTCGATACCCTTATGGAGCGGTTTGAGCCTGGCGTCGACGTAACACTTGACCTACTTCGCGAACACGGGCTGATTCATGGCAGTAAGCGGAAGGTCAAGATTTTGGCACGTGGCGATCTGACGAAAGCACTCACGGTGCACGCACACCGATTCAGCGGTAAGGCGGCTGAAAAAATCACGTCCGGTGGCGGTCAAGCGGTTGTGATAGAGAGCTCAGTGAAAACGACAGAGTAGTCATGATAGAGAGCATCAAGAGCGTCTTTGCCGTTCCGGAGCTTCGGAATCGTGTGTTATTCACGTTCGCGGTGCTCGGTGTATATCGTGTGGGCAACCACGTACCGACGCCAGGTGTAAACACTGAAGCTCTTGCGATCTTGGCGGAGCAGGCCGCTAACACTATGTTCGGGCTCTACGACATGTTCTCGGGCGGGAATCTATCAAGGGTAACGATTTTTGCATTGGGCATAATGCCTTACATCAGCGCGTCGATCATTCTACAACTGCTGACCGTTGTCTGGCCGTATCTTGAACGGTTGTCGAAGGAGGGGGAGCTTGGTCGACGGAAGATTACACAGTACACGCGTTACGGCACCCTGTTTCTTTGCGTCGTTCAATCGCTTGGAATTTCAATTTTTCTAGAGCGTCAGACAAATATTGCAGGCGGTTTGCCACTAGTCTATGAGCCGGGTTGGAGCTTCCGTCTATTGACAGTGTTAACGTTGACGACGGGCACTATCTTCATCATGTGGCTCGGCGAGCAGATTACTGAGCGCGGAATCGGTAATGGGATGTCACTTATTATCTTCGCGGGCATCGTGGTGGGTCTGCCGAGTGCGGTAATTACAACGGTCGATCAGCTCCGCTCAGGACAGATTGGCTTGTTTCGTTTGATTGCACTTGTTGGGCTCATGATGGCTGTGGTGGCTGCAGTTGTCTTTATCGAGCGAGGCCATCGGCGAGTCGTAGTGCAATACGCTAAGCGCGTTGTTGGTCGGCGGATGACTGGTGGTACCAGTACGCATATTCCGTTGAAGGTGAACACGGGTGGAGTTATTCCAGTCATCTTTGCTTCCTCGATTCTAGCGTTTCCTGCAACGATTGCGGGTGTGTTACCGGCTGGGAGCTGGGGGCAGACAGTCACCGACCAACTGACCTATGGTATGCCTCTGTATTACCTTCTCTACGTATCCGGCATCATTTTCTTTGCCTATTTTTATACGGCCATCATTTTTAATCCTGATGATGTCGCTGAGAACATGCGTAAGTATGGTGGATTCATTCCTGGAATTCGGCCTGGGAAGAGGACAGCCGAATACATTGACACAATTTTGACGCGGATTACCCTGGCTGGCGCGATCTATTTGGCGATGGTCGCTGTTTTGCCAGATCTTCTTATTGTAGGAATCCGAGTCGCACCGATTCCATTCATTGGGGAACAACTTGATGCGGTTCTTCCGCAGTTTATTACCCAGGGAATGAACGTGACGTTTTATTTCGGAGGCACGTCCTTGCTCATCATCGTTGGCGTGTCGATGGATACGGTGCAGCAGGTTGAATCGCAGCTCATTATGCGGCACTACGATGGCTTTATGAAGAAGACTCGTATTCGTGGGAGACGAGGCTAGGGCCTACCTGAGTTTGCGGAGATGGGATGCAGCTTAACATTGCAATGCTCGGACCACCAGGGGCAGGGAAGGGTACGCAGGCTTCGCAACTAGGGGAAGTGCGAAATGTGCCAAGAATTTCGACGGGCGATATCTTGCGAGAAGCTGCACAACTGGAGACCGAGTTTGGTCGTGCGGTGCAGGCAACCATGGATGCTGGTGGCTTGGTGAGTGACGAGGTGATGATCGGAATTGTCCGTGAGCGATTGGTGAGGGAAGATGCACTGGAGGGCTTCGTGCTAGATGGTTTTCCGAGGACCGTAGCTCAGGCTGAAGCGCTGGATACGATATTGGTTGATCGCGATCCACTGATTGTCCTTGACATTTCTGTTTCCTCTGATGAGTTGGTACGTCGACTTGCTGCTAGGCGTGTCTGTGGAGAGTGCGGGGAAATTTTTGGTGACCATTTGGGAACTGAGTGCGGGAAATGCGGTGGTGCGTTGGTGCAACGAAGCGATGACCGCGAGTCGATTGTGCGCGAGCGGTTGAAAGTTTACGCTCGCGACTCGGAACCTTTGACGAGTTATTATCGTGGCCGTAGAACATTCGCTGAGATTGATGGAAGTCGAACGCCGGATGTAGTCGAGCGATTGGTGCAGGAAGCGATTGATCGTTTTCAGGGTTCGCCGGAGCGGGACCGCTCGTGACTAATGCGAGGATAGGCGAGTGATTGTGTGCAAATCGCCTGAGGAACTGATACGGATGCGTGCGGCGAATCAGGTTGTGGCAAGCGTGCTGGATGAGTTACGGACGATAGCCGCGCCTGGCGTTACCACGGCCGAACTGGATGCGACTGTCGAGGCTCGTGTACGTGAGGCCGGTGCTACGCCGGCTTTCAAAGGTTACCGGGGTTTTCCAGCGAGCTTGTGTGCTTCGATTAATGATGAGGTAGTTCACGGGATTCCGTCACCGAGAAAACTAATGGCAGGTGATATCGTGTCGCTTGATGTCGGCGTTTTACTAGATGGTTATTACGGAGACTCTGCGGTGACGGTGGCCATTGGGACGGTTTCGGACGAGGTGAAGCAGTTATTACGGGTAACACGTGAGGCTCTAGATCTTGGTATTGAGCGAATGCGAGTAGGGTCGAGAGTTTCGGATATCGGCCACGCCATTCAATGTCACGTAGAAGCCAATGGTTTTTCGGTGGTTCGGGAGTTCGTAGGTCACGGTATCGGCACGAAGTTGCATGAGGAGCCTCAGATTCCGAACTATGGTGAACCTGGTCGAGGTCCGAGACTGGCCGAAGGCATGGTTTTGGCAATTGAGCCAATGGTGAATATTGGCAAACCAACTGTACGCGTACTCGATGATCAGTGGACGGCTGTGACTAGGGACGGTAGCCTGTCTGCTCACTTTGAGCACACGGTTGCCGTAACCTCAAGCAGCGCAGAAGTCTTGACACGGAGGCCGGGCGATTCGCAGACCGTAACAGCGTGAGGAAGCGGAAATGAAGGTTCGAACATCTGTCAAACGTATGTGTGCCAAGTGTAAGATTGTTCGGCGACGAGGTGTCGTTAGGGTTGTCTGCAGCAATCAGAAACATAAGCAGCGACAGGGTTGAACGAGAAGTAGCAATGGAGTGCAACGGTTGCACGTGAGAGCGAAGGACACAGATGGCACGTATTTCAGGCGTTGATTTACCCATAACGAAACGGATTGAGATCGGTTTGACTTCTATTTATGGAATCGGCCGAAAACGGGCAACTGATATTCTTGAGGTGGCTGGTGTCAGTGGCGATGTTCGGGTCAAGGATCTCTCTGAAGACGACGTTCGTAAGATCAGTCGCGTGATCGAAGAGCAAGGTCAGGTTGAGGGTGACCTGCGTAAGGAAATCTCTGTGAGCATTAAACGGCTCATGGAAATCGGTTGCTATCGGGGAATGCGTCACCGACGAAACTTACCTGTACGTGGGCAGCGGACTCACACCAACGCTCGGACTCGTAAGGGGCCGAGGAAAGGTGCGGTCGCTAAGAAAAGGACGGTTTAGCGCGAAAGGTCTCAAGGCATGGCGAAGAAAGAAGCGATTGAAAGTGCACTTTCAGAACCGACGAAAAAGTCTGTTAAACGGAAAAAAACTTTCAAAAAGCGCGGCGTGAAGCGTGTCGTGCAGCATGGCCACGCGCATATTCAAGTGTCGTTCAATAACACCATTATTACGATCACCGATGCTGACGGTAATGTAGTCGCTTGGTCTAGCGCAGGTGGTATTGGTTTTAAAGGGTCGCGCAAGGGCACTCCGTTTGCAGCAACCCAGGCAGCTATTACCGCTGGGAAGGCGGCTAAGGGAGTGGGTATGCGGTCGCTTGAAGTACGTGTAAAGGGGCCTGGTGCTGGAAGAGAGTCGGCGGTTCGTGCTCTCCAGACGATCGGATTGGATGTCAGGTCGATCCGTGATGTGACTCCGGTGCCGCACAATGGTTGTCGCCCTCAGAAACGTCGGCGGGTCTAACAGTTATGGGAATTGTTATTGGAATGAGACGGTAAGGACACGACATGGCACGATACACAGGTGCGGTTTGCCGGCTTTGCCGGCGTGAGGGCATGAAGCTCTTTCTAAAGGGCGAGCGGTGTTATATGGAGAAGTGCGCCATTGAAAAGCGTAACGTTCCGCCAGGTCACCACGGCAAGGGTCGGAAGGCTAAGCTCATGGGGTACGGTTTGCAGCTTCGTGAGAAACAGAAAGTGAAGCGTACCTATGGCGTACTAGAAAGTCAGTTCAGACGCTATTTTGAGTCTGCCGATCGCCATCGGGGCATAACCGGTGAGACCTTACTTCAGCTACTTGAGCGTCGATTTGACAACGTGATCTACAGGCTCGGATTAGCGACCTCACGACCCCAGGCGAGGCAACTCGTGCGTCATGGACACTTCTTTATTAATGGCTGCCGTGTCAATGTGCCGTCGTACTCGGTGGGAGTTGGTGATGTATTGAGCGTGCGCGAGTCAAAGGCCAAGAGTAAGTCGATTCAACACGCGATGGAGGAAGTTAAGGGGCGGGGAATTCCCGAGTGGCTCGAGTTTGATGCAGAACAGCTCTCCGGCCGCGTTGCGTCGTTGCCGACACGACAGCAGATTAATCTGCCCGTGCAAGAGCAGCTTATAGTCGAGCTTTACTCCAAGTAATTCTCGACAACCGTCAGAATTCGGTAGAAACGATTTGAGAAAGGACTGATGTCGATGTTGTGGAAAGGTTTCCAACGGCCAAAGCGCTTGGAGTTTGAGCGGGAAACGTTGACTGACCGATTCGGTCGGTTTTCTGCGCAGCCATTCGAGCGTGGATTCGGCACTACTGTCGGGAACGCAGTGCGCCGCGTATTACTCTCATCAATCGAAGGCGCAGCGGTCGTCGCGGTAAAGATCGAGGGTGTACAACACGAGTTCTCTCCGATTCCAGGTGTTGTTGAGGATGCGATAGATATTATTCTGAATGTTAAGCAGGTGCCACTGCGGATGCATGTAGAGCACCCTAAGACCCTGTCGCTCACGTCGGAGAAGGTTGGTGAGATAAAAGCCCGTGACATTCAGACGGACTCTGATGTGGAAATCCTTGAACCGGATGCTCACATCGCAACGATTGGCGAAGGTGGCCGATTACAAATGGAAATGAGGGTTCGTCAAAACCGGGGTTATGTGTCGGCCGATAAGAATTTTGATGATGATTTGGGGATCGGCTGGATTCCAATCGACTCCGTCCACTCGCCGATCAAGAAGGTTAATTACCTTGTCGAAGCAGCCCGGCTGGGACAAACCACTGATTACGAAAAAGTAACTTTGGATGTCTGGACTAACGGCTCGATTACGCCGCGTGATGCAGTGTCGTTGGCTTCGAAGTTGATTCAAGATCACCTAAAGATCTTTATCTCCCTAGATGATCCAGTTGAGCAAGCACAGGACCTCTCAGTTGAACAGCCAATACTGACCTCAAACGAGAACCTCGAGAAGAGTGTAGAAGAATTGGAGCTCTCGGTACGATCATACAACTGCCTGAAGAATGCTGAGATTAGTACGATCTCTGAGCTTGTGCAGAAGACGGAAGCCGAAATGCTTAAGACTAAAAACTTCGGAAGGAAGTCTTTGAACGAGATTAAGGAAATCCTTACAAACATGGGACTTAGCCTTGGTATGCGGCTCGATCAGACAGTGCCGCAGCCTGAGGCGAAGCCACAATCTGAAATCGACCCTGCGGTCTGAAGCGCGTAGTGGACGAATGCGTGCAACATAGAACTGTGAAGGTTATATGCGTCATCGAGTAGCACATCGAAAGTTGGGACGGGTTAGCGAGCATCGGAAGTCATTGCTCAGAAATCAGGCTGAGGCGTTGCTGCGTCACGAGCGAATTCAGACGACTGTGTCCAAGGCAAAGGAATTGCGACCGTTCGTGGAGCGTCTGGTTACGATTGCTAAGCGTGGACTGGCGAGTGACGATGTGGTGCGTGGCGTAAATGCACGAAGACTCGTTCGTCGTGACATTGCTGATCAGGTGATTGTGAGTAAGCTGTTTGATGGAATTGCGCCACGCTTCGAGAAGCGGGCAGGTGGTTACACGCGTCTCCTTCGGCTCGGGTTACGGCAGGGTGACAAGGCAGAAATGGCGCAAGTGGAACTGGTGGGTAGCGAGTACTCGCCAGCGTCAACAGAACCGTTGCAACCTGAAGTTACGACTTCACAGAAATCAAGCCAAGGAGTTGGAGGGCGGCTCCGAGCTGCCGCGCGACGAATCCAAGGTAAAGGTGACGTGGACGGTTCTACCGAGAAATCCTAAAAGGTTTAGGAGAAACCCAAGGTCTCCTTGATATCTGGCTGCTGGGTCAGCCGTTGCCGGCTGTTTTCTATGAGCTTTCGGCCTTTGCTGCTGAGATGATGTCACTGTGGAGGTGAGCCGGCACCTCTTCGTAGTGAGAGAACTTCATTTGATATGCTCCTCGGCCACCGGTCGCGGACGTGAGTTGCTGTTCATAGGTCAACATTTCCGCAATTGGGACCTGAGCTTTAATCGCGGTCATTGCGCCGCGAGGCTCCATCCCACCTATGCGGCCGCGTCGACTATTGAGATCGCCCATTAGATCGCCAGCAAATTCGCTCGGAGAGTAGATTTCAACGTTCATGATCGGTTCCAGAAGTGTGGGCTTGGCGCGTGTCATTGCATCCTTAAACGCCAAGGAACCTGCCATCTTGAACGACATCTCGTTTGAGTCTACTGGGTGGAACGAGCCATCGAACACCGTTGCCTTAAAATCGACGACTGGGTAGCCCGCGAGATATCCACGCATCCGTGACTGCTGGATGCCTTTCTCGACTGCTGGTACAAACTGTCTCGGGATAGAACCACCAAAGATCTCATTAGCGAACTCGAAATCGCTACCCCGAGGTAACGGTTCCATGCGGATCTTGCAGTCACCGAATTGTCCGTGACCGCCAGTCTGTTTCTTGTGGCGTCCGTGGGCCTCAGTTGAAGCCAAAATCGTTTCGCGGTACGCAATCCGTGGCAGCTTGAGATTCACCTCGACGCCAAAACGACGTTTTAGTTTGGCTACCGTAACCTCAATGTGTACCTGCCCCTGGCCCGAGAGCAGGAGTTCCTGAGTTTGGTCGTCTCGCCCGTACTCGATTGTCGGGTCTTCTTCCCTAAGGCGTTGCAGTGATGTGCTGATTTTCTCTTCGTCGCCACGACTTTTCGGTTCGATCGCGTAGGACAATACTGGAGATGGGAACGTGAACGGTGGAAACCTGCTCGAGTCACCTTTATCCGCCAGAGTATCGCCTGTGTGTGTGTCTTTTAGTTTTGCAACGGCACCGAGATCCCCAGCACGGAGTTCATCCACAGAAGTTTGAGTCTTGCCTTGGAGTAGCAGTAAGCTGCCGAAGCGCTCAGCCGAATCCTTTGTGAGGTTATGTACCGTTGCATCAGCTTGAATGGTGCCGGAAACAACGCGGAACATTGTGATGCGTCCGGCGAACGGATCGGCAATAGTCTTCCATACATAGGCAGCGATTGGTCCCTCGCTTGAGGCAACCTTCTGTTCGGACTCTTTGTCACTGTTTGCACTAGGGAACGGACGATCGGCTGGGGATGGAGTATATTTTACGAGAGCATCTAGGAGCGGTACGACGCCGATATTAAGCGTAGCCGAGGTGCACACTAGAGGTGCAACTTGGCCTGCGAGGACTGCTGTGCGGAGGCCGGCTTCGAGTTCTTCTTGTGTGAGCGTTCCAGCCTCGAAGAACTTCTCCATAAGGTTGTCATCGGCTTCCGCCACCATTTCAATCAAAGCCTCTCGTGCAGTCTTCGCCGAAGCAACGATATCGTCTGGAATGTCTTCAACTGAAGGTTTGCCGTTGCTGCCTGAGGCGAACACGAGTGCCCTCATGGCAACGAGGTCGACGACTCCCCGGAACGATTTTTCACTACCGATTGGCACTTGGATTGGCACGATGGTGCGCCCAAGCACGTCCTGAAGCGACGTAAGGGAACGAGTCAAGCTAGCTCGCTCCCGATCAAGGTGGTTAAGTACGACCACTCTAGGAATACCGAGTTCTTGTGCCTCAGCCCAGGTCTTTTCCGTTTGTACTTCAACTCCTGAGACAGCGTCCACCACGACAACAGCGGCATCGCTGACGCCCATTGCAGTTCTTGCTTCGCTGAGGAAATTAGCGATCCCTGGGGTGTCAAGAACGTTGATTTTAGTCTTGTTCCACTCAGCGTAGGCAGCACTCGCGGCTAGGGTATGTTTCCTCTCGATAGCCTCCTCGTCAAAGTCGGTGACCGTGGTGCCTTCGTCTACCATCCCCAAGCGGTTCACCATGCCCGCATCAAACAACATGGCAGAGGTCAGCTGCGTCTTTCCGGAGCCACTATGCCCGACGATCGCAACATTCCTAATGCTCGGTGTGTCGTAGACCCTCATTGCGGTTACCCTCCCTCGTTCAAGAGACCCAAACCTAACCAGTGTGCATAGGTAGGCAGCCCAGCCCCAAACCCGAAAGGACATCATATATCAGGCCTCCGCTGTCGGACAGTAGAAGGAGTCCGAGAGGATTTCATCTTGACACTGCGGCGCGCGTTCCCTACGATGCAGGTCGCTTTGGGGGGGGGGTAGTTCGTTGGTGGGTCTATCTGGCGTTTGGCGTGAGGTACGTTGTGCTCGGTTTCGTTCCTAAGGAAATCTTCTTAACCAAGGGTGTAGGCAGACATCGCGAGAAGCTCACGTCTTTTGAGCGGGCGCTGAGGTCGGCTGGCATCGCGGCGTGCAATCTTGTACGGGTCTCGAGTATCTTCCCGCCAGGCTGTAAGATTTTGTCACGCACTGAAGGCGTGCGGCGGCTTCAGCCTGGGCAGGTCACTTTTGTAGTCATGTCGGACGCAGCCTCCCGGGAACCACACCGACTTATAGCTGCTACGATCGGTTTAGCAATTCCACGAGACCCGATGCTTCACGGCTATCTTTCTGAGCACCATAGCTATGGCGAGAACGAGGACACCGCTGGCGACTATGCCGAAGAGTTGGCTGCCGAGATGCTGGCGACTGCGCTGGATCTCGACTTCGATCCTGATAAGAGCTGGGACGAGAAGAAAGAGGTATACCGGCTCTCCAATCAGATCGTCAACACTAGAAACGTTACTCAGTCTGCCGTTGGTGACAAGCAAGGGCGATGGACCACAGTGATTGCTGCTGCGGTGCTCGTTGGCTGAGTTTCTCAACGCTAATCAATTCACGGTCTATCTTCTTGTTGTTTAGGTAAGTTGGTTTCTCGTCTGGATGCTATCGCGCCGACCAATACAACTGGCCGATGTTTTATGAAGCATATTAAGATCGACTGGAGACAGTGAAGGCTAATAATAGTTTCTCTTGGGTCGAGCTGCTGATCGTTATCGCGGTTGTAGGCATAGTTGGAGCCATTTCAGTTCCGAGCTGGCTTCGTGCCCGTGTAGCGGGCAGTGAGGCGGCCATAGTTGCTTTGCTGCACGCTATTAACAGTGCTCAGTCGCGCTATGCAGCTAGCTGCGCTAACGGCTACTATGCGCCGAACTTAGCTTTGTTGGCTACGCCACCTGCCACGGGTGGCGACCATGGTTTCCTTGGCCAAGATTTTGAAAACGATCCTTCGCTGAAGAAGTCATATAGCATCACATTAACTGCTGGTTTGGAAGCACCCGGCGTTCCTGCTCCGTGTAACGATACGGTGCCTGGCACGGTCGTGACGACTTACTTCGTAACCGCTGTTCCGACGAACGATGGAGATCATGTTTTTGGTACGAATCAGAGCGGAAGGGTTTATCAATCGAGCGGGCCCATGAAGGTGACGTTTAGCGGGGTCCCGAGTGGAGCGAGCGAGATTCAGTGAATATGGTGGTGTTCTTATGAGTTTAGCAGCCTTTCGGTTAAGTGCGGTGTTCGTGTTGGTTGGGTTTGGCGCCTCAGTCGCGTCTACTTATGTGCACGCTCGGATATTCAGCGATCCGACCTACGTCAGTTTTTGCGATGTTAGCAGCACACTCAATTGCACGCAGGTGTACCTTAGCCAATACGGTAGCATCGGCGGTGTCCCAGTTGCCTATCTTGGTCTAGTGTGGTTCATGTTTGCTGGCGCCCTCATTCTGGCAGCCTGGCGAAGCACGTCTTTAATCAGGGCACATCTCGCAGCGTATCTGTTCTTGTTGTCGACTGTGGCGCTGGCGTTTGTGTTTTATCTAGCCTACGCCTCGTTTGTCGTCCTAGGGACTATCTGCATGCTGTGTGTTGCTGTATACGTGGCGGTTGCAGGACTTTTCGTCGTGTCGGGGGCCTCCACAACGACGACGATATCCCAAGTGCCAGGCCTAATAGTGGAGGATATTCGGGTCCTAAGAGGATTTCCGATCGGATTTGCCTTAATGATTTCATTGGTTCTTGGGTCAGTGTTGGGTGGGGCATGGCTTAGAACGACGACAGAATTAGAGGGGGTTACAACGGCGCCAGCGACCTTGTCGGTTAGCGAGCGGGAGGAGTTTATTCGCTGGTGGAGTTCACAACGTCGCGTGGAATTACCGATCGTAGATGAAGATGCTGAAGTTCTTGTCTTGAAGTTTAACGACTACATGTGTCCACCATGCAAGCAGACCTATCTGAACTATAAGTCAGTGTTCGCGAAGTACGAGGCCATACGACCTGGAGCTGTCAAGCTGTTGACCAAGCATTATCCACTCGACCCGGAGTGTAATGAGACAGCACCTAACGGCATACACTATGCGTCTTGTGAGGCTGCCGCTGCGGTGCTGCTGGCCGGGCGTGGTGGCGAGGAAAGGGTTGGGGCACTCGAAGACTGGCTTTTTGAGCACCAAGCCACCTTGTCAGCGAGCAGCGTTCAAACCGCTGCTCGTGATGTCGGTGGGGTAGATGACTTTGAAGCCGAGTACTCATCGATACTTGAGAGGGTGCGCGACGATATTGCACTTGGTGTGAGTCTTCGTGTCGAAGCGACACCGACATTCGTTATCAACGGTGTAGCTATTACTGGTGGCTTAACGGTGCAGTACTTTGATGCGGCGATCGCTTTCGAGCTCGAACGAGCCGGAACAACTCAATAGGATCGTTTGAGGCAGGTTGATGTCTGCACTGTCTACTCAACCAGTTAGGGTCTTAAGCCTAGTCGTTTCAATGCGGCGTTGATCTGTCTAGTTGTTACGTCGTCTACGACGATCGTTGTTCCGATCGACGACGGCAGGACAAAGTGTAACTTTCCCTCCTTAATCTTCTTATCACGATTGATCATGTCAATGACCTGCTTTGAGGAGAGGTCGGCGACTGATGGCATAGGTCCAAGTTTGGTAACTAACTCTGACAATGCCTTACGGGGTTCTGGCGCGAGTGTTCGACGTCGTACTGCGATATCGGCCGCTGCTAACATGCCGTAGCCGACAGCCTCGCCGTGTTTGAAGCGACGGTATTTTGTTACTGCCTCGATCGCATGACCGACCGTATGGCCAAAATTTAATATGCGGCGAAGTCCGGCTTCCCGCTCATCTGTTTCTACGATTGAACTCTTAATTCGACAACATTCTGCAATGATCGGTTGGAGAGCCATCTGGTTATGATCGAACAGCGCTGACAGATCGCGTTCAACGCGTTCGAAGAGATCACGGTCCGCGATCATCCCGTATTTGATGACTTCATAGAGGCCAGCTCGGAACTCCCGCCGAGGCAATGTGGTCAGTAGTTCGGGATCGATGAGTACTGACGCCGGCGGGTAGAATGCACCAATCAGATTCTTGCCAAGTGTGTGGTTGACTCCAACTTTACCGCCAATCGCACTGTCAACCTGTGCGAGAAGAGTGGTCGGGACATGGAGAATAGTGATACCTCGAAGAAACGTTGCGGCTGCGAACCCCGCCACGTCTCCTACGATGCCACCGCCGACCGCTACTAGGGTCGCCTGACGGTCTGCCCCAGTGTGGATTAACGATTCATAGATTCGGCTGACTGTATGTAGTGTTTTGAAGCGTTCGCCGTCAGGAATCAGAATAAGTTCTGCATCAGGAAGTGCGGTGCTAATAGATTGTCCGTGAATCCGCCAGATGGTGGAGTTAGAGACGATGAATCGCCTGCCTTTTGGCGCTGTCTGGTCAACTAGCGATGAAAGACGCGATGTCAGGCCGGTCGCGATATGAATCGGGTATGTGTGTGTGCCAGAGGTTATGTTGATGCAAGTCGGTTTCATCGGTGGAAGAAATCCTTCGACTAGGGATCAGATGGTAGGATAGCAGTAATTTGGAGTTTTCGTGCGTCCCACTCGGTGACCTGAGCGCGTCTTACGATACGTCACCGGATGGGCAGATGTAGTCGGGCTGCGCTATTAATTTATTATTCGCAATCCGACACGTTTAGGAAGAGTGAGGCGGCGGCTCGATGGCGGACAAGAAGATCGCTTTTGTTACGGAAATCACACCAAGGTCGAAGGATTTTTCCAGATGGTATCTCGACGTTGTGAAGCGGGCTGAGCTCGCAGATTACTCACCAGTTAAAGGATGCATGATCATCCGGCCGTACGGTTACGCAATCTGGGAGTTGATGCAGCAGGCGCTGGATCGTCGATTCAAGGCCACCGGCCACGTTAACGCGTATTTCCCTTTATTCATTCCCGAGAGTTTGCTACGTAAAGAAGCGGCTCACGTTGAGGGTTTTGCGCCACAGGTGGCTTGGGTGACCCGAGGTGGTGATGAGGAGTTAGAAGAGCGACTGGTCATCCGCCCGACTTCCGAAGCAATAATCGGCATGATGTACGCTAAGTGGATCCAATCGTGGCGTGACCTGCCGATCCTAATTAATCAATGGGCGAACGTGGTTCGGTGGGAAAAGGTAACACGGCCGTTTTTACGAACCACGGAATTCCTCTGGCAGGAGGGACACACCGCCCATGAGACGGAGCAAGAAGCGGAAGAGGAAGCACTCCGTATGTTGGGAGTCTACAAGGATTTCGCTGAACAGGAACTTGCGATGCCCGTGATTGAAGGCCGCAAGAGTGAAAGTGAAAAGTTCGCTGGAGCGGTGCACACCTACTCGATTGAGGCACTTATGGGTGACGCACGTGCTCTCCAGGCAGGCACCTCCCATCATTTGGGCCAAAACTTTGCCAAAGTGTTCGATATTACATTTCAGGCGCGGGACAAGTCAGTGCAGCACGTGTGGCAGACCTCGTGGGGAATGTCAACGCGTCTCGTTGGTGGCGTGATCATGATGCACGGCGACGATTCTGGGTTGATTTTGCCGCCTAGAATCGCACCTTATCAAGTTGTCATCGTGCCGATCTTGCGTGGTAACTGGCAGGAAACCATCTTGCCTTACGCTGAATCGGTTCGCGACGAACTCAATGCGGCAGGCGTTCGGGTAACTTTGGATGCTCGTGACTCGTATACGCCGGGGTGGAAGTTCGCCGAATGGGAACTTAAAGGGGTGCCAGTGCGCCTCGAAGTCGGACCGAAGGATATAGAAAAATCACAGGTCCTGTCGGTTCGCCGTGATAACCGTAATAAGGTGGCTTTTGCTCGTAAAGAGGTTGTCTCCGGGGTTCAGACGCTTCTCAGCGAGATTCAGCAGGAGTTGTTCGACCGTGCGTGTCGGTTCCGTGAGGAATATACGGTCAGGACGACGTCGTATGAGGAATTTAAGAAGATTATGGCGGGCCGGCCGGGATTCGTTATTTCGCCGTGGTGTGGGGAAACGATCTGCGAGGCCGCCATCAAGGCTGAAACTCAGGCGACCATTCGGAACCTACCCATGAGTGGTTTGGAAGCCTCCGTAACCTGTGTTCGCTGCGAAGCTCCGGCACGAGAACAGGCATACTTTGCCAAGTCCTACTGACTTCCACTCAACGAGACTTCCGTATTAATCGTCGTCGGGCTGGCCCTTCTGGAAGACCCACGCGATGCCGATGCTGATCCCATATAGGACCATCATTGGCGCGGCCATAGCAGTTTGCGTCACTGGATCGGCGGACGGTGTCAGAACAGCTGCAATGATGAAGATAATCAGGATTGCATACTTTGTATTCTTGATTAGAAACTTTGGCGTAACGAGTCCAAGCTTCGCGAGGAAGAACACGAGCGTTGGTAGTTGGAACACGATCCCCATTGCCAGCATCATCTTGACGTAGAGAGAAAACACCGGAGCGATTTTTGGCATGAAGTCCATGTAGTCGGTCGAGAATCCTGCGAAGAAGCTCCAGGCTAATCGGAACACTACAAAGTGCGAGAACAGCGCGCCTCCGAGGAAGAAGATCGAAGTGAATACAACAAACGGGATCGCCCACTTCTTTTCACGCGGGTAGAGGCCGGGTGCAATGAATAGCCAGATCTGGGACACGAGGATCGGCATTGCCAGTAGGAGACCGGCGAGCGCCGCCATCTTCATCCAGAGAAAGAAAGCTTCTCCAGGCTCTGTGTATATGAGTTTCCCGCCAGGCGGCAGTGCCTCCTGAAGCGGCACCATGATGAATTCAAAGATGAACTTGATAAATGCAAACGCAACAACGAAGCCGCCGAGAATGCCGTAGACCGCATAGACGAGCCGCTTCCGAAGCTCGTCTAGATGCTCTAGAAATGACATCCGACCGCCAGCCGAGCTTCCCTCGTCGTCAGCGAGCTGAGGGCCCTCAAGCGATTGCGGTTGGACGGGTGCGGGATGCGGGTCTTTTTCTGACTCCGACGACATCGAGTTCCGTCAGGGACAATCAGACGCCCGATTTTGACGGGCTCTGTTCTGAAGCCGCGTTCGTGTCGGCCGGTACGGATGCTGGCTCGGGCGCGGCGGCTGAGGAAGCTTGCGCTTCCTCGGGAGCTGGAATCGGCGTTTCTGATTTCTTTGGCTCTGGTGCGCGGGTATCCTCGACCCGAATTTCCTCTTCCAGTGTATTACGCAGGTCGTTTGATGCGCGCTTGAACTCACCGATACTTTTGCCCAGCGATCGACCCAGTTCCGGCAATTTTCGTGGACCGAAGATGATCAAGGCGATAACGAAGATGATAATGAGTTCGGGCATTCCAATTGAGCCAAACATGTTCTAGCGCTCCTTAAACCCTTCATTTTGGGTCGCTTCGGTCGGACAATCCACGTCCCCGGGACGATGCGCAGCGCGGCAATCAGTTCGTGATTGAACTGTCAGCGCGTAAAAACATACCACTCGCATTATAGGAACGTGCTCAGATCCGGTCAAGCTAGGCTCGACACGGCCATGTTCGGAACTCATTGCGAGATATGAGCTTATTTTAGTACGATCCCAAGCATGCGGATTATACGGTCGCTTCCGGTGCTAGTGATGGTCGTAGTTGTTTCTGCGCTTGCTGGCGGTCTGTTTGGCGGCCGGGTGTTGGCGACGCAGGATCAAGTGGCGGAGCAGTATAAGGCCTTCTCCAATGCCCTTGCGGTAATCGAAACTAACTACGTTGACGAGGTCGACACTGATCGACTGATTTACAGTGCGATCAATGGGATGCTGCAAACACTCGATCCGCACTCGAGCTTCATGGACCCGCGTACCTATTCACAGATGCGAGAGCGTCAAGAGGGGCGCTATTATGGTCTTGGCATTACGATTCAAGTAATAAACGGTGATATTAAAGTTATCGCGTTGTTCGAGGGGTCGCCAGCCTATATGAAGGGCATCAGGCGCGGCGATGTGATCGCCGAGATTGAAGGTGAGTCCGCGAAAGGCTGGACCAGTGACCAGGCGGTAAGAAGCCTCCGAGGCCCTAAGGGTTCAGTGGTTAATATCGCCATTCGCCGTCTTGGCTACGACGTCCTGATACCTCTTGAAGTGATGCGCGACGAGATCAATATCCAAACGATTCTTGGTGCATTCATGGTTAGTGAGTCGACAGGTTATATCCGTCTACGAGACTTTTCCGAGACCACCGATCGTGATTTAGGTGTGGCCCTTGAGGAATTGGCTACACAGGGGATGCAGCAACTACTTCTAGATCTCCGTGACAATCCCGGTGGGCCACTCGATCAAGCTATTCGTGTTGCGAACCGATTTCTTCCACGCGGTGACATGATCGTCTACACGAGGGGGCGAGTACAGAACGCAGATCAAGATTATTATGCTAGAGAGGACAGTGATTTTGCCGTTCTCACTCTGATCGTTCTAGTGAATCGTAACAGTGCCAGTGCTTCGGAGATCGTTGCGGGGGCCATTCAGGATCATGATCGAGGTCTCATTGTCGGGGAGACCACTTTCGGGAAAGCGCTCGTGCAGTCGATCTACCAGGTAAGCCAAGGTGCTGGATTGGCTCTTACAACAGCTCGTTACTACACCCCAAGTGGTCGGTTGATCCAACGACCTTGGGATGGCACATTCGACGAGTATCTGAACTATTCCTTGCAGGACCAGGAAAGGGAGCGCGACCATTCAATCACTGACCTAAAGTACACCGATTCAGGTCGACATGTTTTCAGTGGTGGTGGTATCGAACCAGATCGATTTATGGCCGGGCCCCTTGAAGGGTTCGACCCCACCCCTTTGGGTCGCCGCTTGTTCACGCGACAGGCGTTTTCTGACTACGCTCAGAGGTATTCGGCGGCTGGGGATACGCGAATCACTGAACAAGGTCAGGACCGCATCAACGTTGACAGAGATTTTGAGGTTACAGACGAAATGCTGTCTGATTTCATGGATTTTGTGACCCAGAGACGGATAGCGATTGATGACGAGGAACTGGTTGAGGACGAGGCATTTGTGAGGGCCATGATCAGGTATTACATCGACTTAGACCTCTTTGGCGTTGGTGATGCGAGGCGGCATTTAGTCGAGATTGATCCGCAGGCGACGTTCGCAATGAGCCTGTTTGCTGATGCAGAGGCACTGACGCAACTGTCTGTGGCAGGCCAGTCCATCCATTAGTGGCCGGGCGATGCCACGGTCCTTCCGTGGGCTGGCGTCCTGGCTCCAGATACTATATTTAGTGGCGAAAATTCAGCTTGCCCCAAGGCCTAGCCCCTTGGTACACTCCCGTCGTGCCCGTGCAGCATCGAGGCTCTCTGCCGTAGGGTATGAGTGGGCGGGGGACGGGCGTCTAGTAACCCGTGGAATCGGGTGGCGTTTCCTTAGGGGGCGCTAACCGACGTGTATTTTCCCTGGTGGCACCTGCCTTCGTTTCGGCCGCCGAGGTAGCTTTCGGGACAACGTATCGAGCGTCCCCAGCCGCTCGATTGGCAAGGTGAAATGACCGTTAATAACGCAGCTGGTGTTTCGTACGTTTCTGTTCTGGCCCCAGTCCGTAGCCATTGAAGGATTCTTGATGTATTTGCAAAACCTTGAGATTTCTGGCTTCAAGAGCTTTCCCGATCGTTCCAAATTGAAGTTTGACGATGGGATGACTGCGATCGTCGGCCCCAACGGGTGTGGTAAGAGCAATGTTGTTGATGCCATCACTTGGGTGTTGGGTGAGCAGAGCGCAAAAAGTCTCCGTGGTGATCGGATGCAAGACGTCATCTTTAGTGGTAGCGATGGTCGGAAGCCGATTGGTGCTGCTGAAGTCAAGCTTCTCCTTCGAGGTGTCACCGCAGCTAGCGTTGGACGGTCTAATGGGCACAGCCAAGGTGGTGGGAAGAACGGGCATGACAAATCCGATGTGAATCGGAAGAGCAATGGCCACGGCAACGTCACGAATATTTTTCTTGATGAGGGTGAGTCAGTGTCTGGCTCCGAAGCCGACTTAGGGGCTTCTGTGTCCAGCGTGGCACGTGATGTGGAGGTCTCCCGTCGGCTATATCGTTCGGGTGAAAGTGAATACTTGATTGATGGCAAGATTTGTCGCCTGCGAGACGTGCAGGACCTATTGATGGATTCTGGTGTTGGGGTGAAGGCTTATGCCGTCATCGAGCAGGGGAAAATTGGCCAGATTTTGAGCGCGCGTCCGATCGACCGACGCCAGTTAATTGAAGAGGCTGCCGGCGTCACGAAGTATAAAAGCCGTCGTCATGCTGCTGAGTTAAAAGTTGAAGCTGCGAAGCAAAACCTCGCTCGTGTGGACGACATCGTCCACGAGGTTGACAAGCAACGAAATGCACTCAAGCGTCAAGCAGCGAAAGCACGACGGTACCGGCGGCTACGGGAGGAGTTACGTCGATGGGAGAAGGTGCTATTCACTCGTCGGCACCGAGCGCTCGCCCTGACCGTCGCAACTGCTGATGCTAACTTAGCCGACGTACGTACTGATGAGCAGGCCGCTTCGGCTCACCTGGCCGAACTTGAGAGTCGGCAAGAACGGCAACGGATCGAATTGACCGAAAGTGAGATTCAGGCGACATCGACGCGAGACACGGCTCACACCCGAGAATTGGAAATCGATCGGTGTCAACAGCAGTTGGAATTTTGTCGGCAGCAGGTCGACGAATTGAACGTCTCCTCTGAAGAGCTTCGTGAGAGGTTGATGAAGCTCGAGGCTCAACGTGCCCCAGCTAGTGAAAAGCTCGAGAGACAGCGAGTTGATGTGACCAGGGCTGAGACAGCGTGCCATGAAGCTGAACAGACAATAGTTGCGGACGAGAAAGCGTACACCGCCGCCCGTCTCGAAATTCAAAATAGTGAAGCTAATGTCGAATCTTCCCGGGACGAATTGTTTTCATTAGCTGATGCAGCTACCGCCCTGCGCCATGAAGTCGAGCAAGCGGTCGGGGCGCGCGAACGGGTGGTGGAAGATCTTGGCAAACTTGATTTAGAGAAGGTTGACTTGGCGTCCGAACGGGACAATTTGACGGTCAATAGCCAGCTGGCGTCGGATGGTCATGTTGAGGCGCAGCAGGCGGTGGATCGGGTCGAGGTTGCTCACGCTGAAGGAAGTGGAGAGCTGGACGGCATTCAGCGTGAACTGCAAACAGTCACTGAGGAGCTACGATCGGATGAACACGAACTGGCCGCTCTAACCGCGACGCTGAAGTCGTTAGAGGAGGTTGAGGCTGCTAGGGTAGGGTATGCCGATGCTGCGCGGCTGATTTTAACTGAGTCGAACGGTGAGATTAGCCACATGGGTTCCGTGGCAGATTATCTTGAGGTTGACGACAAGTACGAACTTGCTGTCGAAGCCTGTCTTGGTGAGTTGCTTCAGTACGTCGTGGTGGCTCGTAGTGAGCACGCCGTTGCTGGACTCAAGTTTGTTCGTGAAAAGGATGCTGGACGATGTGGATTCCTCGTGATTGCGACCGACGACAATAGCGGGGCCAAGGCTCACGTTGCCAGTTCTCCCGAGTCACTTCCCTCTGGACTATTACCCTTGATGTCGGTTGTTCGCGTCAGTGGACCATGCGCGCCTGCTATTCGTTCAGTGCTCGGTCGTGCTTACTTCGCTGATTCATTGGAGCAGGCTGTGGAAGCGGCCACGGTCGTTACTGGATCGATTGCGACACTATCCGGCGAGGTCGTCCGTGGAGTTCATTTGGTGTCTAGTGGTGCCAAGTCCTCGGCCAAGGGTCTTCTTGCGACAAGGCGTGAGATTAAGGTTTTGCGTCATACGATCGTAGAGAAACAAACGAGTGTCGAGACGATAGGGCGGCGATTGGACGAGCTTAAGCGACGTGTCTCGGCAGCGGTCGAAGTTTTGGCAAAGCTCGATGAGGAACGACAAGTCCATGAAAAGACGGCCCTGGAACTTAGTCTCCGGTTAGCCACATTGGGCGAGGAATCAGAACGGGTCACGCGTAAGAGTGAGTTGCTTGATGCTGAGTGTCGGCGTGCTGAGGAAGAGCAGGCTTCTGCGGAGAGCTGTCAACGGCAGGCGCGGGAGTCACTTTTCAAGCTCGATGACGAGAAGCAAAAGGCGGAGGAAGTGCTCACAGTGGCCCAGGAGAAGCTATCTAAGGCGCGCACGTCGTTTGACACAGTGGGCCAAAGCTTTGCTGACAGCAAGGCCTCCCATGCACGCTTCGTCGAGAGAGCTTTGGCCGAAAAGGCTGCAGTGAACCGTCTTCAGGAGGAGACTACGGAATTAGAGTCACGCGTTCTGAGTAGTCGAGACGACCTGTCCCGCGCAAACAGTCGGAAACAGTTATTGCAAGCGAAGATCATTGAATCAGAGCGCTCTCTCGATGATGGAGTTCGGGAGCTGGAGAGCATCAGGGGGCAGGTGCGAACAGCCGACGACCTTCTAGTCGAGTTGAGAGGCCATGTTGAGACAGAAGATGTGACCATTCGATCGGCACGCGAGACGCTCGAGGAGGTTCGGGATCGCTTAAGTAAATTTGAGGTATCACAGGCGACTGCTCAGGCAGAGCTCTCGCATCTGGCGACTTCGTGTTTGGAGACATTGCAGGTCGATCTAGATTCAGTCATTAACGAGGTTGAGCAGCTTGAAGCTGATGGTGAGGTTATGCCTGACGACGGCTTTGCACAGTTGCCTCCTGCCGGTGCGGTCGCTGAGGTTAGTGAAGACGATTACGGGCATGAAGTCGGCAGTGACAGTGCAGAAACGACTGACACTAGTGTTCCTGTCACGACAGAGGACGTGATCGCCGGGCTAAAGGGAAAAATCGAACAGTTGGGCGCCGTCAATATGATGGCGATCGAGCAGTTTGACGAACTGGATACCCGCCACGACTTTCTGACTACGCAACGCAAGGACTTGGTCGATTCGATTGCCGCGACGGCAGAAGCAATCCGACGTATCAATAAGACGACGAGAGAACGTTTCCGTGCTGCATTTGACGCGATCAACATGCACTATCAGAAGACGTTCTCCACACTATTCGGTGGTGGCAAGGCAGGTTTGGTCCTTCTCGACGAGGCTGATTTACTAGAGAGTGGTATCGAAATCATCGCACAGCCACCCGGTAAGCGGCTTCAAAGTGTGCAGTTACTTTCTGGTGGCGAGAAGGCTCTTTCGGCGATGGCATTTATGTTTGCAATTTTTAAGTACCGGCCAAGTCCGTTTTGTCTACTGGATGAGATCGATGCGCCGCTTGATGATGTCAACATTGGTCGGTTTATTGAGATGTTGCGTGAGATGGTTGACGAGACTCAGTTCGTGCTCATCACTCACAACAGAAAGACGATGGAGCATGCGGATCGACTGTACGGTATTACGATGGAAGAACCCGGAGTATCCAAGTTGATTTCCGTCCAGTTTAACTGAGTTAGTGGTCCTTCGCTTTGGTTCAGGCGAAGCTCAGTCGAATTCCTGGTGTGCTCGGTGGTTCGGTTTACGGCCGGTAAGGCATTCTTGCACCGGCCCTGCTGCTCCCGCATGTTCAAGAAGCCGTGAATGAAGACAAGGCCACCCGCTATCATAGGCTCAGGCGTAGGGCGCTGTCGTCGGTAGTTGGGTTAACAGGCCTGCTGTTTACGTTGATGCTTCTGACAGGAGCATCGAAGGCTCTTCGTGATTTTGTAGTGCCAGCTACACCAATTGACATAGCTTGGCTTTCCGGTGTTGGGCTCTTTGCCCTGTGTATCGCCTTGTGCCACGAAGTAATAACTTTGCCTTTCCGAGTCTATCTTGGAAGGCTAGAGTGGCGGTACCGTCCTGCAATGGCATCGTCGGGTGGCGCAGTGCAAGAGTATTTAAAGGGTACAGCCGTGCTGCTTAGTTTTGGCCCAGCTGGAGCGGTAGTGATGTATGCGGCCATTTGGGCTTGGCCGTCCGGTTGGTGGATCATCGTTGGTGCTGGCTTTGGATTAGTCGTGATGCTCTTGGTGAAAGTCGGCCCACTTGTGTTGCCTTGGTTTACGACTGTTACGCCGGTAGTTAGGCCGCAATTGGGTTTGCGTCTTGAGCGTTTGGCAGCCCGCGCTGGCGCAGCCGAGATTAAGGTTTACCAGTATCGCATGGGAAACGGGTCACAGCGTTCCAATGCGGCGCTCGTTGGAGCAGGGCAGAGCCGACGTATTCTTCTGTCCGAAACACTGGTCAGAGACTATTCCGACGGTGAAATTGAGATTGTGCTCGCACACGAGCTTGCACATCATTTGCATGCGGATATATGGAAAGGGCTATTGATGGACCTTGTAATGATTATGGTCGGCTGCTACGCGTCATCACGAGCGCTGGTTGTGCTTGGACCATCACTCGGTCTACTTGGCCCAAGTGATCCGGCTGGGCTCCCACTCGTGATTCTCACTGGAGGCACAGTTGCACTTGCGATGGTGCCATTTGCCAACTTTGTGTCTCGACAACAGGAACGACGGGCCGACCGGTTCGCACTCGAAGTGACCAAGAGTCCAGAAGCCTTTGTTTCGGTGATTCGACGCATTGGTGAAGAACACCTCGCTGAACGGCCATCCCGCTGGTTAGCATTCTTGTGTTACGCCCATCCGCCTGTTCATGAGCGGATAGCAGCAGCAGGAACTCTAACCCAAGCCTAGGGGAGCTTCTTGCAAGAAGGGCAACGCTGAAATGGTCTTCTAGGATGGAGAGGGGAGACGGATCGTCAGGCCTTTTTCACTGACTGTGGCTTCGACGACCCCCCAGCGTCGCCATCGCTGCCTTCTTGTAAAAGTACTTTTCGGCTAAGTCTAACTTTGCCTGAGGGATCAATGTTGATCACTTTAACCCTCACCTGTTCACCGTCTTTCAGTTCATCACGCACATCTTTCACTCGATGGAGCGCGATCTCTGATATGTGGAGTAGCCCGTCAATGTTTGGCATTATTTCTACAAACGCTCCAAAATCAGTGATTCGTTGGACTTTACCTACATAAATCTTGTTAAGTTCAGGGCTCGCCGTAAGTTCCTGAATGATATCGATTGCTTTCTGTGCCGCTGTCTCGTCGCTCGACGCCACGTTAATCTGTCCATCATCTTCGACATCGATCTTGACACCAGTGCGCTCGATGATGCTGCGGATCATCTTTCCACCGGGTCCAATGACATCTCGGATTTTATCAGTGGGGATCTTGATTGTAACGATCCGCGGGGCAAACGTAGAGGTGTCTTCCCGTGAAACACTGAGTGTTTCTGCCATCTTATTGAGAATGTGAAGTCGCCCAGTTCGGGCTTGTTCGAGTGCCTCGCGCATGATTTCTGTCGTAATGCCAGTGACCTTAATGTCCATCTGGAGCGCGGTAATCCCATCGGTCGTGCCCGTGACCTTGAAATCCATGTCACCGTAGTGATCCTCTGCTCCAGCTATGTCACTCAAAATTGCGTAACGGCCGCTCTCCTCATCCATGATGAGACCCATTGCTACGCCCGCTACCGGTGAACGCAGTGGAACACCAGCATCCATAAGACTGAGTGAGCCTCCACAGACGGTAGCCATCGACGATGAACCGTTCGACTCCAGAATGTCTGAGACCACACGGATAGTGTATGGAAACTTATCCTCGTCCGGGATCATCGGTGCCAACGCGCGTTCAGCGAGGGCCCCATGTCCGATTTCCCGCCGGCCTGGGCCACGCAGAAACTTAACCTCGCCGACCGAAAACGGTGGAAAGTTATAGTGCAACATGAAGCGCCGATAGGACTCACCGGCTAGCGATTCGATCTTTTGCTGGTCATCAGCTGTGCCGAGCGTCGTCGTCACCAGGGCCTGTGTTTCACCTCGCGTAAAGACGGCGGAGCCGTGTGTCCGAGGTAGTGTGCCGACCTCGGTCCAAATCGTCCGAATCTCATCGAAGGTTCGGCCATCGAGACGCTTATTCCGTTCAAGAATTTCGGCACGTAGCACCTGTTCATTCAGTAGCTCAAAAATCCGTTTGGCGTCAGCACGTTTGTTTGCGTCGTCCTCTGGTATCGATTCCAAAAGGTCGTTTAGTACGCGGTCCACCTGCTCGTAGTTCTCGATCTTGTCCTTTACCCGCATTGCTTCGGTGAGAGGGCTAAGCACCTGACTCTCGATCTCCTGCTGTAACTCCGGCACCAATGGTGCAGGTGAAGCTGCTAGTTTGGGTTTACCGATCTCGCTGGCCATTGCGTCAATCTGCTCTACGATTTGTCTGATGGCGTTATGTCCCGCTTCTAGAGCTTGGACAATTTCGTCCTCCGAAACCTCCAAAGCTCCAGCTTCTACCATCACGAGGGCCTTGTCACTACCAGCCACCACGAGATCGAGTTTGCTCTTCGCACGCTGATCATAGTTTGGATTGATGACAAATTCGTTATTCACTAGACCAACGCGCACTGACGCGATCGTGTTTTCAAAGGGGATGCGGGAAAATGACAATGCTGCTGAAGCACCGGTCAGAGCTAACACGTCAGAATCATTTTCACCGTCGGATGACAAGACGAATGCGATGACCTGGGTCTCCCGTCTCCAACCCGCAGGAAACAACGGCCGAAGGGGACGGTCAATGACTCGGCTGGTCAGCACTTCTTTCTCTGACGGCCTGGCTTCTCGCTTGAAGAATCCACCTGGGATTCGCCCAGAAGCGTAGGCGTACTCTCGATAATCTACCGTCAGCGGAAGAAAATCGATCCCTTCACGTTCTGTACTCGCGCAACAGGCGGTAACGATAACAACGGTGTCACCGTAGCGCACGATGGCGGAACCATCTGCCTGCTTAGCTAGTTTTCCTGTTTCGATTGAAAGTGTCTTGCCGCCGATCGTTAACTCACGCCTGTACATAGATTTCGTCGCCTCGGATAGTGCAGTCGGCGACCCGCGCCGCCGTCACAGATATGTGGTCGGATAGGGACGTCCAACTGTCGGTCTTGAGCCTACTTACGGATGCCCAACCGTTGGATCAAGTCTGAATACCGCTTGGCATTCTTGTGTTTTAAGTAATCCAGTAAGCGTCGACGTTGTCCGACAAGTTTAAGTAGGCCCCGTCGCGAATGATGATCTTTCGCATGCATCTTGAAGTGTTCGGTTAAATAACTAATCCGACCACTGAGGAGGGCAACCTGAACCTCTGCGGACCCAGTGTCTTTGTCGTGGGTCTGGTAGGAACCGATCACATCAGTTTTTTGCTCCCGCTGCAGAGTCACGTTATTACCTCCGCGTACAGTCCAGAGTGAACCCTGCGGGTTCGTACGCCAACTCCAGACCGCCGCCCCTGTTCGCTACTTTCCTTCATCTAGGAACCTACAATGTTAGACCAGAACAACCCGGGGATGCAAAGCACCCTCCATCTTTTCTGCAATCGCGACGAGTTGCCCTGATTCGTCGAACAGTCGAACTCTACTGGTTGCTATCCCGGTAACTTCATCAATGTGCGTCAACTCGTCTTGGTTAATAGGCTGACCGTTGGAGGCACAGCGCCTTCCTCGACTCGTGAGGATCGCAGATGGTAAGGCTCTCAGGAGTCCGGATAATGGCAGAATGCGGTCGACGATAGGAGAAGGGGCGGGATTAACCATGTTCTTCACCTCACTGCTACCCTGTACGGCGCGTTCAAGCGGTATAGCATGTGCGAGATCAAATTCTCCGCTTCGCGTTCGTCGCAACGCTTGAAGATGAGCACCGCAGCCAAGCATCTGTCCGATGTCGTGCGCTAGGGACCGTACGTAAAATCCTGATGAGCAGGTTATCTCGACTTGCAGTCGACTATTCTCGGCCTTGAGTAGTCTGAGTTGGTCTACAGTTACCTGTACCGGCACCGTCACTACAGGCCCACCGCGCCTAGCGATCGTATAGGCACGTATGCCGCCGATCTTCTTCGCAGAGAAAGGGGGTGGACACTGATCAAATGTGCCTCGAAAATTATTCAGAACTGACTCGATTACTTGGTCTCCCAACTCATGGGACAAGTCTAGCGAGGGATCCCCATTTGACCCTGCCGGTATTCCGAGTGCGTCATAGGTGTCTGTCGAGAAACCCAGTCGAATGGTAGCGTTATAAGTTTTTGAGTCTCTTGAAAAAAACTGAGTTAGACGAGTCGCGCGGCCAATCACTAGTGGCAACACACCCGTCGCCATCGGGTCCAAGGTGCCGGTGTGGCCGACCCGCTTGACTCGGAGAACTCGCCGGACTTGAGCCACAATGTCGTGTGACGTGGGTCCTTCGGGCTTATCAATGACCAACACGCCGTCCATTATCTTGACCTGATTAACGGCTTCTCCTTCTCAGGAGTTCCACCAACGGCAGGTCCGAGGGCTGTCCTCACCGCTTCCATAACCTGATCAATCACGGCCTGCCGCTTATTTTCGGCAGTGCTTTCTAGTGTGAACCCTGAGGCGTTCGCATGCCCGCCACCCCCAAATGCCGCGGCAACGAGCCCGACGTTTACGTCTCCCTTTGAACGTAGGCTGACACGCAGTGGTTGACCTGGTGCGGACTTGAAAAGAATGACGGCTTGGACTGTGCGTGTTGTTAGCGGGAGATTAACGAGGCCGTCAAGGTCATTTGGGGTGGCGTTGCTTTGCGTGAGGAGCCTTTCGTCGATGTTGAGCACTGCTACTCGTTCTTGGTCTTCTAACTGCATCTCGTTCAACATTGTGGCGATTACTTCTAGACGGCCGACCCTGTATTGGTCGAACACTTGGTTCGCCAATGCCCTTGGGTCTGCTCCTGCGCTCGTAAGACATCTGCAAATTTCGAATGTTCGTGTCGAGATCGGGCCGTGGTGAAACGAACCGGTATCAGTGAGAATTGCGATGTAGAGATGCGTTGCGATGTCTGCTGTGATCGGGACTTGGAGGCCCTGGAGAACTGAAAAGACTAGTTCGCCACACGCAGCAGCTGACTCATCAAAATAGTTGACGTTACCAAAAAAGGTATTTCCAGGGTGATGGTCAATGCTCAGGACGAACCCGTCATTTAAGCCTGTCAGTTCTGTGCGGGATAATTCTGGACACTCCATGACGATGGCTACGTCCCACCTGCCTGTCGCTGCCGACGCGACCTCGATCTCGTCAACACCGGAAAGTTCACTGTAGATATCCGGCACCGGGCCTGCGCTAATGAGGCGAACTTGTTTATCAAGCGCCTTCAAAGCGAGTCCCATCGCCACCTGTGAACCGATCGCATCGCCGTCTGGCCTGGCATGCGAGACCACGACAAAGTTGTGGTGAGACCTAATGGCATCGCAGACGTCCTGAACAGTGTGATTCGTAGCCTTACTCGTCGTGTTCTTGGTCTTCATCGTCATTTTCACCTGTGTGAGTACTCGGTGATATTTGTAATTCTTCCAGTAATTGCTCCACACGTTCCTGATGGCCAATTGACTCATCGAAGTGAAATGTAAGCCTAGGTGTCCGCTTTAGAGTCAGTCTTTGGCCGATCTGGCGCCTGAGAAACGGGGTGGCACGCTCCAGCGCACGTCTTGATTGCTCGCGCTGATCGTCGTCACCGAGAGTCGTGAAGTACACGCGTGCATGCTGCAGATCGGGCGTCACCTGGACGCGCGTCAGGGTAACGAAGCCGACGCCGGGATCATTCACTCGACGTGCGAGGAGTTCACCGAGTTCTGCTCGCACTAGGTCCGCAACACGTTCGGGACGCGAGCCTTGGGCCATAATTGAATCCGGTCTCAAGTCAAGAAATCAACATGAGTACGGGTGACCATCATGGGCGCAGCGCGTTCAATTTCATTTTCAACCGAGGCGAGAGCCTCACGTACAGCTGTTGGCGTCGTGCTGACCGCTACAATCGCGAGCGCTGCCCGTTGCCAGAGATCCTGATGGTCGGTTTCAGCGACTGAGACGTTGAATTTCTTAAGCCGGTCCTTCACGCGTCGCAATACCATGCGCTTAGTTTTGAGAGAGTTGGCATCGGGGATATGAAGCTCCACTGATAACAAGGCAACGATAGACATAATCCGGCGGAGTGGTTTTGACTCCTGGGTGTTCTGGGCACTGGGCGAGCGCGCCTCAGACGGTTGCGGCCACTTCTTCCACTGTGAACGCTTCGATTACATCACCCACCTTGACATCCTTGAAGCGTTCAAATGCGATACCGCACTCCAAACCGGTCTTCACTTCATTTACGTCGTCCTTGAAGCGGCGGAGTGAACCAATACGACCTTCGTGCACGACAATGTTGTCACGTAATAAGCGTGCGTGCGCGTCACCCGTTCGAGCAATTAGCCCTTCAGTGACCATGCAGCCAGCGACGAAACCGAACTTAGGCACCTTAAATGTTTCTCGAACTTCAGCAGTGCCGAGTCTCATTTCCTTCTTCGTTGGTTCGAGTAGGCCTGCCATTGCCTTCTTGATTTCGTCCGTAACATGGTAGATAACCGAATGCATTCTCATGTCGAGTCCGTCGCGCTCTGCCACCTCGTTAGCATTACGATCCGGACGCACGTTGAAGCCTATCACTATGGCATTGGAAGCTGACGCTAGTAGAGCGTCAGATTCGTTGATTGCGCCAACCCCCGAATGGATGATCCGGATCTTAACTTGCTCATCGCTTAACTTTGCGAGTGTGTCAGCTAGCACTTCGGCTGAACCTTGAACGTCCGCCTTGATAATAATGGATAGCTCTTTGACATTACCCTCGGCGACCTGTTCCTGAAGTGATTCCAATGTGAGTCGAGGACTCTTTGAACCGAGCTCTCGCTCCTTCGCTTGAGTTTGGCGTAAGTTAGCGATTTGTCTTGCTTTGCTAGCATCGGGAAGCGCTTGGAATGCATCGCCAGGCAGGGGGAGTCCCCCTAGGCCAAGCACCTCCACTGGTGTCGAGGGTGTTGCGGATTCGACTTTCTGTCCTTGGTCGTTAATAAGTGCGCGCACCTTACCTACAACGGTGCCAGCGATGAATGTGTCGCCAACGCGTAGTGTGCCATCTTGCACGAGAATCGTCGCAACTGGTCCACGCCCGCGATCGAGTTTTGCTTCAAGCACAGTTCCAGCTGCATTCCGCTTCGGATTGGCTTTTAGCTCCCCGAGGTCGGCAACGAGTAATATCATCTCAAGAAGAAGGTCGATATTTTCCCGCTTCTTTGCAGAGACGTCGACCGTTACAGTCTTGCCACCCCAGGCCTCAGGCGTGAGATCAAGATCCGAAAGTTCGGTTTTAACCCGATCGGGATTAGCGTCAGATTTATCAATCTTGTTGACCGCCACGATGATCGGTGCGTTAGCGGCTCGCGCGTGATCGATCGCTTCTTTCGTCTGAGGCATGACGCCGTCATCGGCTGCCACAACGAGAACGACCACATCAGTGACCTTCGCTCCCCGCGCGCGCATCAGCGTAAAGGCGGCGTGACCTGGTGTGTCGAGGAATACGATGCGCTTATCTTTCACGTCCACGGTATAGGCACCAATGTGCTGTGTGATACCGCCAGCCTCCCGCTCAGCGACTCGTGTTTCTCGGATACCGTCGAGCAGCGTTGTCTTTCCATGATCGACGTGCCCCATTACAGTGACCACTGGCGCTCGAGGGAAAAGGTCCTCTGGCTGCGCGTCTTCCTGTTCTACGTGGAGCATTTCTTCTTCGAAGGTCCGCATCTCGACGTCTGCACCAAACTCACGCGCGATCATCGTTGCGGTGTCCGTGTCGAGTGTTGTGTTAATCGTCATCATGATGCGCTTCTCAATTAGCTTCTTCAGCACATCCTTGGCACGCGTGTCGAGCTTGTCGGCTAGGTCCTTGACCGTCATGCCCTCAGCGAGGGTAATCGTATGAGTGATGTCGGGCAGCGGTGTTTCTACGACTGCCGTAGCCGCGCGTGGATGCTTGCGTTTGCCAGAACGCCCACCGGGCCGAAATGGTGGGCGCCGTCCACGGCGTGGTGGCAATCCACCGGGTCGTTGAGGTAGCGCCGCTGGCCGTGCCGGCTTCGCGGGAAGTGGTCTCGGTCCACCGATCGGCGCGCGAGATGGTGCCACAGTTACACGAGGCGAGCCTTTTGGACTCACCGGACGCGTAATCGGCTGTGCCGGCGGCGTCGGGGTTGCCGGGCGCTTCTTGGGTTTCTCTGGCGCGGCGACTTTCGGCGCGGACGGGGTGCCCTCATCCTCGACTCGTAATCTGAGTGTTGGCGGAACGACGCGCGATGTCCTCGGAGACTTCAGCTCCACTGGTTTTTCACTTAGTGGTGCAGGTGCTTTGGCCGTAATGAGGGTCGCAGTCGGTTGCGGCTCGATAGCCTCTGAATCCTCAGCCTTAGGCTCCTCAACTTCGTCTACTGGCGGCTTGAGTTTAGCCTTCACCAGTCGCGGTGGTGGTAATGGTTTCGCTGCTGGTTTCTTTGGCTCGATTTTTTGAGCACTCGACTTGGCGGTCTTGCGGCGCCTTACTTTCGGCTTGCTGGTGAACGTCGCACTTGGCACGCTCAGACCACGCTCACTCGCGACGCGCTCAACGAATTGACGCGCAACCACCTCTTCGATCGTGCTAGAAGCGCTCTTTACGTCAATGCCATGATCACGCTTTAGCAATGCCACCACATCTTGGCTTGTGGTATTCAGCAATTCAGCGACTTTATAAATTCGAACGGTAGCCAACGTATCCTCGTCTCGGTCTTTGTAGTCGGTATTCGTATCTATTTCGACGGTTCTTGTTTCTCCACTGTTTCGCTGGTGGATGTGTCGACAGTAATAGGGTCCACCACGTTCTCTGATTTAATGTCGGTTTGGTCGGCTGCCACTTCACTAGTGGCGGCCTCCGGCGTCTCGGATATGGTGTCAGATGAAGCCGACGCCGGAGTCTCACCTCCGTCGACCGGGGTCTCTACCTGGTCTGGACCGGAACCAAAAAGCGCATCAAGGGCCTCAGCTGGCCGACGTGCGCTCACAGTGTCCAGGGCCACCTTCTGAATGGCCTTTGCAAGCTCATCGCTAATACCGAGAATCTGTTCCAATTCCTGAGTTGCCAGGTGGATCAGGGGCTCGGCCGTATTCAATGATGAATCTTGTAGTGTCTGCCACATGCCCTCATCGAAACCCCGAAGGGAGAGTAACGCTGCTGCTATATCGGCTTGGGCGCGCTCAGCGTCGAATCCTTCGAACTGCGCCTCGACCTCACGCCGTTTTTCTTCTTCACTCTTAATGTCGATTTTCCAACCAGTCAATTTTGCGGCTAAGCGAACATTTTGACCCTTTTTTCCAATCGCGAGGGAAAGCTGTCTATCCTCGACGACAACCTCCATTACCTTCTCAGCCTCGTCGATGACCGTGACTCGCTGTACCCGCGCAGGACTGATGGCATTAGTCACCAGTACGACTGGGTCATCTGACCATTCAACGATATCGATCTTCTCGCCCCGAAGTTCTCGGATGATCGACTGAACGCGAGTACCTTTCATTCCAACACAAGCACCCACCGGGTCTACGTCCCGCTCACGTGAAAAGACTGCCACCTTTGCTCGATCACCGGCTTCGCGCACGGCACCTCGGATTTGCACCGTTCCGTCATAGATTTCTGGTACTTCTTGATCGAATAGCTTAATGAGAAGGGCTGGATCGGTGCGCGACAGTGTAATCTGTGGTCCCTTTGCGACCCGGTTGACCTCCTTGATCACAGCCCGGACACGATCGCCCGCAGTGTAGTTCTCGACCCGTGACTGTTCTTTCCGGGGTAGAAGCGCTTCGACCCAACCCATTTCAACGATGACGTCGCCGCTCTCGAATCGCTTGACAAGACCGTTGATGACCTCACCAACTCGGTCGCAGTACTCCGCGTAGATATTTTCTCGTTCAGCTTCCCGGACCTTTTGAAAAATGACCTGCTTGGCCGTCTGGGCTGCGATCCGTCCAAGCACATCAGTTGCTTTCGGGAATTCAATCCGCATGTCGACTTCCGCTTCGGCGCCATAGAGTTCCTGCGCCTCCTCCAATGAGATTTCAGTTTCGGAATCCGTCACCTCATTGACAATTTGACGCACTGCAAATAGCTCAACCTCACCAGTCTCGGCATTGAACTTCGTACGAAGATCCTCATTCGACTTGTAGTACTTACG
Organism: Acidobacteriota bacterium; assembly: GCA_002730735.1. Lineage (GTDB taxonomy): Bacteria > Acidobacteriota > Vicinamibacteria > Vicinamibacterales > UBA823 > UBA11600. The sequence goes on along the minus strand of PCAU01000003.1, from coordinate 65,952 downwards.
CGAGGCTGCCAAAACCGCATCCTCTATTGCCGCAATGATGACGTCTGGTTCGAGGCCTTTTTCCTTCGCGAGTGCCTCAATAGTGTGTTGTAGCGGATTACTCATGATGGTTTCTTATCAAAATTCTACTTCCAGTTTTGCTCGACTAATAATCTCGAACGGCACCCGATGTAGTCGGGAGTTACTCTCCAAAAGGACTGTGCCGTCGGTTACCTCTTGGATGCGTCCTTTTAGAAAAGTTTGTCCATTGATAGCTTCAGAGACGACAATCTGCGCCAACCGACCAACGAACCTCTGATATTCACCTGGTGTTCGTAATGGTCGGTCCAGCCCAGGCGATGACACCTCAAGGATGTAAGCGTGATCCAGCGCATCCTCGACATCGAGCACGGCGTTGAGATCTTGGCTAACCTTCTGGCAGTCATCGACGCTGATACTATCGTCGTCCACACCCGAGTCCTGGCGGTCCAACACCACCCGCAGGACCCAGCCTATCGATTCTCTTCGTAGTTGGACGTCGAATACCTCCACGCCATGACCGCTGGCTACGCGCTCAGCTATGGCGAATATCTGCCGCCGCTTCTCCGTGAGTGAAAGACCCACAATTCAACTGACGGTGCCACTTAAAACACAAAAAGTGGGCACGCGCCCACTCCATCTCGATCCCCGAGGACCGAGAACAGCGATGTTATCACGACGGAATTACTACGGCAATGGACGGGCAAAAAGATCGTAGTCATGACCGCCAAGAATTTCGGCGTCCACGAGTCGACCCGGGGCAAACTGAGAAGGATCGCATTCGGTAAGGTAGGTGACAGAGTCAATCTCCGGGGCTTGGCCCGCCCATCGAGCCTGCACCACAAGAGGATGTTCTTTGGAACGGCCCTCGACGAGTACACGAATCTTTTGCCCGACGCGTTCCGCTTGGCGACGTTCCACGATTTTCCGCTGGCGTAGCATCAATTCCTGCCGTCGACGAGCTTTCGTGTCACTGGATACGTCATCGGTGAGAGCGAAGGCCCGTGTGCCTTCTTCGTGAGAATAGATAAAAACGCCGATATGATCGAAGCGTACATTCTCAATAAAATCACAAAGTACACGGAAATCCTCGTCAGTTTCACCGGGAAAACCTACGATGAATGTCGTGCGCAGTGCCACTTCGGGTATCCGGTGGCGAATAGATTCAAGTAGCAGTTCATAGCTCATCCGCGTGCCCGGTCGTCCCATCCGTTTCAACAGCCGGTCTGCAGCGTGTTGTAAAGGCAGGTCGATGTAATTACAGACTTTGTCGCAATCTGCAATTGCGTCAATCGTATCGGCACCAATCGTTGTCGGATAGAGATACAACAAGCGGATCCACTCCAGGCCATCAATATCATTCAACGCATGTAGCAGTCTGGATAGTGCTCCGCGGTCGTTGCGATCCAACCCGTACATCGTTGTGTCCTGCGAGATTAGGATAAGCTCCTTCACGCCACGCTCTGCCATCGTACGAGCCTCAGTTACGATGGAATCGGGAGGGCGGCTTCGATAGCCCCCGCGCAATGTCGGAATGATGCAGAACGCACAAGAGTAGTCGCAACCTTCCGCCACTTTCACATAGGCTAGATGGGATGCCGTAGTTCGTCGCCGTGGTGTATCAGCGTCGTAAAGGTATTTCAGCTGTTTCACGCTAGGTGCTGAGCTCGTTGCTTCTAAATGATTGCGGAACAATTGCACTTGGGTTCCAGACCCTTGAGGCTGCTCATTTAGAGCTCTAACAATGTCAGGAACACCATCAGTGCCGAGTACCACATCGATTTCCGGCATTTCCTGCCGCAAGTCTGCTTTATAGCGCTCTGCCAGACAACCGGTGACAACAAGACGACGGCAGGTGCCGTTCTGCTTGTGACGAGCCATTTCGAGAATGGTTTCGATCGATTCCTCCTTCGCCTTATCAATGAAGGCGCAGGTATTTACTACGATGACGTCAGCCCCGTCCGCTCGGTTCGTCACTTCATGACCGGCCTGCTCGGCGAGGCCGAGCATCACTTCAGTATCCACGAGGTTCTTCGGGCACCCGAGCGAGACAAAACCAATTTTCATAAATCAGAAGTGGCGGAGCGTGATCCACCGGTACCCAATCGGCCGACTGGATGTTTTGTGAGTACAGTTTGGTCCACTACGGATACATTCGATAAAGCATTCGGGGATAAGGGATCGTTTCCCGTAAGTGTTCCAAACCGCAAATCCAGGTCAGGACACGCTCGATTCCCATTCCAAACCCCGAGTGCGGCACGGTTCCGTAACGCCGTAGGTCAAGATACCACTCGAAGGATTCTTTCGGGAGATTGTGTTTCTCAATCCTAGCAAGTAGCTCGTCAAGGTCATCCAAGCGTTCTCCGCCACCAATGATTTCACCATATCCTTCAGGTGCGAGGAAATCCACTGAAAGTGACAGCTCTGGTCGTTCTGGATCAGATTTCATATAAAAAGCTTTAATTGCAGATGGGAATCGATGTACGACGACCGGCCGGTCGAACTGTTCTGCGAGCACGGTCTCATCAGTGCCGCCGAAATCACCACCCCACTCGAACTGTTGTCCTTTTAGCTTCAGGAGGTCCACGGCCTCATCGTAGGTAATTCTGGGGAACGGTGCTCGCACCCGTTCAAGGGCAGCGATGTTACGGTTGAGCATCTCTAACTCTTGCCGCCGTGTCTCCAGCACCCGTGCCACGATAGTCACCACAAGGGCCTCGCCAAGTTCGATCGCATCATCGAGCGTTGCGAATGCCATTTCCGGCTCGACCATCCAAAATTCCGTTAAGTGGCGGCGAGTCTTGGATTTCTCAGCCCGGAACGTCGGGCCAAAGCAGTAGACTCGACCCAGTGCCATGATGTTCGCTTCGTTGTATAGCTGTCCACTTTGCGCTAGGTATGCCGTTGTCTCGTCGAAGTACTGGACAGGGAAGAGGGTAGTCGTTCCTTCGCACGCAGCCGGGGTGAAAATTGGTGTATCCGCAAGTGTGAAGTTCCGATTGTTGAAGAAGTCGCGTACAGCGTCTACGACGGCATGACGGATCCTCAGAATCGCCTGCTGCCGCGGCGACCGGATCCACAGGTGCCGTCGGTCGAGCAAGTAGTCCACGCCATGTTCCTTGTTGGTGATTGGGTATCCGGTTGACTCTCCGATGACACTAAAATGTGTCACATCAATTTCGTAACCACCCGGGGCTCGCTTGTCGGCACGGACTGTTCCCTTAACAGCGAGTGATGTTTCTTGGCCAAGATGATCAGCACGGTGGAAGGCTTCCTCGCCAACCACAGATTTCGACATCACGGCTTGGATGAAACCTGTGCCATCCCGCACGGTCAAAAAATGAATCTTTCCACTTGAGCGGCGCTTGTGTAGCCAACCACGAAGAGTGACTTGCTGTCCTTCAAAATCCGCGATTTTCTCAATGTAGGCGGTCATAGAATTGGTCAGTCCGAGCTTATTAAGTCAGCCTAGTAACTACTCAATATGAGTGCGGACCCGACAGACGGTGCCAAGGTCTGTTTTCCAGATCTCGACTATGGCCTACCATGAGGGCCCACGTACAATCGTAGCCGATCTCTTGCACGGTCATCAGATCTGTCGACCAGTCGATGGAACCCCCGAATGGGACCGGGTGCTCGTCGTGTTCCCCATGGTCATCCCTGTTTACCCGATTTCTTGTAGGAAGGGAGCGAGTGCACCACGAAGGGAATCAAAGCGCGGGTTCCGGTCAAATGTTCGGCGCAGGTAGTGAATTGTGCGAGGGATATACTGGATGTAGACAGGATTTCGGCGAATGGATGTCTGATATCCGAATGTGCCGAGGGCCTTGAGGTTTCGCTGAAGAGCCATCGCATCGAACTGCCGTCGGAACTTGTCCGCAGGTAGGGAAACGTGCGTATTGGCTAAGAAGCGATCAATCAAGTCTTCAATCGTTTCTTCCTTCAGGTCGGCGTAAGAATCACGTAGCAACGAGACAAGGTCGTAGGTGGCCGGACCCAATCGCGCGTCCTGAAAATCGATGACATATAGGCGTTCGTTATGCAGCATCAAGTTGCGGCTATGGTAGTCGCGGTGGCAGAGGACCTGAGGTTCATTAGCAAGCTCCTCAGACAAATTTTGGAATTCTTGAGAGATGTCCCGGCGCGCCTCGTCGTTTAGCGTCACACCACGATAGCCCTCTAGAAAGTGTTCAGCGAAGTAATTAAGCTCCCACATGAACTTCTTGACATCGAAATTGACCGTGAAAGGTAATACTCCTGGTGCGGCCATTGCTAGACCCTTCCGTTGTATCACCGTAATGAGATCGACCGCTTCTTGGTAGACTGCTATATGGTCATTGGTGGAACTGGTGCCTAGGTGGGCCTGCAGCGTAACGTCACCTAGGTCCTGTAGTGCCAATACTCCGAGATCGGAAGCATGTTCAAGGACCACGGGTACCGACACCTCCATCTGCTCCAACAGTGAGGCCACCTTGATAAACGAAAGTGTTTCAGACCTAAACGATTTATCGTACAAGGCTAGGACAAACGATTCGCCACTCCTAGGAATCACACGAAAGTAGCGTCGATTGGAGGCGTCACCAGTCAAAGGAACGGTTGGAGCACCTACTTCTGCGAGCTGGCTCTGTTCAAGGAACTGTTTGACGCGATTACGCCACGGCTCGTTGACGGGTTGAGATGGTTGCTGTGTCATGCTCCAGTCGCACCTTCCGGCGGTGAAGCTGGTTTGGCGACTAGAGGAGTCACTAGAGGCTCTGCCGAACCAGGTTGCAGCAAGAGGACCTGTTGTGTAAACCGACTGCCCGATGGGAGTTCCACCCCGTCGGTGAGAATACAGTCAGTCAGCTCACAATTCGCCTCTACGGTGACTCGGTCCCAGATGGCTGTCCGAACTAGCTTGGCCGAGGGATCAACGCTACTACCGGCACCAGTAATTTTTGAAAGTCCGCCCTCGGGAGCAAGTGCGAGCGAGGTTTCCAAATAGTCCGCCGGTGTACCAATGTCGAGGAAACGCCCAGAGATTCTATGCGCACGAATGCTACGAGGTTCGGAAGCTATCAGACCCGTATATAGTCCGCCCACTGATGAAGCGGGTTCTCCCAAAGTTAGTTGATCAAACACGCTTGGCTCAACCAGTTGCACACCAACAAAATGCTTAGAAGGCGCTTGGTGACCCGGTGGTAAGAACTCGCGGACCCATCCGCTATCGTCTACGGTGACTCCACCGTACCGGGTGGGATCGGGATTGTCGGTAACTGCCAGAGTGACCCTAGCGCCGCTCTGCTTATGTTCGTCGGCCAATCGTTCAAGAGACATGTCGGTGAGGGTGTCACCGTTGACAATAAACGTTGAACAGGGGTCCAGTAACGGTAGCATCGTGCGCGGTCCACCAGCCGAGCCAAGTAAACGCGGTTCCCATGTGTAACGTATGCGGAGGCCGAGTTCGCTTCCATCGCCAATAACACCTGTAATCGTGTTTGGGAGGTAGTGAAGATTCAGCACTGCATCCCGAACACCCTGACCAACTAACCAGCGCAGTAGACGATGCACGAGTGGCTCGCCTGCAACCGGGATGGCCGGTTTGGCACGGATGTTGCTGAGAGGACGAAGGCGCTTGCCGAGACCTGCGGTCAACACTAAGGCCTGAGTCGGAAGCATATTTGTCACGTTACACTTCCGAATATCATGTGTGGACTCGCGGTCGTGTCAGCGTTTCCTGTCTGCATGAAAAGCTCGTAATAGGTTTCGGTTATGTAGTCAGACTGCGCCCGACCCAGTTGCACTGTAAGCGCCTCGATGCCCTGTGCCGAACCTTCAAGTTCGACAAAGGTCCCAGTTGGTGTTTCATCGATGGCTACTATGACATCACCGCTCCTGAACTCTTCGCGATACTTCTCATAGCGAAATGCGATTGTGAAACCGATTCGTTCAAGCATTCTGAGTACCGTGGGACCGTCACCAACAGGTGTTTCCAGTTCTTCGCGTAATTTCATCGTCGATGAAATCGTCGGGCCCTTAAATGTTACGGTGGCTTGTTCAGACTCTACACGAACACGCAATGTCGAATTTTGGCGATTCAGTGTGCCATCGTCGGTATCTAGTAAGGAATCCTGCTGAAGCCTTCGTCTGCGCATCAGCCTTGCGCCGGTCTTAAGTATCGCTTCTCTGGCCTCATCTGGCTTGGAGTACCTGAGTTTGACTTCGCGTTCCAGAGGACGGTTCATCCTTCAGTGTTCCGTGTCTATAACTTGGTCCAGAAAATTATAGCGATAACCTGCCCGCGGCGCTTGCCCTCCACCGCGCATCTAGGTCAACCGCGTACCGTAAGAACAGCCACGGAGTGCTGGCGAACCAACGCCATTAGCGAAGACCAATACTTTGTGTGTGCTACCTAGTCCACCTGGCATGAACAGCGTCTTTGCGGCGAGACGTTGTTTGAGCTCGTCAAGACTATTATCTGGCTGGCTTGAAAGGATGTCCGCACTGCCGAGTCCAAGTAGGAAATAGGTTTGGTCGAGTGAGCCGAGACACAGAAGTCCGCATTGTTCGGCGCAACGAGTCAACGATGTGAGGTCGACGTGCGACGTAAGATCCCAGTCGCCTGGTTCATTTAGCCATAAAGCTCTGCTCGGTGCTTGGACGTGTTGACGGTATGCAGCCAACGTTCCGTGACGTTGTGCGGAGCCGTAGAGCTGCAGCGCATCATGGCCGTAGTCGATGAGCACGATAAAGCCTTCATGAAGCTGATTGGCCGCTGTCTGGACCCAATCTAGTGCAAGTAGATTAATTTCGGCAGAGGAGTTAATCGGTAACGTGACCTTAAGCTTGTCTAAATACTTCAACAAGGTTGGCGTCTGAACAGGCTGTAGCCGTTCGACTAGGCGATCACCGTCCGCGTCCACGCGGATCTCACGCAGTCCGTCTGCGGTCATTGTGACCCGATGAACGGGAAATGCGTCGAGGAGCTCGTTGGCGAATATGACACCGCGGATCGCGTGAGGTAGCTCGTCATTGCTGTAAACGAGTTTGTCAATATGGGTTCCGAGCACAGCAGGCTGCTCGGAACGGGCGTTGATGCTGCGTTCTACGAGATGGAGTCGGATAGAGTCGTAGAAACTCGGGACCAAGCTTGCCGCACTCAACACGTCTCGGGATAAGCGTCCATTACCAGCGCCAGCCTCGACAATGTCGAACAGTGGTTCTTCTTTATCAGATTGATTGACGAGCGACCACATCTCCTCAAACTGCACGGCCAGCAACTGACCGAAAAGAGTTCCAACGTCGACGCTGGTGAAAAAATCACCTGCACGGCCAGAGCGTTGGGACGCGCGTGTGTAGTAACCAAGCTCGGGATGGTACAGCGCCAACTCCATGTACTCCACGAAGGTGAGCGGGCCGTTCTTACGGGCCCGCTCCACTATTAGGTCGCGGAGCACCATGGGTCTAGTGAAGATGATTCACTCTTTAGTCGCTTGAACGAAGGTCTCCGTGCCGTCTCGCCAAATCAGGAAGAAGGCCGGTTCTCCGGAGTCGACGAGTTGCAATTCTCGCACCGCACTACGGGCACTATCGACCTCGACTCGGTTAACCTCGACGATGATATCCCCCTGCCGCATGCCAGCCTGTGCTGCGGCGCCTCGAGGTTCGAGTTCTCTAATGATTGCACCTGTAATATCACTTGGAACTCCAAGCCGCCGTGACAACTCACCGTTGAGGTCGGAGAGCGTCATTCCGAACCCAGTACTCTGATCCTCATTGTTATTGCTGGCCGAACGTGGCTGGGCTTCGGCTTCCAGGTCGAGTTCCCCGATGGTCACTTCTAGGGTTGTTCGCTCCTGTTCCCGCATAACTGTGATTGGCACTTCGGTCCCCGGAACCGTGCGGGTTACTTTGCTCTGCAAGTCGCTTGTATCGGTCACAAGATCCCCGTTGTACTCGACAATCACGTCGCCAGGTTCGAGGCCCCCTAGTGCTGCCGGCCCGTCAGGTTCAACGCTTGCGACCACCGCCCCTTGTGTATTGGGTAACCCGAATAGTTCGACGGCTTCCCGCTGCACAGCAGTGATGTTCACACCAATCCGCCCACGGGTCACTTTGCCACCATGAAGTTGTGGTAGCAATTCGAGGACTGCATTTATCGGGACCGCGAAACCGATACCAAGATTACTGGCGCGGTCGCTCACGATCGCGGTGTTGATGCCAACTACTTCGCCGCGAATGTTGAGCAACGGGCCGCCTGAGTTGCCAGGATTGATCGCCGCATCAGTCTGGAGAACATCTTGTTGCCGACCAGGAGCCACAGGAAATGGCCGACCTATCGCACTGATTACGCCGACAGAGACCGTGTGCGCCAGGTTGAACGGGTTACCGATGGCCATGACCCAGTCCCCAGGTTGTATCTGACTCGAATCGCCAAATCTAGCGACTGGGAGATCATGTTCTGGTTGATCGACGAGTTCGATAAGAGCACTGTCGGTTAGCTGGTCTCGTCCCACGACGCGAGCTTCGTAGAAGGCACTTTCATCGTTGAAAAAACCCACCTCAATTTTCGTGGCGTCTTCGACAACGTGATTGTTAGTTAAGATTAACCCTGTTGCGTCGATCACAAAGCCGGTACCGGCACCTTGGGTGAATTCCTCACGAGGGCGTTCCTGCTCTGGCGCCGGTTGTCCAAAGAAGCGTCGAAATAGGTCGTCGCCCCCACCAAAGAAGTCCGTCAGGTCCTGTGTTAATCGACGTGATTCGGTCCTGATGGTCACGACCATTGGCGTTTGGGCGGTCGCGATGCGACGAAACGTCTGAGCGTCGATTGTTCCTGTTATCGGGTCACTGTTTGTCGGCGGCAGGCTAACCGATTGAGCCGACGAACTTGACGACAGGTCTAACCGTGACGTGAGCACCATGCCAACGGCCATAGAGACAACAGCAATCAGCACCATGGAAAAGACGGTTGTTCTTCGCGTGGACATCGATTCCTCCCAAACTTTCAGCCGACCTACCGCGGCGTTATGCGTGAGCGCCGTTGCGACAGTTGATTTGATCGTCGCGTACTTAGCCGAGTGTAACAATCTCTGTCTGTCGTGGCCCGGTTACCAGAGCCTCCCGCTCACCGATGTACATGTTTATCTCGGTTCGCACACCGAATTCGCTACTGTAGACACCTGGTTCGATTGTGAAGCCCGTGCCAGGCAGCAGACATCTATCATCGTGAGTTTCGTAGTCGTCCAGATGCACCCCATCGCCGTGGACCTGTTCACCGAGGCTGTGTCCGGTACGATGTAATACCCAATCTCCATAACCAGCAAGCTGGATCACTTCTCGGGCAGCGCGATCGACTTCCCAGCCCATCAGTGCTTGTTCAGCTTGGACCCGTGCCTCAATTAGTTCAACTGCTTTATCTCGGGCTGCAGTGATGACGCTGAAGGCTGTCTGCATTGGTTTTGGTACAGACCGGCCTGTGTAGCCCACCCACGTGATGTCAGCAAACACTGTGTCGGGCTCGTCCAACTTTCCCCATAGATCAAGGAGTAAGAGCATATCGGCGCTGACAACTCGGCTATTATTTGCTTGCGGAAGATAATGTGGGTCGCCGGAGTGCTCTTGGACGGCAACAACCGGTGCCGAATCGCTGACCAGTCCTTCCTCAGCGAACCAGTCAACCATTTGCTGCTGTAAATCGTGTTCAGTTGGCCCAGTCCGGTTTCGTAATGCCCGGCCGGTTTCATCGAACGCTCGGTCTTTGATCCGGTGAAGTCGCTCGGAGGCTTTCCGATGGGACGCGAGCGCCCGTTCGTTCCACCGTGCAACAAAGCGCTGTACCAAGTTACCTGACGAAGCAGGCTCAATGTTGAAGCGTCGCAGCAGTTCGACTGTGCCTGCATCGATCCGGGACAGGTATGGGATGGCGCAGTTTGGCGAATATTCCATTGCAAGACGTCGCTGGCCGGAGACTAGTGTCCGCAGCCCGACCTCGAGCTGCTGTCGATCTGCATAGACTTGTTTTGAGCCTGGCAGCGTGTCGAGGTTGTGTCGCTCAATCGCGTGCACCAGTCCTCGCGGTTCGCCCTCCGCCGGAATCAAGTAGTACCAGCGGCGGGTCTCCATTTTGCCGGTACCGGATAAGCCAACTAGCCGCCTCGCGATCTCGTTGGAACCGTGGAAATCGTACAGGAGCCACCCATCTAGCCCGTCGTCGCAAAGCGCTGTCTGAATGGCCGAAATGTCCAATGGCATCAGTTGGAGTATAGCAGTCTACCTGCAGAGCGCTTGGTTCGCAGGCTTCTTGTGATAGGACGTCGATTGGCTAGCGTTGGTTGGGATGTTCGGCAACTAACGGGTGATGTTACCGACGGTTAGTGTTCAGGCTGTCATACTGGCGTTCGGGGATTTTTTGCCCCAGTCACCGTCGTATTGGGAGAAAGAGGAAGGACTTCCTATAATGGGAGAATGAGATCTGGGGGAATGGGGGGTGGTTTGTGTTGGCGTCCGACGGGACGTTTGGGCCGACAACGACTGGTGAAATTGTTGATGCCCTCCTTACGCTTGTCTGTGGGGGTTGGGCTGGTAGCGCTGTGGTTGACCATTGGCGTTCTGGCCCAGCAAGTGACGCAGGATGCAGCGCAGCAGCCACCCGTTACGTTTAGACTCGAAGTTAATTATGTCGAAGTGGATGCGGTTGTTACTGATGAGAACGGAAATTTCATCGATGACTTAGCCCTGAGTGACTTTAAGGTCTTCGAGGATGGGAAAGTACAAGAAGTCAGCGCTTTTTCTCTTGTCAATATTCCGATAGAGCGTGCCGAGCGCACGCTGGTTTCGTCTGAGTTGATCGAGCCCGACGTCAGTTCGAACGAGCGGCCGTTCGAAGGCAGATTGTTCGTTCTCCTTCTCGATGATTTACAGACAACACCACTACACACGGCCTACGTTAAAGCAGCTGCCAAGGAATTTATCGAGCGCCACATCGGTGCTAATGACCTCACTGCTGTTTTCTTTGCGAGCGGGCGTACCGATGTGTCACAGGGATTCACCGGTCATCAGCGCCTACTCTTGGAGGCCGTGGATAAGTTTGCAGGGCAAGGTGCCCGTTCCAGCGTGATGGGGCGGAACGATACTTATTTCCGATACCTCAGCCAGGAAGATTTTCATAACAGTCGCGTTGTAGACGAACTCGACTTTGAGCGGGGCACCAAGGCGCGTGCCACGCTAGGAACGCTCCGGGAACTTTCGGACTGGCTTTCGGGTGTGCGCGGTCGCAGAAAAGCCGTGGTCTTTATGAGCCAAGGGATCGACTACGACATCTACGACGTTTTCAATTCGCCATACGCTTCAACGATTGCGTCTGAGTTGGAGCGGACCATAGGTGCGGCTGCCCAGGCAAATGTCGCGCTCTATACCCTCGACCCTCGTGGTATGACAACTATTGGTTCAGACCAGATCGAAGCTTCGCTCATCCAAGACGACCGATTTACTGGCGGCGAGACGGGACTTCGGAACGATTCACTCCGGTACAACCTCAGATTGGCGCAGGACAACTTACAGGATCTGGCCGACGGGACAGGTGGCATGGCGTTTATAAACTCGAACGACCTGTCGAACGCGTTCACCCGAATCGTTGAGGATAACAGTTCTTACTATGTATTTGGCTACTATCCAACCAACGACCGGCGTGATGGTCGGAACCGAGAGATTGAAGTACGTGTCACCCGTCCTGGCCTTGTTGTCCGCTCGCGGAAAGGGTACCAGGCGCCACGAGGTAACGAGCCTAGAATGGAGCTCGCCGAGATAGAAGGTGCCTCTGACGAACTCCGTGAGGTGATGACGAACCCGTTGCCGGTAAGCGGGCTCACGTTACGCGTCTCGGCGGCACCGTTTCTGGGAGAGCGCCCAAAGTCGTCAGTTGCCTTCATGGCTGAAATTGGTGGGCAAGCTCTGACCTTCACTGAGAAGAACGGACACTTTGAGGACACGATTGAGTTGTCGCTCACTATTCTCGATGAGGAAAACAAGATCGCTGGTGGTGAAACCCTCTCGATACCTCTCGAGTTACCACCGGAAGCGTACGAGGCGGTATCAAATCACGGCTTGAAGTTGAATTCCCGATTTGATCTCGAGCCGGGGCGGTACCAGGTGCGGGTGGCGGCAATTGAAACGGGTAGCAGTCGGAGTGGAAGTATCTTGTATGACCTCGAGGTTCCAGATTTTTCTGAAGGACCGATAGAGATGAGTGGTATTGCGATAGCGTCCGTTCATGCGAGTCGGACGCCGGCGGTCAAATCCGATGAGCAGTTTCAGGATGTGTTGCCGACCCAACCAACCACGCTTCGTGATTTTGAGTTAGGTGATCAGCTATTCGTGTTCGTAGAGATTTATGACAACGAAGTGGACCGTGAGCACACGGTGGACATTACTACGACGATCACGGCTGACGACGGACGCGTCGTCTTCAATGTGAACGACGTCCGCTCGAGTGATGAGCTAGAGGGCAAGCGCGGCGGGTATGGGCACGCGCTCCAAATTCCACTGCAAGGAGTTGACCCTGGTCTCTATATTTTGCGTACGGAGGCACGTTCGCGGATTGATCGAAACGCAGTGGTCATGCGTGAGGTACCGTTTCGCTTACATCCGACTCCATGAGGATGGGTTGCGAAAGCCCCCGCGGTTTGTTTTAACAAGGCCCCGTACGTGAAACGGGGCCAGCAGACGCTCGCTGGCCCCATGTCGTTTCCCGCCGTGCCAATACGCTAGCTTTCAGTTTCCCCGCCCTCGGACTCCTCTTCTGGTTCAGGATCCGGGAGTTCTTCGACCAGCTGGGCATTAATCTGTCCGTTGGCGTGACTGAAACTATATTGATTCTGGTTCATGCGGTTGTCGCGGGGGACGCGTAGTTCGATCGTGGCCACCTCACCAGGCATAAGTGGTTCGCGTAATCGCTGCGTGTCACCGGGCAGTGGATTTCGGTCGGAATCCCACCAGAACTCGTCGACCTTCAGGCCAGCAATCGCCCCGGTCGCTCGATTCTGCAGAACAATCCTGGTGACGACCTCGCCGCTTTCAACCGTGGTGTCCGGCGCGAGGTACGCGATATCAGCGGGACCGCGAATCGGCGCGATGAACCGAGGCCGTTCCTCAGCTTCGCCCTCGACCCCGGCACTAGCCACTGGGGTGGTTGGCAAGGCCGCTACTGCAGCCTCCTCGGCTGGCGTGGCACCGGCATCATCGCCATTCGACCCACCACATCCGATCGTCGTCAAGCCGATACTGACCAAGGCGACGGCAAATATGAGATTGAGGCGCTTCATAACTCCCTCCCGAGTTGCGTAATTTCCACTAAGCAGACGGATTATAGGACCAGTGGACAGAAACCACAATGTTTGGCGAAATACCTCCGCAGCAGATCACATTTCGCCGTTCCATTCCTCGGGTTCTGGATTAGCTGCCCGGAAGACCTCTAAATGCCACCGGCCGCCACCCCAGGGTTCAACGACTTCAGCGGCTACCTTATCGATAACGAGATCGGAGAATGAACGCCCCTCTGGGTCACCGCTGAGATGGTAGGCAGGGTCGTCCCAAGCGAAGATTGGGTAGAGCACAAGTGTAAGGAACAGATCATAACCATCGTCTAAGACCACAAGTTGTCCACAGGGGCGCTTGATAGTCGAGTGATAGACGAGGTACTTCTCAGCGTTCTCCGCGCGGATATAGCGCTTGAGTTCGAACTCACGTGCGACGATTTCTTCGACGGCAATCTTCTTATCCCAGCAGTCAGGACAATAGCGGGCCTTGCCGCGAGGCTCGGACACCTCCTTAACGCCACAGAGTGCACACCCTGACTGAGCGACCGACTTCCGAGACATTCGGAAATTCTAAACCGACCGTTGCGATGCGGCAAGTGTCTACGCTATCGGACAGTCGTCCGCGTATCAACGTGGAAGATTTGTCTACTGGTGGGTGCGGTGATGTGCAGAAGGCTTTGGCCGCGTATTCGCCTCTAGCTGTGTGGGGTATGGTCCGGCTCCCGATACGCTAATCCGTGCTGTCCGCTGTCAACGCAGCGAACTTCGGGAGGTCGATATTACCGCCAGAGATGATCGCGACAATCTTTCCGCTACCGGCGCGCCCGGTTAGCGCAGCCGCCACGGCGCAGGCCGCAGCGCCCTCCGCGATCACTCGCGTACGTTCTGCAATTAAACGCATAGCGTACGCGACTTCTTTGAGTGAAACGACAATGGAATCGTCGACGAGACTCGACAACAGCGGCCACATTGATGGGAGGACGGTTTTTCCACCAGCGCCGTCCACGAACGAAGCCTCCCAGTTGGGAAACCGACTGGCTGTTCCAGCCTGGAACGATGTAGCCAGCGGTGAAGCGGTCTCTGGTTCGGCCGCTAGAATCTTTGTGTCGGGCTTTAGTGCCTGTAGCGCGCTACCAATACCTGCGATCAATCCGCCGCCACCAATCGAAGCAACGACCGCGTCGACGTCTGGCAGGTCTTCAAGAATTTCAAGTCCAGCGGTCGCATTTCCTGCGATGAACCGGTTGTCATCGAACGGGTGGACGAACACGCCATCCATTCGTTCCGACGCGTGATTCTCAACCGCTTGCCAGCATTCGTCGTGGCTGGCCTTGACTAACTGGGCACCGAAGCGTTCGATCGCAGCAAGCTTAGTGATTGGTGCTGTGTCCATAGCCATCACCGAGCATTTGGCACCGCACGTCCGAGCGGCCAGCGCCACTCCTTGCCCTGCATTGCCTGCACTAACGGTCCAGACACCTTGCGACAGTTGATCCGGTGTTAGTTGCCGGACGGTGTTATAGGCGCCTCGAATCTTGAAAGAACCAATTGGTTGTAAGGTTTCAAGCTTTAGATACAACTCTGAGGACTTCGTTCGTCCTAGGGGTGAATTGTCTGGTACCGGTAGGCGAACCAATGGTGTCCGCACGGCCACGGCATATATCGCGCCCTCGGCGTCGCGAATATCTTCAAGGGAAATATGTCGGTTCGTTGCCATGGAGGAGTGGTCTTACGTCACCATAACCTATCGTCCCCGCCCATACTTTCGAAGGATTCTCTTTACACGCTCGATGGAAATCGCTTCTGCGGTTCGGCCATTGCCAGTAACGGTGGTTGCTTGGAGCAGGGAGTTGTAGACTGCCTCCTCCGTCGCCTCCAGTGTTGCTTGAAAGAGCGGTGACACGGCATCGGGTTGCAGTATCGAGCGTGGGCGGGGCGTCCGTTCACCGAATCGAGACCGCATTTCGGAAGACGTCGTGAAGGCGATCGCGAAATCGCCACTACCGTTGCCGTAAGACGAACCCGTGCGCGCGAGGCCGAACACCGCCCTTGCCGCGATCCGCTTTAAATCTCGTGCGTCCACCGGAGCGTCGGTGGCCACAACAATCATGACTGACCCGCTGCCTTCGTTGGTTGCATCGACGGGCGATGTTGACGGAAGTGTTCCCGCCTGTGGCGGTGGTGAGTATGAATAACGGCCTAACTCTTCACCAATCGGCACTCCGTCCATCATCAAAACGCCGCCGTAGTTGCTTTGGACCAAAACACCGACGGTATAGCCACCGAAGCGTGCGGGCAAGTGCCGTGAAGAAGTGCCGATGCCACCCTTCCAACCAAACGCACGTGTGCCGGTACCAGCACCAACCGACCCTTCGGTGACAGGTCCACTAGTCGCGTTGTCGATGGCTGCCCAGACATGGAGGGGAGTAACGTGCTGTCCTCGAATGTCATTCAATCCACCGTCGTTGGTCTCACCGACCACAGCATTAACTGACCTTACGTCCTCGTTACCTTCGCGCCGGAGAGTATGCGCAACCGTTGCTTCCACGGCCGTGCCGACACTCAGCGTGTTGGTCAGTACAATTGGAGTTTCGATAGTGCCCAGTTCCTCGACCTGTGTGGACCCCGCCAGCTTGCCGAACGCGTTACCAACAAACACGCCACCGGCTACCTTCTCTTGGAAAAGATTGCTGCTGTGCGGCACGATGGCGGTGACGCCGGTGCGAATATTCTCGCCAGCAATGATTGTAGTGTGTCCAACGCTTACCCCGGCGACGTCAGTTATAGCGTTTAACTCACCCGGCGGAAACACCCCAGGTGTAATGCCTAAGTCGCGCGCGCGCACGCGGTCATCAGCGGTCTGGGACAGGACAACTGGCCACAGGCCGACAGTGATCACTACAATCGTTAGAAACAGTTCTAGGCGTCTACGCATACCAACCTCCATAAATCCTTGAACCATCTTGCCACGAGCAGTCGAAGAGCGCTACCGAGACGTCCATCGCGTTCATTGGCAAGCCTCAGCTGGCTGTTGTTGCGTCTAGGTTAACGTGCGCTTGCGTTCCTGTTGAGCCTCATGGGAGGATGGCCTCGTAATTGGCACGTGATCGTGCTGTGGGAATTCGGTTCCTATACAACCCTGATTCTGAGGTCCACCATGTTGAAAAGTTCACCTTCGTCACGGCAATCAGATCTTCCACGCCTGAGTCGTCGAGAGTTCTTCGGTACTACAATTCTCGGTGGAACTGTCGGGGCATGTGCTAGTCGTGGCAGCGCCGCTCCATCGCGCTTACCTAATGCCGAAGCGGCCATCGCCGCGAGACAAGCGCTTAGTGACAACATCTATACCCGGATGCTTGGACTTAAGCCTCATTTAGCAGCGATGGATCACATCACCGCATTGGGTGGTTCTCGTATGCCAGCTGAAGTCATGCAAGCGATGCACGAGGCTAATGAGCAGTTCGTTGATATGCACGAACTGATGCGAGCAGCTGGTGCGCGTCTGGCGGAGGTTCTTGGTGCTGATGCTGCATTAGTTACCAGCGGTTCATTTTCGGCCATGATTCTTGGTGCAGCGGCCTGTTTGACAGGTAATGACGAAGCCAAGATTGACGCCTTGCCACATCCCACGTGGTCCAAACGTGAGTGTTTGACTCAGACATCGGGAAGGTTCGGTTACGACCGGGCCTATCGTGCCGCAGGCATGACGATGGTAAACGTTGAGACACGAGAACAGTTTGCCGATGCGATTACTTCGAACACAGCGATGATTTCCGGCCTCGCTCGGCTTGACTATGAAACCGCAGACCAACCTGAATCTATGCAAGTTCATGAGTTACTAGAGTTCGGACGTCGAGCTGGTGTTCCGGTGATTGTGGATGCTGCATCCGAATTGCCACCTACGACGACCCTGACTCGTTGGGTTGATGCTGGTGCAGACCTGGTTGTCATTAGTGGAGGGAAGGGTATTCGTGGACCACAGTCGACCGGAATCCTGGCCGGTCGACGGGATCTGATCGAAGCAGCCACATTACACGCAGCACCCAATGCGAACTTAGGACGTGGTATGAAGGTTGGCAAGGAAGAGATCATGGGTTTTCTTGTAGCGCTCGACCGGTACGTTAAATTAGATCACGATCGAGTGTATGCCGCTTGGCGACGAAAGGCCGAGTACATTGCTAACGAACTCCAGGGGATACCAGGCCTTGTGGCTGATGTCCCACAAGATGACCGTGGTAGACCTCGAGTGGACTTAACTTGGGACGGAAACAGCGTATCGCTGTCCTCAGCAGAAGTCCGTGAGGGGCTCAAGAACGGAGATCCCCGGATCGCTATGACTGGTCAAGCCATCCAGACGCGGTGCATGAATGACGGGGAGGAGATTTTGGTTGCTCAGCGGGTTCAACAGTTCTTCCGCGATGAGGCGCAGCGACTGTCATGAGTGTGAGGAAGGTAGTGCGGCTATGACGCATGCGGTGTGGGTTCGACAGACCGGAGGGCCCGAGGTGCTCTCCTATGAAGAGTATGACCCGGGTCCTCCCGCTGCAGGCGCCGCACGGGTCAAGGTATCGGCAGCCGGCGTTAATTTCATCGATGTTTACTTCCGCACTGGCCTTTACCCGGCGGATTTACCCATTGTCGTCGGGCGTGAGGGAGCTGGTACGGTTGAGGCGGTGGGCTCTGGAGTCGAGGGGCTATCGCCAGGCGACCGAGTCTGTTGGGCGATGGAGCCAGGGTCGTATGCGGAGGTTGCCAATGTGCCGGCCGACAGCCTGATTGCCGTTCCGCCCGGTGTGCCGGATGAGGCAGCGGCTGCGGTGATGCTCCAGGGGATGACCGCACATTACCTTGTGTATGCCACGCGTCCGGCCGTTGCCGGCGACACGGCGCTTGTGCACGCCGCGGCTGGTGGCGTTGGCTTGCTCTTGATCCAGATGCTTAAGCGGGAGGGTGTCCGAGTCATTGGCACCTGCTCAACGGCTGAAAAGGCAGCGCTTGCCATGGCAGCGGGAGCTGATCAGATCATTAACTACACGACTGATGATTTTGTCGATGCTGTTACTGGATGGACGGCTGGTCGCGGCGTTGATGTAGTTTACGATTCGGTCGGTGAGTCGACCTTTGAGGGGAGCCTGCGCTCCCTAAAACCGCGCGGCATGATGGTGCTCTTCGGGCAGTCTAGTGGTCCGGTGCCGTCGTTCGATCTCAATCGACTTAATCCACTAGGCTCGTTATTCGTGACCCGTCCGTCGCTCGTACACTACATGCGTGACCGTGCCGAACTTGAGCTACGGGCAGGGGCCGTGCTAAGTGCCGTCGCTGATGGGTCTTTACGCGTCAGAATTGGCCAACGCTTCACACTCACCGATGCGGCAGAGGCGCACCGAGCTTTGGAAGGCCGGCGGACTTCTGGAAAAGTGATACTCGTCGGCTGATATCCGCCCTTACGTGATTTCCATACCAAGAAACCTACCGCCGCCGATTCTTTGGCGGTGGGTTCTAGGCCGGGACCTAGGTAGTCCTCTATGATTACTGCGAGTAAGGCCCCTGAATAACAATCTGTTGCAGCGCCTCATAGACGGCTGGCAACTCTTCTTCACCAGCTGGAAGTTCGTTAAGGCTGAGGACGTATGCGATAACTGCAGCGTACTCTTCGTCGAGAAGACTCCCCGGATTGTCTTCAGGCATCGTAACGGTAATTAAGTCGAATAGTTCGGAGATTGGAACGTTGGTCCAACTGCCCATATAGGCTTCACCGACAAACTCGTCATCCACGTGGCATTCACTGCAAATGTTCTCCCAGAACCGAGCGCCTCGTGCGGCTTGAGCCTCGGTATATACGCCGTCGTGAATCGTTTTCGAATCGGCATCTTGGTCAATTGCGTGGATGGCTGAGGCTGTAAACAGTAAAATCATCACCGAAAGTGCTCTTAAGAATGTCATGTGCTCGCTTCTCCGGGTCCGTCCGTTCATTATTCGCCGCATAGATGGCGTGAGGCTGTAACTGCCTCAACGTTAGCCGAATCACGACGCCGATTCAACCTCACGGTTACGAGATACTGCAGCTGCCGAAGACAGGGCCTTGGTAAGTGGCAGAGGCCCTGGCACGACTAGATGCGGATGACATGGTTACCACTGGTCTCGGCGGTAGCCGAAGTAAGTGATGGTCGTCATACCCAGTACGTAGTGTTCCACGTAATGGTAGTCACCGTCGGTGCGGTTCAGGCCGTCAAAGATGGAGCGTGCGTCAGGGTCGAGGAGGCGGACGTAACCTGACCCGTCCATAGCGACGAAGGTCACGAACGAGCCATGCTCGAACCGTGTCACTTGAACGTTTTCATGCGTCGCCCAGTAGTAGTGGTTACCGATACGTTGAATAAGGCACGCCTCAACTTCGGCATCCTCTGGTGCGATGTCCTCTACTGTCCGGACAACACCGTTCTCACTAACCCTCAGTGTCGGCAGTCCATTTAGGACAATTTCGGTTTGTGCACCGACCGGTGAGACAAATAAACCGATCGCTAACACAGCCCGACCAACTGAAAGCTTTATTAGGCTATTACTCGTCACGAGCGTCAGGATATCGCGAATTCACTCTAGGTTGCACCGTGTGCGGTCACGACTGATAAAAGTTGAGGCTACGGCGATCCAGTGAGGTTAGGGGCCAAGTGGAGGCCTTCGCTGTTCCGTCGCCTTTCATTGAACGGCTAGTGCTGCACACGGTATGATTCGTGTTGGTTTGTGTGTTCATTGGTGTGAGGAGGCGAGTTATGTTTTCTGTTAACAGAGGTGTCTTGGCGATTGGTCTTGTGCTCGCAGTGGTTTTACCGTTCAGTGATGCAGTGGGGCAGTCCGGACAAGCCGACATCAAAGCGCATCGTGACATTGATTACATTGATGGCGCTGATTATCCCGATGCTCGTGACCGGCTTGATGTATTCATGCCTAGCGATGCCTCCGGTGCGCCAACTGTAGTATTTTTTCACGGTGGGGGTTTGGTAAACGGCGACAAGGCCCAAGGCGAGTTCCTGGCTAAGGCACTTGTCCCACGAGGGATCGGTGTCGTTTCGGCCAACTATCGCCTGTCTCCAACCGTAAAACACCCCGCACATCTCCAGGATGCTGCTGCGGCGTTTGCCTGGACCGTGGCGCATATCGCGGACTTTGGTGGTAATCCTGAGAAGGTTTTTTTGGCGGGCCATTCCGCTGGCGCATACATTGCCGCGCTTCTGGCGCTCGATGACTCCTACATTCGTGAGGTTGGTTTGGCAAAGTCCTCGATTCATGGCTCGATACCGATTAGCCCATTCCTTTATGTTGAGGAAGTTGCACCTGACCGCCCAAAAACAGTGTGGGGGACTGAGGTAGCGGTGTGGCATCAGGCATCAGCATCCTCCTACATTGGTGGCGGTAAGCCACCGCTGCTGTTTGTCTATGCTGACGGAGACGCTGATTGGCGACGCGAACAGATTCTCCGGGCCGCGCGAGAGCTTGAGTCTGCTGGGCAATCCAGTGTGGAGACTGTTGAGATTTCTGATCGGACCCATGCTTCTGTTGTTGAGAGGCTGGTCGAACCTGACGACCCTGGTACCCTGCAGATCGCTGACTTCGTCCTTCGGTCGGATGGGGGAGTGCACTAGTTCTAGGCTGAGAGGCGGGGGGCAAGCCCTCGCCTTTCCCTTCGTTTCATCGGCAACCAGAAGCTTTTGGACCGGCTTGGCCAACAAAGCTCAGGATCCTCCAAGAACCCGCCCGTAAGTCGCTCTGCTAGTTGATTCGGTGCTTTGAGTTCCTCATCCAAACACTATCGATTCGTATAGTTTATAATATGAGTTGACAACACTAAGATAATATGCTATTAATATAATCACTATTTAACTACTGAATGTGAGGAGAGGTGTCCTCAAGAATGGAGGAAGCTATGATGCTCGCTAGATGGAGTCCATTAGACGACTTTTCTGACCTCCACCGGGAGGTGGACCGTTTGTTCGGCCGGAGTTGGAGCAATGTTGCAACAGGGGTGAACGAAGGAGCCTGGGTGCCGGCGACCGAGGTGACATCCGGAGAGGATGGATGGCAGCTTCGCATTGCCCTACCGGGGGTGAACAAGAATGATGTTAACGTCGATTTGCATGGCGAGACCCTAACTATTAAGGGAGAGCGGACCGACACTAAGCGGAACGATGAACTCCATGTTTCAGAAATCCGCTATGGCCGGTTTGAGCGAGCCTTCACGCTACCAGCAAAGGTCGAAGGCGATAAAGTGAATGCCCGTTTCGAGAACGGCATGCTGGAGTTGACGCTGCCACTAGCTGCGAGTGCAAGGTCGAGACGTATAGAAATTGGTGCTGCAGCAGGGAAAGATATCGATGTAGAAAAGATTGCTTAAGATTATCGGAGATGTTCAGCGGGGCAGGGCGTTCGCCTTGCCCCATCCAATCTCCTAAGGGCCCGTGCTGGTCGTGGACCTCCACGAACAGGTACACTTCTCGTTGTGACGCGATTGAAAGTCAATCAACCAATTGTCATCTTGCTAATTTGTGCCACGGTGGTGTGTTGTGGCAGGGAGCACCAGGGGCTGAGGACGAGTGGTCCGGCCGAACTGGAGTCGGCGGCCATTGGTATACATTCTGATTCGCCAGTACAGACCGAACTTCTTTCCGATGTTGCTATTGTGCAACCCGGTGAGGTTTTCAAGTTGGGGGTGCTCCTAACGATGGAGCCTGGCTGGTACGTGCACTGGATCAATCCTGGCGAGTCGGGCGAGGCTATTTCGATTGATTTCAATTTGCCGGCGCGGTTCGAGGTGGGTGCGCTTCGGTGGCCTGTCCCGCTTCAATTTGAACAGCCCGACGGCACCGTTGGCTACGGCTACAAGGATGAAGTGCTGATCCATGCAGAAGTTCGCGCGTCGAATCGTGATGTCGACGACGGTGAGGTTTGGCCTCTGGCGGCCGACGTGCGCTGGCTGGCGTGCGAACAGGAGTGTGTCACGGGGCACTCTACATTGCAGTTATCGCTTCCCGGTTCGATTTCTGGTACGCGATTAGTAGACCTCATCAATGCGTCGCGTGTAGAGGCGTGGCTTCCTCGGTTACCGTTGGCTGCTGGCTCATCGCTTGCACCGTTTACTGTGACCGTGTCGCGCCTAAGTTCTTCGGATTTCGTGTTGATGTTAACCTGGCGTTCGGTGGCGAATAATGTTCAATGGTTTCCGGTGTCAGCGACGGCAGCGGCCGCTCCTGTGAGCAGTTTGCATAGGGTAGGTCAGCGAACGCGAATCGAGTTGTCGGCACCTACTGGCCACACTACCTCCGACCTTCAAGTTATCGGTGGCGTTGTCGCCTATACGAATGCTTCGGGTGAACGCCAAGCAGCCGAGTTGTCAGTAGCGGTCAACGAACTCTCCCAACCGTAAACCCCGAAAGACTGCTCCCGCCAACGCGGCAACCTCGGACTCAGTGTTGGGTGCCGGACGGTCTGCCGTGGGGTGCCGACGGGGTGAGCAAACTACGCCCTAACCATAGGATGCCTGCAACGATGACCAATAGCATCGTCCAGCGAATCGCGCTGGCAACGAAGAGGGCGTCATAACGTGGCTGTTGAAACTGGAACTGGATAAGTTCGCTTGAGCGATCAGTCATCCAGTGCCAACCACTGTGGGCAATGAACACCGAGAGGACAATGATGCCCATCTGTTGTGCGCCTACCCAGCGCAATAGGATGGAGAGCACCGGATACAGGAAGGCGAGAACGAGTAGTAGCCCCAACTCGATGCCGATGTTGAAGGCGAATCGTGATACGAATACATGCGTCCCACCAAACTGCAACATCTCCGGCAGGGCAAATGAGAGGGCGAAGCCATGTACCAGGCCGAAGCCAAACGTGCTCATTGAACGGCGCTCGAGTTTGGTGCCGACCATGTTTTCAAACGCCATGTAGAGAATTGAAACGGCGACGAGAGTCTCGATTAACGGCTGGAACCAGAGGACGTTCGGCGCCAGCCTGAAGGCTGAAGCGGTAAGCGTCACGGAATGGGCCACGATGAATGCGGTAACAATG
The DNA here is from genome assembly GCA_002730735.1 of Acidobacteriota bacterium. Taxonomy (GTDB): domain Bacteria; phylum Acidobacteriota; class Vicinamibacteria; order Vicinamibacterales; family UBA823; genus UBA11600. The sequence continues at coordinate 42,577 of PCAU01000003.1, read as the reverse complement.
ATTGCGAGTGGTCGCATCCGCCGGAACGGAATAACCACGCACGCCAGAAAGACCAAGTGAGTGAGACCGTTGAGAATGTGTGCGAATCCAAGTGCTACAAACCGTTGAAACGCTTGATACCAAGTTGGGTTTAGCCAGATACGGCCCGGGTCGCCGGCGTATTCGAACAGTCGGTCTGAGCCTTCGGGCGTGAGAAACCGCATTACCATGTTGACTCGCAAATCGGGTCGCTCGAGTGAGGTGTTGATGGAAAAACTCGAGCGTTCTGACCGAATGGGATATTCAAACAAGACATCGAGCATGCCTTGTTCCCAGTAGAGTTCCGTGTCGTTTGGCAGTTGCGGGCTTCGGATGTGGGCGAGCGCCGTGTCAAGAGTTCTAAATGATCGATCGGACGGAAGCGATACCCGAACCGCCTCTATTCGCGGGGATTCCAGCTGATCACCATCTTCGTAGATGGTGAGGTCAGGTGAAATCCGAAGCCGTGCAGCGTCACGAAGTGGCGGGTTAGCTTCCTCGAAATTGAGATAGCCGATCCCGAAGGTGGGAAGAGTCTGATCGCGTAGTGCAGCCAGCGGTACTCGGACAAGCATCTGCAATTGCTGGCTCTCAGGCCTGACGAGCACTTGAACGGTTACATCACGAACGATTATTTGCGCAGCCACTTCGGCCGGAACGGCTATTAGCCACCACATCATTAGAGTGACCATCATGCGAGTCGTTACGTATCGATTGCACTTGGATGACATCGTCTGGACCTTGTGAGGTGAGCCCATTAGTGTGGTATCGCCGGTCTACGCGCTAGCTTCTGGTGGTGTTAAACCAAGGAGCGAAGCCTGAATGCCGGGATAGGCGGACCATCCCAACTGCTTGTTCTATTACTTCTCCGCACAGAAGAAGCCAAGGTTCTTCATATGTAGTGCTACTCGCGAGGCTTGATCCGGTAGCCTTCGTCCGTCTGTTCCCGGTAGCTCCGATGACATGTGGCGCATGTACCCCGTAGGTCGCCAAAGGCGCTCTGGGCGCCGTCATGATTGTTCTCTCCAGCTGCGGCAGTTATCGCCCGGGCCGCTACCACGGCATCCGCAGCGATTGCAGCAGCCTCTTCGACTTCTTGAGCCTTCCAGTACGCTTCAACCTGTTGAAACATCGACTGGAGCCTTCGGCCATCCTCCTCGGTTTCTGGCCAGTATCTTGCTCCAATATGTCCCTCGGTGTCGCCGAGCGTTAACCCGACCTCTTTCATCGTTGCGTCAAATCCTTCTTCGGTAAGTGTTTCTTGAAGGGCTCTAGCTCCCAGGCTGACTAGAGCAACGATACTGATGATGGCGATGAGTAGGCGAGCATTCATTCCGATTCTCCTAAAATTCTAGTAAGCGATGGCGTAACAATCACGACGGGGGTCGGCAGCAGCCAGTCGGTTTCCAGAGAATGGGTCGATCATGACAGCGGTCGCGCACCCCGAGACCCCAAGTGGGCGCACTTCGTTTACATGATGTCCTCGGGATCGTAGCTCATTGGCGATGTCTGCCGAAATCGTTGATTCCATGTCCATTTGGTTAAAGCCAGCGGCATGCGGCCAAAACGATCCCTGGAGGTGACGTGTACGGACACGCGGCCAGGCGAACGCTTCGTGTAGATTCGGATACCAGTCATCCCAGAACTCGACGATGTTCAAGAATCCCTGCAGGATCGTCTGGTCTTGATTGTCGCCACCAGGCGTACCGACTGCGAGAAAAGGCTCGCCGTTATGAGCCACGATACTCGGTGTTAGCGTGTAACGCGGTCGTGCGCGGGGTCGCAGTTGGTTCGCACGTTCCCGGTCAAGCCAGAACTGTTCTCCGCGGGTGCTCATGCCGATGCCGGTTTGTCCGAGAATCACCGCACCGCCGATCCACCCACCGCTAGGCGTGCTGTCAAAAATGTTGCCGTCCTTATCGATGATCGCCATATGCGTGGTGTCTTTCAGCCCACCCGATGATGGGACGAAGGACCCGCCGTTGGCGTTGTCGGTAGCTTGGCCATCCTCGATGTTGGCGACCCAGAAGTTCCAGTCGTTGACCTCGGGGTCGTGCGGCAGTGGGTTACCGGCCTTGAAGGCCGTCGAGGCACGGCCGATGTCGATTCCGGCCGCTCGAACCGCCGCGTAGGTCTTCGATAACAGCCCAGTGCGAGGCACCGCTACAAAATCAGGGTCAGCGTAGTAGGAGTCTCGGTCGGCGTAGGCGAGCTTCATTGCCTCGATGACTATGTGAATGTAATCAGCACTGTTGTGTCCCATCGACTGGAGGTCGTACTGCTCAAGAATATTAAGTGTCTGTAGCAATACTGGTCCTTGGCTACCGAAATCCTGTTTGTAAACGGTATAACCGCGATAGTCCACGTGGGTTGGCTCTTCGACCTTGGCGTAAAACTCTGCAAAGTCACTGTGCTCAAACAGCGAGCCATGCGTCTGAAGAAAATCGACCATCTCGTGGGCAATGTCGCCCTTGTAGAATCGGTCGCGAGCAGCGACGATTGCCCCCTCACGGCCAAGGTGGGCGTGTTGCTGTTCAGCTTCGACCATCTTCTTTAGCGTGTTCGCGAGGGTGGGCAACTTAATGGTCTCACCAGGTGTGTAAAGGCTCCCACCGGGTTTTAGCCAGTAGCGTCGGTTTTCTGGCCAAGCTTGGAAAAATTCTAGATTGCGCTCAATCGAGCGAGCAGTGCGTGGCCGCAGGGGAAATCCATGTTCTGCATAGTCGATAGCCCGTGCTGAGACCTCCTCGAAAGTCATGGTGCCCCAACGTTCGAGAACAGTCAGTGCTCCGTGCAGTGCACCGGGAACGACCGCCGGGTCGAGCCCTTCGCCGTTGAGGTCCCGATTCCGTTCGAGATACCAATCGATTGTGGCGCGCTCGGGTGCCCAGCCCTGACCAACGACTGAGATGACTTTGCCTTCCGCTTTCGGATAGACCAGGATCAACGCCTCACCACCCAGTCCGTAAAGGTCCTGTTCCACGACGCCACCCACGAGTAGTGACGTAACGCCGGCATCGAAGGCGTTTCCGCCCTGAAGAAGTATTTCGAATGCTGCGGCAGTCGTTAGCGGATGACCTGCGGACACGCCGGCGGTCCGACCGGAGACGGATGGTCGTTGCGCCTGCCCTGGCCCAGTTGCCAACCCCGCGATTAGCGCAATTGTTAGTAGGGCGGTACACGACGTGCGTCCCCTGGAGGACTGCCACACGCCAGGAATTCTTCTAAGGCATCGGATTGTCTTGCGCATCTATCACCTGCTGTCGATTAGTGAGATGGAAGGGGCATTCCGTATATCTAAACGGTGCCACTGCCATGACTCTTCTGGCGCGAATCTATACGGAATGCCACCCTGAGATCAAACATTGAGGCAGTTCCCCCTAGCCATATGCTCCCGAGCGCCAGGGCTTGAATCGGCCGGTGATGGGTGTAGACTAGGCCTAGATTCACGACAGTATTAGCTGAGAATTCTTTTCGGATGTGATCCCAGACCCTCGTCATAACGGCGAGAGGGTAGCTGGATGTTACGTCGTTTCGTTCGAGGTGGATGCTATGAAGTGTAGGCTCATGCTTGTTGTTTCGGCGGTCGTCATTTCAGTCGCAGTCGTGTCGGTGGTGCAGGCCGGGGCGCAGGATTCACCGCGTCCGGTTGTTGGACGGTCAATGGTTGTGACCGGGCACGGTATCGTAGCTGCTAGTCAGCCGCTCGCGGCGCGAGCAGGCGTGCAGGTTCTTGAGCGTGGTGGAAACGCAATCGATGCAGCCATTGCGGCCAATTCGACGATTGGCTTGATGGAACCGACTGGAAACGGAATCGGAGGCGACCTCTTCGCGCTCATCTACATGGCAGAGACTGGCGAGCTTCATGGGCTGAACGCTAGCGGTTGGGCGCCATCTGGACGCACAGTTGAGTTCCTTCGCTCGAAGGGCTTCGAGGAGGTTCCCGGTCGCGGTATCTACTCGGTCACGGTGCCAGGCGTGGTGGCCGGATGGGACATGATGCGCGAACGGTTCGGTTCCCTGCCGTTCTCGGAGTCGTTGGCCCCAGCGATCTACTATGCCGAAAATGGCTTTCCGGTTTCACCGGTCATTGCTAACGGGTGGGGCCGTTCCAGCGAAATGCTCGGAGCTCATCCAAATTCGAAGGCCACATTTCTTCCAGGTGGTCAGGCGCCGAAAATGGGGGAGATGTTTCGTAATCCCGACCTTGGGGCGTCGTTGCGGCGGATTGCTGAACATGGGCGTGATGGATACTACAAAGGCCAGACGGCCGAGGCGATCCTGAAGATTTCCGAGGAGATGGGTGGGACGTTTACGGCTGACGACCTCAGTGAGTTTAGACCGCAGTGGGTCACGCCAATCTCCACGATGTATCGAGGTTGGAAGGTCAGTGAGATTCCGCCAAACACGCAAGGAATTGCGGCTCTCATCATGCTGAATCTCATGGAACAGTACCCAATTGGAGAGTACGGTTTTCACAGTGCCAAAGCACTGCATGTGGCGATTGAGGCCAAGAAGCTCGCTTACGCTGACATGCTTGGGTATGTTGGTGACCCCGATTTTTCCAAGATCCCTGTTGAGCCGATGCTGAGTAAAGCGCATGCTGCGGAGCGGGCAAAGTTAATTGACCCGACACAAGCGGCCTGTGAAGTCGCACCTTCCTACTTTCCTGGAATTACGACAGCGGAAGGCAATGACACGATCTATATGACGGTGATCGATAAGGATGGCAACATCGTGTCGTTGATCCAGAGCAATTACAGCGGTTTTGGTTCTGGCCTCGTCCCTCCTGGTGTTGGGTTCATGCTACACAATCGCGGTGCACTCTTTACTATGGAAGATGGTCATGCCAACACCGTCGAGCCACGTAAGCGGCCGCTCCACACGATCATTCCAGCGTTTATGGAGAAGGACGGCGTGCAGATTGGGTTTGGCATTATGGGCGGTTGGAACCAGGCTCAAGCACATGCCCAGTTTGTCGCGAACATCGTCGACTTCGGTTTTAATATTCAGGAAGCGCTTGAGGCCGGCCGGTTCACCAAGGGCAGCTTCACCGGCTGTGACGTCAATATTGAGTCGCTAATTCCATCCAGCGTGCGTACCGAACTGACGGCGCTGGGGCATGAGCTCAATGTTCGTCCGCCGAGGACTGGTGGATTCGGTCATGGTCAGGCCGTGATGGGTACGCCGGCGGGTATCCACTTTGGGGCGTCAGAGCCAAGGCATGATGGGGCTGCGGTACCGCAGGCGCCTTCGATATTTGACCGGTAGGGCACAGATGATTCCTCATCAAATCACGCGGGTGCTGTTCGTGGCGGCTTTGGTCGTCGCGACAGCACCCTACGTGCTGGCTGAGCGGTTGGATCAAACCCAGGCCGAGGGACTTGAGGCCAGGGTTAGAACGGAGCTCGTGACGGAACGGGCATTCCGGGCCGTCACGGTTGTTGTGGATGGGGATGTGGCAACCCTGAATGGGATCGTGGGAAGTATCGGTGTTAAGGAGGACCTGATCGCGACCGTTTTGGAGGTCGACGGGGTGGGTTCGATTCTTAGCAACATCGAAATTTTTGAAGCCGAGAGCGATGCGAAGCTCGGCGAGCAAATCGCAGCGTTCATTAGGCGGTATGAATACCATTCCGTGTTCGACAATATAAATATCAACGTCGAAAATGGAGTGGTTGTTGTGAGTGGGGAAGTTACCGAACCCTTCAAGAAAGAGGGCATCGAGAAAGCCGTGTCCTATGTTGGTGGTGTTCGACTGGTTGAAAATCGGATTGAAGTGCTGCCGGTGTCGGGCACTGACGACCGTATTCGGGAAGACATTGCCCTGCGCATTTATAACGACCCGCTCTTTTCTAAATATCAGGAGGGGAACCGCCCTCCGATTCATATCGTCGTGAAGCGAGGCCGGGTGAGGCTCACGGGCGTTGTGCTTTCCCCGGTCGAGCGTGCATTTGCAGGTACAATCGCGCGCCAAGTCTTTGGCGTCAGGTCGTTTCGCAATGAATTAAAAGTAGAGTCGGAGCGGTAAGCTTCGATGGCTATGTAGTAGTGCTTCAGTTAGGACTTCCATGCGTACTGTAGTGCCGGGCACTCGGTGTTCTCTCTTTCTCGTTCTTGTCACCCTCCTCGTCTTCTCGAACTTGAGTAACGCACAGATGTCCGCAAGCCTGCTGGGCTCTGTGGTCGACGTGCAGGGGAACCCGCTGTCGGGTGTGACGCTCAAGCTGCTGTATCAAGGAAATGTGACTCGTGAGATCGAGGTGTCGACTGATGACGCTGGGAAGTTTTCCAGGCTGGGTCTACAACAGGGGTCGTATGAAGTCACGGCGCAAAAGGATGGTTTCGACGTCGAGACGATGAGTTTCTCTCTGAATGTTGGGCGACGTGCGCTACTGACCCTGACCCTGCTGCCGGAAGGTGCGCGGCGCATGGCCGAACTGGCCCGATCAGAGGAGGTCGAAGACCCACGAGAATCGGCCGTAAGGGCGGCTCTCCAAGCTGGTGCCGCTGCTAGCCTGGCCGGGGACCATCAAGAGGCCATCACTTTGTTCAAGTTGGCGGTCCAGACACTTCCAGAGTGCCACGAGTGTCATTATCGGCTTGGTCGAACCTATGCTCAGCTTGAGGACTATACGAATGCGGAGGTTGCGCTTGAACGAGTGCTTGAGATCGACCCCGAGTATGCGCCAGCTTACCGGACGCTAGCCGTGGTTTACAGTGCACAGCAACGGTTTGATGAGGCGGCCGCGGTAAGGGCTCGAGCGGCTGAGCTCACCTCGGCATCTTAGGTCGGCGAGTGGATGATTTATGTGGCTAGCCGGGCTTGTCTAGGGCGGGCCGACGTGGTGGGGGCGGGATTGAGGTCGGACACTTGCAAGGTGGTCAGGTTCCCCGGGTGGTTGTAAACTTGGGGTCCGAACGAGCGGGTGTCTTTACAGGCGTGAGGAGGTTACCTATGTTCTGCGTGCAGAGGTCCGGTCGGGGCCTTGTGCTGCTAGTGGTGCTTGCGGTGCTTGCTTGGCCGAGTGTTGCCGCGGCCCAAATGTCTGCCCGAGTGCGTGGCGTCATCATGAACGTTGATGGTGAGCCGGTCGAGGGTGCCACCGTCACGTTTACTTTCCAGGGTGGTGTAAACCGAGAGCAAGCGGCGACAACCAACGCCGAAGGTGAGTATATGCAGATGGGGCTTCAAAGTGGCCCCTACCGTATCGTTGCCGCGAAGGACGGTGTCGGCGAGCGTACCGAGGAGATCACCTTGCGTGTTGGTCAGCAGGAGGAGCTCGACTTTCAGCTTGTGCCGGTCGGCATGCGGGCTATTTCTGACCTTACCGACGAGGAACGAGCCGAGTATGAACGGGCGGAGGCGCTCTTGGTGACGTTAGAAGCGGCCGTGGATGCAGCCGCGGCCGGTAATTATGATGTGGCAATCGCCAATTTTGAGGAAGGCCTTTCGGCAAATCCGGACTGTTTCCAGTGCTACCACGGGATCGGCATGGCCTATCTCGCGCAAGAGGAGTACGGCGATGCCGAGGCGGCCTTTAACAGTTCGCTTGAGGTCAATCCAGACTACGCTGAAGCCTATGAGGGTCTTGCCACGATCTACAACAGTCAGCGGCGGTTTGATGAGGCGGTGGCGGCCAGTGAAAGGGCAGCTGAGCTGTCGGGTGGTGGTGGAGTCGGCGGCCTCGCAGACCCGGACACCGTCTTTAACCAGGGGCTCATCAACTGGAATGCTGGCAACATCGAGGAGGCCAAAGCGCAGTTTGCCGAGACGCTCGAGCTTGACCCGAACCATGGTGAAGCCCATTACTGGGTCGGCATGGCAAATTTGAACGAAGGGGACCTCGCCGGGGCCAAGGTAGCCTTTGAACGCTACGTCGAGCTTGAGCCGGACGGGCGGTTTGCGGACCAGGCCAGGGGCATGGTTACGCAGCTGCCATGACCGAGGCGCTCGCGCCGGTGACTTTGTGACGTCTTGTTAAATTTGGTGGTTGATGGATTGGTTTAGGGGAGTCGTGTCATCGAGGAGGATTCACATGCGAACCAAACATTCGGTCGTGACGGGAGTTCTGTGTTGCGTGGTGCTAGTCGGAGCAGGAAGTGCCTTGGCTCAGAGTCAACGGACCATGCGACCCGTGATTCGAGGCACAGAATATGCAGCAACGTCGATGAAGGCCCCTGCCACAGCGGCGGCGATGCGTATTCTCGACGCCGGTGGCAATGCCTTCGATGCGGTGGTGGCAGGCCAGGCGGTGCTGGCATTAGTCGACCCGGGCAGCAATGGTCTCGGGTCAGACGCTGTGATCCTGATTTATGACGCGAAGTCCGGGGATGTACTTTCGATTAACGCCGAGGGGACAGCCCCGCAACTGGCAACGATCGAGTGGTATGAAGAACACAATCATGGCGAGATTCCGGTGAGTGACGGGCTGTTGTCAGCATCAATCCCAGCGGTGATTGATGCTTGGTATGTCTTGCTCGACCGCTGGGGCACCATGACGTTCGCGGAGGTGCTCCAACCGGCCATCGAAGTTGCGGAAGAAGGCTTTCCACTGAGTGAACGTCTTGCAGGGTCGATCGCGCGGTCAGAAAAGATTCGGAAGTATCCGACGACCATGAACGTCTACTGGCCGGATGGTCGGGCACCCGAAGCTGGAGAGATCTTCAAGAATCTCGATGCCGCGAACCTTCTGAAAAAACTTGTGGAAACTGAGGCACAGAATACTGGTGCGGGTCGCCATGCTGCACTGAAAGCTGCACGCGATCGATTTTACAAGGGTGACATCGCACGAACGATGGCAGCCTTCTTCGAGGAGCACGGTGGACTCTATCGCTATGAAGACTTCGCCAACTACTCCGTTAAGGTTGAAACACCCGTGTCAATTGATTACCGCGGGTACACGGTTTACAAAAATCCTTCAGCGACCCAGGGTCCCACGGAACTATTCACGCTCAAGCTACTTGAGGGTTATGACCTACAAGCGCTTGGCCATAACAGCGTTGAGTACATACACACGAGTGCTGAGGCGCTCAAACTCGCCATGGCCGACCGGGAGAAATACCTTGGTGATATGGACTTCATCACTATTCCTTACGAAGGCCTCTTGTCTGAGGAGTACGCACGCGAGCGGCGAGCTCTCATTGATCCGGACCGAGCGTCGTTCGAGTTGCGGCCAGGAACACCGGAACGGTTCATGGGGAGTTCCGGACTCCTAGACCGGCCCGTTCACGTGAACTTGGAGGGTGAGTCTGACCACGAGGGCGATACCAGCTACATCGCCGTGGTGGACAAGGACCGCAACATGGTGAGCTTTGAGCCGAGTTTGCACAGCGGGTTTGGTACCGGTGTGGTTGTCGGCGACCTCGGGTTTATTTTTAACTGTCGTGGGGATTATTACTCGCTGGTGCCTGGAGAGGCGAATGCGCTCGAGCCCGGCAAGCGACCCCGCAGCACGCTGCAGAGTACGCTCGTGATGAAGGATGGCGAACCACACATGGTGCTGGGGAGTCCGGGTGGTGATGATCAAATCCAGCGGACTATTCAGACACTACTGAACATGGTCGAGTTCGACATGAATGTCCAGCAGGCGATCGAAGCGCCGCGGTGGTCGACTCGAAGCTTTCCAGCTTCGCCGTTCCCTCACACGATGTATCCGGGCGACCTTTCGGTTGAGGCAACTGTTCCGGAGGATGTCCAGAACGGTCTCGTGGCTAAGGGGCATGACCTCACAGTCAGGGCGGCCTGGAGCCTTGGGGCGATCGGTGCGATTCTGGTGAACGGTGCAACCGGAGTACTCGATGCGGGTGTTGATCCCCGAACGGAGGGTTACGCGCTGGCTCGCTGACTGTGAAAGGGTGTAGTGGATTGTGCAGGAGTGGGTTGCTGCACAACGTTTCACAAAGGGAACGCGATCAGTCTACATGTGGATAATTACCGTAGCGTGTATCTGATTTCACAAGTGTTTCCGAGTGCCACGATAGATGAAGTCTCTTTTTCTCTGTCAGTTAACGGTGAGGCGAGAGTTATTGGTCGGTTACGGGGGCGGCAACACGGAAATAAGTGTTTGACAGGCCGCTCACGATGACCCTATAAAGACATAACGGTTTATTCGAGTATGCGTTGTGTTGTCTCATTTTTTCGACTTGCCGGGCGGCCTATTCTAACTGGGTGTGTCGTTAGGGCATCGTTGTTAGCGGTGTCCTAAGGGTTCGCGTCGATTTTGGCTCGTATAGTTTCGTTGTATGGGAGTTGCCTTTCCCATGACCGGGTTGTTGAGTTGTTATTGGTAGGTCATTAGTTCTTGTGTGAGGTTTCTTTGTCGGAAGGTCTTTCGTTATTAGGAGGTTACTGATGCGTCGGCTATTAATTCTCGTTGTTGCGATTTCGCTCGTGGCCGGAACGGCTACCGCTCAGAATGCTAGTTCGGAGTTACGCGGGGAGGTTGTTGATGACCAAGGTCTCGCCCTTCCGGGTGTGACCGTTGTGGCGACCAATCAGGATAACGGGCAGTTTCGAGAGACCGTGGCGAACGTTGACGGCTCTTTCTTCTTCCCGGTTATGGCTCCTGGCACCTACGAAATAACGGCAGAGTTGCCGGGGTTCCGGCGCTACATCCGACCGGATATTCCATTGACGGTCGGGTCTTCATTCAACCTCACCGTTGAGTTGACGGTGGGCGGTATCGAGGAAGAGATTACCGTTACCGCTGAGGCTCCACTGGTTGACACGACTTCGAAGGAAGTCGGCGGCTACGTTCAGCAGCAAGAGTTGCTGGATACGCCATCGTTCAACCGGAACTTCACCGGATATCTCGACTTGGTCCCTGGAGTGGTCGCGACCGGGTCCACTTCCTCCTTCGCAGCGGACTCCATCATGGTTAACGGCCAGGACTCCTCGAATGTGGCCTACAACTTTGATGGTGCCAGCAACGACGATGACCACTTGGGTGGCTCCGCCGGCGCGCAGGCACGGATTCCGATCGAAGCGGTGCAGGAGTTCCAGCTTCTCACCGGACAGTTTGACGCCGAGTTCGGACTCGCTTCGGGTGGCGTGCTCAACGCTGTTTCGAAGTCGGGAACGAATGAGTTTCATGGAGCCCTGTTTGCCTTCGTGAAGGGGCATCAGATGACGGCGAAGGACTACTTCGTTGCCTCGCAGGATCTGGTGAAGCCGGACACGCAGGAGAAGCAGTTGGGATTCACCGTTGGTGGCCCGATTCTCAGAGACAAGCTGCATTTCTTCTGGAGCCTCGAGCGGCCGATTCTCGATACGGGTGTGACGGTGAACATCCCGTCCCGGCCGGACCAGAACCGCGCTGAGATCGAAGCAGTGCGACCGTGGAACTTCTTTGCCCGCGGCGACCATCAGATCAATGCGAACAATACGTGGGGAGGCCGTTGGCTGTATGAAACGTCCCCATCGACTCACGCAGCCACGAGTTGGGGCATCGGCAGCGCGGAGCATGAGCACGACCACGACTGGGCAGCCGGTGGGTCAATCAACTCAGTCATCGGGAACAACAAAGTCAACGTGCTGAGGTTTGGTGAAGTTTACGAAGACCTGCACTGGGGCTCGACTGAGGAGTCTTTTGGTTCGCCACCAAAGGCGCAGAAAACCGAGGCGCCACAACTTAATTTCCTGGACTGGACTGGTGGCACCCTCAACACGGCGTTCCGTCGGATCAACTGGACACTTAACGCAGAAAACCAGTTCTCGGTGTTTATCCCGGACAAGAATGGTGACCACGACCTTAAATTCGGTGTTATGTGGCGCTACATGAACCTGAACTACAACTCCAACGGACGTCGGAACGGGCGGTTTATCTTCGACACGAACAAGGACTTCAATGCGTCGGACTACTCCACCTACCCCGAGCGTTTGTCGATTCAGGTGCCGAACAACCAGCACTACGTCATGACGGGAACCGTTCTCAGTGGCTTCGCGCAGGATAAGTGGCAGCTGAACGACCGGACGACGTTGAGTATCGGCGTGCGGTATGACGTGGAGATCATTCCAACGCCGAACGAGGACAACGAGTTCTACGGTGCGGCGGTGAGCTCCACGATTTATCCGATTGACAAGAACAACCTCGCGCCACGTCTCGGTTTTTCGCATGTCCTTGATGAGGACGGACGGACCGTGCTACGGGGTGGATTGGGTCGTTTCTACCAGAAGTTCCGCGTCACCCACATCGATAACGTCTTCGGTGAGCAGATGTACGACGATTCGTTCAACGTGAATCTGCCACTGGACGGCGTCGACCCAGGGCCGTCGAGTGGTCTGCGGCCAACCGCTGCCTATCTGAAAGACGGGCCAACGGTCAATTGGGCGGTTATTGATGCGCTCTACCCACCAGGGTCGAAGGTGCTGAACGCTGGTAATATCCGATTTGACAATGCGGCCCGGGAGAACCCTTACGCCGACCAACTGTCATTCGGGTTTGAGCGTCAGATAGCTAACAATATGGCGTTGAGCATGGACTACATCCGTGTCATGCAACGCGCTCAGCTGATTCTGCACAATCACAACCAGCCCAGCCGCGTCAGCACGGCGCGGACGGCGAAGATTGAGCGGCCTAACTCGACATACGTCGATGACGTCTATCAACTCCTCAATGGTGGATCAATCAACCACGATGCATTGCAGGTGTCGTTAGACAAGCGGTTCAGCAACAACTACCGCTTCCGCATCTCCTACACCCTAGGGAATACCCGAGGCAACACTCGCCAAGGTGACGCCCAGTCCGTGTATACCCAGGTTGGCGGAGACCTGAATCTGGGTTCGAACTGGGGACCGACGGACTTCGACCGCCGGCATAACCTCGTGGCCAACACAACCGTTGCTGTGCCTGGCACCGGTGGTCTGCGGGTGAGCGGCATCGTGCGGGTCCGGAGTGGAGCACGCTTCTCGCTGCTCGACAGCACCTTGGATACGAACCAGAACGGCACCGCGAACGACGAGTGGTTGGCGGCCGGGACCTATTCGGGCTCGGGAACGGATTCCTACACGGTTAACTATGATGGTGGCCGTAACGGTGGCGTTGGGCCGCGGTACTTCCAGCTCGACGGGCGTGCTGGCTATACGCTGGAGATGCCGAATGCGGATACGTTGGAGGCTTATGTTGACTTCATCAACCTGACCAACAATTCCAACTTCAATGCACCGTCTGGTGACAAACGGAGAAGCAGCACCTATCTGATTCTCCGGACGCTCGTGAATAATGGACTGCCACGGCAGCTCCAAATCGGCCTACGCTACGCGTACTAAGGCGAGCTTAGGGTAGACACCAACGGGGCGGGCTGGGATGTTCCCAGCCCGCCCCGTTTTTTTCTGCAGCACACAATCAACCGATGTGGACGGTTGACCGTGCGTTCGGTAGCAGCATGTCGGCTTGGGTGCACGGCTGGGGTGCTTCAGAATCCCGCTGGTGCTGAGGGTAGCCAAAGCGGTATCCGGGTGGCGTTTCTGGTCTTCGAGCAGGAGGGGACCGGAGGGAAAAAGGAAATACACTAAGGTTTTCGTCAGTTTTCTGAGTTCAATCGTTTTCTTTTTTTGTGCTACGGCTTCGTGTATCCTTTCCGATAATACGGGTAGGCGTTTTTCCTCCAAGGATGCTGAATCGAGACGGTTCGCGGAAACGGCGTGGTTCCAGGGTGTCCCTGCTTGGGTGGGTTGTCCTGCTCGCCGGTACAGTAACGGTGTTGGCCACGCTGCCACCCGTGGTGGTCGACCGGGCTTTGTCAGCTCTGCCTGCTGTGCTCGGGCTTGGTCCCACGACATCGGCTGATGGCCGGGAAGGTCTTCCGCACCCGTCGATCGAAGGCATTGTGGTCCCCCCGCCGCCTCCAAGCCCCCTTCAGTCGGTTTTGTCCCCAAGAGTTCTTTCGCCGGTTGCGATTGAGTGGGCGCCTCACGAGATCGTGCCACCTGGCCCAGTGCTTGATGAGAGGCTGGTGGCTCACCGGCCTGCCGCGCGCTGGCCGACTCGGGACGCTCTGTCGACTATCGGACCGCTGATTCCTCCGGTCAGCGAGTTCGACTCATTTGCTGATGACCCGTCTAGGTGGAGAGTTTTAGCCCGTCCGGTTAATGCAGTCGGAAAGGGCGTTGCGAAAGGGGGCACCACGGTCGCCAAGGGCGTTGCGAAAGGGGGCACCACGGTCGCCAAGGGCGTTGCGAAAGGGAGCACCACGGTCGCCAAGGGCGTTGCGAAAGTGAGCACGTCGGTTGCCAAGGGTGTTGCGAAAGTGAGTGTTTCAACTGCAAAGGCGTTTAAGAAGATGGGCCTGTTTCTAACGCGTCCGTTTCGCGGTCAGAGTGAGGATGAGAGGCAGATGAAAAGGTGGGTTTCATCCTAGTTCGTTCGACTTCCGGCGCATACACTTAGCGATTCAACCCCGACCGGAAACCGACGAGGCAACCGGTGAGACCGGTACGACCGTTACCTTTAGCGCCCCCAGGTGTATATATCCTACGAGCACAGGCGAACGATTCATCTGGCACCAGAGGCGGATTCCAATGTTGCTGGACGAACGCCCATGTGCAAGTAGATGTCTCGCCCTGAGCGCGCTAACTTCTACTACCTAGGCTTTTGATGAACACAGGGTTTACCACCGCTTTACGAGTCAATTATAATTGGTCGTGGTCTGTCCCTTGGGAGTCCAGGGGGCCAAGAAAACTTTCGGTTTTTGGGGGGGTTAACGTGAAGGATTACGCGTTACGGTGGATGGTCGTCCTGTCTGTTGTGTTGGCAGTGCCAGTGGCGGTCAACGGTCAAGATTGGAAGGGACGGATCGATTTGGACGGCACGGTGACCAACCCTGCGGGAGAGGGCTTGTCCGGTAGCACAGTCACAGCGGTCTACCTGGAAACCGGTACGGGGCCGAACCAGGAATTTGCCGGTGGCGACGGCGATTTCGACCTTGATGATTTGAAGCCCGGGATGTGGCAGATCACCGTCAACGGAACCCACCTTGGATACATTATTTCCCAGCGTGAAATTGAGGTTCTCCCGCGTGGCAACGAAGACCTTGAGTTCGTGCTTCCGGCTATGCAGGACCTGGTTTCCCAGGCGGCGGTGGATACCGCAGCGCGCAATTATAGTGGCGCACGGGAAAAGTACCAGATGCTTCTTTTCTCTCTTCCGAACAACGTGAATCTGCATGGCGCGGTCGCGGAGACTTACAAGGCGGAGGGTAATTTGCCACAGGCAATGGATGAATATGACGCCATGCTTGCGTGGTGGGCCGATGTGGCGCCGCCGGCGGAACCAGGGCTTCCGGTCGAGATTGGGATTCAGGCGATGATGTTGGCTGGTGATGCGGGTCAGTATCAGCGGATGCATGGCTACGTTAATGGGCTCGGTCGGCCGTTACCTAGCGATTGGATGGCGGCGTTTATCGACCTCAGTGCGAACACGCTGATGGAGCGTGAGGAATATGGCCATGCGATTCGGGTTCTAGACGTTGCGATTAGGCGGTCGTCACGTACCGCGTTGCCGTATTACTACCGGGGGATGGCTCGGGTGCAGGCCAATCGACAGTTGGCTGACGGCGAAGAAGAGAACTACGACCCGGCGGCTGACGATTTTGAAAGGTTCGTTGAGCTTTCCCCGAATGACTCGGCACAGAAGAGACAGGCCTTGGATTTACTTTCGAAAATCCGACCGCAGTAATCGTTCTGAGTGTGAAATTGTTGGGTATCGCTGGGGGTCGTCTGGACGGCCTCCAGCTTTTTTTTGGAGCGCGCCTGCTAGGGCTGCTGCTGCGGGTGGCTGGACACGGCTTCGGCGTTGTCAAGACCGTAGAACGCTGCGTCGACCGGTAGCGGTTCAACTTGGTAGTCTTCGTTCTTGTACGGATAGGATGGGCGCGGCTTTGAAATAATGAATGCAGAGACGTGTTGCGCGTCTTCATCGCTGAGGCTACCAGGGTCGAGATAGGGCATCGCGTAACGAACGAAGCCGGCAAGCGTATAGAAACGGGCCATTCCGGCGCCATCGTTCCACGACCGTGGTCCCCACAACGGTCCCGCCTTCTTATCACCGACCTGCACGCCCTGGCCTTCTGGACCGTGGCAGTTCACGCACAGTTCGGTATAGATTGCTTCTCCACGTTGTGGGTCCAACGCGTCGATTGGCAGAAGGTTCTCGCGAAGAATCCGATTCTTTTTTCGCCACGGAGGGTCTTCACCAGGGGTGTAGCCCTCAGACAAATACCGTAGATATGCGGCAAGCGCGATGACTTCTTGAGAATCAACGTTGGGGAGAACGAGTGTGTCCGTGTTAACACTGTGGGGCGAGGGCACTGCCCCTGAGCGTGCGACTGCAAGGCCACCGTTATCCGGTCCATGCACAGCGTTCTGACTGCGATAGAAACATCCCACAATCCGGTCTTCCAAGCTGAAGTTTCGGCCTGCGCGGTTGTTGTATTCGGGAAACATGCCGGATGTGCCGACGAGCGGTAACGCCAACTCGCGCTGGCCCTGATTCAGGTGGCAGTTAGCGCATGTCATGCCACTTGCCGTAAAGCGAGGCGTTGCCTCTGGGGTATTGGTGAACAACTGAAACCCTTGGCGGATCAGGTCGGCGTCCTGGCGTATGTCGAGCGCGGGGTCGGACAGAGGGTTCTGGGGGAGGTCCCAGGCCGTGACCATCGTCGTGGTCTTCGGTACCAATGGGCCAACCAGTTCGTAAGTGTGAGATGCTGGGCCGAACTCGCCGGTTTGGGGTATCCGTGGTACTTCGACAGCAGGAGGAACCGATTCTCTTGAAGGTGCCGAGCATCCAAGCGCGGTGGTCAGCGGGAGAATGACTACCATCGTAGCCACACCCCGTCTTGTGATTTGCGTCATCGGCGCCCCGCTTCCACTATAGCGCACACCTCTTGGCAGGCGAGGTCATTAAGGTCCATTTCACGTTCGGACTAGAAGGAGATGCGGTCGAGCAACCCCTCTGTGTGGCGACAAGAATTCTCTTACGGACGTATGATCATAATATGAGCGCGGTTAGTGCCCGCTTGCATCAGCCAGATGCCGTCCGATTCATCAGGTTGTCTCCATTTGAGTTTTAGTAGGTCAGGAACTGATAGCCGTCTGCCTGCAACGTTACGACGGCGGTCATTGCCGACAAGGCACTCTTGACAGGCGCCGACACTTCATTGGCATCGAGGCCACTGAGAACGCGCGATTGCTCACAAAGAAAGATCTCGACTCCGGCATCCGAGAGTGCCTCAAGTAACGGCAAGCTTGGGTTGTCCATCTCGTAGCGTTCCTGATACGCCTCGTTTGTCATTGCCGCCCGCGTGCCTCCACCGTGCAACACCAGTTTCACTTGTAAGTTTTCTTGGGGGATCCCGGCATGAGCATGCATGTTCATGAAACGTGCGGCTGCCTCTAGACGCATGTGGGGCCGTTCTGGAGCGTTCAGCGGCTGAAAGATCTCAAAAGCCACTTTATAGATGTTGTCGTCGGTGCGCATGACGAAATCGGCGTTCGGTAGGTCAACGTGCCGCCCGAACCCTTCGATGAGCGGACCATCGTGCAGGTCGTTGCGGGTGTTCTGTGCGTCGACTGGTCCGGCCACGAGCAACCCCACAGCTAGGTTCATCGCAAACATACCCAGAATTCTCATCATTCCGGTCCGTTGTTTCATCATTTTCCGTCCTCGTTTCTTGATTCACAGTGCCGGACATCAGCACTGCAGAAAATAAATATTAGCAGAGCTTTCAGTGATCCAAGCCCAAACCTATCTTAACCGCAAAATCTGTTGTAGAGAGGATAAGCCTCGGCATCTTGGTCCTTCACGCTGGTTCGGAAAGCCCCGTTGTCTCAGCTTGGAGATAACGGGGTAGGTAGAGGGTGTCAATCCGCTTTGTCGACTTTGTTCGGACCGAAGGGGATGGCCCACTGCTGTAGCCCTGTCTATGGCATGATGGGCGGATGGGTGGACGCTGTTTAGTGTTTTTTGAAGCCTCTGACGTTCCACTAGAGATTTCCCGCGGTTGATGTCTGCTGCTGGTGTCCGCTGAATGACCGACACGACAAGACCCACGAAAACGTTCGATCGACGGATCATTGAGGGACCGCTCGGTCTCGCCGTGTGGCGACTCGCTTGGCCGACGATGTTACAGAACATGATTGGTGGACTCCAAGGCGTCATCGATCAAGCGATGGTCGGAAACTACGTGGGTCATATCGGCAATGCTGCGATCGGTGTCAGTATGCAGATCTTTATCCTGGTCATTGTCTTTGTGGCTTCGATCTTTACTGGAATGGGAGTGTTGGTAGCCCGTTTTGCAGGTGCCGGTGACCACGACAGAGTTAACCGTTCGGTATACCAGGCGTTTGTTGTTTCACTCGCGCTAGCTTTCGGCGTCCTTGCTCCCTTCGGCTATTACTTCGCTCCATCGCTGCTACGTCTCATTAATGCGGCACCTGAGGTGCAGCTAGAGGCACTGCCGTATATCCGGATCATGTTTGTCTTCAGTATTGGGATGCTCATGTTTTTCCTTTTTAGTGGGGCATTACGTGCTGCAGGTGATGCGAAGACCCCGATGCGACTTGGAATCCTAATGACTGCGCTCAACGTAATCCTCAGTGTCGCGTTAATCCGGGGTGTTGGTCCAATCCCGTCGTTCGGTACGCGTGGTGCAGCGATGGGCACGGTGATCGCGAGTGGCGTAGTGGGTCTAGTGTTTCTATATTTGCTCGCATCGAACCGCCTAGTCATCCAATTTTCTGGCACGATGACCTACAAACCCGACCTTAGGATCATCCGCTCACTCTTCAGGTTTGGACTGCCTGCTGGTTTTCAGGGGATTGTAATGAACATCGGCGGTCTGATGATGCTCCGGTTTATCGGTGGTTTGAGCGTCAGTGCTGAGGCGCAAGCTGCCTATTCGGTTGGTTATACGCAGCTCTTTTCGTTCATCACCTGGACGTCAGTGGGGTTAATGGGAGCGGCATCAGCTATGGCTGGTCAAAACCTAGGGGCTGCCCGACCGCAGCGCAGCGCTCGGTCCGCGCGGGTCGCCGCTGGTTATGGTCTTGGTTTAGCGAGTGTCATTGGTGCGGCGTTTGTCTTAGTTCCCGAAGCACTCCTGGCGGTGTTCGGCATGACTGACGGGCCGGTGTTGGTGTTAGGTCGGCAACTCCTTGGCTATTTGGCAATTTCTGGGCTTTTCGTCACAGTGGCGATGACTTTTACTGGTGCGTTACAGGGCACCGGTGACACGAGAGGACCACTTTACATCTCGATTCTGTCGCAGGTCATCATACCGGTTGGGCTTTGTTTCATCGTTCAATCGATTCGAGGACTTGAGGCAAGTGACATTTGGCTGGCGATCGTGTTTGGACACGTGACCCGCTGTGTATTGAGCGTCTTGCGATTTCAGCAGGGCAAGTGGCGCAATATCCGAGTTGACATTGACCCAACCCCCGCTTAGGGGGTGGGTTATGATTCTACCCAACACATATCTGACACTTTAAGTATGGTCTTCGACTTTTCTCGTCCACACGTTTGGGCCTCGGTTCTCGGCATAACCGTTGTTAGTTTCGCGCTTGCCCCGGTAAGGGCCCAACAGCCGTTCACGGTTGAACCACTGGTGTCGCCTGCACCCGGCTCTAGTCTCACCGGAAATCTCGTAGCGTCTGACACGGGACTCTACTTGAGTTGGCTCGAATCGCATGATGAGGGTCATGCGTTCCGTTTTGCCATGTGGGATGGGCAAACGTTTAGTGAGCCTCTAACGATTCACACCTCTGCTGCGTTTTTTGCGAATTGGGCCGATTTTGGGTCAATGCTTCCGTTTGCGGATAACCGGCTGGCTGCGCATTGGCTTGAGAAGGCGGCCAACGGAACCTACCAGTACGATATCTGGATGTCAGTCTCCGATGATGGAGGAACGACTTGGGGTGCCCCCCGGCGGCCGCATCGTGATGGAACGTTGAGCGAACATGGTTTTGTCTCGCTGACTGAGTACGGGAAGTCGGGCTTCGCCGGGGTCTGGCTGGACGGACGGAAGTTTCGTAAGGGTGCTCGTGACAACGAGATGTCGTTGATGTTTACGACCTTCGCGGATGGGGAATTCCAGGCTGAACACCAGCTTGATGGCCGGATCTGCGAGTGCTGTCAGACGGGCATGACACGAACGGCTGACGGTCTGCTCATCGCCTACCGCGATCGTTCATCTGAAGAAATCCGGGACATCAGTGTTGTGCGGTTTGCCGATGGCACCTGGACCGAACCGGTCACGCTACACGAGGACGGATGGAAGATCCCGGGGTGTCCGGTCAACGGCCCGCAGGTGGTGGCTGATGGCAACCGCTTGGCCGTGGGCTGGTTTAGTGCGTCTGGTGGTGAACCGCGTGTTCAGGCGAAATTCTCACGTGACAGTGGGGCCAGTTTCAGCGAAGTAATTCGGGTCGATGATGGGCATCCTGTGGGCCGTGTCGACATCGAGATGCTCGGTGGTGCGACGGTTATGACTTGGCTTGAGCGTGGTGAAGGAGGCGAGGGTGCCGTGAAGCTCAGGCGGGTGTCGCCTTCAGGCGGACCTAGTCCGTCCCACCCGATCGCGCATACTGGTTCTGGCCGCGCCAGTGGCTTTCCAAGGATGGCGGTTTTTGGTGGTGACATCTATGTGACTTGGACGGAAGCTTACACGCGTGAGGGTTCATCCCAGGTGCGTATTGCCAAGGTAACGGTCGAGTGAAGACGCTCGGGACGCTGTGTTTGGTCTTGTGCGGCTTGGTCGTGTCTGCGTCAGCGCAGGAGGAAGGCGGGTCTGCCGACCTTATAAACGAGCCGGCGATCGAATTCGAGGGGGTGGACCTGGACGGAAACATCGTCCGTCTTTCGGACCTGACCGGTAAGGTCGTGCTGATCAACTTCTGGGGAGTGTGGTGTATAAGCTGCCGGGAGGAAATCCCTGAACTGGTCGCATTGGATCGGCAGTGGCGGAATCGTGGGTTGGTCATCCTTGGTGCTGATTATGGCGATGAGCCCAAAACCCTGCCGCCTTTCGTTGAAGCGTTCGGGATGAGCTACCCAGTATTGCTCGACGACGGTTTGGCCGAGCGCTATAGCGTCATCGTGTTCCCCACGAGTATCCTCATCGATCGCTCTGGCCGTCTGCGACTGAGGATCGAGGGGTTTCTGCCTGAGCGCTTTGAAATGATGACGGCCTCTATCGAGTACCTACTTGACGACGGCACGTAAGTCTGGCGCACTCCCACAACGCACGGACCTTCCAGACGTCCAACTGGGTCGTGTCGCGAGCTGTTTAATCTACGGGCAACGCCTGGAGCGGGAACGACGTTGCGGTGAAGTAGATTTCCTGCACTGCCTTCAGACTGCGCGCACCGTAGCGTGTTTTACTGTGAAACGCTCGGCCAGACAGCTCCTTGATCTTGCGCAGTGATTGGACCCATCCCCTTGTAAACGAAGCGCTGAACCCGTTTCCCTTCGTAGGTTTCCGTTGTGTAGACGTTGCCCTGCGAATCGGTGGCGATACTATGCACACCGAAGAACTGACTGGGCTGGCGTCCACCGTCACCGAAGCTGGTGAGTACCTCAAGCGTGTCGCGTTGGACGACATGAACCTTTTCGTTAATACCGTCGGCAACATAGATGTAGGTTTGGTCCGCATCCTTTGAAAAAGCAATATCCCAGACCGAGCCGGAGCCCAGCGTCTGCTCAGCAATGAATGCTTCCCGGAGAAAGGTGCCATCTGGTTCAAACACTTGGATTCGGTCGTTTGAACGGTCGCACACGTAGAGTAGACGGTCGTGGGACAATTCGGCACAGTGGACCGGGCTGCCAAACTGTTGCGGTGGTTCGGCGTTCGGGTCGTATCGGAAGGTGATGGAGTCATCGGGCTGATTCCCGTAAGCACCCCAGTAGCGTTTGAAAGCACCAGTATCGGCATCAAGAACCGCGACACGCCGGTTACCGTACCCGTCAGCTATGTAAGCCTCGTTCTCTTCACCATCTACGAAGACTTTTGCCACGCGGCCAAAGTTTTCCGTGTCGTTACTGCCCGCATTGCCACCTGCGTTTCCAACCTGCAGAAGAAATTGCCCATCACTGGTGAACTTCAACACATGGGCATCATCACCGCCGTTCCCACCGATCCAGAGGTTACCCTTGTGATCGAAGGTAATGCCGTGGTTCGACTGAGGCCATTCGTAGCCCTCGCCCGGGCCACCCCAATGGCCGACGAGGTTACCGGCCTGGTCAAATTCCAGCACCGGCGGAGCGGGCACACAGCACTCTTCGGCGATTGGCGGGTCATTAACGACAGGTGTTTCGTTGCGCGCATTCATCGACATGGCTCCGCGATGAACGACCCAGACATGGTCCTGATCGTCTACCGTTACACCAATCGTCGATCCGAGAATCCAGTGATTTGGTAGCGGCTTCGGCCATAGCGGGTCGACCTCGAACATCGGTGCTACGGGGCCTTGTGCCTCGGTGGTTGCGGTGGTCTCAGTGGTTTCGTCCAGTACTGCCTGTCCACACCCCATTACGATCAGGACTACCGCCAACGACGCGCCAACAAGAAGGTTCCTCTTTGCGTATCCCATCGTTCTCCCCGTTGATAAGTGACTACCCCTAAGGGCAACGCTTACCTGCTGTGTCTGAAATAAGGGCCAATTGTAAGGACTTAACGTCTAGACAGCAAGTTTCTTGAGCCGACCCAGGCGGCCTAAGTCGGTGGGTACAAAAACGTGCATGTCTCGATCCAAACTGACGGTCACGTGCGATAGCCCTTTTATTGAGGCTCTACCGCAACAGAGAAAAAAGGTCGCCTAGCCGCTGGGTAGCCAACCGATGCCGTGATGTCACTTCAGCTGAACTAGTTGGTCCGGGTCGACCCTAATGACTAAATAGGCGATGTCTTCCTCGATGTCGCTGAACCCGTGGGCGGTGCCGGCTGGAATAATAAGCATGTCATCTTTGCCGATCCTCTGGCTCTCACCGCCCTGAATACGTGGTCCGACCGAGCTTGGTCCTGTGAGGTTCTTGACGGTATCACCGTCGGGGTCTAGCGGTTGCCCGTCAACCAAAGTGCCGCCGGTGATGAGCGTGCCGGTTCCCTCGACAACGTAATACACCTCAGTCTGGTTGTGGTGCTGAATCGCACCACCCGGCTGCGTTGAGGGACGGCGCACTAGACCGATCCCCACGTTGTAGCCACCTGCATCAATCATCCTAATGGATTGGTCGCTGACCCGACCCTCCGGCGCTGCGGCCATCGTTGCGGCAATATCATCAGCGCTGACGTATACGGTCGAGCTAGGGGGTGATTGGGTGGCGGTCAACCCGAGCAGCATAGCGAACACTCCGGTTCTTAGCATGATGATCTCCTTGCGATGTGACTGACTTCATCGCTCTACATCGTGGTTTTGTCAGTTCCTTAACTCGTAGAACATCGCCCGAGGTGCTCCACTCGTCACCGATGACATGTGTGTCGTGCCGGCCGGTATAAATCTCACGTCTTTGTACGCATGGCTGATGGATTCTTCCGTGCCATCCGTCTGTTGCGTGCGAATAGTTCCACCTTGGAGAAAGACCACGACGGTATCTCGGGGATGCACATGGAGAGGTGCTGCCCAGCCGGTTGGCGAGTTGACATCCCAGACTGCGACTCGAGGACGGTCCAACACTTCTTCGGTGCCCTCACGGGGGAACGCTTCAGGAAGGTCCGGGATTGTCTCGCGAGACGAACTCGTAGAGTCCTTGATGTCGATCATAACGGCGTGCCGTTCTGGAGGCCCGATCCCCTCTTCTTTGTGAGTGACGCCCTTTGGTTGGAAGAAGACCCAAGGAACCTCGAACGGTTCCTGGCTTGCCGAAAAAGTACCGTCGAGCCTAGTCACTTTGAGCGGGCCCCACCGGAGGAAGACGCCGGTAAGGTCATAGCGATGTCGATGATAGGGCTGAGGTGCGTCATTCAGCCATGTGGCATCCCAAACGATGACTCTATTGTTTTCAATAATCTTGCTGGCCCCGTCGCGAGGAAACGCATGCGGGTACTCCTCCTGGGTCCGTTGACTCGGCATGCGGGGATTAGGTGCGTCGCGCAAGGACGCAACCGACTGTTGGCCATCAAAATCGCCCAGTAGGCCAGCAGTGGCGAAGCCTACACCTGTCCACAAGATGCTAACGAGCAGCCCCCGACAGAGAATCTTCATCAGCGCTCTCCTTTCATGTGGCTAAATGGATGACGTGGACCTAGCTACTCGCTACAGTAATCGCTTTTCGAGGTATCGTCTGCCGTCTTCCATCAGTTCTTGAAAAGCCATTTCATCACCGGTCTCCACGATGTTACGAAAACGTCCAACTGCTGATTCGAGAGCATCGAGCGACTCCATCCTAAAGTCATTGAGAGATTGGATTTCGAAGTATAGCTGTGGACTGTCATGAACAACGCGGCTGGCGACCTGCAGTTGTTCATCAAACGTTGTGCTCGAAAGCTCAGCCAAGGTTGGTGCTGCCTCACCGCTTTTGACAAGCGCTGTCATGAACGCGATGTTGGTAGCATGAGCCAAACCAAGAACCCAAGTGATCAGGCGGTCGTGACTCTCTAAATCCATACTGACGCGAACCGCCATCGTCGAATTAAAGAGGTCTTCCGCTGCCGTGGTGGCTTCTGATACGCCCGCGTCGATGAAGATTACATGGCGGCCAGACAACAGTTGTGTGTCTGGTCCGAACATCGGGTGGATCGACGTGACACGTATGCCTGCTTGTGCAAGCGCAGTAAGTCCTGGACGTACGGGGCTCTTTAGCGAGCCGATGTCAAAAACGATCCCATTTGGTGATCGTTCGGCTAATCCTAGGAGGATGACGTTGGAGGCGCGTAACGGCGCCGCTACCACGATGATGTCGTGGTTGAGGTCGAGAGATTCCCAATTAGCGCAGTGTGCATGGCCTTCGACCTTGCCTGCGGGATCAGCTACGTCTACTTGGAATCCCTGGGAGTCTAGGAACCTAACAAACCAGCGTCCCATTTTTCCAGCGCCGCCGATCACGAGGGCGCGTTGTCCCTCGCCACTGGCTTGGGTCACCACCTCATCATGCTCTTGAACCGTCAACGACGAGCGGATCAGTGACAAGACTAGCTGTTCGGCAAGTTCTGGTGCGAAGCCGAGCTCGGCGGCTGTCGCTCGGGACCGATTAATAACGGCTTTTTCTTGACGGTAGTCGCGGAGGGGGAGTCCGGCCGCACGTTTTTTGGAACCGATCGTGAGTGAAAGGCGCTGCCGTGCGGCGACGAGCGTCAGAATCTGCCGGTCCAGGTCGGCCAATTCTGCTCTGAGATCGGTTAGGGGCTTGGCCACGGCCAATTGTAGCCCAGCCTCGCCAAACAGGGATTTGGCAATGCGAAGGCGGCGATCGAATAAAGGGCGGGGTTGGGCATTCTGCCCTCGCCCTCGCAAGCAGCACGGATTCTGGCCTGTAGTGCTGCTCTAGTCTTAGGGAGGGACGCAACCCTTGAAATTAGGGCACCGGGTTCCGGCTAAGCGCTCTCCTAGTGTAGTATTACCCTGATACTCGGTTGGTAATTGGGGACTTAGAACAAGCGAGGAGCGCACGGATGTCAGAGAGACTTTGGTTAAATCGTAGAGCGTTTCTGAGGGGTGCGGGGATCACTGCGCTCGCTGGCGCTGCCAACTCGGGGCCTTCGCTGGTGACTCCTGTGCGAGCCGATTCGCTGGACCAGGCAGGTTCCACCAACTACGACTTCGATACGGTGTACGACCGGGTCGGGTGGAATTCTGTGAAGTGGGACGCGGCGATCGAAAGGTATGGCCGTGAGAATATTGATGTTGGCATGGGGATCGCGGATATGGACTTCCGCGCTGCTCCCTGTATCACTCGTGGGTTGGCGGAACGTTGCAAGCATGAAAACTGGGGCTACATGAGCACGCCTCGGAGTTTCTATCAGCAGATTGCTGACTGGAATAAGGATCGTTACGGGCTCGAAGTAGACCCCGAATCAATCACCCTCTCCGACGGCGTTCACCCGGCGCTGATCGCGGCGTTGAACGCACTCGCACCAGCCGGAAGTAAAGTGCTTTTGGGGACGGCCGTGTATAGCGGGTTTTATGGAGACCTCCGGTGGAGTCGGACCATTGCAGAAAATAGTCCGATGATTGTGGAAAACGGTCACTACCGGATGGATTTTGATGACCTTGAATCTCGGATGAGTCACGACACCGACGCGATGATCCTTTGCAATCCACAGAACCCGACGGGTAACTGCTGGTCGGAAGAGGATTTGTTGCGGTTGGGACGGATGTGTCTTGAGCATCGGGTGGTGGTCCTGTCTGACGAAATTCATTGTGATTTCGTTATGAAAGGGCAGAAGTACACGCCATTTGCAAGCTTGCCTGACAAAGAGGTCGTGGACAACAGCGTGACCTTCAAAGCTGCAAGTAAGACCTTTAGCCTCGCGGCTATGAAGGTTGCCTGGTTCTTTTCCACGAATCCCGAATATATGGAACTGATACGTGCGCAGCATCGGGCGAACACCAATACGTTGGGGGTAGTGGCTAACCAGGCCGCTCTGACTGATGAAGGTGCAGACTGGTTGGACCAGGTGAACGTCTACATTGACGGAAACCAGGACTTCGCTGAGCGATATATTCGAGAGAACCTGCCAGGGGTTGAATATACGAAGGCGGAGGGTACCTACTTGGCGTGGATTGATATTGGCGGAGTAGCTGAGCGCCTTGATGCGAAGCGTTTAGCCGAGGAGGCTACGGCGAATAGTGAAACGGGACGACCAGTGACGGCGGAAGCGATCGTGGGGAATTGGTTCATCGACAACGCGAAGGTCCAGTTGAATGCCGGGTCGTCCTACGGGCCAGGAGGTGAGAATCACATGCGGATGAACGTAGCCACCTCTCGTAAAATTCTCAAGCTGGCGCTTGATAACATGGCTGCTGCGCTCAACGACCTGTAGGCTTGTCAGAATACTTCGGTTAAATCGGGTCCGGCTCTGATAATAGGGCTGGACCCTTTTTTCTGGTCAGCACGTTTGTATAGATGGTGGTATCACTCGTGGTATGTGAGAGCCAAACATGAAGAAACAGAAACAAGTTGAGAGAATCGCAAGATCCTCGAATTCCAATTCTATGACTAGGAGGTCGGTGTTAAAGGCCACAGCGGCTTCGGTGATTGGCTATCAGTTGGCCGGTGATGCGGCAACATTGAATGCCTCACTAACGGATGAGAAGACTCGAAACCGTTACCAGCAGTCACACATTGCTGTGATTGGGGCTGGTGGGTTTGGCGGCTGGACAGCATTGAGCTTGCTCAGGAAAGGTGCAAAAGTCACTTTGCTCGATACTTGGGGACCTGGAAACGCTCGCGCCAGTTCTGGCTGTGAACGGCGAATGATTCACAGTCAACTGTACGCTGTGGGCAGCACGGGTTCGAATAAGGAGGTCTACCGACCTCTCTACATGGACATGATCACGCGCGCTCTTCAGCTGTGGCGTGAACATGAAAAACGCTGGAACCGACAATTGTATTTTCCCTGTGGATCACTGACTCTTCAACCCGAGGATGCCCAAGATGGCAGGGAAGCTCTTGCGTATATGCGTAAGCGGGGAACTGCTGTAGAGGAACTTTCACTGCAGGATTTAGAGCGTCGTTACCCGCAAATTAATCTAGAAGGGGTGTCGTGGGGATTGCTCGATGTTGACAGCGGATATTTGCGGTCACGACTGGCGTGTCAGGAACTCTTCAGAGGTTTTCTTGAAGAGGGAGGAGAGTATCGGCAGGTATCTGTCAAAGCCCCTGAGATAGATGGTAGTGGACTCGACAGCCTCAGTTTATCTGACGGCTCTCGACTGTCCGCTGACCAATATATCTTTGCGTGTGGACCCTGGCTTGGTCAGTTGTTTCCGGGAACGATCCGGATCCGGCCGTCTCGCGCTGAGGCGTTCTTCTTTGGAACACCAGTTAATGATCATCGGTATGATGACCAACACTTACCGATTTGCATAGACGGCACTCGAAGTCCAAGTGCTGCTGTTGTTCCAGATGGTGACTTTCGAGGATTGTTAGTCGAAGGTGGCCCTCCAAGAGTAAGGATTATTGATCCGACTACTGAAGAACGCGTTCCGACAGCGGATCTGATGGCCTTTCATCGGGAGTATCTGGCTCTTCGGTTTCCAGGCATGAAGGACGCACCACTGCTCTCGATGAGAGTGTGTCAATACGAAAATAGTGACGATCGCAATTTTGTAATAGATCGACATCCTGTAGCGGAGAATGTGTGGCTTATTGGCGGTGGTTCAGGCCATGGATTTAAGCACGCACCGGTAATTGGGGAGTGGGCGGCTGAGATGGTTTTTCGGGAGAGAGCCGTTGAACCTTTGTTCGGGCTGCAACGATTTACAGGACGTCTGGCATAATAAGCTGCCTAGGTTTTGGTGGTTACGACCTCTTTCTATGGATGCGGGAAGGCAAAAGGGAGTGATGCTGATGGCACGATTGAGGGCTAGAGCGGTGACCTGTCTGTTTGCGGTCGTGGTCATAGGCGTGGCTGCGACAAAACCCGAAGCGGTTGGGGATACCTGGAATCGGTTCCGCGGCCCAAACGGCTCTGGTGTGATTGAGGCCACCGGGCTGCCGCAAGACTTCGGACCAGAGACTAATGTTGTCTGGAAGACCACAGTGGCACCCGGCTTCTCTTCACCGGTAATTAGTGGAGACCGCCTGCTTCTTACGGCGTTTGAGAATGACCAGTTAATTACCACATCCTTAGATCGGCAGAGCGGACGAATTTTGTGGCGCCAGGCGGTGGAGCGGNCGCGTGTCGATCGACCGGATTCCCGTAATCANTCCGCTGCGGCTAGTGCCGCGGTCGATGCANCTGGCAATGTCTANGTGTTTTTCGGGGAGTTCGGTCTGNTTGCGTATGACCGCGAGGGNGTTGAACAGTGGCGCCACCCTTTGGGCCCCTTTNACAACATCTATGGCATGGGTGCCTCGCCGATCGTGGCTGACAACNTGGTGCTGTTANCNTGTGATCAGCAGAANGGGTCGTTTCTNCTNGCAGTTGANGCCGATACTGGTGAGGTGCGNTGGAAGGTGGACCGTCCTGAGGCGAAGAGTGGNCACTCGTCNCCAGTTCTCTACGATCCCCCCGATGGNCCGCTACAGGTGNTGATGGCTGGCTCGTTTCTCCTCACGGCCTACGATGTGGCGACTGGTGAGAAGCGATGGTGGGTTGGTGGATTACCATTCGAAATGAAGTCGACTCCGGTNATGGACGGTGACACGCTCTACGTCCACGGTTTCTCCACGCCGCTCAACCAACCAGGCCGGCAGGTTGAGGTTGACAGTTGGGAAGACACGATTGCGGTCCACGATGCTAATGGNGATGGCCTAATCGCNCCTGANGAGTTTCCTCAGGAGCGTACGCGAGGATTTTTCTCCTTTGTNGATCTCGATGCTGACGGCCANTTGGACGAAGATAGTTGGAACTACTATCGGGCTGCCATGATGAGNCTGAACGGGATGGTNGCCATCCGNCTTGGTGGGTCGGGGGACATGACTGAGGAAAACGTTGTCTGGCGNTACCATCGTTCGGTACCGCAGCTCCCATCNCCGCTTTTGTATCAGGGCGTGCTCTACATGATCAACGACGGCGGGATNGCCACATCATTCCGTCCTTCCACTGGCGAGGTCATTGANCGCGNTCGGATCCGCGGCGCAGTGGACAGTTACTACGCNTCACCGGTTGCTGCTGACGGTAAAATNTTCTTCGTGAGTGAAATGGGGAAGGTAGCTGTTGTGCGACCAGGTGGAGGTTTNGAAGTTTTGGCGNTTAATGACCTCGGGTCCCCCGCNTATGCGACNCCGGCGATTGCTGATGGGCGGATTTACATCCGCACNNAGGAGACGCTCTGGGCATTCGGCGAAGACTAAGCACTNGAGNAGTGCTNACACCACCGTAGCANCTGNCCTCAANCGNNTACACCAAGGAAGTAGTTNGGTTGNCTAGCGGACCCCGCTTGANAGCGGCGTGTTGTTGATNGGAATCATGATGTGNGCACCTGGTGTGCCAGCACGCATCAGCCANGGTCGCCCTTGACCCTTCAGGGCGTTATCCCGCTGGCTGACCATCGAGACGCCGACNGCTTCTGAGGTTGCACCAGGNACCATCATTACCCAAAGCAACTTAATCCTCCGGTCGTCGTGTCGAAGTGCATACATCATCGAACCGAAGGCTGGTGGGGGAAGNGTGCCTGACTGACGNGCAGCGACGATTCCTGCTTGGACCTCTCCAGGGGATTTGCCCTCGGCGCGGAGTCTCGCCATAAGATCGAATTGAGGNGCNAGCNNCTTNCTGTAACAGCTTGTCTGCATGGCGTCTGCGTCCATCGGCTGACACTCCACCTGGTTCGTGCCNTGGCGCAGCACCTGACGGGCACCGGTAGTGGGGTCATAGGTCACCACGGTCGCGNNTNCCTTGAGGTCTTCGGGCAGGGGAAGANCGGCATCAGTAATCTGCTGTTCGGTCGGCTGGGCTTNGACGCTGGTCTGACCAGCTAGNGGGCTACCGATGAATGCGACGACGATGAGACTCCGAAAAAGTTTTGTAATCATNNATTCNCAATCGCTAGCGACCACTCGACAGAGGTGTGTTGTTGATCGGAATCATGATGTGCGCACCTGGCGTACCAGCNCGCATCAGCCATGGCCGNCCCTCNCCCNTCAGGGCNTTATCCCGNTGNCTGACCGTCGAGACGCCGATCGATTCCGGCGTCGCGCCAGGCACTAGCATCACCCAGAGNAGCTTGATCTGTCGGTCGTTATGCCGCAACAGATACATCATTTCCCCGAACGACGGNGANGGGAGCGTACCTGCTTCACGNCCGGCAGCAATNGCTGNCTGGATTTCNNCNCCGGANTTGCCCTCNNCGCGAAGCTTCGCNGTGAGNTCCCGTACNGGGGCGCTGCTTCGATTACGGCAGAACGTTTGCTGGCTCACCGGGTCTGGGGGCTGACACTCGACCTGGTTCGTGCCCTCACGGAGAACCACTCGGGCACCAGTGTCCGGGTCNGTGGCTACNACGGTCGCNTCAGCNTTNAGGTCCTCGGGCAGTGGCAGAACTGCCTCAGCGATTTTCTGNTCGANCGANTTATTCGACCATAGCGTGTTGTTGATTGGGATCATGACGTGTGCCGCTGGCGTGCCAGGACGCATNAACCAGGGCCGGCCCTGACCNTTCAANGCGTTNTCCCGNTGGCTGTCAGTNGAAACACCGNTCGATTCCGGCGTTGCACCAGGCACCCGCATTACCCAGAGCAGTCGAATCCGGTCNTCTTTCTTATAGAGNCGATACNACATNGTTCCGGAGGGTGCTTCTGGAATGGTACCGTCCTTGACGGCAGCAGCAATCGCGGTCTGAATTTCCTCAGGGGANTTACCCTCGGCCCGNAGCTTGGCCGTTAGGTCGTTTCGGGGCGCGAGTATTTTNTTGTAGCAGCGAGTGAACNCGGTTTCCGGNTCCTCAGGTTGGCATTCCACGATGTTTGTGCCTTGACGGAGNACCTTTCTGATGCCTGTATCNGGCTCGTANGTNACGACNGTNGCGTCGGCCTTCAGGTCCTCNGGTAGAGGCAGNACCGCATTGGNGACCTCCTGNTCGACCGATTGANCCTGAGCANCGGCGGGCCCGACCAGGACACCACTTGTCAGAACGACTGCGAGTAAGCTAAGGACACTCTTCATTACGACCTCCGTAGACCGCTAAGCGATCATTATTGTTCGCGGATGTTGGGCATTGTGCTCAAGGAACGTCTTCTTGACCTCAAGCTCCGCCGCGGTTGGCTGAACGGTGCCCTCGATGTCAGTTGCACGGGAAACGACCGTATGCTCTCCAGGAGTGGCGCCGTGCCAGTCGCAGGTAAAAAACTTCCACGAGTATTTTTCGCTCGTGGAGGGATCCATGGTGGCCGGCTGCCATGAGCCATCATCCACCTTTACCTCGACCGACCGGATCGGAGTTCCGTCATTCAGGACGACACCGAAAACTTGGTGGCGGCTGCCATTGGAAGTCACCCGTGCCACAAACGACTTCAACTGAGTGGTCGAAATATCAGTTTCCTTCCACTTCATCTCGCCGTTGACCATTTCTCCCTTCAACGTGCGATAGTGGCGGGCTTGAAACTTGCCGAGATACCGGTTCTCTTGGACGTGAATCTCAGCGAGCCATTTGACGAGAGCCATACCGTACCAACCCGGGACAAGCAATCGTAGTGGGAAGCCTTGATGGCGTGTCAGCGGCTCGCTGTTCAGTGCGTAAACCAGAATCGGGTCAGATGACAGTGCCTTCTCCCTCGCGAGACTCCGACCATACTGTTGTTCCACCGTGAACGTTTGGCCTCGGAATTGGACTTCCTCTTCACCGCGGTCGGCTCCGAAGAAGACGAACTCCTTTGCGTCAGGCTTCACGCCAGCGCGGTCCAGTACCGTTCGCAGCGGTACACCGGTCCACCGTCCATTGCCGGCGAGACCGTTTATAGGACCTCTGTTACCAGAGCATTCGAATCCGACGACAATTTCTTCGCTTGGCATCGCGCGCAGTTCGTCAATTGAGAAAGATAGTGCTTGGTCGACTAGGCCAGAAACCCTTAGCCGGTAGGTAGCAGGGTCAATGACCGGGTGCCCGTAATGCTGTGTGGTAGCGAACTGATCAGTAGGGGTGAACTGACCGTTTTCTGGGATCGTCCGGATATCAATAATGCGTTGCTCGGGACCCCGCACGAGGGTAAGAGGGTCGGGTAGGTCGGTGAATGGGACGAGCGTCTCGCCCTGCGCGAGCGTGGGAAGCACCCATTCCGGAATGCCGAGGATACCAAGTCCGGCTGCTGCGAGGCCGCCTTTCAGAATGTCCCGTCGATTGCTCTGTATCGTCATTTCCGAACCCTTTCTGCATCAGGCGGTGACAAATGCCCCGCAACACACCGTCAAGTTTTATCACGATCTGGGTCCCAGCGTAAGCACTTGTCATGTGGCCCGGTCGGGAGAGGAGTTAAGTGCCCCGGCAAGCTGCATGTATGATCAGGGCACTTGACAGGACCGCCGTTGGTTTAGGTATCTAGGAGACAGATATGCAATTCGTAACTCGGTCTATCGGACTTTCGTTCGTGCTTGGTATTGTGACCACTCTCATCCTGACCGGAGTTGTGAATTCACAACAGCCCGGTCGGCAAATTCTTGATCCTGGTGGTCCCGGAACAGAGAACCCGGAACGTGCTTACAGTCGAGGTGTGCGGATTGGGAATACACTTTACGTCGCTGGGAACACGGGGCAGGTGGCAAACACGGGTAGCCTCGATCGGGACCTTGAGACGGAGATCAGAAGTCTACTCGACGGTTTCAAGAGCAATGTTGAAGCAGGCGGTATGACGATGGATGACTTGGTCTGGGTGCAGATCTTCTGCACGGACCTTGCGCTATACGACATGTTCAACGAAATCTACCGGAGCTACTTCAGCGGGCCGTTGCCGTCACGTGCCTTCATCGGGACCAGTACACTTCTTGGCAACTCCCACTTCGAAATCATGGGCACTGCGGTGGACGAATAGATCGCCACAGTCGTGCTCTAGACACCGCAGCATCGTGGGTCTCAGTCGGCGCTCGCGTAGGGGTATGGGTATGCACCCATACCCCTTCGATTCCTCGACTCTGTTGACAGTAGCTAGGGGAGGGTCACCATGAGGTGCGCACTTGCCGTACCCGCCTGCATAAGAAACAGGACACCATCTGTTCGCTCAGCCGGCAGACTGAGGGATTCATGGGTTGCGTATGGCACCGTAACCGTTATGTGCGGGGTCGCACTTTCCTGATCGTCGCCCCAGTTGTAGTAGTAAATCGAGCCGAACACCGGAAGCTCCCGCGTGCCTGCCTTTTCGGCTGCGGCGTCCAAAGCTTCCACCTCTTCGCGACTGTTGCCAGCTCGGGAGAACGCGAGGTTTTGTTCGTATCGTGCTAGATTGCCTTTATTGGTGCACTGCACAAAAAATGGGCGTCGGGGGTTCTGGCCTGAACGGTCCCAGCAAATAAAGTCGTTACTGCCCTCGCGCAGCATTACGCGATTGCCGTCCGCATCCCATGTCACCACCGAGGCGTCAGCCTGGGCTCGAGCGGGTGCTGCCGATATGGCCCGTGCGATAGTTTCGTCCGCGGTTTGAGCATTCGCGGCAGCCGACACGGTCAGGACTATACAAGCGAACTGTATGATGCGCTTCATCACGTTACCTCCATTATTGCGAATCCCGCCCGGCTCTTGGCCCAGCGAGACGCCTAGAGAGGATTGTAGGCGTCTTTAGCCGCCTCTGACAATGGGGTAGGTGCTGAGCGGGTCTTGTGAGGTGTATAGTCAGAGCCTAGCGCACGTAAACTGGCGGTCCAGCGGGTAGGGGTTCACACAATGAAGAATATTGCGATGACGCGTTATTTGTTTGCGTTCGGTACTTTCGCCGTGACACTCGTGTCGGCTGTGCCTGTCGTCTCACAGACATTTCCTACGGACGATCCGGTCCTGCGGCAGATGTGGATAGAAGGGATAGAGAATTCTCAAACCGAGGTTCTAGCTCAGGTTCTGTTTGACGAAATTGGGCCGCGCCTAACTGGGAGCCCTGGTCATGAGAAGGGGAATGAGTGGCTTGTTAGCACGTACGACAGTTGGGATATCACTGCTGAAAATCAGGAATATGGCACATGGATGCGGTGGCGGCGTGGCCGTGCCCATGTTGACCTTGTCGAGCCGAGGGTTCGTACCCTTGAGATGATGAGCCTGGCATGGAGTCCAGGCACTGGAGGTCAACCGGTTCGTGGCGAAGTGGTGGTTATGCCGAACGTTTCTAACGTTACAGAGTTTGAGGCGTGGCTCCCAAACGTGCGCGGAAAATTTGTCGCCATTGCTTTTCCGCAGCCGACATGTCGACCTGACGCGGATTGGGAACGTTGGGCGACTGAGGAGTCGATTGTTGAAATGCGGGACGCGCGCAGTACGGCGGAGGAAGCATGGCGCGATCAAATGAACCGGGTCGGGCTTGAAATTCTCGGGCGTGGCTCGGAGACCGCAATTGCTCAACGTTTTGAACGTGCGGGTGCGACCGGTGTTATCGCGTCACGTTGGTCGCAGGGATGGGGTGCGCATCAGATGTTCGCTAGTGGCACCGAGCGGATGTTAGCGCTGACAGCAGGTTGTGAAGACTACGGGTTGTTGCATCGGCTGGCCGCAAACGGTCAACACCCGGTGATCGAAGTCCTCTCCGATGCTGAGTTCCTCGGTGAGGGTCCGGTGTCCAACGTCATTGCCCGGCTCCCCGGAACGGAGTTCCCCGACGAGTATGTCGTGCTTTCAGCGCACTTCGACTCCTGGGATGCGGCGTCGGGCGCCACCGACAACGGCACGGGCACCCTCACCATGCTTGAGGCGATGCGTATTCTTCGGGCGACCTATCCCAATCCGAAACGCACAATTCTTGTTGGGCACTGGGGTGGAGAGGAACAGGGCCTCAATGGTTCACGAGCTTTCGTCGAAGACCATCCTGAGGTGGTCCAGAATCTCCAAGCCTTGTTCAATCAGGATAACGGAACCGGACGGATTGTGAANGTGTCCAACCAAGGNCTAATCGGNGCCTCGGGATANCTTGCACGATGGTTCTCTGGACTCCCGACNGAATTTTCAGANAATGTGGCNTTCAATTTTCCAGGCACNCCTGGCGGTGGTGGNAGCGACTATGCCTCATTCGTCTGCTATGGTGCNCCNGCCTTCAGCNTGAGGTCGCTTAATTGGAGCTACAGGCCGTATACCTGGCACACAAACCGGGATACCTTCGATAAGGTCATCTTCGCTGACCTGCAGCGNAACGCAACCCTATATGCCATGCTGGCCTACATGGCGTCGGAGGAGGNGATGCGCTTNCCTCGGGACCGTAGGACCGAGTTTCCTGTAAACCCAGCGACGGGTGAGGCCGGGTCGTGGCCNGAGTGCCAGCCGGCGCGCCGCGAGTGGTCTGAGCGGAGGTANNCGTTAACAGCNCAANGCNTCGGCGCACCGNNGTAGCAGGGNGAAATAGTNGAANGATAGGNGCNTAGCNGGNAAGAATNCTACGCGACTCNTGGCCTTCTCACCNTNNCCAACTTACTGGTCAGCGGGNTCGAGCCGAACAATCGGCGTGAGTGCACCNNCGCGGCCCTCGATGGCAACGTAGATGTANCCATCTGGTCCCTCGCGCACGTCNCGAATCCGGCCGATTCCTTGNATCAGAGTTTCTTCCTNTTCAATCCGTTGTGCGTCTTCACTGAGGGTAAGGCGCGCCAACTGCTGNCCGGCCAAACCTCCAGAGAACATNTTTCCCTGCCATTNCGGAAAACGGTCTCCACGATAAATCATCAAGCCNGAGNCTGCGATTGATGGTACCCAGAAGTGGTCTGGGTGTTCCATATCNTCGCGCATTGTCCCNTCATGAATGGCCAGGCCTGTCCGGTAGTTCACACCGTANCCAATNACTGGCCAGCCATAGTTCAATCCGGGTTCAATACGGTTGAGTTCGTCCCCGCCTTGTGGGCCATGCTCNGTAATCCAGACGTCATTAGTATCGGGGTGAATGACGAGGCCCTGCGGATTGCGGTGCCCATAGCTCCANATCTCAGGCCGCACATCGGTTCCGGCCTCACTTTGTTNGACGAACGGATTGTCGACTGGTATGCGGCCGTCATCATGGAGTCGAATGATCGTGCCGTGGTGGTTTGAGACATCTTGGGCCGGATGGNTCTCTAAATCACCGCTGGNNGATGCCTGGCGTTCTCCGACNCTGAGAAAGAGCAAGCCATTCCNGTCGAACGCAAGCTTCCCNCCATAGTGCCCCCTTCCTTGTGACACNGCGAGGAAGATTTCCTCAAGACCCGATAGTTGATCATTTTCGAATCTGGCCCGCACAACTCGCGTAGTCGAGCCGCCGGAATTTGGNTGCGCGTAAGCNAGATAAAGTAGACGGTTCGAGGTGAATTCTGGATGTGGCAGAACATCGAACAGNCCGCCNTGGCCCTCAGCATGAACTTCCGGTACACCCGGCACCGAGTCTGGGAGGAGCACACCGTCNCGTATGATGCGAAGCCGTCCAGGTCGTTCAGTGACCAGCATGTCACCGTNCGGTAGGAACGTGATTGACCACGGGATNTCTAGTCCCTCGGCTACGGTAACCACGCGATAGCTGTGGTGGGCCGANCCGATTGNCCCTGACTGTGCCCAAACGGCTGTNGCCATCGTGAGGAACAGACCCGCGGCTATTAGAATCAGCGATTTCCTGACCATCTCACTCTCCTCCGAGAAACTCTNNAAACGANCACTAAGAAATTAGAANGTTANACATATTGTAATGCGTCCTCTGGAGTTTGTGGGGTGAAGNNGTGCTGTCTTGGGGGAAAAGCCGNTGCTTGGAGTTNCACGATGCTGGAAGTACCAGAATGGGGCATCAACGACATCGCGTGTTGTCTACGGGTGTGAGACGACGTGGGCACTACNACCGGTCAGCGGTATAATTCGNCCGGAGCGTTTGAAAAANTAANNNANTGNNCTGCNTGACNCCTATGTCGCCGCTGGNATTCTTCGAATGGNTCGGNAATACGCCTTGGAGCATTGCNCTCCTTGAATCGCTGTGGGTCTATCCCATAGTGGAGACAACCCACGTGTTGACTTTATGCCTATTTCTCGGCCTGATCGCGACATTNGACCTGCGCCTAGTGGGNCTAACNCTGCGGCGAGTTCNAGTGTCTGAGGTAGCCGGACGTCTCTTGCCGTGGGCCCTAGGCGGCTTTGCATTAATGGNTGTGAGTGGATTACTTCTGTTCTATTCCCATCCTGTGCGTGCATACGAGAACATCTTCTTTCGTATCAAGATTGTGATGCTTGTCTTAGCTGGTCTTAATGCTTTTGTTTTTCACACAACGGTATATCGCCGGGTCACNGACTGGGANCGGGCACCGNTTGCGCCCCTCAGGGCGCGAGTGGCCGGCTACCTCTCCCTCGTGCTCTGGTGCGGAGTGGTCGTCGGGGGACGGATGCAAGCCTACAACTGGTTCAATTGAACTCTGGATGATAACGATGTCTCTTTTACCCCTGTTTGAGTGGTCCGGTCAGACAGCCGTCGGGATTGCGATNAGTGGCTCGGTATGGATGTTCCCGGTANTTCAGTGTCTTCACTTGTTGGCACTTGCGATCCTGGGCGGTNCGGTTTTGGTAGTCGACTTGCGGTTGCTTGGCNTGGGGTTACGGCATCAACCAGTGTCCCAGCTGGCGCATGACANCCAGCCATGGCTGGTCGGCAGTTTGCTGGTGATGTTAGCCACGGGNGTGCTGCTTCTTACCTCGGANACACTTCGCGTNTACTACAGNCCGCCCTTTTGGTGGAAGATGCAGTTCCTGCTGCTTGCGATGCTCTTCACATTCACTGTGCGACAGAAGGTTGTGAGGTCGGACGCAGCCAGAATANCCCCACTTCTCGGTNGGNTGGTGGCTGTGGTGTCGCTCAGTCTGTGGTTCGGCGTCGGGNTTTCTGGACGCTGGATNGCCTTCTATTGAGTNGAGGCTCGGACCNTCTCAGGCAGTANCNATGATGTNGTAGNNGCTGGGGTCNCNGACCCTGTGGATGGTATCGCTCCGTCTTCGTCATACCAGTAAAGTACGTGGCAGGTTTCNCANGCGNTGTAAATATCCCCGCCAACCATNAAGANTGCATCCGCGTCCTTGGCTTCCGCAGCCTCNAAGGCGATGCGGNCAGNTTCAACCAGTGCTTGAGACATGATCATCCAAGGTCCNTCACCTTTGGCTCGTTCGCCAAGCATAAGTANATTGCCAGATTCGGCGAGGACGAGTGCGCTATTGCGTACAGTTGCCCACTCTCCGTCATTCTTGGGAAAAATCTCTTCCGTACCCTCCGCGGTGATGATNGNNCCGACTGACTCCCACACAACGTCGGCGGCGGGGTCAATGACCATCTCCATCAACTCCTTGACATCAGCGACTGGNGTGAACGGTGGTGNAGCGGGTNCNNCTGGAGGNGNCTCGCACCCAGTTGTCANGATGAAGGCNAGGGGTAGTAGGTGGAGGAGGGAACACCTNAACNGNTCAGNTNTCATTGCGGCGGTTGGTCACGCCANGGCGGAGTCCAGAACTTGAGGCGCCCCTCCCAAAGTGACCGGTTGTTTTCATTNCACACATACTCCATGAGTTCACCATCGAACGGCGTGAAGACTCGNTCATTCGTCCATGGAGCNCTGTAAGTTTTTGGGTCNTCAACCGTTATTGTGTAGTTGATGTGATCTGCGTCAATGCGTTCGTANGTCTGNATNAGATGTAGGGCATCGCTATGGGGATGGCCTCGGGTATCGAGTCTAGTCCAACCGTTGAACCCGACTGTGTCAATGANNAGCGTATCGCCCTCCCAGCGACCAANCGAGTGCCCGTACCAGGTTGGCTCGANCTCCTCCGGGTGNTCGCTTCCATCGACGGGGGCGATGTNAAACCAGTTACCTAANTCGAACAGAAACGCNATGTGTGTTTCGTTATGCATGATCCGCATAGGCCACGGACCGTTGATGGACCGAGGCAGACCAAANGGCATGCAGTTCGCCGTGTAATCGCCATCGGCTGGGTCGTAGTTCCACCAATCCTCCAAACCNGCCGNGGTGTATGGAAGTTCTGAGGGTCCCTTGTGTCCGNCCCTGGGNTGGGTCACGNTTGGCACGTAGGGTCGTTGCCANATGCCAGTTAAGTCGGGNNTCCCNTTCGGNAGCCGNGGAGTCGGNCCCGAAGNCGCNGCGGGNCTAGTNACCGTTCCAGCTTCTTGGGCAGTTTGTGNTTCGNCCGGTTGCTGCGACCANCACACNAGACTNACGACTGTGGCCGCAGTGACGTAGGACGTCCACGACACTCTCATAGCGACGCCTCCTTTAAAATCAGCGGATTCNGNTGCGTTAAAAGNTAGTAGATAANGACGCTGACCAGACACGGGTAGTCTACACCTATNTTNTGGAACTCTCCTTACGAGTTACTTNTTCTTGCGTTAGNTTGTCNCCGCTGGCANAATAGANNCCGGCGTGCGTATTTTGANCGCGTCTTTCGTGTTTAAGNGGTTNCACATGAAAACCAGAGGGNTCNNGATCGNCGCTTGTGTCGGACTNCTGCTGGCCACCGTGCCAGTGGTTGCCCATCATTCCTTTTCTGCTGAGTTTGATGCCAATGCTCCGGTCGAAGTGACGGGAGCGGTCCAGAAAATTGAATGGCTCAACCCTCATGTCTGGTTCTTTATGGACGTAGAGGATGATGAGGGTGACGTTACGAGCTGGGCTATGGAAATGGGTAGTCCAAATCAACTCGTGAGGGCCGGATGGACACGGGGCACGATGAGCATCGGTGACGTCGTTACGGTGCGAGGGAGTCGCGCTCGGGACGGAAGCGATACCGCGAGCACCAGGTATGTGGTTCTGGCCAACACCGGAGAGAGGCTGTTCGCGGCCTCGAGCCAAAGACTGCCAGGGTAACCTGCCGTATAGGGTTCCCGGTTTCAACCCGGACTGACCGCAGCCTCGTTCCTCATCTCAGGCCGACTGGACTCCGACTTGGGGGTCCGGTCGCGTATCTAGCCAGGATGGCCTTTACGGCTGGACAAAGTTTTCCAATATCCAACCCTGACAGTTGGTGCCAGCCACCTTCAGGTAATACCGGTCTTCGTTTTCGAAGTGGGTTGCAGCAACTACTGTGACGGCTTCTCCGTGTGTAAGTTGGCAGGTTAGTTCACCTCCCGGTCCCTCGCTCGACAGTCCGAACCCGGAGGTCCGTATCACTCTCTTGGACGGCTATTCGAGCGTCGACACCAATCGTGACTGAACCGCTCGAAGTTTCGATGGTTCCTGAGCCGATCTCTTGACCATCGGGCTCTGCGGCTGCCTCCATTCGGTCACGCTCTTCGAGCTCACTTACAACGCGACTGGCAGGCACAGGACTTGGCGCTTCCTGGTGTTCAGGTGTTGTGTCGTACTGCACCGGCTCAGCAGGGGAGCAACCACCCGTTACAGAAAAGAGAAGACTAGCAACCAGCGCCTTGCTTACCGGGCCTGATGCGAAACCCATCGACTTCCCACTCTCGAACCTGCTGGACATCCACCTACTCAATCATTTCTGCTTCGAGCTCTCTCTCGACAACCTCTTCTCCTTGGAGACTCACGTAGTAGACCTTGGCCTCCGCTCGGGTGTGTACGACTCTCGCAACTTCATTGTCTTCAAAATAGATTCCCGCGTTGTTGTCGCAGGCATATCCAGGTTTCATTTCACCTGACTTGATCATACGGTGGTAGGTCGGTCGACGATTTGC
Source organism: Acidobacteriota bacterium (assembly GCA_002730735.1). Lineage (GTDB taxonomy): Bacteria > Acidobacteriota > Vicinamibacteria > Vicinamibacterales > UBA823 > UBA11600. Next base: position 1,139 of record PCAU01000003.1, on the reverse strand, counting down.
TTCACCATCATAGTGAGGGGAGTGGCTTCCGTTAAGGAACCCGAGACATTTAACCACGGTCAGTTCCTTGGGTCGGGAATCTGTCGTGCCTTCTTCGAACCAACAAAGGGATCCGGCGCTTGCACCACCAAGCACGATCCCACGGTCCCAAGCCTCTCGAAGAACCTCGTCGATTCCGTGGGCCTTCCAGATCACCTGTTGATTGAGCGTATTGCCGCCTGAGACAACGATGCCATCCACTGATAGCAAAACCTCTGCGAACGTTTGGGTCATGCGGTTACTGTTGATGAAGCTAACCTGTACTGAGGGAATGACATTTAATGGTGCGCAGTTGGCGTACCATCTGACGATCCCCGATTCCCGATCAGCCGACGCGGTCGGTAAATAGCAGAGCTTTGGTCGGTCCTTACCGGTGAGAGACGCCATGTAGCGGATGAAAGATGTGCCGTAGCCTCCACCAGCAATCAAAATCTTTCGGTTGCTAGATTGTGAGGATGTGTTGGGCCGTGAGGCGGCTAGAGACAGCTTTGCTGAGCCCAAACCGACCGCCCCCAATGTCGTTGATGCGAGGAATTCTCGTCTTTCCATCATGATTGTCCATTCCTTATGTTTATTGAAGAGCGATCTTTTCGATCCTCGTGCTTCTTGGCAAGGCTAGTCAACGATGCGTCCAAACTCGTCGATACGCAACGAGAGAATGGAGCCACTGAACATTACGGGGGAGATGTTTGCGACCATCCCAGTATGTCGCCTGCCGCCTCCCACGACCGTCACCGCCACATCCACCGGATTCCCATTCCTCAGACCAAAATGGAGCGGCAAGTCAGATTGTGCGTCATAGCTCGAGCCCGTGTCGACCAAGCGCATCCCTAGTAGTTGATCGGTGCCCGCAGTGTATACCCTAACTTCCGTACCCGGACGGGTGGCATGGCCTTCGGCGTCCAATACTCGGACCTGCAGCGATTGGTGCCCTGATGTTCGAGGGAGCAGGTTCTCCATGAGATAGTGCATCCCATCTTCGGCGGCACCTGTGAGGGCTAGGTCGAGGTCGCCGTCCAGGTCGAAGTCAACCCAAGTGGCTCCGTGGCTCGCGTTTAACTGCAGCAATGCGGATGGGGTGACGTCCACGAACGTCGTAT
>PCAU01000002.1 GCA_002730735.1 Acidobacteriota bacterium | reverse complement strand
CTTTCATATCACTACTCACCGACCTTGACTTAGAAAAACGCCCGGCCATGCCAGGCCTCACGCGCTGGAATCTCCCAGCGTCCAGCACGTACATCGCCAACGGTCGAAAGCGTGTTATCGAAAACACAGGTCTCCGGGCTTACGTCACCTACACCAGCAAGGTTAGCAAACTGGCCACGCGACACACGCTCAATAGCATCACCCCGACGGAAAAGCACAGGCCCACGGTCGGCTAACGTCACACCGATCACCTTCTCCAAGCGCTGAATTTCACGNACCAGNGCATCAACGGAACACCCNGACGCTCCAGCTGCNGATTCGTCNACACCTATGAACAAAAAGCGTTTAAATTTCCAGTCACGACCAGCAGTCAAGTGTGACCGATGAGCGGTCCATTCCATCAGGAACCTGTCGATTTCGCCGAGTAAGCGGTTGGAGTCTGGGTGTGAAAGCTCGTGATCAGCAGCGAAGATCCACAAGCGCGCCGACCCCGGCAGCTCCTCAAATGAGGTCAACGGCATGGTCCGCTATCCTCGTTCCAACGAACGACTCAGGCTCTGCACTGATAGCTCAATCGTCATCACCGGCGCTAGTTGGACGTTTCACCTTGCAGTTCTTGGGCCACACGCTCCACATCNCGNAGTACTCGAAGTAGGTTGCCCCCCCAGAGTTGCGTGATTTCCTCTTCACTATACCCACGTCGAACAAGTTCCAACGTGACGTTAAACGTTTCACTGGCGTCGTTCCAGCCCACGATTCCCCCGCCACCATCAAAATCGGAACTTATGCCCACATGATCGATACCAATCAGCCCGACAGCATGGTCGATGTGGTTGACGAAATCCTGCACATTGGCCGGAGGCCACTGCTCGTCAAGTTCGGCCATACGACGGTCGTAATCAGCACGTAACTCGTCGCTAAGATTTCGCACCCCGGCACGTCCCTCAATTCCCATCTCCTCTCGAAGCGCAGCGACCGCCTCCTGTTTCTCTGGCGACGGCACCTTAACAAACGAACCAAGGGCGACGGTCTGCATCACACCGCCATTGTCTCGGAGAGCAAGTAGTTGCTCATCATCCATATTACGAGGATGAGGGTTAATAGTGACCGTACTAGAGTGCGAAGCGATTACCGGGGCCTGAGATACCGCTGTCGCATCAAGCATCGCTTGCTTCGCGATATGAGACACGTCAACCATGATCCCAAGCCGATTCATCTCGGCCACAACCTCCTCACCAAACTCGCTCAATCCATCGTGTTCGGATTCTGGTTCACTCTCGCGTGGGGTTGCCGAGTCGGCAATGTCATTGTGACCGCCGTGCGCGAGCGTAATATAACGCGCTCCAAGCTCGTGATATTTCTCAAGTAAGGACACGTCCTGACCGATAACGTAGCCGTTCTCAATACCTATCATGGCCACCAGCTTACCGCTCGCATGTATACGCTCGACGTCATCGGCCGTGTAGGCTAACTCGATCTCATCCGGGTACATTTCCTCAGTCATCCGGTGAATCGCTTCAAACTTCGTCATCGCATCAGCTTTTGCCTGCTCGTAATTCTCGGCCGTACGCTCAGTTTGTCCGACAAAAACGATGAAAAACCCCACGTCGAGAAGACCCTCGCGCATCTTGGGTAAGTCGACTTTTCGATCACCCCGCACGCCTGGGTCCACCTCTTCGGTCGCAAAGTTAAATGGAATATCGTCGTGTGTATCGATAGTGAGTGCCCGCTCGTGGATACCACGAGCCAACTCAACAATCTCTTGCTCCGTGGGTTCTGGTGCGACCTCACTTTGGGTCGTGCCACCACTACACGCCCAAGCGACCACGCTGACCAATAATAGGGCCGCAAATTTTAGATTTTTTCGTGACATAACACCCTCCCTCAAATCAGTGTTGAATAGAACATGCTGAGGTAGCAACTTTCGCACGGCAGATAGAACCCGCCGTGCGTCAGAAAAACGACCGTTAACTATCCAGACGTCGTCATGTAGTTACCCGCATTCGCCGCGATGTGCCGAACCCCTTCTAACAGCCGGTCCACCTCATGCGGCATGTTATAAAAGTGAGTTGAGGCACGAACGCCGTTTAGATTACCAGTGCCCATAGTTCGAATGTGTACACGAAACTCATCGAAAAGAGCCGTGACAACATTTTGCATCGGAATATCATGAACCGAAAACAGGGTCAGCCCAGCACTAAGACCTCGGTCACTTGACGTCCACAGGTGTACACCCGGAATCTCGCTTAACCCGGCCTTCAACCGTGTGCTGAGTTGTCGGTCCCGTTCCTCAATGTTCCGCTTCCCTATCGTCTCTTGGAGGTCCACCGCGTCACCCATGCCGAGCAACGATGGAAGGTTGTGCTGACCAACCGACTCATAGCGCGTGGCCGTCGCGCCCTCACGTGGTGGCCCCCCCATGAGCGGCCACACTTGATCCTGAATGTCACCCTTGACGTAACAGACCCCGGTACCACCACCCGCGAGCAACCATTTCTGCCCCGCAGCCGAATAGTGGTCGCAACCCATTTCGTGGAAGTTAAGATCGATCATGCCGAGTGGGTGGGCGCCATCGACAGACACCAGGACACCATGTCGATGCGCCATCTCGGATAGCATCTTGATTGGGGTCACAAGCCCAGTCACGTAGGTAATATGGCTCACCATGATGGCACGGGTCCGCGAAGTAATCGCCTGCTCGTAGAGGTCGACGATCTGGTCCGTGCTCTCAGGTGGTGACGGAAGGTCAATCACATTGATCCTGATGCCCTTACGCTCCATAAGTGTCAGGTACGGTCCCCGCCCACCACCGTGCTCGTGTGAATTCATAAGTACTTCGTCACCCTCACGCCAGTCGAGCCCGTGAGCGAAGATGTTCATCCCTTCCGTCGTGCTTCGGGTCAAGGCAATCTCAGAGGGGTCAGCACCAACAAAGGGTGCGACCTTTTCTCGAACCGCATTGATGTCGTCCCGACGATAGTTGTCCGTTGGGTCCTCGGCGATTTCACGCAAAATGCGTTCATTTTTCTCGAGAACAACTCGAGGCATTGGGCCCTGGGTGCCGTTGTTCATGAAGGCCAGCCCATCAACAATGTTGAACTGCGAGCGAACCTTCCACCAATATGCCTCGTCAATCATTCCACTTGGGCGGAGCCCCTCGAGCGCTATCGCAGGCACGGGACGCTGATTGGCCTCCACACTCTTACCCAGCAGACCTGTGGAAACTCCACCGAGCCCTGCAGCGAAAGAAGTTCCCAGGAAATGGCGACGTGAAATATGAAATTTCCGACCACTCATGTGACCCCTCCTTGAAGACCGTGAAACTCCTCGTTCCAGCGACCGACCACAACTCACGGCCCCGAGCTTCCAAAAAACGCTCACATCATGTCACGATCACGTGGCTGTTGCCATCGAAAGCGGTAAGCTGAGGAGCCCGAAAGTTCTTTTTCCCTTTCGTAAGCCGCACCACTAAAGCGAACAGCATAATTTTCGCTGGTCGTGCGCTATCCTTAGGACCTGAATGGCACTTCTTGGCATCGATGTCGGTACCAGTGGAAGCCGTGCACTCCTTATAGACGAGACCGGGTCGGTCATCGCCTCGGCAACCGAAGAGCACGAGGACTTCACTTCACCGCAGCCTGGGTGGGCTGAGCAATCCCCCGATGATTGGTGGCGCGCCACCCAGATAGCCGTGCGCGCAGCACTAACCAATGCGTCGTGTTCGAGCGCCGACATCCGAGGCATCGGCCTATCGGGACAAATGCACGGTTCAGTTCTCCTCGGTGTTGACGACAGCATCGTTCGGCCTGCGCTCATCTGGTGCGACCTACGCACCGAGACCGAATGTCAATGGCTTAACGAGCAGGTGGGTCGTGAGCGCCTGATCGAACTAACGTCGAATCCCGCGTTGACCGGTTTCACGTTGCCGAAGCTCCTCTGGGTCCGGACCCATGAACCGAAGCTGTGGAACAAGGTGCGGTCCGTTCTGTTACCCAAGGATTACGTCCGTTTCAAATTAACTGGTGAGCGAGCAACCGATATGGCCGATGCTTCGGGCACACTCCTTCTTGATGTAGCGCGCCGACAATGGTCTGCGGAAATGCTCAAAGTAACGAATCTCGATTTTAAGATGTTGCCATCCGTTCACGAAGGCCCGGAAATCACAGGTCAGGTCACTCCCCGGCTCGCAGACAAGCTTGGCCTCACAGCAGGTACGCCGGTGGTGGCTGGCGGCGGCGACCAGTCGGCTGGNGCGGTTGGCATGGGGGTCGTGAAGCCGGGTNCCGTAAGTGCGACGATCGGCACCTCGGGGGTGGTGTTCGCGGCGACCGACCAACCCGCTCTAGACCCAGAAGGACGGGTCCACACTTTCTGCCACGCCGTTCCCAACCGCTGGCACACTATGGGCGTAACACAGGCAGCTGGACTCTCACTCAGCTGGTTCAAGAGCCGGTTCGGTGCAGGTGAAGACGATGGTCGTGACCCTTACGACCGTCTCGCCGACGAAGCCGCGACAGCTCCAACAGGTAGCGATGGCGTTCTCTGGGCACCGTATCTAATGGGTGAACGGACGCCTCATCTCGACTCTAATGCTCGTGGCGCGCTGGTGGGCCTTACGGCAACGCATACGCGTGCCCATGTTGTACGCGCCATTCTGGAAGGCGTTGCGTTCAGTCTCCAGGACTCCTTCACAATTCTTGAAACTATGAAAGTGCCGGTTCACGAGATACGACTGGGTGGTGGTGGTGCGCGGTCAGCACTCTGGCGAAAGATTCAGGCTAACGTTTACCGCCAACAGGTAACAACGCTCGCCACAGAAGAGGGCGCAGCATATGGAGCAGCGCTCTTGGCCGGCGTTGGTACCGGCGTATGGTCTTCCGTCGACGAGGCGTGTGACACCACCGTGACCATAGCCACTCGCACAGACCCAACCGACGTCGACGTCGAACTCCTAGCACGTCAGTACGCACGATATCGAACACTGTATCCGGCGCTCAAAACAATTCCCGAGTTTACAAAGCAATTTTGAATTCAGTGCTGAGGATTAACTTCCCTACAACAGAGAATCCACGAGGATTGATACATGCATGACGACCTCTACGCACCTCGCCCAGAACATAAATTCTCTTTCGGATTGTGGACTGTAGGTAATCGTGGACGGGACCCGTTTGGTGACGCAGTGCGGCCTCCAGTTAAGCCNAACGATTTAGTCCGTTTGCTAGCTGAAGTCGGAGCCTGGGGCGTCAACTTACACGACAACGACCTGGTGCCAATTGATGCCTCCTCTATCGATCGCGATCGGATCGTCAGGGACTTCAAGAAAACCTGCATTAACCAGGGTGTTGTCACATCCATGGTCAGCGCTAATTTATTTTTCGATCCGGTTTTTCGAGATGGTGCCTTTTCGTCCAATGACCCCGCCGTGCGCGCCTATGCGTTGCAGAAAACTCTCCGCGCAATGGACCTTGGAGCTGAGCTTGGTGCGAAGACCTACGTCATGTGGGGCGGCCGGGAGGGGACAGAAACCGATACCTGCCGACGGCCAGATGAGGCAATCGCGCGCCTGCGTGANGCGATTAACTATGTGTGTGAGTACAACCTCGCGAACAAATACGGTTACCGTATCGCGCTTGAAGCGAAACCGAACGAACCACGCGGCGACACTTACTTCCCTACAACCGGTGCCTATCTTGGCTTTATTAATTCACTCGCACACGCCGACATGGTCGGAGTCAACCCTGAGGTGGCCCACGAGCATATGGCTGGACTCAACATCACGCACGCCGTCGCACAAGCCTGGGAGGCCGGAAAACTCTTTCACATTGACCTCAACGATCAAGTCATTGGGCGTTACGACCAGGACTTTCGCTTTGCTTCAGCGAACCCCAAAGCAGCGTTTTTCCTTGTAAAGTTCCTCGAAGATGTCGGCTACGACAACCCGCGTCATTTCGATGCCCATGCTTACCGCACCGAGGACAACGAGGGCGTCAAGGACTTTGCCCTTGGTTGTATACGGAACTATCTCATTTTGAAAGATAAAGCACTTTGTTGGAACGGTGACACCGAGATTCAAGAAATCCTTGCGGAAATCTCTTCACCCCGACCCGGTGTTCCAATAGTCGAAAAGTACCGGAAGTCGCACGCCAAGGAACTTCTTGGCTACGACTTCGACCGAGCCCAAATCGGTATGCGTCGACTACCATACGAGCGACTTGATCAGTTGACCATGGACATCTTGCTGGGCGTAAGGGGTCGGTGAAGTACCGTCAATTCAGAGTAGAAACACGGTCCCACAAACGACTGTAGCTGTAGAAACACATATAATTCTTCGGTGGCTCTGCTCAACTAACCATGCTGCTTTTATTGGGCACATACTTGAATCCGCACGTAGTGTTTACCCTCACTGAAGTGGGAAAGGCGCACGGAGTTTACTTGGCGCGCTGACGCGGCATGCTCGGCACCAGCATTCTCATCGCCTACTTTCTCGGGATCTTCTCCATCGGGTTCCACTTCGCTCGCAAAGAGCGAACGAGCCGCGACTATTTCCTAGCTGGCCAACACGTTGGCTGGTTCGCCATCGGGGCTTCGGTTTTCGCCACAAACATCGGTAGCGAACATTTCATTGGTTTGGCCGGCTCGGGCGCCTCGTCTGGCCTCGCGGTTGGAGCCTACGAGTGGTCCGCCAGCTTGTGCCTCTTTATCCTGGGATGGCTGTTTTTACCGCATTACCTTAAGACTCGCGTCTTCACGATGCCGGAGTTCTTGGAGCGAAGATTCAGCTCTGGGTGCCGTGCCTATCTCACGTGGATTTCGATCTTTGCGTACATCTTTACAAAAATTTCTGTTTCGTTATTCGCTGGCGGGATATTAATCCGGGAAGTCTTCGGCTGGGACTATATGACTTCAGCAATCCTGCTGGTAATTGCAACCGGTGCTTACACGATCGCTGGCGGTCTCGCGGCTGTTATTTACACTGACCTGATTCAAGCGTTCATCCTTATCGGTGGCGCGATTCTACTGACAACACTCGGCCTTAGTGAGATAGGCGGCTTCGCCAACTTAAGAGCAGCGCTTCCTGACGATTTTTTCCACATGCTGAAACCAGCTAGCGACTCAGTCTACCCGTGGCCAGGAACAACTCTTGGCACGATGATCCTTGGCGTTTGGTATTGGTGCACCGATCAGGTGATCGTCCAGAAGACGCTTTCAGCGAAAAACGTAAATGAAGCTCGTAAAGGAACTATCTTCTGCGCTGCACTTAAAATCCTTCCTGTTTTCATCCTCGTCCTGCCAGGCCTCATCGCTAAGGCACTCTGGCCAGCGGACGTGACCGGTGACAACGCCTACCCACTTTTAGTGCTTCGACTACTGCCGGCTGGAGTGCAAAGCTTAGTGATCGCCGCCCTACTGGCAGCACTCATGTCATCTCTCAGTTCAGTTTTTAATTCGTGCTCAACCCTTCTTACGATGGACGTCTACAAAAAGCGGCGCCCAGACGCTGCTGAAAAAACGCTGGTCTTTGTCGGGCGCATAACAACGGCAGTGATCGTCGTCGTCAGCATCCTTTGGATTCCATTTATTCAGCACTTGAACAATGAGATCTACCAATACCTCCAGAGCATTCAGGCAAGTCTGGCTGCGCCGATCACAGCGGTGTTCCTCGTCGGTATTCTCTGGAAGGGAGCCACAGCGCGGGCGGCGTTAACCACGCTGGTCTTTGGAGGCATTATAGGCGGCGGGCGCTTCTTGCTCGATGTTCTTCACAACGGTCTGGGTTGGAACCTCGGTGGTCTAAACGCATTAGTAGAATTCAGTTTCCTAAATTTCTCAGTTATCCTCTTCTTCGTCTCGGTCGGAATGATGTTCTGGCTGAGCCAGCCGAGCGAACGGCGTGATGTCGAAAGCCTTGCCGATGTAACGCTCAACTGGAGGAACCACGCTGCCGAGATCGCCGGGCGGACAAATGAAAAAATTATGACCATCATCATCAGCGTCGTGGTCGTTGGACTGTGGTCATATTTTGGATGATTAGAGTTACCATCCTTCAGTATCTATTTATACGCAGATCGTGAAGCTTCCGATTAATAAATATGCCACATGAAATTCTCGTCGAGGCATGCGTCGACTCGGTCGACAGCGCGATTGCAGCTGAGGCCGGTGGCGCGCATCGTATCGAACTCTGTGCAGCGTTACGTGAAGGCGGGTTGACCCCGAGTGCAGGTACGATCGCGGTAACTCGACAGCGTACGACAATCGAAATTCAAGTGATGATTCGACCCCGAGGTGGTGATTTTCTTTATTCCGACACCGAATTCGCGTCGATGCAACGCGACGTCGAGATGGCCAAACGGTTAGGGAGTAACGGTGTCGTCTTCGGTCTGCTGACACAGGATGGCGAGGTCGACGTTCGTCGCACAGAACAACTTACGGAACAAGCCAGGCCAATGGCGGTCACGTTTCATCGTGCGTTCGACATGGCCGGCAACCCAACACAGTCACTGGAAGCCTTGGTCGGGTTACACATTGAACGGGTGTTGACCTCGGGTCAAAGAGCGACCGCAGTCGAAGGGATCGAGCTACTTCGCGAGCTCATCACCCAAGCTGGCGACCGTATTATTGTCATGCCTGGTGGCAGCATAGACGAGCGAAGTCTACTGACAATTCTCTGGGCGACCGGTGCACGAGAAATTCACGTCACAGGCACTAAGAAAATTGAGAGCGCTATGACCTTTCGCAATCCGGATTGCTACATGGGCATTGAGCCGGGCTCGTCCGAGTTCTCGATGAACGTTACCGATGCTGAACGCATCCGTACCCTGGTAGAGTTGGCACGATAGTCACCAATTAACGCCCTGTATTGGCAGCGGTGGAGCCTTACCTAGCCAACTAGAACGCGAGCATTGCGTCTGCGATTGCTCTGTAGCCTGTGGCAGCTCCGAGTAGCTGGCTCACTTCTAGATGCTCGTCACACACATGTGCGTGATGTTCTGAAGACGGCCCAAAGCCGATCGTTGGAATACCGGCAGCTCCTGCACTATAGGCAGCATTCGTACAGAACTGATAGCTCCGCATTGAGGGATCGAGTTGAGTGCGACGTAACCCGGCCAGCGCCTGCTGCACTAGGGTATGCGATTCGTCTATCTCCCAGGGAGGGTACCACTTCGGTTCTTCCCACCGCATACCGGTGTAACTCTCGTAGTTGGTCGTTGCCAACCGAACAGTTGTGTCAGTTGCGGCCGCTCGATTGACAGCCTCTTGCATTTCACTAAATAGCGATTCCTTCGTTTCCCCGGGTAACAACCTGCGTTCGTAAGTGGCACGGCATCCGCTCGGAACAACCGAGTGGGCGGGATACGGTATCGAGATTAGGTCAGTCAAACACGTGACACCACAACCTACAAACGGATGGGTTGGCATCACGAGTGCTTCAATTTCAGCAATTACATCGCGCATGATGTGCACGGCATTGAGTCCGCGGTCCGGCGTCGAGGCATGCGACGGGCGCCCATGGGTCTCTATGACGAGTTCAGCACGACCTCGTCCAGCGCGGACCAATTGGAGTTCAGAGGATTCTCCGATAACAACATAGTCAGGACGGACGGACTGCATGACATGACGGAGGGCTGCGCCTTCAATCAGTTCCTCCCCAACCGATCCAGAAATGATGGCACGTCCCTTCGTAGATTCACGGTCCATGCCCGCAACGCCATGAATCATCGCGGCAAGCGCCCCTTTCATGTCTGAACTACCGCGCCCGTAGATCCGATCGTCCTGGAGGTCTCCTCCAAAAGGGTCGTAGGTCCAGCCATCTCGAGGCAATACGTCGACGGTATCCAGGTGCGCATCGAAGAGCAGCGTCGGCCCGTCGTGGCGACCCTCGACAATGCTGACAACGTTCCCAGCTTCGTCAACTGTTATCTGATCGAAACCGAGGCGTTCCATCTCCTCACGGACACGTGCAGCCATCGCCTGTTCATCGCCCAAAACACTAGGGATACGCACAAGTTCTCGAGTGAATTCGATAAGAGCCTGTTCCTGAGCACTAGTCATTGAGTTGTTTCGATCTGTGTCGAGTGCATACCTCAGTAACCATGCTCCAGTGAGGGCCGTCCCATTGTGGGACCGCCGAGGTAAAAAGTGATCGGCGACTCCGTAGGTTAGTGGAGCATTTGAACTGGCAACAAATCACTACCCACCGTCAGCAAGGACAGCCATCAACGACTGAGGGTCAACGCGCGCCGTGTTCAGACGGACGGTCCAGTGCAAGTGTGGCCCCGTCACGCGCCCCGTTGCGCCGACGTCACCAATGATATCGCCAGAGGCAACCCTATCCCCCTCAGCTACACCAATTCGAGAAAGATGAGCAAAGAACGAGTAGAGACCTAGTCCATGGTCAATGATCACACAGTTACCTGAGAAGTAGAGATCGTTAGCAAGTACGACGACGCCGGAGTTCGGTGCTTTAACCGGAGTGCCCTGCGAAGCTCGAAAATCTGCTCCGCTATGCGGGCTCCGGGCTTGACCATTGAAGACACTACGCCGACCGAAAGCGCTCGTCGCCGCTCCAGTAACCGGACGGAGAAATGCGCCGCTCCAGTATGCTATCGGTGTCTGGGTATTGAATAACTTCGTCGTGCGCGCCCCTTCACGCTGAATCCGCTCGATAACCCCGTCCGGGGGCGTCACATATTCAGGCGCAACGGTCAGCCGGCGTGTCGCGAACTCCTTGGATATCACCGCCAAGGGATGCTCCGTCCGTGCGGTTATTCCATTCGGCGAGGTGCCAACAATTGAAATAAGGTGTTCCCCGATTTTAACGTCCAGATCAATTCCAACTAGGCCACTCCACATCCGCTGGTCGCCGGTCGGTTGGAAGGACACCACACTGCCAAACGCACTAGCGCGCACAGTGCTCACTGGCCGAGAAAACGTCGCGGTCACCCGCACGACTTCACCAGGCTGAAGCGACCGTGCGTAATGGCTCACCTCCATTGTTAGCGGTAGCTCTTGAGAGATCGTAGTCACCGTAGGCACAGCTACCATGACGAAGAAGAGCACAATTCCCTTACTCATGATCCGCATACGATCCATATCGGCCCACCGCTCCCCTCACTGTATGACAGTGACACCAAGCACTCAACTCACCACACCCTCATAGCTCCACGACCATAATGCCAATATTCAGGATGAAACACAGCAGGCAGATGTCATACAGAACAAACTACATCATCAGTTACAATGCCCTCACATCTGGACACATATGGTCTTTAAACTCTCGTCTTACCCAGGTGGTCACAAGTCTTTAAGGAGTCTTTAATGAGCCCTTCGGATCCAAAAAATTCGATTGTGTCGAAGGGGCGTCGAGGAATAGAAGCTTCGCCCTGCTCATCGGGCGGCCAGCACCGCATCGGTTACCAACACACTCACTCCAGCCAGACGCTCCCCCGCCCGATCCCTCGAGAGGCTACCCGGCACCGGTTGTTCAACGATCACGACGTAGACGGTGGTTTCATCCGGTGGAAAATGCCAGAATCCTGAACGAATCCGTACCATCGGGTCGCTATTGAGACTGCCACTCTTGAAGTAATGGACACGACCATCGATACCATCGTCATTAGGCACGCGCAAAATATCCCACATCGCGGAGATTGTATCGGGCTCCATCCCAGCAATACGACGGGAGGCGATGCGCCTTAATACGGCCGCGAGAGACGCAGCCGTAGCTTCGTTGTCTCCAGTCACGTCTCGCGCGGCCAACATGTAACGCCGTACTGTCAGTCCACTAAATGCCGCATCTCTCCGCTGAATCCGTGCGGTCAGCGCGCCAGGACCACCCAAAAGTGCTGTAACCACATTCGCGGAAGCGTTATAGACAACATTCGACACATCACTACCGCGGATCATCATGTGCCCGAGCCGTCTGATCGTGGCCTCCTCGACCTCCCGTCGGATTTCAGTGAGATCGTCCAGACTAAAGTGTGCCACCGCGGGGTGCGCCTCATCGCTCACGATCTCGGCTAGCTCGCTTACCGATTCATCGAGCTGCTCTGCGTAGGCGTCGAATAGTTCGACAAGGTAGGCCGTTTTAATGCTGCTCGCCGCTGCTCGCACAGTCGAGGCATCCCGTATGTACCACGGTTCTCCGGTCACACCTCCGATCCAGATACTAGCGGTCATTCCATCGGAGTGCCCAACTCGAAGTAACTCGTTGATACGAGTATCCAGGGCTGCTACATCGATTCGTCGAGAGCTATCGGTGCCACTTTCCTCCAGCACTGGGGCCCCACAACCAACAAGCGTAGCAGTTACTATGACCAAACTAGCGAATAGCAATGCGCGATGAGCATGTATCGTAACGATCAACAAACCTATCCTTTTCAGGTCAGTTAGGTAACGGTAGGTGGCGCCGAATGCATCCGATACTCGGCCGGGTCGACCGGTACGTCAATCACAACCGGTCTTCCGGTGCCCCGGCCCTCAGCAACCGCCGCGCCAAGTTCGTCAAGGCTTGCGACCCGGCGTCCCCACGCACCTAACGCCTCGGCAGCCATACCAAAATTAATCTTGCCATAGCGTACACCCACGTCAGCCAGCCCTCGTCGCGCCTGTGCCATCTGAATCAGACTGAGTGAGCAGTCGTTGAAGACCACGGTTACGATCGGTAGTCGGAGCCGAACGCAGGTCTCCACATCCGCCATCGTCATTCCGAAGCCCCCATCACCAATCGTACAGAGCACCGGACGATCGCGGAAAATGAGTGAAGCTGCCATAGCCGCTGGAAAAGCGTAGCTCATGGCAGACAAACCGTTCGACTCAAAAAAGGTCATCGGTTCATAAGTTGTCCATCCCTGCGACGTGACGAATTTCACCGAACCGACGTCGGTGGTCGCGATCGTCTCACGAGGTAGCACTTCACGCAGCCGATGCACAACCGCACTGGGCGACAAACCTCGACCCGTAGTCTTAGCCGGCGCAACGACCGAAGCCAATCGTTGCCGAAACGCCACCAACTCTGTGGGATCCCAAGCAAATGGACCCAACTCGGCTTGAGACAACGCTGTTAGTGATGTCGCCACTTGGCCTTCAAGCTCCATCTCTGGCCGAAAGGAACCAGAGGCAATCGATAACGGCCCGATTGAGACGATTGGCATGGTCTGGTGCCACAACTTTTCCGACTCAACCGGTTCGAACCCGACACCCACGAGTAAATCAGCACTGGCTAGAAAGTCTACGATGGCACCATCACCAGACACGCCGGCACACACACCAAAAAAATTCGGATGGTCTTCGGCCAACATGCCTTTTGCCTTGGGAGTGACAAACACCGGAACATTAAGGGCTTCGACGAACCTCCGCACAGCTGCTACGTCGGAGACCCCAAGGTCAAGCCCGAGAATGAGAATGGGCCGTTTCGATGTTCGCAGCCTGGAGCTCATCTTGGCAATAGCCTCGCTGCTCGGCGGTGGAATCGGCGGTGGCTCAAACGCTTCGCCTGAGGGGTCGACTGTCTGTCGGTCCTCTGCGCAGGCCACATCACTTGGCAACGCGATGTGGACTGGCCCCATCCGCGGTGTCATGGCCGTACGGAAAGCACGGCGCACCTTGGCCTCAGTATCCTGACCGTCAAGAGTCAGCACCGCCTTCGTGAATGGACGATAGACCGCGCTGAGATCTAGGTTTTGATGCGTCGCATAAGGTGCGGCCGAGGTCGCCGTCGATGCCGTAATCGCGAGAAGTGGCGAACGATCAAGGTAAGCGTTTGCAACACCGAGCGTCATGTTGACAGCTCCCGGACCCAAAGTGGAAACACAGACCCCTGGGCGCCGAAGCATTTGACCAGTTGCATCGGCCATCAGTGATGCTGTGGCTTCGTGTCGAGTCAGCAGGAAATCAATCTCGACCCGCTTAGCCGCCTCAACGAAGTTGAGGATCTCGCCGCCTGGAAGACCGAAGAGCATGGTAACACCACCCGCCTTCAAGGTTGTTGCAAGTACGTGGGCACAAGTTGGCATCAGACTTCAAGCGTCAGTCGCCGTCTCCACTTGCTGGAGGGTTTCTGAGAATCAGTCATGAGTTGTCCTATCTCGCAGGGAGACAATAGCCGGGCCAAGGCACAGATTCTAACCTAGGACGCGCTCACTGACAGGCCGGCACCGCCAAAACGGCCTTGGGAATCGAACCCGCAGTGATGGAAGGTAAACGAGCACCTAGCCGCCCTTCGAGAGTAAATTATCCATAGTCAGAGGCTTATTGAGAAACGCAGGACCAAATATTGTGGATTCCGTTATGCTACAAACTGCCAGTTGCGTAAACCTCCCGCGGCCCGAGCCGGTCTTCCCGAACCACAGGGTAAATGGCTGATAAACCCCCCATCCAGATCGTTGCCAGCGGTGATTCGCGGCCGAGTGCCAACCGGCGGTGCTGGCCCGCACAACAAGTACTCGAGAAGATGGTGCAAGGTGTGTTGAAGGATTTGGGTCATCAGACCCATCGGGCTCATGAGCCCGACCTGAACACCGGACATGGCTTTATCGACAGCCAAGCACGCGGACTGGAGGTTTTCAGACAGATCGACCCACAGTTACCAATCGTTGTTGCGACAGCAGTTTGGCAATACACAAGCCATGTCCTAGCCGGCTTAATCCGCCACAAGGGACCGGTCTTGACCCTGGCCAACTGGAGCGGTGAATGGCCTGGCCTCGTGGGCCTACTCAATCTCAACGGCTCACTGACGAAAGCCAATGTCCCTTACAGTTCCGTCTGGAGTGAGAACTTCCAAGACGATTTCGCTAAGCGCGGATTATCCGAATGGCTGACTCATGGACACATCACGCACGACGTGTCACACGCACGACCACTCGACGATCACCAGTGGCCGGTTGAATTTCAAGAATTTGCAGCGCGTGGCCACGCAGTTGGATCGCATCTTCGAACTGACCAAGCACTACTCGGCGTGTTTGATGAGGGTTGCATGGGAATGTTCAACGCGATCATCCCTGACCAACTACTGCATCGCTTGGGGCTTTTCAAAGAGCGACTTAGCCAGTCAGCACTTTACGCGGCCATGCGTGACGTTAAGACTGAGACAGCCCGTGTTCACTACAAGTGGCTACTAGACCGCGGCATGCAATTCCGATTTGGCCCCGATGAAAGCGAACACCTCACCGAAGACCAAGTTTTAGAAGGCTTGAAAATGTACACCGCAGCCGCGACCCTCGCCGACCGATTCGGTTGCAGCGCCATAGGTATCCAGTACCAACAGGGTTTGAAGGACCTGTGTGTTGCCTCCGATCTCGCTGAAGGATTATTAAACAATCCCGATAGGCCGCCAGTCGTTGGCGCAAACGGCCGTCCGGTGTTCGAAGGTCAGGCTATTCCACACTTTAATGAGGTCGACGAGTGCGCGGGCGTCGATGCACTGCTCACCAACCGGGTTTGGATGGCTCTCGGGTTTGACCCATCCACGACGCTCCACGACGTTCGGTGGGGCGAGGTCGTTCGTGACCACGGAGTCAACGAGTTCGTGTGGGTCTTTGAAATCTCTGGTGCCGCACCTGCCAGTCACTTCATTAATGGCTATGCCGGTGCCGTCGGCGAACGCCAACCACCCATGTACTTTCCTCGCGGCGGATCAACACTGAAGGGCGTCAGTAGACCTGGTGAAATTGTGTGGAGCCGGATTTACATCGAGCAGAACGCCCTACACATGGATATTGGCCGTGGGGGCGTTGTTCGGTTACCCGACGAAGAGACTGAGCGACGGTGGCAACTGACCACT
The DNA here is from genome assembly GCA_002730735.1 of Acidobacteriota bacterium. GTDB lineage: Bacteria > Acidobacteriota > Vicinamibacteria > Vicinamibacterales > UBA823 > UBA11600. The sequence goes on along the minus strand of PCAU01000002.1, from coordinate 76,410 downwards.
CCGCAGTGGCCGATCATGCACGCTGTTCTGTATGGAGTGAATCGTAACCAGCTCATGGCAAAGCACCAATCCAATCATATTCAGGTGGCGTACACTCCCAACGCGGTCGACGCCCATCGTGCGCTGGTCATGAAGTCCGCAATGGCACAGGAACTTGGCTTGCGGGTTAATCTCTGCGGTGATTTGGACGATGATCTTTCTCAGCACCAGGCCGTCGAGTTTCAGCGATGAGTCGAAGTGTTACCCCGTGCTCCATCGGGATAGATTTTGGAACGGCGTCGTGCCGAGCGGTTATCGTAGAGATGGCTACTGGGCGCCAACTTGCAACTGCGGTAGCAGACTATCCGCATGGAGTGATCGACCGTGAACTACCTGACGGCGGTGCGCTAGAAGCCGACTGGGCCCTCCAGCATCCTACAGATTACCTGACCGCANTGACCGCCGTCGTGATAGAGGCNAGACGAGAAGCCGGAGTGCCCGNCGATGCAATCANGGGAATGGGCATTGACTTCACCGCCTCAACGGTGCTGCCGGTTGACAGAGGCCATCAACCACTCTGCCTGAACCCGGCATTCGTTAAACGTCCTCACGCTTGGGTCAAACTCTGGAAACACCACGCAGCACAGTCGCAAGCGGATCGAATTAACGAAACCGCCATCGCTCGGAGTGAGCGCTTTCTTAACGATTACGGAGGCCGCACCTCCCCGGAATGGCTCGTCGCCAAAACGCTACANATCCTNGAAGAAGACCCNGAAATNTATGAAACCGCCGAGGGTATCGTGGAGGCTGCAGACTGGGTAGTCGCTCAATTGACTGGCAAGCTCGTAAGAAACGCCTGCGGAGCTGGCTACAAGGGCTTCTGGAGCCGAGCACACGGCTTTCCATCTCAGGCATTCTTCGAAGCCCTCGACCCACGGATGCGCCACTTCGTCCAGAACAAGCTCCCGGGTGACATCCTCGCACCCGGGCAGTGCGCGGGAAGGTTGACCGACGAGAGCGCTTCGCGTCTCGCATTGAGTCCTGGCACGCCGGTCGCCGTCCCAATTATCGACGCCCACGCCGCAGTCCTAGGNGCAACAGTTGTNACCCCAGGTCGCATGGTCGTCGTTCTCGGGACTTCAACCTGTCACATGTTGCTAGCAGAACACCATGCGCCTGTTGAGGGAGTGGCNGGCATCGTGGAGGATGGTATCGTCGAGGGGTTATACGGTTACGAGGCCGGCCAGGCTGCGGTCGGGGATATCTTCGCTTGGTTCGTTAGGTTTGTNAACCCGGATCACGNGCAGGACCCAGACACATTCGNGCAGCTTGAAAGTGCGGCAGCAGCAACGNAGCCAGGCGGGAACGGATTGGTCGCGCTGGATTGGTGGAACGGCAATCGATCCGTTCTAGCCAACACCGACCTTTCCGGACTTATTGTGGGCCTATCACTCCAGACCACTCAGGCCGANGTTTACAGAAGCCTCATNGAGGCAACGGGTTTCGGGACTCGTCGTGTGCTCGACGCATTTGAACTNGAACANATCCCAGTGACCGAACTTGTCGCTACCGGNGGTCTGGCCNATCGTAGTCCGCTCTTACTCCAGNTCTACGCTGACATCACGCAACGACCTATTCGTCTGGCGACCTCAGGCAATGCCTCGGCCTTGGGTGCCTCCATTCTTGGTGCCGTGGTAGCTGGACAGCAAATTGGAGGCTACGCATCACTCGGGGCGGCAGTCAANAACATGGCCCACCTTGANACCGANACNGTCGCACCGAACCCTGCAGTTGAACAGCNATACGATCGGCTCTATCACGAATATCTTGAATTGCACGATCATTTCGGCCGCGATGGCACAGCAGTTATGTCACGGCTGCGACAACTNCGGCGTGGAGGTGACGNATGGTCAGCTTGAGATTCATCNGAGCACAACTCCTTATCAGCATCCTCGTGAGTTCGGTAGNGGTGCTGGTCAGCGCTCGACCCAGTAGAGCCCAAACCAGCACAGAGTTCGAAGCGGCCTTGGCCGAAATTGANCAAATGGCCCAAACCGAGCTAGCACGGGATGACATCGGNAGTGTCACCATAGGCGTCGTCAAGAGAGGGGCGCTCATCTGGACCAAGAGNTACGGTTTNGCCGACATGGCCACTCACAAGGTTGCAACAGTTGATACGGTCTACAGGATCGGGTCAATCACCAAGCCATTCACAGCGCTGATGCTCTTGCAACTCGTCGAGCGTGGGGTTGTGAGNTTGTCGGATCCGGTGGAACGTTATCTACCTNNGATCAACGAGGTGCAGAATCGGATAGNCGGTGCTCCGCCGATCTCTCTCGTGCAGCTAGCTACGATGACCTCAGGGCTCGGCCGTGAGCCANAGGACTTACCGACCTATCTAGTGGGACCTGTGAATGAATGGACGCAGGTGATGCGAAACGCCTTACCACGTGTCGAGTATAGCTTCGAGCCTGACACCCATTATCACTATTCCAACATCGGCTACGCTGTNCTGGGNGCCGCTCTCGCCAAAGCTTCCAGNCGACCATNCGTCGACTACATGACCGAGGAGATCTTCCGCCCGCTTGGAATGACTCAGACCGCCTTCGAGCCAAATCCTGAGATTCAGGCTCACCTAGCAACCGGTTACGGCGTTGCTGACGGTGTCATCGATGCCGACACACCAGCGCGCGAACACGGCGGACGCGGTTACAAAGTGCCAAACGGTGCGATGTACACAACCGTTGGAGACTTAGCTAAGTTCTTGGCCTTNCAACTGGGCCACGGCCCTGANNNNGTNCTGGCNCGTGAAACCATCGCCGACAATTTCACGCGGGTCAACTCAGCGAACGGTGATTTATCTACCGGATACGGCGTCGGTTTTCAGGCAATTCGTCGTAGTGGCTTCGTAACCTATGGCCACGGCGGTTCTGTCGCGGGATATCGCGCCGCCGCGTTTATCGCTAGAGACTCGCAAGTTGGCATGATCGTACTGCGGAACGTTGGAGGTGGAGCATTCAGAGTGACTGATTTCTGCTTGCAGGCACTTGAGGTTCTAGTTATGTCAGAACAGGCAGCCGTANCACACTGAGGCAAAACCGTATCAGTCCTAGAACAAATGGCCTGGTAATTGCTGGTCTTTGAATCGTGTGCTATGCCTGNGCGGCCCATCGCTCACTTGGCAGCGACAGAAGGTGGTAGCGCTCACGCAAGCGCGCCACACGCTCGGCGTATTNACGCTTCGGAAACTCATCCCGCATCATTGCCGCTCGAAGCGCCCTNAGTTCGTAGAGATATAGCGCGGTGACGTGATCCTTCACAAGCGCCGGAGGCGTCGCTGTAGTCGGTCGCACACCGTGTGCCACNAGCGCTGCAAGNATTTTCGNACGGTACTCAAACACCATGGAAACGCCGTAGTCGTNCGACGGAATACCTCAACACAGAAAAAGAGAGTGCTCAGGCAAGCGCGTCAGCCGACGCCGCCCCGTANGCGGTGAACCATGGGTGAGCAGTCCTCAGTCGTTCATTAACGTTNCCGATATTGTCTACACCCTCACCCTCAAGCCAGTTTCGGAAAGCTNCNATGCCTTGAGTGGCATACACGGGGATCCCTTCCTTCCANGTTGCGCGNCCACAAAGTACCCCGGAGAACTTCACACCGGATTCGTTAGCAAGTTCGAGCGACTCAGTAAATTCAGCGTTACTGACGCCAGCAGAAAGGTAAATAAACGGCTTGGTCGCCACGGCAGCGGCCGCCCGAAAGTGATCCAGAGCTTCGTCACGTGAGTACACTCTTGCACCNCCGAATGCCTTAGCGCCTTCAACACATTTCATGTTAACCGGCACTTCAACTTTCATCACGTCTACACCATATCGGTCTTGCGTAAACTCGGCCATGCTCTGCTTGACCACTTCGGGTTTGATCTTGGCGTANTCAGCCCCTTTTTCGTCCCCTCCAGTNGGTGTCGTAGCCGACCGGCTCAAGAAAGAANGGNATGTCGTTCGCCCGACACTCGTCGCCGANCCGCTCAATGAACGCGTGCTTCTGCTCATTGACTTCTCNAGTCTCAAAGGGCGTGTAGTAGAGAAGAATCTTAATGCAGTTGGCCCCTTCTGCCTTTAAGCGCTGCACCGACCATCCTGGGAGGAGCCCTGGTAGCCGTCCCGGTTTATTGTTGTCGTAGCCGCTCTCCTCATACGCGAGGAGCAAGCCAGCATCCTTAGCNCGCTTCTTCGACGCAGGAAGCCCCCACTGGGGATCAAGGAGAATCGCACTAGCGTGTGACGTTAGAACCTCAGTCACCGCCCCCTTAAACTCCTCCATCATCGCATCACTGACATCGCCCCCCTTCGCCTTGCCGAGCGCTTTTTTCAGTGAGCCACGCTGGTCCATTGCCGCAGCAGCNATTGCTCCCCGTCCATCCGATACCGCATCCATACCAGCCAGTTTTCCCGGTGTTATCTTCACGCACCATCTCCNGTTACTGTNCCGCGGACCNANGTNGAANCGTCNNCATCCCGNNGTTTTCCACGGCTTCTCATCCACTATTGTAGTCGGTCCGTGGTACTCTTCGCGAGATGCCATTGTCACAGTCATCACNCCTNAGAGNAAGAATCCACCAAGCNTTTATTCTTGTGTGGCTCTCAGCAGNNCCTGTTCTCGGACAGTCCGNCACNGAGCCCCAGTTACCCCCACCTCGTTTTTCTAATGCAGTGCAGCTATTGAATAACGGTGAGTTCAGTCACGCACTCGCCGCACTTCAGCGTGCNCTCACCGACGAACCCGACGAACCGATCGAAGCCCGTCTCCTCCGAGCACAGATTTTGAACAACGCTGGACGAGTCGAAGANAGCGAGGCNCTCTGGTCGTCCCTNGCGGATGAGGAGCCGGTCTTGCGTTCGTTCGCACTATCCCGACTCGTCGACAGCACTGTAACTCGAAGCGCTGCAGGTCTTGCCGACGATTATCTAACCGCTCTCACGAATGGACGACCGGCACGAAGCCACTTAGACCTTTTAGTCGCTGTCGGTGACATTTCACGTGAAGCGGGGCGCCCAAACCGTGCCGAGATAAGATACCAAGAAGCCTTGCAACTTACCCGGACTGGACCGGTCGCGGATCGAGCAAGGCTCGGCTTAGCCACAGTTTATGAAGAAGCCGGTGATATAGATCGCGCACTTCTCCTCTATCGCAACACCCAACTCCAGTTCCGGTCCGCGGCGGTCTTTGTGGAAGCCCGTGAAGCAGCTCGTCGCCTCACTGGCGCACAAGGCATGCCGACGTTTGACAGAAACCAATATCGCGACCTTGTACGGCGATTGCGCCGAACTGCTCGATACCGGATAGCGCTAGAGCTGCTCGATGAGTGGGCAGAATCCGGCACCGCCGAGCTTGACCAGATTGACTTGGAGCGGATTGAAACCTTGTATGCAATGCGATCGAACGACGAAGCCATCAAGGCCTGCGCCGCCTTCAGCAGGAACTATCCATCCCACGGTCAGCTTCCAAGGGTGCATCTCATCCGCTTTCGCCTAGCGGTAAGGCTTGGTCGAACGGACGAGGTGAGAGCCTTGGGCGGTAACCTGTGGACGGGAACGGTTCCCGGGACCCCTCCTGGTATTAAGCGTGACACGGGCACTCTACTAGCCGCGTATCTCGTCGCCGTAGGACTCGTTGACGAGGGGTTGGACGTCTATCGTGAACTTTTTCGGATTACCCAGAACGCTGGTGACCAGCGTACGGTCCTGTGGCGCGCCGGCATAGCTGCATTGCAAACAGATCAATTGGAGCGTGCAGTGACCAACCTCCGCGGTTTAGTGCGGAGGCGTCCAACGGGTGAGTTAGCGCCCGCGGCCTTGTATTGGTTGGGGATCGCCGAGCAACGGCTTGGGCGGGTGGCCACCGCAGTTGACACATTCCGTTCGCTAACAACTCGTTACCCCTACCACTATTATGGAGTACGCGGGTTAGAGCGTCTCCGTGACGAAACATTAGCGGGCAGCAGTGNNGATGGTTCATCACCGCGCAGCAGGCTTTCATTCCCGGAACTGAAACTTACACGCGCCACCGTTGACGCACCNGAACTCCAGNCCGCCACATTATTAGCGCGAGCGGGACTGTCCCTCGACGCCGCTGACACAGCNTGGACACTTCTCCAGCAGCGATCGCATGATCGTGGTCTGGCCTTTCTAACAGCCATGGCACTGGCAACGGCTGGAGATTATGCTCGCGCGTCGCGGGTCGTGACTAACCACTTTGGCGAGTTCCTCCGGCAGCCAGCCGGCAATCTACCGCAGAATTTCTGGCAACTCGTCTACCCACGGCCGTTCAGGTCAGAGGTGGAGGCTGCTGCTGAGGCAAACGGGATGGACCCACTGATGCTCTATGCCATCATGCGTCAAGAATCGAGGTTCGACCCCAGCGCTCGCTCAGCCGTTGGGGCTCTCGGTCTGTTTCAGATCATGCCTGCCACTGCAGCCGCAATAGGTCCGTTAGTGGGCGTGGGAAACGTGAGCAACGATGAATCCGCAATGATTGAACCAAGCGTGAACGCTGCAATCGGCGCTGCATTGGCGAGCCGCCTGCTCACGATGTTCGACGGCCACCTTGCTCCAGTGGCTGCCTCCTACAACGCCGGTGAAGACCTTGCTCGGGTGTGGTGGACCGCCGTAGACGGACTTCGTGAGGATTATTTTGTCGATGCGATCCCCTACAGTGAAACGAGGCGATTCGTCCGTGAAGTTCTAACAAACCACGCCTCTTACCGACGCCTTTACGCCAACAGCACGCCCTAGTGCGCATCATGCGGTCGAGTTAATCCGGCCGCGGGGAGGACATCAATCGTGGAACTTGGACTAAAGGGAAAGCGTGCACTCGTCTGTGCGTCGAGTCGCGGGCTAGGATTCGCATGCGCTTTGGGTCTAGCCAAGGAAGGTTGTCACGTTGTAGTCGCGAGTCGAAATCAGGCGAGGATTGAGGAGGCAGCCGAACGTATCCACAACGAAACAGGTGCCCAAATCCACCCTGTGGCGGCTAATGTCAAGGATGCTGATGCAGGTGAGAAACTGGTTCAGACCGCCATTGACGAATTCGGTGGCCTCGAGATACTGATCCACAATGCGGGCGGACCCCCACCGGGAGGTTTCTCTGCCGTCGATGAGGGCAAGTGGGCCTTAGCGTTCGAACTCAGCCTCATGAGTTTCGTCCGCATGGCCCGAGCCGCCGCACCCCAGATGAAACGCGCTGGCTACGGACGAATCCTAGCAATCGCGTCGTCGTCAATTCGGGAGCCGATTCCAAACCTGGTGTTATCGAACGCGATGCGAATGGGCGTACTAGGCACGGCGAAAACCCTGTCAAAAGAACTGGCTAGGGACAATATTCTAGTCAACGTAATCGCACCGGGGCGGATCTACACAGAGCGGATTGATGAACTGGACCGTGTCGATGCCGAACGGGAGGGCACGACTGTCGAGGCCATTCGGAAGGCCTCAGTTGCAACCATTCCAATCGGCCGGCTCGGCCAGCCGAAAGAACTAGCTAATCTCGCCGTCTTCCTTTCATCCGAAGCTGCAAGCTATGTGACAGGTGCCGCCATCCAGGTCGACGGCGGCATGCAAGGCACTTACTGAGAACGCGGAGCGATGATCAGAAACGGTCACCGCTCCACATCTTCGTTACTGATCGGTGCCTATCGCACCACCGTCGGGTCTACGACCGTCCAATCCAGCTTCCAGTAGATTTTCTTCGACGTTATAAAGGATCGCTTCCGCTGCCCCCTGATCAATCACTTCCCGAAGCGTGTGGCCACGCGACTCGAGCAATCGCATAGTGTCAGGAGAAAACCCGTACCGCTCATAGTTGATCCGGTCTGGTAGCCATTGATGATGAAAGCGCGGAGCATCGATCGCCTCCTGAATGTTCATACCAAAATCTGTGACGTTGAGAATAGTCTGAAGCACAGTATTGATGATTGTCCGTCCACCAGGGCTACCCGTAACCATGAAAAGTTGACCGTCCTTGGCGACAATGGTTGGCGTCATGCTCGATAACATCCGTTTGCCTGGCGCCGTCAGGTTAGGCTCGGTCCCGATTAGACCGTCGGCGTTCGTCGTATCAGGCCCTGCGTTGAAGTCACCCATCTCGTTGTTAAGAAGGAACCCACCGCCCGGCACGACGATGCCGGACCCATAGCCAAATTCCAGCGTGTAGGTCAGCGAGACGGCATTCCGCTCCCGATCCACGACTGAAAAGTGGGTCGTTTCTGAACTTTCAGCCGGCCAGGAAAAACTTGTAGGGCTCGACACTGACGCCCGCTCGGTATTTATCGAGAGCCGCTGCTCAGCAGCATACGCTTTAGAGGTTAAACGCAAAATCGGCATGTCAGTATTGAAATCCGGGTCGCCGAGATACAGCGCCCGGTCCGCATAGCCGCGACGCATAGCTTCGGCAATTAGGTGCATGGACTGCGCCGACCCGAATCCGAGCGACGCGAGGTCATATTCCTCCAACACATTGAGCATCTGCACCAACACGGTGCCGCCAGAACTGGGTGGTGGCATCGAGATGATCTCGTAGTCGCGATAGGTGCCACGAATCGGTTCCCGCTTTTTCGGCTCATATCTCGCCAAGTCTGCTTCAGTGATCAAGCCGCCGTTCTTGCGCATCTCGTCGGCGATCAAACGGGCCGTTTCGCCATGGTAGAACCCAGCTGGTCCTTCGTTGGCGATCCGTTCTAATGTGCTGGCCAGGTCAGGCTGCGCAAAATTCTCACCAGCCTCGTATGGCACACCGTTCTTTGAAAAATGCGCAACTGATGGTGGGTATTGACTCATGCGCTGCAACACGCGCTTAAGCGATGCCGATAAGTCATGAGTGACGGTAAATCCATCACTGGCTAAAGCAATCGCCGGTTCGACCAGGCGCCGCCAGGGCAGGCTGCCATGTTCTTGCCAAGCTAGATACAACCCCGCAACAGTCCCGGGTACGCCGACNGACAGGTGGCTGAGGTGATGCCGCTCNAANGAGTACTNTNCGNCCTCAAACCACATCGTTGCCGANGAGCCCGCGGGCGCGACCTCNCGAAAATCGTAGGCAATCGCATCACCCGATGCTGCCCGATGTACCAGAAAGCCGCCACCTCCGATGTTTCCTGCNGTCGGATGCGTGACGGCTAGNGCAAAGGCTGTGGCCACAGCAGCATCCACTGCTGTTCCACCTTCCTCCAGCGCATCNATACCTACTTGAGACGCGATGGCGTTCTGGGACACAACCATGCCATTCCGAGCACGGATAGGTTTGTTGCCAGCCTGAACNAATCCCACCGTTACAGCAACCAGTAGCACGACNACGANACTCAACCGTTTCATCTGGATTCCCCTCACCTAACGCNACCGCCGGTCATTCCGCTACCGGGGCTCGGTNGGCATCAATCGCTCGGTCCGCTCAGNAACGGACTCGACCTTCGCTCTCGAATAGAATACCGGAAAATACTTCCCTGCAGCCCATAACTNGAACAAGTCCCGGTAGTGTGGGTCATCGGGGTCCCCTGACTGACCGGGAGCGTTCGTTCCGACNGCATGGTCCCAATCTTCGGTGTCGGCAATCATTCTGAATGAGGCGCCAGAGGTCTGATTGTCNCCNTTACCGGTGTTNTTCAAACTACGGCCATAGCCACCTCGCGCTACAGGCCCCACGTCCAAACGGGCTCGCNTAGCATCGTCAACGGCNGGGCTCAATGGATGACGAATGAGCGCNTGTTTGAAATCCGGCTGGCCATAGTGCCACNGAGTCTGGTCTGGACCAAGGCGGGTTCTAAGCTCNTCAAGNGCTTCTTCCATGCTGTGCACTAGGAGGCGGTCTCGTCCCTCGATCGGGTCTGGACCGAAACGTCCGTCTGGCGCNGCCAACCAGTTGATGACCTTCTTCATATTCAAGCCACCNAGGAAGTCACGAATGGACTCCGGAACCAAAAGTTCNCGAAGGTTCTGCATAAGGCGNCGTTCCCANGTTACATAGATCGCTGCATCAACTGANTCTCGATCCAGTACNGCNTCCCAGCGTAANAANCTACGTCGTGCATCATTCGCCGCCGGGTCGTCNAGCGTAAGGNCGCGAAGGAACGGAATAAGATTTTTCGCCGGCACTGANAACTCATCCTGCTGGAGTCGCATCATGTCNATAAGTGTATGGCGNCTGCCNGACCGGAGCACCTCGTTGAGACGAGNCGCGCGCATCTCGTCCCCCCATGTGTAATGCAGGGCGTTCAGGTAAGGATACCCATCNGGCACCATATAGTTGTTGGCCGTTCCGAAATACTCTTCAGGAGGGTTAGNAACGTGNGGAAGCGCTTTAATCGGAAGGTAGCCATCCCATTCATACCGTCCGTCGCCCGGGACAGGNACAAGCCCGCTCCAATTCGGGCGAATCGGTGAAACGCCGACCGCCTGATAACCAATATTCTTNTCGCGGTCAGCCCACACCATGTTCTCGGCNGGAATCCGACTATAGCTACACGCCTCACGGAATTCTTCCCAGCTACGCGCCTGGTCCATACGGAGACTCGCCAGATACGGCGCCGAACCGATGTCGAGCCACGCGGCTCGAAGAGCATAGGCTTTTCGGTTTTCAGTATCTTCGTACTGTACTGGTCCGTGTCGNGTGTACTTNANTNGNACGGTTACCGGTGNNTCNCCTTTNACAGAGAANTTGCTCTTCGATGACCCGCATTCGNTCCCACCGGTCGTGATATCGNTACTCGGAAGGGTTGTCNGGATTCGTTTCGTAAACNTAGAGGTCCTCACTGTCCTGNCCNAACACCGTTAGNCCCCATGCGCCGTACTCGTTATGTCCGATCGACACCCCGGGCAACACCGGNTCACCACCACCGATGACGTTCCAACCCGGCCCGACAAGGTGGACCCAATATCTAAGTGACGGGGCTTGCTGCACACGATGCGGGTCGTTAGCCATAAAGGGAAACCCACTTAGAGTGCGACCNCCGCCAACGACCCAGTTATTACTCCCGATCGNTTCCTGCTCGGCTGCTAGGGCGATTTCCGTAGGCATCGCAGCAGCCAGNCGCTCAAACGACGCTCGGTCGGCACGAACTGCTTGTGTCACGTCGTCTGGCTCAAATCGTATTGGCCGTTTAAAAGCCCGATAGATGTCGAGAATTTCTTCGGATAGAAGAGAACCATCGATGATGGGGTCTAGTGCCAATTCTGGATTGCCCGGGCGGAACCAGGACAGCTCACGAACCTGCTCNGNACCAACACGGGCAACCGCCTGACCGTAGGCCAACTCCCCAGTCACATTGGCTAAAAGACCCTGATGCCGCGAAATCACTACTTCCGGCGTCCATCGGCCAGGAGTTATTCCAAGTAAGCGAAATTCAAGTGGCAANAATTCTGGTTGCCGTACGGTCAGGTCAACATAAGCGTTGATGCCGCGTACAAAAGCGTTGATGATTGTCTCCCCGCGAGGATGATAGTGGTTCAGTTCTTGCGCAAGATTGCCTCGGAACCGATGGAGCCGAGAACCAATNTCGCTGGGAAGCGCCCGACGGCCCAAAATCTCTGCCGTGGTTCCTGTTGCTTTNCGGCGCCACAACTCGAATTGGAACAACCGGTCGCGTGCGGCGTTGAAACCCTGTGCAAAAAACAAATCGGTTTCGGTTTTGGCATAAATATGTGCGATGCCCCAACGATCCTTNATGATCTCGACAGGTTCGTTTAGACCAGTGAGTCGCAGTGTTTCTGTTTGCGCCTCAGCATCACCAGGGAAACCCGCCGATCCGGNGCCTCCGAATACCGAGACGACCATTAACAAATAAATCGTCCTCATAAGTGACTCCTCTCAAACACGCTCGCCCACAACATCAAGTCTNCGACGCTCAATCTGAAACATCGCTTGGCTGCTTCGCATCCGGATTCGGTGGAAACTCTCCACTGGCGGCCACGACCGTAGTAGGCCGTTCATTGACCTCTAACCTGAAGACATCTGGACGTGCGTAGTGCCCGACCACGTCAAAGTCATACTTGGCACGAGCAAGGTCTCTAGAATCTAAATCAGCAATAAGCAAGGACGGCCCTTCGTAATGTGGGCCTGCTAGTAACTGCCCAAATGGGTCAACAATACAACTACCGCCGCGCGAGACGACGGTCTCCGGNTCNTTTCCCTGCACAGTATCGTAATCGTCCGGAAAATCTTTCCGCTTCGTGTACTGGTTCGCCGACAGAACAAAGCACCGCCCCTCCATCGCGATGTGTCGCATACTTGATACCCAAGTCTCACGATCATCGGCAGTGGGCGCACAGTAGATCTGGATCCCCTTGGAGTACATGTAGAGCCGCATGGNGGGCATGTANTTTTCCCAGCAGATCACCGCGCCGAGTCGGCCCAGTGCTGTCTCNAACACNGGCATCGTCGACCCATCACCAAAACCCCATACTAAACGCTCAGCCCCAGTGGGCATCAACTTCCGATGCTTCCCNANNAACTGACCCTCTGGGTCGAAGAACAGCACCGTGCAGTACATCGTACCGGCCGAACGCTCTATGACNCCAATAACGAGGTGGACNCTGTGCTTCTTTGCAATCGCACCGAGCCGATCAACCGATGGTCCCGGAACGTCCACCGCACTGTCCCAATAACGTAGGTAATCNTCGCGGCCTGCTGCNGTNCGCATGCCGACTCTNGCCCCAAAATCGAGACCTTTCGGATATGCAGAAACAAACGCTTCGGGAAACAGGACGAGTTTTGCACCATCGGCGGCAGCCTCTCTNGTCCAGTCAGCGACGATTTCGAGGGTCCGATCACGATTGAATACAACAGGNGCGGCTTGCACAACAGCAACNCGGGACATGGTGACACCTCATATCGTCTGTTTAATATCTCACTGAAAGACCGGTGTATTGTACGTTGGTATCCGCCAGACTAGATCAGTCATACTAGACCCGTTTGGGTAGCCGAGCGCTGTCCATCGGAGGAACCCTATGCGCTGCACAGCAATCACGTTCTTCTTTGGCCTTTGGACCCTAGCAGTGTGGTCACCTGATGCTCACGCCCAGCGTAGTGGACTGCTGCCAACTGACTACTACAAGGAAATCAATGTTAGTCAGACCGTCATCTCACCTGCTGGCGATCTCGTGGCCTTCACCGTCATGACCATCGTTGAGGGCGAGAATGAGCGTCATCGTGAGATTTGGATGCAACAGTTACGCGGCGGTGCACCAGATGGTGAGCCGTTTCGCTTCACCGATCCGACCGAGGAGTCGTCTGGCCCACGGTGGTCACCAGACGGCCGTACCTTATCAATGCAATCCCGACGTGGTGAAGATACCAACACAACATGGTTTGCGCGCGTGACCTCGCCGGGCGGTGAGGTTTACCACATTGACGGCGTCGACGGCACACCCGTTTGGTCTCCTGACGGAGAATGGATTGCTTATATAAAGGAACCGGCTCCGGTCGACTCAGCGAGTGCCGCAGACCCAAACGAACGACGCGGCTGGATTGCCCCAAATGCGATCACGCATACCCTCGATGCCACGCGGTTCGATGGACGTGTNGTTACCTCGATGCGATACAAGCGCGACGGACGGCTTGCGCTGCAACCCCANCCGTCTGTCGACGAAAAGTCTCANNTGTTCCTTGTCGCAGCCANTGGTGGCCAGCCTANNCAGTTGACGACACTCNATTTCAANGTTGGTAGTATCGTCTGGTCTCCTGACAGTTCACGCTTGTACTTTACNGGNGACGAGTCAGAAGATGACGAATACGCTCGTGACCTGACGACNGATATCTACNTGATTAGTCGCGAAGGCGGCGAACCGCACCGTCTGACATCGAATCCTGGAGCAGAAAGGTCCGTTGCCATTTCGAGTGATGGAACCCTTCTCGCCTATCTCTCAACACCTGGTCGCGGAGAGGAAACTGACCTAAAGCTCGTCCGCCTCAATTCGAGGGGGCACTTTACTGGCACACCACGAACGCTTACCAATGAGTGGAACCTGACACCGAGTGCGCCCACGTGGACACCGGATGGAATGGTTCGATTCTCTGCCGCGACTGGAGGGTCAACGCATATTTTTGAAGTGACGACCCAAGGCGGGTTAATACGCCAGGTCACAACTGGTGCCCGCCGAGTGCAGAGTGTGTCAACTGCTAATGATGGCCAAGTGATGGTTTATACCGCGACCGATGCTGATTCACCCACCGAGGTTTTTTCTGCGCGGGGTGATGGTACCGCTGAACAGCGGCTCACATCATTCAACGACGCCTGGCTCGCCGACGTCGATTTGATGCCAGCTGAACAGTTGTCGTGGTTCGTCGATGACGGTAGTGAGATCGAAGGATGGGTGATTAAACCAGTTGGTTACCAAGTCGGTCGACAGTACCCAATGGTCCTCAAGATTCACGGCGGACCGCATGGCGCATATGGTCATACGTTCTTCCGCACCTTCCACGTCTTGTCAAACGCGGGTTTCTTTGTGCTCTACACGAATCCACGTGGGTCGACTGGTTATGGCCATACCTTCACCTACGCGACTCGCGGTGCTTGGGGTGAAGTCGACTCTGAGGATTATCTGAGAGGCGTTGATGCCACGTTGATGAAATATCCCGATATTGACCCAAATCGTATCGGCGTCTCCGGTGGAAGCTATGGAGGCTTCATGACGAATTGGCTTACCGCAACAACTGACCGCTTCGCTGCAGCAGTGACGAGCCGTTCGATCACAAACTGGGAAAGCTGGTATGGAGCCTCAGACGCACAGGGACTAACAGAATATGAATTCTTTGGAGCACCGTGGGAGGAGCGTGAACTCTACCGCCGGCTCTCACCCATCTCCTACGTCGAAAACGTAACTGCACCAACACTCATTATTCACTCCGAAAACGATTACCGGACTCCAATCGCTGATGGAGAACAGTGGTTCATCGCACTCAAGAAGCGTCAGGTGCCGGTAGAGTTGGTGCGTTACCCGCGCTCATCGCACGGTTTATCCCGAAACGGTGAACCATGGCTATTGGTAGACAGGCTGGAACGACTCCGCAGTTGGTTCGTCCATTGGCTCATTGATCAGACAACGGCTACGACAGCGCAATAGCACGAAATCTCGAGACCACTGGTGCCCCTAGCGCTCATACGTTGAAGTTCTCTATACCAAATGTTGTGACTCGCTGATCCCTAGGGCCGAAACCGATAGACCAACACCGGAACACATTATCCACAGGGCAGAGGGAGCAGGCTCACTTATTTACGACTACGCACGTACGATTGCTAGGGGCGGATAATTCTTCCACTGTCCACGGGTAAAGTCAGGAAACGTTTTCGGACGACTCCCGTCGGCTACAGACAACTCCGACAATTCGGACACTGCGCTCAGAGCGGCAGCATCATACACGTTCATGTCGGTCGGTAGACCCTCGCGCAGACACTTGATCAACCGGTAGTCTTCTAAAAAATCCATTCCACCGTGACCAGCACCGCGAGAGCGACCACCAATATCCTGCCAAAGCGGATGCTCGTAGTCGGCGTAGTAGGCGTCGGCCGTCTCCCATTGGTGCTGAGCATTTCGACCCTCGATGTAAACCCGGTCAGGATAACCTTGGAAGAGACCCTTGGTACCCTGCACGAGGTTAATTCGGCTATAAGGTCGGGGAAGATTCGTGTCGTGACTGAGAAAGATAGTTCTGCCATTAACCGTGTGAATCAGGCTCACGTTCACGTCACCAAGCGTGTATCGCTCGCGTCGTTCCAGTGCATCGGGTGGAAAGTGCGCCTCAGCATATTGTTGAAGGCCCCGAGAGTTACTGCTCATTGAAACAAGATAGTCAAACTGGTCTCCTCGGTTGATATCCATACAATTAGCAACTGGCCCGAGTCCATGCGTCGGATAGAGGTTNCCGTTTCTGGAGACCGAATGCGCACGCCGCCAGAGNCCCTCGTGTGCGTTTTCGAACTTTACTTCACGAAGATCATGCANGTAGCCGCACTCGCCGTGCATAATTTCACCGAACACGCCTTGACGCACCATGTTAAATACCATCATCTCAGCACGCCCGTAGTTCACGTTCTCCATCATCACGCAGTGCTTCTTGGTGCGCTCGGCTGTTTCCACGAGCTGCCAACACTCATCGAGTGTGACTGCCGCGGGCACCTCTGTGGCAGCGTGCTTACCGTTCGTCATCGCAGCGACACACACCGGTACGTGCCAACGCCACGGAGTTGCCGTGAAAACCAAGTCCAGTTCCTCTTCCTGACACATCCGTTCAAAGTCCCGCTCCCCACGCACGTATCCACGCGGCCTCGGCTGATCCGCTTGGACAACCCACTCCTGCACCCGAGAAACTTTCGACTCGACGATGTCGCACACCGCAACGAGCCGAACGCCCTCAATCCTAAGGAGGTTCCGGCAATGCGAGGACCCTTGCAGTCCAACGCCTACGAAGCCCACTCGGACTTCCTCGATCGGGGGAACAACCAACGATGACGAAGGTGCGGGATCTTGGGATTGCGCTTTGGAGGCACTCACGGTGCCAACTACAGTCCCGAGTCCAGCCGCTCCCAATCTAACGAACGCGCGACGATCAAACTGAGTCGTCATTAGTCTTCCCTTCAAGTTCGCTGACCAAGCAATACCTTACCCGGCCAAGTTAGAACTATGCTACCGCAGGCGAGAATCAAGGGATAGGATGTCGAGTCGTCCGGGCCGTGGAGTCATAGGATAGACAGCATGTAGAATGGAACCGCTGTGAGGAGATTAACCAGACAGAAACGGCTCCATGGCATACGGTTCAGAATGCGAATGAGCTTGTACGCAGCCATCCTCGCCACAATCACCACGCTCGGTTGCAACCTGCAAGAACTGACCCAACAAGCTGATAAAACGACCTGGCTTTCAGTGGCGACCGGCGGTACCGGTGGCGTGTACTATCCGTACGGTGGCGGGATCGCCAAGGTGATTAGCGACAACCTCGATAACGTTGAGGCCACGGCGGAGGTAACCGCGGGTACGGTCGATAATCTGAAGTTTTTAAGTGAGCGTGATGCCGACATAGCGTTCGCGCTCGCTGATTCTCTAAGTGATGCCGTAGCGGGTCGAGGTGTGTTTACCGACTTCGGTCGTGTCCCAGCACGATCACTCGCAGTGCTGTACCCCAACTACACGCATATCGTTACACTAGTTGATACCAACATTGAGCGGATCAGCGACCTGAATGGTCACGTCATATCCACCGGTGCGCCAGGCAGTGGTACCGAGATCATCGCATTCCGCGTACTCCAAGCCGCAGGTATCGACCCTGACATTGACATCACGCGGCAAAGTCTCGGTGCGTCGCAGTCCGTGAATGCGATCAAGGATGGCAAGATTGACGCTTTTTTCTGGAGCGGCGGGCTTCCAACAGGTGCCGTTCTCGATCTGGCGACGACGCCTGGCATGACGATCCGCCTATTGCCGAGCGATGAGGTGCTGCCGGTTTTGCAAGCGCAGTATGGCGACACGGTATACCACGAGATGGTTCTACCACGGTCGGTCTACCCTGATTTAGAAGTGGACGTGCCAGCTGTGGGAGTCGCTAACGTCCTCGCCGTTCACGAATCGATGCCCACCACCTTAGCCTATGAGATCACGCGCATACTCTTCGAACATCAGGCGGAACTAGTGGCAATCCATGCGGAAGCCGAGAACCTCACACTGGATACAGCTGTAGTCGGCTCACCCACGATGTTTCACGAAGGTGCCATTCGCTATTACGAAGAGCAACAAGTCTGGGTGAACACTGACGAACCCTAAGTGAATATCCAATCCCGGAACCCACACGGTAGCAATCCGTTGTGATAACCACTATCGATCCTAAATCCGAGTCGTCGACGCGCGTGTTGCGTGGCGTGCCCGGTCAACTGGCTGTCACCATAGCCGTTGGGCTCTCTGCCTACGCCTTGTACTGGGTGATCGGCATCGTCCAGCCACAAATCTATCGCATCACCTTCTTACTGGCAGTGCTCTTGCTAACATTCCTCCTTTATCCAATCTCGCGAGAATCGCGCAGCCAGGTTACTGCGGTCGACTGGATGCTCCTCGGTGCTAGCGTCGTGGCATTGGCCTGGCCTGTTATCGACTTTGAGCAGTTCGTTTATCGAGCCGCTACGCCTAACGTGATCGACGTTGGACTAGGGACCATCACAATCATTCTAGTACTTGAAGCGACCCGCCGAACCGTAGGATGGATCTTACCGGTAACGGCAATCGTGTTCTTAGCCTACGGTTACCTAGGTCCACTGCTCGGTTTTGTCGGATTGGACCTTATCGCCCATCGGGGATACCCACTCGATCGACTCGTCGGCACACTGTATATGACACTCGAGGGGATCTTCGGTGTACCACTTGACGTTGCGGCGACCTATATCGTGTTGTTTACGATCTACGGCGCCATCTTGCGTTATTCCGGGGCAGGACAGTTCTTCATCAATTGGGCAATGGCTGCCATGGGACGCTCCAGTAGTGGCCCTGGTCGGACGGTTGTGCTATCAGGGTTCTTACTTGGAACTGTATCTGGCAGTGGTGTGGCGACAACGGTCACGTTAGGCGCCGTTGCCTGGCCACTCCTACGACGTGCTGGCTACCCACCTGAGGCTGGTGCAGGAATCCTGTCAGCATCTGGCATTGGTGCAATCATGGCACCGCCGACGTTGGGCGCAGCAGCTTTTTTGATCGCTGAATTTCTGAACATCTCGTATCTACAGGTCATCATGATGGCTTCCGTACCAGCCCTGCTCTACTACTTCTCCATCCTGCTGATGATTGAGGCAGATTCACGACGAATGGGCACACGTGCGGTTGACACCGACCTTCCCACACTCAGAACGCTTACCTACCAATCCGGATATCACTTTGTGTCATTGATCGTCATCGTCGTGCTGCTGGTAAATGGTATGACTCCATTTCGAGCAGTATTCTCGGCAATAGCAGTGGCCGTGGTACTCAGTTTTCTCCGAACTGAATACGCTCTCAAACCAACTCGGTTCATAGCCGCGCTCGAATCGGGCGGACGGGGTGTCATCGCGGTCGCCGCAACCACGGCCACCGCCGGTATCATCGTTGGCATTGTTACGTTGACTGGCTTGGGTTTAAAGATTGCTGGCATCATCGTCGCGCTAGCCAGCGGCAGCGTGTTCTTTACCGTGGCATACGCAGCACTCGCGGTCTGGATACTCGGTCTTGCGGTACCTGTTACAGCTTCTTACATCATCGCAGCTGTCATGGTTGCTCCGGCGCTAACTCTCGTCGGAGTGCCTGAGGTAGCTGCCCACATGTTCATCTTCTATTATGCGGTGCTCTCCGAGGTGAGTCCGCCGACAGCTCTATCGCCATTCGCGGCGGCAGCAATCACAGGTGGTAACCCATTCCGTACGATGATGCTGACCTGGAAGTACACCCTCCCAGCGTTCCTCGTGCCATTCACCTTCACCTTGAACCCAGAGGGCCTAGGCATTCTGCTTCAAGCACCATGGCCAGACGTGGTTCGAACAACGCTGACGACCATGACAGGCATTGCGGCACTTGCAATGGGGCTAGGCGGTTGGCTATTGATCGAGGCTAATTGGACCGAACGTGTACTCGCAACCAGCGGTGGCCTCTTGCTTTTCTACCCTGGTCCAGCAACTGACATCGTTGGTGTTCTGGTGGTCGCACTTGCGGTCGCGATGCATCTCACACGTTGCCAAAACAGAACAACAAACTAAAACTGTTCACTCTTAGCTTAATATTTTCGATAGTATCGTCGTCACCTTCACAATGAAGTCTCTACACAAGGCACGACACACATTAGCGTCATGAGAAAGTTACGCGTTCTGGCATTGATGCACGACTACATGGTGCCGCCAAAAGATACCTCCGGACACGATCTCGCAACGGTGTCATGGAAAACTGAGTACGACGTGTTGTCAACATTGGCTGACTTGGGTCATGACGTCCAACAACTCGGTGTAAAAGATGAGTTGACTGGTATCCGACAGGCGATCGCTGAAGGCAATCCTCACATCGCCTTCAACCTACTCGAGGCTTTTCACGAAGTTGGGTCATTCGATCAGAATCTCGTGGCCTACCTAGAACTACTGCGGATGCCCTACACGGGCTGTAATCCGAGGGGCCTTCTACTCTCACGCGATAAAGCACTTTCGAAAAAACTTCTCGCGTATCACCGGATTCCGGTGCCTGATTTTGCCGTATGTCGGATGGGTCGGTCGGTCAGGCGCCCTAAGCGAATGGGGTTCCCCCTTATCGTGAAGTCCCTAACGCAAGACGCCTCATTAGGTATCTCGCAAGCTTCGGTTGTTCACGACGATGTCAAACTTGTCGACCGGGTACAGTTCATCCACCAGAGCCTCGCCACCGATGCAATCATTGAACAGTTCGTTGAGGGACGCGAACTCTATGTCGGGATCATGGGTAACCATCGATTGCAGTGTTTTCCCGTATGGGAACTGAAATTCACCAAGATGCCCAACGACCAGCACCGGATCGCAACTGAACGAGTCAAGTGGAGCCACAAATACCAACGGAAGCATGGAATTCAGGCTGGCGCCGCAAGGAGACTTTCGGAGGAGGTGACAACGCGCATCTACCGCATCTGCCGCCGCGTCTATCGCACACTGGAACTAAGTGGTTACGCACGAATCGACCTACGGCTGGCGAAAGACGAACGTGCCTACGTCCTAGAAGCCAACCCTAACCCCCAAATAGCGTTCGGCGAGGACTTTGCAGAGTCGGCAGAACATGCAGGCCTGTCCTACGAAACACTGTTACAGCGCATTATGAACGTAGGGTTACACTGGCAGCCAGAGCACAAAGGCTGATCCACACGCGGGTCACAAGATACGTGTGATAGCCTCACCGATGAGATAACCCACCGCAGCAACACCGAAACCTACAACAAACATATCCCGTCCACTCGCCCAAACACTGCGACCCGTGAAAAGACTTCTCGCAGCACCGATCGCAAAGTGTGCCGACATACTGACGAACAATGACACCCAGATAGCTGCATCAGCGTCCAGTAAGAGAAATGGTGCTATTGGTATCAAGGCGCCCACTGCCGTGGCACTGCCAGTCACCCAACCGTCGATCGCCGGGGTGAGTTCAGCCTCGGTTAACTCCAATTCCTCGCGAACCTTGACTTCAAGTGCCTTGACCGGGTCGCGCATCATGATCTTGGCAGTTTCCTTAGCCTTTTCAGCTGTAAACCCCTTTACCTCATAGATAAGTGCGAGCTCTTCCTCTTCAACTTCAGGCATTAATTGCAGTTCGTGGCGCTCCATCTCAATCTGGTGAGCATGGACCTCAGCCGCACTCTTGGCAGCCAGGTAACCACTCGCGCCCATCGAGAGTGCATCCGCAATGGAGCCAGCAATACCGGTGATAATCACCACGGTCGGGCTAACGCCCGCACCGATCACGCCAGCAACAAGACCGAAATTCGCGGTCAGCCCATCGTTAAATCCGTAAACAACACTTCGGAGATACCCACCGCCTCCACCAGCGTGCCACGGCTCGCCCTCCCTTCCCAGTAAGCCAGATAGTTCTCGCGCATGCTCGGCCGACTCGGTCGCAATCTCGAACGCTGCATCGTGTACCGGTGAGTCCCCAGCCCCGTGGGCCAGCCTAAGATAAGCAGTAACTTCGCGCCCTTCCTCGGCCAGAAGTAGCGGCAAGACCATGTCTGCCCCAAACCGCCGGGCCATCCACGCGAGCATCCGCGCTCGCCAGGAGAGTCGATACTGTGGAATCGGTTGCGCATGTTCGGCGAACAAAGCCTCCCAGCGCTGGACGTGTCGGTCTTCGACTTTGGCGAGCCGATCAAACAATGTCCGGCGTGACTCGTCGGGCTCGACGGCGGCAAGGGCACGGTAGAGAAACGCCGCATCCCGCTCGTCACAATAATGTTCAACCCAGCTCGGGTCTGCTGTCACGTTACGACTTAACTTTCCCAGGCAGTTTTATTTCGATAAGAACTTCCGTGACTCCGCCTGCAGTCACAGAGACGGTGTGGGTCGTACTCTGGAGTTTTTCGTGCCAAACCCACAATTTATAGGTGCCTGGTGACACGCCTTCAATGCGGAAAGACCCGGTCTCGGCTGAGACGACCGCGCGGTCGAGCGATGCCATCACGAATCCACGCATCCAAGTGTGGGTGTCGCAAACGAGCCGAACTAAGCCGCGAGCCGTTAACTGGCGAGTGATCGTAAGCCCAGGGATCGGAATCGCTACATTAAAGAGCGAGCGGCCGTCTTCGGCGTAGGCATGACTCGTGTGGAGTACATCGTCCGCGCTGGTCAGCTCTATTTCCCCACCGGGATGTGAAACCTGCACGCGAGGCTGAAAACGGCATCCGTCGTTCGACACGAGGATCGGTAGAGTTTCAGGCCTAGCGGCGAGCCCTTCGACCGTAACAACGGCATTTGCCAGTCCGCCCGTTGCATCAACGAGAATCGATTCATCAGGAACGGTCTGACCGCAAACACCAACGTTAGTTGTCACCACGAGCGGTTCGGTTGAGCCCGGCACCATGGTGGTCACCCGCCCGGTAATGACACCGTCTTGAGCGCTCAGTAGCCGAGCTGAGCCGATGCTTAGAAGGGCAGCACCACACACCGCGGCCGTCAGGGCGCAGCACGAACTGGATCTCGATACTCCCATAAAAAGTACCCCACCCACTGGACGTGTTGACGATGTCGATTAACGATAGGAATGCGCACGCCCCACGCCGTGGCTAGCGCTCCGGTTTTAGTCAGCCCTTTGCGGAGTTGCGGGGTCACCGCAAGCCTGTCGTCAACTCCATTGAGCTCAATACCGATTGACCAAGTGCTTGGGAGTCCAGAAAGGTCACGCCCGCCATAGAGGTTGTACACCACCTCGGTCACTTCGGTCACGTCGCTCATCGGCATCTCAATCTTCAACTCGGTCTGCAGTGAAAAATCACTGACTGCAAAGCCGGCCAATAGATACGGCTCTAACGCTGTTGTGTTACCTCCATCACCCTGGTTTTTAGTTCCAGTGAGTATTTTCACCTCAACTCCCCCACTCAGAATTCGTGTCGACGCTGAATTCGCATGTAGTACATACTTCGCTCCGAGCGTGACGTCATTGAGACCGGTTGAGCGACCACCAACGGCATTTATTTGCCACGGCGCACTAATTTCGAACTGGCCCCGGGTGCCGAACCGACGTTCATAGACTGCCTTAATTACCCCCTGCCCACCATTTTCTTCGTCACCGTGCGACACTGATGGCAAGATGACCACTTCATTCTCAGGAAACGCCTTTTCCGTAAAGATCGGCCTCGAGAAATTCACATTTCCAAGCGGCCAACCAGGCTCCGAACAAAATGTACGAATGTAGCTAATAAGCGCATGTATTTGACCTCCGCTCAGTGAATCGCCGTATCCCGGCATTTGCGATGACAGTCCGGCCACAGGACCACCTTGTGCGATCACTAGCTCCCAATCGGCGTCTGGTTCCGGCGTTGTTACTGAACAATCAGTAAAGTCCATTGGCTCGACCGTCACAGTGGGCACGTCAACTTGGCCGGTACCGTTTTCCGCGTGACAACTTGCGCACCATGCGGTGTACATCTCGTGGGACGTGGAAGGGATTTGGGCAATGACTCCGACAGGTGTCAACATCACCACGAAGGTGACCAGGCGGACCACATTTAGCACTCGGTCACTATAGGTAGTCAGCGACGCAGACGCAACGCCTAGACTTACTCCTAAACTGAGTCTCAGTCTTACTTTTAGCAGGTGTAACTTAGATCACCGTAGAACCGCGACTAGGCGCCGCAGGGTAGGTCGGCAGTTCTGGCGTGAAGTCCTCACCAGGATTAATAAACCGATCCTTCTCGAGTTTGTACTGTTTCTCATAGAGTTGCCGGTAACGACCATCGAGCGCCAACAGTTGTTCGTGACTTCCGCGCTCACTGACCTCACCACCCTCGATCACGAGAATCTGGTCTGCGCTCTGGATCGTAGAGAGGCGATGCGCTATGACGAACGTTGTGCGCCCATGTCGAAGACTGCGTAGCCCATCTTGAATCAATCCTTCACTCTCACTGTCGAGGCTAGAAGTCGCCTCATCGAGGATAAGAATGCGCGGGTCAGCCAAGACCGCACGGGCAATCGCAATTCGCTGCCGTTGCCCACCAGAGAGTTTCACACCACGCTCCCCGACAACCGTGTCATAACCGTTTTCGAACTCGCTAACGAACTCGTCGCAGTGTGCGATACGGCTCACTTCACAGATCTCATCCAGGGAGGCATCGGACCGAGCGAACCGAATATTGTCGGCTATGGTGCCATCGAATAAGAAGTTGTCCTGTAAGACAACACCAAGGTGCTTACGATAATCCTGCAGTCGCAGCAGTGCCAAATCCAAGCCGTCTACGGTAACCCTCCCTGACTTGGGTCGATTGAACGCCATTACCAAACTAATGAGCGTGCTCTTGCCGGACCCACTGGACCCCACGAGGGCCGTGGTCGTTCCAGCCTTAGCCTCAAACGACACGTCCCGAAGCACAGGCACTCCCTCCGTGTACTCAAACCATATATGCTCGCAATGGACGTCACCGTGCACCTTGGGCAGAGGTTGACGCATCACGTCCTCCTGGTCTTCGGTCGCCATTTGACGGATCTCACGAATTCTATCGAGACCGGCAAACGCCTCGGTGATCTGCGTACCAATAGAAGCAATTTGAACCAGCGGCGCCGCCATTAGACCCGTGAAAAAGATGTAAGCAACAAAGTCACCGAGCGTCAGGGTTCCGGCTAGGATGGCTCGACCGCCGACCAGAACCATAAGCACGCCTATCGCCCCAATGACCAACATCGAAACAGAAGCAATCGCTGAAACTCCAGTGACCGTTTTGGCCACGTTTCGAAGCAGTCGATGGACACCGACCGCGAAGACTCGCTGCTCCCGTCGTTCAACGGTATAGGCCTTGACGATGCGGATGCCACCCAATGTTTCGTTCAATCGGCCGGTAACGTCGGCATTAATTTTTCCTCGCTCGCGAAAAATCGGACGTAGTCGTTTAAAGGCCACGGCCATCGTGCCACTGAACGCCAGTAGAATCAGCAAGGTGACTGACGTCAACTCCCAACTCAGATAGAACAGCACACCAAGCGCGATCACAGCTGTAATCAATCCACCACTCAGTTGAACGAGACCGGTTCCCACTAGATTCCTGATGCCTTCCGCGTCAGTCATAATTCTGGAAATTAGAACGCCTGTCTTTGTCGAATCGAAGAAATTGATCGGAAGTCGGGTCACATGACGTTGCACGCGTTTTCGCATCTCCGTTATCGCACGCTGGGCTGCAACTCCAAGCACCTGAGACAATGCAAAAGTTGTGACGGCTTGGACGACCGCTGCCGCACCTATCGCCAAGGCGATCGTTAGGAGCAACTCGCCCCGCTGATTTGTAATCACCTCGTCAATGAGATACTTCGATGACGCTGGAAGAACGAGTCCAGCTAGCCGGTTCACCAACATCAATGTCAAACCGAGTGCGAGGCGATGCCGATATGTCCAAATCAGTTCGCGGGCTTCAAACCAAGCACCGCGCACTGACTCTTGCCGAGACGAACCACTACTCATCCGCACACCCATTGCTCAAAGGAACACTTCACCCGACCATGATATCGCGTCCTTCCCGAAGTTCGAGACCATCATCGGAAACCCAACCTACCTGGAATCCATGGAGTCGTGACGTAATAGCCCTCAATTCTCTTTCGCTGTCGAACTGCTTCACTTGAAAGAAACGACGAAAGTAGGACTCGCGGGCTGGAAGGCGCGTTATGATCTTGGTAATGAAGTTGAAGGGAACACGGCAGGCCATTCTCAGACGTGTACAGCCGATTAGTATCCACGGCCAAATCTCGTGGGATGTGTACTTTTCGGACTCCGATGACCCAAATGGGACGGTGCACACTGCTCGCGTGGGCCCTGAAGCGATGGAGGCCGGCCTAGAACCAGACGATCCAATAAAGCTGGAATGTCTTATGGGTGCCGTCACGTCAGTTCGACGGAGCAAAGGCTAGCCACGCACCTCCCCATCCAGAGTCTCATGCAAAGGAGCAGATAAGTGCCAATACGTTCTTCGTTCCGTGCCAAAGGAGCACTGATAGTTGCCGTGTTGCTAGTCGGTATCTGCCTAGGGAAGACGTCACTTGCTACCGGCCAAGCCGACCAACCAACGTGGCTCGATACGTATCGTGAGCCCGCAAGTCGAATCATCGGAGCAGCGATGGCTGACACGTTCGCATGGGATCGTCTGGCCGAATTGAGCGACTTGTTCGGTCATCGTCTCAGTGGCTCCCCACAGCTCGAGCAAGCAATCCAGTGGGCAGCGAATAAGATGCGGGCGGACGGACTGGAGAACGTGCACCTAGAACCCGTCATGGTCCCTCATTGGGTGCGTGGCCAAGAACACGCTAAGGTAATTCGACCAACCGAACAAGAGCTCGTGATGCTTGGGTTGGGAGGCAGCATCGGCACACCACCTGGCGGCATCGAAGCGGAGACGTTCGTCGTTGGTAGTTTTGACGAATTGGACTCCCGCGCGCACGGAAAAATTGTGGTGTACAACGTGCCCTTTACGACGTATACCCAAACAGTACGCTACCGGACGACTGGTGCATGGCGTGCAGCTCGCCATGGAGCAGTCGCCAGCCTGGTCCGGTCAGTAGGACCACGTGGAGCCCGGACGCCACACACTGGTGCAGTGAACTACACTGAGACAGACCCACGCATCCCCGCCGCGGCAATCACCGTTGAAGATGCAGAACTATTACAGCGGATGCAGGACCGGGGAACGCCCGGCTGGGTACACCTAGAAATGAACGCTCACCTTCTTCCCGACGCCGAATCAGCAAACGTGGTCGGGGAAATTCTCGGATGGGAGCGGCCTGACGAGGTAGTCGTCGTCGGTGGCCACATCGATTCGTGGGACGTGGGTACTGGCTCTACCGACGATGGTGGTGGCTGTATCGTGACTTGGGAGGCACTGCGAATCATTAATCAACTCGGACTGAGGCCACGCCGGACACTACGTGTGGTGCTCTGGACGAACGAGGAGAACGGACTTCGCGGCGCCACCGCTTATCGTGATCGCTATAACAAGCAGCTTGCCGATCACATCATGATGCTGGAGTCCGATTCAGGAGTATCCCGACCGAGAGGATTCCTGTTCACCGGCAACCCCCGTGGGCGCGAAACAGTTGGAGCGATTGCGTCGCTCCTCCGCGGCATCGACGCCCATCGGGTCGGTCCAAACGGTGGAGGCGCCGACATCGGTCCCAGTGTCCGGGCGGCTAACATCCCGAGCATGTCACTCGACGTTGACCGTTCGAACTACTTCACAATCCACCACACCCCTGCTGACACTATGGACAAGATCGACCCAACTGAAGTGGCGCAAAATGTGGCAGCCATCGCGGTGATGGCTTATGTCGTGGCGGATTTGCCTGACAGGCTCGGTCGTTAATCGTCTGTCGGAAAGAATTTTGAAACGCTTCTGGGCATTTTCAGTGCACACCATGGCCCATCTGTAGTGCTGACGGATCCGCACCGAGCCCATGTAGTGCTTGTTCCCACATCTGATGGGGATCACTGCTGAAAACAAGGTCGGGGTCGACCTCAACCGTGAGCCACGATGACGCCGCCAGCTCGGCCTCCAACTGTCCGGGGGCCCATCCAGCGTAACCCGTCAGTAACCTAGCGGGCGTATCAGCCTTTGCCTCGAGTAGCCGGCGCAATANGTCAACCGAAGCCGATAGGTAGACACCGTTACACACCCGCACAGCCTCGGATGCGCCTAGCCCTTCACCAAGNAGAATCCAGCCTCGCTGTGGCTCAATCGGGCCNCCANTCCACAAGCGAAGCGCATTGTGCTCACTTGGTTTCGGGTTTAGTCCGANGACATCGGCGGCGGGNGTCTCGGTGGGACGATTNAGCACCAGTCCGAACGCACNCTCAGTGCCGTGCTCACAGAGAAGAATGACGGAGCGCTCAAAATTTGGGTCTAGGAGTTGCGGCATCGACAACAGAAGCGTCGGCGCCAACGAATGGTCTCGNGAACCGCTTTCTTCCATTACTTGCTCAGAANGTTTNCTCNTGGGGAANGTTACCCTGAGACAACGANTAANATCGTATCAACCTTGGCTCGCCAGGGCCAGCTTTCGCTGCGCCCAGTCCACGTGCTCAGCGACNACTGGATCACGCACTGAGGGTATCTCATCCGTCTCGGCACCGCTCANGGNTTGGTCAAGAGCGTCCCGGGCTTTTGCGTCGCCACTGTTACCTAGNGCGACAGCAAGGTTACGGCGCAGCCGTTTTACACCTGCTCGCTTCAGNGCAGAACCCTTTATCGCCACACGTAGCTCCGCATCCGACCGTGTCCAGAGATCGGTAAGACTTGGCCTATCGAATATGGCGCGTGGAGCCCAGGCACCGTCATCCGACTTGGCCGGGGCACTGTTCCATGGACAGACATCCTGACAGATATCACATCNAAACACATGGTTCGTGAGGTCGTCACGCTGTGACTCCGGCACACCGTTTTTTAGCTCGATCGTCAGATAGGATAGACACTTGGTTGCATCGAGCACCCACGGTCTTGGAAGGGCTTCGGTGGGACACGCCTCGATGCACAGAGTGCAATTTCCGCACTGGTCCAGCGCANCTTCATCGGGTGGTAGGTCCAAACTACAAATGANTTCCGACAAGAACAGCCACGAGCCTTGCTCGGCGTTAATGAGACAGGTGTTTTTACCGATCCAACCAAGGCCGGCGTGTTGTGCGTAAACACGCTCCTGCACCGGACCTGTATCAACATAGGNNTTACCCTGAAACGCTGCTCCAGCCCGTTCGGCCATCCATCGACACAACGCGTCAGTGCGTGCACCTATAACCTGGTGATAGTCATCACCCCAGGCATAACGCGCGATGCTTGCTTCGGTCGGTTTACCTGTTTCAATCGAGTACGGACGGTCGACATGATAAACCGTCGCTAGCATTACGACNGACCTAGCCGACGGCAGTACCGCGCGGACATCCGNGCGCCGGTCGGCACTCCGTGTCATATACGACATCTCACCCGCGTATCCGTGATCAACCCATTCACGGAGAAAGCCTAGCTCTGGCAGACTCACAACCGGAGCGATTCCACACAAATCGAAGCCCAGTTCGAGTGCCTGTGCCTTTATTTCAGGGGCGGTGATCATCAGTGTGACATTAGTGCTCGTCGGTCTGTGGGCGACTCTGAGACATAACAATCTGACGGAGGACGTATGGCAGAATACCGCCGTGTTGGAACGCTACAAGTTCGTCAGGGGTATCAATCCTAATAATGGCAGGAAATATCAATTCTTCACCACTGGCCCGCTGGACACGCACGTCGATTTGGCCACGTGGCGCGAGTTGGTTGACGATGCCTAGAAAATCGAACTTCTCTCTTCCGGTGAGGCCGAAGGACGATACCCCGCCACCTTCACTGAACTCCAGTGGGAGTACGCCCATATTGACAAGGTTGCTCCGATGAATCCGCTCAAAGCTCTCGGCGAGAACGACCCGCACGCCGAGCAATCGTGTACCCTTGGCAGCCCAGTCACGCGACGACCCCGAACCATACTCTTTCCCAGCCAGTACGACTAGCGGCGTTCCAGCTTCACGATACTTAACAGCAGCATCGTAAATGGGCATCTGCTCATCCTCGGGTTGATATCGCGTCCACCCTCCTTCGGTACCAGGCGCTAGTTGATTGCGAAGTCGAATGTTGCCGAAAGTCCCGCGCATCATGACTTCGTGGTTGCCGCGCCGCGCACCATAGGAATTGAACTCGGACGGCGGTACGCCCTGCTCGATCAAATATCGGCCGGCAGGGCTGTCACTGGCGATTGCACCGGCCGGTGAGATGTGATCGGTCGTTACGCTGTCAGCAAGCACAGCTAGTACTCGGGCCCCGCATATGTCTTCCAGTGGGGAGGGCTCGAGCATTAAATCTTCAAAAAACGGTGGGTGCCGAATGTAAGTCGACGTAGCGTCCCAAGCAAACTGGTCGCCCTCAGGCGACGGAAGGGCTTGCCAACGACTGTCGCCGACGAATACCGAGCGGTAACTCTTTGTGAACATCTCGGCCTTGACCGAAGCACTCATACTCGTCTGAATTTCCTGTGAGGTCGGCCAGATGTCACTTAAGAAAACCTCTTGTCCGTTGGACCCCAGCCCAAGCGCTTCCCGAGTCAAGTCAAGGGTCATTCGACCAGCGAGCGCATAAGCAACGACTAGTGGAGGTGATGCTAGATAGTTCGCCCGTATTTGCTGCTGAATTCGCCCTTCGAAGTTCCGGTTTCCACTCAAGACAGACGCCACGACCAAATCACGCGCGGTGACGGTATCCGATACCTCCTTCGGCAAGGGACCGGAATTACCGATGCACGTCGTGCACCCATACCCCACGAGATGGAATCCAAGGTCTTCTAGATACTTTAGAAGGCCGGATTTCTTAAGGTAATCAGTCACCACCTGCGACCCAGGCGCAAGGCTTGTTTTGACCCATGGCTTAACCTTCAAGCCACGTTCAACCGCCTTCTTGGCAAGCAGCCCCGCCCCGATCAGCACACTGGGGTTTGAGGTGTTTGTGCAACTCGTGATCGCGGCAACGACGACCGACCCATCCTCTAGTCCATCGCCAG
Organism: Acidobacteriota bacterium; assembly: GCA_002730735.1. GTDB lineage: Bacteria > Acidobacteriota > Vicinamibacteria > Vicinamibacterales > UBA823 > UBA11600. Next base: position 45,676 of record PCAU01000002.1, on the reverse strand, counting down.
TCGGGGTTGGGGACTGCCCTCGAATCTCGCTGAGCGCATTTGCGAACTCCGTCTTTGCCTGGCTAAGGGCTACCCGGTCCTGTGGTCGCTTCGGGCCCGCCAGGCTAGCTTCTACCGTCGCAAGATCGAGTTCAAGAGTGGTCGTGTACTCAGGATGATTCGACGGATCGCGAAAGAGGCCTTGCGCCTTGGCGTATGCCTCGACCAGTGCTACATGCTCACTGTCTCGCCCGGTAAGCCGAAGGTAGTCCAGTGTCATTTCGTCGATTGGGAAGACCGCAACTGTTGCACCGTATTCAGGCGCCATGTTACCCAACGTTGCACGATCGGCAATTGTCAGATGCTCAAGACCGGTTCCGAAAAATTCAACAAACTTCCCTACAACCCCATGCTGGCGAAGTCGCTCGGTAATGGTGAGCACGAGGTCCGTTGCGGTGATGCCTTCATTCAACCTGTTGGTTAATCGAAACCCAACCACTTCTGGAGTAAGCATTGATATCGGCTGCCCAAGCATCGCCGCCTCTGCTTCGATCCCGCCGACACCCCACCCGATCACACCGAGCCCATTAACCATTGTGGTGTGTGAGTCCGTACCAACGAGTGTGTCTGGAAATGCGACGACCTGGCCGTCAATCGTCTCACAACAAACGACTCGCGCAAGGTATTCCAAGTTAACCTGATGCACGATTCCGGTTTCTGGCGGCACGACTTGGAAGTTTCCGAACGCGTTCTGTCCCCATCGGAGGAATGCATATCGCTCACGGTTGCGCTGATATTCAAGCTCAGCATTCAATAACAATGCATCGGGTCGTCCAAAATAGTCGACTTGGACAGAGTGATCGATCACAAGCTCAACCGGCTGTAGTGGATTAACACATCTTGGGTCACCGCCAAGCTTAGCTACTCCGTCACGGATCGCGGCAAGATCGACGACTGCCGGTACCCCCGTGAAGTCCTGCAGTAGCACCCGTGCCGGACTGAACGCAATGTCTTCTGCTGCTCCACCGGCTGGGTCCCATTGTGCGAGGGCAGCAATATCGTCTCCAGTCACCGCTCTACCGTCCTCGTGCCGCAAAAGATTCTCCAAGAGAATCTTGAGTGAATATGGCAGATGGGACACAGAGGGAAATCCCGCTTGCTCGAGCTTGGCTAGACTGCAATAACGACTGGACTGGCCACTTATGGTCAAGTCAGCGAACGTTTCAAATGAGTTCTTCACGCTGGCCTCGTCCTCCTTCCCACCATTACTATCATCTCGACCCCGACGCTACCTTTAACACCGCTTGTGCAGCACGGTGGCTCGCACCCGAACCACCAAGGCGCTCCCGCACAATTTGCAGCGATGCCTTCGTTTGATTCATCCGATCGTGATCGGTGAGGTAGCCAACAATTTCTTCAGCGACCGCGCTGGCTGTGCAGCGCTCCTGAATCAACTCGGGCACAATCGGTCCGCCAGCAATCAGATTTACCATGCCGTAATTATCCACCTGTACGAATCGTCGACCGATTGCATAAGTCAGTGGCGATACGCGGTAAACAATGACCATTGGCCGACCGTGAATCGCCGCCTGTACCGTAGCTGTGCCTGAAGCGGTTGCAACTACGTCAGCGGCCGACAGGGCATCGTCAGTCCGTGCTTCAATGACCGCTGGACACCAGGGTTCACGCCGACGCATCAACGAACTGAACAACGAGTCTTCGAGATTGGGTGCTCGAGCAAGAATAAACTGCACTTCCGGTACGCGTGTCGCAGTTATTCTGGCCGCCTCGAACAAGATTGGTAACAGGCGCCTCACCTCATTAGGCCGACTACCGGGAAGTAAAGTAACGGTTGGTGCCCTTGGTGCAAGACCCAACTCGAGAAGTAACGTTGTTCTCGCTGTTCTTGATTCCGCCAAGTCGACGAGTGGGTGGCCAACGAACTCGACGGGAATACCAGCATTTCGATAGACCTCTTCCTCGAATGGAAAAATGACAAGCATGCGATCCACAAGTTGCTTGAGCGTCCGTAGCCGTCCACGACGCCAAGCCCAAACCTGGGGACTCACATAGTAAACGACCGGTATCCCAAGCCGACGAGCGGCCGCCGCCAACCTGAAATTAAAGTCCGGGAAATCGACCGTCACTAGAACATCCGGTCGGTTCTTCTTCATGGTGTCGACCAGCCGTCGATACATCACTAGTGATCGCGGGAGGACAGCCAGAGCCTCGCTCAAGCCCGTTACGCTTAGGCCACGATAGTGACCAATAAGACGGGCGCCAGCTGCTGCCATCTGATCGCCACCAAGACCAAAGACCTGCACTCGGGAATCGAGCTTGACGAGCTCTGACGTCAGCGCACCGGCATAGATGTCGCCTGACACTTCGCCGCACGAAATCAGTATCTTGGTCATGAGAGGGTCACCGTGGGACGCCGCTTGGCATCATACGGACACTAAAGTAGGCGCGATAAGCCGCAAGGATGAGCGTCGACTTATCTTGATAAACTCGAACCACTGCGGGTCAACCCGGTCGATGACAGGTCAAGGTCGGTCACCGGTACCCGCTCGATGTCTGTAAATCCGGCGATGGCTAGGTCATCAATGAACTCAGACGCATCGCCGACAAGCACGATGGACAGCCGATCCGGCGTCAGAAATTTTCGAGACACGCGTTGGATGTCATTCACCGTTACAGCCCCGACGCGTTCCCGGTAGGTCGCCAATTCACCAAGGTCTAAACCATAAAACACTACATTTAAAACTCGCAATGCGATGGCGTCGGGTGTTTCGAGTTCCAACGGGAAACTGCCAGACATGTAAGCCTGAACCCCAGACAGTTCACGCACACCGATCCGCTCCTGCCGCAACCGCCGGAACTCCTCGATCATTAAGCCGAGCGCCTCAACCGTCGTCTCAGTTCGCGTAGCGGTCTGAGCCTCGACATCACCGATAAACTGCAGGGTATGCATGGACGCTTCTGCGCCATAAGTCAGTCCACGGTCACTCCGCAGCACGCGGTGCAGTCGGTTACTTCCCTCCCCACCGAGCACCCGAATCGCCATCTCAAGAGGCAAGTAATCAGGATGCTTCCGTGCTACTCCTACGTGACCCAGGCGAATCTCAGTCTGTACCGCTCCAGGTTTATCCACCACGATGAGCCGCCGCGTCGCTGGCGGCGGCTCGCTCAGCCGAAGAGGCTCGATTGGCCTCAGGGGCCAGTCCCCGAAGATGCGCTCAGTCGTATTGAAAGCGGTATCTGCGGTGAGGTCGCCGACGATTGCCAGAATGCTGTTGTTCGGCGCGAAGTAAGTCTCGTGAAACGCATGGAGATCGTCCGAGGTAATCGTCGGAAGTGACTCGAGCGTTCCCGACTGTGGTCGACCGTACGGATGGAATCCGTAAACAAGACGATCGAACACAATACTGGCCAGATAGTCGGGATCCTCTAAACCCACCTGCAGCCCGGATACAATTTGTCGCCGTTGTCGCTCAATTTCCTCAACAGCGAATGCCGGGTGCCGGATAAGGTCACTCACGATTTCCATCACCAAATCGAAGCTGTCGTTCATGACAACTGCGTTCACGAAAGTGAGGTCGCTACCTGCACCCACACCTATTGACCCACCGATTGTATCGATGGTTTCGGCAATATCCTGCGCCGTTCGACTGGTTGTACCCTGGTCGAGCAACGCTCCGAGGAGACTCGCTAAACCCGACTTACCAGCCGGCTCATGCGCCGTACCGGCGCCCACGAGAAGCCGGACGCTCACAACAGGTTGTTCGTGATGCAGTACGACCACAACGCGCATGCCATTGTCGAGCGTGCGCACCTCATACGGGGGAAACTGGACTTCTGTCTGCGCCAACGGCGCCGGAGGGGATTCCACCGGCCACTCGGTGGGAGTCTGTGCAATGACCGTGACCGGAAGCAAGAGACACGCGGCGCCCGTAGCAAGCCTGTTTACCGCTCGTGCGCCCCGACTCACCGTTATCAATGGACGCCCCCAGGGAAGACCTCCCGAGGCATGATCGTGAGGATCAGGCGATTGTCGTCAGTAAAATAGGTCTGTGCAACGCGTTGCACGTCCTCAGCTGTAATGTTCATAAAGATGTCGAATTCGCCATCAGCCGTGGTGATATCGTCATGAATGACCGCGGCATGCGCAAGATGCATCGCCTTTTGCTGATTCGACGTCCGTCCGAGAATGTAGTCACGAGCGAACTGGTTCTTAACACGTTCTAACTCTCGCGGTGAAACCAACTCCGTTTTGAGTAAGTCAAGCTCCTCCCGAAGCGCCCGCTCCGCTGCGGCCGAAGGACGATCGGGTTGAACCAACGCAACGGCATAAAATAGGCTCGGGTCCTCGACAATTTCACCCTGGCCGAACGCCGCCAAGGCGAGTTGGTCATCATAGACAAGCCTCCGATAGATCCGCGAACTCTGGCCATCCGAGAGAATCTTCGANGCGAAGTGAAGCGGATAGGAATCAGGATGGCCATCGAACGGAATCTTATGCACCACCACAACGGCAGCTAGCGGCCACGATTCCTCAAGTACCACTCGGCGCTCGTGCTCCCACGGCGGCTCCTGGGGGATGTNACGCGGAACGGCNTGTTTAGCAGCTGGCACCCGCCCAAAATACTGCGTCACTAGATCAAGCGCTGCCGAAGATTNGAAATCACCCACAACTACAAGGGTGGCATTACTCGGCACGTAGTAAGTCTCATAAAAGCTTCGCACATCCCCTATCGATGCCGCCTCGAGATCCGCCATGCTTCCAATGGTTGAATGTTTATACGGATGCACGGAATAAGCCTGGTCGTAAATAATTTCCGATAACCGGCCAAACGGTTGGTTATCCACACGCATCCGTCGTTCTTCNTTAACGATTTGACGTTCGGAGACCAATGCTTCTTCATCCACTTTGAGGCTCGCCATNCGGTCGGCCTCCATCCACAACACAAGCGGCAGGTAGTGTGCAGGTACCGTTTCCCAAAAAACCGTAGCGTCTTCGGTGGTGTAGGCGTTGCTCCGTCCGCCAACACTAGAGACCATCGACGTGTGCTGCTCAGCTTCGACATTCTTCGAACCGTTAAACATAAGGTGTTCAAATAGGTGGGCAAAACCGGTTAGCCCAGGCTGTTCGTTCTTTGAGCCGACGTGATACCAAAGTTCCACGTGAACAATCGGAGTCGAATGGTCCTCAGAAAGCACGACAGTCAACCCGTTGGGCAAAGTCGTTATCTCATACTGCAACTTTGGTGGGCGCGTGGCCGCCGTCAAGACNCCGACACCGATGATCGCAACAACAGCGACGCATGTAGACAACCGTCTCTTCATCACTATTGGTTCGATTATCGCACAGTCATACCCTNGATTCCGTTCGCAGGTGCAAGAACTTAGTCCCGACTAAGAAGGCGAAAGCCGGCCATGCCCCACGTTCGGGGCAGTCGATCGAGCGGGGCAGCATCGACGCGCTTCTCAAGGGCAACNAATAGTTCGAGTGCGACAGCATCGCGGTNAAAACGTAAACCTCCCTCAATCGACCCTCCGCTAATCCCACTACGACCAGCGACACTTGTGTCGGTGCGCATGTGTACNGCATCNGCAGAANCGATCAGAGAGANACGCTCCTTGAGCCGATATCGGAGNCGCGCATGGCCACCAAATTCACCNGTATAGTCAACAAACGAACGTTTAGTTGTNCCATACGCGCGGGCTCCTANATCAAGATGNACTTTGTCAATNTCGACGCGGTGCCACACCTGCATGCCCACCATGTTCCAATCGATCGGAAAACGCTTACGTCGATCGCTAAGATGACGTGAAATGTGGTGGAACGTNCCNCCAATCTCGGTTGACCCAAGACGATAGGTGATCGTGCCGTCGAGAATGTAGTTTCCTTGNTTTACGTCGAAGCGCCGAAACTGTTCTCCNAGAATCGCTTCGAAGTTCGCGAGGAAAATGAATCGTCCAACNCCAAAATCAACTACATCGATATCCCCACCGTAGTCAGCATCCCANTTGAATCGTTCATCATCGTCNAGAAGAGCAACGGCGTTCAAATGAAAGCGGTAGCCGGTGAAAACACGGACGCCNGCNTCATCAGAAGGGTCGCCATTCTGAGCGNANAGCGGTGAAGCACAGCAGAGACTTACGAGGCACAACNCGCGCATCACCATCCAAGGAATGGATGGCTTATCAACTGGCGTGGACATGAANACAAAACGTGAAGAGACTGAGCCGAGACGCCGGCAGTATAGCACGCGTGCTCTTGTCGCTTATCGGGTAGAGCGCAGGACCCTCCGTTCAATAAACCANGGAAGCCCTTCAAGACCAAGTGCCAGTGATACCTCGTGTATGCGCTGGTTACGACTCACGGGATCGAGCTCCAAGATGTTGCGCAGGCGGGTAAGCGGTGCCGATGCAACGCCCTGCCATCGCACTTTGGAGNGCCCTCGCCGCGCGCCACGAAGTGAGAAATAGTGACCGAAGCAGCGGACAGCAAAGTAATAGGCAACCAGGTTNGGCCCAGGAATAAAAAAAANNAGNGGGCCCGTTACCGCCCATCCGATGGCATCCAAAACCAGCCAGAACAGATGACGATCGCCGTCGCGTTTTAGGAGNCGCCGCATTACGTCGTGGGCCCTATCAGACCCGAGGTCATCAGGGTGTAATAATCGTGACGTCGCTCGCTGACGAAGCTGCCACAATAATCGCTGCTCTGCGACAAAAACNGCCATCCAGCGAAACAAACGTCGGCGAAGCCACCTGGCGCCTCTGTGTAACCACGACGCCGATGAGGGGCCAGGCTGTGCCCGGCCGCTAGCAATCTCACGTTCCGCCTCCNTAACGTGAGCACGCAACTCTTCGTACCATCGACGCAGAAAGCCGCGAGGCCGCTCATCCTCCTGCTCTGCCTCGACCTCATTCGCTTCGTAGTAAAGCGNNTATCGTCCGTTACTGGTAGGCACCAAATACACGGACATTAGCTCCGGATTCTTGGGCGGAACGGTCAGGCGGCACCTCCGTGGTCGCCACCATACTGGGTGACACTGTTGATCATACGTATGGCCCTCATTCTTGATGGTATATTAGCTTCCTCGAACGACCATGCCCCGTCTCGGTGCCCACATGTCGATCGCAGGTGGCCTGCCTCGTGCCATAGAGCGGGCACAGGCTGCTAACTGCAACACTTTGCAGATCTTTACCAAGTCCGCAAGTCAATGGCGTGCGCGGCCACTGCCTGCAGACAAGGTTACCGCGTTTCGAGCGACCGCTAACGACCTCGACATTAACCCGATCGTCGCGCATGCGAGTTATCTCATCAACCTTGCGGCTCCTAACCCTGCGCTACGGCAACGCTCAATCAACGCTCTCACGGACGAATTAGATCGTGGAGATGCACTCGGTCTATTGGGAGTTGTACTGCATCCTGGCTCATACACAACCGGCACGGAAGAAAGCGGTCTCCATCTCGTCGCCGAGGCCATCGACGAAGTCTTTGCAGATCGGGAAAAAGGAACGCTGCTCCTTTTGGAACACACCGCTGGGCAGGGTACGAACCTTGGGCACCGATTCGAACACCTAGCGACAATCATCAACGGAACGTCCGCCAAGAAACGTCTCGGCGTCTGTCTCGACACCTGTCATCTTCTTGCAGCCGGCTACAACATTGCCACGGCAGACGGCTACTCACGAACCTTCGAAGACTTCGAAACGTACGTCGGACTGGATAGGTTGCAGTTGCTTCACCTGAACGACTCAAAACATCCTTGCGGTAGCCGTCGGGACCGCCACGAACACATCGGCGAGGGCTGGGTCGGGCTAGAGGCATTCGGGAGACTACTGAAAGATCCACAACTGGCTCACCTGCCGATGGTACTGGAAACACCAAAAGAACAACGACAGCCCGGTAAACCCACAGAAGTGGACCCGGCTGACTTGAAGAACTTGAACACCCTGCGTCAATTTATCGACGCCACCGACAGTAAGGAGAAGAAGTCTTGATACTGGGAACTATCTTGGATCTGTACTCGTTGGTTATCGTGGGCGCGGTCATCGTGTCGTGGACGAAACTGCCACCAAATCACCCAGTGGTTCAACTGGTAAGCGCGCTGACCGAACCCGTGCTCAGGCCAATCCGCCGCGTGCTTCCATCTATGGGCGGCCTAGACCTGTCTCCGATGGCCCTCTTAATCGGCCTACAGTTTCTCCGACAACTGTTCATATTGTAGGTGGAGTGAACTCCATGTCCTCACGTCTAACCAAGAGCGACGTCGAAAGAATCGCGAGCCTCGCCCATTTGGAACTATCCGAAGCGGAGAAAGAAACATTTGCCCGACAATTGGCGGACATATTGACCTACGCTGAGACCCTGCAGGCGATCGATACGACAAACGCGTCGCCTACCACGCACGTGCTCTCTCGACATGAAGCATTCCGTAATGACGAAGTCCAAGAGTCCCTGTCTCGAGATGAAGCCCTCGCCAATGCACCTGACGGCACGTCCGACGAAGGCTTCTTTAAGGTTCCGAAGGTCATCGAATGACAGCAACGGCTCAAACCTTGGTCGAGATACGTGATGCGATCGCCGCGGGTGAGATAACGTCAACGAATATCTGTTCAGAATATCTTGAGCGGATCGCCGCGGTAGACGGTTCGCTGAACGCGTTCAATAACGTAACGCATGAGCAGGCACTCGAACGTGCTGCAGCCGTTGACCGGTCAAGAACAGCGGGTGACCCACGCCCGCTTCTCGGCGTACCCATCGCTATAAAGGACAACCTCTGCACACGTGGTGTGCCAACGACCGCTTCCTCACGCATTCTCGAAAATTTCGTCCCGCCCTACGATGCGACGGCAGTCTCTCGGCTTGAAGCGGCCGGGGCAATCGTGCTCGGTAAAACGAACTGCGACGAATTCGGCATGGGTTCCTCTAATGAGAATTCAGCTTTTGGTCCTGTGAAGAACCCGTGGAACCTTACCCGGAGCCCAGGTGGGTCAAGTGGCGGGTCGGCCGCCGCCGTCTCAGCTCGGTTAGTACCTGGTGCCCTCGGGTCGGATACTGGTGGGTCAATCCGGCAACCAGCGGCACTTTGCGGCGTGGTCGGGCTCAAGCCGACCTACGGGCGGGTCTCGCGGTACGGGCTACTCGCTTTCGCCTCATCTCTAGACCAGGTTGGCCCTCTCACACTCACCGTGCGTGACGCAGCACTTTTACTTGAGGTAATCGCCGGTCCCGACCCCCGCGATGCGACGACGGCGCCTCAACAGGTCCCTCACTACACTGAGAACCTCGATGCAGATTTGCGAGGCGTACGACTGGGTGTACCATCCGCACTGCTCGACTCCGGCATCGACCCCGAAGTCAGCCAGGCCTTCAGCGCCGCGGTGGAGGTGTTCCAATCAACCGGAGCGACGGTCTCAGACATCACGCTTCCTCACGCGCAGTATGCGATTCCGGTCTATTACCTTCTCGCCACAGCCGAGGCCAGCTCAAATCTTGCCCGTTACGATGGTGTCCGCTATACCCACCGTGCTGAGCTTGACCCAACATCTACGACTCTGCGGGCAATGTACGATCAAACGCGTAGCGAAGGATTTGGCGAAGAAGTGAAACGTCGGATCATGCTCGGCACCTACGCACTCAGTGCCGGTTATTACGATGCTTACTACCTAAAAGCTCAACAGGTGCGGACTCTGATCCTTCGCGATTACGAGCAAGCGTTCGATAGTGTTGACGCTGTAATCATGCCAACGAGTCCAGTCCCAGCGTTCACGCTTGGGGAGAAAATCAAGGATCCGTTACAAATGTACCTGCTCGACATATTCACGGTAAGTGCCAATCTCGCGGGGCTTCCAGCAATCAGCGTTCCAGCTGGCTTTACGCAAGAACGGTTACCAGTCGGCGTTCAACTCGTGGGCCGAGCATTCGATGAAGGTGGGCTCCTCAAAATCGCCAGAGCCTATGAACGAAACAACGGATGGTGGAAAGAAACACCGAGCATCTGAGAAGACAACGGTTGATAAGAGAAAACCCTGATGACGTAACCGAGCGGAGCCTCAGTCCTTACGGTCCGCTTGCTCCAAAAGTTCAGGGGTTTTTAACTGGTCGGCGGGACCACGCGGGGCATCTGGTGGAAGATACTTGAAGGTGCCATCCAAGTCAGCGAGGTTCCTGATAACCAAGGTCTTCCGACTACCCTGCCGCAATTTTGGAAAACCTAGCACAACGCAAAACCCAATGAAGAGTGCAAGTAAGAACCCAGTCGTGGCGCCAAGACCCTGCAGGGCCCCAATAACCAGATCCATAACCTCGGGAGAATTCACTTCGTGGCCTTTTCTTCAACGGCCTGGTCAGGCAGTTCGAAAACGATTCTCCCCTCCTTGACTTCCTGCATCGCCACCCGCTCCAACCTGACGTCTGTATCAACCCGCGCACCCGTTTCGGGATCCGGCCGAAGGTGCGCTAAACGCGGAAGCGCACCACGACGAAGCTGCTTGGCGCGTTTAGCTGATACATCGACATAGAGAAAACGGCTCTGAATTTCTGGCATCTTCCGTGGTTCGGGGGTAACGGCCTCAACGACGGACTCTTCAGTCACTGGAACCTCAGGTGTCTCATCCATAACCCAACAGGGTATCCGAAATCGCGCAGTAGCGCCATCCATTCCCGAAACTGACGGGGCCCCAGTCGGCATTCTGTGGCGTTCACAATTTCTCCATCAAACACCTCGGCTTCTCGACCAAATTCAGCATCGCCCGCCCAATGCCGACAACCTTCATCCTGACTGATAACGTATTTGTTTACTTTTGGATAAAGTTGACACATCAGACAACAGTCTCCCGGTTGCACCGAAGCTATAATGGGTTAGGCAATTCTTCATGAGGCTGCTCTTTATCGGGGACATCGTGGGTAAACCTGGGCGTGAGATCGTCAAGCGCGGCCTACGTGCGATCGTCGCTCAGCATGAAATCGACCTAGTTATAGCCAACGTGGAGAATGCGGCTGGCGGTTTCGGCATCACACGGGAAATCGGTGAATCGCTGGTCGCTCTCGGCGTGGACGTAATGACCTCAGGCAACCACATCTGGGACAAAAAGGAAGTCTTCGACTATATAGAAATTGAACCCAGGCTGATCCGACCGGCCAACTACCCTGCCGGGACCCCTGGCGGCGGACTCTGCACAGTTACAACGGCGGCCGGAGAACCCGTGGCCGTGATCAACATTATGGGCCGGATTTTCATGCAGCCAATTGACAATCCTTTTAGCGTGGTCCTGGACCAAATTCGTTTAGCACATGACCACGCCCGAGTCGTTCTAGTGGACTTCCACGCAGAGGCAACCTCAGAGAAAATTGCGATGGGCTGGTACCTCGACAGCAAGGTAACAGTTGTGGTGGGAACCCACACGCACGTACAAACTGCCGATGCCAGGCTACTGCCGGGTGGAACAGCCTGCATTACGGATGTTGGAATGACCGGACCCCACAACTCAGTCATCGGGGTGGAAAAGAGCGCCGTAATCTCCCGATTTATTAATGGCCTGCCCAATCGGTTCGAAACAGCCTCTGGTGACCCAAGACTGCATGCAGTTGTCGTGACAGCAGATTCCACAACGGGACGAGCCATTAACATTACGAGACTTAGCCTGAACCTCCAGGATGTTGAATCTCTCACTGCACAACCGGTAGCGTGAAATGGCAGATCTTGTTGACCTTCCGTTCGACGATCCCGCCCATGCAACTAGTGACCCGCAATTGAGTAAGGCACCGCTCTCAACAGCCAAACCAACAACGCGCCGTATTTTCACGGTCACCGAACTAACCTCTGAAGTTCGGGAATTACTCGAAACCACCTACGGCGAGATCTGGATCGATGGCGAGCTGTCAAACTACAGGCGTTGGCGTACTGGGCATGTCTATTTCACGCTAAAGGACGCTGAGGCACAGCTAAAGGGAGTGATGTTTCGGTCGGCAGTGAGACACCTCCGTTTTACACCTGATGATGGCATGCGCGTGATTGTGCGGGGTCGCCTGAGTGTCTACGAACCCAAGGGCGAATACCAAATCGTCTGCGAGCATATGGAACCGCACGGTATCGGCGCGCTTCAATTAGCTTTTGAGCAGCTGAAACGTCGTCTTGAGTTGGAGGGGTTATTCGAGCCGTCAAGTAAACGACCGCTGCCGACATTGCCCCGAAAAATCGGCATCGTTACATCCATGGATGGTGCTGCGCTACGCGACATCATCCACATACTGGGTCGGCGCTACCCTAACGTGCACCTAGTCATCCGCCCGGTGCGCGTTCAAGGCGAAGGTGCGGGTAACGACATCGCCCAAGCGCTGAACCAGATTGCCAAACTTAGTGGCGTTGACGTCATTATCGTCGGCCGGGGCGGAGGGTCCATAGAAGATCTGTGGGCCTTCAATGAAGAGGTGGTTGCGCGTGCCATTGTTGCGTCGACTATTCCTATCATTTCCGCAGTAGGCCACGAAACCGATTTCACCATTGCCGATTTTGCTGCTGATCTCAGAGCACCTACCCCGTCTGCTGCAGCTGAACTGGTAGTAACCAGAAAGGATGAATTTCGCGCGCAAATTGACCGGATGCAGGAGCGGTTACGCAACGGTGCGTCGATGAGAATTCATTCCAAGCAAGCGCGGGTTCGCTCCCTTGAGCAGCGACCAGGCTTGGCAGCGTGGCCTACCCGCCTTGCGTTGACGGGTCGTCGGGCCGTCGATCTCTCGTATGGCCTCTCGCGTACAACGCGCAGATTTGTTGGACGCGTTCAACGGCGCTATCACGAACTCCGCTTGCGTCTCGAAGGCCGTGACCTCCGGCGGACCGTGGGTGCAATTACCACGCGGCTCACCCTCTCAAAGGGGCGACTTGCTCGTGAAATAACGCGCCACCTCTCCGAGCGACGGGAGTCTCTTGTGGCACTTGCCGGCCGACTTGAAAACTTGAGCCCCCTAGGAGTCTTGGGTCGGGGCTACGCTGTTTGCTGGAACGGTGACCGCACCGGAATCGTGTCGGACGCCAGCTTAGTTGAAAAGGGTGACGCAGTGCATGTCACTCTTCATCGCGGTGAATTGGGTTGTAAGGTAATCACCATGAAACGACCATCCACATCTACCGAGATACGAACTTCAAAAGAATGAACGGGTAAATTATGAGTAGCAAGACCAAGATTAAGGATTTCGAATCGGCCATTAGCGAGCTGGAAACGATTGTAAGCACATTGGAAGAGGGCGACCTGTCGCTCGACAAGTCTCTTGAGCTATTCGAGCGTGGCGTTCAACTCTCTCGGTTTTGTCATCAACGGCTTGAGGAAGCCGAAAAAAAAATCGAGGTGCTGAACGAGCAAGGCGAGTTAAGCGATGCGACTGATTCGCTGAATACTCCTGATTCAGACGCGGACGAGCCTGCCCAGTGACTCCACTTTCAGACCTCACCGAATATTTTTCCGCCTGCAAGGCTGATGTAGACGAGGCACTGGAAACCTTACTGCCCTCAGCTCCAGGATGTCCATCCACCATCGCTAAGGCGATGCGCTATAGCGTCACAGCAGGTGGCAAGCGCTTTCGTCCGGTCCTAACGCTCGCAGCAGCAGATGCGATTGACTCAACTTCTGCTATGGGGTCCTCTCGGGCACTGGCATTGCCGTTTGCTTGCGCTATCGAGTTGATACATACCTATTCACTAGTGCACGACGACCTACCGGCCATGGATAACGACACATTACGTCGTGGCCGACCGACGGCGCACGTCATTTTTGGTGATGGTCTGGCCATCCTGTCTGGCGACGGCCTTTTGACCGAAGCGTTTACCATAATGGCAAAGACGGGAAGCCGCGAGGACGCGGAAGCTATGGGACGGCGCCTTCGAGCCATTGGGGCCGTCGCCGAAGCTGCTGGTGCCGCTGGCATGGTGGGCGGACAAGCAATTGACCTTGAGGCTAGCGGTCTCAACAAACAGCTAGCCAGTGGTCCAACCACGCAACTTGATGCTGCTGCACTTCTGGATATGCACGAGCGGAAAACAGGAGCACTCATCAAAGCAGCGGCCGTCTCCGGAGCGATTATCGCAGGGGGAAGTGATGCGGCGGTGAACGCGATTCGCATTTACGCACAGAATTTGGGTCTGGCGTTCCAGATTGTCGACGACATCCTTGACGTTGAGGGCGCAGCACTTGACCTTGGCAAGACGGCCGGGAAAGATGCAGCAGCCGGAAAGCCAACCTACCCATCGCTCTATGGTGTGGAGGCATCTCGAAATCACGCCGCTGAAGCAGCGAACCGCGCACGAGATGCATTGCGAGAGACGGGCCTCGAAAGCCGGCTCACGCAGATAGTCGATTGGGTGGTTTCTCGAACCCGCTAATGTACGGGCCCATCACGCTGGCCATGGCATCAACTGAAACGGTCGTCACATGACCGCTGCACAACAGAAGCGTCGTCTGGATACACTTCTCGTCGACCGCGGCCTCGCTACCTCTCGCACACGAGCACGCTCTATGATTCTGGCCGGGCAGGTCCGCCTAGACAACGGCGTCGCGGCCAAAGCCGGCACAATGCTTTCAACCGACGCCGACATTACATTAATCAAACCAGATCATCCGTATGTCAGCCGGGGTGGGATTAAACTCGCTCACGCGATCGCCCAGCTAGGCGTATCAGCGAGCAACCGTGATGCGCTTGATATTGGCGCCTCAACCGGTGGTTTTACGGACGTTCTCCTCCGTGCAGGAGCACGGCGGGTCGTAGCCCTCGACGTTGGCCGCGGACAGCTCGCCTGGTCGCTTCGTCAGGACCCACGGGTCACTGTTCTCGACCGCGTCAACGCTCGGTCACTCGAGGCTGTGCCTTGGCCGCCGGGTCTCACAGACTTCGATCTCGTGACGGTCGATGTCGCATTTATTTCGCTCACATTAATTGTCCCAGCGCTACCTCCGCGTTTACGCCCGGGTGGCAACATCCTCCTACTGGTCAAACCACAATTCGAAGCTAACCGTTCGGAGATCGGCAAAGGAGGTCTCGTCAAGAACCCAGTAGTGCACTTACGTGCCGTCAAGCGGGTCAGCACTACGGTGGATCGGGTAGGATTGAAGGTGGTGGGTACAATTGAATCACCGATTACTGGCACTGAGGGCAATCGCGAGTTCTTCCTTCACTTGCGCCATCATGAGGACACGGCATGACTGCCGTTCACCATCACACAAGGGCAATTAAGCGCGTCGGGGTCGTTGCTAAATCTGGGCTACAGGAAGCTGCCGGCACTCTGGTCGAGTTAAGCGAGTGGCTTAACGCCAGAAGCTTGACGGGTGTCTTCGAAACCGAGACTGCGACGTTGTCTAGTCTGACTAATCAGGTAACTACCTGTAGCCGGGATGAGATGCCAGCTGCAGTTGACATGATTCTCGTCCTAGGTGGGGACGGAACCCTGCTCGCCATGGGTGATCGTATTGCGCAACATGGCGTGGATGTCCCGCTACTCGGTGTGAACTTTGGTAGCCTCGGCTTCCTCACTGAGATCACACTTGCGGAGTTGTTCCCGGCACTTGAAAACGCGATCAATGGATCAGTGAGTCTCGATCAAAGGCGGATGCTAAGGGCCGTGGTACGCCGGGACGAGCAGGTCATCGCCGACCGCGTCGCCCTGAACGACGTGACACTCACGAGGAACGCTACGTCACCAATCATCGACCTGTCGGTATCGGTCGGCTCACAGTTCGTCGCTGAGTTCAAGGCCGACGGTTTAATCGTGGCTAGCCCAACGGGGTCGACAGCCTACAACCTGGCAGCAGGTGGACCGATCGTGCATCCAGTCGTAGAAGCGCTTGTGATTACACCTATCGCGCCACACACCCTTACGAACCGTCCAATTATCGTCCCGGCTAGCTCAGACATCCGTATTCAGCCGATCTCGAACTGTGACGATAATCAGATCATCGTTTCGTTTGACGGTCAGTCCGGCGTACCTTTGGCGTGTGACGACATCGTAAGTGTGTCGTCATCAGAACAGCCACTACAACTGTTCAGAGCGACATCACGAAGCTATTTCGCTGTGCTTCGCGAAAAACTTAAATGGGCCGAACGTTGACGGTTACGCTCCAGGGACTCTCCACTAGACTAACGACATTGAGTTTACCGCTCACGGAAAAATTGAATCTGGTATTCACGGACGTTGCGGTTGTGTTCACGTAGTGAAGACGCAAAGACATGCGAACCATCGTTCCTACTAACGAAATACAGGTAGCCCACGTCTGCCGGCTTCACGGCCGCTTCAAGTGACGCAAGGCCTGGGGCGGCAATCGGTCCAGGAGGTAAACCAGAATAGAGATACGTGTTGTAGGGGGAATCATAGGTGAGATTCTCTCGCGTGAGATTGCCTTCGTACAAACCAGCGCGCTCAAGCGCATAGATCACGGTTGGGTCACATCGGAGCGCAATGCCGATCTTCAGCCGGTTCAGGTAGACAGCACTGACTACGGGGCGCTCCTCGGCTAGGGCGGTTTCACGCTCGATTAGAGACGCCAACGTTACTACCTCCCGCATGCTGAGACCTGCCTCGCCCGGCTGTTGTAATAGTGGCTCACCGAACGCCTGCCTGAAACGGACGACCATTCTCTCAACTAGTTGATCGGCCGTAATTGTGCGCGGCAACAAGTAAGTGTCGGGAAACAGGTATCCTTCAAGGTCAGAAGCCTCTGGGTCGAGCGCGGCAATCAATTCGACACGTTGACTCGCTGCGAGAAATTCCTCAGCAGTTCCAAAGTCGCTCCTCCCAAAGATCGACGCCATCGCCGGAACGGTTAGCCCCTCCGGAAACATGAGAGGTCGGAGATGCACATCACCGCGTTCGATTTTGCTCACGACTTGAGACACCGACAGTGGCTGGTCAAATCGGTACTCACCCGCTTTCAGCCCCCGACCCAAGTTCGTCTTCCACAAGGCGTATCGGAATGCCCATTCGTCTTGGACCACACCAGACTCAACCAACTGGCCGCCAATGGCTAAGGCACCAGAACCTGGCATAATCTGGACGAATACCTCAGCAGTTGGAAATCCACGATAAGGAGCTTCCCAACGGGCTACCAGCCGCATAGTAGCCACTCCGGCAACAGCGACTCCCAACACTAAAACCACTAGACCGCCGAGTGCTATTCGGTGAAGAGTCATGCCCTCAGTCACAAGAATTCACTTGGTCGAGGTGGTCCTGCAATATAACCGCGGCGGCGGCGGCATCAATGGACTTCTTGCGGAGGCGCCAATCGCGCTCACGCAAAGCTAGACGGGCCTCAGCTTCCCGACTACTCAGGCGCTCATCTTGAAAGGTCAGTGGTAAATCGATTTCGCTTCGTAACCGATCGGCGAACGCACGGACCCGGGCCGTCTGCTCACTTGCACTGCCATCAAGATGCCTCGGCAACCCGATCACGACACCACCGAGCCCATCCGGATCAGTCTGTAAATCACGAATTTCATCCACCAATACCCTTATAAGATTGTCGAGGGAACTGGTTCGGGTGATCGTCCGCAGAGGGCGCGCCAATGTGCCTGACGCGTCACTGACCGCGAGACCCACGCGTTTATTGCCGAAGTCGAGCCCGAGCAGTCTCACCCTTCTAGCGTAGCTGCGCATTGCCACGCTGTCCACTGACCTCTCGATACAGGGATTACAGGCCAAAGTCCAATGGCCATTACAAAAGGCGGATCGACGATAACCTGATTGATCCGCTAAAATGAGTTTTACGATGAGTCGTCGCACACGTCTTCTGGCGTTATGGTTGTCAGCACCAATACTGGCGTTCGTGGTCCTGGGTGGGTATGTCAGCCGCACCTCTGCACAGGAAGATAGGTATCGCCCACTACGGATTTTCGAAGACGTCGTGTCGTTGATCCTCAACAGCTACGTTGAAGAAGTCGATATTGACCGCGTTATGACTGGTGCTATGCGAGGACTTGCCGAGGGTCTCGACGCCGAAAGCACCTTTTTGACGCAGGATGACGTTGCGGCACTCGAGAGTGATACCCCTTTGCCCAAGGGGCAAACGGGCATCACACTCACCCGCCAGTATTACCTCAGAGTGCTGTCGGCGAGGGACGAGTCGACGGCGGCGGTCGCCGGTCTCCGCCCAGGTGATTACATCCGGGCCATTGACGGTGAGTCCACCCGTAATATGTCAATTTTTGAGGGGAACCGTCTCTTGCGAGGCTCGGTTGGCTCAACCGTGACTCTGACTGTGATTCGAGGTAACGCCGCGGAACCCCAAGAGATTGTGCTTGAGAGAACTCCGGTCAGCTCGTCAATCGTCAGAAGCCGGCTTGCGGCGGCTGACATCGGCTATCTCCGTCTCATCGCGTTCGATAGGGGGATTGCCGAAGATATCGTCTCAGAAGTTGACTCGCTTACAGGGGCCGGTGCACGTCAACTCATCATTGATCTCCGTGGCACAGCGGATGGAAACTTCAATCACGGGCTAGAAGCTGCGCGTCTGTTTGTCGGCTCGGGAACCTTGGCAATCCGCCAGCGTCGAGGAGAACCCCAAGATCTCACGGTTGCCCAAGTTGGGGACGGCAGCATCGGGTTGCCCACGGTGATCCTCATTGGAGCCGGAACATCGGGTGCGGCTGAGTTGTTCGCGTCGGCTCTCACTACCAACGGCAGGGCTGAGCTCATCGGTGGACGCACCCTTGGCAGGGTCGCCGAGCAACGTCTCATCAAATTAGTCGACGGCACTGGACTATGGCTGTACTCGGCCAAGTATCTGACCGGCACGGGTGAGCCCCTACATCAACAAGGCCTGGAACCATCAGTGGCTGTTGCCGAGCCCTCCTTCGTTCTTGGCGCCGTTCCACCGGATGTCGACCCAGTTCTCGAAAAAGCGCTAGAACAGCTCGCGGACGACCGTGCTACATAAGGACCGGCGGGGAGTTAGAACATTCGAATGAACCCGCCACTCGCCCCGTCGAACCTAGAATTTACAACATTGTTATAGATAGACCCGAACGCGTAGGTAAAGCCGATCCGGATGCGATACTCGTGGTCGGTCGCTAGTTCTCGCCGGCGGAGAAGAATCCGTTCATCCGTCGTTCCACCCCGCTTCAGGAAGATTTGGTCGCGCACACGTGACAGGGTACCAAAGACGTTAATAAAGAACCCGCGGAACAATCGATACTCTACGTTACCGAAGAGCACCTGACGCGACTGGCTCATTTCGTCCAGAAACTGGGAGAACTCATAGCTCACACCTGCGTCACCCCACGGCTGGTTAGTATCCAGTGAGAAACGTAAACCGTGATTGACACGAGCTTCCTCAAGCTTGTCGAAGATTGTCAATTCGGTGTAGTCAAAATTGTTGTAGCCAACCGAATACGTTGCTGTCAGCTCACGTCGCGTTGATTCGGAGTATGGAAAGAAGTTGAACTGAAACGCCGGGGCGACCCGCCACGTCAGGTCCTGATTGCGAAAGGTCGTCGTCACCGCTGACCCGCCAAACCCGACCCCCATATGCTCACCGACCGTCTTAATGAACCGCGTTGTGAAAGCGTTGTTCCGGCTGACGTCCGTCAACTCACGTCCGTCGCTCAAAGTGAACGCATCTTCTTCATAATCCACGTTTATCCCAAGGTTGATCTTCCATCCATCAGTCGTCCGGTTTGCCGAAAGTGACCCGCCGAACTCTTTCGCTGTCTCGAGGTCCTCGCCTTCAAGTTGGGTATTGAAACGAGCTCGGAATACCCAGAAATTCCACGGGTCATCCTCAGGTTGTGCACTGAGCTCCTGCGTCGCATCGGACAAGTCTCGGTGCGAAATCATAATTCGATCAGCGAGTGGTGTTCGGGCTGCATAGCGCATCAAGCCCATCTGAAATATCTGCGAGAACCCTCTGCGCTCGGAATCATCAGTATCGTCTTGTGTCGTAAAGAACATCAACTGGTCGTCATGTCCCAAAAACTCTTCTAAACCGAAGAAATCCAGCGTGAAGGCCTGCCCGCCGGCAGCAGTTCTCTCACGTGTGACGAGAACATGTACCTGAGCATCGCGCCGATCGCGCACGTAATTGACGAAGGTGATTTCCTGCCTAAGATAATCAAGGTCGCAACTACGACGATCGCAGTCAAGATAGACACGTAACGCCTCTACCCCTGACTCCGTGGCAGCGGGCTGAGACTGACCCGCTTGTGCACTGGCACCTAAGCCGACCCAGAATGCAGTTAAGACGCTGGCCAGGCGCCCACACCGGCGGCGGAGTCTCGGTACAGGATAAGCCTTGGGACCAGACAAGTCGGAAGTCATGTTACGAAAGGACTCAACAGAAAATACCTACGGCGAACGACCAGCTAACCGCATGATGTCACTAAAGCGATATGTTTGAGAAAGTCTTTTTTCTTCCCGCCCAACACGTAACCGTGGAAGAGCCGCGAAAGTCAACGTGTTTCGTTGACTCCCCAGAAACCACGTTGCTATACTTGCCGTTTCTGTAAGGCCCGTGTTTTCAAGGCATAGGCGCGTAGCTCAGTTGGTTAGAGCGCCTGCTTGACATGCAGGAGGTCGGCGGTTCGAGTCCGCCCGTGCCTACCAGAATCTGAAACGGTTGCTGAGGACCTCCAACCGGGACACCGAGACACGGTTCGATGCCCTGTGTCGGCGGCGGGTGACACTAGTTGCTTGCTGACAACTCGAAGACGAGAGTTAAGTATCCACCTTATGGCACACGTTACCGTCACGCTTCCGGATGGCTCGCAACGCGAGGTGCAGCGAGGTTCTCTCGTCAGTGACCTGGCCAGTGCAATTTCGCCGCGACTGGCCAAAGCTGCCCTTGCCGCGATTGTCGATGATCAGCTGGTCGATTTGTCAGCGTCCCTCGACCACGATGCTTCACTACGGTTGGTCACACCGAAGAGCCCTGAGGCCCTCGAGTTATATCGCCACAGTACGGCACACCTACTCGCGGCTGCTGTTACGAATCTGTTCCCTGGTACCCAGTGCGGCATCGGACCTGCTACCGAAGACGGTTTTTTCTACGACTTCATCGTGGAACGCCCATTCGTACCGGAGGACCTTGAGGCGATCGAAGCGAAGATGCGTGAACTCACTCAAGGCGATCTGAAATACGAACGCGAAATGATGTCCAAAGAAGACGCCAAGCTGTATTTCAACGATCGAGGGGAGCCGCTCAAGGTGGAGCTCATCGAGGAAAAGGGCGGACCGGTCGTCTCGTGCTACTCCATCAAGGACGCCTTCATCGACTTCTGCACTGGGCCCCATGTCCCCTCGACCGGGCACCTTAAGGCGTTCAAGCTATTGTCAACTTCCAACGCCTACTGGAAAGGTAGCGCCGATAACCAGCCGATGCAGCGCGTCTACGGCACAGCATTCTTCAATACCAAAGACCTAAAGGCCTACCTTGAACAACTGGAAGAAGCCAAAAAGCGTGACCACCGAAAGCTGGGTCGCGAGCTAGGACTCTTTCTCTTCCACCATTGGGCCCCTGGCGCACCCTTTTGGCTTGCCAAAGGCACAATTCTCTATAACCTGCTGGCGGATTACATGCGTGAAGTACTCTGGCCAGCCGGTTACGTTGAACTGAAGACACCGATCGTCTACAACAAGGCACTTTGGGAAACATCTGGGCACTGGGAACATTATCGAGAGAATATGTTCCTAGTCGAATCGACTGACTCCCAACCAATGGGAGTCAAAGCGATGAACTGTCCAGGCCACATGCTGGTGTTTGCCAGCGAAGTTCGCAGTTACCGTGATTTACCAATCCGTTTTCACGAGCAGACTCCCCTGCATCGTAATGAAGCCTCGGGTGTGCTGGCTGGGCTCATCCGCGTGCGTCAGTTTGCCCAAGACGATGCCCACTGCTTCGTCACCGAAGACCAAATTGGTGAGGAGGTCGCTCGACTCCTTCGTCTGGTCGAACGCGTTTACGGGGATTTTGATCTGACGCCGGTGTTGCGATTGTCAACGCGGCCCGTAGAGTTCCTGGGAGAGAGCGCGCAATGGGACCACGCTGAAGCCCAGTTGAAAGAAGCACTCGCCGAAGTGGGTTTACCCTACACCGTCGACGAAGGTGATGGTGCCTTCTACGGACCGAAGGTGGACGTCGATGTGACCGATGCGATCGGTCGCAGATGGCAGTGTGCAACCATCCAACTCGATTATCAGCTCCCTCGTCGCTTCGACTTGAAGTACATTGGTGCCGACAATGCTGAGCACTGTCCGGTAGTCATTCACCGGGCAATTCTTGGGAGTTTTGAACGGTTCGTGGCTCTTCTAATCGAACACTACGCAGGCGCATTGCCAACGTGGTTGGCACCAGTTCAGGCCATCGTCCTGCCCATCGCAGACCGCCACGCCGAATACGCCGAGACGGTGCGGACCAAACTCACCGAAGCAGGCCTCCGAGTGGAAGTCGACGCGCGAAAGGAAAAAATCGGATACAAAATTCGAGAGGCCCAGTTACAGAAGATCCCGTATATGCTGATAGCTGGGGATCGCGAGGTTAGTGACGGCGCAGTGGCCGTCAGAAGTCGGGCCGGAGGCGATCAAGGGTCTCGGCCACTTAACGAATTTCGCGATGCCGCGGTTAATGAGGTGCGGCTCCGGAAAGGCGCTGCTACAATAAACTAAGGGGGTTTTTATCGCTTTCTATAGAGGTGCACCGCGGCGTGAAAGCCGCACGCGGGTAAACGAACGTATCCGGACACGTGAGATTCGGGTCATTGACGATCAAGGCGAACAGCTTGGCATCATGCCGCCTCAGCAGGCACTCGTCGTCGCTAAGGAAAAAGGACTGGACCTCGTTGAAATCTCGCCAACGGCCTCACCGCCGGTGTGCCGCATCATGGACTTCGGGCGTTATCAGTATCAAGAGCAAAAGCGTGCACGGGAAGCCAAGAAACGCCAGAAGACCATTGACGTTAAAGAAATCAAGTTTCGTCCTAAAGTTGACGAGCATGACTATCAATTCAAGAAAAAGCACATTGAACGATTTCTCGCCGACGGCGATAAAGTCAAGGCCACGATCTTTATGCGAGGGCGGGAACAGGCGCATCCAGAGATCGGACGGCGGATTCTTGAGCGCCTGGTAGCGGACCTAGGCGATCAGGCTACACAGGAG
Organism: Acidobacteriota bacterium; assembly: GCA_002730735.1. Lineage (GTDB taxonomy): Bacteria > Acidobacteriota > Vicinamibacteria > Vicinamibacterales > UBA823 > UBA11600. Next base: position 22,552 of record PCAU01000002.1, on the reverse strand, counting down.
ACCATGCCACGCCGTGAAGGTAATACAATGCACACTATCCTGTCGCAGCGTACTCCCGGCAAGGGAGCCGATAAGAAAAGTTGACGCAGGAAGTATAAGACCTCATCGAGAGAGTGACCGAGTTCCATGCCAAAGTTAAAAACACATCGCGGGGCTGCAAAACGATTCAAACAAACCGCTTCAGGGAAAATCGTTCGCAGTAAAGCATTCAAGCAACACATACTCACCAGCAAGAGCACGAAACGGAAGCGGAAGCTACGCGGTACGACAACCGTTTCGGCAGTTGACACGCCTCGGCTGAAGCGAATGCTGCAAAACAAGTAACGCCGGACTTGGTCCGGTCAGTGGGAGAAAAGTTATGCCGAGGGTTAAACGCGGAAATGTGAGGCGCGCCAAACGACGGAAGCTGCTGTCACGCGCCAAGGGCTTCTATCAAACCAAGAGCAAGCTCTATCGTGCGGCAAAGGAGTCTGTCGACAAGGCTCTCTCATACGCTTACATCGGACGGCGCCGTAAAAAACGGGACTTCCGACGGCTCTGGGTCATACGGATCAACGCTGCGGCGCGTCAACACGGATTGAGCTACAGCCAGTTCATCTACGGTCTGAAAACAGCCGGTGTTGCCCTCGACCGAAAAAGCCTGGCGGAACTGGCCGTTAGTGAACCGGCCGCCTTCGCTCATCTAGCGGCCCAAGCCAAGGGCGCCAGTAGGTAACTAGGACGAGCAAGCCGCAGTCAGACAAAATGGACTGCCGTTCCGTTGTTTCTTCGAATTAAGATGACTGACGCGCGCGCGATTAACGATCTGCGCACTCGATTTCAGACTGACCTCGCCCAGTCCTCAACTTCCCGAGAACTCCAAACCGTCCGCGATCGATACCTCGGCCGTAAGGGTGGGGTTGTCACCACACTTATGAAGGAAGTCGCGTCCGCCCCGGCGGACGAGCGGCCGGTGTTGGGGCGCCTTGCCAACGAGCTGAAACGTGACATTGATGTAGCGATCCGTGAACGGCGAACTGCAACCGGAGTGGGCGGTCAGGTGACGAGCACGGTGGACGTAAGCCTGCCTGGACGGGGGGCCGTAACCGGATCGCGTCACCCGTTAACAGCACTTCGGGAACAGATTGAGACGATTTTTGCCAAGATGGGATTCACGGCGCTCGAAGGCCCAGAAGTCGAGGATGAATATCACAACTTCGAAGCACTCAACATGCCACGCGACCATCCTGCGCGCGATATGCAGGATACGCTTTACCTCGCCGAGCCACTCGAACCAAGTGCGGCTTCAGGACCACATAATCAGCCACGAAGACTGCTCCGCACGCACACCTCAGGCATGCAGATCAGGTATATGGAGGAACACGAACCACCGATCCGAATCATTGCACCAGGTCCGGTTTACCGTCGCGACAATCTAGATGTCACCCACACGCCGATGTTCCACCAAATCGAGGGTCTACTTGTCGGCGAGGGTGTCACGATGGCCGACTTAAAAGGCACACTCGAGACGTTCCTTCGAGAACTCTTTGATCCTGATACCAAAGTGCTGTTCAGACCGAGTTTTTTCCCATATACCGAACCATCTGCGGAGGTCTTCATTGGGTGTCTCTTCTGCGATGGGGCCGGTTGTAACGTATGCAAAAAGACCGGATGGCTTGAGATTCTTGGCAGCGGCATGGTGCACGCCGCCGTTTTCGAAGCAGTTGGGTATGACCCCGAGCGGTATACGGGTTGGGCGTTTGGTCTGGGTATTGAACGGGTTGCGATGCTGAAATATCGCGTTGACGACATCAGGCTCTTCTACGAAAACGACCTCAAATTCCTGGAGCAGTTTCCAGCGTGAGAATCCAACTCTCTTGGCTCGATGACTATGTGACGGTGCCGGTTCCTGTTAAGGAGTTCGCGTCAAGTCTCGACATGCGCGGCTTCGAAGTTGGAGCCATTGAACCACGACCAGAGAGCTCTACGGTAAACGACACTGTTTTTGACCTTGAGATCACTGCCAACCGTCCTGATTGCCTGAGTGTGACCGGGATCGCTCGTGAGGTCGCTGCAATGTACAGCACGGAACTTCGGATGCCAACCTCTGAAATGGCTCCAACAGAGGAGCTCGTGGGCGGTTTACCGGAGTTGTCCGTAACCTTGGAAGACGCGGACCTCTGCCCACGGTATGCAGCAGCCGTCGCAGAGGTCACCGTAACCGACTCCCCTGATTGGCTAGTTCAACGCATCGAGGCCGCCGGAGGTCGGGCAATTAACAACATCGTCGACGTCACTAACTACGTCTTATTAGAACTCGGTCAACCAATGCACGCGTTCGACTTCAATCGATTGAAAGGTGCCGAGTTACGTATCCGTCGGGCTAAACCTGGCGAGCAGATACAAACTTTGGACGGCCAAACTCGCCGACTGACTGACAACATGCTGGTCATTGCCGACGGTAAGCGGCCCCAAGCCGTGGCAGGCGTAATGGGTGGCGCAGATTCCGAAGTGAATCAGGCTACACGAATCATCGTCCTAGAAAGCGCCTACTTTCAACCAGTGTCCGTGCGCCGCACTAGTAAGCGGCTTGCTCTCAGCACCGATGCATCCTATCGGTTTGAGCGTGGCTCGGATGTCTCAGCACCGGTCAGAGCGCTCGAGCGCTGTTGCACGCTACTTCGGCAGATTGGCGCCAGCAAGGCAATCGGGCCCGTTATCGACTGTTATCCGGACCCAAAAAAACTCACGTGCGTCCGTCTCCGACACAAGCGGGTCGAATATTTACTTGGTCAAACCATCGACTCTGCCTTTGTCGTCAACATCCTCACACGCCTCGGGTTCACTGTGGAGGAAACGGACCCAGGCACGTGGAACGTAGAGATACCCTTGAGACGGGTGGATGTTTCGCGAGAGGTGGACCTGATCGAGGAGATAGCACGTCATCACGGATATGAACGATTGCCGTCTACGTTTCCAATTTTGGATTCGCCGCCGCCGCCGGCTGATCCCCGAATCGACCGCGACCGACTCGTCAGTCAGGTTGCCAGGGCTAATTGTTTTTCCGAGGCCGTAACATTTGCATTTATCGAACACCCGGTAGCGTTGCCGTTTGTTAGCGACCCCGACGAACTGGTAACAATTAGCAATCCACTGTCTGAGCAATTCACGGTGCTTCGCCCGTCTCTCTTGCCTGGGCTCGTCGGTTCAGTCGCCCATAATCACCGTCGGGAACGTCATGACGTAAAACTGTTTGAGGTTGCAACGCGGTTCACACGGGCAGGCGAGACGCGAGCGGTTGCCCTCGCGTGGACAGGTGCTGGAACGCCGGAGCATTGGAGCCAGCCCTCACGTAACGTGGATTTCTTTGACATCAAAAGTAGCGTCGAGCAGCTTCTCAACACCCTGGGTGTGGTGGCCCCGGTGTATCGCCAAGCGACCTCTGCATATTTGGTCGCAGGGCATGCTGCAGAGGTGGTCACGGACAACACCCGTCTTGGAATACTGGGACAGCTTGCGCCAACCGTTTGCGTCATGCTCGGGCTTGACGGACCTGACGAGGTGTTCGTCGCCGAACTGAATCTCGACGCGGTCGCACAAATCTCTTCGGACCGTAGCAACTTCCGTTGCGCAGCCCTACCCCGTCATCCATCTGTAGTAAGGGATTTGTCAATCATCGTCGCGAGCACCTTGCCTGCCTCGGTGGTTCGTGACACGATCCGGTCGGCCGCACCGGATACACTGTTTTCAATCTGTGAATTTGACCGTTACACTGGCAAGGGCATCCCAGAGAACTGCGTGAGTCTATCGCTTCGACTTACTTTCCGTGAGCCAGACCGCACACTGACTGACACTGAGGTGCAACAGGCGGTGGAGGAAATCGTGTCGGCGTTAGCTGCATCCCACCAAGCTCGGATCCGTTAACGAATTGAGGGAGTCTGATGGCTAATAAACGTTCTTCCGCTCTGGAGCCACTCAGTCGCCTTGAAGACAAGGTGAAGCTGTTAATAGGGTTGGTGGAACGATTACAACAAGAGAAGACCAGCGCGATCCGTGAAAACGAACAACTGAAGAGTGAGCTCACCGCGCTTCGGGCCCAGTTCGAGGAATCTGACCGTGCTGATGCTGAAGTGGTTGCGCTGCGGTCTGAGCGTGATCAGATTCGGACACGCGTTACCGGTATCCTGGAACAGTTAGAAGCGATAGACCTTTAGGAGTAGCGCCGTGCCTCAAAATTCGTCGAACGTTACCAACGTCGAGATTCATGGCTTGACATACGCAGTACGGAGTTCACTCGAACCAACCGTGGTAAATAAATACGCAGCTCACGTCGAAAAAAGGATGATGAATGTGGAGACTGATGAGCAAGCACCGACGGATTCGCTCAAAGTCGCTGTTCTGGCCGCACTCAACATCACCGACGATTACTTCATGTGTAAGAGTGCCGATCAATCGACGATGCCACAGGTCCTCAAGCAAGTGGAGAACCTGGAGAAGCTGATCGATGAGGTCTTGGCCTCTAATACCTAAGCCCCGTCCCCCATCCAGAAACTAAACACCTGCCGCTTGCCAGTCCCCACCGTTCATTCTAAGATCGCGTCGACGAATAGTAGAGTTGCAATCGGCACACTAACAACCAGCTGTGGGCGGTTGGTGGTGTGGGGTGATTTCCCTGCTTTGTCCGTGATGGTTTCGGAGGTTCGGTTGAGCCAATGTTACTTTGAGTGAATTGCAACACCGTGTGGTGTGCACGCCTCTGAGTGAGGTAGCCTGAAACGCGGATGGACCCAGCGATTCCACCTGCTACACGCAGGTTCATCCGACCTCCCCACACGGCAAAGCGGGGCTTTTCCCTCTCCTTCTTTCATTAGATTTTAAGAGCGCGCCACATAGCTCAACCCATTCCAGGGACTGCAATGACAGACCAAAGGCCTCCGTCGTGTAAGCCCCCAAAGCTCACTACCAGCCATGCCAGACCGACCAGATAGGACGGCCACGCCAACGGCGGGCAAGCGTGTTGCTGAACTCGGCGAATACAAACTACTAGAACGTATCCGAGCGCGGGTGCCACCGGCTCCATCCTGGGTCGTAATCGGAATTGGTGACGACGGAGCGGTCGTCGAGCCGGCCCGAGGCCGGCTCGACGTCATCACTACCGATGCGATGGTTGAAGGCGTTCACTTCGACCGCGCATTCGGAACCCCAGCCGACCTGGGCTACAAAGCACTGGCCATCAACCTCAGCGATTTGGCAGCTATGGGTGCAGAGCCACGTGTCGGCGTACTCTCGCTGTTCTTACCCCCGGACCTAACTCTCGATGACCTCGACCATCTCCTCGATGGCCTACTAGCACTTGCCAGCCAGCACCACTTGGAACTGGTTGGCGGTAATCTGACGCGCTCTCCAGGCCCTTTATGCATCGACATCACGGCAATAGGGTCAGTCCGACGGCGAACGGTCCTGACCCGTGGGGGTGCTCAACCCGGAGATGGCCTGTATGTGACCGGTTCAATCGGCAACGCGGCAGCCGGCCTCGAATGGCTCAAAGCTCAACGAAAGGCGTCAGACACTGGTAACGAGATGACCTCTTGCGTCGAAAGGTTCCTTCGACCGGAACCAAGAGTACGCGCCGGCCTTCGTGTCGGACGCAACCGGGTAGCCACCTCTGCAATGGACCTCAGTGACGGACTCGCCGATGCGGTAACTCAACTCACACGACCGCTAGGTCTCGGAGCGATCGTCGAAGCTGATGCAATACCCGTTCAAGATGCCGCGCGGCGCTGGTTCGCTGCGCAGGACCGAGACCCAATCGTCGCAGCCATTTCTGGCGGTGAGGACTACGAACTGCTATTCACACTGCCCGACCGACCACGCAGCCGTGCGCACCTTCTTGCACGTCTCGTCAAACCACTGTCGGTTACACGGATTGGCACTGTCACTACCACACCGGACCTACTGCTCCGACGGCCAGGAGGTGATGAGCCGCTCCCCGTTGGGTTCCAACACTTCTGATAGACTTCCCGACCGAGAGCGAATTTCGTCTCATTCAGTAGATGCTGGCGATATCCTTCCGGGAACAAATCGTGACCGCCGTGGTAACCACCGTCGTGGTGGTCTTGGTTGCGGACATAACCTTGGTCGATTTGCCCACTGTTGCCGAAAGCCCCGCTCTTTCCAACGTCTCGACCCCACTACCAGAGCCTCGAACACCGTTACGCTTTATCGCCACCGCCTACTGCAAAGGCCAAACCACCCGGTCGGGGGTTCGGGTTCGGTCCGGAATCGCTGCAAGCGACCCCTCAATATTGCCACTCGGTTCGATTATCCGAGTCAGTGCAGCCGGCGACTACGACGGCCTTTACACTATTCTCGATACCGGCCCAGCAATCCAAGGTCGAATGATCGACATCTACATCTGGAGTTGCTATGAGGCTTTGGATTTTGGACGTCGCCCGCTAGACGTCACGATTGTCCGGCTCGGATGGAACCCGGCAGACAGCGAGCCCGAACGGATCAACGAAGAGTTCCAACGACGAGAAAAAGAGTGGCAGCCAAAGCACCTGTTCTCTCGGCCCCTGACGTTGAACGACGCCCCTCCACGCTAACCCGCCGCGGCAATTTCCTGCTCTTGGTATTGCAGTTGGTAAAGTTTGTAGTAAATCCCACGGCGCGCCAGCAGTTCCTGATGCGTTCCAGCTTCTCGCAATTGCCCCTTGTGTAGAACGAGAATCCGGTCCATATCCTGAATCGTCGAGAGTCGGTGGGCGATCGCGATCGTTGTACGCCCCGTCATTAACACACGGAGTGCATCCTGAATTAACACTTCGGTCTCAGTGTCCACGCTCGATGTTGCCTCGTCCAGCACCAACACCCTCGGTTCGTACACTAGGGCACGAGCAAACGTCAACAGCTGCTTCTGTCCAACTGACAACGTTGCACCCCGCTCCGCCACTGGACTCGCAAGACCGGCCGGAAGTTGATCAATAAATGGTTTGGCATGGACACTCGTAATCGCAGCGTGTATCTCGGCATCAGTAATCGTCTGATCACCTAGCCGCACGTTCGCGGCAATGGACCCCGCGAAAAGGTGTGCATCCTGGAGAACTAGACTGGAGAGCCCACGAAGGTCCGACAGGGACAGCTCACGAACGTCAATTCCATCCACGAGAATCCGCCCTCTTGAAACGTCGTAGAAACGCATTAGTAAATTTATGATCGTCGTTTTACCCGCACCCGTTGCACCAACAATGCCGATTCGCTCTCCCGGTTCCACGACAAACGATACATCCCGAAGAACATAGTTATCGTCGCCATAAGCGAACCACACACCATCAAACTCAATTCGGCCTTTAGCCGGCGCCGGACGCAGTATTGGCTTTGTCGGACTCTGGGTCTTAACGGGCGTATCAAGCAATGAAAAAATCCGCTCAGATGAAGCCATGGCTGATTGCAAGATATTAAATTTTTCTGACATGTCGCTAATCGGCCGAAAGAAGCGCTGAGCATAAAGCAGGAAGGCGACAAGGACCCCCAAGGTCAATGACTCGTCCAACACCCAGCCACCACCAAACCAAATGATCAGGGACGCTGCTAATGCGCCAACCAACTCGATAGCTGGATAGAACACCGCATAGAAAAAGATCGATGCGATGTTTGCATCGCGATGGGTCCGATTAATCCCGTCAAACGCATCAAAACTCCGCTTTTCTCGTTGGAACACCTGCACGGTCGCCATGCCCGTGATGTGTTCCTGTAAATACGCGTTGATCCGCGCAATCCAAATTCGCACAGTCCGATAGGTCTCTCGGACATGCCGGCGGAACCACTGCGTCACGATTACGATGAGCGGCAATACGGAAAACGCTACGAGCGCTAGGCGCCAGTCCATTGAAAGTAAGACGGCCATGATCCCGATGAGCATAAACACATCGCCAAAGATTGCGACGACGCCGGAGGCAAACAATTCGTTTAACACATCAACATCGGTCGTCACGCGCGTCATTAGTCGCCCGACCGGATTACGATCGAAGAAACGCACGTCGAGTCTCTGTAAATGCCCGTATACCTGCATCCGCAGGTCGAACATAATCTTCTGACCAGTCATCTGGAGCGTGTAGGTTCGGATGTATTCCAGAACGAACGCTCCCAATAGTACGAAGAGAAACACCAGCGCAATCTGGTTCAGTCCGGCAAGATCACCCGTCGCAATATAGGAATCAATGGCAATTTTCGTGAGATACGGCTGTGCGAGCTGTAATGCAGAGTGTCCAATGATCGCCACAAGCGCCACAGCCACCGTTTGGCGATAGGGCCAAAGATACGTCAAGAGCCGCCGCATCAAACGGGCGTCATAGGCTTTTCCGAGAGCTTCTTCTTCGTAAGCGGACATGTCCCACAGCCGAGGCTACGATGCGGCCAGTTCCTCCTCCAACAGCTGCTTGCGATAGAGGTCGGCGTAGACGTCATTAAGGTCAAGCAATTCGTCATGCGTCCCTTGTTCGACCAACCGTCCCTGATCAAGAACGGCGATGATGTCAGCATCGCGTACCGTGGACATTCGATGGGCGACAATGATTGATGTCCGTTGATCCATGACCTCACGTAACCCTTTCAGAATTCGCTCTTCTGTGTAGGTATCCACTGCGGACAGGGCGTCGTCAAGAATCAGAATGCGCGGGTCAACCGTCAGCGCTCGTGCCAACGCAACCCGTTGTTTCTGCCCGCCGGAAAGAGTGATGCCTCGCTCTCCGACCGTCGTCTCATATCCGCGTGGAAACTGTTCAATATCGGCATCTAGACAAGCCACTGTGATTGCCGTCCGTACCGATTTGTCCACCACATCAGTGTTCGCGTCCTCGGCTAGTCCGAACGCCACGTTATCGCGGAGGGTCGTCGAAAAGAGGAACGGCTCTTGCGGCACGTATCCGACAGCAGACCGCAACTGACCTAACGGCAGGTCCCGAACGTCGATACCATCAATGAACACCGTCCCAGGTGGCGGGTCATATAGCCGTTGAATGAGGCCGAGCAGCGTTGACTTTCCAGAACCCGTACCGCCAACAAGGGCAAGCGTCTGTCCCGGTTCAACGCGAAGTGAGAGACTGGAGAGTACCGGGGCTCCATCACCGTAAGCGAACGTCAACTCGCGTATTTCAATGCCCCCTTGGACGTTCCCAACCGGCACCCCACCCCGGTCAATGATCTCCGGCACCGCATCGAAGACCTCAAGCATACGTTTCCATGACGCCATGCCACGTTGCAGCATGTTCGTGACCCAACCGAAGGCGATCATTGGCCAGGTGAGCATCACCAAATACGCATTGAATGCCACGAATTCACCGACCGTGATTTGCCCGAGGATCACCTCGCGGCTACCGAGCCACAATACGAGTAACCCTCCAAAACCGAGGAACATCGCCAAACTCGGATAGAAGAGCCCTTGGAGTTGAATCAAACCTCGATTCCGATCGAGATATGTTCTATTGGCGACCCGAAACCGCTCTATTTCAGACTCCTCCTGTCGATAGGCACGAACGACCCGCACGCCAGCGAGCGCTTCTTGGACCACCGCACTCATGTGGGACAGCTGAGCTTGGATTTCCTCAAAGCGGCGATGAATCGCACTGCCGAAGAATTTCACCAAGAGCGACACAAACGGCAGCGGTATCAGTGCGATCAGTGTCAAACGGAGATTGATCGAAAGCATCAAAATGATCGCGACAAAGAACACGAGGATAGTGTTGACCGAGTACATGATGGCTGGTCCGGCCATCATGCGAACCGCGCTGAGGTCGTTCGTCGCACGCGACATGATGTCGCCCGTGCGCTCGGACTGAAAATAGCTTAGGGAGAGACGCTCAAGGTGCGCGTAGAAGTCGTTCCGGATGTCGTACTCAATCTCTCGCGACACGCCGACGATTAACCTGCGCATCAGGAATCGAAAACAGCCACCCACCACCGCAATACCCAGCAACAATGCCCCGTAGAGGCCGAGCTTCCCGCGAGTGACCCCGACCGTCAGGTCATCAATGGCATACTTGAGCACCCACGGTGACAAGAGCGAGACCGAGGCCATCGCAACAACACACGATAAGCCAAGCAGTAACCGACGGCGATGTCGGAGGACGTAAGGGAGGAGTCGTTTGGTAGCAGCGACCATACGAACGTCTACGATAACTCCACAAGTGCGGGTCAGCCTGTGGTCTGCACGCCGAGTTTTGCCAGGCGGCGGTCGGCTTCACGCAGGGTCTCGTCCTGCTTGCAGAAACAAAACCTGAGCTTCGTGCGACCGAACTCAGTGTTTCGATAAAAGCTGCTCCCGGGCACAGCAGCCACGCCAATTTCCCGGACTAAATACTGGGCAAACTCCACGTCGTCCACCGCACCAACCGAGGTGAGGTCAATGTCGGTCATGATGTAGTAAGCCCCTGAGGGACGGTAGCAATTGAAACCGTGCCGCTCAAGAATCTCCATTAGGAGATTCCGCCGTTGCTCGTAACTATCGGCCAGCCCACGATAGTAGCTATCTGGCAACTCAAGGGCGACCGCGCCGGCAGCCTGAAGGGGTGCGGCCGCACCCACGGTCACGAAGTCATGTACCTTTCGGATCGCACCCGTCAGTTCTGGCGGTGCGATGGTCCAGCCCACTCGCCACCCCGTTACGCTGAAGGTCTTCGAGAGGCTGTTGATCGTCACAGTGCGGTCTACCATCCCATCAATCGCCGCCATCGGCACGTGACGCACCCCATCGTAGATGATGTGCTCGTAAATCTCATCGGTCACGGCCAGCACGTTCCACTGCTGGCAGAGCCCTGCAATGACACCGAGTTCCTCCGGGGTGAACACCTTACCGGTTGGGTTATTTGGACTGTTAATAAGAATTGCACGAGTCCTGTCGTTGAACGCCGCTGCGAGCTCATCAGGGTCGAACATCCACGCTGGCTCGCGCAACGTCACATAGCGGGGCACGGCACCGGAAAGAATCGCATCGGGCCCATAGTTCTCATAAAACGGTTCAAAGACAATGACTTCATCTCCCGGGTCGACGCTCGCGAGCAACGTCGTAAGCATTGCCTCAGTCGACCCGCAGCAGACCGTGACCTGCGTGTCAGGATTTACCGGAACGCCATACCGGCGCGTAAAATCCTTGGCGACAGCTTCGCGGAGCGGCGTCGCACCCCACGTGATGGCATATTGGTTGTCATCGGCCTGAATTGCAGCGCACGCGGCGGTCTTAATCGCGTCAGGTGCAGGAAAATCTGGGAAGCCTTGCGACAGATTAACACCGTCGTGCTCGTCCGACAGCCGCGTCATCTCACGAATGACCGATTCGGTGAACTGACTAGCCTTCTTGGACCCGACACCCTGAGTCATGACGCGAACTCACTTCCCTGCTCACCTACTCTACGAAAGACCTCGGTGATCTCGTGCAGAGCTGCAACATGTGATATCCCGACCAACTGCACAACCGGCGCGACCGTGATCGCTTGACGGGTTCGGTCATCCCGCAACATCACGAACCAGCAACTGGTCCCACTAAACCGTGTTACGGAAACAGACAAGCGGTCATTATACGGGATGTTGTGAACGCTTGCGCTGGTCGCGAACAGCTACAAGTCTCATGTGCTCAACGAATTGACCAGTGATCCCCCCAAGACTACAATAGGGAACGCGCGTGGTCTTCTGGCCACGGTGAACGTTGGTCAGAGAATCGGGGGCGATACGGCTTCGACGGAGGTATACAACCGCGGGATGCATGTCGAGCACCATCGACTCGTAAATCCGATGGAACAAACCATAACTGCGGATACGCAGCTCGCTCTCGCTGCCTAAGGGTAGCGACGTTCAACCCGTTCTAGCCTGTGAGGCGGGATTGAATGTCATTTCAGCAGGCTGGTCGTAACGTGCCGTGCCGACGCGGAACGATGAGACGTTTTCGGGGCTAGTCAGTAGCAATTTCGGCGGCTCTTCAACGCTACTGGCAAACTTTCAAGAGCCGACACACATGTAGAGTCCCACGGGTACGTGCTTTCGGACGCGGGTTCGACTCCCGCCGCCTCCACCAACATCACATCCGACGAGATTCCAGAAGAACCGATAAGATTTTGACAATAGGCGACCTGCCCTTGTTACACTGGGGGCTACGTCCGGCGCCGGTTCTCTCGCAGCACGGGCGTCTTTTCATTGTGACGCAGTCCAGTTTTCGCGCTAGCGTGCTCTTCGTCATCCTCGGTCAGATCGCGACCCTAGTCGCGGCGCCGCTCGCGGTCTGCTATCTGGCGGACACAGGGAGCCCGCCCGTGCACGAGTGCCCGCACCAGATGGAGCCGGGCGCCTATTGCCCGATGCATCACGGGAACGAGGACGGTCCATCCGCCGACCCGGTGGCGACGTGGCAGACCTGCGGGGTGGACCACCAGTTGCTCGCGTGGCTGCACGTGCCGCTCGCGCCGCCCGAGCCAGTAACGAGCGACATCGGGATACCGCTCGACTGCACCCCTACGCCCATCGCGGCGTCGCTCACACCGGCCCAACCGATGGCCGATCCACCGTCACCTCCACCCCGCGCGTCATAACCCCTCCGTCGTCCTTCGTCTTGGCTCTCCGTTGACGATCAAACCGGCATCGTGCCGATCGTGATCGGTGTGGACAGACACCGCTCGACTGTTAGCGCGCTCTCGTGTTGGAGCGCTCGAGGAGGTTCATTGTTCCGCTGCAAGGCCCGTTGGAAGAATCTGTTCGCGTTCGTGTTCATCGCGACAACCACCACCGCCGCCGCCCATGCTCAGGGCGTGAACTGGGGCGGTGTGGTGGTTGACCCACAAGCGTTCGCGCTGCCCGGTGTGTCGGTCGACCTACGCACCGTCGACGGCAACTTCGTAGCGACCATCCCCACCGACCGGGAGGGTCGGTTCCAGTTCACCGTACCGGCCGGCACCTACCAGTTGACGGCTAGCCTGCTGGGCTTCGAATCGGTCACACGGGAGGTCGCCATCGGCGCGCCGACGCGCGACTTCCGTATCGAGCTCAAGCTCGGGTCGTTCAGACAGGAGGTGGTCGTCACCGCCACCATGCCGGAACTGGCCATGGAGGTCGTCGTGTCGGCGACCGAGGCGGAGCAACGCGCCGTCCGTGACGTCGCTGAGCACCTGCGCACCAAGGCGGGCCTCTCGGCCACGCGGCGCGGGCCGATCAACCTGGAGCCAACGATTCGCGGTCTCCAGGAGACACAGGTAGCGATGTTCGTCGACGGCACTCGCACATACGCCGCTGGCCCAGCCCGGATGGACTCGGACATTAGCCATGTCAGCCCGCACACCTTGCAGGCGGTGCGCGTCGTCAAAGGGCCGTGGGCGCTGACCTGGGGGGCCGGTGCCCTCAGCGCTGTGCGTATCGAGACGTTCCGGCCAGCGTTTTCCGGCGGCGAGTTCGTCCTGGGTGGTCGTGTCGGCGCCAACTACGCGCAGAGCGGCGACGGCACCGACGGCTTCGCCGGTGTCTGGGGTAGCAACGATCGCGCCCGGTTCGCCGTGTACCACAACACCCGGGCGGCGAACGACTACGAGGATGGCGACAACAACCTGATTCCAGGCGACTACGAGTCGTTCGACACCCGCTGGACCGCCGCCTTCAAACCGAACGCGGCAACCACCATCGAGTATCTGGGCGGGTATCAGGAGCAGCGTGACATCGACTACGCGGGTCGGATTCTCGATGCGACCTTCTTCAAGACGCACTCGCACGCCGGTGAGGTGACCTGGCGACCGCAGGCGTCGATCGTGTCCGAGATACACGGTCAGGTCTACGCCAACCTCAAAGACCACCTGATGAACAACGACGAGAAACCGACGGCTTTCGACATGCTGGGGCGAATCCCGCCGTTTGGCCTGCGGGTCGAGCTACCGACCGAATCGGACACGACCGGCGGGCGGTTTTACGTGATGCTTGACCAGGGCACGATCGACTGGAAGCTTGGAACCGACCTGACGCGCCTGGAACAGAACGCCAGCCGGTCGATCTTCCGGCGCTCGAACGACTCCCTGATCTTCAGCGACATCGTCTGGCCAGACGCCGGTCTGACGAATATCGGTGGGTACGCCCAGGCGATCTACGCCTGGGGCGGCGGACAGCTCGGTGCTACTGTGCGGGTCGACGCGCTCGACGCGTCGGCTGGCGTGGTCTCGGACTTCTTCTCCGCCAATACCACGGGTTCGATCAACCAGACCGAAACGAACGTCAGCGCCGCCGTGAACGCCACCCTGCCGGTGACCGGCGCATTCGTCGTCTCGGCCGGAGTCGGCCGGAGCGTGCGAAGCGCCACGCCGATGGAGCGGTACTCAGACCGGTTTCCGTCCACCAAGTTCCAGACCGCGGCCGAGTTCATGGGGAACCCGGCCCTGAGACCGGAGGAGGCGCTGGAGGTCAATGTCGGCAGTCTGTTCCAGGTGGCGCGAGCGTCGATCACCGCCGACATTTTCTATCGCACCATCGACAACTACATCACCGTCGTGCCTGACCAGTCGCTGCCGAAACGGCTGCCGCTCAGCCCGAACACGGTCTTTCGCTACATCAACGGCAGCGAAGCCCAGTTCGCCGGCTTCGAGCTGCAGGCCGAGTCGGATCTCGGCCCTTACGCGGACGTGAGCGCCTCGTATAGCTACGTCTGGGCTGAGGACGAAGAGCTCAACGAACCGGTGTTCGGGATCGAGCCGTTCGAGCAGCGTTATGCGATTCAGGCGCACACCCGGGACTTGCAACGCTGGATCGAGCTGGGGGTGACGGTGGCGAGCGCTCAGAACCGGGTGGCCACGACGCGGCTCGAGCAGGCGACCGAGGGCTGGACCGTTCTCGATCTGCGGGCCAGCATCGCACTCGGTCGGGGGGTGTCGGTGAAGCTGGGAGTGGAAAACTTGACTGACGAGACCTACGCGACCCATCTGAACTCGCTGAACCCGTTCATGAGGCAGCGGGTCAACGAGGTCGGCCGAAGCTCTTATCTGGGACTGGAATACGGGTTCTAGCAGGCTGCGGAAGAACTCATAGGGCTACGGACAGGTCTGACAGATCAGGCAAGGCAGCTACTGGCGTCCGTGCAAAGGCGGGGGCACTTCCCCGATGCTGCCAGCCTCTCGCGTGACTTGACAACGCCGTCGGGTTGTCTACGATCGGGCTGGGCGAAGGCTGAATTCCACACTTCGGCTCCTCCCCACCAAGTGCTGACCCAACTTTCTTCATGAGAATCGACCTCAATTGCGACATGGGGGAGTCGTTCGGCTCCTACACCATCGGCAACGACGAGTGCGTGATGCGGAGCATCACGTCGGCGAACATTGCCTGCGGCTTTCACGCCGGGGATCCCTCGGTGATCCGACGGACGATCCGACTGGCTCTCGCGTCTGGCGTGGCGATTGGCGCGCATCCGGGGTTTCCCGACCTGGTCGGATTCGGGCGACGCGAGATGAAGGTGACACCGGACGAGGTTGAGGACTTCGTCATGTATCAAGTCAGCGCGGTCGCCGGCCTCGCCGCAGCCGAGGGGACGCGGCTACAGCACGTCAAGGCGCACGGTGCGCTCTACAATCTGGCCGCGCGCGACGCCGACATCGCGGCCGCGATTGCACGCGGCGTTGCTACCCTTGACCGTTCGTTGATCCTCTTCGGCCTAGCAGGCTCGGAACTTCTCATCGCCGGACGTGCTGCCGGCCTCAGGGTCGCGGCGGAGGCGTTCGCCGACCGCGCCTATACACCCGACGGTGCTCTGGCCTCACGTCGAGAGGCTGCGACGGTGATCCATGACCCTGAGCGGGTCGTCTCACGCGTGCTCCAGATGGTGCTCAAAGGCACGGTCCAGGCGACTGACGGCTCGACTGTCACCCTCGCCGCCGAAACGGTCTGCGTGCACGGCGACACCCAGGGGGCGGAACGGCTCACCGAGAAACTCAAGGCCGCGCTCGAGACGGCGGACGTTACCCTGCAGGCCGTCGGGTGTTCCTCGAAATGACGGTGAGAGAGAATCTCGACATGGGCGCGTACACGCGTTCCGATAAGGACGACGTCGCGACGGATCGAGATCGTCTCTTCGAGCGTCTTCCGAACTTGCATAGACGTCAGCACCAGCGTGCTGGTGATCTCTCGGGAGGGCAGCAGTAAATGTTCGCGATTACGCGCGCGATGCTTGCGCAACCGCTCATTTCGATGTCGGCGCCGATGCATACTTAATGGGCGGCAAGGCGAACATAAGGCCGGTGGCCGTTACAACCAAACCCATAGACATCCATAAACACCCTGCCAGTCCGGTCTCCAGGTATAACCATCCCGACATCAACGTGCCGAGCAACCGTCCTGCCGCATTGGCCATGTAATAAAAACCAACGTCCATTGCCACCGTATCAAATTCAGCGTACGCCAGCACCAGATACGAATGCACGGATGAGTTTAGAGCAAAGACAATACCGAACGCGGCAAGACCTGTGAGCACTACGCCAATCGACGGCATAACATTCGAGGCACCCATGGCTAGACCGCCAGACACCACTATCAACACGCTGCCGCAGATTTGAGCTGTCCGAGCAGTTATGACTGACTCGCCAGCAATACTCAAAGCCTTAGGCGCAACCGCTTGCACCAAGCCGTAGCCGATAATCCAACTTGCGAGACAGGCACCGACCCACGCGAAGCTCCAGCCCATCACATCGATTAAAAATAGCGGCAGTGCCACGACGAACCAAACGTCACGTGAACCGAACAGACAGAGACGACCAAGTGAAAGAATATTGATTGCGGGGCGTCTGGAAAATATCTGTGAAAAGGTCACTTGGCGCTTACTCCTGCCAAGGTCTCTCGTTAGCTGCCCTGTCGCCAGCACCAAAACGGCCAAGAGTCCGCCAGCCATGACCCAGAGCGAAAAGGAAAAACCGATTGTGTCCAACATCACGCCGCCCATAAAGAAACCCAATCCTTTGAGAGCATTCTTGGAGCCAGTCAACCAGCCAACCCATCGAAACAAAGTGGATGCATCTTGTCCAGACACAAAAGATTTGACGGCACTCTTGGAACTCAACTTCATTAAGTCCTTAGCGATACCCGAGAGCGCCTGAGCGGCCATTACATAGCCAACTGATAACACCAGTGTCCACGTTGGCTGCACGAACGAGAGCATCAGCAAGGCCACGACTTGCAACCACAAGCCGGCCAGGAGTGTGACGCGCAGACCTAAGCGTGCCGCAAGCCACCCACCAAGCAAGTTGGTGAGAATGCCGCAAAACTCGTAGAGAAGAAAGAGTAGGGCAAGGTCGAGCGAAGTGTAACCAAGCTGGTGAAAGTACAACGTCACCAGCATACGGAGCGCACCATCCGTCAAGGTCAGAGCCCAATACGAGGCGGTAACAATGACGTAACCACGAGTATTCATCGCTTGTGATATGCGCTTCAACCGCTCTGGGCAAACTGGGTATACAAAAGAAAGGTTAGCACCGTTTCCCCTATATCTCCCTGACTGGGTTAGAATTTCGACGATCTACTTCCCGTTCGCTCAACAGAATTCGAGGAGGAGTGATGAGAAGCAAGAGGCAAAGCTCAAGACTACTGTGGATGTGGCTCGCCCTCACCTGTACCATCCTGCTGACCCTACCCATGGTCGCCGGAGCGCAGGACCCCGCGAGCGAAAATACTGAGTGGCCATACCTCGGTGGGGATGCCTGGCACACACGCTATTCCCCAGCGGACCAGATCGACGCATCAAATTTTGAGTTCCTCGAGGTGGCATGGGAGTGGGACGCATCAAGTTTTGGGCCCAGCACCAACCGCGCCACGGCGAGTTATGTTGGTGGCAAACTGATCACGGTCACCGGTAATCGCCGTCATGTGATCGCTCTCGACCCAGAGACAGGCGAACTGCTGTGGAGCTTCACCGAGCCGAACACTCCCCGCTTCGAGTATTCCATGCGGCAGGGTTATGGTAAGGGCGTCGCCTATGCCAAGGTCGACGGCCGCGGGGTCATCTTCATCACTAGCCCAGCATTCTTCTTGCACGCGTTAGACGCAGAAACAGGACGACCGCTTGAGAATTGGGGTGCGCCCGTGCCGATCGAAGGTTTTGGACAAACCGGCACGGTCGACCTCGTCGCAGATTTAATCCAGGACTGGGGTCCCTGGCTCAACGCGAATCAGCCCTACGACCCATACACCGGGATCCCCCTTGAGCTTGGCTACATCACCAGTTCCTCACCACCGATCGTCGTCAACGATGTGGTCGTCGTGGGTAACTCAGCTGAGCAAGGCTACAACCAGACCCGGCAGGAAATGGTGCCGGGAGACATTCTGGGTTACGACGCACGGACCGGTGATTTTCTGTGGAAGTTCAACGTCATTCCACGGCCTGGAGAAGTCGGTCACGAGACCTGGTTAAACGACGCCTGGATGTGGACGGGTGATGTTTCTTCCTGGGCACCCATGTCAGCCGACCCTGAGCTTGGCTTGGTCTACATCCCTACCAACAGTGCCACGCTGGACTTTTATGGTGGGTTCCGCCCTGGCGATAATCTTTTTTCCGCAAGTCTCATCGCACTGGACGTTAAAACTGGTGAACGGGCATGGCACTACCAAATGGTGCATCACGATATTTGGAACTACGACACCCCAACGGCTCCGGTCCTTTTGGACGTCACCGTTGATGGCCAGGAAATCAAGGGTATCTACCAAGCTACTAAGCAGGCGTTCCTGTACGCGTTGAACCGAGAGACCGGAGAACCCATCTGGCCAATCGAGGAACGTGAAGTGCCTGAATCGAACGTGCCGGGCGAGCGACTCTCGCCAACACAGCCGTTCCCGACTAAACCAGCGCCATTCGACCTACAGGGGCGTACCGAGGAACACCTGATTGACTACACCCCAGATATCAGACAGCGCGCGTTGGCCGTTGCGCAACGAGAAAATTCCTTCGCACCTCTCTTCAATCCGCCCACGCATATTGGTAACGAGCAAGGGCTCGGACCAGCCCGTGTTTGCCCCGGGGGTACGGGCGGTGTGAACATCTCCGGTCCGCCCGTAGCTGACCCACAGTCAGGGGTTATCTTCATTACGTCACATAGCGGTTGCAGTGACGTATCAGTGGCCCCTGGTATTGATTCCCCGCAAGAGGGCCCAGCCCAAACCGGGACGACCGTCGTCGCCTTTTCCCGTAGCCGCATGGGTGGTGGCGGGGGCCGGCGTTCTGGCGCCAACCCGGAAAGTATCGACGGTCTTTCGATCTGGAAGGGACCCATCGGGCGGATCAGTGCAATCGACCTAAACACCGGCGAGTACCTTTGGGTGATCCCGAACGGCGATGCGTCAGAAGAACAGCAGGAAGCCATCCGCAACCACCCTCTCCTGCAGGGAGTCAACAACGTGCCTAGTAATCCTGGAAGACGTGGCCACGCTGCGATGACCGTGACACCCACACTCCTCTTCGCTTCTGGTCAGACCAGTGATGGTATCCCGCACATCTTCGCGATCGACAAGCGCACTGGGGACCGTTTGGGTGCTGTTGAAATTCCTGGGACCACCCGGTATGGCATGTCGACCTGGGTACATGAAGGCAAACAGCACGTCATCGTTCAACTCAGTGACGGGCTGGCCGCCATGGCTCTACCTTAAAGCGCAGCGAACGGTTAAGGGGGCGGCGAGAGGTTGCCCCCTTGACCCTCGTCGCGGGCAATAGGCCCACAAGATCGATTTTCCGCTTGCATCGAGCAAAATCAGGATTAGTCCATATCTTTCAACATCTTGTGGTACATTTAACTTTTTTGTCTATATCTTGTAGTTTTCGCCTTGACAATCCTATACGCCTGACCTAGAATCCCCACGGTTTTTTGCAGGTCGTTTTTTCCTGCGGTGTATGAACGTCCAAGACTCTCCGAACCCACAATCTTAAAAGGGACGTTCGTACTTTTCCTTCCTTCACTCAGTTCGTAAAGCTGAATGACAAGACACACATCGTCTGAAAAGCAAGAACTCACATCTGTCATCCGACGGGTTCTGTCGGTTGTGTTTTTACTTTTCGTATTTTTGCTTGGCGTCAAAGGGCTCGGCGATGGATTCAAGCTGTTCGGTACAGATTTCCTAGACAGCTTCTTCAGTCTGACTGCAAATCCCTTTGTCGGGATCTTCGTAGGGGTGCTGGCCACAACGCTAGTGCAGAGTTCATCGGTGTCGACGTCCATGATCGTTGGACTGGTAGCCGCACCGGACAACCCTCTGCCGTTAGCTAATGCTGTTCCGATGATTATGGGTGCCAATATTGGGACGACGGTTACCTGTACGGTTGTCTCATTGGCGCACATGGGACGGCGCGACGAGTTCGAAAGAGCGTTCTCGATGGCCGGCTGCCATGACTTCTTTAACATCTTGGCGGTAATGGTCTTACTGCCATTGGAATTAATGACAGGCTATCTGCAGAGCACTGCAAGATTCTTGTCTACGGTAGTTGTCGGAATAGGTAGTTTCACATATGAGAGCCCATTCAAGGCATTGTTGAGCTTTGCTTTTACCCCTATCCAGAGCTTAGCGGAAGCAATATTCAACGTAGAGTGGGGACAAGCTTTTTTCTTGGTCGGTATCAGCGCGGCGCTGATCTTTGTAGCACTTTGGCTAATCGTAAAATTGATGCGTTCCTTGGTAATCTCACGCATCGAAACCGCGGTGGCCAGTGCGCTTGGTTCAAGTGCGGTGTTCGCGATGGCGATTGGGGTCATCGTTACCGTCATGGTGCAATCGAGTTCGATTACGACGTCAATTATGGTTCCGTTAGCTGCCGCTGGCGTCCTCAAGCTAGAACAGGCGTTTCCGATTACGATCGGTGCAAACATCGGAACGACCATAACTGCGATGGGTGCCGCGTTGGCCGTGTCCGGACCGAATGCTTTGGCTGGGGTCGAGATCGCCATAGTGCACTTGTTTTTCAACCTTAGCGGAACGATACTGATTTATCCCGTTAGAAGGATTCGTCAGGTGCCACTGCAGGCCGCCAGAATGCTTGCAGCGGCGGCTGTTAGGTCCAAGAAGTTAGCTCTGTTCTATGTCGCGACTATGTTTTACGGTTTTCCAGCACTGCTGATATATGTAACGCAGTTATTAAAGTGAGAGGAGGAGGTGAGAATGCTCAGCGAACTACTTAGTATTTTCCGCGCTGATAATCCACTTCATACCATGGGCGCCTCTTTCAAGGAGATGCTTCAGTTGACCTGCAATATGACCTTGTCAGCTGGTGGGATTTGCTTTGGAGAAAAAACTTCGGCTGAAGATCGCACTCGCATTTACGAAGACGATGTGCAAGTGAACAAGCTGGAGCGCGAAATTCGGAAAAAAGTCGTGTCACACCTTTCTATTCAAGGCAAGACGCCTGATGTTCCCTATTCGCTATTGTTAATGAGTCTTGTGAAGGACGTCGAACGTCTCGGCGACTACGCTAAAAACTTGGCAGAGGTCGTCGATATTCGTTCAGGACCATTACCTAAAGATGCGCTCGTGCAGGAATTGCAGGAAATTCGGCAAGGCGTGGAAACCTCCTTTCAGGTGGCGGCGGAAGTGTTCGCATCATCCAATCGTGAACGAGCAATTGAATTGATTCACCAGGGTCGGGATGCTGCTCATCGGTGCGACGCGCTTGTCAGACGGATCAGTCAATCGGACTACGATGCAAGCACTACAACCGTGCTAGTCTTAGCCACACGCTATTACAAACGGATCGGTGGGCATGTGCTGAACGTGCTCTCTAGTGTGGTCATGCCCTTACACAAAGTCGATTACTATGATGAAGACGTCTTGACAGGTGTGTAATCATCACATTATGGCTCTTCACACAAAAATCCTCCTGGGCCTGATAGTTGGTGCGGTGCTCGGCATCGTCATCAACTTGTCAACGGATGGCTCTCCCGCGACAGAACAATTTGTGAGTTCGGTGACTGAACCGATCGGGCGTGTCTGGTTGAACGCGTTGATCATGGTGGTCATTCCACTCATCGTGTCGACGTTGTCGGTTGGGATTGCAGGGTTAGGTAGCCTTAAACGC
Source organism: Acidobacteriota bacterium (assembly GCA_002730735.1). GTDB lineage: Bacteria > Acidobacteriota > Vicinamibacteria > Vicinamibacterales > UBA823 > UBA11600. The sequence goes on along the minus strand of PCAU01000002.1, from coordinate 525 downwards.
CTAGGACGCATTGGTGTTGTCGCGATGTTGAGCTTCCTGAGCTTGACGGCGCTCTCAACGGTCTTAGGTCTGACAGCCGTCAATCTCATGAAGCCGGGCGAGGGACTCGACGCCTCAGTGACCCAACGGCTTATGGAGACCTACCAAGGTGACTCGGACGCAATGGGACTCGCCGACGGGGCATTTGGCATTGATCTATTCGTACGGATTGTGCCCCGTAATCCGGTCCAGGCTGCGGCCAATGGCGAGATGCTCGCCGTCATTTTTTTCGCCTTAATGATCGGGGTTGGGCTGACCATCGTGCCCAAGGAAAAAGGGCAGCCGTTACTGAATTTTCTTGAAAGCCTCGGCCAAGTCACAATCGCCATTATCGGCTTGGTAATGAAAGTGGCACCGTTAGGCGTAGCCTGTTTAATTTTCAGTGTAACCGCGCGCTTCGGCTTCGAAATTCTTTTTAATTTATTGAAATACATAATGACCGTCGTTGGCAGCCTCGCGATCTTCTTCATCGTGGGCTATTCGCTG
>PCAU01000001.1 GCA_002730735.1 Acidobacteriota bacterium | reverse complement strand
CAGCCGAGCGCTTCTTCGCACCGCTGGTGGTCCTGTCAATTGTGGCGCGGGCCAGCAGTAATCCTGACACGGTTGTGACCATCAATGACATTCTGGTCTGGGAGCAGGAACACGGCCGCCTACCCGAAAAAGCATTTGTCGCGATGCTGTCAGGGTGGGGAGACCGAATCCACGACGCCGAAGCGTTCACGAACGCAGACGAAGCAGGCGTCACCCACTATCCCGGCTTCAGTGGGGAAACGGCTTCGTTCCTTTGTGAAGAACGGAACATCGTCGGTGTAGGTGTTGATACATTCAGCCTCGATACCGGTAACGCCGAAGGCTACCCCGCCCACCGAACATTCTTACCGGCTGGAAAATACGGCGTTGAGCTAATCGCGAACCTCGACACCGTTCCGGCAGTGGGTGCAACAATTATCGTGGGTGCGCCGAAGCATGAGCGAGGGTCGGGTGGTCCAGCGAGAATTTTCGCAGTGATTTAAGCTTGTCGGTGACAGGAGTGAGCGCTGCAGTGCGGGTCATGACGGTTTTCGCGATGATTATACTGGCGGTGGGTACCGGCCTGACCCAAACCCATCTAGGATCCATCCGTGGCACGGTAATCGACCCGACCGATGCTCGTGTCGCCGGGGCCACAGTGGAGATCGTGCACGCTTCGACCAACATACGTCGTGTCTTAACAACCAGTGGCGAGGGTATGTTCGTGTTTTCGCAGCTGCCGCCTGGTGAATTCAGCATCTCAATCGGACGGGACGGATACAAGACCTATGTCAGCCGAATGGTGCTCCAAGTCAGTCAGCGACTTCGTCTAGAAGCTCAACTCGAGCTTGGTGTGGTTACAGAGCAGGTAACCGTGACCGCCCCGGATACACCGATTGAGCTAGATTCCTCTGCATTAACGACGGTTATTGATAACCAACAGATTGTCCAGTTACCCCTCGACGGACGGAATTTTCTCGAACTCGCGTTGCTCGCAGCGGGAACCTCGCCATCTCCACAAGGGTCGGCAGCATCGGTTCGTGGCGACTTCGCCATGAGCGTCAACGGCGCGCGCGAAAATGCAAATGCGTTCCTACTCGATGGTGCTTACAACGTCGACCCCAAACTTAATACCCCGGCGGTGCGACCGACAATCGACGCGATCAAGGAGTTTCGTATCCTGACCAGCACGTACGATGCGTCTTTTGGCCGTCATGCCGGCGCCCAGGTCAACGTGACGACAAAGACTGGTACTAATCGGTTTAGTGGTACGGCCTACGAGTTCTTCCGCACAGAAGAACTAAACGCTAGGAATGTGTTTGCGCCAACCGCCGGCCCGGCACCAGACTACCGGCGGAATCAGTTCGGCGTGTCACTCGGTGGGCCATTGATTGAGGACCGGACATTCTTTTTCATCGATTACGAAGGCCTGCGACTCAAAGAGGGGGTCACCAAGATCGCAAATGTGCCGACGCTCGCCGAGCGACAAGGTGATTTGTCAGCCAGCCTGCTTACACCACCAACCAACCCGTTCACGGGCCAGCGTTTTCCAGGTGATGTCATTCCAGCACCGTTCCTGAATCCAATTGGCAAAGCAATCGCCAACCTCTACCCGCTCCCGAATCGTAATGTTCCCTTCGAAAACTACATCGCGTCGCCTAACCAGCGTGACCGTAACGATCGCTTTGATGCCCGAATCGATCACACGCTCGGCACTGGGTCCAGACTGACAGCGCGCTATAGCTTCGGAGATCGGCGGTTATTTGAACCGTTCTCGGGGACAGGTTTCGCCGAGGTACCGGGTTTCGGGTCAAACGTTGAACGTCGAGCTCAGAATCTCATGGTCAGTCATACCCAGGTCATCTCGCCGGCCGTTGTGAACGACCTGCGGGTGGTGTTCAGTCGGGTGTCCACCGGCGTATTTCACCAGAATTTCGGTAACAGCCTTAACAGCACTGTAGGGCTGCCAGAAATGTCGACTAATCCTCGGGATTTCGGCCTTAGCTTTATTAAAGTCACCGGCTACTCACCCATCGGCGACGAGTTCAATAATCCGCAGCATAGCGCGACCAACCTTTTACAAGTATTGAACTCGCTTAGCCTCGTGCGCGGACGCCATCTACTGAAAGCCGGTTTTGATGCACACTTCACCCGCCAGAAGGCATTCCGCGATGTCCAGTCGCGAGGTTTTCTAACATTCACCAGCCAACCGTACTTCACAGGCCATGCACTCGCCGATCTCCTGCTTGGTCTACCCCTAATGACAGGGGGCGCCACACTTGACAACCGCCAGCAGCTACGCACTGAGAACTTTAACGCATTCGTCCAGGACGAGATTAGGCTCAACTCTAGCCTTACGGTGTCCGCCGGTGTTCGTTACGAAGTCACTTCACCCCCTGTCGATACCAACGATCGTGCAAACGTTTTTGACCCTGCGTCACAGGGAATTGTCCAGGTGGGCACCGGAGGGGTCCCGCGTGGTGGCTATGCAACCGACTACAACAACATCGCCCCACGCATCGGGTTCGCGTGGACGCCCGGTATGAGCAACAACACTGTAGTTCGCGGTGGATATGGGATTTACTACAATCGGTCGGCCCTAGCACCTGGCGAGGGGCTGTATTTTAATCCCCCGTTCTTCGATTTCAACTTGTGGTATCCGCTACCGGGGGCTCCACTGACACTCGCCAACCCGTTTCCGGCTCAGTTTCCGATAGCAACACCCCCATCAGCGTTGGCATTTGACCGCAACCTAAAAACACCATGGCTGCAGCAGTGGAGCGTTGGCGTGCAGCATCAAATCGGCAATCGACGGTCGCTGGAAGTGAATTACGTCGGTTCAAAGGGCCACAATTTGCTCACCGCGCGCGACATTAATCAGGCTGCGCCGAGCCCACACCCGTACAACCTGCGGCCGAATCCGCAGTTCGGCGACATTGTGGCATTAGAGTCAACCGCCACATCGCGTTACAACGCACTGCAGGTAAGGGCCCAGCAACGGATGCTTAACGGTCTTACAATGCATGCCGCCTACACGCTTGGTAAAGGGACTGACGATGCCTCAGATTTTTTCACGAGTTCGGGCGACCCCAATTTCCCGCAGGACAGTAATAATCCGAAAGTCGAGAAAGGGCGCTCAAGCTTCGACGTCCGACATCGTTTCTCGATGAGTTTCTCCTATGCCTTGCCGTTCGGCCTAGACCAGCGGTTCGTCGTCGATGGCTGGGCCTCTCACATCTTCGGAAACTGGACGGTTGCCGGTATCTTCACGGCACAAAGCGGCTCTCCATTCACCGTGGCGCTCCTTCCCGAAGTTGATAACAGCAACACAGGCCGCGCTGCACTTGGGTTCGGGATGAACGACCGGCCGAATCTTATCGGAGACCCAACCCGTCCGAACCCATCGGCCACTGCTTGGTTTAACACCACAGCATTTAGCCTCCCCCCGTACGGCAGCTTTGGGAATGCCGGTCGGAATATCCTCGATGGACCGGGATTCCAGAACCTCAACTTGGCACTGCTCAAGCAGGCGTCTCTCAACGAAGACCTAGATTTACAGATTCGACTTGAGGCGTTCAACGTCCTAAACCGAGTCAACCTTGGGCTGCCCGATGCATTTCTTGGTTCACCAACTTTTGGACGTATCCTTTCAGCCGGTTCTGCCAGGCGTTTACAACTCGGACTGAAACTGATCTATTAAGCACAAGAAAAAACAGATGTGGAGTTCCCTCGCCAAACGTTGGGAAAGGCGCGGTCACCAGTCGCAGTCATTGCCCAACGATTCCTAAGAAAACAGCGAATCAGAATCGTCAGTCTGCAGACTCAAATGGTCAGGCGTTCTTCACCTTGACGGACAAAACATGTGCATATTAAGGTCAGGATGTCTGTCATTCGGATTCCTTGAACGAAATGACCAAACTTAGTCCTCGTCACCTCAATCGCGTTGCTCTCTGGATTAGCTTGACGGTCCTTTCTGTCGTGCCTGCAACGGCGAACGACTGGCCCGATTGGCGAGGGCCAAATCGTGACGGCACTTCCCTCGACACTGGTCTGGTCGCAACCTGGTCACCAGACGGTGAAAACTTGGCGTGGAGAGTGCCCTATGGTGGACGCTCCGGCCCGATCGTTAACAACGGACACGTGTACATCCAAAACGCCGTCGGTGAGGGTGAAAACCTCCAGGAACGTCTAATGGCGTTCGACGTGAGTAACGGAGCACTCCTCTGGCAGCACCGGTTTAATGTGTATTTGAGCGACGTGCCGCCTCACCGGGTGGGTTGGGCGTCGCCAGTCAGCGATGTCGTCACAGGACACCTCTACGTTTTCGGCGCTGGGGGGAGCTTGCTATCGCTTACTGCTGATGGGGAACCACGCTGGAAGCGATCGTTGAACGAAGAGTTTGGTCTCATTACCACCCACGGTGGCCGCACCGTGTCCCCAGTTCTCGACGGCGACCTAGTGATCATCAGTGGGCTGTCCTCGGGATGGGGCAACCAAGCAATTGGCCGTCACCGCTTCATGGCTTTTGACAAGGACACCGGCGAGACTATCTGGGTGAGCACGCCGGGTGGCCGTGCCTTCGACACAACTTACTCACCTCCGATTATTAGCGAAGTCGGCGGAACCCGACTCCTCATCGCTGGCGGTGGCGACGGCACCGTCCACGCACTCCAACCGCAAACGGGCCAACCAGTGTGGAACTTTTCGATGAGTAAACGCGGTATTAATACTGGTGTCGTTCTCGCAGGTGGTCGAGCCTTTGTTAGCCACAGCGAGGAAAATCTCGATACCAATGAGATGGGATTGCTTGCGGCGATCGACGCCACAAAAACGGGCGCCCTCGGTTCAGACGCCGTTGCTTGGCAGGTAACCGGCGTTCTCAGCGGTTATTCCTCACCCGTCATCGACGGTGATCGGATCTACCAAGTAGACAACAGCGCAAACCTGGCAGCCTTCGATACCTCGTCAGGAAGCAAGCTATGGGAATTAAACATTGGCACGATTCAACGTGCGTCACCGGTTTTGGCAGACGACAAGCTGTACGTCGGGTCGGTGACAGGACGCTTTTTTATCCTGGAGCCAAGTCGAGATGGAGTCAAGATTCTGTCGGAAGTCCAACTGGGCACTGTGACTGAACCCGAAGAATTGTTGGGGTCACCTGCTATCGCGAATGGACGTGTTTATGTCGTCACCGACCAAGCGCTATACGCGATCGGCCCAAAGGTGCCACGTGTCGAGCGCCGCCTACCGACACCAGCTTCGCTCCCAACGTCAACCGACCCAGTAGCCCATGTCCGTGTTTCACCGACTGAACTGGTTGTTGAGCCTGGACAGCTGGTGTCGCTTCGAGCCGACCTATTCGATGCACGGGGACAGTTGTTACCCCAAAGCGAGGTGAGCTGGGAACTTGAAGGCCTCGTTGGGCAGATCACGGCCAACGGCGAGTTCCTTGCCGAACCCACTGCTGGTGGCCAAGCTGGGTCGGTAACAGCAACGGTTAATAACGTCACCGGAGGTGCGCGGCTACGGGTAATCCCCACACTGCCCAATGCATACGATTTCGAAGGAGATGCGCCAGGCAGTTCGCCAGCGTACTGGATCGCGTCAACCGGAAAATTCGAAGTCCGGGACGTTGATGGTAGTCGCGTCTTCGTTAAGAAAGCAGATAACCCGTTCACTCGTCGCGCGCGGGTGTACAACGGCGCTGCCCAGCTCTCCGACTACACAGTCGAAGCGGACATCTCAGCAATCCAGAGCCGGCGCCAGATGGGCGACGCTGGGGTCAATGCTCAGAGGCATACCCTGGTCCTGATGGGCAACCATCAGCGGCTGGAACTCCAGACCTGGCAGCCCGAGACCGTGCGTACCGTTACAACCCCTTTTGCCTGGGAACCGGATACATGGTACCGGCTAAAGCTCAGCGTCGAGAATCTTGACGATGGACNTGTCCGCGCACGCGGTAAGGTGTGGCNACGTGCCGATGCGGAGCCAGACGACTGGACCNTGCAGATGGTCGATGNNANTCCNCATCNCCANGGTAGNCCAGGGATTTACGCNAATGCGCCNTTCGAGATCTTTTTNGACAACATCCGAGTGTATGAAAACTAGNAATCAANCACCGGGTATCNNGAGTAGGAGTTGGTAGTGATGCGACGACGATTGCCNTGGTTCNGCGCCNTTGGGGCGTTCGTTGGTCTACTCAATATTCTCGTTGTGGCGCAGGAGNCATCGTCNCANCANAGTGACTGGCCGATGTGGGGCGGNACACCTGACCGAAACATGATTTCNAANATGGTCGGTCTNCCCAGNGACTGGGATATAGNCACCGGNCNCAACATTAAGTGGGTAGCNGAACTGGGTTCGCAGACTTATGGCAATCCAGTCGTCGCNGAGGGGGTCGTCCTAGTAGGCACAAACAACGAGGCCGTCAAGGACCTACGGCAGCAAGGTGACATGGGCGTTCTTATAGCCTTTCGTGAAGAGGATGGCGAATTGCTTTGGCAACATGCCAACGCGAAGCTAGCCGCGGGCCGGGTGCACGACTGGCCTTACCAAGGCGTGTGTTCGTCTCCACTGGTCGAAAATGGTGTGGTTTATTACGTCTCGAATCGAGGCGAAGTATTGGCACTCGATATCGAAGGTTTCCGCGACGGCGAAAATGACGGATGGGTAACAGATGAACCCTATTCGAGCGAGATTGATGCCGATGTTATCTGGCGGTTCGATATGCTCGAGGAAGTTGGCGCATTTCCCCACAACATGTCCAACTCGTCGCCCGTCGTCTACGGTGATTTAATTTTTGTAGGCACCTCAAACGGTCAGGATGAAAGCCACGTGAATATCCAGTCACCCATGGCACCAGCAATTATCGCTTTGAATAAAACGACCGGCGAATTGATTTGGGAAGACAACTCCGTGGAGGACCGCATTCTCCACGGCCAGTGGGCATCGCCAACGGTTGGGACAATTGGCGGCGTCGACCAAGTAATCATGGGGCAGGGTGACGGTTGGATACGCGGCTACGAGGTAACATCGGGCGAGAAGCTTTGGGAATTTGACACGAACCCGAAGGACTCTGTCTGGCCACGAACACGTAATGAGCTCATCGCCACGGCGGTTGTTTACAACGATCTCGTTTATATCGCCAACGGACAGGACCCGGAACATGGCGAGGGAATCGGTAATATGTATGCGATCGACGCTACACAGCGTGGGGATATCACTGAGTTGGGTCGTGTCTGGTACTACACGGACATTCGCCGCACAGTCTCGACCGCTGCAATATACGACGGGCTGATCTACCAACCGGACTTCAGCGGCTTCCTCCACTGCCTGGATGCGGAAACCGGAGAAGTTTACTGGGTTTACGACACGTTCGCCGCCATCTGGGGCTCACCGCTCGCAGTTGATGGCCGCGTCTATCTAGGTGATGAAGACGGGGACGTTGTCGTACTGAAGGCCGGCAAGGAACTTGAGGTTATTGCCGAGAATTACCTCGGCAGTGCCGTTTACAGTACTCCGGTGCCAGCCAACGGCGTACTCTTTCTAGGCTCCCGCAATCAACTCTTCGCTCTCGTCGAAAACTGAGACGAAATACATGCAGCGACGTTCAAAGAGAAAGCTGCTAAGGACAGTTTCAATGCGTGCGGTAATTATGGTCCTGGCTTTGATTATGGCTAGTGCTGCCGACGGGGTGTCGGGTGCGGACAGTCAGCGCTTGCCAAACGCGCCGCGATCTACTGGCGATTGGCCACAGTTCCGAGGCGACCTATCGCTGGATGGGGTTTCGGCATCACCAGTGCCTGATGACCCTCAACTGCTCTGGACCTTTGATACAGGTGAAATGGTGGACTCATCAGCAGCAATCACCAATGGTGTCGTATACGTGGGCACCTACGCCGGGGACCTTTTAGCCCTCAACCTCAGTGATGGCTCGCCCCGCTGGCGCTACCATGCGTCAGAATGGGGCATCGGTGAATCATCTCCAGCCGTGGCAAACGGCACCGTCTACATTGGGGATCTCTCTGGAGTCCTGCACGCCGTTGACATCAACACTGGTGAGGCTCGCTGGACCTTTGAAACAGAGGCCGAGATCAAATCCTCGCCCGTCCTCGTCAACGACATCGTCCTCATTGGATCTTACGACAGCCATCTATACGGCCTCTCAGCAGACAGTGGCCACCCGATCTGGAAGGTTGAGACCAGCAGTTACGTCCACGCAACGCCGGCAGTCGTCAATGGCATCGCATATTTCGGTGGATGCGACGAAGAATTCCGAGGAGTGCGGGTGAGTGATGGCGAGGAAATCTTCGCGGTCTCATCCGGCGCTTACACCGCTGCGTCGCCCACAATCATAGGTACGACGGCATTTTACGGCACCTTCGCCAACGAGGTGTTAGCGCTCGATCTCGACCAACGGGTAATTCGATGGCGTTACGAACATCCCACTCGGCATTTCCCCTTCTACTCGTCCCCAGCCTTTCACAACGGACTCGTTGTGCTCGGTGGACGCGACCGGATGGTGCACGCACTCAACGCTGAGACCGGTAAATCCCAATGGGTCTTTACCACACGCGGTCGCATTGATTCGTCGCCGGCGATCGCTGGTGATCGCGTTTATGTTGGCTCCAATGACGGGCGACTCTACGGCCTTGCCCTGTCCGATGGTACGCTGGAATGGGAATACGAAATCGGATCGTCCGTAAGCACCTCTCCGGCGATCGCTAGCGGCCGAATCGTTGTCGGTGCTCAAGACGGACTGATTTACTGCTTCGGGTGATTGGCCGGCGCTTATTCCAGTGAACTAGATTGGCATTTTATTTGCTCCTGTAGTAGGATTTTTTGGTTGTATCTTTCTAAGCAAGCGGGTCTTATTGCTCTCTCGGAGGAGCGAAAATTATGGAAGTCGATCGAAGAAAATTCCTGGTATCCGTAGGTGGTGTGGCTGCAGTCAAGTTGATGACGCCCGAGGACCGGGCGGAAGCTGTTGAGCATTTTGCTTCGACAGAACTTGACAAGTGGTATATCGACGAGTTCGGTGAAACTGGTGCTCTATCTCCGATCCGTCCGTCGTGGTATCAGCCTGGTGGCGGAGGACGGCAAGATCCAGAGGGTCCGCCTGCGCGGGGGACCGGCCGCGCGTTTCGTGCGGGCTATTCCCTAGCTGAGATGCCGGCTAAGCCAACACTGGTCGATTTCTATAGGTATCGCTTCGCGCCGGGGCAGCATGTCATCCGTAGCGCTACCCACGCACTCAAAGAAGGTCACCCCGAACGGACTGTCATGGCGTGCTTGTTGCATGATGTGGCGCAGGCACTCGTTCGGTCTGACCATGGTTGGTGGGGTGGCCAGTTGTTTGAACCGTATGTGGACGAGCGGGTTAGTTGGGGTGTCCGCTACCACCAGCCGCTCCGTTTCTTCCCAGACCCTGCGGTCGGCTACGAATATCCGGAGTTCTACAATCGGATCTTTGGCGCAGATTACGTACCAGACGACTACCTCAAAGAAGCATACAAGTTTGCTCGCGGCCACAAGTGGTACATGGAAGCACGTTTGGTCACGATGAACGACGAGTACGGCTTCGACAACACCGTGCCGGTGTCGCTTGAACCGTTCATTGACGTCATCGGACGTCAGTTCAAACAGCCAAAAGAAGGTCTCGGTAATGACAATAGTCCGTCGGCCCACATGTGGCGGACGATTATTAATCCGAATCGACCCCTTTAAAACGGGTCCGTACAAGAAAAAGGCCGAGGCGTATGCTTCGGCCTTTTTGCTGTACGGTATACAGGAAAAACTACCCTCGGAGCGCTACTACATTAGCCCTGCCGCCCGTGCCCATCGATATTTTGCCCCTAGTACGTTGACCGGAAGTTGTGTCGTATACGGATACGCCACGATCCCCCGGTCATAGAGGTATTCCGAAGCTTCTTCCACCTCGACATCACCGACGAGCGATGCCACGATCGGCTTGTGAATCCCCTTGGCGCGCGCCTCTTCTACGACTTCTGAGGCAAGCTTCGCGAAGACCATCGGCGGCGTAACGATCGTGTGCCAGTAACCCAAAATAAGCGCATGGACGCGGTCGTCTTCCAAACCTAGCTTGATCGTATTCCGGTAAGTAATGGGTGGTTCACCACCAGTGATGTCCACCGGGTTACCTGCTGCACCAAACGGTGGGATGAACTTCCGGAACGCCGCNTCCAAGTCCTTCGGCATGCTCATCAANTGCANGCCATTATCGANGCATGCGTCTGACAAGAGCACGCCAGAACCACCTGCGCCGGTAATGATGATGATGTTCTCCCCCTGCGGCGTCGGAAGGACCGGTAGCCCACGCGCAAACTGCAGCATGTCATTTAGCGTTCGCGCACGGATCACACCCGACTGCCGCAGCACGTCATCATAAACCTTATCGTTGCCGGCCAAGGCACCGGTGTGCGACGCGGCGGCCCGTGCACCCNGTGCCGTTCGTCCCGCCTTAAGCACCACNANAGGCTTTTGNTTCGATACACGCTGAGCCACCTCGGCGAAGGCGCGNCCATCCTTCAAATCTTCAACGTGCATAGCAATCACTTGCGTGTTGTCGTCTTGTTCAAAAAAGGTGAGCAGGTCGTCTTCATCGATATCCGANTTGTTACCCAACCCAACGATCGCTGAGACACCCATCTTGGCCGACCGGCTNAANCCGATGATCGCCATGCCAACCCCACCACTCTGTGAAGAAAGAGCCGCCTGCCCCTTCACATCGTAAGGTGTGCAGAACGTTGCACAGAGATTTTCGTGTGTGTAATAGAAGCCGTAGATATTCGGTCCCATGACNCGCACGTTGTGCTTCCGCGCCACCGCGACCATCTCGNGCTGCAACTCGATTTCGCCCACCTCAGCAAAGCCCGAGGGNATCATGACAGCGCCAGCNATNCCCTTCTGACCNACCTCTTCCAGTGCGCCGGCTACAAACTTAGCGGGAATCGCGAACACGGCGATATCAATAGAGTCGTCGATGTCCTTGACGCTCTTGTAGCACTTGTGTCCGAGAATCTCNTCGGCCTTCGGATTGATCGGGTAGATCTCGCCCTTATAGCCACCGTTGATCAGGTTCTTCATTACCGAATTGCCGATCTTGCCTTCCTCACCAGACGCGCCGATAACGGCCACTGCCTTAGGCTTCATGATACGGACCATCGAAGCTANGATCTCTTGTTGCGACGGTCGCGGCCGNGGCTCGGGTAATTCCTCAGNCAGCAGAATCCGCACGTCGACGGCCGTCACCGAGTCCTTGGTAGCGAACACAGGATTCAAATCCAGTTCATGAATTTCTGGAAAATCAGCGATCAGTGTCGACACGTTCTCGATGAGCGCTGCTAGAGCCTCGCGGTTCACCGGATCAGCACCCCGGACACCACGTAANACCTCGGCCGCTTGGATCCCATCNATCATCGATAAGGCATCCTCTCGGTTCGCCGGTGCTAACCGGAACGTGACGTCCTTGAGNACCTCGACCAGAACNCCACCCAGTCCAAACGCGACCAACTTTCCNAAACTTGGNTCAGTGACGGCACCGANGATTACTTCCTGTGCGGCCGGCAGCATCTGCTGAACTTGTNCGCCNGTGATATCAGCATCTGNCTTGTANTCACGGGCACTCTTGCAGATNGCCTCGTAGCCCTGCNCCACTTCGTCGGCCGTCGTTAGTCCAGTCAGAACGCCACCNGCTTCGGTTTTGTGNANGANNTCCTTCGAGACAATCTTCAGCACTACCGGNTAACCAATACTGCCAGCNAGCTCGGCGGCTTCCCCNCTGGACGTGGCCAGGCCCTCCTTNGGNACCGGAATACCGTAGGCATCGCAGACTTCCTTNCTCTCGGTNGAGGTCAACGACGCACGCCCAGCNGCACGTGCTCCATCCAATATCGNTTTGACTACTNCNTGATCATGACTCATGAATAAATCCNCNCGCCNCNTGTTCTANCCCTGGCTAAATGGCACCCGCTGTCCGGGCTGCCGNGATTTCTNCGCTGTCANAGCCGACNACATCTTGAAGAATCTCGTTAGTGTGCTCACCAAGTCCCGGCGACGTCGTCACCTCGACAGGCGAATCCGACAGCTGTAANGGACACCCCACCGTNCGGAACGCGCCGCGNTGTGCATGCTCNACCTCNACNACCATGCCACGGGTCATGAGTGACNCGTCCTCAATAAGCTCTTTCATNCTCATGATCGGTCCGCANGGCACATTGACCCCGTTCAGNAGACGCATAACCTCGAGCTTGTCGTACTGCCGCGTCCACTGCTCGATGATTTNAAAGCANTCATNAAGGTGTNACAGCCTTGCCTNCGGCGTGGCAAAGGCTGAGTCNGTGATGAGTTCTTCACGNCCGACCAGCTTCATNAGNGGNTCCCAACCAGGCGGCTGGATNATGACNTAANTGTAGTCGTTCGCCCCGCCGCCCTTACACTTCAATGCTTTACCTGGCTGTCCGCCACCCGAAGCATTGCCTGAACGAGGCACTGTGTCGCCGAACGTCTCGTTCGGNTACTCCTNCAGTGGGCCCTGNAGNAGGCGTTGCTGATCACGCATTTTGACCCGACAGAGGTTCAAGACACAGTCTTGCATCGCAACCTCCACCCGCTGCCCGCGGCCGGTCTTCTCNCGTTGGATNACCGCNGCNAACACCGCCGCTACCAAATNCATNCCCGTACCCGAATCACCGATCTGCGCACCAGTACTCGTNGGTACGCTGTCTTCGAAACCGGTCGTACTCATCGAGCCACCCATCGCCTGCGCCACCGTCTCGTAGGCTTTGCAATCNACGTANGGNCCNGGNCCNAANCCNTTNCCNGAGGCGTANATGATCCNNGGGTTNATCTCGNGGANNGTCTCCCANGNAAANCCCTGNCGNNCGAGNGCNCCNGGCGCNAAGTTNTCNACCAGAACGTCAGACTTAGCGATCAGTTTTCGAAAAATCGTCTTACCTTCTTCAGTCTTTGTGTTCAAAGTGATGCTTCGCTTGTTGCAGTTCAGCATCGTGAAGTACAGGCTGTCCACGTCGGGAATGTCACGCAATTGGGAACGCGTAATGTCACCCCGTCCCGGTAACTCAACCTTCACGACGTCCGCGCCAAGCCACGCCAGAATCTGTGTGGCCGACGGGCCTAACTGGACGTGGGTCATGTCCAAAATTCGGAGTCCTTCGAGTGCTTTACCCATATCCTCATTCACCTATTTATACATCGTCTGATTACGAGTGCCCGGCGCCCATTCTTCCCGGTCGACCCAGATGTTGACGAGCGCTGAAGTGCCACCACGAACGGCTTCACGTGCACGGTCGAGCGCCGGCCGGATGTCCTTGGGATCTCGAACAGCTTCGCCGTATCCGCCTAGCATCTCAGCGAACTTTTCGAACTCAACGTCACCGAGAAGATTTCCAACATTGCCACGTTCAGCGCCGTACTTGTTGATCTGGCCGCACCGGATCTGGTTCATCGCCGAGTTGTTTCCAATAACCCCCAAGATCGGTAATTTGAACCGCTGGCACGTTTCCAGATCCCAACCGGTCAGCGTGAATGCTCCGTCGCCGAAGTAGCAGAGGACTTCCTTCTCCGGATGGACATACTTGGCAGCCATTGCGAACGGCACACCAACCCCTAGGGTGCCGAGTGGACCAGGGTCCATCCAGTGTCCGGGCTGGTGCGGCTGTACAGCTTGGGCCGTGATGGTAACAACATCGCCGCCGTCACCAATGTAAATCGTGTCGTCGGTGAGAAATTCGTTTAGTTCGTAAGCTACTCGATACGGATTGATCGGCACGTTCTCCGATTTGAACGACGGCATCAGCTTCTCGTACGCCACCTGCTCAGCCGCGCGGAGTTCGTCGAGCCACGCTTGCCGTCGCTTGGCCCCGTTGTCTGTAGTACCTGTCGTCGCCGCCAGTACCGACGCCAGCACTTGGCCGATATCGCCGACGAGTCCGAACGAGATGTCTCGGTTCTTGCCAACAGTCCTGTAATCCATATCAACCTGGACGACCGTCGCCTCAGACCCGAGCCGACGGCCATAACCCATCCGGAAATCGAATGGCGTGCCAACAATGACGATTACATCAGCCTGGTTAAACGCCATCCTCCGGGTTCTGTGGAAATGGTGCGGATCTCCAGGTGGAAATGTGCCACGCCCAGAACCGTTCATGTAGGCCGGAATATTCAAAGTACGCGCGAATTCGCGTGCCGTGTCACTTGCTCGACAAGTCCACGTCTGGGTGCCGAAGAGCACGCACGGACGCTCTGCCTTTACAAGCAGGTCGGCGAGCCGCTGAATGTCTACTGGGTCAGCTGAAAGCTTCGTGGAGGCACGATAATGCCCTGCTTGAGGGATACGGGCTTTCGACAACTCCACCTTGGCATCGAGAACGTCCCGTGGGATTTCAAGAAACGATGGTCCTGGCGCACCGTTGAAACATTCCCTGAATGCCATCGACACTAAATCGGCGACTCGCTCGGTCGACGGTACCGTGGCAGCAAACTTTGTAATCGGCGACAGAATATCGACGTGCGGTAAGTCTTGTAACGACCCCATCTTGTGCTGCGTCAGTGCGCCTTGGCCACCGATCAGTAGCATCGGGCTCTCTGCGCGGAACGCGTTGGCGATGCCAGTGATCGCATCGGTCGTTCCTGGTCCGGCCGTCACCACCGCACAACCAGGCTTTCCTGTTTGCCGTGAATAACCGTCGGCTGCATGCGCTGCGACCTGCTCATGCCGAACGTCGATGATGTCAATCCCCTCGTCCAGACAGCCATCATAAATATCGATGATGTGGCCACCGCACAATGTAAAGATGACTTCAACTCCTTCCGCTTTAAGCGCTTTAGCAACTAGGTGGCCGCCGGAAATTTGTTCTGGCGCTGTCTCGGTTTCAGCTGGCTTCATCTTCGGTTCAGCAATTGGCATGGTCCCTCTCTGTTTAAATCTCAATAATCATTCCGAAACATTAATCTAGAAATGTAACGTGCTGCGCGACGTGGGTCTCGAGATTGAGGCTGTGCTCACGGACAAGCCGCTCGGCTACATCAGCATCTCGGCTCTCAAGCGCTTCGATGATGTGCATATGGTCAATAATCGACTGCTTTGCCCGATCGCGATCGCCAATTGTCTGCATTCGGATCGATCGCATGTGAATAAATAGGTTCTCGGCCAGCTGGTTCAGTAGTTCACAGCGACTCAATTGCAGGATCGCCTGATGGAACGAAATGTTCGTTGCTGAATACTCGTCGATCCGCGCTTTCACCTCACCCCCATCGAACTTCGCAAACATTCGGCGGAGTGTTGAAATGTCATCGTCAGTCGCGTGTTCGGTGATCAGGCGGGCCGCCATACTTTCAAGCGCTGCCCAAACTATGATCATCTCTAAGATTTCCTTCTTCTTCTTCCGAATGATGAAGGCACCTTTCCTCGGCACTGTGCGGACAAATCCCTCTTGTTCTAGCCGAACCAGGGCCTCGCGGACCGGTGTTCTACTGACACCGAGCGCTTCACCGAGTTGTCGCTCGTCAAGGCGGGACTCCCCTGTTTCAGCATAGATGTTCACCGAACAGATTGCCTTCTTGAGCCGGAGATATATCCGACTCTTCAAGGCTTCGCCGGCGTCGATCGGTTCAAGTTGGAGAACAGCTGCTGGCATAGAAAACAGCCTAAAGACCCCTGTAGACTGACGGAGGGTTCTGATTCCACTTAGTCAAGCTGGTATACAATATACCAAACCCTTATTCTTCACAAACAACTGTTAAATTTAGGGTTATGGGTAAACAAAGGGGTAAAGTACAGAGCTAGAACTCTGTGAACCTTTCGGGTGCATATCCGACATAGGGCATGGATGAAACGGGTCTCGTTGTTTTCATCTCGGCGAAAATGAAAGAATTTGCGCTGATTGCGACCAAGGCAACACAACGGTCTAGACCAAAACGTACCTCATCCACTAGGGATGACTCACGACTCAAGGATAGGGGAGCACAATATGCGTGCCACGACGAGAGGAACACTTCTGGCCTCACTACTAGTCGCTTGGATGGTCGTTGGCGTTCACGCGCAGAACCGCACAATCGATGCTGCAGTCGAGACATACGCCGAACAGATTATCGGACTGCGTCAACACATCCACCAACACCCCGAACTAGGAAATCGTGAGTTTGAGACAATGGAGTTGGTTTCCAATCATCTGCGCGATCTAGATTTTGATGAGGTCATGGTCGGCGTGGCCCATACCGGAGTTGTGGGTATCCTCCGTGGTGGCCTTCCTGGTGAGGTCGTGGCCGTTCGCGCCGACATGGATGCATTACCGGTGACTGAGGACACCACGTATCCCTTCCGGTCTAATGTGCGCACTGAGTATCTTGGCCAAGACGTTGGTGTCATGCATGCGTGCGGACACGACGTTCATACGGCAGTGCAACTCGGTGTCGCATCAGTCCTTGCCTCCATGCGGGACCAGATCCCAGGAACCATAAAGTTCATCTTTCAGCCCGCTGAGGAAGGTCCGCCGCCAGGCGAAATGGGTGGTGCGGACCTTATGGTTCAGGAAGGGGTGTTGGAAAACCCCCGACCTACGGCCATCTTCGGATTACACACGCTCGCCTCCATGGATGTGGGCACCCTCGGCTATAAAGCTGGGCCGATGCTCGCTGCTGTGGACCACTTCAGGCTTCGTGTTAAAGGCCAGCAGGCGCATGGCGCCTATCCCCACCTTGGCATCGATCCAGTTGTCATGGCTTCTCAGGTCGTGACCGCTCTTCAGACGATCCGCTCCCGCAACTTGTCACCCCTTGAACCCAGTGTGGTGACCGTTGGTCTTATGCAAGGCGGTACACGTTTCAATATTATTCCGGATGAAGTGCGGATGGAGGGAACGGTTCGGACCTACGACCCGGACACCCGAGACACAATCGAAAGACGAATGGAAGAAATTCTGGATGGGATTACGCTCGCCGGCGGTGGTTCTTACGAACTTGATTACGAGCGAGGGTCGCCTGCTACGATCAACGACCCAGACTTGACCGCCCAGATGGCGCCTACACTTGAACGAATCGTGGGTGCCAATCGGGTCGTGATCGTAGAACCCGTTATGGGGGGCGAGGACTTCTCGTTCTTTGCTAATGAAGTGCCTGGGTTCTTTTTTCGGCTCGGCATGGTGAAACCTGGCACTGAATCCGGAGGACATCACACGCCAACCTTCCAAGCTGATGACGCATCAGTGCCGGTCGGAATGCGGGCAATGTCGCATCTCCTACTGGATTATCTTCAGGCCAAACAGCCTTAGTCGGAGCTCAAACCCGATCCCGCAATACGCCGAGTGTGTAATGTCGAGCGAACGAGACGGCCTGAACCCGCCCTCGGACACTGGGTTCGATGACGCGTGCACGCTCCTTGAAGGGGCCTTGCACGGCACGTTCCGACAAGAGGTTGCGGCCAATCTCACGACATCGTCCAACCCTCGCACAGCACTATCGCGCCTCAGAGATGGCATGCGCGCCAACTCGTGGAGGACAGGTAGCCAGACCCTCGAACTGGCCGAGGTAGTAAGAATCCTCGACCACCGTACCCAGAGTGAAGGCTTCCATGCGCTCCACGACTGGGATGGTAACGCTGACCAGGTCAACCGCGAGAGCATCCCGGTCAACGTCCTAGATTACGCGAGTAACCACCGGAGTACCGAACGGCCAGATCAGACAGTTATCGCTATTCTCTTGGACTACTACTTCGCTTATCTGCTCGGTTTGCTCTCTCTGAGAATCTGGGATGGCGGCGACCCTGACGACAATCTCGACAGATTGAATCGCTTACTGACTGACCTCCAGGGCCCAGGCGGTAGCGGTCAACCGTTCGTCGACAACGCCGAGACCTTGCTCCTTATTGCCACCTCTCATTACGAGTCCAACGAGGAGGGTTACGTCACACTACTCCATCGTGTGCGGACTCTTAATCAATGCCACCAGCTGAAAATCGCTGTCGTGCATGCGGCAAGTATGGGTTGCCATCTACGCTTCGGCTTCGAAGCAACCTACGGACGTGACACGCTCCTCATGCGCGATGACAACGTCGCGGACTATCCCTGGGTGTGCTACGCGGTGGCGACTGTGATGGAAGAGTATTCGCGTTTGCGTACCGGTGACACAGGAAGCCATGACCGACAGGCGGTTGTCGAAGCAATACTTCACGGCTTATCGCCAGATCCCCCGGCTTTTATCGACGATCGGCCGCCATCATCACTCACTTCTACCAACGCCGACCGAGCGAAGATTCGTGAGGTGTTTCGCACCTACCAACAGGACCTAATCGACGAATTCGAAGATTGCCGTCCATCCGAGCACGTCTTTTCCCCTTTCTCACTCTTCTATAATTTCGCCCAGAACGTACTCAAAGGGACAATCATTGACACTCTGCTCTGGGGCCGGCCCTGGCCGGTGAGTTTCAATGATCTGCTCACTCGAGAATCCAGCGGCAATGTCAATACGGAGGTCAAGACTAAATTAGCAACGACACTCATGACTTATGCCCGCGCCAACCCCGATACGATCCGTGGGCGCTTGATGCCAGCCATCGTTTACGATCCCCAGACAGGTCGTCAGGCATTCGCCGCGGCACTTCGCCAACTTAGAACAAAATCATCGAGTGCTCGAACTGGCTAGGAATGAGGGAAGGAGCACGGCTAACAAGGATTCGATGACAGGTTACATCGCGCAAACTGTGCACTCACGGTCTTTAGTTGATTGTGCTTGTACTAACCGAGCGGGCAGGCTGGATACAAGCGAGTTTCCAGACTGCCCCCCGCAACCGGGGTAGAATCATCCGTCCCCTATGCCTTTCCCAGACCTCCGCACGTTCATCGAGCGCCTACGGCATGACCGGGACCTTGTTGAGGTTACGACTCCCGTCGACCCCTATCTCGAGGCCGCAGAAATCCATCGTCGTGTTGTCGCCACCGGTGGTCCAGCGTTGTTGTTTACACAAGTCCGTGGCGCAGACTTTCCACTCGTCACGAATCTTTTTGGCACTGCACACCGCGCAGAACTTGCGTTCGGCGACCGTCCGCACCGCCTAATCCAACAACTGGTCCAACTGTTCGAAACGATTCTCCCGCCGACAGCAACCAAGCTGTGGGGAGCTCGTGACCTTGGGTTCGAACTACTCAAGATAGGCCTCAAGAAGCAAGGCCGGGGAGGCCCGGTTACTGAGGTCGTCACCAACGACGTCCATCTTGAGCGGCTACCAACATTAACGACGTGGCCGGAAGACGGTGGACCGTTCATCACCCTTCCGTTGGTTTTTACACAGCATCCTGATGGTCGCAGTCACAACCTCGGGATGTATCGGCTGCACGTCCATGACCAACAGACAACAGGCATGCATTGGCAGATTGGTAAGGGTGGCGGGTTTCACTACGACGTGGCCGAGTCACGCGGTGACGCACTGCCAGCCACCGTTTTTCTCGGTGGACCACCTGCCCTCATTCTGTCAGCCATCGCACCCCTGCCAGAGAACGTGCCGGAGTTAATGCTGGCCTCGCTGATTGGCGGAGAGCGCCTGCGGCTTACTGAAGGTCCCTGGCCACATCCCCTTGTAGCAAGCGCGGAATTCGCATTAGTTGGAGAAGTGCCACCCCACGAGCGGAAGCCCGAGGGTCCGTTCGGGGACCACTACGGATACTACTCCCTGCAGCATGACTACCCTCTTTTTAGGGTACATACCATGGCGCATCGTCGGGACGCCATTTATCCAGCGACTGTGGTTGGCAAGCCGAGACAAGAGGACTTCTTCATTGGTGATCTCCTGCAGGAACTTCTCTCGCCCCTATTTCCGATCGTGATGCCGGCCGTCAAAAAATTGTGGTCGTACGGCGAAACCGGTTATCACTCACTCGCAGCGGCCATCGTGAAACAGCGCTACGCACGAGAAGCGATGGCAAGTGCGTTCAGAATTCTAGGTGAGGGGCAATTGTCGTTAACCAAGTTTTTACTCGTCACCGATCGACACATCGATCTCAAGGACTTTCCGGCTACGCTCGAGCATATCCTCGCCAGAACTAATCCGGAAACTGACCTGTATGTGT
The DNA here is from genome assembly GCA_002730735.1 of Acidobacteriota bacterium. Classification (GTDB taxonomy): domain Bacteria; phylum Acidobacteriota; class Vicinamibacteria; order Vicinamibacterales; family UBA823; genus UBA11600. Next base: position 412,011 of record PCAU01000001.1, on the reverse strand, counting down.
TTTCAAATCTTTCGATGGATACCCTCGATTACACTGGGCCAGAGGTAAACCTCGGCTCAAAGGGAGTTTGGCTCGGACTTGGGGACGCGGTGCGTAAGCTACCCCGAACCTTCACGGGATCGGAGTTGCCGCAAGGTGTCTTCGACGTTCAAGTCTTCTGCGGCGGCTGCCTGGTCGTCGGTGCGCCTTCACGACAGGTTGAGCCCAACATCGCCGCCAGAATTGCCTCGCATTCAGCATTCGCTGAGTGGCCGCTCATTGTAATCACCGACGAGCCTGGTCGAGCCGCCAATAGCACAATCAATTTCCTCTGGACAACATTCACTCGCTTCGAGCCGGCGGCAGACATCCATGCAAGAGTAACGCAGGTCGTACGGAACCATTTGGCTTATACGGCGCCGATCATAATCGACGCCCGGCTCAAGACGGGATTCCCGAAAGAACTTACCTGTCGCGATGATGTCGCAGCGACAGTTACCCGACGATGGAAGGAATACTTCCCGGCGGGTGGCGTGGAGATGGGTGAAGCTGATCAGAGCCACCTGACCTGAGGAAAGCACCAGCGCATAATCAACCCAATAACTGTGCATGATCCATCAAAGCATCACTGACAAGACCTCCTCAGCGCCGGCTAACCCGATTGCCTTAAAACGCATCTTCGAGAGGCAATGGCTCCATCTACTGCTACTCGTTTTGCTTCTCGGCGGGCTTGCGCCGGCAGTCCGCTCCGACCCGGTTCGAGTAGGCGTCCTTTTCGGCCTTGCCACGCCTATTTGGATCGTGGTGGCACTTATCCTCGCAGTCACTCATCAGAGCTACGTCTGGTTCTGCTGGAGAACGCAGCTGCACGCATCGCTGCTCACCCGTACTTTTGGCGACCGAGGCTTTCCTCTGTACGCCACTGGATTCGCTATTCTCGCACTGAGTCGAATCACAAGCGTTGTTATGGTTGCTGCCGCAAATCGCGGTACGGTTCCTTTGGATTTGACTGGTCTACGGGTCCTTGCCGTCGTAATGACAGTGCCGGTTGTCTACCTTTTCTACTCAGTCCACCGTTACTTCACATTCCGGCGAGCGTTCGGAGTCGACCATTTCGACCCTTCGTACCACTCCCGCCCACTAGTGCGCCAAGGCATCTTCCGCTTTACCCGAAACGGCATGTACGTGTTCGGCCTACTAATGGCGTGGCTTCCTGGACTTTGGTACGCCTCTGCGGCTGGGCTCGTCCTCGCGCTGTTCAACCATGCCTACGTCTGGGTGCACTACTTCGCAACGGAGCGTCCCGATATGAAGCGGATCTACCCCAGTCTCATGGCCACGCCACAACCACCTGCGTGATACTCTCGAACGCTCGACCGGAAGCGTCACTAAATGTTGCCTGAAGGAGTAATCCCATGAGATCGAGTCGATTCTCACAACGATTCGCGGTCGTTCTGATCGTATTCACAACCGTCCTTGGGCTCCGTACCGAGGTCGTTTTCGGTCAGACCATTCCGTCTCCGGAAGAGTTTTTCGGCTTTCAAATGGGCACCGACCGAAAACTGGCCCGCTGGGACAAGTTAGTTGAATACTACGAACTCCTCGGGCGTCAGAGTGCGCGGCTTGAGGTCGTCCATATGGGACCGACGACACTCGGTAATCCATTTCTTGCACTCTTCATCTCCTCACCAAACAATTTGGCCCACCTCGAGGAACTGCGCCAGATTAACGTCAGGCTGAATGACCCGCGTGGTGTATCGGAGGAGAACATCGAGCGAGCGATCGCAAACGGCAAGGCCGTCGTCGTTCAGTCAATGGGTTTGCATTCATCTGAAGTTGGCTCGAGCCAGATGGCCGCTGAACTAATGTATGACCTCGTAACCCGCACCGACCCCGAAATGTTACGGATTCTCGACGAAACGGTTGCCATCATGATTCCGTGCTTCAACCCCGATGGGGAAATCATGGTAACCGACTGGTACAACGAAAACGTCGGTACAGACTACGAAGGTAGCGGCCTCCCATGGCTCTACCACCACTACATTGGCCACGACAATAACCGAGACGCATTTCAACAAAACACGATCGAGTCGCAGTACGGTGCCAAGCTCTTGTTCCGTGATTGGATTCCCCAGGCCTACATTGATCATCACCAGATGGGAGCATACGGGGCCCGAATCTACGTGCCGCCCTACGCTGAACCGATCCGCCCGTCAGCTGACCCACTGGTGTGGCGTGAAATGAGCTGGTACGGCGCGCACATCGCCTACAAGGAGGAAGAGGCTGGCAAGGCCGGTGTCGTTAACGCCGCTATCTACTCTGGATGGGGACATTTCGGTTTCCACTGGATCACCCCATTTCACAACATCGCCGGTATGCTCACCGAGTCAGCAAGCGCCCGCTTAGCAACGCCGTTGTTTGTTCATCCGGATCAACTCAACGGCTCCCGTGGCCTACCGGAATATGAGGCACAAACGACGTTCCCTAACCCATGGCAGGGTGGTTGGTGGCACGTACGCGATATCGTCGAGCAACAGAAAATTGCTGCCGTGGCCACGTTAGATATTGCAGCGAGACACCGCTCCACAGTGCTGCGTAACGCCTACCTGAAGGCCTCTCGCCAAATTGAGCGTGGCAGGTCAATGTCACCGGTCGCGTTCATCATCCCTGCCGAGCAGCACGACCCGCTCACAGCAACCAAGATGGTGAACAAGCTGCTCGGACAGGGTATTGAAGTGCACCAAACGCCAAGCGAGTTCAACCATGAGGGTCGAGTCTACGGCGCAGGTTCGTTTGTCGTCTCGATGGCTCAGCCAAAACGAGGTGTCGTCCGTTGGTTACTTGGACGGACCTTCTATCCTGACAACACTTATACACGCAACCGAGATGGGAGCCCAATTCGGCCGTACGACATGTCCACCGATACGATGGCTGAGTTCATGGGCGTTCGGGTGGACCCGGTCGACTCGACGGTTAACCGTCAACTCGAGACCGTTGACAAGCCCCTTTCTTCAGCAGGCGAGGTCACCAGGGGCGAATTCGGATTTGTTCTTGACGGACGGCTAAACGATAGCTTCAAGGCTGCCAACCTTCTCCTGGCAAAGAACGTTGAGGTGAGGCGTGCCACGACGGCAGGCGAAGGCGTTCGGATCGGGGATTTCATCGTGGCAACTTCGGCGGCCGATACCATCCTGGCTGAGGTTGCACAGACAACGGGCGTCGATTTCTTAGCTCTCGATACCAACGTTAGAAACATCAGCCAGATAATACGACCCAGTCGGCTCGGGATGTACCAACGATATTACGGTGGCAACATGGACGAGGGCTGGACCCGCTGGTTGCTCGAGGCCTTCGCGTTCCCTTACGACACGCTAATGGACACGGCAATCACGGATGGAAACCTGAACGATGCTTACGACGTGATTGTGCTACCAGCCGATGGCGTCGCGCGCATGACGGGTGAACCTTCGGAAACCAGTGGGCGGGGTGGCTCTCGCCCTGAAGACTATCCGCCGGCTTACCGAAGCGGCTTCGGGGATGAGGGTGTGGCCGCGCTTGAAGCCTTTGTCAAGAACGGTGGCACACTCGTAACGTTCGCTCAAGCTGGAGACCTACCGATTCAGAAATTCGGCTTGCCGGTGCGCAATCTTCTTGCCGGACTGTCGTCAACGGAATTCTGGTCACCTGGATCGACCCTCAAGGTCAACATTGATCGCACGAATGCGCTGGCCTACGGCATGCCTGCCGATGGTCTGGCGACCTTTCTTGGCGGTAATCAAGTCTACGAAGTTGTGGCCACGCCACGAAATGATAGGGTCAAGCGAATCGTAACCTTTGTCGACCGTGACATCCTACAAAGCGGCTGGCTGATCGGCGAAGATGTGATTGCCGAGAAGGCGGCCATGGTTTCGGTGCAGCATGGACTAGGCCAGGTAGTCTTGATCGGGTTCCGAGTTCAACACCGGGCTCAAACACACGGTAGCTTCAAGCTCTTCTTTAACGCCCTAATAGGCGCGAGGGTGCCCTGAGCGGTGACATGCAGCTTATCTGTGCACAAAAAGTGACCTTAACAGCACCAAACGGAAGAACCTCTGGAGTGAGAAAATATGACTAAGCAGCCACACCTCGGCCGCCTTGCGTGTATTGCAGCCTTCGCGGCCATCGTAACTATCCCAACGGCTGTCGCGCACGCACAAGACAGCCTCAAGGTTTTCATCTCAGTCGATATGGAAGGCATCGGAGGAATTGGCACCGGTCGGATGACCAGTAGTTCCGGTAAGGACTACGCTCTCGGTCGCGAGTTGATGACTGCAGAGGTTAATACGGTCGTCGCTGCGATTTTCGAGCACGGTCCGGCGGACGTCCTAGTCAACGACTCACATGGAGATATGCAGAACCTACTGCACACACAACTAGACCCAAGGGTGCAGTATATCCAGGGCAACTTGAAGCCACTCGGAATGGTACAGGGACTGGACGACTCTTTTGACGCAGCTATTTTCATTGGTTATCACGCCCGTGCGGGTACGGAAGGTGGTTTTCTCGCCCACACCGGAACAGGATCGGTGAAGGGGCTTTGGCTCAACGGCACCGAAGTCGGCGAAGGAGGCCTAAACGCCTTCTATGCAGGTAGTCATGGCGTCCCAGTTATCCTTGCTACCGGCGACCTCACGTTCACCAAGCAATTCGGTGAGTTGGTATCAACACAGACGGTCGCGACCAAGGAAGCAATCGGTTCATCGGTTGCACGACTACATCATCCGGAAGATGTCAAAGCCCGCCTGCGCACCGGCACTCTCCAGGCACTTGCCAACCTTGAAGCCGCGCGCCCACTTGATACACGGGGCCCGATTACGCTCAGACTGCGATCGGCGTCGACAACGAGAGCAGACATCCTCCAGGCAATCCCTGACGTTCGCCGAATCGATGGGACATTGGTGGAGTACGACGCGCGGAATATGACCGAAGCCTATAAGCTAATCCGACTAATGTATCGCTATGTGACCTGGTAAAAGTGAACGCTTTACTCTAATCGCGATAATTCTCGAACTGAAGTGGAAGGTCTAGTTTAGCTTCCTTCAGCATACTGATAACTTGCTGGAGTTCGTCGCGCTTCTTACCCGTCACGCGCAGCTTGTCACCTTGGATGGCTACCTGCACTTTCAGTTTCATGGCTTTAATAAGCTTGACAATCTCTCTCGCCATCTCTGACTCCACGCCTTGACGCACGGTGATGGGCTGTCGAGCCTCGCTCACGTTGACCTGTGGGGCGTCGAGTTCTAAGCAGCGAATATCGACTTGACGGCCAACGAGGCGCTTGGTCAGAACATCGTACATTTGGCGGAGTTGAAACTCGTTCGGCGCCCGCATAACGATCTCATGGTCCTCAAGGTTAAACTTCGCGTTGGTGTTCTTAAAGTCAAACCTTGTGGCCAGTTCCCGATTCGCCTGGTCAACGGCATTTCTAACTTCCTGCTGATCCACCTGAGATACAACGTCGAACGATGGCATTCTTTACTCCGATGAGCGTCGTGCGCTCTTCTGTAATAGTCGAACCCCGTCGGTATAACACTTTACCATCGAGTCCCACCGAGCTAACACGTATTCGGTGGGCTTGATGAACTCCATGAATCGAATTCCAAGCGCGAAACGCGCTTCAGGAGTAAACGCTCAAGTCTCGTAATAACACCTTATTCTTCGGCAGATTATCTGTGGCCTAGAGCGGTATGGAATGCTATCTGGTGCTGTGATTATAATCGCTCAGTGGTAGCCTCAGGTTGCCGCTGGGGAGGGTTGCTGATGTTAAAGACCTGCACTGTGATCGTTGTAGCTGTCGTCATGGTCGGCGCCGTATCCACGCTGACTCAAGAGCAAGGTGATCCAACACTAACTGAGGCGTGGGAACCCGAGCCGCCTATCGTTATTCCCAACGCTTCAGGTGGACCGCCGTCAGATGCGGTCATTCTTTTCGACGGTAGCGATCTCTCGGCCTGGCAATCACGTAGTGGTGGAGCCCCTCCATGGGAAATCTCTGATGGTGTACTTACCGTCCTGCCAGATACCGGAGACATCGTAACGAAGCAAGGCTTCGGCGACGTTCAGCTGCACGTCGAGTGGCGCACGCCGTCGATTGTGACAGGCGGGGGGCAAGACCGGGGAAATAGTGGCGTTTACTTAATGAGTCGCTATGAGGTGCAGGTGCTTGACTCCTACGAGAACCGGACTTACTCGAACGGCCAAGCTGGTAGCATCTACAAGCAGCATATTCCCTTGGTCAACGCGTCACGCGCGCCTGGCGCTTGGCAGACCTACGACATCATCTTCATGGCGCCTCGGTTTCATGTGGACGGCACGATCGTGCAACCAGCGACGGTAACCGTGTTGCATAACGGTGTGCTGATTCAGAACCATGCAGTACTCCAGGGACCAAGCGTCTTCATTGGCCAACCCGAATACGAGACACATGGACCCCTAGAACCACTTCTTCTCCAAGAACACGACCACCCGGTCAGCTACCGGAATATCTGGATTCGGGGGCTGTGAGTCTGGGCCCGCAACTCGGTCCAACAGCGGACTACAGACGATTAGCCTTTTAGGTCTCGGGTTGGGTCTCCAGGGTTATCAAAAATCCTCTAAACAGCTTTTTTTAAGGGAAAAACGAGCTGTTGATACGCACTGGCCAATTGCACCCACTATAGCGAAGCTCTGGCGAATATTCTCGTGATTTCCGCATGGAGTCTGGCACCAGACTCATGTTAAGCTGCGTTGTCTACGAGAGGCCGTTTCGGCGAGCTGAGGGCACTGCGTGGTGTGCCTCACGGCATGCCGCCACGTGGAAAAGACGCGGAGGGAGCGAAGTGGCTGACTACAAATACATCGGTAAGGATTATCAGACTCCAGACATCGTCGCGAAAGTGACGGGAAAAGCGAAGTATGCCGAAGACTTCCGTGCCGAGGGAATGCTCTTTGCAAAGCTATTACTGAGCCCGATGCCCCACGCCCGCATCACGCGCATAGACGCAAGTGAAGCGCTGGCAATGGAAGGCGTTGAAGGGATTCTCACAGAAGACGACCTCCCGCCGCTGCAGCGCGAGGGTATCCAAGAGCGTGCGCTCAATTCGACCGAGCCACTTTATGAAGGCCAGCCTGTTCTCGCTGTAGCTGCGGTCGACGAAACCACGGCCGCGGATGCTATCGAGAAAATTCGTATCGATTACGAGCCACTCCCGTTCGTAGTCGACCCAATGGCGAGCCTTCGCCCGGGTAGTCCGAACGCACGCCTGGATGGCAATGCCTTCGCTGGGCGTGAGGTCACGACCGTCAAGTGGTCGGAGGATGTCTTTGCGTCTGCCGAACCCGGCAAGCTACCAATGGGTGAAGTCGGAGAGGAATGGGAGCACGGCGACGTTGAAGAGGCACTTGCTGAAGCAGACCTCGTTCTCGATGAGACCATTGTGCAGGCCTCGACATCACATCAGCCACTTGAAACACGGACTGCGATGGCTTACTGGCAGAACGGGAAGTGCTATGTGCACTGCTCCACACAGAGCACCGTGCGCAGCCACGCGCCAGCCGCCGCGTGGATTGGAATCGAGCCAGAGAACCTGGTACTCATCGGCGAGTACTGCGGTGGGGGGTTCGGTAGCAAGATTCCTGGGTCAATCTTTGAGGCCATCCCGGGATTGCTGTCGCGGAAGATTGGGAAACCAGTCATGCTGCGGATCACGCGCCAAGAAGAGAACTATATTGGTCGTGCTCGTCCAGGCTACCAAGCACGGGTTAGGGCCGGTTTCCGTTCAGATGGCCGTTTGACTGCAGTAGACCTGTTCGTTGTGCAGGACAACGGCCCTTACAATCGCCAAGGTGATTTTCTCACCACTGGCCGAATCGCGTCACTGGCCTACCAGCCCGAGAACATGCGGTTCCGCGGTCTAAGCGTAATCACAAATACTCCGCCGCGGACCTCACAACGAGGACCTGGTGGCGTTCAGGCGATCGCCATGTTCGAGCCGGTCATGTCGAAGGCTGCGCGGCAACTCGGCATTGACCATGTCGAGTTCCACAGAATTAACGCACCAAGTGGCACAGCCGCATACGGACCAACAAATGACGAAGGTGTTCGTCGCCGTGTCACAAGCGCCAACGTAAGCGAGGCGCTTGACCTAGGCAGCAAGCTCTTCAACTGGGAAGAGCGAAAGCAGCGAAGCGGCCAACGTAACGGCACGAAGGTAACGGGGGTCGGTGTGTCCGTGAGTCCGTACGTAGGTGGTAGTCTCGGCTACGATGGTCTGCTTGTTATCAAGCCAGACGGCAAGATGTACATTCAGTCTGGCATTGGCAATCTGGGCACGCACTCCGTCTTCGACACAACCCGAGCGGCGTGCGAGGTGCTGGACTTTCCTTTTGAAGACGTATCGGTCGCCTGGGGCGACACGAGCCGGCATCTCCCTTGGAGTGCTAGTCAGGGTGGTAGTCAAACTACCCACGCACATACCCGTGCGAACTGGGCCGCCGGCCTCGATGCCAAGCGCAAACTGCAAGAGATCGCAGCGCGTGATTTAGGTGGGGCGCCTGACGACTATGATGTCGGCGGCGGCAGCGTGTATCACCGTTCCAACCGCTCGCGGTCACTCTCATTCGCACGGGCGGCTGAGCGTGCAATCCAAATAGGCGGCAAGTACGATGGTCACGAGTTGCCAGAAGACATCAATCCGTACACTGCGAAGTCGGCCACGAATTTAGCCGGCGAAGGTCTGATGGGTGTGGCACGTGACAATTTCGGGCGTGACGGTGATACCTATACGTTCGTTATAGGCTTCGCGGAGGTCGAGGTTGACGTCGAAACGGGTCACGTTCGCGTTGTGGATTACGCATCAGCAGCCGACTGCGGCGTGATCCTGCATCCCCGCAGCCTAGGCGCCCAGATCAATGGTGGCTCCATCCAAGGTTTTGGGCACGCAATGAAGCAACGGTGGGTGTACGACCAGCACTGGGGCCTGCCGGTGGCGAAACGGTTTTACTCAAGCAAGCCACCAACCATCCTAGATGTTCCGCTCCACATGAAGTGGGGAGCACTCGATATCCCTGACCCGCAGACACCGGTCGGTGCGAAGGGAATCGGTGAGCCACCACAGGGTTCGGGTGCAGGCGCGGTGTTAAGTGCCATCGCTGATGCGATCGGCGACGAGCATCTTCGCCGAACCCCGGTTACCCCGGACATGATCCTGAGTTCGCTCGAGATGGGACCGGACGGCCAGTTCACCGCGCACATCGGTTAGCCAACAGCGTGATGGTTCGCAAAAAGGGGGCGGCATCTGCCGCCCCCTTTTTTGTGCTTCACTCCCACGGACGATAAACTGAGCACAATGTCTCACGCCACTGTCGCTATTCTCCGGACACAGCCATCAACCGTAATCAGCGACTACCATGAGCTGATGAATCTGGCCGGGTATCGTCAGGTGGTGGACCCTTCTGTCGATACGGCACTCAAAGTCAACATCTCCTGGCACTTCTTCTTTCCTGGCAGCTCGACTACGCCGTGGCAGCTTGACGGAGTGATCCGCGCGATGAAGCAGGATGGGTATAATCCCGCACTACTCCACGCCTGCCACAACCGGACAGTCGTCATCGACGCACATTTGGGCGAGCATGAGAATAAACAACTACCAGTGGTTGAGACACACGGCCTTCGCAATATCCATCTTTATGAGGGCGAGGACTGGGTACACATACGAGATGCCGTGGGTGATTTAGCCGACAAATTCTTGTGCCTGAATGACGTTTACCCGAAAGGTTTTCTCATTCCAAAACGCTTTATTGGTGAAAACATCATCCATTTGCCAACCGTCAAGACCCACGTCTTCACAACCACAACCGGTGCGATGAAAAATGCCTTTGGAGGACTCCTCAACGAACGTCGACACTGGACCCATCCGGTGATTCACGAGACGCTCGTAGACCTCCTACTGATTCAGCGTAAGATCCACCGGGGCGTGTTCGCGGTCATGGATGGAACGTTTGCTGGTGACGGCCCTGGGCCGAGGTGCATGACACCGCACATTAAGAACGTCATCTTGGCCAGTAGTGATCAAGTGGCTATTGACGCCGTGGCGGCCAAATTGATGGGCTTCGATCCATTATCAATTAAGTACATCCGGTTAGCACACGACGCGAAACTCGGATGTGGTGACCCGCGTGACATCGCCATCGTTGGCGATAAAGCAGCCGGAGCCGAGCAATGGGGTTTTGTAGGACCGTTCCGCAAGATGACCTTTGCAGCCAAGATGCAACACAAGATCTACTGGGGACCACTGCGGCGACCACTTGAGTGGTCACTTAAGACCGTACTGGCACCGTGGGCTTACCTCGCTAGCGTCCTGTATCACGACAGCTTTTGGTATCCGACAAAAGGTCGTTCAGTCATGCGGGAAGTCTTAACCAGTAACTGGGGACAATTATTTCGTGGCTGGGAGCGGGCCGTCGCAGACAAGGATGGTTACCGTGTGAACGATGCTGCCCCTGCAAAGATGCACCGCGCAGGATTCCGTGCACTCCTCACATCATTTGGAATTCTAGGGACCTGCCTCAAAGAGGCGCCGGAATTTTCTACCCGACGCCGCCGCGTGGCTAAGCGGTCCTGATGGACAACAGGAAACTACACTCGGTAGGAATCACGCCAGTCAAGCAGGAGTCACAGTCCATCCGTTTCTGATTTCAGAGCTTCCTGCCCTTTCACATAGAGGTCGAACCACTCAAGCCACCGTGTCCACAAGTCTAGATAGTTCTCCTTCGCACGGGGTCCGTGCGATTCGAACGGATAGATATAGAGAGCCGCCTTCTTTCCCAGACCGGTCAGTGCTTGCATCATTCGCTCAGACTGAATGAGAAAGGTTCCGGAGTTATTGTCCTGCTCCCCATGGTACATAAGTAGTGGGGAATGAATCTGATCCGCGTAAAAAAATGGTGAGATCTCGAGGTAAGTTGTCGGTGCATCCCAGATGAACCGTTGCTCTCCCTGGAAAGTCATCGGCGTCAACGTGCGGTTGTAAGCACCATCACCGGCGATCCCAGCCTTAAAGAACGGCGTGTGCGCGAGTAGATTGGCTGTCGCGAACGCACCGTAGCTGTGCCCGCCGTGACCGATTCGATCGACGTCAACGTATCCCATCTCATCAACTTTTCTAATCGCCGCGTACATGGTTTCAGTCATGTCAGCGACGAAACGGTCATTAAACCGTCCGGCCTGACCGAGAATCGGGACGTCTGGATATACCACCGCATAACCCTGGGTCAGCCAAATATCCGACCAGCGAAGAAAGCTGAGCGGCGAAAAAGCATTACGATTACGAGCCCGGATCGACGCCTGTTTATACTCCTCAGCTGACGCGTATTCTCGGGGATATGTCCAGAAAATTGCAGGAACTCGCTCACCAGATTGATAATCGGTCGGTAACGAAATCCGCGCCTGGACAGTGAGACCATCCCGACGCGTGAATTCAAAGTCGATCCGCTGAGCTACTGTAATCTCGGGATACGGGTCAACATTTTGGGTTAAGTTCTCCCACGCACCGTCAGTGCTCCACAGATAGCTGTCTGGTGCCATTGAACTCATTTCTCGACTCACGATCATCCGTGTTAGGTCATCGTTAAGTGGAGTTAAGGGCCAATCGAACGTTTCGGCCGCGCCCTCAAATAGACGCGTGGTGGCACCATTCGTAATTTCGACCTGATCAACAAATGGCTGTGGCGTAAATTGTTCGCGATAACCGGAACCCCGAAGATACGCAGCTTGACCATCGCTCGACATCATGACCGTCGTGATGCCATTACCGTCTTGGCGCGTCAGTATTTCACCCGGTAGTTCGAGAACATTATCCGGGTCATAACTCACCAACACCTGTCCGGCAGCCGGCTCAACCGACATGTCGTATGCGAGAATGGTTCGCTCGCCGTCCTCAGTGATTTCCGTAAAAAAATGATCGCCCGCAGCATCAAAAAGAAGGTCGCTAAACCGACCTTCTGTCGACGTAAGCACCTTCGCCTCTGCAACAACAAACGGCGCCTCAACGCTCATCACGTGATCTTGTTGTTCAGTGTCTCCAGTGTCATCACCTTCCTCAGCGGCCTTCGGCGTTCTGGCAAGCCACGACAAGCCACGCCCGTCAGGCCGCCACGCGACCTCTCGCGGCAGGTTTGCCTCAGGCCGGTTGTCTCGCTCTGATGACTCATACAGCGGTATTTGCCGAATCGTTGACACAACGTCACCATCAAAATTCAGTACGTTGAGATCACGCCCAAAACTCGTGTATCCGACAATGTAAGAAAACGGCTCAACGAGCTGTTCAGCGAGGATGTGTCCACCGTCTGGTGATAAGGCGATCGACAGATACATGGCTGGGTCGCCAATCGGTTGCGGTGCTTGTCCAGACGAAAGACGTGCGAGCTGTGCAGTCGTGTAGTAGCGAAATAGATCAGCGTCGTGCTGAGACCGAAGCAAAAACGGTAGCGTTCGGGTCGGCGTTGCCTTTTCGCGTGTGCGACGTACAACGGGGCCGGTCGGCACCGGGTCGGCTTCGGGTTCTGAGCCGCGGCCAGCCGGCACGAGCAGCGCGAGTACCGAGCCGTCTGGCATCCATTGAAGCATCCTCGACGGCACGCCCGCACCACCCCGAGCCGCCAGTGTCGCCATCACACGCGCATCGCTGAGCTGTTCAGCCGCACCAGTGCTGACGTCCGCCGTCCACACTTGAGTGCTTTCAGCTAAGTGCACGAGAAATGCCAACCGGCTACCGTCTGGAGACCAGATAGCGTCACTGACGAAACTTCCTTCCGGAACATCGATCGACCATCGCCGGCGTTCCTCCAAAGCGTAGACGTCATAGCCACGAATGCCATAGGTCGCTAGTCGCCATTCCCGATCCACCTCTGGCATCAACTCCAGCATCCCAAGCCGCAGCGTCCGCCGTGCCATCAACTCGAGGCTCGACAATTCATCAGATAACGGAATCAAAAAATGTGAACCGTTCGGACTTATTCGGTCAAGCTCCGCTAAGTTCTTGTCCCGGTCGAACAACTCCTGCACAGCCACAGGCGGCAATAAATAATCATTGGACGGATCGACCTGAGCCCGTACCGGCGAGGAGTCCAGCACCACCGCTATCAGCAGGATTGACCCAACCACGAACGCAGAATCCCTAAACCATCGTCGTTGTGGACCGAAGTCTACCTTCATCTACCGCTCCTTCCGATTCCAGCCTTAGCTACGCCAGACACCTCGTACGGCCCAGTTTCTTCTAGGGTTGTCTCACGGTTGGATACTCGATACCGAGCTGCTCAAGATACGTGTCGTACCGGGCTGGATCGAAGTAGTACTTTCGCATCTCGTCCCGGAACTCCCTCATGATCTCACGATTTAAGTGGGTCGCCGGGCGGTCATCGGCACTGATAAATGGAACGTACTGCTGAGTCTCTGTCTGAACATCACGATAGTACGTCCAAGCCGCCTCGACCTTCTCCGGTTGGAGAAGAAAATCCAGCGCGGTCATTGCCATAACTTTCGCGCCCGCTGTTGAGCCTTTGTGGGCGATCGGCGTCGCCATCGCGACGGCACTCGACCAGTGGTGGCCGCCACCTCCCGTTCGGAAGTTCGACGGGAATCTCAGCGTGACCGTCGGTACCTTCCACGAGATATCGCCAATATCATCCGAACCGCCGCCGGTCCGGACGCCTTCTGGCGGCCCGCCCAACTCACCAAGTTCGGTCGTAAGTCCAGTCGGCTCGGCACCAAGCTCTTCCTGAAGAGCCCTAGCTAGGGTTTGGTCCGCTTCACTCCACTCGGGGAGCCCAACCATCTTGATATTCTCGTACATCGTCTCCGCAATCACCTTATTGAAATGCCGCGGCCAAGCCGACCCGAGGATCCGCCACTCCACTTCAGTATCAGTCATTTTGGCCGCTGCCTCCGCCGCTGTGTTGCCAATCTCGAAGAGGTCCTTGATGTGCTCGTAGTCAAGCTCGCGGAAGTAGTACCAAACTGAGGCGCGCGACGGCACAACGTTTGGCTGGTCGCCTCCATCTGTGATCACATAGTGCGTACGTTGCGATAGCCTAAGGTGTTCACGTCGGTAATTCATAGCCGCATTCATCAGTTCAACAGCATCGAGCGCGCTGCGACCCGACCATGGCCCTCCGGCCGAATGCGCTGACTCACCGTGGAACGTGTACTCTACCGACACGAGTCCATTACCGCTGCCCTCGCCCCAACTCACGCTCAGGTTGTTACTCACATGGGTGAAAATCATGATGTCAACATCCTGAAACAGTCCGCCACGAACAAAATAGGCCTTTGATCCCAACTGCTCCTCAGCAACACCTGGCCAGAGCATGATCGTTCCTGGAATCTTTTCGCGCTCCATGAGCTTCTTGAGAACGAGCGCCGCCGTCACGTTCACGGCCTGGCCAGAATTGTGCCCTTCGCCGTGGCCTGGGGCGCCTTCGATAATTGGGTCGTGGTAAGCCACGCCGGGTTTCTGCGACGCCTTAGGAATGCCGTCGATGTCACTCCCGAACGCGATAACCGGCTTGCCCGATCCCCAGGTCGCAATCCACGCCGTTGGCATCTCTGCGACTCCCTGCTCTACCAAGAACCCGTTGTCGCTCAGGATGCCAGTCACATAACTGGAGGTTTCGAACTCCTGAAAACCCAGCTCGCCAAAGCTAAAAATCTGGTCAACGGCCTGTTGTGTGAATTTTCGCAGGCTCTCGACCTCAGCTACAGCTTCCTGTTTCAGGTCGTTGAGCCGCTCGCTCTCCTGTCCATGGATAGTGAACGGGTTTGCGAGTAGAACAAGTGTTAAAACTGCCAACCAACAACGACCGTGCATGAAGGGCCTCCTTCAATAGCCGCCTGACCTAGGTAGTTATGCTCCGAATAGCTCGACTCCGAAAAGACGTGCGAGAATGACAATCCCCGTTAGCCCGCTGAACACGGCCAGACTCAACCAGCTAAACATAACTTCGAATGTCGATGGATAGAAGTGTTTATCGGATTTNGGGATGATGGTCAGNCAATAGTACAGATTCAAGAAGTAAATCACCGGTGCAACGAAGAGGGCCAGCGCCGAGGCGACTAGCACCAANAAGACTGGCCTGGGTACTCCCGCAATGATCGCCACTGACGNGACAAGNGAAAACAACATCGTCAGACGGTAGATGTTGTACTCGGAGTACCAGTGTCGGCGGTGNNCNTCGGTGAGATCNTCCCTNGCNANCCCCTGNANTGCCGCCGTCGANCGAAANATNTTTCGACAGCAGGCNCCGACNATTCTCGGCCANCCATCAAAGTAGTTAAACGCGGTGGAGTAGGTCGCAGCNAACGCNCCGAGAATNAAAANGATCATCATCTCCGGNCCGATACTGTCAGTGAAGATTCTAGCAATCTCGCCCATGACATTGTTGCCGGCTACCTCACTGGGATACATCCAGGTGGCGGCCAGTAANAGAAAAATGGTGGCCAGNATGAATGACACTANGTGACCNAGCCTGAAATCCCATAAGCCGATCTGAAACCAACGGCGACAGTATTCAATACCGTGNGCNGGAATCTTCGATGTATCNACNGCNAGGNCAACTTTCGAGNTCGAGAACGGNTCNAACNCTNNCACNAGNCCAGCGCGCTCCAATTCNGGNCTGATGCGCCCCATNCCGACCTTCTTCGCTTTACCCCACTCTGAAGCCTGNAGNGANACATCAATCCCNGTGGGCAGTAACCCAAGGAACGCAGCAATTACGAGCCACGACCCCGCGGGNGTTTCAAAGATAAAGAAATGGCTGAACGCATCTAAGCCAACTGGACGGAAGAAGAACACCAAGAACGTGCAAGCAANCAGCATCCCAGCNAGAATCTTGGTTGCNGTCTCAACNGCTGCGTAATTGCCGTAGAGAATGATCGNCACCGCTGNGNNGGCAAGCACGAAGCCATAGTGTGTCTGNGANAGCGGNAAACCAACGGTCGTCGTGAAAAGGTAATANGCGACTGCGGCTGCAGCAGCTAGACGACCCGCCTGACCAANNGCCGACTGAATNANCGTGGTAATCATCACGTACCAGAGCGGCCATTTTTTCCAAGCTGTNCCATACGCTTCGATGAGGCTCTTNCCAGTAGCATTTGTAAACCGGAAGGCCATCTCAAATCCGTAGTACTTGAAGATATAGGCGATCGGGATNCACCACAGCAGCGCAAACTCAAACCGGCCACCTGCGGTCGGNGCCGTCACAAGATGGCTAGTCCCAACACCGGTCATCATCAGGATGAGTCCGGGACCAAANTGTCGCANCATTCCCCGCCANGAGGTANTCGGCAGTGANAACTTGCCGACTACTTGTTCCAACCGTGCCGATTGCTCNTCAGTCATNCCTGAGGNTTCNCCCGCTCACGTTTCCTTGCGATTTTGGACGAACTGCCATCCGAAACGTCCCTTGATGCACAGATGCCCGTGGGTCACCGAATGGTCCATCGGCGACATTACCTTCACGATCTCATTGTTCTGCACGTGTAAATCAAGATTACATCCCACGCCACAGTAAGGACATACCGTACGAGTCACACTCTGCTTTGATTCGTCCCACTCTCCACTTTCTCGACGGTCATGCTCACTCTTGAACATAAGGGCGCCCGTTGGACACACGCCGATGCAGTTCCCGCAATACACACAAGCCGAATCGTCTAACCGCCGATCGAATTCGGTTGAAATCCTGGCGTCAAAACCGCGCCCTGCAACTGCAATGGCAAATGTGTTCTGCGCGTCCTCACCACAGGCTTCAACACACCTGTAGCAAAGAATGCATTTTGAATAATCGCGTATATACATCTCGTCGTGAATCTTGACCGGTTGTGCAACCGTTTCCGCTATCGTTCCGTCCGGCGCGTGGTGATGTCCTGGGCTACGACCATCGCGGTCACTAACCGCCGCCGCCAACGGACCAAACTTCTCGGCATTCACCTCGTAGCTATCTATCCACCGCCGCACGTCATGACTTGCCAAGGACAGATCGACCGACGAGGCCAAGAGTTCAAGGACAAGCTTTCGGCTATGACGGACCCGTGGCGTATCGGTTCGCACGACAGCCCCTGGCTGCGCCGCACGTGAGCACGAGGGCACCAGCGTCCGGGAACCTTCAAGCTCAACGACACAGACACGGCACACGTTTACAGGAGTGAGGGTGTCGAGATAGCACAGCGTCGGCGTGTCAACACCCTTCGCGCGGCAGGCATCCAGGAGGGTGGCTCCCTCAGGCACACGCACCGTCTCACCATCCACAGTCACTTCGACCAGAGGCAACGTCCGTCCCGTCACTTGATCACTCATCCGTGAGTCCTCCGAACAATCCCAACGTCACCGCCGACTGCACTGCATTGGCAGCGGTATGCCCAAGGCCGCAAATCGACGCGTCGCGCATCACCTGAGCCAGCTCGTCCAGTAACTCAGCCTCGGCCGACGGCTGAGCATCATCACGTACTAGCCGCTGCAAAAGCTCCTCCTGACGCACCGTGCCAACTCGGCACGGCACACACTGCCCGCATGATTCATTCCGAAAGAAAGCCGCGATCCGCAATACGATACCGCGCATCTCAGCGTTTTCATCGAACGCCATTACGACGCCAGAACCCAGTGATGCGTTGATCGCCCGAGTCCCCTCAAACGTGAGCGGCGTGTCGAGGTGCTCTGGCAACACAAAGGAACCGGCAGCTCCTCCGAGCAACACGGTCTTGAGACGTTTACCACTGCTTATTCCACCAGACAGATCCAAGAGTTCACGTAACGTTGTACCGAACGGCACCTCATAGAGACCTGGCTGCTCCACAGCACCAGACACGCAAAAGAGCTTCGAACCAGTCGATTGTTCGGTGCCAACCCCGGCGAAAGCCGACCTACCTTCAAGCAATATGTCGAGGACGTTAGCTAGCGTCTCTACATTGTTAATGACGGTCGGCTTACCGAACAAGCCCACCTCCACTGGAAACGGTGGTTTGTTCCTGGGCTCGCCGCGAAAACCCTCGATCGAACTGAACAGCGCCGTTTCCTCACCGCAGATATAGGCACCGGCACCACGACGAACGTCGATATCGAAGGAAAATCCACTGCCCATCACATCGGGACCCAGAAGACCTGCCGATCGGCACTCGCGGATCGCGTGCTCCAGTCGCGCGGTAGCAAACGGATACTCGCCCCGTATATAAAGGTATCCCTGGTCAGCACCAACGGCAAAACCTGCAATTGTCATCGACTCGACGATGGCAAACGGGTCTTCCTCCATCAAGACGCGGTCCTTGAATGTCCCAGGTTCAGATTCATCGGCGTTGCACACTAAGTAATGTGGCTTGACCGGAGCCTTAGCCACGGCATCCCACTTACGGCCAGTTGGAAACGCCGCACCGCCACGGCCTTGTAGCTTTGACCCCGATACTTCTGCAATCACCTGCGCCGGCCCGATTTCAATCGCTCGGCGAAGTGCTGCATATCCATTGGCGGACTGATATGCAGCAAGACTCGTCGGGTCACAAGCGTCAACACGCCGTAGTAAGCGCAAGGCTGGATCTCGCGGTCCGGTGGTTTGTGGCGTTGAAATGGAAGGAGGTGTCGGTATAGCAGCACCATTCAACACCTCTTCAATATCTTCCACCTTCGCAGGCGCCACCGTACCGTCCGCCCCATCACCAGCCAACTGAAACAGAACGGCTGGCGCACGTTCGCAAAGTCCGAGACAAGGGCTTCGATGCCAAGTCGCTTTCCCGTTTACCGATGGCGTTCCTGGGGAACCCAATTTACGCTCTAGTGTCGCGCACAACCCGTCTGCACCACGTAACTTACAGGCGATATCGTCACACACGTGCGCAACTCGTGCCGGCCTCTCGTTGGTAGAAAACAACGCGTAAAAACTCGCAACACCGTAGGCTTCAGCAGGTGGGATCAGAAGTTGGCGACAGATCTCATTGAACGCACCCTGCGAGATCCAGCCAACCTTCTTCTGTACAGCGTGGAGTGCGGGCAGCAGTAGGTGTCGCCTGGCGCGCGCCTCTTGAAGGCCTTCCCCTGCAACCTGTTCCGCCTCAGGTAAATCCGACCGGTGCTCAATAATGGTAGCGACCGCAGCACGTTCTATTTCATTCGCCTCAACCGGCAGTAGTTTCAGATCCATTTACGCTCGTTCATCCGCCATTACCGACCGGCGACTCAATTTTCTCGATACAAATCGCCGTAGCCTTGAAATCGGCCGTTCCCGACTTCTTATCCCAGGTCGGGTTGGTCAGTTTATTGGTTTCAGCCTCATCGGAAAAATGGAATGTGGTAAACGCCAAGCCGGGTCGTAGATCGTTCGTATAACGCACAGTCATGTTGATCACACCACGGCGTGAGCGGACCCGTACCTGCTCGTTGTCAGCAACACGCCATCGGCGACCGTCAGACTCGCAAATGTCAAGGGTCTCTGGCCGCCTGAGCGGAGACCGAAAGCCGCCGCTCTGCACTCCGGTGTTATATGAGTCCAGTCGTCGCCCGGTTGTTAGACGGAGCGGATATTCGTCAGTCAATTCATCGGCTGGTGGCAAATGCTCAACGACACTGAAAGGTGCTAAGCGACCTTCCACGGGCCGCTTCCACAGCCGACCGTGCAAGTACGAACTCCCCTGACTATGCTCATCAGGACAAGGCCAACAGATACCACCCAGCGCCTCGATCCGGGCGTAACTCATACCAGCATGCATCGGGGACAGGCTCCTTACTTCGTTCCAGATTTCCTCAGCAGTTGGAGAGCCCCAGTCATGTCCTAGCCGTCTTGCAAGTTCACACAGTATCTCGACGTCGTCACGCGCTTCTCCCGGAGGGTCGAGTGCTTTTCGGACACGTTGTACCCGTCGCTCGCTGCTCGTAACGGTGCCCTCTGCTTCTGCCCAGCCAGCGGCCGCTGGTAATACGACGTCCGCGAGTTCAGCAGTCTTGGTCAGGAAAATGTCCTGAACGACGAGGTGGTCCAATCCCTTCATCAGGTGAATCGCGTGCTCAGCGTTCGCCTCAGATTGCGCTGGGTTCTCGCCAATCACGTAGAGACCACGCAGATCGCTCCGTTCCATGGCTTCAAACATCAGTGTTAAATGCCAGCCGCTCTTCTCCGGAATAGTGCAGTTCCAAGCACTTTCAAACTTCTGACGTAGTGCGTCATCTTCCACATCCTGGAAGCCGGTTAGTTTATTCGGAATTGCACCCATGTCACCGCCACCCTGAACATTATTCTGGCCACGCACAGGATTGAGGCCAGAACCAGAGTGTCCAACGTGGCCTGTTAGGAGCGACAGGTTAATCAGAGACAGCACATTGTCCACTCCGTTGTGATGCTCTGTGATCCCAAGTGTCCAGCAGAGTTGTGCCTTCTTGGCACCAGCGTAGGTGTGAGCCAGATCTTGGATCAAGGCTCCTGGCACGCCAGTGATTCGTTCGGCGTGCTCGAGGGTATACGACTCAACCGCCACGCGGTACTCGTCGAATCCGGTCGTAGCATGCTCGATAAAATCACTGTGAACGAGACCTTGGGTGATAATTTCCCTCGCCGCAGCGTTGGCTAGAACAATGTCGGAACCGACGTCTAGACCAAGCCAAACATCTGCCCACTTCGCCGAACTCGTTCGGCGCGGATCCACAACGTAGCAGCGGGCACCGTTCCGCACTGCCTTTAGTAGATGATGGAAGAATATCGGATGGGTCTCGCGAGCATTTGACCCCCACAAGATGACTACTTCAGCTTCTTCCAGTGCCTGGTAGGAACTCGTGCCGCCTCCCGCTCCGAAGACCGTCGCCAGACCGACGACGCTGGGAGCGTGTCAGGTGCGGTTACAGCTGTCAATATTGTTACTGCCGATTACCGAGCGAGCGAATTTCTGCGCCACAAAATTCATCTCGTTCGTCGTCTTCGAGCAACTAAACATCCCGACTGCAGACCCACCGTGCTCATCAACGACCTTCTTGAGACCTGACGCCGCACGGTCCAAGGCCTCGTCCCAGCTTGCTTGTCGTAACGAGCCGTTCTCTCGAATCAACGGGTGTGTCAATCGGGTTAAAGGTTCTCCCATCTCATGTCCTCGCAGCTCTCGGAAGAGCGGAGTTTATCATGGCAAGTAGCAGCATTCACGGTGGACTCGGCGATCGTACCGAAATCAGACCGGTGTTCATGCTAATCTTGGGGACTAATCAAGACCATTCCGCACTTGACCACTAAATACGGATCCCAACGGCTGTGCAGATTGATGAGGAAAACCTGCGATGAATAACTATTGGCGCATCGGCTTATTGGTCGGCCTGCTCTGGCAAGTCCCCAGTGGGACTCTTGCACAGACAACCGAACAACCAAGCCCAGAAAATCTAGCCGCGCGCGCCTGGTTCCAGGATGCCAAGTTCGGGTTGTTTATCCACTGGGGAATCTATAGCGTTCTCGGTGCCGGTGAATGGGTAATGGAAGAACGGGGCACCCCGTCCTATACCGATAGGCCTGGTATTTCAGTATTGCACTACGACCGTCTTGCCGAACAGTTCAATCCAACCGAGTTCGACGCTCGCGAGTGGGTGGCACTGGCCAAGGCCGCCGGCATGAAGTACATCACGATCACCTCCAAACACCATGATGGATTTGCAATGTACGACTCCGCCCTGACTGACTGGGACATCGTCGACCGAACACCCTATGGGCGTGACGTTCTAGCCGACCTCGCCGAGGCCTGCCGGGAAGAAGGGATCAAGTTATTCTTCTACCATTCCCAACTTGACTGGCGACATGAGGATTACTTCCCACGTGGTCGAACCGGTCAACAGGCTGGACGGCCAGAACATGGCAACTGGAGCACGTATATTGATTTCATGAATGGTCAGTTGCGAGAACTCCTGACCAATTATGGGGAGATCGGTGGGATTTGGTTTGATGGGATGTGGGATAAATGGGATGCGCCATGGCGATTAGAAGAAACCTATGCGCTGATCCACGAACTTCAGCCGCAGGCTCTCATCGGATCCAATCACCACCTAGCACCGAAACCCGGCGAGGACTTTCAGATGTTTGAAAGAGATTTGCCTGGCGTCAACAGCGCCGGGTTCAACACAACTGAAATTGGCACACTGCCGCTCGAAACAGCAGAAACGATCAACCGATCCTGGGGCTTTAACCTGACCGATCACGATTACAAGAGCACCGAAGAACTCATCCGTTACCTTGTAAGCGCTGCGGGCCGAGGTGCAAACTTCTTGCTCAACGTCGGACCGATGCCGAACGGGAAGATTCAGCCTGAATTCGTAGAGCGATTACGTGGAATTGGTGGCTGGCTCGAGTTGTACGGCGACTCAATCTACAACACGCGTGGCGGTCTAATCGCTCCAGGACCGTGGGGCGTTAGCACGGCAACACAAGACGTCGTCTATCTCCACGTGCTCGACTGGAATGGGCGGGTCCTCGCACTCCCGAGCCTCAACCGCAAGATAGCAACCGCCCGGTTACTTCGCAACCAGGCCCTTGTGCCGTTTGAGATGAACGATGATGCTCTATTGGTCACGCTACCGGCTCGACCCGATGGCCTCATCGATGAAATCGTCGTCCTTGAGATGCAATCGGGACAGCCCTGAAGTGGTGACCGACATTCATTCCGGTAATGCCTCGCTTTGGGGTTCTGGTAACCAGAAGCTGGCTGTGAATCCCAAGGCGTAAACGAACAGGCCGACAATCGCGGAAGCATACGCTAGCTGTACCGCAGGGTTTTCTCCAGGCATGACATTGGTCAACTGCGTCGTCACCAAAGCGAATGACGTTCCGATCATTCGCCCACCGATATTAGCCGCGAAACTCTCACCAGTACCTCGAAGGTGCGTGGGATACACGCGCGGAAGATAGTTGCCCCAAAAACTAAACTGCGCGACGGTACATACACCGGCGACGAATAAGCCAAACTGAAGCATTGGAAGGCTGGTGGTCGTAGCGAATAGGAATACTGGCGGCACAAGTAGCAGGCCCGGCACCTGAAACACTCGCAGTAATCGGCGCCTAGCAACAATCCGAACAGCAAAGAAAGCCAAGAGTAACCGACCGGTGAGCCCTCCCATCTCCTGAACGAATTGAACAGTGCCGATAATCTGTTCTTGTTGAACGCGTGCCAGCATCGCGATCTCCTCAAGGCCTGGGACAATTCGCGGCGCCTGCTGTATCGCACCAAACGCCGCACCATAGGCACACGCAAACATTATCGCCGTCACGATGGTTGTCTGCCGATACGCCGGTTGGAACAGCTCGCCGATGCTGGGCCGCTTTAATGTACCTGCCATTTTCTTCTGGTACCACGTCGGCGACTCAGGTAAGAAAGGTCGGACCACAATGAGAGGTAAAGCTGGAATCACGCCAGACATCAGGGTGTAACGCCAAGCCTCATGACCACCTTGGATCTCCGGTAATGAATCGCCATAGGTAACAGCAAGAAAATAAGCTCCACTGACAAGAAGGCCGCCTATTGACGAAAAAGCCTGCGTGTAGCCGAGCACTGCTTCACGTTGTTTCGGCTCAGGGAATAACTCGGCGAGCCACGCAACGGCCGCGACAAACTCCACAACAACGCCAGCAAAGGTTGTGCAGCGTAAGAACAGTAGCATTTCGATAGACGTAGCGAACCCCGCAGCTAGCGCAGAGCCCGCGTATAGGAGAATGCTCCAGACCAGCACACGCCGGCGTCCGAATAGATCTGTAAGATAACCTCCCAATAGGCCGAACGTGCCGCCGACCACCGCTGGCACGAAGAAAAGCATGCCTACCCAGAGGTTGAAGGCGGGAGTACCTGGCGCAGCACCAATTAATTCAAGCAGTGCTGGACGCACGATGAGCGGCAACATCAATAGCTCGTAAATGTCGAACGCGAAGCCAAGAGCAGCGACTCCGCAAATTGTCCATTGGATTGGAGATAGACGGCTGAAAGAGTGTGGCATCAAGAACTCCAGAATCTGATGTATTTAGACGCTCAGCGCAAGGAAATTCAGAAGCGTTACATTACAATGAAGAGAGTTACGGTGCGCCAGCCCAGCTGCACAGCGACAGTTTCGAAGGTAACGTATTAATCTGAAAAGGAGTGATCTCATGACTTGGTTGTTATTCGCACTCGGTGCTGCCCTCTCCTGGGGAGTGTATGGAGTTGCGCTGCACACTGGTCAAGTGCAGCTTGGAAACCCTCTTCGAGCCCTGTTATGCGTAGGCATCGCTTATTTTCTTATTGGCGTCCTAGTCCCAACATTCGCGCTCTCTTCCCAGGGAGAGCTGACCGGTTTTTCGAGCACTGGCACCGCATGGGCCACCGGCGCTGGCGCGCTTGGCGCCATTGGTGCGGTGTGCATCATCTGGGCCTTCCGTACCGGCGGTATTCCGCTCTACGTGATGCCACTGGTGTTCGGCGGCGCACCTCTGGTCAACGTAATCACGTCAATGGTAATTCATCCTCCGAAAACCGCTCCGCACCCATTAATTTACGTCGGCTTTGTGTTGGCCGCCGTCGGCGCCGGGATGGTACTCTACTTCAGGCCTCAGGCTTAGGTTAGTTCTCCCGGCGTTCACCAACCGCATAGAGAAACGAGTCGGTCCGTAAGAAAAGTTGTCCTTCGGAAATCGCAACCGAACTCAGCGTGTATTCGTCCATCACATTCTCCGCGAGGATCCTAAACTCGGGACCTGCACTATAAACGGTCGTCGTGCCATCCTCATTCGTCACGTAGATCTTATCGTCAGCCAGTACTGGTGAAGAACTGTAGGTGCCGGGCGTGATCCGTTGTGGTCCATAAATTGTCTCACCTGTCTTCGCATCGAGACAGAATACAATCCCGCGGTCATTGACGATGTAGAAGTAAGTACCATCGGTGACCGGTGTCGGCACGTCCGGACCATTTTGAGTTGTCCAAATAAGATGTGAGGTTGTGATGTCTCCTCGACCACCNGCACGNAGTGCNAGCAATGGGCGCTCTCTGGTCGGCGCATAGATNACCCCGTCCATGACTACAGGCGACGCAACAATCCGATACGCGCCGTTATTCTTTGGNTTCAACCCGTCAGCNCGCCACANCTCNGCNCCGGTTTCAGGATCGTGTCCAGTAACCACATCACCGCCCGTTNTGACGATCTCGGTTGTGTCGTCGTACTGCAACAGCGCGGGAGTGATGTANGCGTCCGGTGACTCACGNCGTGCGTTTGTAGGACGTTCGACNCGCCAGACGGTCTTACCAGTCGCCGTATCGACCCGCAGGATATAGGAGGGATCNTCGGTCCGCATNCCGTGCAGTACCGGCACATAGAGGCCGTCCTCATACAGCAACGGCGACGAGGCGTAGCCCCAGTTGAGNCCGAACTGGCCNTAGTCTGCCTGAATGTTACGNGTCCATCCTTTGTTCCCGTCAAAATCGAACTGCGTGAGGATACCGGTTCCGGTCATCACCCAAACGTGTTTGCCATCAGTCACTGGCGAAGGTGATGACATGTTCTGCTTGCGACGTTTGACATTGCCATCNCTTAATCGGCGCCGCCATACCGGCTTTCCTGTTTGGCGATCAACAGCCCAAAGAGAGATGTCCTCGCCNTCGGCGACGTTGAGNAAGATGTGCTCACCAGAAACGATAGGAGTGGCACCAGTCCAGGCCGGCATCNCGAGTTTCCAGGCGATGTTCTCACTATTCGTCCANGTGACNGGTAAANCCGTCTCTTNACTAGTGCCATTGAGATGCGGCCCACGCCACTGCGGCCAATCCNTGGCTTTAACGGGAATGANAAAAATGGAAACGGTTAAGANGNTGAACAANAGCCTTCTNNGCATNGNTAATNTNATNATCGGTTCTNGTTTACTCCGCTTTAAGAGCAGCCAANAGCGGCGANCTNGCCATTACTCGGGTNGCCGCAAGCGACGAANTTGCCCCNGCGAGAGCCACCGTTACCAACAGCCAACCAATCAACGCGAATGGCAACTGTTGGCCTCGTTCATACCAAGCGGGNGCGATAGCAATCAGCGCAGAGCAAGCTCCGATCCCCAAGCCCAGCATTAACAGTAGCAGGTTCTCAGNCANCACCATAAACATCAGATGCTGCCGGTCGTAGCCAATGACTCGCAGCAGTGCGANTTCCCGTCGTCGCTCAAGCACGTTTCGAAGTAGCACAGCACCCAACCCGATCGTNCCAAGCAGCAGTCCAAGTACGCCAAGCGTCTGAAACGTAACTAGGTAGGTATTCTCNACGCGATGGAACATNGCCAAGCGCTCGGCNGTCGGCACAACGTCAAAGCCAAAATCGGTAAGCCGNTCCTCAAGNGCAACNGTTACCTGAGAAACTCGNTCTTCAGGAACATCAATCATAAAGAAATTGAAGCCCTCCTGTTCGGGAAATACTCGTCGAAACTGTGCCTCCGACACAACCAACTCGCTTTGCAACACGCTGTCGGCTAGTGCGGCAACGATCCGCAGCCGNACCTCTCGATCAGTGTCACGGTTTAAGACGATCTCATCGCCAACCGCTAGGTGCAANACATAGGTCAGTGAGTTNGCGTCGGCAAGAGCTGGGACGACNCCATCGGGCAACTCACGTCTTAGGAGATGCCATGGGTTCTCCAGTTCAGCCGGTGTCCTCGCNAGCGTGGNACCGAAAGTNAACCGGTTGTCNGCAATAAAGCTATCAGAAACACCGATGACACGTGGATCGGNCGGCCGGTAGAGATTCAAGCAGCTAGCATCGTCACCAGCNCGCACTCGGAACCGTTCGAAGTCAACGCCATCGAAAAGACTGCCCTCATATTCCGACAGCCCAAGCCGATTCCGACCAGCGGTTTGGTCAAGATCATCGCCCACCGGAAACAATGAATCAGCTAGCAAGGTNAATCCTCCNGTACCCGACGCTCGGTCCCGTACATCGCCTTCGCTCCGGTGAAACGCGCCAACTGCTACGATCAANAAAGNAGCCAAGGCGATGAGCGCGATNCAGAGTACGCTCCGACCTGGGCGGTNNCTGGAATTTCTCACGCCAAGTTGAACAAGNGGCCAAAGCCNTGGNTCANTAATCGAACCCNGGACCATTCGACGCAGCCAAGTCCANGNAAAGCCCAGNAGCGCGCACAGCAATAGGGTGCCAGCACCNAAGAAACCAATAGTCGCGTTCAGTGCNCCTGNGCGCGCNGCGATGACAAGTGTGANACNACTCGCTACAAGCACCACCGGCCCAACCCAGCCTGAGATGTGCGTCCAGNCCGAGATTGCACGCGTCTGCTTCATGCCGTGAGCAAGCTGTGGCAGCGGCGCCCCACCAAGGAGACCACGCGGTGACACGNCCTTGAGTGACCGCAGGCTGACGGCAATCGTNAGCAGNGCCGCNATAACACCNCCCGCTGCACCGGCACCCAGTGTCTCCNGAGTCANGTGCAGACTCANCAGTGTCGTGCCTACNGCGTCNACCCACCAAGTGCGTAGCCCGTANATNATGACCTGNGCATACCCAACAGCGCAGACCATCCCAAACAACCCACCACCAANACCGAGAACNATAGCTTCACGCCAAAACAGCGACCGGATCGNCTGAANAGGAAANCCGAACGCCTGAAGCATGCCGATTTCTTGCAACCGCTGCTCGATNCCAAACTGGAAGAACAAGCTNACA
This sequence comes from Acidobacteriota bacterium, assembly GCA_002730735.1. GTDB lineage: Bacteria > Acidobacteriota > Vicinamibacteria > Vicinamibacterales > UBA823 > UBA11600. The sequence goes on along the minus strand of PCAU01000001.1, from coordinate 384,342 downwards.
AGTAGTAANGCAGATACAACGAGNAAAAAGCTAAAGTATGCGAAGTACTCCCCGAAGTNGNTCGCTCCAACCGATGCCCTNAGCGCGACCGCCCGGACTGGCNTCACNCCAATNCCNGCCGCAATNGGGTCAATGTTGGCGACCAAGGTTCGGCGGTAGGTAACGGCGGTTGACGNTAGNTCTTCGANATTGTCAGNGAGCAACCGGANNGACGTGAGCTGNCCGTACCGNGACCNCCACAGGTCCTGNCCNTCAGCCAACTCCACGAATCCCTTCGGNGTGGTCCGGTAANGGTCCCAGTACTCCTCATCACGCGAGTCNATAGCACTNAGGTCAATTGGAAACGGNGGNTCCCAGTCGACCATGCTCTCCNCNTCNGTCACCCCTTTGTANACNGGGGCAAGTTCTCNATCGGCGGCGTCACCNGCNATCGACAACACTCCGTGAAGCTGAAAATCAGCCTGCCNCGTGNCTAGNCTGCCAGTGTCTTCCCAGACGTAGTACTCGGCNCTGATGATGTCTCCTTGGCGCGCACCTAGGTCACGGACNGCCCANTCGTTTAGNAGNATTGGTGGATATTCGAGTGCTTCTGGCCAGAGTCCCGNTCGACGTTGNGCACGGGATGACAANNCCGAAAATGANGAAAAGTCNACACCAGTGACNAGCGAATACGGTACGTCGCGAGGTCCAAGGCTCAANCGATTNATGAGATACGTCAGAATCGGCTGTGGNNGCAGCCCCATCTCGCCAGCAGACNCCNACACNGCGTCGGCCACGNCAGCANNAACCATTCCGGCGNCTGNTTCAACNACTANGGCANCNCGTTCGGNTAGCTCCCTNACNGTTACGGAAAGATCGTCGAGCGTGGCCGTNNTGCGTAAGGCTGCCTNCACANTNGCAACCTGAACCGCTGGGGACNCCAGCGCGNCNACGCGNTTCGACAGTAAGATCGTGTTAACTTCACGGTTGATANCCAATAGTTCNTGNAAACGCGAGAGTGAAACGAAAACCGCGCGNGCGGGCCCTTGNAGCTGACGNAGTGAGAACTCACCGAGCTCCGAGGGCGNCAAGATGGACCCGACNGTTAGTCGNACGGTCCGACCGACNTCATCNCGCCGGCCNTGCAACGAGCCNAGNGGNACCTCCGANGGGCGCGCCACCCGCACNAGCAGTGCCGNNCCGATGTCCACTTTGAGTTCNCGCACNANTGCTTNACCGAGNAANATTTCGTTTCGNTCAGGAGCCNACTGTGTTGTGCGCTTATGAAATCTCCANAACCGNTCGTCGACTCCGTACACNNGTACGCCAGANACTCGCCGGCCGGTGGCTGGGTCNGNGACAAAACCATCGAGTGCAATAAGTGGCACCGNTGCATCGAACAGNTCAGACGTTGGCGGACCTGCCGCCAGCTCAGCAGAGAGTGCATCGCGGAAGAATGTCGGTGACGTGATAACAGTGTCAGTCTGCCCGAGCCGACCGAGCGCGAGCGCGCGCAGAGAACTACGTACCGATTCCCCCACAAGCAACGCGCCCCCAAGGATCGATACAGCAACAGCAACACCCGCTACGACCGTAAGGTTCACTCGCCAGTAGTAGGTTAGGCTGCGCTTGACCAAGCGTCCGAGGGTCACGTCGCGCTCCCACGGGGCAGGAGTTGTTGACCGCGCAGTTCGAGCTTTTGGGCGAACCGGTCGGCGATCGCCTGGTTGTGAGTCACCACAACCAATACGGTCTGCTGCTCACGATGCAATGTCAGGAGCAAGGATGCTACGGTATCAGCAGACTCACGGTCGAGGTTACCCGTCGGCTCGTCACAAAGTACGAGCGGAGGATATCGGATGAGAGCCCTAGCCAGTGCGACACGCTGCTTTTCACCACCAGACAACTCAGCGGGCCGATAGTTAAGCCTTTCGCTGAGCCCCACCCGGTCGAGAAGGTCTCGGGCACGTGCGTGGCCATCTGGCAGAGGGTTCCCAACGAGTGTCGGTAATAGCACATTTTCAATGACGGTACATTGAGGTAGCAACAGGTGATCCTGAAAGACGAAACCGATCGCCCGATTCCGAAACTCCGCTAGAGCCCTCGGCTCGAGCGTGAATGGGTCGTCACCATCGAGGAATACTTGTCCCGAGGTCGGGGGCTCGAGGGCGCCAAGGATATAGAGGAGCGTGCTCTTACCACTCCCCGACGGACCCATGATCGACGCAGATTCCCCTCGCTGCATTGCGATACTAACGTCGGAAAGCACCGAAAGCTGCCCGCTAGGTGCCGAGTATGCCTTGGATAAGTTGGATACTTCGAGCAACGTTACAACCTCCCTTATCAGGATACGGCAGCTATTCCAGCTGTCGCGATCGTGTGCCCATACAGTTCAACTGCGCGGTCGGCCATCCGGGACACACTGTAATGTTTCCGTACACCATAGGCCCCTTGCATGCGTAACTGTTCCATACGCTCGGGCTGACAATACAAAGCAGCTAATTGGTCAGCCAGGAGGTCTGAACGGTTTGCCTCGAACGTGATACCCCCACCGGTACGCTCTAAAATTTCTGGGAAGGCTCCATGTCCAGGCTGGACAACCGGCACGCCGCCGGCCATCGCCTCTAGAACAGAAATACCTTTGGGATCCGGGTAGGTACTAGGCACCGACAATACATCTAGGGTGCTCAGAAATTCAATCTTCTCGTCACGATTGAGCACACCTCGGTAGGCGAACTCACGACCAAGTCCCCGTTCCACCAGATGCTGCTCGACCTCAGCGAGATAACTCCGATGCTGGGGAGCCAGATACCCTGCGACTTCAAGGCGGGCATCCGTCACACCGAGGTGTTCGCGTAACCTCCGATAGGCTTCCGCAAGCAAGTGAAGTCCTTTCTCAGGAGCAACGCGAGCGAGGTAGCCAACTGTGAACGGCGCTGATCGGGTCGATAACGTCGCTTGGTGCTTAGGGTAACCTTCGAAATTCATGCCGAGCGGTAACACGTCAAAACGATCCTGAGAAACCTCAAGATAATCAGACATAAAATCGAGGTAGTATTCACTCACCGGGAAAAAATGGTCGACATCGTTCGTGCACCTACGGATGAGATCAAGCGCAGTGTCGCGCTGGGCAGGCGGTAGCGCTTCGAGAAACAAGTCTTCCCCTTGCAACGTACAGCACACCGGACGTCCGAGTGCCGCGCGCAGCGGTGCGGCCAAGCCAATTAATAAAGAATTTGGAAGAACAACGAGATCCGGAAGCGGTTGCGTTCGCAGCCAAGCTATCAGTTTATGCAGCTCCTTACGCTGGTGACCGTTTTCCCCTTGCAGCACCGAAATTGTCAGAGCGCCGAGCTGCGCTGGATCAACACTGACCGTGCGACCCGCGAACGCGCGAATCACCGATGGCGTGTCCCATAAACGATCGAGAAAGTGGGGGGTCTTACGGAAAAGTGGCAAAAGCTGCTGAAGGTAAACGCTGATCCCGCCATAAAACACATGCCCATCACTGACATTGCGTTCGTCAGTCAGCGTGGGAGTGTAAAGTGGCAGCAGAAGCACTTGATGACCACGCGCGATTAGTTCGGCGGCCAAGGCGTTGTCGCGAAGACAACTCCCGCAGTACATGTTGGCTGCCCCCGCCGTGATCGACAGGATTCGCACCGCGGCTATGCCATCTGAAAGGCTCTCGCCCGGAACAGAAAATCGACGATGTTCCCTTCGTGGGGAGCTAGCCAGTTGACCTGGGTCGTTGGAATCGGTCCCAGGTTGAGACGATCAATGTTGGTCGCCTCTAGTAAAGACTGACGGAAGGCCTCATCATACGTGATGCCGCTGGCAACGAGCGTCGTCCCAATTGATGAGGCCATCTTATCCTGAGGACATTCCACGACAGTGACATAGGGAAACATGTACTCTTTACCAGCTGAGGCCAGTTGCGGCGACTCAGCTCGGATCACGGTTGGCCGAAGATAGCCATAGCGCTCCTGACTCGTTAGGCGACTGCCACCATGGTAGGGCGCAGTCGCATCTTCAACGCCATCTTGCTCAAGCGCACGGTCAATCTCGACGGAAATAGCCTCAGCCTGTCCAGGTACTGTGAAAGCGGCGAGTTCGGCTTTGGGATCATCCGGTGGCAAGGGTTCGATCGGCCCAAGACGCTTGGCTAGTGCTTCGGCAATCTCCCGTGTATGGCGTGAAGCCCAGATGCCGGAACAGTTGATACAGCTTCTCCCGCTATTGACCAACACACTCTGGACCATTAGGTCAAGATATTGTTCCCAGTTGTCCACGATATCGTCGCCGAGCAGAATCTTGCTGAACCCTGGCCCATGTACCTGAACCGCCGGATTAGTTCGATAGTGATCAACGGTCGCAGTACCACCAAATATGAAACTGCGCGGACAGTGACTGAGGACAGCTGCGCCAACCTCAGCCTCACCAGGGTAGAGGGCAATTGCTTGTCTCGGGATGCCAGCCTGAAAGAACGCTTGCGACAGCCGCCACGGAGTCCAAGGTTCCTGAGGTCCAGGTTTGAGCACCAGCCCCACCTGGAGCGGCACCACTGGCAGCCAAAGACTGTGTACACCTGGCGAGTTCGAGGGCAGTACCATTCCGAGCACGGGCGCAGCCGCTTGATAACTACGCATAACCCCGCCCTCGTCACCGAATCCCCGCGTAAAAATGTCGAGGTTTAACTTGCGCGTCAGCGCAGCGAGAATCTGGTCGAGCTGCGCCAGCACGCCGCCGATCTTCTCCATGTTCATCCGACAAAGCTTCTCAGGTAGTCCGGTTGTCGCCGACTGTTGCCGCACAAAATCCTCAGGCGACTGTAGCGCGTCTCCGACTGGCAAGTCGGCCGACTGAAATAGCTCGCCGGCACGCTGCACTATACGGATAAGTTCCGTACACGGAATCTCTCGAAGCGCATCGCGTGCTTGCTCAGCTTTTCGCAAATCCCGGGCTACTAATCCGCCGTTGGCCTGGCTCACTTCGGCCACGGGCTCACCAGTGACGAAGTGCGACATGGCATTCACCTCGAGACTTCGATATGGTTCGCCCCACCGAAGGATAGGAAAATGGATCACGTCAATACACCCCTACTGTCGTCACTGACGACAGGCGGCTAAATGGTCGAACACCGCTTACGCCGTCCCATGCATAACGCTCGTCCGGGCGTTCGCGCTCACCTTCATCACGTTCAAGAAATCGAGGTAGAAAGAACTCCTTTGTGAGAGTCGTGATCATAACCCTCCCTGTTGCGCCATAATCAACAATCCGACCTGTATCGTCAGCATCAACCACCTGGATGACTGCCCTCGGTTGCGGGGCATAATACGTGATCTTGTAGTTGTTTTCAGGTGTACTCGGTGCACTTGGGGCTAACCCCATCAATGTATTACCGTAGGTTGGCGTCATGTAAACTCCATCGAGTAGTTCTTCATGCGCAAAGCGGTTCCACTGCGGCGTGAACTCGGTCCCTCCAGAAAAAATGCCTGCGATCCCTACGTCTTTGAGGCTCGCCCCATCGGCCGCAAGACGATCAGCCAACGCTTCGAGTAACTTCGGGGTGGTAAATAGACACTTGATGTCGTGATTTGCACTGAGGATTGTTACAGCCTGTTCGATCACATGCGCTTGATAGGCCTTCAGATGTTCCATCCAGTTCTTATTGATTAGCTTGATTACCCACCGCGGATCGAGGTCCACGCAGAAGCAGATGCCACCCCGGTGTTGAGCGAGGTGTTCGACGGCCAATCGTAAGCGCCGAGGACCGCTCGGTCCGAGCATCAGCCAGTTTGAACCAGTTGGAAAGTGAGCGACCGGTAATGTCTTGGAAAATTGTTCATAATCGATCCGAAAATCGTCGATGTTGATTCGACTCTTGGGCACACCGGTCGTGCCACCGGTCTCGAAAACATAAGTCGGCCGATCAGCGTAAGCCTTTGGCAACCACCGACGAACTGGACCACCGCGGAGCCATTCGTCATTAAAGTGTCCAAACTTTTCAAGATCAGCAAAGCCATTGACCTCACGCCGTGGGTCCCAGCCAGCGCGTTCAGCCCACTCTAGCCAGAAGGGACAGCCCGTAGACGAATCGAAGTGCCAACCGACAACGTTTCGAACCCACTCGTCAAGTTCCTCTTGCGCTTGGCGAACTACATTTACCATCGATTAAAGCATCCTACACTAGTGTGGTGCGAAAACGAGGAAAACTCAGTGTTATAGACTAACCGCGAACGGTGGACCTTTACGGGGGAGAACTATGAGCGGACGGGTTGAACGAATCTGGATCAAGCGCTCTAAACAACACAACATGGATGAAATCGGTGAAGTGCGTGTCAAAGCCGGCAAGGGGATCGTGGGTAATGCAGACCAGGGTGGTTGGCGACAAATCACACTCATCACCCACGAACGTTGGGAAGAACTAATGCGCGAACTCGGAGTCTCGCTTGATCCCTCGAACCGACGTGCCAACTTGCTTTTGTCAGGCATAGAGCTCGCTAACACCGGTGAGCGTGTACTCGAAGTTGGCGACACCCTTCTACGGGTGCGGGGAGAAACTCACCCTTGCGACCTAATGGAGCAAGTGGTCCCCGGGTTGCGCGACGCCATGGCCCGAGGGTGGGGCGGAGGTGTGTTCGCAGAGGTTCTCATCGACGGCTCAATCTCAGTCGGCGACACGGCGCGTTGGAGTGACGAGAGCAACAAGTCGTGAGAACCTTAGCACTACTCACAGCGGCGTTTCCGGTTTGGGTGCTCGTCGCCAGTACGATCGCACTTTACCACCCTCCGTCCTTTACCTGGTTCAGTGGAACTTCCATCACGGTTGGCCTCGGCATCATTATGCTTAGCATGGGAATGACCTTGGATGTCGAGGACTTCCGCCGAATCGCAAAGCACCGGCGTCTAATCGTGCCCGGCGTGGTTCTCCAGTACACCGTCATGCCCCTCCTCGGGTGGAGTATCGGTTATCTCTTCAACCTACCCACCGAATTCGCAGTTGGGCTCGTACTGGTCGCGTCTTGTCCAGGTGGTACAGCATCGAACGTTATCTCGTTTCTCGCCAAAGCTGATGTGGCACTGTCTGTAACGATGACCACGGTATCAACGATGCTTGCCGTCGGTATGACCCCGATGCTTACTGCGCTCCTCGCAGGTAGTCGAGTTGACATACCTACCACTGACCTACTGCTGGACATCGTGCAGGTCGTGATTGTTCCAGTTGTCCTTGGAGTGAGCCTAAATCGTTACGCACCAAAGGTTACACGGTCTATATTACCGGTGGCGCCTTTCGTGGCAGTGATCACGATCACCATCATCGTGGCTTCGATTATCGGCGCAGGCAAGCAGCAGGTGCTGACCGCTGGCCTCAGCTTACTATTCGCCGTCTTCACCCTACACATTGGCGGGTTCGTGTTGGGCTACGCTGCCGGCCGACTGATTCTGGGGCAGGAGCGGGCCGCACGGACCGTGTCCATTGAGGTTGGTATGCAGAACTCGGGATTAGGCGTCGTACTCGCCCGTCAGAATTTCGCAAGTCCGCTCGTCGCCATTCCGTGTGCGATTTCAGCCGTTTTCCACTCGCTCATTGGTAGCCTAGCTGCAGCTGTCTGGCGCCGGAAGCCATAGCGCTCGCACGAGTCACTACTTCCAAGTCACCTCCATTCCAAAGAAGTGATCAAAGACCCTTCGGGTTGGATTGTTATTCGAGTCATTTTCAGGGCTCCGAATGAAGAAATCAATCTGTTGAGTCGCCGGGTTGACCGCACCGGCTGGCGAGCGCTTACCCACTAGTGGATAGTTCACCGCAAGCGTTTCACGGTCCCGCATTCCCTGCGTGACCATAAAATGGACTTGGTAATCGTTGTAGAGGGTCTCTCCGTTCAGGGTTGCCCGACCGAATCCCCATCCGGCCAGAAAAATAAAAGTCTTCGGCCAAAGCGTGTCGCCGCATCCGGAATCACCATGCTCGTAGATAGATGCTGCGATGCCGCCATCCTGACAGGGACTGAATTCATTAAACCGATCAATTTCGAGAACTAGCTCCCCAGCCGGTAGCTGTAGCCGAGCAATAAATGTGCCCGTATTCTCGATTTCGTCGACGTCGATCTCAACTGTGCCGTTAACTTCGTGCACATCCGACCCATCGTTGTCGACATGGTCCCAACCTGGAGGGTCGTCAAGACGACCAACCTGATAGATTCGAGATGCTGATAGCACCCAGCGGCCATCGTATAGATCGTGTTGCTCCGGCGCATAGAAACTAACTTCGGCACCAGGTTGTTGCCGAGGTGTCGACTGTGCAGAGAAAAGCTGCTTCCCTACCATTGCTGTTACCAATATCGCAAAGAGCACTATTGGCATCCTGAAGGTCACCGTTGGCAGCATATATTGTCCCTTTCTTCAAGTGTGTCTCGCAACTCATCGATAATCGTAGCTCAGAGTGATCTCCGTCGTCCGCGCGGGCTCAATGCGTATCGACTGGTGCAACTGTCCCAGACGTTCGTGCCAAAACTCAAGAGTGTAATCGCCAGGTGGTATGTTATTAATACGGAACGCGCCGTTAGCGTCGGTCACAGCATGAAACGGATGCGAGTCGATTCGAAGGAACGACTGCATCCAACCGTGCACGTCACACTTAACGACAACCATACCTATCCCTTCGGCCACTCGTGAGACCCGGAGGCCAGCCGTCGGTAGCGCGAGATTCGTCTCCATGGCACCGTAGAGATGCGTCGTGTGCAACACCGGATCACTGTTAGTGACTTCAATCACCGTGCCGGCCATCACCACGCCCACGTGTGGCGCAAACCGGCAATCTCGGTTGTCGATGATGAGCGGTTCGTCGACTATTTGGGGAATACGAGCTTCTGGTACGTCTACCAGTGCAGCAATGACGTAACGAATTCCACGATCAGGCCCCACAATCAGATCTTGAAGTGTATGCTTCCGGCCACAGATTTCAGGGTCTGTGCTGTTTTCAATAATGGTCGGCGTGACAGCACCATTGCCACTTAACCGCACAACACCAGTCAAAAACCCCAGTCCTGCATCTTGGGCTCGTGGGAGTGAATCTTCAGGTCCAGAGCACCCGAAGACCAGGCTCATGATAAGTGTGCCAACTACCCTAACTAGGCTCGTATGCACCGTCATTCATGATACACGGCCGAACAGCTCTACCTTTTGCTAAGATGCACCTCTCTAGCCCGGCCGCTCTGCGGGGGACCAAATTCCGGGCAGAAACTTACCTGAGGAGGCACTGTGGACGTAGGCACTCTTGGCTGGCTCTCGGTCGTTCCACCGGTTCTCGCGATCGGCATGGCTATCGCTACTCGTCAGGTGACAGTCTCGTTAGTCGCCGGCATTTGGGTTGGCTGGCTGATACATGACGGCTGGAACCCGGTGAGTGGAACCGGTGCAGCGATTACAGCCATAATCAATGTGTTCGTCGACGCTGGCCAAACCCGTGTCATTGTGTTCACGTTGTTAATGGGTTCCCTGCTCATCCTCATGCAGCGAGGCGGGGGAATCGATGGATTCCTTGCCTGGGTCAGCCGGTGGGCATGGTCACAAACCCGACGAGGCGCCCAGCTTATGGCCTCGTTCATAGGGCTTGGTGTGTTTATCGAGTCGAACATCACCTGCCTGGTGGTCGGAACGGTTTCTCGCCCACTGTTCGATCGCTTAAAGATCTCTCGAGAAAAGCTCGCCTACATTTGCGACTCGACCTCCGCACCGGTCTGTATGTTGATCCCATTCAACGGTTGGGGCGCTACAGTTCTTGGCCTGCTGGGCGCGCAAGCTGCACTTGGCAACCTCGGCGATGCTGGACCGCTCACTGTGTTTATGGCTGCTGTACCGCTTAACTTTTATTCGATCATAGCCATCCTCCTAGTGTTCACTGTTGCTGTAAGTGGCTGGCATATTGGTCCGATGAAAGAGGCAGAGCGCCGTGCCGAGGTGGAGGGTAAGGTACTCCGCGACAATGCCCGTCCGGTTGTTGATGACCAAGTGATAATGACACCACGCAAACCGGAGGCGCCGCCCCGCCTAAGCAACATGCTCGTGCCGCTAATGCTCATGGTGCTCATGGTCATCAGTGGTATTGGCATTACCGGCTCAGCCGGCGTGCGGGCGATGGGCATCGAGAACCCTGGCTTGATGGACTACCTCAACCAGGCGTCGGGCTCAACATCGGTGCTCTGGGCCGTACTTCTTGCGCTAGGTGCGATGGCGCTCATGAGTCTAACTCAGGGAATCTTCTCGGTACAGGAGTTTGTCGATTTGTCGTTCAAGGGAGCGGGTGGAATGCTGCCGCTGGCGGTACTTTTGGTACTTGCTCTCGCCCTAGGTAGCACGTGTGCTGCGGTCGGCACCGGTCCGTTCCTAGCCGGACAGGTTCAGCCATTCTTAACCCCAGCCTTGGTGGCGCCCCTTGTGTTCTTGGTAAGCGCCTTTATCGCATTCGCGACAGGTTCGAGCTGGGGCACGTTCGCTATTATGTTGCCGTTGGCTCTGCCACTCGCCGCGTCATTCAACGCTGAAGCGACTGTGGTTTCTCTACCGCTTGTGGTGAGTGCTGTGCTCGGCGGTGGTGTCTTCGGCGATCACTGCTCACCGATCAGTGACACAAGCGTCATCTCATCGATGGCAGCAGCCAGCGACCACATTGACCACGTGCGGACACAGCTACCCTACGCTCTGGTTGCGGGAACCGTCGCTTTCACGCTGTATCTTGTGGTCGGAATCGTGGGGTGAGTTACACCTTAACCAGCTACTCGGTGCATTATTACCGTCGCGTCATCAACTTGATCGGCCAACCCCTCAAGAGCTTCGGAAACACGCGTAACAAATGCGGCTACCTGGTTCCACTCCTCTTGCTCGATACTTTCGCGAATTCCCGGAAGAGTCTTCACACCGTAGCCTGTATACAGGCCAGGTGCGTAGATTAGATGCTTAAACCAGTCACGCTGAGGTAGCCCCGCCCGAGAGGCTAGTGCTCGCTCAGACGTGAAGAGCAGCCGATTTAACTGAGCCAAATCACCAATCCTGGCTCTAACCGCTGCGGAGTCGGTCTCATCTAGCCTACGGAGCGACAGTTCGTATGCCGAACCAGCTCTCTCAAGTCTCGCTAGCGCCTCACGAATAGGCTCAAAATCGAGTCTCGGTGGCTCATCGAACGATTGGTAAAGTATCTCTATCTCCTCCAAATATATTGCAATCGTGTTCGCGTAGTCGACGAAGTTAAATGGCAGCACCGTCGCGTCGGCAAGTCGCAGAATACTCGTTCCCACGGTTTGGGAAAGCGCGCGAACATGGGTAAAGTCTGTGTCCGAGAATCTTGTATACCAGTCGAACGAATCGTATTTCGAATGGTAGACGCCGCTACTTGAACTGTCACCGCCAAAGCCAAGATTCAAAGAGGCAACTGTCAAATGATCGAGGAACACCGTGTAATCCGAACCTGATCCGAGCGCACTAATGGAAAATCCCTTCGATGATTCAACGGCAACTCGCGCCCGCGCCCCATCGTCTTGGGCCGCCTCAAGTCGATGCGCCAGGAGTTCCTCACGTACCGACCCACCACCCCGAGGCCCCGGAACGTCTCGTGCAACCTCGTTGACGAACTGCTGCAGCGAGTGCGACCCGCCAGCCGACAACCAGCCACGATTTGTACTATCGGTATTGATATAAGCAACGGCGTTTGCGCGCAGTTCTTCTGCGTGCTTTTCGCCCCATTCAGTGGAACCCAAGAGACCCCATTCCTCGCCGTCCCACGCTGCAAGGATGATCGTCCGCTTCGGACGCCAACCCTGCCGGAGAAGTTCGGCGAGACCTCGTGCCGTTTCCATGAGCGCCACGTTGCCGCTCGTGGGATCGGCCGCACCGTTAACCCAAGCATCGTGATGGTTGCCGTGAAGAACCCACTGATCGGGGAAATCGGTGCCATCAATGCGGACTACCACGTTGTAGAGCGGCCGTGTCTGCCAATCGAATGACAGTTTCATGTGAACCCTGGCCGGGCCTGGACCAATCCGATAGGTAATAGGCAGGGCGCCACGCCAGTCCTCAGGGGCCACCGGTCCCTCCAACGCGTCGAGTAGCGGCTGTGCGTCGGCGTGGGAGATTGGCAGTACAGGAATCTGTAGGATGGTTGCCGCGTCCGCCCGGTTCAGTCTCCGCGCACCCGGTTCACTACCCCACCCAGGCGTCAGAGGGTCCCCAGGATACACAGGCATATCCATCACGCTACCCCGCTGCGCGCCAAACGCTGGGCGAAAGGGGCCGTCGGGGTAAACCTCGCCTTGATAGTAGCCGTCTTCCTTTGGGTCAGAGTAGATAATGCACCCTACTGCGCCATGTTCCCAGGCAAGCTTCGGCTTAATACCGCGCCAGCTCCGACCGTACTTTGCAATAACGATTTTTCCTGCCACATCGATACCAAGCTCTTCGAGTCGTTCGTAGTCCTCCGGGATACCGTAGTTAACGTAGACTAATTCTGCTGTCACGTCGCCGTCAGCCGAGTAGGCGTTATAGCTCGGGAGTGCTTCTGCATCTCCAGAATCCTTGTCCTGTGCAATCTCTGGCTCCTCGAGACTCAAGCGAAAACGCGTTGGCTCAACTAACTCGACAATGAGTTCAACGGGCATTGGCATCAGCGCTTCGTGTTCTTCGATCCGTGCCTCGAGGCCCCAATTGCTGAGCTGTTCCACCATGTAAGTCGCAATGCGGCGACTTCCCGGGGAACCTGCGTGATGCGGTTCTTCAGTTATAAACCTCATATACTCACGTAAACGTTCAGGATCAGGCACGGCCCTAAACACCTTTTCGCGTTCGCGCTGAGCCGATACTTCGTCAGGAAGAAAACCTCGCAGTGCGGTTTCCTGGGAGAGCACCGCTGAACCTGCCATGGCAACGATGAGGCACCCAACCAGCATGACAAGCCAGGCTAACGAGTGACGGTTCACTGGTCGGCTTTGCGTTTTGTGATACATCTCCGTCCTCTCATTTCTCCATTGATGTTACAAACACCGTGAACCACACATCGACTGCCCAATGGCTGAAGGCTATAAAGGTGTTTCGAGAATGATTCCCGCAACCTACAAGGCATCACATGACACGGCCCTATTCGTGGCCGCGCACGGGCTGTGGCTGATACGGCTCCTCGAGCGCCGTGCATTCCGCATCGTCTAACTGAATGTCAAGTGCCTCAACCGCTTGATCGAGTTGATCCATCTTAGATGCACCAATGATCGGCGCCGTTACACCAGGCTGCGCCAACAACCACGCTAGTGAAATCTGGGCCGCCGACACGCCACGCGCCTTGGCCACTTCAACAACTCGGTCCACGACGTTGAAATCTGCATCCGTGTAGTAAAGGTTATGCGCAAACTTATCGTTCTTCGACCGTTTAGTCGTTCCCCAGTCGTCTCTGCGCCGATTTCCAGCCAGAAACCCTCTCGCCAGAGGACTCCAGGGAATTACACCGATCCCTTCCTCGCGACAAAGTGGCATCATCTCGCGTTCTTCCTCACGATAGACAAGATTGTAGTGGTTTTGCATCGAAACAAACCGTGCCCAGCCGCGCTGGTCTGATAGACAGAGCGCCTTCATGAATTGCCAAGCGTACATGCTCGAAGCACCGATATACCGGGCCTTGCCCGCCACTACGATATCGTTCAGCGCGCACAGAGTCTCATCTATCGGCGTGTCGGGATCCCACCGATGAATCTGAAATAGGTCAACGTAGTCCACACTAAGTCGGCGCAGGGAAGCATCAATCGCACTAAAGAGATGCTTTCGCGATAGACCTCGATCGTTTGGTCCATCACCCATAGGATAAAACGCCTTGGTTGCAAGAACGACCTCGTCGCGCTGGGTAAGTTCCTTGAGCGCCCGGCCAACGATTTCCTCGGTTACGCCGATAGAATACATGTCAGCCGTGTCGAAGAAATTGATGCCATATTCAAGGGCCCGCTTAAAGAACGGTCGGCTTTTGTCTTCTGGTAGCACCCAATTCCGCCAAGCGGGGTCACCGTAAGTCATCGTCCCAAAGCAAATGCGGGACACCTTTAATCCGGTCGAACCGAGATTCACATAATCCATGAGATTAACCGCTGGTCAATAATTCTCCGTAAGACCCAACAGACTATCACGGTCATAGAGGCCAGAAAGGCCTAGGCTATACCTAGGGCGTCTGGCCCAGATACTAGCCTGTGCCGACCGGAACAGCCTTACCAGCAGAACTGAAAGGAACCACCGTGATCATCAATGACGCACACTGTCATTTCTTCTCGGAGGGCTTCTTCAGTGCACTTGCCAATGAGCGGTTTGGCGGAAACACGCCATCTTACAAGAACTCCATGTCGAGGACGAAACACTACATGAGATTTTTTCTGGCACTTTCGAGCGAATCTATGTTTCATAGTGTTGCCTGACGTTACAATTGGACATGGTGTTAAATCGGCTGTTCGCTGCGTTCACGCTCTCCGTCATTGCATCGGTTCAATTTTCGTGCGGCGGAGCCTCCATAGCTGATCTGGCCGATTCTGAGTCCAACGCAGGAAGTGCTGCTGGTCGACCGGCGCAGGCGGTGATCGCGTTAGCGCCAGAATTGGAAGTGCTAGCTGTCTCGGCATACACCATTGACGGCGTCAGCATCGAGTTGCTCAGTCTCTCGAGGACCGGAGTGGATGTAATCACTGTCCGGTGGCAATACCGAACTAGGATTATTGAAGGTATTCATCTTGACCCTGACGACGACCCGTTAGACTTGGCGCGTGATGCCTACCTCTACGACCGTGTTCATCAGAAAAAGTACATGGTCATCAAGGACAACACGGGTCAACCGGTAACAAACATCCACTCAGACGATACGAGTTTGACCATTACACCGGAGACTCCGCTCGTTGTATCGGCCAAGTTTCCTGCCCCACCTGACAACATCAAACGGATTTCCGTTTACCTACCTGGGGTCCGACCATTCGAGGACCTGGTTCTTAGCCAGTAATTTCAGAGAGTTCGCGTTCTGTACCTGGCACTAGAGCCCTAGAACTTATGACCGCAACCCTTGAACTCCAGGGCGTTACCGTCAGACGGGACAACCAACTGATTCTCAACCGTATCGACTGGACCGTGGCACCTGACGAACGTTGGATCGTTCTCGGCCCGAACGGTTCTGGCAAGACGACACTTTGCCAAGTGGCGTCCCTGTATCAGCACCCGACGAACGGCACGGTAAGAGTCCTAGGCGAGACGTTCGGTTGCACAGATGTTAGACAACTTCGGAAGCAGATTGGTTATATGAGCGTGCAGTTGGCTGACATGCTGGGCCCTGGACTGACAGCGACAGATGTTGTCGTCACCGCAAAACACGCGGCGCTCTCAACCTGCTGGCACGTCTATTCGCAGGATGACTACGCAAAAGCAAGACGGTTGCTTAGCCGGTTCAACTGCGAAGACCTGGCAGATCGTCGGTTCATTACACTGGCATCCGGCGAACAAAAAAAAGTTGAAGTCGCAAGGGCCCTCATGGCGAATCCTGGTTTGCTGGTGCTGGACGAACCAACTGCCGGCCTCGACTTGGGTGGACGAGAGATGCTGGTCGCTACGCTGGCCTCACTCGCTAAGGACCGTGGGACGCCACCGATTATCTTGGTTACGCATCATATTAACGAGATCCCTCCTGGTTTCACCCACGTGTTGCTACTCGCCGGCGGCCAGAGGCTAGCAGCCGGTCGGCTCACCGAAACGTTGAACGATGATGCGTTGTCTCGGTGCTTTGGACTTAAGCTTCGTGTTGAGATGCGTGGGGATCGGTGGCACATCTGGACCGGATGAGCGTGATAGCAAACGCCTAATATCTACCCGAACCCTCTCGAGTCACGAATGCTTCTGACCCTCAGCCAGTAGCGCTAGGGCCTCGTCACACGACGAAATCTCCCTCGTTTCCATAGCTCTCGCTAGCAATCCTGTCAGGTTGGCGACAGCAAAGCTAAGGCCTTTCAGATTGCGCGAGGGCGACACACCGGGAATCGGCCTCGGTAACCCCGAAGCGGCGAATACCACCGTGCCGGACTGCCTCGTCCATCGGCACTGATCACGAGGACAGTTCCAGTCCAAGGCAACCGGTACGACACCTGGCAAGCTACCGGTTAACCATTGCGTGTGTTCGTCAGCGGCCGGTGCGACGACTAATGTGCCACTCATAGCCGCTCGCTCCACGGCTGTGCGGAATTGATTTTCGTGTTCCGTATTCACCATTCCGAGACTAAGGTTAATCAGCCGAACGCGCGACCCGACGGCCCAGTCGATCGCTGCTACCAGAGCCTCAACACTCGTCGAGAGCTCCTGGTCGAAAACCTTAACAGCGTAGAGAACACTCCTCGGAGCTTTCTCCCTAATGGCTGCCGCGACAGCAGTACCGTGCCCAAGGCGATCAACGAAGTTTTCATGCTCAGCACCGTCGATGGTGATCCCTACACCCCCGGCGACACCACCAACGTGAGGATGATTGGGGTGCACGCCACTATCCACGACGGCCACGGATACGCTAGTGAGACCACGCATCACGATTCTTGAGCATTCGTGGTAGAGCTCGTATCAAACAATCGAACAAACGCGCCGTCGCGAGCCATTAATTCCGATGGTGCGCCTTGCTCAACCACATTTGCGCCATCAAGTACAACCACTCGATCCGCCTGCAGTGCGAGCTCAAGCC
This sequence comes from Acidobacteriota bacterium, assembly GCA_002730735.1. Lineage (GTDB taxonomy): Bacteria > Acidobacteriota > Vicinamibacteria > Vicinamibacterales > UBA823 > UBA11600. The sequence continues at coordinate 367,640 of PCAU01000001.1, read as the reverse complement.
GATGGGACACGACGACGGTCGTCCGACCCCTCATTAGTGCCTCGTAACCGGTCATCACCTGCTTCGTCATCGAGGGATCAAGCGATGCAGTCGGTTCATCCAGCACCAAAACGGCGGGCGCGGCGAGAAATGCCCTAGCAATCGCGACACGTTGCCGTTCGCCAGTTGATAACGCCCTTCCCCCCTCTCCTACTTGGGTAGCGTAACCCTCTGGTAAGTCGACGATGAAAGCCTCTAATCCTGCTGCACGGACCGCCGCCGCAAGATCCTCGTCAGTCGCCTCCGGACTTGCGTATCGAAGGTTCTCGAGCAGCGACGCATGAAAGAGAAATGGCTCTTGATCGACGAGGGCGATATGTCGTCGGATTTCGCGAAGTGGAACTTCCCTGAGATCCCGACCGTCAAGCAACACCCGTCCCTGATCCGGGTCAATTAACCGCAGCAACAACTCCGTCAACGTCGACTTCCCGCTACCGCTAGGGCCTACGACAGCCAGCACCTCACCAGGAGCAACCTCAATCGAAACATCATCGAGCAACGGTGCGCCGCGACCAAACGAGACGGTTACGTGTTCAATCGTCACGCGACCATCTACTCGGTTCAGCCTAGCACTCTCGGGAGTGTCAATCACGTCGACGTTAGCATCTAGAAGCTCTTGGACACGTCCCAGCGAAACTTTTGCTGTAGCTAGGCTTGCATAGAGACCCATCAATGCTTGGACAGGCGGAAGAACTCGCATCTGGTAGGCCATGAACGCCACCAACGTCCCCATTGTGATCGTGCCATCTATAACCCGGCTTCCGCCATAAAGAAAAATGATCGCCGTACTACCAGAAAGGATTAGCCCGGGTAGCCCGCCCGATAAGTAGGTAACCCATTGCATCGACATCAGGGCTTCCACAAACGCATCGTTTCGCTGTCGAAAGCGGCCGGCTTCGCGGACTTGGGCATTCGACGTTACGACCAGCTTCATGCCCTGGATCGTCTCTATCAAGAAGCTTCCGATATCCGCACTGCGCTCACGGACAGTTCGCACCCGACCTTCCAAGCGCCGCCGGTAGCGGACGAGTGCCCAGAGGCTTGGCGGCAAGAACAATGCACTCACCAAGAAAAGTCGTAGATCCAACCAGACCAACATACCGAGCGAGCCGGCAAGAAAGATGACATTGCCAAGAGTGGCAAGCACTACCTCCGAGGCGACCCGCTGAATCTCGCTAATGTCATTGTTGATGCGCGACATGATGTCGCCAAGGCGGGTGCTCGCAAAGAATCTCGGCGACAGACGCTGTAGGTGTCGATACAGCGCCAAGCGCATATCAAACAAAATGTCCGCCGAAACACGTGTGTACCGTAGCCCGCTCACGACGTTTAACGCAAAGCTTGCAACCGTAATTATCGCGAACGTGAGCACAATCCGGCGAAGTGCATTGCCGTCGCCTCCGAGCAACGCACCATCAACCAAACTTCGTGATAAGTAAGGGACGTAGAGTGCAAGGCCTGTGCTCGACAAGCTGAGCACAAAGACCAGTAGTAGCCGGCGCCAATACGGCACCACGTAGGCAAGCGCGCGGCGAAACTGGGGCTCTAACAAGGAAAGCGTCCGACGTCAGGCATCTGACGTCAGTCTGGCGGCAGTACAATCAAACTGGTCGTGGAATCAGCTTCAAGGTCAATCGTTCGCAAGTATCGGAATGTACTAGCCTCGTGAATATCGATCGTCTGGCCAGCTTGCCACACATACAACAGCTGACCATTTGAACTTGGTGTCAATTGCATTCTCGGCCGACCACGGTCAAATATTTGTCGCGGACCGAGACGGCGATTCTCCAGATCAAACGCCCAGAGCTCATAATGCCCGATTGGGGCCTCTTTGACGAAACCGTACGCCTTTGTGCCGTCCGCTGTCATACTGAAACCGACTCTGGCTGCTGGCCCAAGCATGTAAAAATAGTCAACTTCTTTCTCATTGAGATCGACACGAGCCACACCCATCTGCCGCCCATCCCGCCTAGGCGAGCGCACCGTGAAAAGGCCAGTGTAGATCCCAAACTGTTGATTGAGGCCTCCACTGAAACCGAAGTTCAACGAACCGAGTCCTGGTTCAAACGGTTCCGACAGATCCCATCGGTCAACTTCAGTGAAATTAGTCGTTTCATAGATTACGACTTGGTCCACAAAAAAATACAGAAGTGAACCGTCTGGCGAGATCAGCATGTTCAGCTGCTGTCGCTCTTTGCCATCAGGAAAGGGAATCGTTCGAATGACCTCATGAGTTGACAAGTCGTACTGCGACAGTTCCGATGGACCAATCTCAAACCGGTCGACGAGCTTTGTTAATGAGCGCGTCAGAAGAATAACGTATCGTTCCTGCGGATCCACAACGAAGCCTTCAATCCGGTTCCTCGTGTTTCCTCCACTCAGTGAAAACGTGTCTAGCGTTGAGCGGGACGCGATGTCTATGATCTCGAAATGCTCCGCCGTCATGTCATTCAAGTAAAAATGCTCGCGGTTCGTCGAGAGCGTTAGGCTCCTCGGAATCCCTGATGTAACCTGGATCGCGTCGACAACCTGCTCGGTCGCTTCGTCGATGACATAGATCTCATGCGCATATCCGCCAAGGAACAGCGTACCCTCGCCGCCTCTTAGGGTCGCACCTTCGTTGTCCTGAGCGTGCAATGGCACACTAACCAAGACCAATACCAACCACGCCAGGTGAAACAGGTTCATCATCGCACTCACCGAAGGCTGAAAATCACGGGAAAATAAGGTCGATCTTCCGCCAGTCTTTCTGAGCCGAAGAACAAGTTGCCGTCCAGTCAGGTGCATGATTCAGTTGGTCAGGCACCTGCGCCGGCCAGAAACACCCGAGATGACAGTCGAATAAATCCCGCTCGACCGGAGAACAGAGCCCTGCGGTGCCACCTTCGACGTCAACCTCCCAACCCGGGAAGAAGACGAACGAACACCCCAGAGGAACGTGTGTGTCCGGACGTAGCGGAGTTTGCTGCAACGCTACGACGTCACCTCCGGGTTTGGTCTGACCTTCAAGATGCTGCTTGACCCGGTCGGCTTTCTGATTAATTGGTTTGAGATGCTTCATTAGTCACTCGTCCTTCAAAATGCGCAAGATACGCAGGATTACGCTCAGCGAGTTCGCCGTAGATACGAAGACATTCGTCAGTCCACTCACGGATCCAGTCACAGTAGTGCAGATTCGGCCCTTCGGTCATTCCATACCGGGTATGGGCCTCATGATAACAGCCACCGGCACATAGTGGCCTCGCCCAGCACGTTCGACAATCAGTCTTGTTCTCAACGTGATGGCGGTCCAGAAAGTCACTTTGTCGTTCCCGATCTATTCCTTCGCCCACCGTCCCCAACGAGTGGTCGTCTGACCCGGCGAACCGGTGACACAACGCCACCTGCCCGTCCGTAGCAACACCCATTAACCCGAGGCCGGCCCCGCACGGATACGCTTTACTTGCACCCTTGTGAATCTCCTCCAGGGTGTCCTTCGCGTTTGCAAACCCGTGATGCCGATTTTCTACTGCGTACTCAAGAAATTCATGAGCAAGACCCCTAAACTGCCCAAGCATTTTGTCAAACCCGCCATCTTCAATTGCGTATTGCTGACTCGGAGACGTCGTAACGGGAGCAAAGCCTACCTCCCGAAAGCCAATTTCCTCAGTCAAATGCTTGAAGATCCGCTGTACATCCAGCGTTTGCGAAGTGAGTGTCACACGGGCACCGATAGGCTTCGCACGATGGCGGCGCAGCAACTCTTTAATTTTCGGCATCGCCACGTCATAACTGCCGGCACCGTTATGAAAGACACGAAACTTGTCCTGCATGTCCTGCGGGCCGTCGATTGAAATTGTTACAGCAACATCGTTCTCAATCAAAAAATCAATGATTTCAGGACTCAGCAGAGTTGCGTTCGTCGTTAGATTAAACTCAACTCGCTTACCCACTTCGCTTGCGTGCTTCCGAGCATAGGAAATTGCAATCTTCAGTACAGGAAAATTCAGGAGCGTCTCGCCGCCGAACAGGGTCATGTGCACGACTTTATTTGGCCCCGCCTCGCGAAACATAAAATCCACACTCTGTTTAGCAGTCTCCTCAGACATGAACTTCGGCTGTTTTCCGTTCGTTGTGTCAACGACCTTATCTTCCCCGTATTCATAGCAATACGTGCAGGCGAGATTGCACTGGTTGGTGACGTTCATCACCATCGTTGTCAACGGAAAAGGCTCAAGCGGAATTACCTTGGGAACTAGTTTTGGAGCCTCGTTCACAGGCACAATGGCCTGCACGCGAAGAAGTTCGTCCATCCCTTCGTCGAGTTCGGCCGCAGACAAGCGCGTCCCCAGCATCCCTTGAATATCCTCACGTGTACGCGACCCAACATCTAGCAGTTTGAGAATTGACTGACTCGCGTCATCAAGTGAAAAAATTGCTGCACTCTGGAGATAGAGAAACGGTTTTCCAGACGCTTCGAACTGGTGCAAATGTGCGGTACGGAAATGCATCGTCATTTAACGACCAACCTGCCACGAATCGAACCGCATATAAACTGGCACAGTCACTACCAAGTGCCCACGCGCTTTAAGTGACGTATCGGCACCCGCAGGTGTATACGTGGCGACAACCCAAACGTCCCCAATGTTGTTCCGGTTACCCACTCGGTCGGGGTTCGGGCCGTCCACCGCCGGGGTGAAGACCCCGTTCTGGCCCAGTGAACCGACATATTTAAGGTCCTCGTCGCCGTAGGTCGCGGCGTATTCTTCTAGGCTCCAACTGGGCGCGACCACGCCAAGATTTAAATCGTCATCCGTGTTCGGCGTATCGTCAGGGCCATCGTGCCACGCCACAGCGTCAAACTGTTCATATTGCTTCGGCACGATAACGCCGCCTACTCGGGCCATGCCGCGTAAGGGCTCAACCGTGATCCGGTCCATCTGGTCATACACGGCTATCCCACGCTCCAACATTCCCCGGCCTACGAAAACGTCTCGATCGCCAACGCTCGCGCTGTCCTCCACCGAAATTCGCACCGAGGCCACATTAGGGGTGACACTAACAACCTCCAACAACCTGACCCCCGCACCGAGATTGACGTCCTCTGGCACTAACTCTTCGGGAAGGTTTGCACCGTAGATGCTCACCTCTTGACCACCGGTCGACGTACGCACCGCCCGAGGATAGACCCCAGAAACACTCGGCCCTTCGTCGACACGTGTGAGCGTCACGTCGAGGCCAATCTCATCCCACGCACCTCGAAACCATCGTCCAGACATCGAAGTCCAGTCTCGCTCGACAAACATCACCTGGCGCCAAGTAGCAGCATCGGCTTCAGACGACCCTCTCCACTGATACCCCGTGTAGACGATGGACTGACCCGTGTGAGTCACGGACCGTCCATCACGAGCGTAAACCAACGTCGTGTCAGTGGTGAACTCAGCACTGCCACTCTGCCCAGCGCTGATCGTCATCCTCCCGAATACGGGACCGCTGCCGGGATGGTTCCCTGAAACCATCCAAGACCCTTCAAGCTGTGGCGCGCGGAGATTCGCCGACCACGCGGCCCACGCGGACGAATGTAAAGGAAACACTTCGGCTAGGTGATCAATCGCCCGATTCATCGGATGTCGTCGCTCGGGCGTCTCATCAGGGGCTGGAGGGTCACGCCGCACCATCCCGCCTTCTCGAAAGCCTTGTCGGTCAACAATGGGGTAATACCCTCGGTGCATTGCCACCACCAGTGCCCACTCTTCCTTGGTGCGGCGCTGATTAAGTATCCGCCCCATTGAGTGACAGGCACTACAGGTCGCCTCGGTATCCCGGTCGGCCTCGTATTCATACTCTATGAGCCGGCGTTCGACTTCAAACGCCCCGCCTCGTGCTTCTTCCGGCGCGAGCCCTAGGTTATTCGAAAGGTATCGTACGATCTCCCGTGCCTCATCCGGGTCGAGAATCATGTCGTTGAGGCTAACCATCCGCTTGATCGTCTGCTGCCACCCTTCCGGAGTCGTCCGTCGGTATGAAATTCGAGACAAAATTCCCGGCTCGTCAGTTACGTGACAGATACCACACGCCTCAATAACCGTTTGATTGTCTATTGAAATTCCATCGGCGCCCTCCGGGTCAGACTGACCAAACGCCAAAGAAACAGGTATCCAGGACGCAATAACCAAGGCCGAAAAAATACGCATAATTATCACTTCGACAAGCTAAGAATGACAGAAAAGGACCCACATTTGTAGCAAAAGCACTGCACCAGCACAATTGGAGGCATTAGACCTCTTTACCAATACCATTGATAAGTGCACCAGTCGCGAGCAGNAGCGACAAAGCTCCGAGAAAATCCGGAAGAATCACTGGGGCATTACGTTGATTGTAAGCCTCGAACAGGTCGGGGACGTGCCGGTGGTGGCCCGCTATATGAACTAACGCCGGCAAATCAACATTCCTGACGAACCTCACCGCCACTCGACCGATAATGGGCGTCTCTAGCCCAAGGCGCTCCTCGAGCACAACCTCCCGCCCGGCAATGCCAGGCCAACGCTCAATCTCGAGGCCATCTCCAGGAGTCAAGGCAATCTCAGCGCTATTTTTCAACTCGGCAAACGACACCTGCACCGTTGGATCACGGCGCACAGAATCCAGATCGATTGCCGTCGGAGAACTATGATCCAAGTCGTAATTGAACTCGGATCGTCCGGTCCAGAACGGATGGTCATGCATTGTCCCTCCCTCGCGAAAGTAAGCTGCGGTTTGCTTAGCGAAGGTCGAAAATATCTCCGTCTCACGTGCGGTATAAAAATTGCGCGCCACCTCACCCATATCAGGTCTCACTAGGCAGGTATTAGCCACTATGGCTGCCATCGAGGCTGACGCGATGGCCTTCTTCACGCCGAACGAAGAGAGCGGATCAAGGCACGAGGCTGCGTCGCCAACCAATAGGAACGCGGAACCGGCGTAACGATCGGCAGAATACACCGACGCGTCACAGGCCCAGGGTTCGACAATGAGCCGCGCGTGGTCCATGAGGCGCGAGAACTGTCGCGCCTTGGCCAGCTCCTGCTGATAAGTCACGGCAAGCTGGCCACCCCGATCTAAGTCGGTCTCGCGCGGATCAACCATAAAGGTCAGATAGCGCCGCATTGCACTGACAGGAACTGACCAGGCCCACCCGTCACGGTAGGCCTCTACGAGCGTGTGAGTCGGCTCGGCTAGAGCCCAACCATCGGGTCGCTCCCACACACCGGCAATCGCCAGCNTCGCGTATGCCGAACCATAACGCCTGAAGCCTTGTCTAGCGATTACTCCCGCTCGGCCTGAGCAGTCAAGCACTACCCGCGCTCTGATGACAACTGGGTCGGCATGTTCTCCATACGCCGCAACATGCACGGTTGCGGTGTCGTCAGTATCAAACTCAACTCGCTTCACTGTGCTCTCCACAACAGTGGTATTTGCGGCTTCAGCTTGGTCCCGAAGCAAGTGATCGAATTCTCGCCGGACAACCTGGTAGCCACGTTCGTCGTCCGCGAAGTGCTCCGACCGCATCTGGTCATTACCCCACCAAAATGTATTACCCGTCGAACGGTAGAACCCTGCTTCGTCGATAGCCTCCAAGACACCAATCGCCCGAAAAAGCTTTCGGCAACTAGGTGGCAATGATTCAGCGAGCGTTGGCATCGGTGACTGGCTCTTCGTTAAGAGCAGCACCTCGTGGCCCCACGCCGCCAAAATACGCGCGGCTGAGGCGCCGGCAGGACCGCCACCAATAACGATGATGTCTGAAGTCGAGGGTAGGTGAATACCTGACATCTCTAGTTCCGAGGCATCCCAGTGGACAGTGTTAAGCAAGAAAACTGATAAGGGGATTATATGCTGGTACGACGAGATAATAGGATCGATCGAGTGACAGACACTAATGGATCGATGACAATTGGTCGTCTGGAGCGCACGAAATGCAACTCGCCATTATCTCGGATATTCATGACAGGGGTGATCATCTCGCCGTCATCCTCAGCCAGGTAACGGATGCCGATGCACTCATCTTCTGTGGTGATCTGTGCTCGCCTTTCATTGTCGTACAACTTGGCGAGGGATTCACTAAACCGATCCATGTGGTCTTCGGCAACAACGATGGCGACCACTTTAGGATTACGCAGCAGGCAAGCCGATTTGCCCACATGACACTGCACGGCGAGTTTGCTGAACTCACCTGTGATGGCAAGCGTATCGCCGTGAACCACTTTCCTGAGATAGCTAGAGGATTAGCCGCATCCAATCGCTACGACCTCGTCTGCTATGGTCATGACCACAAGCATTCGATCGAAAAGAATGGTGATACGTTGATAGTGAACCCTGGAGAGGTCTATGGCGGACTGACAGGAGTAGCTAGCTACGTCGTGTACGACACAGTGAGCGGCGTGGCCAAACGACGAGACATCGGCTGACCATAAAGCATTTCCCGCAAGTGATTGGATTGCTGTAGGACACCTTGGGCTAGACAGGCGTTATTGATGGTATATGGAACGAATATTTTCGAGATAAGGAAATAGGAATCATGCGACAGTTCATTGCAACGGCTTGTGTCAGCTTCATCTGTACCGCATCCCTCACAGCCCAGGACATCACCAAATACGTGCGTTATGCCCACGAAGGGGCCGAATCCTACGGGGTGCTTAAGGGCAGAGAAATTCACGAGTTGCGCGGCGACATCTTTGAAACAGTGGAACTCACCGGCCAGACTGTGGCGCTAGACGACGCAAGACTGCTCATTCCTGTTCAACCATCTAAAGTCATTGCGGTCGGCTTCAACTACCGGAGTCATCTTGGCGAGCGTGAGCCGACGTTATATCCCGGACTGTTTGCCAAATACCCAACGTCCCTGATTGCTACGGGCGAAGAGATCGTCTTCCCCCCTGGAGCCAGAAACGTGCACTACGAGGGGGAGATGGTGCTCGTGATTGGCCGACGTGCAAAACACGTGTCCCGGGAAGAAGCACTGGACTATGTTTTCGGTGTGACGGCTGGAAACGATGTTAGTGAAAGGGATTGGCAGGCCAACGATCTCCAATGGTTTCGAGCAAAGGGTTCCGACACCTTTGGTCCCCTTGGGCCAGTCCTCGTGCGCGGTTTGAACCCAGACGATCTGTTACTCCAGACTAGGTTGAACGGCGAGGTCCGTCAGTCTCAGCGGACAAGTGACCTCTTTTTTGATTCATCGGAGATTGTCAGTTACGTCAGTCAATTCGTCACGCTAGAGCCTGGAGACGTCATTTACACGGGAACGCCTGGAGAGACCCAGGGTATGCAACCAGGCGACGTCGTCGAAGTGGAACTGGAAGGAGTCGGCATCCTGCGCAACATTATCAACAGCGCCGACGCCCGATAGCAATAACCTTGCTGCCCCCAGCGGTGCCGTTCCTCATAACCGGCCTGATAATCAACCGAGCTGTCCCAAGGCTCGCGAACTTGTTCCACGTTGGAACTGTTAAGAACCGGTAGACAGTTGAACACCTGGTCAGTCGCTATCCAGGTACTGGTTGATGCCCTCTTGCCAATCGTCTCGCCGTTCGGTGAAAAAATCCCACACGACGCAGTCCTCAACCACCCATGCCTCGTGCTCGACGTTCGCGGGTATCACGAGCATTTCTCCCGCTTTAAGCAACACCTCTTGGCCGTCAACGTTGAGGCGTATCGCGCCCTTAATGATGCACGTGAACTGCTCAGCCGAATGCCGATGTTTCGCAACGTGGGTACTACTGGCGAGGGTCGACTGGGCAAAGGTGCCCTTATCTCCCCACAAAACGCGCCGTTGAACGGAATCGGAGATACGCTCGACTGAAATGTCTTCCCAAATTACCGGTTTCATAACTGGTCTTCCTCCCCTCTCGCAGTGCTCTTTCGATTCTTGAAAACTGCGCTACAATCCCGATCTGATCATTTCGACACACTCAGGCCGACCAAGGAGACATCCAATGCCGCTCCGCAAGCTCACGCTCATTGCCGTAGCGCTAGCTACAACCACGCTGGCAGCCGCGCAGGGCCGGAGAGACTTACACTCGATTCAGCCCACCAGTGAAGACCGCTTCACAATGGCCCTTACCGGAGACTCCATCATCACCCGGCGTCTCTCGGTCTATCAAGAACCTGAATTCTTGGACATGGTAGAGCTTCTTCGAGGAGCCGACATTGCATTTACAAACCTCGAGATGCTGTTCCATGACTACGAACCCTACCCGATGCACCAGAGCGGGGGAACCTATATGCGTGCTGCGCCGGCCCTAGTAGATGAACTGGTCTGGGCGGGATTCGACATGGTTGCCCGTGCGAACAACCATACCGGAGACTATGGCACGTTAGGCATGGACCTGACCACGCACTATGTTGAGGCCGCAGGACTCACGCAGGCTGGTGTCGGACATAGTCTGGCTGAGGCACGTGAGGCCCGATTCCTCGAAACGACCGAGGCTCGTGTGGCACTGATCTCGGTTGCATCAACGTTTCCTGATCATTCACGGGCCGGGCGAACACGTGGCGATGTACCGGCAAGACCTGGCCTCAATCCTCTTCGCTTCTCAACAACCTACGTCGTCACACGTGACCGATTCGAATCGCTCCGGGGCACCATGCTGGAACTGGGATTTACCGTACCCGCCGTAGATGACGAGCTTACATTCCGTGGCAACCGTTTTATCGTCGGAGACGCTCCGGACGTGTTGACCGAACCAGATCCCCAAGACGTGAAAGAAATTTCGGCTGTCGTGACCAACGCCAGTCGGCAGGCCGATTACACGATCTTAACCATCCATGCCCACGAAGGTGCTGGTGACCGGTTCGTGCCAGCACAGTTTCTGACTACCTTTGCCCACGCCATGATCGACGCGGGCGCCGATCTTTTCATCGGACATGGTCCACACGTTGTGCGTGGGATTGAAATCCGGAATGGTAAGCCGATCATTTACAGCCTCGCGAACTTCCTCTTTCAAAACGAAACGTTACTGCGACTGCCAAGCGAGAACTATGAGCCCTACAATTTAGACGGTAACGCACACATCGCTGATTTCAACGATCGGCGCTATGACAATGACACACGAGGGTTCCCTGCACAGCAGGAAATCTGGGAATCGATCGTCGCAGTCGCTGAATGGGACGGCAAACGTTTAGCGGAACTCCGTCTCCACCCAATCACGTTAGGATTCGGTACACCGCGGACTGTCAGAGGTCGTCCGATGTTTGCCGACGATAAACTCGGCGAGAAAATCATAGGCGACATCGCGAGACTGTCTAAACCATTTGGAACGACGGTTGTGTTTGAAAACGGCGTTGGCCGCGTACGTCTTTCGACATCGACTAGTGAGCCCTAGGCCCCTACACCGTTGTTTCAGGTACACAGTGCTTGCGAGTGATTGCTGATTAGGAAGTTAGAATGATCTTGCCGATGTGCGCACTGGTCTCCATCAGTTGGTGCGCCTTGCTGGCTTCTTTCAGAGTAAACGTCGCATAAATAACTGGCTGCGCCTGACCCTGCTCGATGAGAGGCCACACATTCTGATGTAGAGCCTGTGCAATCGCAGCTTTCTCAGCGGTGGGACGGGGCCTTAGTGTGGATCCTGTCAGCATTAGTCGCTTCTGCATAATCGGAATCCAGTTAATTGTTGTTTTCGGCCCGCCAAGAATCGCAATCTGCACTAAACGACCATCCGGGGCTAACACGCGAATGTTGCGCGGTGTGTAGTCACCACCAACCATATCCAGTACCACATCGACACCATTGCCACTAGTTACCGTGTTAATTACTTCGACAAAATCCTCGTCATGATAGTTGATAGCCTGTTCAGCGCCCAGGCGCTTGCAGGCGGCGCATTTGTCGGCCGTACCAGCCGTGGCAAACACCCGAGCGCCAAACGCCGACGCTAGCTGAATTGCAGTCGTCCCAATACCACTGGACCCGCCGTGTACAAGGACACTCTCTCCAGGTTTCAGCTGCCCACGGTCGAAGACATTAGTCCAGACCGTGAAGTAGGTCTCTGGCAACGCAGCAGCGGAAATGAAATCAAGACCGGTGGGAATCGGCAGCGCGACCGATGCCTCGGCAACGCAGTACTCCGCATAACCGCCCCCGGGAACAAGTGCACATATCTTGTCACCAACGTGCCAGTTGTTAACATCGGGTCCGCACCCAGCTACAGTTCCTGCGACTTCCAATCCCGGCAGGTCTGACACTCCAGGCGGTGGCGGGTACTTCCCCTGCCGCTGCATAATATCCGGCCGATTTACACCGGCCGCCGTCACGGCAATTAAGATTTCACTGCGGCCTGGTATTGGTTTCGGCCGTTCGACTGCAGTGAGAACTTCTGGTCCACCCGGCCTGGATATCTCGATTGCCAACATAGAAGGAAGCCCACTATACCTGAGTGGTGACCACAGGGATCCACCGGCACTGGATAAATCTACCGGGGGCGGTTGTGGGCTGACCGTGGGTGGTCATTAGACACTGGTAACACCCCACGGGAACCGTTACTCTCATCACCTAGTTAAGAGGAAACAGGATCGCAACTGAGTATTTTGCGTCGGACTAAGACTGAAGGAGGGTGCGACATGAATAAAGGAACACGAAAGCGAGACGCTTTTCTAGTGGCCTTTCTGTGGTTGATGCTCATAGGCCATGTGTACGGGCAACAAGGAGGCTTAAAAATCTATATCTCCGCCGATATGGAGGGTGTCACTGGAGCAGTCAGCAGTGAGCAGCTGGGACCGAGCGGATTTGAATACCAACGTTTTAGAAAATTCCTCACTGAGGAAGTCATCGCGGCCATCGAAGGTGCGCGGGAAGCCGGCGCCGACCAAATCTTGGTAAGTGACTCCCATGGTAACGGACAGAATCTGCTAATTGACGAACTTCCTGAAGATGTCCAGATCGTTCGGTCTTTTCCTCGCCCCCTTGGCATGATGCAGGGAATTGACGAGACGTTCGATGGCGTCATCTTCATCGGCTACCATTCGAGCACAACTAACCCGAACGGTGTCCGCGCCCACACTACTTCGAGTGCCAGACTTGCAGCGGTACACGTCAACGGCGTTGAGATGACCGAGGGTAGTTTCAACGCGAGCATCGCTGGTCACTTCGGCGTACCGGTCATCATGGTCTCCGGTGATGACGCGGCTGTGGAGGAGGTGCGATCTGTAATCGGTGACATCGAGGGAGCTGTCGTGAAATGGTCTTACGGTTTTCATTCGGCTCGCACACTCCACCCTTTAGCCGGACGGGCATTGATCCGGGAGAAGGCTCGTAATGCCGTCAGCCGTATCGTGGAGTTCTCACCATACAACCCGTCAACACCCATTGAGTTCGACGTAACGTTTAAGAACTACCGTCCGTCGCAGCTTCTAGCCTACCTACCAGAAGTTGAACGTGTCGATTCGCACCGTATTCGATTCATTGGTGATGACATGGTAGAGGTCTCCAAATTTTTCACCTTTATGATGAACTACGATTCGTCGTTAACACCTTAACGTTTCTGAACGCGCGATACTCGCATCGATAGACGTAGCTAGAAGACTGCGGCCTCCGTTTGCAGGAAGAGAGGTGAAGCAGAGTGAACTGCACTAAAGACAGAAGGCGTGGCTGAACGTGCCTCACTTGAACTATTAAAGCCGAGTCACCATGACGGTCAGCCCCTCTAGCGGATGACTGGGTTCATCAGCGTAAATCTGGTTTACTCACAGGGTCTCATCCAGAACAACGGTCCCTACTAGTTAGCGTGCGACCTGCACAGCGAGAATTTCAACTCGTTCCAAGGGACTCTCACCATTCAGTGGCAGCGATTCAATGGAGTCCAAGGTCGCCATACTGTCGACCACTCGGCCAAACACGGTATAGTTCCCGTCGAGTGAACTCACCGTGGCTGTGCAGATAAAGAAAGAAGTCGACGCACTAGCCGGGTCGTCCCCCCTGGCCATGGAAACAATCCCGCGAACGTGCGCAGTGTTTGAGAATTCTGGCTGAAGGTTCGTAACAAGGCGCTCTTGGTTCTCGTCCAGGGGGCGATCTCGGCTACCAAGCCAACCAGTCTGAATGAGTGCTCCTTCAACAACCCGGTGGATTGACATCCCATCAAACACCCCAGCTGAAGCGAGTCGTAAAAAGTTTCGGACGTGCTCGGGTGCAATCTCGGGCATGAATTCGATCGTGATTGTCCCTGAGGTAGTCGCAAGGACCACTCGGTAAGCAGCAAGCTCCTCAACGCTGTCCTGCGAGAACGGCATCGGCTGTGGCGATGGCTTGTCGCGGATGGCAACAGCATGGATAGCAATCCGTTCTATGGCCTTGCCCTCCTTGTCGGTATCAGCCTCTGAAATCTCAGTAACGAGATTCATCCCTCTTGAAACTCGACCGAAGACCGTGTAACTGCCGTCAAGTGCAGGTTGGTCTACAACACTGATAAAGAACTGTGACCCTGCACTGTCAGGCTCACTCGGAACCTGAGCAGCCGACACTGCACCACGCGTGTGCCTCTCATCACTTATTTCAAGGGCGAGAACACCAAGTCCACCCTGGCCGTAGGACTCGGCCTTGTCCAAATCTTTTGTTAAGGGGTCTCCACCTTGGACAATCCCGTGCCGTACCATTCGATGAAAAATCGTACCGTCGTAGACCCCTTCTCTTGCTGATTTGATGAAATACCCAACGTGGTTCGGCGCAGCCTTGGGTAACAGATCGATAATAAATTGGCCTCGATCGGTCTTAATGACGGCCTGTTTGGCAGTCATCTCGTCGAGACTGAAAGGTGTTACAAATTTGGGTGGCACGTCTTGGGCGATCGCAGATGGGTTGAAGCACAGCAACCACATAATCACTGCTGCCATAACCGCTCGGGGTCGTTCCACGTGACGACAGAATGTCATAGGCATCGATCGTATCCTAAGTCTCTAGCGGCCACTCCGAGACAGTCGGATGGCTCCATATGGTAACCGGTTGCCTCGGTCGCTCACGAATCTTCACCCCGCACGTGCTAGCATGAGTCTATGGCTTTTCTTGATGAAAATTCATCTACTAGCTCAGACCGAGGCGGTAATTCGTTTAGCCTTAGCGGACGGCGCGTCGTCCTGCTACTTCTTATGACCGTTGCCGTCGGTTCTTATTTTCTTTTTTTGTCACCTGAGGAGGAGCCACAGGCGGATGTTGTTGAAACCGTTCCAACACCGTTACCTACGCCAGAACCCACTCCTGAATCCGAACCAGAACCTGAGCCTGTTCGCCCAACACCGCCGCCAGCCGAACCAGAACCAACTCCTGAACCACTTCCACCAACCCATATCCTCCGAGTGACCAGTGATGTCACCGGAGCACAGGTTTTCCTTAATCGTAGATTTTTGGGCAATACACCGCTGGACATGGCTAACCTCGAACCCGGGCAGCACCAGTTGAACGTTGCGGCACAAGGCTACGAAGGGATCGCCAGAACCATCGACATTTCTGACACGCCAGTCGAACTAAACATCGAGTTTCGAGTTGTGCGACTCGACGAGACGGTCGACGTCATTCATAAGCATCGGTTTGGTTCTTGCCAAGGACAACTGGTGGCAAACCTTCAGGGCTTCCACTACCAGACCGCCCATGATGATGCATTTTCGGTGCCGCTCGACCAAGTTGAGTTATTCGAAATCGACTACCTCGATCACAGGTTGCAGCTAAAAGTCCGCGGCGGTCGAAACTACAACTTCACCGACGAACAAGATACAGCCGATCCATTGTTTGTCTTTCACCGAGATGTTGAGAAGGCGCGAACACGGCTTGCACAGGGCGACCAACCAGCTTCCAATGACCAATAGAGCGATTGTTGGTAAAGCCAATCCGTTATCGTTCGACCAGATCTAGGCATCTCATATGTACTACCTAGCTTGGCAGAGTGAGACTACACCCGGACAATGGACCGTCTGCTCTGGTGACGTTTGAGAACCTCTCGAGCGAGTCGCTTGCTTAAATAGACTTTCGATTCACAGTTATCTTGCTTATTGATCTCGTACTTAATAACGTTGAACTCAAGACTGTCGAGCACACTTCTCATGGAATAGAACTGATTCTTCGTTTTCACGACAATCTCATCAAATCCGTTGTCTAGTGCCCAGACCTCCTGCTCTTCACTGAGCGCGCGGAAATGCCCTTGACCTCGCCAGTCCCGACGGGTTGCCCCGATCCAGCTATACAATATTTTCCGCTCGTTAAAATCAAGACAGTTGGTCAACCGCACAACGAGATCTATGAGCTTCGGTTCAGACTCTTCGAGCCTTAGTTCGTGCGCTACCTTGTAGGAGACAGGGACAACAGTCGCTGGATCATTAGGTAGTGGCGCTTCGGCCATTAGGATTTGATGATCGCGACCATCCAGACGCTGAATCACTTCGGTCGCTGTCTTCCGCCTGGGAAATTCACCGAAATACTCCTCGATATACTGAATCTCCAGAGCACCCTGCTGAAGCGAGTGCTGCCTGATGTGGTATTTCATCGGCCCCATCACCGCTCACAAGTCTAAGGTAAACCTAGTAGGTGTCCTACTCAAGATTCGGGGTCAACCAGCGTTCGACTTCATCCACCGGCTGCTGTTTACGGGTGGCGTAGGCTTCCACTTGATCTCGACCAATCTGACCAACAGTGAAATATCGCGCTTCCGGGTGACCAAGGTAGAGCCCACTCACACTGGCAGCTGGCATCATTGCGCACGACTCAGTCAGGCTGATACTCACTCGCCCAGCATCGAGTACCCGAAACAACCTGACCTTCTCGCTGTGATCAGGACACGCTGGATAACCGAACGCCGGGCGGATACCACGGAAACGCTCAGCGAGCAGATCCTCGTGGGTCAGTTCCTCCGCTGCACCGTACTGCCATTCGCGCCTGACACGTGCGTGTTGGTACTCCGCGAACGCCTCGGCCAGCCGGTCAGCGAGGGCTTTCGCCATAATCGCGTGGTAGTCATCATTGTCTCGCTTAAATTCTGCCACTACCTCCTCCACGCCCAAACCGCTAGTGACAGCGAAGGCACCGATATAGTCGGTGCGGTTACTGTCACGCGACGCAACATAGTCAGCGAGAGATCGATTTGGTCGTCCGTCAGCCATCACCCCTTGCTGACGAAGCATCGGAAAGCGAGCTAACTCGTGTGTTCGGTCCGTGTCAGTGTAGACGGCGATTGACTCCTCATCGGCATCCGCCGGCCAGAATCCATAAACCCCACGTGCCGTAATGAGGCGTTCATCTGCTATCCGGCCGAGGAGCGCCTGGGCGTGAGCGTATAGTTCCCTAGCCGCTGACCCATACTTCGGATGGTCAAGAATCTGAGGGAATCGCCCTTTGAGTTCCCACGCCGAGAAGAAAAAAGTCCAGTCGATGTAGGGCACGAGCTCATCCAGTGGCACATCGTCTATTACTCGCGTACCAGTAAACGACGGCACTGGTAATTCGGCGGTTGTCCAATCAAACCGGAGACGATTGGCTCGACATTCTTTGAAGGTTAATAAAGGCTTCGTGCTTCGGTTGGCATAGGCCTTCCTAATCTCTGCCTGCGCACGGCTGTTCTCCGCTTCGAACCCATCCCGGGCCGTGGGACTTAACAGGTTCGATACAACATCAACCACCCGAGACGCGTCCAGGACATGGACCGTGCTCTGGCTGTACTCCGGCGCGATCTTAACCGCCGTGTGTTGCCGGCTTGTCGTGGCACCACCAATCAACAACGGTAACGAAAAGTTTCGGCGTTCCATCTCCTTGGCTACATAGACCATCTCATCAAGCGACGGGGTAATGAGTCCACTGAGACCGATAAAATCGGCGCCCCCATCAACCGCCTCCTGGAGGATCGTGTCGCACGGCACCATCACCCCAAGGTCGACCACCTCGTAGTTATTGCAACTCAGTACAACACCAACAATGTTTTTCCCTATATCGTGCACGTCACCCTTGACAGTAGCCATCACCACCTTAACCGGCTTCGTGTCACTGCCTGACGCGTGTTTTTCAGCCTCCATGAATGGTTCAAGATAGGCCACGGCCTTCTTCATCGCTCGCGCACTTTTCACCACCTGCGGCAAAAACATCTTGCCTGCCCCGAACAGGTCTCCGACAACCTTCATGCCCTGCATGAGCGGACCCTCTATGATCTTCAGAGGCCGCAAATATTTCTGTCTCGCTTCTTCCACGTCACCATCAATGAAATCCACAATACCGTGCACAAGCGCGTGCGATAGTCTGGCTTCAACAGAGTTCTCTCGCCACGACAGATCGGCCTCTCGGGTCGTACCTTCGCCCTTCACCGATTTCGCGAACGTCACCAACCGCTCGGTGGCATCCGGCCGACGATTGAAAATGATGTCCTCAACATGCTGCAACAGCTCCTGAGGTATGTCCTCATAGACAACAAGCTGCCCCGCATTGACGATCGCCATGTCAAGCCCGGCCCGAATAGCGTGATAAAGGAAGGCCGAGTGGATTGCCTCGCGAACAACGTTGTTACCCCGAAAGGAAAACGAGAGATTGCTTACACCACCACTCACCTTGACACCGGGACACGCGTCCTTAATAACCTTGATGGCTTCAATGAAATTAATCGCGTAGTTGTTATGCTCCTCGAGTCCAGTTGCAACTGCCAGAATATTCGGATCAAAAATGATGTCGTGCGGGTCGAAGTCAAGCTCTTTAGTTAATAGTTGGTGAGCACGCTTACAGATTTCGACCTTACGCTCCACCGTGTCAGCCTGACCGACCTCATCGAACGCCATCACAACGACACCAGCCCCGTAGCGCTGGGCCAACGTCGCCTTTCGAAGAAAATCGGCTTCGCCTTCCTTGAGGCTGATTGAATTAACGATCGGCTTACCTTGGACACACTTGAGTCCAGCTTCGATGACCGACCACTTGGAACTATCGATCATGAACGGAACTCTTGCGATCTCTGGCTCTGTAGCAATGAAATTCAGAAAACGCGCCATCGTCTGCTCGGACTCGAGCATTGCCTCATCCATATTGACGTCAACAAGGTTGGCGCCACCTTGGACTTGCTCCATGGCGACCGAACTGGCCTCTGAATATTCCTCGCTCTTGATAAGTCGAGCAAAGCGCGCAGATCCGGTCACGTTCGTTCTTTCGCCGATCATTTGAAAATTACTATCAGTATCAATCGTCAGTACCTCAAGACCGGCAAACTGAGTCCTGTGCTCTGGCGTCGGCACAACGCGGGGGGGCAGCCCTGAAACGGCCTGCGCTATTTCCCTTATGTGATCAGGTGTCGTACCGCAGCAGCCACCAACAATGTTGACCAAACCACTTTCGGCAAACTCTCGTAGCAGTTGGCCTGTTTCATCAGGGAGTTCGTCATAATCACCAAATTCATTAGGTAGGCCCGCGTTTGGATAGCAACTAACGAAGGTACTAGCCTGATTCGACAGCTCCGCCAGATACGGGCGTATTTCCCTGGCACCAAGGGCGCAGTTGATGCCAACTGAAAAAGGGAGCGCATGTCGAGTAGACACATAGAACGCATCGATGGTCTGTCCCGACAACGTCCGACCACTGCGGTCAGTCACCGTTACCGACAACATCACCGGAACTTCGTAGCCGCGCTGCTCAAACTCTTCACTTAGCGCAACAATCGCGGCCTTGGCGTTGAGCGTGTCAAAGATCGTCTCAACGAGCAGGAGGTCAACTCCACCATCAAGTAGTCCTCGCACCTGTTCCGCATAGGCGTCACGAAGCGCATCAAATGTGATTGTTCGAGCCGCCGGATCGTCCACATCTGGAGAGATCGACAGGGTGCGATTAGTCGGACCGATGGCACCTGCCACAAATCTCGGACGGTCTGGTGTTCGGCCAGTCCAGACAGTCGAGGCTCGCTTAGCAAGTCTGGCTGCCTCCACGTTCAGCTCATAGACGATCGCCTCAAGGCCATAGTCTGCTTGTGAGACTGAGGTCCCGTTGAACGTGTTGGTCTCGATGATGTCACTACCAGCTTCGAGATACTCGTGATGTATGTTCTCAATTACGTCCGGTCGTGTGAGGACTAGGAGGTCGTTGTCCCCCTTTAGGTCTCGCTCATGTGTGCGAAAGCGATTGCCACGAAAATCAGCCTCCGACAACCCGCATCGTTGGATCATCGTGCCCATCGCACCATCCATCAGCAGAATCCGCCCGGCGAGCACCTGGGTGAGCTGCGAACGCACTTCCCCACTGCTCTGGAGAACACCATTCAATTGAGATTCTTCCGACATTCCGTTCGCTCTTTCGTCGTTCGGCGGCAGAATTTTCGCAGGCAACCTTTCCCTGTGACCGGCGCGAAGACCGATACAAGCCTAGGCCTGTGGTCTAGATGCCGTTAACAAATGGCACCGTGAAGTGATCGCCTCAGAAATGGGGGCTGACCTAGCCGCTCCTTTGGACAGCCTGACGCCGACACGATAGATATATTATTGCAGGATTCGGCCGCCTGCCTCTGATTCCGGAATCGAAACTTCAGAGAAACAGGTAATTTGTCCTGTTGTGAGCCGTATGCCTGGCGACCCAAGAACGGTTAAACTCACCAGCTGGCTTTGGCTACTTTGCGGGCTTCTCGGCTTCGCAGGACCAATCGGTCTCATCCTCGAAGCCTCCAGATTAATCGGAGGCCTCGCTTATGGTGACCCAGTCACTGGAACGGTACTCGCGGTCCGGGTTCTTTTCTGCGGGCTGGGCGTCGCCGCCGCCTTGGCACTTGTTCGACGGCATCGCATCGGAATTGTGCTCGCTCGCGCTTCATTGGCAACATCAGTTGTGTTCGCGTTGGCTCGAGCCAGTCTGCCCCTCATGCCATCCAATCTCGCGCCGAGCGACGAGTGGGTTCGCTTTTGCCTCACCACCTTGCACGCGGTTGGATGGTGGACCTACTTTGCAACATCGGGTCGTGTCCGTCAGATCTATGGGACCAACTGAGGATTCTGGGGTTAGGTCCTCAAGCTCGAGACCCGGTGGACTTGAAATCTACGACATCGAGACGCGGGAACGCGTCGGTGACGTCGAAGTCGGCAAGCAGGCAGGCGGTATAGCTTTCTGGAAAACAGAACCCTAAGAGGAAGACTGCAGACCGTTAGAACTGGCGCTAGGAAGCGCTTGAGTGATCGCTCTCGGCCAGGCGCTGTTTCAGTATTTCGTCGACCAAGAACAAATCCGTCAGTAGTGTGCGGATGTGGATCGAAGCATTCAGATTATCCACGAGCTGCGAACTGATCGCAGGCTGCGCGAGCGCGAGTCGCACTGCGGCCTGAGCGTCTTGGGCGTCGCGCTCGAGCATCTGGATAAATACCTCATAAACATCTGGCGACTCAACCTTCGTCTCGGCCACCAAACTCCTAAAGACGTCAGCGAGGCCAGTGAGTGCAGTGTCGGTCCCGGTTAAGTAGCCGCGTATTTGTCCGCCGGTCTGTGAACCTGACTCACCAGACACTCCCTGGGCGGCATACGCCAACATGTACTCGTAGCTCTCTTCAATGGCGTTACACCGCTCGTGCAACTCGTCTTTCGCCGTTTTCGACAAGGCTTGTTCTCGAGACCGAAACAACTAATCTTTGCCCGGACCACCCTCGGGGCGGGCGACCCACTGCTCAGGATCGTGGTGCTCACTGTAGTGGCGGCGATCGATCCAACCTAAGATCATCGACCACGTGAGCCACCGCTTTTCGGGGCGGATACCAAAGTAGATATGGGCGATGATGAGCGTCACCAGCGAGACAGATGACAGCCCGTGCACCACATAGATCATGCCCCACGTCTGGTCCGCGAACAGGTAGGGGTTGCGAGCCCAGAGCGGCGTCTCGATGCGGACGGTCATGAGCAGGCCCGTAATGATCACGAGTAGACCAGTGAGCATGATGACTTGATGGTAGAGCCGGTTCTCCAGGGGATATTTCGCGTGCTTCCGCGGCGGCGGCGCGTCCTGCCCAACGCTACGCTTAAAGCGACACAGCGCGTCAGTGATGTCTTTGGGACCAATCCACATCGACCCCAGGTCCAGCCAGAATGACGCGTGGATGATGTGATAAATGATCGAAAGCGTGAGCACCACACCGGCGACCCAGTGGATGGTGACCCACGGAAACTGGATGCCGATCACCGGAAGGAACCCGGTGAACAACAGGACCAGCATCGTCACTGCCATAATCCAGTGAAAGGCTCGAGACGCGAACGAATGCCGCGCCACTCTCTTTGGCAGGTGTGCCACCGAGGCGTCGTCAACCGGCGCACCGTCCTCCTTGACGAAGAACGCAATCCACACAGCGTGTCCGACGACAAAAAGCACACCCAGGAAAGATGCCAGGTACAGTAAATCCCACGAAATGCGTATCAGGACCTCCTGGCCCCATGGATCAGTGCCCCACGTCAGAAAGTTCATCTACGCCTCTCCACGAATCGAGCGCTTCACCAGATTCCTCATAAGCGGAACCTTGTATGCGTTCTGCCGTAGGGGCCGCGCGCCACGAACGGCCACTTCGCCTGCGAGTTCAGCTGTCGCTTCGCTCTGAGAAGCACCGCGGACCGCATCCTCCACCGCAACCAGCCGCATTGGATACGGTGCCGTACCGTTGACTGCTACTCGCGCATCATCAATCGTACTCCCACTCACCCGCACAGCCGACGCAACGTTGACCAACGGGAAATCCCAAACCTCGCGGTCACGCACCTTCTCAAAGTAAAACTGCGCACCAGCCCAAGTCGACGGAATGCGAATTTTCGTCAAGAGTTCACCAGGCTGGAGGACGGTCATGCGCATGATGTCAATACTCGGCCCAATGAAATAGTCCTCCGCATCAACAACGCGCTCACTATCGGCAGTCTGGAACACCATCTTCGCGTCAAGCGCGATGAGCGCCGGCGCGGTGTCAGACGGATTCACAGCAACACAGCGGTCGGCACCAAAGATGGCGTGCTCCCGGTTCATCGACGTCGGCGTGTCGGCATAACAGATGTTGCCGCCAGCCCGATAACATGTCCACCCATCCCGGTAGTACCAGCACCTCGTGTCCTGAGTGTTGTTACCACCAATCGTTCCCTGATTCCGGATCTGCGGTGACGCGACGAGTGAAGCTGCCTCACTTAGAAGACCGTAGCGTTCTCGGACCTCCGGGTGTTCAACAACCTCTGTCAGTGGCGTCATTGCGCCAATTTCTAAGCCATTAGCCGTAGCCGTAATTCCTTTAAGCGTTTCGATACCGCCAAGATCAACGACAACGGAAGGCCGCTTCACGCGGTCCTTAAACCAGTCGAACGAGTCTAGACCCCCAGCCATCACCCAAGCCTGGTCACCATGCTCCCTGAGCAGCGCCGTGGCATCTTCCACACTAGCCGGCTGGAACAGTTCAAACACGGGCATCATGTCGCGAATCACGGCCATGATGATTACCTCCTCCTAAATAATGCGCGCGCACCGCAGCGGCCTACCCCGGGCCGGCGGCCCTGCTTACGCCTGCCGCATGTTCTCGGCAGCCCGCTCCATCGTGGTCAAGATTTTGTCGTAGTCAGCGCAACGACACAGATTACCTGAGAGCCCGTGCGCCAACTCGGCGCGCGTCGGATTCTCATTCTTCTGCAGATAACCAACTGCGCTCATAACGAACCCGGTCATACAGAACGCGCACTGGAAACCCTGCTCGTCAACTACAGCCTGCTGCACTGGATGTAACGAGCCATCTTCGTTAGCCAGCCCTTCAATCGTCCTGACATCACGGCCACGCACGCTCTGTGTCAGGATCGAGCACGAATAGTGAGGGACTTCATCTATCAAAACCGTGCAGGCTCCACACTCGGAACGGTCGCAGCCAAGTTTTGTTCCAGTCAGACCAAGCTTATAACGGAGCGTCATAGCCAGCGTTTCTTGCTTCATAACGTCTACGCGGCGCTGCTGTCCGTTGACGGTTAGTGTAATCAGGCGCTCAACCGCACCTGGTGAGGTCGGCTGAGCGAAGACGGCACCAACGCCCCGGAACATGTAGTTCGCCGAGCCCACGGCGGCACCCGCCGCAATGACGCCCTTAATGAAGTTTCGCCGCGAAACTCCCGAATCAATTGCTTCAGTGATCTCGATATCAGCCATAGGTGCGATCACCTCTCTGGACGTTCAACACCGAACAACACAAACTCCCACCTCGCTGTAGGCGAGGAAACCCTTCGCTTCGAGGGCTCAGCATCAATCCCCCGAGCCGGTCACGGGACGCATCATACTACGAGCAGGAGTCTAGAAAAAAGGCAATAAGGTCAAGGATTTCTTGGTTCAACAGGCACAAAGCGAGGGACCGGCGCCTCCACAGGAGAAAATGTAACGTTTTCGCCTATTTTCCGGTGGGAAGTAGGTCGTCCCCCAAACGTCTCGTTGCCGTGGGCCCACAAGAGACCTCGGTAGCTTGTCAGGACTGGAAGGGTGATGCGAGATCGGCACTCGCCTCAAACAGTCTAATCCGCCTAAGGAGCAAGTCGAGCAAGTAGAGCGCCAAGGCCAAAGCCACCAAAAAGGGCCAAAGGGCAATCGGCCGAACCGTACGAACCCCATCATCTTCAAAGATTTGTTCCAGCGACGGTGCGAACACGCCACCCGTGTCGTGGGCAATGGCTTGAAGCAGTTCGACGTTGGCCGGCCGGAACTGATACTCAGCCGGATACGAATAGAGGAGCGATCGAGCAACTTCTGAACCATCGGGTAGTTCGGTTTGAAAAGTTTGGTCGTCCTCAGGCCCGAGCGTGACACTAGCTGCATAAGATGCTGAGCTAACGCGCTCAGTCCTAATAGTCGTTGTCATGCCGTTGCCGACAGTCCACCGAACCGTCGGCGGGGCGGTCACATCCCCAGCAGCGGGCGGAATGTCGACGGTGATGTGTGCCCGGTCCGCTTCGCGTTTTACCGTGAGTGCCCTGAAGCGATCGTCCGAGCCGCGCATCGTTTGTCTTACAAGCTGCGTCCAGAACTTGCCATAACCCGGCCACTCCAACCACTCGGTCGCCCACCGGTTTTTAACGTCGGAGGTGAAGGCAACTGCTCGCCCGAGCCCAAACTGCCATCGCGCCAGAATTGGATCGTCCTCCTCCGATATAAGCAGCGCCTCAGACGTCTCCTTCAACCTTGTACTAAGGTAACCCTGCAGGGGTGGGGAAGAAGCGAAGTCAATCCCCTTGAACATTTCAACCGACTTCTCCACAATCGGACTAAACGGCACCTCGACTAGTGTTGGTCTTGCGGCGCGCCGTGTTTCCTGCGCGAAGATTTGTGGTACCTCCCCCACATCCTCCACGACATAGCCACGTCCCTCTCCCCAGTCTGCAATGTTAGCGAGCAATTCGCGGTCTGCCTCCTGCCCCATCGCAACCGTTGAAACAGTTATCTCCGCCTCGGCCATCTTCGTGACGAGCCCTTCATAATCGTCAGGATATGTCCGACCATCCGACAACAGAATGACGTGCTTCAGACGACTCTCGCTCCCTTCAAGTCCGAGAAAGGCTTCCTCAAGCGCGGGATACACATTGGTGTGCCCACTCGGCATAATCGTACTGATTCTGTCCTTAATCCACTCGCGGTTCGAAGCGCGCTGGAGTAGAACAGGCCAGTCAAGACTGTTGTTGAACGCCACGACCCCAATCTCATGGTGATCGGCGAGCACGTCAACTGCAGCTTTCGAGGCTTCCTTCGATAACTCAATTTTCTCGCCCACCATGCTCCACGACTTGTCGAGCACGATAATAAGTGCGAATTCTTCCGGTCGCTCCTTTACGGTGAACGTGATCGGCAGCAAAGCTTCGAGCACACTATCGGCGTACCCTTCCTCTCCATACATCGCATCACCGCCAGCCATAATGAAACCGCCGCCGAAATCGCTCACGTAGCCTGACAGTGCCTCCATCTGCACCCTGCCGAGGGCATCGGCAGCAACGTCACTAAAAATCACCGCCGCGTAAGGTTCTAGACTCGCCGCATCGCCTGGCAAAGACATCGCCGTTGCTGTGTCGACCGACAGGCCTCCTGCTTCAAGTGCTCTCGTTAGAAAGTGCTGACTCTCAGCGTGGCCTTCAACATAGAGCACCTTTGGTCGGTCAGTGGTAACAACCGATCGGCGGAGCTGGTTGTTTTGCGCCATTACGTCCTCAACAGCACGGAGACGAACGACGAGCTCGGCTGACCCGACCTCAGTGAGGTTTCCCTTAAGTGTCATTTCCTGTGGCTCTGAGGAGAGTTGGATCGATTTGGCGTCAAGCACCGAGTTGTCGTGTAGGACCTCGACCACCGCTGGCGTATCGGTCTGTCCCAGGACGCGTACAGTGATGGCGAACGGCTCATCGATGGTCACTACGTCGGGCATTCGCACGTCGTCAACCCAGCCATCACCGAGGTCTCTCGGGTCCAGTGGCATCGTGTAAACAGCGATCCCTTGCTGTTGAAGCAATCCCACGGCCTCAATGAGACTCCCGCTCGTCTCGTGCCCGTCAGTCATCAAGACGAGGCGTTTGACTTGGTTCGGCGCAAATACTCGTGCTGCCTCGCGCACTGCCAACTCAAGATTCGTGCTCCCTGCATCATCCGACAATGACGATAACGGGGAATCAGCTTGCCCACTGATCGCCACTTCAACGGCTTCCAGATCGTCAAAGGCAACTGTCGAGGCACCGAAGGTCATAGCCTGCCAGTGATCGGGCTGGCCCTCAAGGGTCGACGCCGAGATCCACTGCGAGGCCGTTACAGCTGATGCTGGGGATACACTGGCCGACTGATCAAGTAAATAGACCACCGATAGCCAACGCCCGGAACGTTCCCATGTCGGTTGCATCAGAGCAAAAATAAGTAACAGTAATACGGTTGAGCGCACAACCGTCTGCAGAGCCCGTTGGTGCGCTGTGAATCCAGTGAACGATCGCCGCTGGACCCACCAGACTGTTGGTATTAGCACCAATAGAACGATCGGCCAGTAATACTCGACGGCAATATTCATGATTCACTCAGTGTTCAGGCTAACGGAGCTCATCCAAGCAGTATCACACGGTGATTCGTCGATGGTAAGTCCACCACTCAAAAACGACCAGAACCAAGGCAAGGCCGAGTAGATACTTCCACAGTTCACCTGATAGCCTCCACCCGGTCTCCCAAGCGATATTTTCTCGGCCCGTTAGAGTGACACCGTTGACGTCTGAAAGGCCTGCCGGTAAATTCACCGCCACGTAAGTGCGGGCTGCGCCGGCTGACGCCACGTAGAGTCCAGGCACAGGTGCCTCAAATGACGTGCTATCAAGCCTTGACCAGGTCGTGAGATCCACTCCGTTGATTGTCGCGACCGTCGCATCTGATAGCGGCACATCCACTGTACCGACCGATCGCCGAAGTGGTAGCCTGTCCCCCATAAACCAAGTCAACACATTCTGCATAAAAATCGGGAAACTTGGATGCATTGGGAAGTCCGAATCGTCGAGTGCAAAGTTGACCGCAACCCACTTTGGCACAGCCGAGTTGACAACAACCAGAGGTGTCTGGCCACCCGACGCCAGAATCCGAGTGGTTGGAGAGGTCGAAGCGAATTCGAGGTGTCGTGCGTCGGTAATCCGCACATCAAGCATGGAGACATGTTCCAAAATTGGATGGGCTTCATCCCAATTCGTCACCTCTATCGCCGACGCACGAAGCGGCGGCGTAAGGTCGGATGCAGCTAGCCACGGCCGTCCAGGCGGGCGAAACAACAAAGCAGGGTGCCTCGGCTGGATACTTGGCGCGAATTCGTCAAAGACGTAGAGGTCGACCGCCTCGTTACCGTTGTAAACATCAGGGCTGATCACACGAAGATCGACTCGCCCATCAAGTCCGAGTAGCGTTTCGAGAAATTCATTACCCGCGGTAACCAAGGCAACGGTTGTATCTCGCAGTGGTGGAAGGTAATCAATCGCTTCATCGTCGACAGAAAGCACATCCTCATCAGTCGTGACTCTGGCGCGGATTACACCCACCGGATTTCCGCTCAACGCAACCGTGCGCATAATCGTATCTCGTCCGTTGACCGTAACATTCTCGATGAAGCCTACTTCGCTACTATCCTCAATCGTCAGACGGATGAACTTCGATTCCAGAGAGTGATTCGCAATAACAAACCGCCCATCATAGCCCTCGCGCTCACCGGCACGCGCGACCACCGTGAAGTCGGCGATCGCTACATTGTCAGCTGGCTCAAAGACAGACAACACACGGGCTGTCCGCGGTAAATCAAGTGTAGCGATTCCGTCGGAGACAACGATCACTTCACGACCTGACACGTCCACCTGAGGAAAGACGGGCCTGATGGCTAACGGCGTCATTCGTTCAAGCGCGGCACCGAGCTGCACCCTGTCAGCGGTCATCGCCGTTGCCACCCGGCCGGACGTATCGGCCAACAGGAAACGGTCGTTCCCACCGGCACTCTCGATCAGTCGTGTTGCTGCATCACGAGCATGGTCCCAGCGAGACTGGTTGTCAGCGGTTCGAGCGGCCATTGTGATTGACGTATCCAATACGATTACAGCCTCGCGCGGTGCTCCGGTGATTGCACCCGCCTCGGGCCGACCGAGCGCTAGAGCAATGAGTAACGCGATGGTCAGCGCCAGCAACAGCGAGAGCAAGCGTCTCAGACGTTCAAGCAGTGAGCGATGCTGCCTGTCCTGAAGGACCCTCTCCCACAATAGCAATGACGCCACAGCGACCCGTGGATGCCTGAGCTTCAGGAAGAACAATACGATCACGGTGGCAGCCGTTAGACCACAGAGCAACGCCACCTGCAACGAGGTCAGCGCTAAGAACGTCACGTTAGGAACCTGTTCTGACGGAATACCTGCAGAATCACGTCCTCAAACGGTACTTCAGTCTGGGTGCGCACATAGCCGAACTGATACTTGGCACAGAATCCTTCGACTTCGCCGCAGAACTCCGCGTAGATATGTTGATAAGCGTTAAGTAGGGAGGGAGTAGCTGCGATGTCGTGCGTTGAACCAGTCTCAACATCCACCAATTGCAAATCACCCCTCAATTCAGGCTCGCTGTCGGCTTGGCTGACAACATGAATAGCGAAAATGTCGTGGTGCGAGAAGCGTAGCAGGTTTAGTCCAGTTTCAAAGCCGTGCGGATCGAGAAAATCCGAGATAACAACGCTAATGCCACGCGGCCGCTTGCTGCGACAGAATTTCTCAAACGCAGCCTTCGCGTCGGTCGTGCCACCTGATGCGAGCTGCCCAAGAAATTTGAACACCTTGAAAATCTGACCCTTGCCGCGTTGCGACGACAGTTCTCGACCCAGGTGATCTGTATAGGGAGTCAAGGTGACGCGGTCGAGATGAGCCAGCCCGATATAGCAAAGTGCGGCCGCTACCTGACAGGCGTAGGCTAGTTTGGTCGGCCGGCCATCGGCCATCGATCGGCTGCAGTCAATGAATAGATAAATTGGAAGGTCCTGCTCCTCTTCGAAGAGCCTAAGTAGGAGCTTCTCGAGACGCTGGTAGGCACGCCAGTCAACCCGTCGGAAATCGTCACCGGGCGAATACGCTCGGTGGTCAGCGAACTCGAGACCCGAACCGCGTTTCTTGGCACGGCGCTCTGCGCGGAACTGGCCAGCAAATGCCCGCTTGGACACGATGTGCAAGTATTCGAGTTTCTTTAGAAACTCGCCGTCGAATAATTCGTCTTCCGTAGCCATCGAAGACTCCTGTTGGAGTCCGTTCCGGTGCCCTTATGGGGAATTCGGTACGACCAGCAGCCGACGCGTCATTCAGTCGGCTCTGGCGTGTTCGTGAGCACTTCCTCGAGGATTGTGTCCGGGTCGATTTGCTCGGCTTCACCTTCGAAATTCAAGAGTACGCGGTGGCGCAGTGCCGGCAGTAACATGGCACGGATGTCCTCACACGACACGTGGACGCGGTCGGCTAACAGTGCTCGGATCTTGCCTCCAACAACGAGCGCTTGTGCACCCCGCGGGCTGGCACCGTAGCGGACGTAACGGTTGACAATCGGCTGCGCGTAGGGTGATTCAGGGTGTGTCGCCAACGTCAGTCGGATCGCATAGTCCTGAATCGGCCTGGCAATCGGCACCTCACGCGAAGTCCGTCGCATCTCCATCAATTGATCGCCAGTCAGTACGCGTTCCACATCGGGTTCGTCGAACTGGGTAGTGCGATTGAGGATTTCGTGAAGGCTTTCCGTGTCTGGATACCCGACCCTCAACTTCATAAAGAAGCGGTCGAGTTGTGCTTCGGGAAGAGGATAGGTTCCTTCCATCTCAAGAGGGTTCTGGGTTGCAAGCACGAAGAAGGGCAATACCAGTTTGTAGGTCTGCCTTCCGACTGACACGCTCTTCTCTTGCATCGCCTCAAGCAGCGCGGACTGGGTCTTCGGTGTTGCCCTGTTGATCTCGTCAGCTAGCACGATGTTGGCAAATAGTGGGCCCTGTTGAAACTCGAGGAACTTCTCACCCTGCTCGCCCTCCTGCACGACGTTGGTACCGATGATGTCGGCTGGCATCAGGTCAGGGGTAAACTGAACACGAGAGAACTTTAGGTGCAACACATCACTTAGCGTATGCACTAGTTTCGTCTTGCCCAGACCAGGGATCCCTTCAAGTAGGACGTGACCGTCCGCCAGTAAACTAATGAGGGTTCCCTGAACGATTTCCTCATAGCCCACGATCCGCTTACCGATTTCTTCAGTAGCGAGCGCAAAGTTTTGCTGGAACTGTGCAATTTGCTGGTCGATTTCAGTAATCATGTCGTCCGCGTGGCCCGACGGCCTGAAAATAACGTTTGACGAGTTCTCGGTATGACGGTGGGATTGTATCCGCATTGAGCAGATCGGCCTCACCGTAAGTGACATCTGGCTCGACAGGTTCGTATTCCAGACTAGACTCTTCTGCCTGACTCGGCTCGTCAATCAGCTGCTCACCCGGGTCGTCACCTGACTGGGGCGCAAGCTCCATGACTTCGGGTAGAAGCTCAACTTCCAGTGTAGTCGGCGTACCGTACTCGATTTCGTCGCCCATACCGGGGGCCGACAGGTCACCCTGGCCCTGCTCGGCCGATTGTGCCCCACCTTCGGCAGCCTGCATCGACAGTGAATCCGGATCTTGGGTTCCCGGTTGCGGCATTCCAGCTGCGGCCTGATCCCCAGAAGCCATTTCATCTGTGGCAGCCTGAAGCTGGTTCGAATCATCACTGAGCGCCTGCTGCAACTGTTCGAGGCCTTGGGCCGCAGCTTCGCGAATCTCTTGGCCCTGCTGCTGTTGAGCAAGTTGCTCTAACTCCTGCGCAAGGTTCTCCATCGCCTGCTGGGCCTGCTCTTCGTCACCTTTCGCCAGTTGCTCGGCCACATCGGCGAGATTCTCAGCCAGTTCCTCGAATTCGTCTTCCGCCTGCTCGGCTATTTGTTTAAGCACGGCCTGAAGTTGCTCCCGCTCTGCGTCGGACATTTCAGCAGACAAGTTACGTAATTCTTCAGCCACACGATCTAAATCTCGATCAGACAGCGCATCAATGAGCGACTCCGCATCGGTCGACGTGAGCGCTTCGGCCATGCTGTCTATCAAGTCGTTCAGCTCGGTTGAGTCGAGCGTATCGAGCATTGTCTCGAGTTTTTCAAGTTCAGCCAGCGCTTGTTCCCGCGTGAGCAACCCCCGCTGAAGCTCGGCGAGAGCCTCTCGCATCTCGGATGGAAGCTCCGCATCCTGTAAAGCTGCAGCTTCAGCTAGCATCCGTTCGACCTCTGTCAGTAACATCTGGTCAGCGTCGGTGAACTCCACCACGGGAGGTGGTCCTGCCTCCAACCAGCTTCGTGTCCACGACAAGGGCAGCAGGTTAAGCACCATGAGCAGCGCCAGTAATCCAACCGTTGTTCGCACGCGAGGCGGCATCGACCAGGCATACAGTTGATCAACCTTGAGGTCATCCGCTGTGACAGCAGCGCGGTGTAGCTGCAAATTAATCCAACCTGAGGACCGGCCCTCACGATGAAACCAGTATGCCGTCGTCAACTCATCGTGCAAGTCAGCCTGACGGTCTACAGACTCGGCGGCGCCCAGTAAAGTACCCTTCCGAAGAATCACTGTGACACCGTAGACCGCCACCCCGAGCAACCACAGTCCTACGAGTACAGCCACAGTCATCCAGCTCATTGCAACGAAACGGTAAATCACGCTGACCGAGACCGGAAGGATGAGTGACAAGGTAAACCCATGAAGAAGCTCACGCATCACTCGGGCTTGACGTAGCCGCCTAGCGATGCGAGTCAACGCATGAACAACGCGCTCTCGGTCGGCGACCTGGCTATGATTATCGGACATCAAAGGGCTACCTAACGATACTCGATCTCGACCCGACCGGAAACGGAGCCGTTTACCTCGACGGGGTCGCCAGCCGATTGTTCATGGCACATAGGCGATGACGTCGATTTCCACTTTCATGTCTGGCACCGGTAAAGCCGCGACTTGGACGGTTGTCCGAGCAGGTCGGTGGCAACCAAACATTCGCTCATAGCCAGCGTTCATCTTTTTGAACTCGCTAATATCCGTTAAGTAGACACCGCATCGAAGGACGTAATCCAAACCGGATCCTGACGCCTCTAAAATCGCCTGAACGTTCTTGAGCACCTGTTCGGTCTGCATTTCAGTGTCAGCTGACGCGATCTTTCCCGCCGCCGGGTCCACGGCACCTTGTCCAGACACGAACACGAGCCGCTCAAAGCTAACACCAGGCGAGTACGGACCGGCCGGCTTAGGAAAATGCTCACCGGTGATCAGAGTGTGAGTGCAACGGTCGCCCGTCATTATTCCTCCTCCCTCCCTCGTTGTTTCTTTATTCGCATGATTCATAGTCGGTTAGCGGCAACTGACTCATCGGCACCTCCGGCAGAACTGGTCCCCAAGCCTGCCGATAGGCTTCGAACGATAGCAAGCTCTTAACGTCTCTTTGGTCAAACCAGAGACGATTGATGGCAAGGTGCTGTGTTCGGTGAGCTCGAAGCGCCGCTACCTTCCGGTCGCGCCATCGGGCGATGTCAAACAGGAAATCAATACCGGGGTTCCGTGCAAGGTCGGCCTGTCGTGCTAACTCCCACGGTGGCACAGGCGGCGTCCACAGTAAACGATCCACAGAATGTGGCTGCCCATTACTCGGCCACCTGGCATCAGCGGCAGCAGCGATCGCGTCGGAAGTGAAGCGGCTGATTGCAACGTGGTCGGGGTGTTGGTTTAAGCCGTTCGGATCGAAAGTGATGACGATGTGTGGGCGGAACGCCCTCAGCAACGCCACAAGATCGGCACGGATCAGTTCCGGCGCCACTTCGGCAAGTGCCTTGTCCTGGTAATCCAAGACGCTGACTTCATGAATGCCAAGAATCTCGGCCGCTGCACGGAGTTCACGCTCGCGGGTTGCCGGAAGCTCATCACGCGTGCAGACAGGTGGCTCACCCATCTTCCCAGCTTGGCCACGGGTCGCGGTCACTAGTGCTAGGCGAGCACCTGCCTCCGCACACTGACACGCGACACCCGCTCCGGTGAAGGTCTCGTCATCGGGATGTGCAAAGCTAAATAGGACCCGTGCAGCGCTCATGGCGAACCAAAGGATGGCTTGCGCGCGACAACCGCTGCAACCATCCGACCATCGCGCTCACCCTCATACTTCCGGAGAATCTCTAGTGGTCTCACAAGCTTCTGTA
Organism: Acidobacteriota bacterium; assembly: GCA_002730735.1. Taxonomy (GTDB): domain Bacteria; phylum Acidobacteriota; class Vicinamibacteria; order Vicinamibacterales; family UBA823; genus UBA11600. The sequence goes on along the minus strand of PCAU01000001.1, from coordinate 333,915 downwards.
GTTCGTTAGGCTTCAGAAGGAACTCTGGATTCTTCGGATGTCCTCGCTCAGCCTGGTCAATAGTGAAAGTCTCATAGAGAAGTATTCCCCCAGGCTTAAGCGCGTCACAGATTGCGGGAAAAAGTGGGCGATGTAAGTAACGGGTAACCACGATGAGGTTATAGACCGTATTACCCAAGTCAACCGAACCACTCTCTAGGTCAACTACTTCTACATTGACCTGAAGACCTAGACACCTCGCGACTCCCCGAAGATGCTCAATCACCTCTGCGTTCCGATCGATGCCACGGACTTGCCACCCAGCGGCTGCCAGCGTCAGCACGTGCCGTCCACGCCCGCAGGCTAGGTCGAGGGCAAGTCCGCCTCCATGCAGGAAATCGCTATTCTCGAGTAGCCATTCTGACGGCCCAGCAATCGGCTGCAAATCGTACGCACGCCTACCACGCCACGTGGACATGCCGCCAGATAAGTTGAGTACCTGTTTATATCCGCACCGCAATAACACCTGCGCGGCGTGTTGACTCCGAACGCCGTGCTCACAATAGACCAGGACGGGTTTGTCATCGTGCGGCACGACAGCCGGTGCCGCCGCGACGAGTTCTACGGGGAGAAGCAAAGCCTCGGGAATATGTCCGAGCGATGTGAATTCCTGTGGTGTGCGAACATCAAGGAGATGGATCTCACCCTCACTGATCAACTGCTCGGCCTCAGCAGCGTCGACGTGGCGCGGACCTGACGTTGTCGACTTAGGCTCGTCGGGCATTGTCATCCTTCAATCACCCAGCATATCTCACGCCAACCAGCTAGACGAAGGCCGGCGCGATCATCCTAAATTGACGCTTCGTCGGGTTCTCTCCCGATAATTTTTCAGTTATTGCACACACTCATATCGCTTGTTAATCTCATCGGTATGCGCGTCGAGATAACGCTCTTGTTTGGACTGATCGGTCTGACCATCACCACGATTGGTGCCCAGCAGCAGGTACCGCTGTTCAGGTCAGGCACCAACATTGTGCCTTTGTACGTAACGGTCACCGATGGCAACGACCGACTAGTAGCCAACCTCGTAAAAGAGGACTTTGAGATCTACGACAACGAGGTTCGACAGGAAATCGTCGTGTTTCGTAACGACGTTCAACCCATCTCGGTTGTCGTTATGCTCGACACAAGTGCCAGCATGACCGGCAAGCTCAAGCTGCTGATGGCAGGTGCGGAGCAATTCTTCATCCGAATGTTACCGGGCGACCGAGGACGGGTCGGAGCGTTCAACGACAAAGTAGAACTTACCTCGGAGTTTACCGGTGACCGCGATCATCTCATTGCCGAATTAGACACACTCGACTTTGGAAACCCAACCCGCCTGTACGACGCCATCGCCACCAGCCTCGACGCACTGCAAGGAATTCAAGGACGCCGCGTCATTCTTGTTTTCACCGACGGCGACGACACAAGCAGCACCGCTGATTCCGATGACGTGCTCGAGCGCGCAGTCGTGGAAGAAGTGATGGTCTATGCTATCGGTCTCAGGGTGGAATATTTTAATGGTAGACGCATGGTGCGTAGCCGACCCGATCGCAACTTGAGGAAGTACGCTCAAGAAACAGGCGGTGGCTACTTCGAGTTGCGCAGCGATGACGACCTCGGCTCCACATTTACACGTGTCGCTCAAGAGTTACACAGCCAGTATGTAATCGGCTTCACGCCAGCCGAGCTTGACGGTAGGCCGCACATGCTTGAAGTGCGCCTTGGACGACCCGGTCTGACAGCGCGCGCGCGCCGGAGTTATATCGCCAGCGCCGAAGATCTCTCTGGAACGCCCTAGGTAAACATCTGGCGTTGGCTCGTCATGACGAACGGTGTACTGGCGTCCGCGCCCTATGGTCTCCCGCCCGAGAGGGCGAGGATAATCTCAACCACATCGCCGTTGGTAAGAACCCGTTCCTCGACACGGTGTAACACTACCTCGTCATTCACCGAAAAATTCAGCATCGAATCGTCCCACTGGGCGGGGAAACCAGGCAGCTGTCGTCTGAGAACCAGGACAAGTTCCGCAATGTTTTCTACTGGCTCGGTGATGGTGAGCCTGTCTTGTCCGCTCGTCTGTAACGTCGTCGGTAGACGTACTGTGATCGACATCACTACGCTGGACCAGAAAGCACTGATTCCAACTCTTGCCGCCATGCCTTAGCTGGCACACCCTCGTCACTGAGACCCGATATCGCGTAAAAGCGCGATAGCATGGCATCGAATTCCAGTCGGTCGATTTTTTCGGTCTTGTACGCGCCCACTGTAATCTCTTCGTCGAACCATCGATCGGGCAGCGTATCATCGCTCCGCCGCACGCCGAGCCGATGGTTAATAAGCCGCTCAACGCCCATGATGTTGAGACCAACACGGTCAAGTGCACCAGCGTCAAATTCCAGTCCGGTCACGTTGGCGATCTGACTAGAAAATTCCTCAAGACCGGGTAGCGACGGGCTATTGAAGAGTTTCGTAGTGAATCGGCACATCCCGACAGCATCCCCCACACCATAGACGTTCTCGCACACCCGAACTGCCCATTCCTTCGTCTCGTAGCTGTTCGGCTTGGCCGAGACCGGCCCGCCGTAAAGCTTCGCTTTGTAGCCAGAGTCGTCGTTAATGCGAGCGTTAATCTCTAAAGTGACCCTGTTCCGGAGGTGATCCATGCCACGGGTCGAAACCGCCAGACCCAGTGCGAATGCTTTTAAAATCCGCGCATCGTGTGGGTCAGATTGCATCAGCCCTTTAACCGCCATTCGATACCTGCCCGCTTCAGTTGAATAGTGCCCGCGCTCGATGGCGCGCGTGCTATCAGCGAGCACGTTTCCAAAGCCCTCACGGTGTGACATGGCAAAGAGTAGGCGTTCCACAAGTTCGGCGTCGCCCCACGTGAGCTCAAGACCACCGGTATCACTCTTGGAAACGATCCCGCGCTGATACAGTTCCATCGCCCAAGCAATGGCTGATCCGGTCGAAGCCGTGTCCAACCCAAGGTCGTTGCAAATATTGTTGAGCCGGATCACCGGCTCGACCTGGTCGATACCAACATTTGGTCCGAATTTACCCAGCGTCACGTACTCAGGACCGTCACCCCGCCCGTACCGATCGGTATTGTCATCGTTGAGTTGGTTCAGCGGGCGGCAGTTGACCGGACAGCGGAAGCAGCCAGCCATACCAGGACGGAACGGAGTGATGTTTTCGGCGTCGAGACGATCGGTCCAGGTTGTTTCTTGATTATTTTTCGTCCCCATCGCCCCAAGAACCCGACTGGGTCGATAAAGAAACGGCGTTCCAATCGTCCGCAGCGCGTTCTTGACAACCGACGTGTCCAGTAGCTTGGTCGCAATCTCCTTGTTGTATTGCTTGTAAGGCTGTGCTGTTTCAAAATCGTGGGTCTGCCCCTGAACAACAACTGCCTTCATCTTGAGCGAGCCCATCTTCGCGCCTGGACCACCACGAGCGTAGCAAGCCTTCGGTCCAGCCATAATCGCGCTGGTCAGTGCCTGATTCTCGCCAGCTCGGGTGATATTTGCCATCGCAAGGTCCCGCGTCCAAGTGCCGTCAAAATCAGCAGCGATGCGATCACGCATGTCGATATTGTCGAGTCCAAGATATGGCGTTGCATCGCGGAACTCTACACGCCCGTCACCAAGCCAGAGCACGGTCCATGCGTCCGCCCGGCCATAGATAACAAGATGGTCAATCCCGTTCATCTTCAAGAAAGACGGAAAGTAATCGCCCGCGTTGCTGTCCATCAACACGCCTGATTCGGGAGACCATGACGTTACGTTCCCCCTGGCCGCGCTTGGCACAATCCCGGTCAAAACACCCGAACCGAAGATGAGTGGCACCGACGGGTCACTGGGGTCGAGCGACTCATCAAGCAAGCGATACAGATAGAACATGTTGGCACCGCGCCCCGCGAGGAATGTCTCGATAATTCGCCTCGGTGTATACGCCTGCCTTACCTGTCGCCGCGCCAAGTCAACAAAAAGGGTCGCGCCCTGGGTAGGAAACTGTGGGTTCGGTGGTAGCTCAGTTAAGAGCCGCGCGACGCGATCTTCAATGGGCACTAGGCCGTACGGTAGCACACTTCGCCAACCGAAATTGTGTGCCAACGACACGAGCGAAATCAGAGAAGAAAGCCCTCTCTTAGCGGGTCTTCGTCGTCGATTAGGAAGGTATGCTCACCCGTGATCCAAGCTTCGCCTTCGATCTCAGGCACGATGGCAGAATGGTCACCGACCTGTGAACGCCCCACGATTCGGCCCTGGAATTGCGTGCCGAGGAGACTCTCGTGCGTGAAGGGTCGGTCGGCCGCAAGTAGTTGCATGGCGTCAAGCACCGCCATCACGGCGCAGGTGCCACTGCCGCAAGGCGAACGATCAACTTGGGCGTCGGCAAAGACCGTCACATTACGCAAGTCAGCCCCTGGAGCGTCCGCCATACCGGTGAAGATCGTCCCATAAATTCCCGTTAATCCTTCATCGACCGGATGCACAATGACCGCCTGGGATTCAACTGAGCGCTTAATTAACATGCCAACGTCCCGCAACGAGCCTAAGTCACCAGCACCGATTCTTAGACCGGCCGCCTCGGCATCCACGATGGCATAGAAAGCGCCACCGAAAGCAACATCGACGGGCACTTCGCGGTTTCCAAGCTTTACAGTCAACCCTGGGTGTAAGACAAACGATGGCACGTTGACGAACGTGACCCGCTCAACGCGCGGAACGCCGTCACGTTCAGTCACGGCCGCACGCGCCCGGATAGGCCCAGCCGGTGAGTCGAGCACAACCTCTGTTTTGCTGTCAGGTAAGTGCAGGAGCCCACGTTCAAGCGCGATCGTAACAACGGCTAGAATACCGTGGCCGCACATCGTGCTGTAACCCTCGTTGTGCATGAAGAGAACACCAGCATGTGAGCCGGAGGTTACCGGTTCGGTAAGTACGGCGCCGTACATGTCGAGGTGCCCACGGGGCTCGAACATGAGTGCACGTCGGAGCGCGTCATGATGTTCCATAACCCAGGATCGCTTCTCAAGCATCGTCCGACCAACAGGGCTCGGATATCCTTCGACGATTAAACGCAGTGGCTCACCTGCGGCGTGGGCGTCGATCGTACGGAGGCGATGGATCATCTCGCTATTAAAGTGGCTTCGGTTGCGGCTAGCAGTAAGACGATTATAAGCTCCCACATGACACTACTCGCACCGATGCCACTAATTCTCAATAGTTCTGACGTCCGCGCCCTTGTCACAATCCCCGACCTGGTGCCACTAATGGAGCGGACCTTGGCCCAATTCTCGCAGGGCAAGGTTGAACAACCGCTCCGCAACGTATTTAGCATCGGTCCTGACAAGGCCTATTGCGGCGTGATGCCAGCGGCCCTCTCGAACCCAGCTGCGGTGGGCACCAAACTGGTCACGATCTTCGAGCACAATCACCTGCACGGCCTTCCCTCACACCTCGCCACCGTCGTGCTGCTCAACCCTGAGACCGGTGCACTTCTGGCCGTGCTAGACGGAACCTACATCACTGAGGCGCGGACTGCGGCTGCCTCGGCAATGGCCGCGCAGCATCTCGAAGTTCCAACCGACGGACACAAGCTGGCAATCGTCGGATCCGGGGTGCAGGCACGGAGTCATCTCGACGCGTTCGTCCACGCGCTCTCCGTTAGAGACGTACGGGTTTGGAGTCCGACCGAAAGCCACCGCCGGCGATTCGTGAACACGATGTCTACATCCACGGACGTCCCGCTTGCGGCAACATCCTCCGCTGAAGAAGCGATTCGTGGCGCAACCTTAATCGTTCTTGCCACGTCGTCTACCGAGTCTGTCGTCGAAAACGACTGGGTGGCGGACGGTGCCCACGTAACCTCCATTGGCGCTCCAATCCCTCATCAGCGGGAGATGGACCCACGACTGGTCGCGCGTGCACGGGTTATCGTTGATTCCAGAATCGGAGCTCTCGCTGAGTCCGGCGATATCGTTCAAGGAATTGCAGACGGATTCTTTAGTGAGAACCACCTTGTGGCCGAGATTGGCGAGGTCGTAAGCGGACAGAATCAGGGTCGGACCCACCCCGGAGAAGTGACCATTTTCAAGTCACTAGGCATGGCCGTCGAGGACGTCGCCACAGCCCACCTCGCCTACACCCGTGCCGTCGAACAAGGACGGGGAACGGTCATAAAGTTGTAGAGCAACCCTTTTCGTGCTTACTCCACAGTTCGAACGGAACTTCGCGATGATTGACGTTTACAGCCGCCGGTCGGGCATGATCATCGTTCGCCACATGTGAGACGACGGACTGTTATCCCATCCGAGACCTTCCTTCGGCTGCTTAAAGTGGCGTCCCATGACGTCGATGAACGGTTCGATCGACACCTTGGCATTCGGATCAAACGCATAGAGATCGTTCACGGTTACGAGCCGCGATAGTGTTTTCCTCTCGAGAAACGCGCCCACAATTGAACCAAATCACATCGAAGACGATTGCGCCATCCCGTTTTCCTGGGTTACGCGACCAGCCGACCTCGGAGACAGCCACGATTTTCGTTCCGCACTACTATCTACTGGACCGCACCATCGCGCCGCCACCGGACACTACAGCACCATACACATTACCCGCAGCATCCACAGCCACCCCCTCAGGGTTCGATCCATCGGAGTACCTGTCGTGGCCTTCGATTGCTCCGTCGATGAAATAGCTGACCGAGCCGTCTTCTAAGCTACCGACTCTAATACCCGGGGTCCAACCTGGATTCCGCACCTCGTCGAACGCGGACTCAGAGTCAGCTACGTAGACCATCCCATCAGGGCCGAAATGTACGTCGCTCGGCCGGCTGAATTGATTGAACTCCTCAACAGCATTGCCCTCTTCATCGAAAATCTGCAACCGGTTATTCCCACGGTCGGCAACAACAAGACGGCCCAGCGAGTCAAACGCTAGCGCGTGGGGTGTTTTAAGTTCGCCCGGCTCGGAACCCCACCGCCCCCAAGAGGCAATGAACTCTCCATCAGCCGAGAATTTTGCTATGCGAGCCACGGTGTTCGGGTCATCCGTGTTCTGCCCCTCGTGGCCATCACCAACATAAACGCTACCATCCGGACCAACGGCCACGTCGCACGGTGTGTTCAGCGCAGCACCCGTGCCATCACCAGCCACTCCGCCCTCACCCAGCGTCAGCAGAACTTCACCTTCCGGACTGAATTTGATGACCACGTGGCCCTTGCCGGCTTGGCTTGGGTCCTCCCCGTCAGGCCCTCGCGCATCGCTAATCCACACGTTACCCACTGGGTCGACATGAATGCCGTGCGGAAAGAGCATCAGCCCTCCGCCGAAGCTAGCGACCACGTTCCCTGTAGGGTCGATCTTGAGGATCGGATCTAGATCGGAGGTAGCACAGGAATTCGAACCACAGCGATCAATTGCCCAGATGTGTTCCCCATCGGGATCGATGTCGACCCCAGCCGTTGAACCCCACTCACGCGCGTCTGGCAGCATCACCCATCCATCCTCTGTGGTATAGGGATTAGGTAGCTCATTAATCGGCTCAATTACCGTTGGCTCCGGTTCGACCTCCGCCGTCGGAGCCTCCGGCTGGCCACAGGCCACCAAGCCAATCATCACAAGCGCCGATGCAGCACCAACCAGTATTCCTCTCAGGCGATCTCGATTAGGCATAGTCCCCCCTAAAATTCCCAGAACATCATCTCAACCGTATCCAGCCTTGTCCATCTAGCAGACTCCCCTGTCAGAACCAGCGCTTCCGGACAGACGGAAACTTCAGCACAAATACCGAGAGCCTTTGCCGTCACTACTACCTGATGAAAACCGCCGTAGTGAAGACAGAGCAATAGAGCCAGTGGACCCTCGGCCAATCGACCGGTCTAAATGAGCAGCAGCTACGTGGCTAGCAGGCGCTCTACCTGTGCCGATAGCTCCTCGTACGAAAGTGTCCCCGGGTTGTATAGCTCAACGACCCCTTCACGGTCGATGATGACTAGTGTCGGCGTTGTGCTGACGCCAAAGTCGAGAAAGCTCTGCTGACTCACGGGCACACTCATCCATTCCGGGACCGGAAATTGCTCCTGATAGGCGCCTCGCAAATACTCGAGTTCTTCCGCCGGCGTAGCGTTTTGTCCACGGGCTATATAGCCATACAGTTGCGTCGGGCCGATGATAGCGAGATCGCGCTCACCGTATTGCTCGTACAACTGATCCAAGATCGGCAATTGCTGTTTGCAGTCCGGACACCAGTGGGCCCAGAAATATGCCACAACAACCTTTCCCTTCAAGCTATCAGGCGACAACACTCGTTCACCGAGGTAATGCTCGACATCAATCACCGGGAAAGGCAGTCCTTCCAGACTAAGAAGCAAGATGTTCTTCTGAAGACGGGTCTCAATTGAGGTTCCCATATAAGTCTCATGTTGCGCACGTAAGAACTCCACCGCTCCGCTTCGGTCACCACGCGCATCTTGAACGCGTCCGAGCACTTCAATTCCAGCACCCAGTGCAGTTGGAAGTTGCCGTTCCAAGTCCACTTCTCGATCGTTGAGAAGTGCAGAGCTACCATCGTACGCCTCACGCGCATATTGCTCGGCTACATCCCAGCGCTGGGCAAAACTCGCGCCGCGACCGAGCCAGGATGCCGCGACCAGCCACTCAGGTGATGTCTGGTCATGGTGCCCACGTTGCTGCTGTAGAAGCGTCTGCGCCGCATCAACCTCTTCGGCCCAAGCCATGTCACGCATCTGGTTTACCAACTCCGAGATCTCCATCGGCGAACTTTTCGGCGCTGGGGACCCACAAGCCAAGCTCAAAACTACCGTTGCCAAGAACGTAAGCTTCGCGATTCTCTTTAACACCATCCTAGAATCTTCCTATAGTTGATGAACGCGCGCGTTCCTCTTTTTCGCTTCCCTCGTTATTGGTTAGGTGGGCTCGTAACACTGCCAGGCCACAGTATAGCGTCTTCGTTCAATACCAGTCGACCGCTTACGGGATCCACGGTGCCAACAGACACGAAGTCCACGGTGTTGCCATCATCTTTGTAACCATGACTGTTGACGATCTGAATCGGCATGTTCGCCCGATCGTTGGTGCCCGGCACTAGCGCGACATGACCCGTCGCTCCATCAAAATCCATTCTTCTGAGATATGCCAACATGTTCTGGCTGGTCACACGCTCACCCGCCTCTTGAATATCACGAATGGCGTAGCCCACCGCCAACATGTGGTCGTAGCTTAAGGCTCCATAGAAAAAGGCTTTTGAACTCGGGTCGACAGGCCTGCCTAATCGTTTTTCAAGCGCGTCCCGGAATTGTGACAACTTCGGTGATGGCATGAGCTCGACCATGGGCGCGAAATAGCCGAGGCTGCCCGCAACCGCCTCGGGAGCCTCATCCGCCGAAACCATCTCGGCGGCATAGAACGAATAGCCCGGCTCATTCATCTCAAGCTCATGGAGCGCACGAAATATCCTCACTGTGTCCGGCGTTGGACTCGTATTCACAATATGCCTAATGCCGGCCTGTTTAACCTTGGTCATATACAACCTGATCTCGTCGTAGGACGTGTCTCGCGGATAACTGTATTCCTGCACGATATTGATATTCCGTTGCAGTGTAGATTCGTGAATGACGTCTCTGGCTCCGAGACCCCATGCATCCGTCGTATAAAAATACGCAATCTCTTCGACACCAAAGTGCTCAGCAACATTAATCAAATAACCTTCATACTGTTCACTCGGACTGACCACGCGTACGAAATAAGGAAACTCCTCGACTGACGACAGCATGGACGCGTTGGAGCCATTCGAGACAACTGGGATTTTGTACTTCTCAGCGACGCGGGCAATGTCGACGGCAGGCCCACTGCAATCCGCTCCGGTGAGCACAAGAATGCCCTTCTTCATGAGTGTCTCCGCCATAAGCGCCGCGTTCTCTGGCCAGCAGTGGTAGTCGATCGTGTTCTCGTCCGTCATGCGAATGAGTGCGTCCCCCAACATGCCGGATTCGTTAATTTCCGCAATAGCAATCCGAGAACCGTGCAGGCTGAAATCACCCCAGTCGGAGTACCGACCATCTCTGTAGTGGTAGGTATACATACCGCCGAGATCGTAGATTTGGGCGAAGCTTACGGAGGAGGTGGCTGCTATCAGACACAGCACCAGCACGAATGGATGTTTCAAGAAGGGCTCCTTAATCTTAAAACGATTCAGCTGAACTCACGCCCAAGGACCGAGTTCGTTTAACAAACAACGAATCCCATCCTTGAAACCAGCTTTCAATTACGCTCCACGATTCATCTCGGGCGAAGAGACGACCCACCGCGGGACGGCTGATGTTGCCCAAAGGTTCCAGAAGGCGTAGGCCCGCACCCTCTGAAGAGTTCTCGCTACGCTTTCCCGGAGAAGCAGAAACACCGTCGATCCACTTCTCTCGGAGGCGTTCGAACTCGCCGTTGAGCGCCATACGGTGAACCCACAGGTTTACCCAGTTCAAGAAAGCGGGGGCATCTCGCGGGAGCATGTAACTGAGTTCGTCACGACTCAACGGAGAGCTTGGCTGGACGGCGAAGAGACGCGGGTCCTCGTTCGCGACTAGCACGGCTTCGACGTTGTCAGTCAGCATCACGTCGACTCGTCCTTCAGCAACGGCATCGGGGATGGAGAGATTGTCCTCAATAACGACAACGTCAGCCGTGTTGATACGTTCTCTCACGAAACTCTCGTTTGTTCCACCAGGATTAACACCGATACGAACACCGAGGCGATCGATGGCCCTAAGGTCCGTGAAACGCGCACGGTCTGCTCTTCGAATAAGAAGACACTTTCCGATCGAGAGATAGGGGTCCGACAGCGAGACGATTTTCTGGCGCTCGAGATTACGTGTAATCCCAGACATTGCGATGTCGTAGCGTCCTGCGCGAAGCCCCTCCACGAGTTGGGGCCAACTCGTGGAAACGAAACGCACCTTGACTCCCAGATCCGCACCAAGTCGGCGCGCAGCGTCGATATCAAAACCCTCAAATGTCCCATCAGGGCGCTGATAAGTAAAAGGGCGATAATCGCCGGTCGTGCCAATGAGAATCTCGCCCCGCTCCAAAACGGTGTCAAGGTGAGAAATGGGAAGACCGACGATAAGCGCGGTTAGGACGAGCGCTCGCATATTAGAAAACCATAGCTTGGTAGCGGTACGGGGATTCGAACCCCGGTCTCGTGGCTGAGAACCACGCATCCTGACCCCTAGACGATACCGCCACGGGCCGACCGAAACTTTGGATTCTAGCAACTGGCGAGCAAGTGGGTCAATGAACCGATGTGTCGAACCAGCATCAAATTTCAGGGGAGACAGGTGATTTGCGTTGAACTCTATGCTCCCCAAGTCCGATACCAAAGGTCGAGGGATTCGCGACCACGAACGGGATGGGAGGAAACAACCAATGTCACTATTCTCAAAAGTGCTGCTAGTGATCGTACTCGCGGCTTTCTCCGTGGTTGGAGCGTATCGTTGGGCCGGACGGGCTCTCGGTCCCACGGTCGAGGTCAATAATCCGGAGCGCTATGTCGGGCGGACCAGCGTGCTCGACTTTTCGGTTGAGACTCCCGGAGGGACAATTGCCGGAGTTGATGCTGTTCTCGAGCAAGGTGACACGCGGATCTCACTCTTCTCACTCGCGGCTCCACGCGAAGCCAGGGTCGAGCAAGAAACTCACGAGCGAATTCGCATCGTGCGAACCTTCGACCTGAACGACCTTCCAGGGGCAACTGAAGGACCGGCACACCTCATAGTGACCGCAGTCCGTCCGGTGCTCTACGGTCTTCGCCAAGCCTCGACCTCGAGAACCCATTCACTTGAACTACGATTCGAACCCCCACGGCTGACCGTGCTATCAACTCAGCATTATGTAAACCACGGTGGCACTGAGATGATCGTGTACCGGGTGACTCCAAACGACGTCGAGTCTGGCGTTATTGTGGACAATCAAATTTATCCGGGGTTCCCCGCTGCCGGAGCAGGTATTACAGGGGCGAACGAGGCGATGCGTGTCGCGTTCTTTGCCCTTTTACACGACCAAGAGTTGAATGCACCGATGCAGCTCTTCGCTCGTGACCCAGCGGGTAACGAAGTGCGGGCCGACTTCAATCGCCGGACGTTCCCGAAGGTCTTCCGCCGGCGTCAAATCACGGTGGGAAACAATTTCATACAGCGTGTCGTTCCAGCAATTGCTGAGCAATCGGATGCTGCGCGGGTGTTACTCGAAGGTATACCGAAGGATGACCTAGTTGCCCAGTACAGCCGCATTAACGCCGACCTCCGGCAAGAAAATGCAACCTACCTACTGGCGCTCGCAAAACAAACTCAGCCGCGCTTATTGTGGCAGGGTTCGTTTCGCCAACTCGGTAACTCTCAGGTTGAATCAAGCTTTGCCGATCACCGGACCTACCTGTACAACGGTCAGGCGATCGATCAACAAGTGCACCTTGGATTTGACCTTGCTGCCACCGCCAATGTAGCAATTCTGGCGTCAAACCACGGTATCGTTGTCCATGCTGACTTCCTAGGTATCTATGGCAATTGCGTGGTGATCGACCATGGCATGGGACTCCAGTCCCTCTACGCCCATCTCTCATCCATCGGTGTCCAGGTCGGAGATGCTGTTCAACAGGGGCAGGAAATTGGCCGTAGCGGGAGAACCGGCCTAGCCGGCGGCGACCATTTGCACTTCACGACGCTGCTGCACGGCCACCCGGTCACACCGATCGAATGGTGGGACCCGCACTGGATAGGGGACCGAATTACTCGAAAAATTGCTCGTGCCAGCGCGCGGTAACTGACATTGCGTTCGCACATAGGCTAGATAAGCTCCGCTAGAGTGTTTCAACCATTTACTGCGGTCGGTGCGTGTGATATTGATCTGGTTTTGGAGGTTGCCGCGAGACGACGAACTGAGCGGCCTGCGGTGTTTTTCCCCTTACTTCGTGTCAGGAGAGTTTCAATGGATGTACGAAAGTCGTGGCTGCTGGTTTCGATAATGGCGTTGGTCCTAACAGTGGCGTGTGGTGGTGGCTCGGAAGCCCCGGCCGAATCTGAACCTGAAGCGCCGGTTGCGTCTGCGGTCGACAGCGCTGCTGAAGGCAACATAACCGGCACGGTCATGCTTGAAGGCACACCCCCTGAGGCCGAAACTATTCGGATGAATTCTGATCCTGTTTGCGCACAGGAGTCTGGCAACAACACCAGTACGGAATACTACGTCGTCGGGGAGGACGGTTCACTCAATAACGTGTTTGTCTACGTTAAGGAAGGTCTTGGTAGCCGGTCGTTTCCTACTCCCTCTGAACCCGTTATGCTTGACCAAAATGGTTGCCGCTATACGCCGCATGTCTTCGGGATCCAGGCGGGCCAGACCCTGACAGTGAGCAACGGTGACCCAACGCTGCACAACATTCACGCAATGCCAGCAAATAACCGTGAATTCAACACCGGCCAACCGATCGAAGGCATGACCTACGACACCGCATTCGAAACAGTTGAGGTTATGGTGCCGTTTAAGTGCGACGTGCACGGTTGGATGAACGCCTATGTGGGCGTGTTGGATCACCCGTACTTCGGCGTGAGCGGTAACGGTGGTGCGTTTGCATTGAACACACTACCCCCGGGCGACTACACGATCGAGGCTTGGCATGAAATGTTAGGTACTCAGACTCAGAACGTCACCGTGGTTGAGAACGAAACCGTTGAGGTCTCGTTTACCTTTACGGTTAGCTAGCATTTTAAGTGGGCGCGGCGGAGGGAGGATCCCTCCGTCGTTTTCACATCCCGCCTGTTTAACGACGTATGGCCTCGCTCCATAGGTTCACAATTTTCGTCGCCACAGCTACGTTGCTACTCATCACGGCCGGCGCCTTGGTCACTAGCACAGACTCTGGGCTGGCGGTCCCAGACTGGCCAAATACTTATGGTTACTTCATGTTCAGCTTCCCGCTGTCGAAGATGGTAGGCGGGATCTTGTACGAGCATGGACACCGGCTAATCGCGAGTGCTGTAGGAATCCTGATGATCGGATTGGCTGTGTGGTTCTCACGTGTTGATGGTCGTCGCTGGGTGCGATATCTAGCTTGGGTTGCTCTCGGCGCGGTTATACTGCAGGGCACGCTCGGAGGTGTCACGGTGCTCTACTTTTTACCAACACCCATCTCCGTCGCACACGCTGGGCTCGCTCAGCTTGTCTTCTGCCTGACAGTGGCCCTCGCATTGTTCACGTCACCACGTTGGCACACCGGGACGGCCGCACCCATTGCCGATCGGATGCTAGCGCGGTTGACCATCGGAACGGTGGCTGTGGTCTACGTGCAGGTCCTTGTCGGGGCCATAATGCGACACACCGGCGCCGGATTGGCGATTCCAGATTTTCCCTTAGCTTTTGGGCATCTTGTCCCACCTGAATGGAGTTGGCCAATCGCCATTCACTTCGGGCATCGGATTGGTGCCGTCCTTGTAACATTGGCGGTCGTAGCAACAGCGGGGCACGTGCTGGTGCATCACCGGCACCGATTGGAACTACGGCGACTGGCCTGGCTGCTCATTGGGCTCGTGACGGTTCAGTTCACGCTGGGTGCTCTCACTGTGCTTTCAGAACGTCAAGTGGGTATCAACACGGCACATGTCGCGACTGGAGCGGCACTTCTGGCAACGGTTGTCCTCTTGACACTCTTGGTGCACCGCCACCGACTCTCGGATATGCCCTTAAGCAACACCTCAGTAGCACTGCCCGAGACGTCGTCAGCAGGGGTAGTTAGGTGAAAATCAGTGCGGTGGCAATAGCTGTTCCGGGAAGTCGCATCGCCGACTTCATTGCACTTACGAAGCCACGTTTGAACTCCCTCGTCTTAGTTACAACGACCGTCTGTTTCTATCTGGCGGCCCCTGACGCCGGTGTAGTGTGGCTTATCGGACCAACGATAATTGGAACAGCGCTGGTCGCCGGTGGTGCCTCCGCACTCAACCAGGTTTACGAGAGGAAGGCAGACGGCCTGATGCTTAGGACCCGGCATCGGCCGCTACCTAGCGGTCGACTGTTACCAGCGGAGGCGCGGGGATTTGGCATCGCACTTTCTCTGATCGGATTGGCTGTCCTGACCTATACGCGTCCACTTGCCGCCGGCCTCGCTCTAGCGACAATAGTCACTTACGTTCTGATTTACACACCACTGAAGTGCCGCACTCCTTTCGCCACCGTGGTTGGTGCTGTGCCTGGCGCTTTACCGGCTGCGCTAGGCTGGGTGGCAGCAAATGGCTCGATGACTCTTGAGGCGTGGGTGTTATTCGGCATCGTCTTCCTCTGGCAGATCCCACACTTTCTCGCAATCGCGTGGATCTACCGTGAGGATTTCGCTCGTGCGGGATTTCAGGTTTTGCCAGTCGTTGAACCAAGCGGACGGCGTACAGCTAGGCACGTGCTTCTTTTTCTCGCCGGCCTGTTGCCAGTTAGTCTCGCTCCGGTGTGGGTCGGTATGGCTGGCACCCCATATTTGCTTGGTACGGCCTTTCTCGGCTTCGGCTTCGCCGCGCTCTCTGTACGGTTCGCCTGGCACCGGTCCACGCAGAACGCCCGCAATCTTTTCTTCGGATCGCTCGTCTATCTGCCCCTCCTGTGGGTGCTCCTGATTTCCTCGCGGTTGTTAGGTGGCTGAACCGATTTCGCCTACCCCGGCGTCCCGTCCAGGCCTTCAATCGGCATTAAACGTCATCGGCCTGAATCACCGCTACGGTGACCGTCAAGTGCTCCAATCGGTCAGCTTCGATGTAGCGCCTGGCGAAAGTTTTGGACTTCTGGGTCCGAACGGGGGTGGCAAGACGACTTTCTTTCGGATTGCTGCCACACTGCTGACCCCTATCAACGGAACGGTCCGCGTATTCGGACACGACGTAGCTACCAACCCCGACGCTGTGCGTCGTTGCATCGGTATGACCTTCCAGTCACCGGCGCTCGACGATCGCCTCCGTGTTGTTGAAAATCTCTATTACCACGGCCATTTATATGGCCTGTACGGTAAATCACTCAACCAAAGAATTGACGAGGTGCTCTCGCTCGTCAACCTAACCGACCGCGCGAGCGACCTGGTGAGCACCTTGTCCGGCGGACTGCAACGGCGTGTGGAATTGGCTAAGACGCTACTCACCAAACCACTACTTCTTCTCCTTGATGAGCCGAGTAATGGTCTCGACCCTGGTGCACGGCACGAGGTCTGGGAGCATCTACGACATCTGCGCCAGACTGAGTCGACGACTATTATCGTGGCCACGCACTTGATGGACGAAGCCGCGCAGTGCGACCGTGTAGGAATTTTTCATAAAGGTCGATTAGTCGCATCAGGTACTCCGGAAGCGCTGGTATCAGAGATCGGGGGCGATATGATTCTCGTCACCGGTAAGGACCTCTCGTCACTAGCGCAGAAAGTTACCCAACGCTTTGACCAGCACGTAGAGATCATCGATGAAGCTCTCCGGTTGGAACGCGCGCAAGCGCATGAATTTGTCCCGGAGCTCGTCGAAGCATTTCCCGGTGAGATTGATACGATCACCTTCGGCAAACCAACGCTTGAAGACGTGTTCATTCACTACACCGGCGAGCAATTGCATTAAGCCAACGCAATGCTACTTGCCACCTATAGCTTGTGGGCCCGCGACATTATCCGATTCTACCGGCAGCGCAGTCGAGTTATCGGCGCACTCGGTACCCCGGTCGTCTTCTGGCTGCTGCTGGGTTCCGGACTAGGGTCGTCATTTCGCGTCAACGCCGACGCACCAGTGAACTATCTGCAATACTTCTTTCCAGGCACGCTTGCGCTCATTGTGCTCTTCACCGCCATTTTCTCAACGATTTCAGTCATTGAAGACCGACGTGAAGGCTTTTTACAAGGAGTGCTGGTGGCGCCGGTGCCGAGGACAACCATCGTCGTGGGTAAAATTCTCAGCGGCACCACGCTCGCTGTAATACAAGCGATGCTTTTTCTGTTGCTCGCACCTGCCACTGGCATTGATCTCCGAGCCGACTTGATACTGCCCCTCGTCGTGGCACTACTCACGCTGGCTTTCGCACTGACCGGTTTAGGCTTTCTGGTTGCGTGGCAGCTTGATTCTACGCAGGGTTTTCACGCCGTCATGAATCTAGTGCTGGTACCGATGTGGCTCTTGTCGGGAGCAGTCTTTCCTGCAGAGGGCGCCTCATGGTGGATCCGCGCAATCATGTGGGCCAATCCAATGACTTACGGAGTCACGGCATTACGGGTAGTTCTGACAGGAGGGACCTCCGTAACAGGGGGAGGGCTACCGTCATTCGCGATGTCTTTGATCGTAGTCTTCGTGTTTGGTTGCGCAACAGCTGCAATAGGCATTCTGTTCGTGCGCAGCAAACGAGGCCGCTAATCTGTAGAGGAAACCATCGATGTTAGAGATTTCAGATCTCCCGTTGCTCAACGCCACGTTGAACGCCCTCGCGGGGATACTGCTGGTCTCTGCTTATGTCATGATCCGTAAGGGTAATGTCGTCAGGCATCGCGCCCTAATGTTAGCCGCCTTCTCAATGTCAGTGCTGTTCTTGGTCTCATACGTCATCTACCACGTGAACATAGGATCTCGGGCATTCACGGGTACCGGGATAATTCGTGTCGTGTATTTTGTTATTCTGGCAACCCACGTTGTCCTAGCCATCGCCGTCGTGCCGATGGCGGTCGTGACTCTACGCCGCGGCCTCCGGCGCGATGATATAGGTCACAAAGCGATCGCGCGCTGGACGTTTCCGATCTGGCTTTACGTTTCGGTTACCGGGGTCGTCGTTTATGGAATGCTATACATGCTACCGACCTAAGCCGCCGTGCTCCAGGCACCCTTCTTTGCTGTTGTTCCAAGACCGATACTTGATTCCAAGAGTAGGTACCAAGCTACTAGCAGCTCAGTAATACAGTAGATACGGCGCTCGTAGTCGGCGCCAGGCGGCTTCGTCAGCGACCCAACTTTGCGCGATAGCCGAAAGGTCTTCATTGGCCTTAACACGGTTTAGCGTGTCACGCGATCCAAAGAGACGGGCAGCTGCGTCAATTTCAAAAATGTCACCATAGCGTTGGTACAGTGCGGCTGCCACTTCGAGACCCACACGTACAGGCCGCAGCAGGTCTCGATTCGTAACAATCATGTAAATACCGCCGCACTGTTGGTCGGCGTACTTACTACTCTCTGGCGTGAACGCCACAGGATAGAAACGGATGCCCGAGAGACTCCGTGCGTTGAGATGTTCTGCTAGTTCAACACCGTCAATCCAGGGCGCACCGATTTGCTCAAAGGGCGCATCTGTGCCGCGTCCTACCGAGACGTTCGTGCCTTCGATCGCACCAATACCCGGATAGAGTGCCGCCTGATTTAGGTTACGCATGTTCGGTGATGGGTTCACCCATCGCAAGCCGGTCCAATCGAACCAAGCGTCCCGCATCCAGCCCGTCATTTCAATAACAGTCAGCTCGGCACCGATCTCTAGCTGCTCGTTGAAGAGACGAGCTAGTTCACCGAGTGTTAGTCCGTGACGGATGGGCATTGGAAAATAACCGGTGAAACCCACCGCCGTATCGTCCTGAATAGGCCCTTCGATCGCCACGCCGCCAATTGGATTAGGCCGGTCCAATACGACGATCGTCAGATTATGTAGAGCCGCAGCCTCCATGACATAAGCCATTGTGGTCATGTAGGTGTAGAACCTGGCACCAATGCCCTGGATATCAACAACGATGGTGTCGAGATCTTCGAGCATCCTTGACAGCGGTCGCCGCGTCTCACCATAAAGCGAGTGGATCGCCAGTCCGGTACGCTTGTCACGGCCAGAGGCCACGGCCGAATCTTCTACCCCCCGGATACCATGTTCAGGGCTGAATAACGCTACGAGCTCGACTTTGTCAGCACCATGTAAGAGATCAATCGTCGTGGTCCCGTCTTGCGCAAGACCTGTGTGGTTCGTCAGTAGACCGACCCGTTGGCCTTGTAACGCAGCGAAGCCGTCGGCACGAAGCACGTCAATACCTGACATCACCGACCGCGGTGTCGACGAAGGAGGGCCTCCGGACGCACCAAAGTCGACGCCGGTCATGCCACCCCCTTGGAAGCCTATGGTTGGGGGCACATCGGTGAGTGCGGCCGCGACTGCCGTAGCCACGCGAGCACGGAGAGCAACAACATTGCCCTTGCCATCTGGATGCACGCGGTTCGACAGGAAGATGATGTAGGTATCGGTCGTGGGATCAAGCCAGAGTGATGTCCCAGTGAAGCCGGTGTGACCAAACGAACCGACGGGTAAGAGTTCTCCTCGGTTCGATGCGAAAACCGAGTCGATGTCCCAACCAAGGCCCCTCCGGTTCCGTTCGTGCTGCGGGGTCGCGACAGTGGTCATCTTTGCCAGGGTAAGTGGTGCGAGTAAACGCGTACCGCCAATCGCGACCCTGCCTAGCAACATGCGGCAAAAAATAGCTAAATCGTGTGCAGTACTGAAGAGACCCGCGTGTCCAGCTACGCCCCCCATCCGGCGGGCTGTCGGATCGTGCACTATTCCACGTAGCATCACCGAACTGGGTCCGTTGCAAGGCCACCCGAGGGGTGGGCAGGCTTCAGTCGGTGCAATCCTCGGCACGACGTCAACTGGTGGGTTAAACATCGTGTCAACCATTCCGAGCGGTACGAAGATCCGTTCTCGTACGTACTGGTCAAGTGGTAGTCCGGAAACTCGCGCAACAATCTCTCCAAGTAGAAAAAAGTTTATGTCGCTGTAAACGAACTGTCTGCCCGGCGGCGCCAACAGCACTTCTTCGGTGGCGCGATGAATCGCCTCGTCGTAACCCTCAAACTCATCTGCCAAATCGAGGTCTGGCCTCAAACCAGACATGTGCGTTAGAAGGTGTCTAATGGTGACACCCTCTTTGCCATACCGTGAAAACTCTGGAATAAACGTCCCGACGCGATCGGTCAGGCGGATTTGGCCCGCTTCGACCAACTGCATTACGCTAGTCGTCGTGGCAACGACCTTGGTAAGTGAAGCGAGATCGAAGATGGTGTTACGCGTCAACTGCTCGCGGGCCGGCACTAGGGCACGATCGCCGAACGCTTCGAAATAGACGACCTCGTCCCCACGGCCGACCAAAACAACCGCGCCGGGGAGTTGTCCCGCATCGATGGCCTCGCGCACGAGTACACCGACTCGTGCCAGCCTGGCTTCGTCAGTACGCTGGCCAGCAATAAGCTCAGATGTGTTCAGCAGTACACCGAGCAGAAGTCCGATCACAACACCACGTTGGTTCATAGCAATACTCGGGTGCCGACAGGCACCAGAGTTCTGGATTATACTGGCAGACACGATGCCTTGAGTGAAACCGCCCGACGGGTTGGGGTCGGATATCCAATATCATCAAGGTGTTATATGCAAACCATAGCGAATTTCTGTTTGTTCTCTGTATGCGTGGCCTTCTGGCTTACCACTAGCACGGTAGCTTTTGGGCAAACACGAGTCGTTGGCACAGTGCGCGACGAGAGCAATAGACCGATCCAAGGCGCATCAGTCACCGCTGAGAACGGTAACCGTAGCTTCACTGCTACAACTGATTCCGGGGGGAATTTTGGCTTTGTTACCCTGCGGCCAGGCAATTGGATGTTCACTGCGAAAGCGCTTGGCTTCACACCAGCACAACTGCATCGGCGCGTCAGAGAGATAGCCCGTAACCCCGAGATAAATTTGTTCCTAGCCCGCGGCGCTTATGGTGAGCGGTTCGGGGCCTTAGCAAATGTAAAGTCGACCGATCTGCAGGAACAGTTGCAACAGGCCGAGGAGCTATATTCTGCTGAGCGCTACCTGGAAGCAGTTGCCGCCTACGAGAAATTGTCCGTAATGGTCCCGGCACTCACAACACTTAAGCTAATAATTGGTGATTCTTACCTCAACATCGCGCAGTACGCCGAGGCACAAGAAGCCTATCAGGGCGTGCTTGCGGCTGAGCTAGACCTTGACCTTAGCCTGAACCGTGAGTTGCTTTACAACTTCGGCGAAACACAATTAGCCTTAGAGGGCGCCGAACGTGCGGTCGGCTGGTACTGGCGCGCCCACGAGACCGATCCAGCATGGAGCAAACCTCTTCTCAAGCTGGGCGAGATCGCACTCGCCGCAGGTGACCAGTCTGAAGGGCGGCGATACCTGCAAATGGCCATCGAGGCCGAACCAGGCTCCAAAGAGCAGTCCGTCGCAACCGCGATGCTCAAGCAATTGTCTCAGCCTTAGCAATGACTAGAGGGTCAACCACCGCACCCTGGAGTGCGGCCGTGCTTATTGCGGTGAGCGCCTGTAGTGCTCCTCCACCGGATGATCTGTCCTACGTCGACACACTCCTCGCATCGCGGACAGCCAAGGACCAGGCGTTTGAAAATAGTGCGGATTCCCCAGTCCCTGTTTCTCGCCGTCAAGACCTTCTTCCACTAAGTTACTTCTTACCTGATGTCGATTACCGAATCCCTGCATCGCTCCGCGTTGACAGTGAACAAACAATCTTCGAAATCCCCACATCGACGGGCAAGCGGAGGTCAATGCGCCGCGTGGGAGTCCTAGAATTTCAACTCGAGGGAAATCCTGTCACGCTGTCAGCTTTTGTCGAAGTCTTAGCATCCAACAACAACAGCCTGTTCGTGCCATTTGGCGATCTGACGAATGGCAGGGAGACTTATCCTGCTGGACGTTACCTTGACCTGGTGGTGACACCAACGGGAATCTACGACCTCGACTTCAATACCGCCTATCACCCATTTTGCTACTATGACGTGCGCTTCGACTGCCCGTTCCCGCCACTCGAGAACCAGTTGGCATTAGCGGTCCTCGCTGGGGAGCGGCTCCCGGGAGAATGGGATAATTAAAGAAATGCATGGACTTCGAATCAGATGATCAATGTTGATAAGCTGGCGCGCGAGTTTGCTGACACGGTCAGCGGCCAAGCTCCAGACCTCGCACGCGCAGCACTGCTCATCGCCAGGCTCGAACACCCGCACCTCAACCCCACGCCATCCCTCGAGTGTCTTGACCGCATGGGTAGCGAGGCACGGAAGCGGCTAGCGGACGGAGATGGCAAAACTCAGCAAGCGCAGTTCGAAATCCTCAGCCGTTACCTGTTTCGGGAGCGGGGCTTTACTAGCAACCCTGCAGACAACGAAGATCCCAGAAACAGTTGTCTGAATCAGGTGCTCGATCGACGGACAGGCATTCCGGTAACACTAGGGATTGTCTTCCTTGAAGTGGCTCAACGAGCTGGAGTTCGTGCGGCGGGAGTCAATTTTCCAAGTCACTTCCTAGTACGATTACAAGCGGAATCATCGGAGTGGAAACAGATGCCACTTGTCATCGACCCATCCAATAACGGCAGGATAATGGCCGAGGGTGACTGCCGTGAACTACTCCACCAACATCTCGGTGACGACGCCGAATTCGACCTTCGACTTCTCAAGCCGGCAAGTGATAAACAGATCATCGTCCGAGTCCTCGAAAACTTGAAACGAATGTACGTCAGGTTACGTTCTTTCCCACAGGCGCGTGACGTGACTGAATTACTCCTCGCCATTAAACCATCTGGCGCCGTCGATCTTCGCGACCGTGGCTTGCTGGCCTATCACCTGCGAGACTTCTCGGGCGCCCTGAGAGACCTCGAAGCATACCTGCACATTACGGGGCGAACCAGAAACGGTGACGTCCCAGTGGATCGCCAGACGGAACACGAGCAGATCTGGGAACACATCAAGATGTTGCGAAGGCGAGTGGCAAGTTTGAACTAACTACCACTGCGGTTAGTGTAGCGAACCTTGCCACCATTCTCTCCGAGAAACGTTTGTCTCGGCGCTGCTGTTAGATTGAGGTTGCATCTTCGCCTTCGACCCTACTTAGAATAACTAAAGGGTTATAGAAGGTATATTGGCTCTTCTTAGTCGCTGCAGGTCGATACCTTTGACCATCAGCACAGGCCTTGCTTCATAACCTATCGACTGGTGTCATCCACCACCCGATTCCGCGGTTGCCGCGTGACCAGTTAGCTGGCCAATCTCATCGTACAAACAAGCTGAGGCAATGATGCCGTTAAAAAAATTACCGAGATCCAATCTTTCATTTGGCGCGTGTGCATTTTCGTCTGGTAGGCCAATCCCAAACAGCACCGATGGTAGATCAAGCACCTCCTGGAAAGTCGCCACGACCGGAATCGAACCACCTTCACGGTTAAACACAGGTTGTTGTCCGAAGCCTCGCTCGACCGCACGGGCGGCGGCCTGCACATAAGGATTGTCAAATTCGGTCATCCAAGGCCTCCCACCATGCATGCGTGTAACGGCTAACGTAACCGTCTTCGGCGTAACTTTGCGAAGATAGTCCTCAAACTGTTCGGCGATCGTATCAGGCTCCTGATCCGGCACAAGCCGCATACTTACCTTCGCCGTCGCGGTCGCCGGAATAACAGTCTTAGCTCCATCACCAGTGAAGCCCGACTGAAGACCATTGACTTCGAACGTCGGCCTAGCCCATACACGTTCGAGCGTTGTGTAATCCCTCTCGCCAAACAATTTGGGTGCCCCTATTTCCTTGCGGTAATGCTTTTCGTTGAACGGTAGTTTCTTGAATTCGGCACGCTCTTCCTCTCGCAACGGACGTACAGCATCATAGAAGCCTGGGACCTTCACCCGACCGCCGCGGTCTTTCATCTGTGCGAGCACCTGGCTCAATACGAAAGCCGGATTGGCAACCGCACCACCGAACGAGCCAGAGTGTAAGTCGCTCGCCGTACCACGGAGGTCAATCTGGAAATACGTGAGTCCTCGGAGACCGTAACAAATGGACGGTACGCCGCGATCGAACATCGGGGAATCGGAAATTACGACCACGTCGGCGGACAACTCATCACGCCGATCGCGGATGAAGGCATCAAGGTTCTCGCTACCAACCTCCTCTTCACCCTCTAGAACGATCTTCATGTTCACCGGCAACCTAGAGGTTTGTCTCAGGTGCGCCTCGATCGCCTTAAGGTGCATGAACACCTGGCCTTTGTCGTCGGCTGCGCCACGCGCATAGATCTCGCCACTTCGCACCGTGGCTTCAAAAGGCGGCGATTCCCAAAGCTCTAGCGGGTCGACTGGTTGGACGTCGTAGTGTCCGTAATAAAGAATGGTGGGCGCACCCTCAGCCTTCAACCATTCTCCGCAAACGATCGGATTGCCGGGTGTCTCGTAAAGCTGAACGTGATCCAAGCCGACCCGTTGCATTTCTTCCGCCGTCCATTCTGCACAGCGTCTTACGTCCGCAGCGTGCTCGGGTAACGCGCTGATACTTGGAATCGCTAGGTAGGCTTTCAACTCGTCAATGTAACGATCTCGGTTCGTGTGAATAAAATCGATGATGGTGTTCATATAGACCTTCGTGATGCCGTTCAGTCAACAGCGGACAAACAACCTTAGGTCGATGTCCAACGGTTCGCGTCGGTTTGGATTCGATCTTCGACGCGGAGCTTCTTTAGATGTGCCAAAACGCTTTCATGAGCTGCCGGAATGAGTTGCGGCTCCAGAAACCCATAGACACGCGACACTAGCCCGTCCACTGTGTCAATACCGGCTCGGATTGCCGCCAAGATTTGATCTTCACGCGATTGGCGATGATCAAGGTAGTGCCGCACAAGAGTTACTGGATCGTCAATTGCGGGCCCATGCGCCGGGAGCAGCCGGGTTGGCTTGAGCGAAAGCACGCGCTGAAGTGACGCGAGATATGCGACTAGGTCGCCCCCGGAACTTCCTGGAATCATCACGGTACTTCCGCTAACCACAAGGTCGCCAGTAAATAAAACCCTGGAAGTGCTATCCAAGAAGCACAGATGGTCTGGCGCATGACCTGGCGTGTGCACAGCCTGGAGTGTTGTATCACCGGCTGGGATCAAATCACCGTCGGCGATTGGAGTCCAGAACACCGAATAGCGATCGTCGCGTTCCGGCCAAGGCATCTTAGCGGCCACAACCTCTGGCCACCTTGTCATGAGTGCGCTAATGCCGGAAGCGTGGTCGGCGTGCCCATGAGTCACGAGAACCTTCGTTAGCGAAGTGCTCGGCGACTGCACTAACGCGTCGGCGACGCCTGTAACATGCCGAGAATCACCGGTGCCCGCATCAATCAGCACAGGTGATTTTCCGTTAAGGAGATAGGTATTGTTACCAGACCCGGTGTAGGACCCGGGGTTGTGCGCAGGAATCAGCTCATAGTGCATACCACCTCGTCATGAAACAAACCGGGATTCACTAGCACAGAATGGAAGTGGAACCCCGAGCTTATGAAGCAGAATGAGATGACTGAGAAGAGTAACGACGTAGGCGGAAGAACTAATGCTGAGTGAACAGGGTAAACGACGACGCCTTGCGGATCGAAAAAATGCGACTGAAGAACAAAAGCGCCTGACTCCCAACTGAGGATAATTACGACGGTCCGAGATTCCGAGCGGCAATTATCGTGCCGCGCGCGCCAGCTGTCAATCTTGACTGACAGAGACACGCACCGTTTAATCCCTTCGGCGCCCAATAATAAAGCTGCCACCGGCAGCCATCATACCCCTCATGTGCCGCCAAATCCTGTCGTGACCGTGTCATTCTCAACAATCACTGGAACCTTACGTCGACCGCCAGTGTACTCCAGCATGCGACGCAACCCGTCAGCGTCCTCCTTAACGTTGACATAATCGACCTCAATGTTCCGCTTGGCATAGTCCTCACGGGCAGCAGTGGTATAAGGTCACGTGTCTTTGCCGAAGATGTAGACGATCTGATTCATGCTACTCATTCCTCTCTTGCGGAATCACCGTAACGTTTCCTCGAGTACAACGCGTAATGCATTGGGAATGGGGACCGGCCGTTTGGCTACGGCGTCGTAGGACACCTGCACGGATTTCGCTGTTGCTATCAGTCGGCTGCTCGATTTTTCGATGACCTCGTATTCGTAACTGAAACTCGAACGCCCAACTGCGGAAACCTTCACCAACACATCAAGGACGTCACCATACTTAGCCTCCGATCGGAAGTCACATTCGGCGTGCGCCAGGATCGTTCCCGGCTGCTTCGGCACTCTGTCGCTATCGGTCAAGCCGTGATCGCGGGACCGGCCCTGCAAGTGGCGTAAAAACACCCAGCGTGCTTCTTCGAGGTAAGTGAAGTAAACCGCGTTGTTCACGTGGCCAAACTCATCACAATCTCGAAACCTGACGTCGATTGAGTGATGAAAGCTACTACCCATGACCTAGCGCGGGGAGGAAGGAAGGTTGACGGAACCTCGCACCGCCCGACTATTATACGGCGTGCCCGACGAACGCCCATCTGCCGAATCATTCACCCCAGAGGAACGACGGCTCCTCGAACCGTATTTCACGAATCTCGAGGGACCAGTGTTCGCGCTGACAAATTTACCGGACGTCGTCAAGGGAGCACTCTTTGCCCGATACTCGCGATCCGCAAAATCGCTGCGTCGACTGTTTCTCGATGAATTCACCGACAAAGTTTCCGGAGCCGACCGTCAGGCGCCAGATGTTGGCGTCGAGCGTGCCGAGCGACTCTACACACGCGTTTTCCACGAGTACGGCGATGACTCGGTCGCTCAGTTGGGCGGGGCGCACATCGCCTGTGAGGGTGCCTCAAACCTCCTAACGAAGGTGCTGGAGCGGGGTAGGCTCGCAGCGTATCTCGAACAATCAACACGCTACATACCCTACACCGACCGCCCGCAAGGCCACTGGAAATACTTAATCCCGGAAGAACTTAACGGGACGACACTGCGCGCTCAGTACGTCCGGACCCTCGATCGCGCTTTCGAAATTTATAACCGGTGGATCGAACCGATGCAGGATTACTACAAGGCCAAGCATCCGAAGGATCCAGAGGATTCGGACGGTGTCTACCGGGCAGCGATCCGTGCGAAGGCCCTTGATACATTACGTGGCCTCTTACCGGCGGCAACGCAATCCAACGTGGGCATTTTCGGGTCTGGGCAGGCATATGAAAGATTGCTTCTACAAATGCGCGCACATCCACTGACCGAGATGCAGCGATATGCGGAGATGATGCTAATTGAACTGCGCAAGGTGATCCCTGCGTTCCTGACACGTGTTGACCTGCCCAACCGAGGCGTTCTGTGGAGCGACTATCTAAGCACTACGCAGACTGACCTAAAACAAACATCAATGACCGTATTGGCTGACATCGACCCCCAACTACGAGATGAGGTGTCGTTGGTCGATTTTGATCCAGACGGCGAGGTCAAAGTGGTCGCTGCCGCACTCTATGCGGTGTCAAACCTGCCAGATTCTCAGCTACTCGCCATGGCGAGGCAGATGTCGGCCAGCGAGCGGGCGTCAATCTTAAAAGCCTACATCGGCGCCAGGACAAACCGCCGCCATAAGCCGGGCCGCGCATTTGAGCGCACTGGTTACCGTTTCGATGTGCTATCGGACTACGGCGCATTTCGCGATCTCCAAAGACATCGTTTGCTCAGCATTGAATGGCAGGATCTGACAACCGACCACGGCTTCAACGAACCAGCAGCAATCGAAGAAGCCGGTGCCCTTGCCGACTGGCGGCAGGTCATGGAGTCATCGGTTGAGCTACACGAAGCTCTGCAGAAGGCGACCCTCGGCGCGGTGGCACCGTATGCAGTCGCCATGGCATACCGTATCCGCTTTTACATGCACATGAACGCGCGAGAAGCCATGCACGTGATTGAGCTCAGGAGTGCCCCGCAGGGACATCCAGCGTATCGACGTGTCTGTCAAGCAATGCATCGACTAATTGCCGAAAAGGCAGGTCACCGGGCTATCGCGGCCGCGATGCGATTCGCTGATCATTCGGCCGTGGACCTCGAACGTCTCCAAGCTGAACGGGCTTCAGAGAAAAAGCGGCTCCGGTCCTAGAATTATTTTTGGTCCAGAAGCCAAGAAGCAGGAAAGTGGTGATTAGTCTCTCTCTGTGTTCCAAAATCGAGAGAACTCATTGAGATGAGTGAGCGAGTCGAAGGATTGCATTCGATCAACAAACAGCACGCCGTTAAGATGGTCGGTCTCGTGCTGGATAACACGCGCGGCGAGGCCGTGAGCGGTAAGTTGCATTGGTTCACCATAACGGTCGAGTGCACGCAATTCCACTTCAGGCGCGCGTGGTACCCGTCCCCGTAGATCCGGAATGCTCAAGCAACCCTCCCAGTCCTCGACGGTCGGACTACCAAGCAACGTAAGGACAGGATTAACGACAACTATGAGAGGCATCGGGTCGTCGCCATTCTCAATACCAGCAACGAAGATTTGCCGCTGCTCGTGCACTTGTGGTCCGGCTAATCCAATCCCTTGGTACTCAACCATCGTCTGGATCATGTCATCGATTAACTTCTGTATGACTGGTGTCAACAACTCCGAACGTTCAACGGGCCGAGCTTTCTCACGAAGCACGGGGTTGCCCATACGCGCAACATTGAGGATAGACATTCCCTCGATTATACGTGAGCAATAGGTGAGACACTGAGACGATGACTCCGTCACAAGAACACGCCTACCGTTACTGCCCTCTGTGCAGCAGTGTGCTTACAGCGAAACTAATAAAGGCCGGTGAACCGGAACGACTCGTTTGCGGGGAGTGCGAACACGTGGTCTACCTCGATCCGAAGGTGGCGGTCGGCACGATCATTAGGATGGAAGATGACCGAATCATACTCGTGCGCCGCGCGATCGAGCCAGGCTTTGGAAAATGGGTGTTTCCGGGTGGCTACGTAGATCGTGGTGAGGAGATGACGGCCGCCGCCACTCGGGAGGCGCTCGAGGAAACGAATCTCAATGTGCGGCTCGTCGGATTAATTAATATCTATTCTTACACCGGCCGCACGCCTGTCATCATCGTCTACGCTGCCACAGTGGTCAGCGGCGTTCTACGCCATTGCGAGGAGTCGCTCGAAATCGGCCGCTTCTCACGGAACGAGATCCCATGGCACAATTTGGCATTTCGCAGTACCCAAGAAGCACTGCGCGATTATTTCGATGGGCATCTCTATCGCCACGGATTTGATGAAAAATAGGTTGAGCGCATCCCTAAGGTTGTTTCGACGGAAAGCTCAGATGTTCAACCATCGCTTCAGCAATAGCACTCTCGACAATCTCATCGATCGGTAGAGTAGCTTCCGCAGCCTCAGTCTCTACCACTGTAGCCCGGGTCGCTGGGTGCTTTGGTGTGAAAAGTTGACAGCAATCCTGGTCAGGTATGATTGAGATTGGGTATGTGCCAAGAGACCGTGCCTCGTCCGTGATCTCGTTCTTATCGAGGCCAACTAGCGGTCGGAGTACGGGCAAGCGAGTCACTGCGTTGATCACCGCTAAGTTCTCAAGAGTCTGTGACGCAACCTGCCCTACAACCTCGCCAGTCACGATTGCGCGAGCGCGTGTCTTATGCGCCAAGCGATCCGCAATACGTAACATCAGACGACGATAGATGATCACCCGTAGAGGAGGCGGGACGGTAAGAACGACCTGCCGTTGGATTTCTCCGAAGGCAACCATGGTGAGGCGGGATCGCAACTGCGACCGCGTGAACAGCCTAGCGATTTCACGCACCTTGTCCTGCGATGCCTTCGAAAGAATCGGATAGCTGTGAAAGTGGATGAAATGAACTTCACAGCCACGCTTCATCATGCGGTAGGCCGCGACGGGTGAATCAATGCCGCCTGAAAGAAGGCACGCGACGCGACCACTCACGCCACTCGGAAGCCCCCCTGCGCCCTGCTGCTTGCCGAACGAGTAGTACACTTCGTCAGTCAGCATTTCCAGATATACTGTCAGGTCTGGCGCCGACAGATTTACCGTCCAACCCTTCGCTTCCTTGATCCTGCCCCCAACTTCTCGCTCGATCTGCGGCGAGGTGAGCGGATACCGCTTGTCAGCACGGCGCGCCGATACTCTAAACGACCCGGGTTGCCGATCGCCCAGGTCGGCCACTACTGCATCCGCAATCTTGTCCAGGTCACCCCCCAGCACGTGCCCAGCTTGGGCAAAGTTGGCAATCCCGAATACTAAGCGCAACTGTTCAGCTAACGGTTCCCACTCGGCTGTCGGACCGAGTTCCAGCTTGATACGACCCATAAGGGACCGCACTTTCGTGACTCCTAAATCGGCTGTGAGTGCACGGAGATTGCGCACCAGTCGTGCAATGAACCAAGGACGGTTGCCGCCCTTGAGTGCAATTTCCTGGTAGTGAATAATGACTGACTTCATTGAAATGTTTACCTGATTCATACAAATCGTAACTGGCTACTCAATAAGTAACAAACGCTATCCGGTCGCCCACTGCCGATCGTTGTCAACACAAGTAAATCATGGGAAACTCAGGCACGGCTTTCTCCCTTGTGTGCAGCCGTGTCCCAAATGCCACAATCTGCTTCATCCTCCTCAACGTGGGACGCTGACGCCGTCGTGGTTGGCGCTGGACCGGCCGGCAGCGGCACGGCGGCAGCGCTCGCCCAGTTGGGACACAGGGTCCTCTTACTCGAGGCAGGACGGTTTCCTCGTGACAAAGTCTGCGGTGACGTTCTACTTCCAGAAGTTGCCACAGCGATGACGATGCTGGGCACGAGTCTAGACGAACTGGCCCCAGACGCGTTCACCATCGAGGGGTGCAACTTCACTACGGGTAGCGGGCTTCGAGTAGGTGCTGATTTTGTTGATTTACACGGACGGAAACACCTGTGGCGAATCCTGCCCCGGCGCATCCTTGATGAACGCCTAGCTCGATACGCTGAGCGCTGTGGGGCTCAACTACGAGAGAATCAACTCCTAGAGCGGGTCGACTGGGACTCCACCAAGCAACTGAACGTGCTGCAGGTGAAGCAGCGTGGCCATCGTGTTACCTATTGTGCTCCCGTTGTCGTTGGCGCAGATGGTGCCTTTAGTCGAGTCGCGGCAAGTCGGGGTCTCGCGCCCATGTTCGGCACACAGCCCCGCTATAGCGTTGCGCTGCGCGCCTACACCGACCACACAGCGTCAGCACCTCGGTTCGAAGTGATTACCAACGGCCAGTTCGAGCGCGGTTGCTGTTGGATCGTGCCAGTGTCGACACATCGCGCTAACGTTGGCGTCGGGCTCTTCGACGCACGCCACCGTCCGACCCGTGGTGAGCTAATTCAGCATCTGACCCGGATGATTGGTTCCCGAATTAGCCTTTCTTGTACCCAAGAGCTAAAGGGTTGGCAATTGCCATCGGCCAGCCTGAGGCGTCGAACTGTAGCCGATGGAGTTCTGCTCGTCGGTGACGCGGCGGGATTCGTCGATCCGTTTACCGGGCATGGGATTCATAACGCACTTACCAGCGGGCTTCTAGCTGCCCGCGCGGTTCATGATGCAATCACTAGAGCTGATTGGCGTGCGACGAGCCAGGCACTACGTGGTTACGAGCTGGCGTGGCGGCGACGATTCATGGTTGACTTCGGAACCGGCAGACTCCTGCAGCATGTCCACGGAAATCAGCGACTACTGGAGAACCTAGTTGCGCGCGCCAAGCATGATAGCCGCTGGGCTGGACAACTCATGGGGCTTATCGGCCACGCCGGTCCAAGAAATCACCTGTTAAATCCAAGATTTCTTTGGCAACTGCTCCAGTCGAGTTTCGGACGGCCTGACGCGTTACCTGCGTGGAGTGATCCTGCATGACCAGAATCCCTCAACAGTTCTGGCGCCCGGGTTCGCTGACCGGTACGGACAGTATCGCCGAGACGATCGCCGCCAAGGACCTTAACAACCTCTATCGGGCAAGCTGTTTCTTCACCGAGATCGAACGTTACCGAGCGTTCTGTGCACTTTACGCGGTGATGAGACTCGTCGACGATTGCGTCGATGCAGTCCTTTCCGAGGGCCTGAATAGCAATGCTGTGCCTCATACACAGCGGATTCTTCTCGCATGGGAGGACACGGTCTCTGCGGCGCTAACCGATCGGCCACCAAACCGTGCCGCGCTCCAGGCGACCAAAGAGCCGCGTGCAGCTGATGTTCTAGACGCTTTCGGGCGGGGCATCGCACGGTTCCCAGTAGAACCTTCGCTTTGGAGTGCTTTTTTCGATGCTATGAAGAGGGATCTCGAGCGTGACAGATTTCAAACCTTTGAGGAATTCTTACGTTATGCCCGTGGCGCGACGGTGGCACCGACAACCATTTACCTCTACCTGATCACAGCGGAACAGGGCACTGATGGAGTCTTTCGCATCCCGGCAGACTTCGACCTACAGGGCTGCGGCTACAATCTCGGGCTGTTCGCGTATGTGAGCCATGTACTGCGAGATCTCCGCCAAGACTTAACCACTGGTAAGCGAGGGCTAGTCTATCTGGCCGGCGACGACATGGCGACGCACCGCGTGACCGAGGCAACACTGCTAGAAGACCTAGGACGGGAACATGCTAGCCCGGCCCTTAAGGCGTTAGTCGAGGACCTGGCGGGACGGGCAGACTCATGGCGACGTGCGGGTGAAGCACAACTTACACCTCTCAAAGGACAACTGCCTGCCGACCGAATGTTTGTGCTGCAGTTGATTATCCGGCTCTACATGGCAACACTGGAAAAGATCGCGGTGTGTGATTTTGATCCCATGACCGAACATCACCTTTTAACCGATGCCGACAAAGAGCGGCTCGGGCTGACGGTTGCGGCCGAGACCAGTGCGGCAGAAATTTAAATCTACGGCAAACATTGATGCGAGATCTCATTGCCGCCGCTTTCGCCGCACTGCTGCTCGTCACCGCAGTGAGCCTCGGCTCAACACTCCACATGTTGCGTAAACGCCGTCAGGCGCAACGCCGGCGCGAGCACCAGCACGGCCGGCGCGTTGTTGCTGAACTTCCATCCGGCACCGACATGACGCTCTTCAGTGAAGATGACAATGCCTTTTTCTACCGCGATGCAACGATCGACAAACGACGCACTACGGCTGTGCGCATGCTGATTAACGGATCTCCGATCGCGGCCTACGAATCTAAACGGTTTCAATCGTCGCTGAAGGCAATGCCGACTGCCTTTGAGGACCGCTCTGAGGGTATCGCGCATGATCGATGGGACGTAGCCATCGAGACAATCGGTGAGACAACGCTTGTAGAATGCGGCGCAATCCGAGAACGGATTTCTCAAGAGTTAGCCCGACGAATTTTCGATTGCGTGAAGCTGGATCTCGTGGAGCGGGATGACGCAACCGGGCCCGTTTGAACGCTTACCACTCGATCTCCTGCATCTTCGCACGTGTGTTCACGGCCCGGGCGAGCATGAAGAGAAGGTCGGACAGTCGGTTAATGTAGACCCGTACCGCTCGCTCGACAACATCGCTTCCCAATGCAACAATCCGGCGCTCTACTCTGCGGCATACGGAGCGCGCCAAGTGCAGTGCTGCTCCAGCCGGCGTGCCGCCAGGCAGAATGAATTGCCGCATCTCAGGCAATTCTTCGTCGAAACGATCAATCCACGACTCCAGCCGTTCCACGGCTCGACCATCCAAATCGACCTTCGTAATCCGCTCGGCTATCCGGCGTCGCGGGTCGGCCAATCGCGCACCAATCGCAAAAAGGTCGCGCTGCACATGCGTGGTGATCTCAATCAGGTCTGGCTCAGTCAGGTGGGCGAGCACCAGCCCAAGTACTGCGTCCAACTCGTCAACCTCCCCGCAGGCCTCAATCCGCGGATCGGACTTCGACAGACGGGCACCATCAAAAAGACCGGTCTCTCCGTCATCACCGCTACGGGTGTAGATCGACACAGCGCAATTATAGTGCCAGCGTTGGCACATCGACCGGCCACCGAAAACGATGACCAGTGAGCGTAGCCTCTTGCGTTTGACCTTGCCGGCCCCAGTGGACCGACAGAAGTTCCGGCGTCAGCTTCTCACATGGTACTGGAAACACGGCCGCGACCTGCCCTGGCGTCGAACGCGCGATCCGTATCGCATTCTCGTATCGGAGATCATGCTGCAGCAGACGCAAGTCGACCGAGTGATGCCGAAGTATAAGGAGTGGCTCAAGAAATATCCGACGCTTAAAGCACTCGCGGCGGCAAGACCCCGGGACGTAATCCGCACTTGGTATCCACTCGGATATAACATTCGGCCCAGGCGGTTGCACGCTATCGCACGGGAATCGGTGCTACGGTACGGAGGTGCCCTGCCCGATGACGAGACGACGCTTCGATCTTTCAAAGGGATAGGTGCCTACACAACCGGCGCGATCCTAAGTTTCGCCTTCGGCCGCCGGGCGGCGATTCTTGACACCAACGTGGCGCGCGTCCTGTACCGGTTCTTTGTCGGCACGGGCGACCTGCGTGCCCATGCCTTGCAGCGCCATCTCTGGAGTCTGGCTAGGGTGCTGCTACCTCGGCGACACGTATTCGATTTCAACCAGGGCCTTATGGATTTTGGCGCAACAGTGTGTACAGCGCGACGGCCTCGATGCCGTTCCTGCCCCATGGCCACCGCATGTCGTACCGGGCCAATCGACAGTCGTCCTGCGGGACAACGCAAGAAATGAGTAGCGTACCCCTTGATGTGGTAGCGGCGGTTGTTGAACAACGTGATCACTTCCTGGTTACGCAACGTGCGGCGGGCGATCATCTAGGGGGGTGTTGGGAGTTTCCTGGCGGAAAACTGGAATCTGGAGAATCGCTCACAGATGCACTGCGACGGGAAATGCGCGAGGAGCTAGGCGTTGAGGTTGAGATTGGCAAAAAAATCGACTGCGTGGAACACGCCTATCCCGACAGGACCGTATGTCTACACTTTTACCATTGCCAACTAAAGGGGAAACCACGTTCGATGCTGAAGCAGCGGATCCGTTGGGTCAAACGACGTGAACTAGCCACACTGGAGTTTCCACTCGCCGATAAAGCATTAATCGTCAGGCTAACGAAGGTGGGAACGGAAGTTCCGTAACCTCAGCAGCGACCCGACGCTCACCGTCCGCTACCTCGACACGTGCACCCGGCGCCGTGTACGCACGCTGAACATAAGCTAAGGCAATCTGTCGACCGAGTCGCGGCGACGAGATTGCGCTCCTCACTCGACCAATTGTTTCATGACCGTCGTAGACGGACTGGCCCGACAAGGATTCCGTCGTGTGGTCCTGTGAGAATATCAGGCCGACTAGACGTCGTGCGACGCGTCCTTTGCCACGATGCAGGATTCGAATGATAACCTCCTGACCGACATAGCAGCCCTTCGTTTCACTGATGGCCCGTGCCTCAATACCGGCCTCAAGCGGAATCGTGTCTTGGTCCATATCGGCGCCGAACCGAGGCGTGCCGGCCTCGACCCGGAGCGCCTCCACTGCGCCAGCACTCCCCCACTCAAGACCTAAACCCTCAAGCTGCGCATTTATTTGCCCGCTGTAAGCACTTGAAACACCGAGGTCAATGCCAGGAATACCCAACTCATCGTTGCTCACGGCCAGCACTGGCTTTCCGTCGAGCACCCACCATCCGTTGTCGAGACCTTGATAGGCCGTTACAGCCTTCTTTCCTGACAGGGTTCCCTCCGGCCGTAAAATTGGCTCCAGGCAAGCTGCCGCACCCGGCCCACGCACACCAACCCAATACCAAGTTGAAGATTCGTCGTTGACTTGGACATCCTCAGAAAAAACCAGCATTGAGAACCGAGAGGTCAGGGTGTCAGACATCGCAGAATCAACGTCCAGCAGTAACCGATCTCCGAGATTCAGAACCCTCATGTCGGCGATCATGCGCCCCTGCGGCGTGAGGTAAGCAGCGTAACAACCTGCGCCAGTTGTCAGCCCCGAGATGTCGTTCGTAAGAAGCCCCTGCAAGTACGAAGCACAGTCGCTGCCCTTCATATTTATCGCGCCCCGATTACTGAGACTCACGAGCCCAGCCGTTTCACGGAGCTTTTCGTAGGACTGGATTAGCGTTGCGCTGACCATGTAACCAACCAGTTCGCACACACAGGATGGTATGCTGGGAAGTGATGCGTGTGCCGGCCTATTGTACCGTCGCCTTCCTGGCGACGGCAATGTGTTCACTCGCGGCTGCTGACCAGTCAGTTCCCAGACCAACCCCAGGTCAGTCTACGTTCAATATCTTTTTTCAGCTCACTCTCGTGGGAACCGAGGAGATCCGGGTGGAGGAGACCGAGTCAGGCTGGACAATCAACTCAACGGGCCGAGTGTCGGGTCCGCTCGACCTAGCCATTCGACAGTTTGAGATTCGTTACGACGATTTGTGGCGGCCGGAGACTCTGTTCATTGATGCCACGCTTGCCGGTGAGCCTTACAGGGTGCAGACAACATTCACGGAAACCAGTGCGACGAGCGATATACTCGTAGGTAGCGAGACCAGCAGTAAAGTAGACGCTTTATCAGCCGGGACTATCGTCCTCCCAACGAACTTTTTTGCGTCGTACGAAGCCCTCGCGGCACGCCTATCAGTAGCCGAGGTTGGCACCGCTATTCCTGCCTATATCGCACCACAAGCTGAGATTACTATCCGATTAAACCGAACGAGTGAGCAGCGGATCACCACAAGTGCCGGCACGGTCGAAGCACAGCGGCATCATGTGACCTTTCTCAACAGTCGTAATCCCTTTGATGCCGAAATTTGGTCTGATGCTGGGCATCGATTACTACGTATCAGTATGCCAACGATCGGGCTCGACATTGCGAGGCAGGAAATCGTCTCGCTATCAGCTCGGCAGGAAACCGTGCGAAATGAAGGGGACGAAGACCTGTACATCCCCGCTTCGGGTTTCAATCTAGCAGCGACACTCACCAGGCCACAGCTCTCTCCCGCGGCCTCGCCTGAAACCGATAACGACCGTGAGTGGCCCGCCGTTGTCCTTGTGCCAGGACCCAATTCAACCGATAGGGACGAAACATCTTCGGGCGTGCCAATCTATGGCAACTTGGCGGGCGGCCTCTCCGACGCCGGTTTCATCGTCGTCCGTTACGATAAACGAGGGGTCGGCCAGAGCGGCGGCCGGATCGAAAGCATCACACTCGCGGAATACGCTGAAGATGTTAGGTCGGTGATTCGTCATCTTCGTGACCGGGCTGACGTAGACGAGCGTCGAATTGCCGTAGTGGGCTACGGTGAAAGCGGTTGGGTCGCCATGCTAACCGCAGCGAAGGAGCGCAGGATTACTGCCCTCGGATTGGTGGCGGTTCCGTCGACACGCGGTGTGGAGTTCGTCCTCGAACAGCAGCGACAAACGCTCGTACGCATGGAGATCAGCGACGAGGAGCGACTGAGTAAGATGGAGCTACAGCGACGGATTCACGATGCGGTCCTGACGGGCGATGGCTGGGATGATATTCCGCCTGACATGCGCAAGCAGGCTGACACGCCGTGGTTTTCGAGTTACCTCAACTTCTGGCCGGCCGACGTCATTCAGGACCTACGCCAGCCAATGGTGGTCATTCACGGCGGTCTCGACCGGCAAATCGTTCCAGGACACGCAGACCGCCTGCTCGAGATGGGCCTAGCACGGGACCGGAGGGTAGCAACTGAATTGGTCCGCTTCGACGCCCTAAACCACCTTTTGGTCCCAGCCGTGACGGGTGAGGTTAACGGATATCCAACGCTTGAGACACGGTCGGTCAGTGCTGAGTTAATTGCCGCCCTCGGTGAGAAGTTACACAAGGTCATGCCCTCTCGCCGTTGACGCGTAGGCGACGAACGAGTGGCCCTCGGGATTGGAAGGCGCGTATAATGCTTGGTTGAAGTTGGTCGCATCTTTAACGTATGAGATCACAAATTCATGATCGTCGGAATCCCTAAAGAAACGTTTCCTGGCGAACGGCGTGTTGCCATCGTTCCCTCAGTCATTCCCTCACTCACAAAAGCTGGCCTTCACATCCTTACTGAGGCCTCCGCCGGCGACGAGGCAGGATTTCCTGATGCAGCGTTCCTTGACAAGGGCGCACAGCTAGCAAGTGATCGCGGCCAGCTGTTCGCCGATGCCGACATCGTGCTCCAGGTTCGTACTCTGGGTGCAAACCCAGAAGCAGGCCGAGTAGACCTCGATCTGTTGCGGCAGGGTCAAGTCATCATCGGACTCTCGGAGCCACTCACCGCACTTGACTCGGCCCAGGCACTCGCTGAGCGTCAGGTAACGGCATTTTCGCTCGAGTTGATCCCGCGCATCACGCGTGCCCAAAGCATGGATGTGCTGTCATCGATGGCTACGGTGAGCGGTTACAAAGCCGTGTTGCTCGCAGCAGATACAGCACCTCGCATGTTCCCGATGCTGATGACTGCTGCCGGTACAGTCAAACCAGCACGGGTCCTTATTCTCGGCGCGGGTGTAGCTGGCTTACAGGCAATCGCCACCGCCCGGCGGCTCGGAGCCAACGTCGAGGCGTATGACGTTCGTCCGGCAGTCAAGGAACAGGTCGAGAGCCTTGGCGCAAAATTCGTCGAACTTGATCTTAAGACTGCGGATAGCGAGGACAAACGCGGCTACGCTAAAACTCAGGACAAAGCGTTCTATCAACGCCAGCAAGAGGCAATGGCTGCAGTGGTCGCTGGTGCTGATGTGGTGGTTACCACTGCGCTAGTCCCGGGGAAAAAAGCTCCCATCCTCATCACTAGGGAGATGGTCGATGGAATGGCACCCGGGTCTGTCGTTGTCGACCTCGCAGCCGAGCAAGGTGGCAACTGTGAACTGACCAAGGCTGGCCAACCGACGGTGCACCGCGGTGTGACCTTACTCGGTCCGACGAATGTGGCTGCCAGCGTGCCGTATCACGCTAGTCAGATGTATGCAAAAAACATCACGTCCTTTCTGCTTCACTTAATCGACGACGGAAAGTTCGTCTTGGACCTGGAGGATCAAATTACCAAGGAGACGCTGGTGTCGCGCGATGGCGAGGTTGTCAACTCAAGACTGCGTGAACTCCTCGGCACTATCACTCCCGCGATTGACAACGAAAGGACCGGCGCCTGATGGACGCTTTCATTCCGCTCCTTACCATCTTCCTGCTCGCGGTTTTTGTCGGCTTCGAGATCATTACGAAGGTGCCTCCGCTACTTCACACGCCGCTAATGTCTGGTTCTAACGCGATCTCGGGCATCACGATTATCGGCGCGATGATCGCTGCTACAACACCAAACACGCTAACGACCGCCCTCGGCTTCTGCGCACTCGTGCTGGCCGCCACGAATGTCGTCGGCGGTTTCCTCGTCACCCACCGTATGCTTGAAATGTTTAAGAAGAAGGATTGACGCTTTGGATTCGTCTGTTATTAACCTGACATACCTCGCCGCGTCGGTTCTGTTCATCCTTGGCATCAAAGGGTTAACCCACCCGCGCACCGCCGTTCGTGGGAATCTTTACGGCGCGACTGGCATGTTGCTGGCAATAATCGCCACACTGGCAACCCGCGATGTTTTTGGGAGCGGTCTCCAGGGGATTGGCGTAATCCTCACTGGTATCGTCATCGGTGGTGGGATCGGCGCCACGCTCGCGTTAAAGATTCAGATGACCGCGATGCCACAAATGGTCGCACTGTTGAACGGGTTTGGGGGCGGCGCCTCGGTCTTCGTCGCTGGCGCGGCGCTCTTTGACGCAACCGAACCAACCACCCAAATGACGGTTGCAACGGTCGCTTGCGGGATCATTGGCGGCATTACTTTCTTCGGCAGTCTCGTCGCATTCGACAAACTGCAGGAGTTGGTACTGCCCGGTAAGCCGATGCACTTCCCTGGTCAGCAGTTTGTGAACCTATTGCTTGGAATTGGCGCACTCACCGTAGGCGTCCTGATCGTGAACAACCCGGCGATGACGAATCTCTATTGGGTGCTTGTCGCGCTTGCCTCGGTCGGTGGGATACTGCTCACTATTCCAATCGGCGGTGCTGACATGCCGGTTGCGATCGCGTTGCTCAACTCTTACTCCGGGTTAGCGGCAGCCTCGACCGGTTTCGTCCTCGATAATAACGTGCTCATCATTACGGGATCGCTCGTTGGCGCGTCT
Source organism: Acidobacteriota bacterium (assembly GCA_002730735.1). Taxonomy (GTDB): domain Bacteria; phylum Acidobacteriota; class Vicinamibacteria; order Vicinamibacterales; family UBA823; genus UBA11600. Next base: position 293,824 of record PCAU01000001.1, on the reverse strand, counting down.
GGTCTAATTCTCACGCGGATCATGTGCAAAGCAATGAATCGATCCCTAACCAACGTCCTCACAGGCGCAATCGGGCCAGAAGTCGAAGGCGGCGGCACCTCGGCAGATGAAGTCTACGCGGGCCGGGTCAAGTCGGCGTCACCCGAGGAAGTCGCGATGTTGTTTGACTCAGCACGGCGGGTGGTGATCGTCCCCGGGTACGGTCTTGCGGTCTCACAGGCCCAGCATGCCATTCGCGATCTCGCGAATCTACTCGAGTCGCAAGGTGCCGAGGTGGAGTTCGCGATTCATCCAGTGGCTGGTCGGATGCCCGGTCACATGAACGTCCTGTTAGCCGAAGCCGACGTCGCTTACGACAAACTTCGTGAAATGGATGACGTCAACCCTACCTTCGCTGAGACTGATGTTGTTATCGTCATCGGAGCCAACGATGTAGTCAATCCGGTCGCGAACACCGACCCAGCTAGCCCAATCGCTGGAATGCCGATTCTCGAAGTAGACAAGGCGCGTACTGTGGTTGTCATCAAGCGTAGCCTTAGCCCTGGCTTCGCTGGTATTCCAAATCCACTCTTCGCTGCTGACAAGACACTCATGCTCTTTTCTGACGGTAAGAAAGCAGCTTTGGATCTAATCTCGGCCATTAAGGAGGCCTGAGCGGGTTCAGTCGATGTGGTTACTGAAAGTCAAAGTGGAGTTGCTGTCAGAAATCACAACAACCACTCCTGCCACCTTGCGGGTCATGCCCGGCGCGATGAAGACAATCGGCCGCGCCCCAACAGCAGACTTTACGCTCGACTGCACTCTTGTATCTCGTTTGCACTGCCGGCTCATCAGCACGAACGACCGTCTTGAAGTCGAAGACCTCGACAGCACAAACGGCACCTTCGTCAACGAGCAGCAGGTTAAACGTAAGATGCTTACCTCGGGTGACACGCTGCGCATCGGCCAAGTTGAGCTAACAATATCTGAGGAATCGGCACCTTAGGGCTTCTTGGTCTATTACTACTAATCAGTCATCAACAACGAGTCTAAAGACTGAGAAACGTCAGGTCCTACTAACGAGAAATGGATTCGTCTGGCGTTCGTGCCCGATGGTCGTCTTCGGGCCGTGACCTGGGTAGACTTCAGCTTCATCGCCAAACGGCAGCAACACTTCTCTAATCGTCCTGAGCAGGAGCGCGTGATCGCCTCCAGGCAGGTCGGTCCGGCCAATTGACCCAGCGAAAAGAGTGTCGCCAACAAACAACATCTGCCCTGACGTGCCGGCCTCTCCCACCTGCAGGCAGACTCCGCCGGGACAGTGACCCGGCGTGTGATGCACGACCGCCTCGTACCGGCCAAAGCGGAAGGGACCGACCTCGTCGTAATAGTGGTCAATCGGAGGCAGCGGGTCGACCCGTAGACCAAACAGAGCACCCTGCTGCACGGCTCCGTTGTACAAAAACAGGTCGTCTCGATGCAGACAGACTGGAGCATCAAGCATTTCCTTGCACTTCGCAACCCCAGTGACGTGGTCGACGTGAGCGTGAGTCAGTAGGATGTATTTAATAGCCAACTGGGTTCGCTCAACAATAGCCAATAGATCATTTACTTCATCGCCGGGATCGATGATGACGCCTTCCTGGGAGGTTTCACATCCCAGCACGAACCCGTTCTTAAAGAACGGCTCAACAGTCCGGCTTTCCAGTAGCATAAGTCACTCCGCGCGCGCGCATCTTTAGAGTATAGAATTGCGGCACTTTCATGTCGATTTCACTCGATGACATTACGGCGGCGAGAAATCGAATCGTTAAATATATCCGGCGAACACCGTTGGCCCAATCACCATGGCTCTCGGAAATAACCGGTGGGCGAATTCTGCTTAAAGTCGAATCGTTACAAACGACTGGCTCCTTCAAGCTGCGCGGTGCGGTCAACGCACTCGCGTCGCTACTCGAACATTCTGACGCGGTGGCACCGCGTGTCGTGACGGCATCAGCCGGGAACCATGGACGAGCTATGGCATGGGCAGCTGAGCGCCTCGGCGTCGCATTAACGGTGTTTACCTCAAACGACGCCCCCAAAACCAAGCGTGATGGAATTCGTCACCACGGTGCCGACCTACGCGATACGGCGCCGACCTACGACGATGCGGAACGGCTAGCCAAGACATTCGCTATAGAGAGCGGCGCTACTTACATCTCTCCCTATAGTCATCCCGACATCATCGCGGGTGCTGGAACGGTCGTGCTGGAAATCCTCGAAGAGGTCCCGAACATACATTCGATTCTGGTGCCAACTGGCGGGGGCGGACTCCTGAGCGGAATCGCCATCGCCATCAAGGCAGCGGCACCCGAGACACAGGTGGTTGGCGTCGAACTCGAAGTATCGCACCCCTTTCGTACCAGCCTGAAAGCTGGTCGGATTACTGAGATTACCGTTGGCGAGACAATCGCCGACGGCCTAAGTGGCAATCTAGACCCAACCACAATTACATTCGCACTTGTGAAGAAACTCGTCGACAACACGGTTGTCGTGAGTGAGGAGGGATTGCGTAGGGGCATCTACGGTCTTGTCGCGAATGAGCAACTGATCGCTGAGGGTGCAGGCATTGCGGCTGTGGCCGCTTTGCTTGAAGGCGCAGTCAAGCCCGTCGGTAAAACCGTGGTTGCGATTGTGTCGGGTGCTAATATCGACGTTGAGCAGTTCACGGAGATTTTATTGGAAGGGCGAAACTATAACGCAGGGCTGAAGTAACTAGGAACCGAGGTCAACTGCAATAACTCAATGCCCCCTGTTCGTCCATGTTGTGCCTCAGGAACTCATTTCTTGGGCTTCGAAGGTCGCATCTCTACCCTGCTAGCCAGCGTCCGCCGATTAATGGACACAATATCGAGCACCACTTCAGCAACGTCTTCGGCTGTCATCTTCCATTCAGAGCCTGCATGCGCCCGTCCTCCGTCGAAAGCCGTTGTCACCGAACCAGGCATTACATAACTGACTCGAATATCGTCGTACCGAACCTCCTGCATCAACACTTCGCTGAACATATTGAGGGCGGCTTTCGAGGAGCAGTAAGCGCCCCCCATGGGAAACGCGTTCTTACCTGCAAGACTACTAATGTTGATAATGAACCCGCCACCGCGTCGCCTGAGATGTGGAATGGCTGAGCGGCAACAGTGAAAGACACCGGATAGATTGGTGTCGATGATGCTACGCCATTCCTCCAGTGACTGATCGACGATCTTCGTATAGCCACCAACACCCGCGTTGTTGATTAGGATATCGAGGCCTCCGAAATGCTTGACCGCCTGCGTTATAAAGTCTTCGACCTGACGGGGGTCGCGTACATCCAATGCCGCACCACACACGCGGTCCGTGCCCATCGACAGGTCCTGTATCGCCCGTTCGACCCTCGCTTCGTCCCGTGCGCCGATCATGACGCTTGCGCCACAAGCTTGAAACGCCGCTGCAATGGCCAAGCCGATACCACTCGAACCACCCGTGACGATAGCGACCTTGTCGGTCAGTTGCGGTGTGTCAGTCATTTCACTAGATTACAGCCTCCAACTCTCTCTCTATACTCATCTTAGCCATCATCGGCACTAATGCACACTCGGAGGCCAGATTGGATAACAGACGGTATACGGACCAGTAAACTCACGGCGTTTGGATCATCATACAAGGGCGGTTGTGCGGACCGCTCGACCGAAGACCTCGCTGAAGCTGGTCACGACCGCAGCTTCAACATCAGCGAGAACTAACTCTTGGTCGAGCAGTGCAGAAAGCGACGTCACACTCTTATCAACGATCCCACACGGCACAATCATTTCGAATCGAGACAGGTCTGGAGAGACATTGAAAGCAAAACCGTGACTAGTGATCCAGCGTGAGATCCGGACACCAATGGCACCAAGCTTCGCTTCGCCCACCCACACACCAGTGAGACCGTTAACCCGCCCCGCAACAATACCGAACGCAGCCGCCGTGCGGATCATGACTTCCTCGAGATCTCGGACGTAGCGCCGCACGTCGCATCGGTCGGGCTTGAGGTCGAGAATCGGGTAACCAATAAGTTGCCCGGGACCATGATAGGTGACGTCGCCGCCACGACCTGTATCGACAATATCGATAGCCTCAGCATCCAGCGCAGACCGATCGACTAAGACATGATCATTGGACTCGCGCGCGCCAGCGCCGCGCGTAATGACATGCGGATGCTCGAGTAGCAACAACAGGTCAGAGACTCGACCGTGGCGTCGTTCCTCTACTAGAGCGTGTTGCAACGTGAGCGCATCACAATAGCCAACGGTGCCGAGGGACCGCACCTCAAGTTGTCTCATGGGTGATGAGTACAAAGCGGAGTCGGATCTGTGAGCCACAACCATTCGACAGAAACAGTGGGGTCCGACCCAGATGCGATAGGGCTACCGGACCAAGTTTCAATGCTGCTCAAACAAAGGTCGAGGCTAGGCTGGACGTAGTGAGGACGCGAGTGCGCCGCGGCCCCCAACCAGCTCAAGACCCTTAAAAAGCGGCTGAAATGGGGGGGGGGTCGCGGTGGATCCTAGCGCTCGCCCGGTTATTTCTTTCCCGGCAGAACGGAGTCTTTCAACTGCTTCGCAATGCGAGCCTTAACAACGGTCTTCGCGGGAATCTGGATGGTCTCGCCCGTGGCGGGATTACGTCCCTGTCGGGCCTTCCGGTTCTGCACCACCAACTTGCACATCCCAGGTAGCACAAACTCATTCGCTCGCTTTAGTTCAGACTCAGCGAGTGAATTTAACTCATCAAAAAACTCACGAGCCTGCGCTCGCTTGATCTCGAACTTTTCCGCAAAATGCGAGAAGAGCTCAGACTTACCCATCCTTCGGGCATCGGCCATCGGCGTCCCCCTGACTCAAGCGCGCGAAGAGCACCCAACGACCGTCGCGCGCGCGAGCGACTGTCGCAGCCAAAACCAAAAACCGTGGCATCCTAGCCTGTGGTTCTCTCAGTGTCAATGATGACATGATTTTGCCATCACGGACCATCTGGCACGACAATGCTAAAATCTCTTGACATGCCAGCTGCCACGATCGATACATTTCCTAACCCACGCTCTGAGCGCAATTACGAAATCGCCATTCACTGTCCAGAGTTTACGTCAATATGTCCCAAGACAGGGCTACCAGACTTTGGCGAAATCAGGATCACCTACGTGCCGGACAAGCTGTGTGTTGAACTCAAAGCGCTGAAATACTATCTCATCGAGTACCGGAACCGCGGGATTTTTTACGAAGCGGCGACCAATCAGATCCTCGACGATCTCGTTGCGGCCTGCCACCCAAGACGGATGACGGTGGTCGGAAATTTCTCGGTGCGCGGGGGGATCACAACGTCGGTCACCACTATCTACGACCCGTCCAGCGAACGGTCTGATGCGACGTAACACCTCCGGAGACAGATATTTCATCGACCGCCCCGGAGCCCTCAAACTGGCGCATCCTGTGCCGATCGAGGGCACTCTCGACCTCCATCCGTTCGAGCCACGAGACATCTGCGCTGTCGTAAACGAGTATGTTCGGGAATCGTATAAGGCCGGTTTTGAGGAAATTAGGCTTATTCACGGCCGTGGTACAGGCAAACAACGAGGCGCTGTCCAGGCGACTTTGGAACGGCACCCTCTGGTCGATACCTTTAGAGACGCACCGGAAAGCCACCTCGGAGCAACTATCGCCACATTACGCGGATCTCGACCACGAACGCCATAACCCCACAGCCACCCCGGTGCCCTTCAACCTCCAAGAGGTGCCTAGAACCAAGTAGTTAAATTGGCCTTCGGTGTTTAATCGAAAAGTGGAATCACGCTCTCTCTTACGTCGTCCACGCTTTCACCAACGTCGCGATCGCACCGAGATAAATGATACCGGCCACCACTCGCTTGAGTGGCCGCTCGGGAATAAGCATCGTGCACTTGGCACCGAGAACGGAGCCGGCCGCCGAGCCGACCACCAGCAATCCCAGAAGGTTCCAGTCAACCCCAACAACGGCGAAGTGCGTAAGCCAAGCGGGAATGCCAATGATAATTGCGATGACAATGTTCGAACCCACCACCTGCTGAGCGGGCATACGAAAAAGGTAGAGCATGGAGAGAATCACGATACTCCCTGCGCCCACAGAAGTCGCTCCAAGCAGAACTCCGGCAAAGGACTGCACCACAGCGACCGCCAGCACGCCCCGAGTTTTGATGTTGAAAGGTGAAAACGGCTTTCGTCGACCGCTCGGACTGCTCTCTCCAGACTCCCAAATAATCAACGAGGCCACCAGCATCAACAAGCCGCTCATAACAAAGGGGAAGACCTGCTGGATAGAGTCGTCGGTCCAGTGGACAATGCGCGCACCTAGAATGGCGCCGGGAATCCCTAGGCCTCCGTAGAGTAATGTAAGCCGCCAGAGCACCGTTCCCTGGCGCACATGCTGCACGGCACCAAAAACTTTCGTGATAGAGGCATAAATGAGAGTGACGGAAACAGCTGCCTGGTAGCTCAACCCCAAGACCGCATACAGTGCTGGAGCGAGCAGGGCACCGCCACCGACGCCAGTCAGACCGATGAGAAAGCCAAGAATAAAACCGATGGAAATGATACCCACTACACGCTCATCCGCATGCCGAAGCTCCTCCGGCATGCGGCCTTAGTTCCGCATACAGTGCCGCGATGATTGGCGTCGCGATACCCAAAGCTTGACCCCGGCGGACGATCGTCCCCTGAAGCGCTTCTAGTTCGATCCGCTTGCCTTGGGATAGGTCGATAAGCATTGACGAGCGAGTCTCCGGTGGGAGTGAATCCATATATTCACGAACCTCCTCTGTGACCGTTGCACTCACATTCACACCTTCGGCCCGCGCTACAGCCTCAACCTCGGCGACAGCCGCCATGAAACGCGCCTGTGTGTCCAAATCGTTCCACAACACTCCAATCGGTGACCGCGCCGCGCCGGTGAAAGCCGCAAAGGGACAAAGGTAGATGAGTTTTTCCCACAACTGTTGTCGCGCATCAACCACTGTCTCGACCTCGATGTCAGCAGGCTCCATAAGGCGCCCAAGGGCTACCACACGGTCCGACACGCGCGACCGTTGGCCGAACACTTCGCCAAAAACGATTTTCCGGTGTGTCCCAGTTTGCTCAATGAGTCCAGGTTGGGCGAGTCCGGTAGCGATATATGTTGCTCCACCAAGAACATGGGATTCGCCCACAACTGCAGAGACCTCATCCGCACTGTCGATACCATTTTGCAGTGTGAGCACGACCGTTCGGTCTCCGACAAGCGGCACGAGCATCGGCAGTGCCGTGTCGTTGTCATAGCTCTTTACGGTGAAGAGGACCACGTCGACCGAACCAACCAGTGATGGATCGTCGGTGGCCTCAACCGGCACTGTGAAGTCGCCTAAAGGGCTACGAATCTGCAGGCCGCCTTCACGCATAGCCGCAAGATGAGCACCACGAGCGAGAAAACTCACGCGGTGCCCGACTCGTGTCAGTTTTGCGCCGTAGTAGCCACCTACGGCTCCCGATCCAAGAATTGCAAAGTGTTTTGTTTGGGGTGTGTTCATCATCGGCGAATGATCTTACCCCGGCTCCCGCATTTCGTGGAAAGATTGAACAATGACGAAGAAGACGACTCCAACGTTTCTCCCGCTCACCCACTATCGCGAAACCCCAGAGCCTGAGATGCGCTCCCGCGCCCAAGAATTCTACGATGACGTCAGGCGGCGACGAACAGTACGTGAGTATTCTGATCGTCCAGTGGATCGACAAGTTATCGAGAACTGTCTCCGTGCTGCGGGCACAGCGCCTAGCGGGGCAAACCTACAGCCGTGGCATTTCGTTGTTGTCTCAGACCCGGCCGTGAAGAGCCAAATCCGGAAAAGTGCGGAGGAAGAGGAGCGCGCCTTTTACGGTGGACGTGCGCCTCAGGAGTGGCTGGAAGCCCTTGCCCCGTTGGGCACCGACTACCAGAAGCCATTCTTGGAAACAGCACCCATTCTGATAGCCATTTTCGGTGAAACCTACGGAGTATTGCCTGATGGCCGCAAGGTGAAGCACTACTACGTTCAGGAATCAGTAGGAATCGCAACCGGAATGCTCATTACCGCACTACATCACGCCGGACTGGTATCGCTCACGCATACACCGAGCCCGATGGGTTTCTTGAACGAGATCCTTGGCCGTCCGTCGCACGAGCGGCCGTTTCTGTTACTTGTGGTGGGCTATCCGGCCAGTGACGCCAAGGTCCCCGAGATCACGAAAAAATCACTCGAAGAGTTCATTAGCTTTGTGTAGAAAACTGGTGCTGACCCTAACGAGCGCCAGGCACACTGAGTGACTGTAGGGTGGGTGGGTAAGCCTCCTCGCCGACTGAGTTCAGAAACGGATGCGAATTACGGTTGGGGAGCCTTGCTCCCGGGGTACTACGATGAATAAATTGTCGTATTCGTCGCTGCCGATCGGAACCGCTTCCGGATGACCAAGTGCAGTGAGTAAGGCCGGCACCGTGTTCGAATGTCCAACCACGAGAACATGGTCTGCGCCATGCTGGACATCCAGTTGCGCAGCAAGACTTTCAACGTATCGGCTCACGGCTGGGTCTGAATTCATCATCGTGCTTATGTCATGGGTCGGCCCGGTCTGTATCTCAAGGCCGAGCACCTCAGCCAGCGGCGCAGCGGTGCCAAGGGTGCGCTGGTAGGTCGTCGAGTAGATAGCGTCGATTCCAACATCCCTCAGATGCCGAGCTAATATCTCCGCCCGCGCTTCACCTTCCACCGACAGCGCCGCATCGGGCGATCCATCAACACGCTCGGCATGCCGGACGACAAAAATCGCTTCCTGGGCACTGGCTGGCGAAGGCATAGCCACGACCACTAAACACACAACGGACACACAGCGTAGTACGAAAATCATCTAGTTACCTCCAACACAACTCTTCCCACTTACGAGATTACTCCGAGCCACGATTCCACGTTACCGCTGATTCGTGAGATACCGTCTGCTGTGCGCCCGGCCCGCCGTTAATACGGTCGTTCCACAAGAACACAATCATCCCTACGGCCAACGCTAAAGCACCACCCATCAACTGTTCGCGCGATGCGCCAACGAGAATTACAAGTGACACCACAATGGCAAGGACGGGGACAAGTGGGCCTACCGGTGTGCGGAAAGTCGGCGAACGAACACTCCCCTGAAATTCCTGGCGTCGTAGACGCAGGGTGGCGGCCGCCACCCCCGTATAGGTAATGAGCCTAGCTACCGCACTGGCCGTTGCCAGCGCCACGAACGAGCCCGATAGTGCCAGCGTCATAGCAATCCCCGTGGAGACCAGAATCGAGACTGACGGTGTGCGATAGCGAGGGTGTACATACGCAACCTGCGGTGGTAGCTCGCCGTGTTCGGCTAAGGCGAACAGCATCCGAGACGAGGTGAGCACCTGGCCGGCGTTATTGCCTGTCATCGATACAACTGACCCAAGTCCGATCATCAATGCACCACCAGCGCCTAAGAAGACGAAAGCCGCGTCAGCTAGAGGGGTCGCGGATGTGCTCAGCCCAGGTAAGGTCCCCATCGCTACTACTTGCGCCAACAACATAACCAAAGTAACTGTGATGATCGTCGTAACCATGGCAAATGGTACCTGCCCGCGTGGATTCGATGCTTCACCCGCCGGGACAGTCACGACGTCAAAACCGCCAAACGCGAAGATCAGTAGTAAGCCGGCAGCCGAAGCCTGAGGCCACGACACTGGGGCGTAAGTCATGAACGGCTCGGCCTTCAAGAAGAACAGGCCAACCAAGATGAACACTCCCAACGGCAGCAGCTTGCTGATAGTAAAAAAATTGATGGCCCACGCGCTCTGTCGCACCCCCAATAAATTGATATACGCGAGCAGACTGAAGAGCCCAACGATAAAGAGCGCGTGCGGTACACCACTGGTCATCGCCGGAATGTAGAATCCCAGCGCTAGTGGAATACCATTGGCAACGCCCGCCCAACTTGTGATCCGTGTCACCCACTGCATCCAACCCACTTCGAACCCGACGAGGCGGCCAAACGCCGCGCGAGTGTAGACGTAGGGTCCGCCCGTGATCTCAAAACGACTAGCCACCTCAGCAAAGCAGAGAGCGATGAGCAATGATGCTATGCCAGCTAAGATAAAGGCCAAAACACTCCAGGCATTGAGCTCCGCGGTGACGCGAGACGGAAGCAGGAAGATGCCGCTGCCGATCACCTGGTTGACACCAATCGCCACTAGGTCCCATTTGCCGAGAGTGCGTCGCAGGGTGGCCGGAATCGTCATGTCGTCTTCGCAGCGCTCACCCGCGTCAGTTGATCACGGGGCTGTATCATCCCCGGGATTCGCACCACGAGCAAGTGAGCTCACTAAAAGGATGGCAGGGGTTATCAGCGACACTTAATCGCCAACAATTGAACGGTAGAGCGTGGGGTCGGTGGCCCCCTCGGTATTGACGACAAGGACACTCGACTGAGGACCAAGGTTGGCGCTGTCGCGGACGGACTGGAACACATCATGACTCATGATTGCCTGGAGGGCCCCGAGTCCACATGCACCGGAAGCACCCGCCACAATTTCGGGGTCACCCGCTAAAGGATGTGCAAGGCGCCGCATCGCCCACGCAGCCCTTTCATCGTCAATCGTTACAACAGCATCGACCGCGTCGGCGAGTACCGGCCAGATGATCGGTGAAATCTCGGCACACTTGAGGCAGGCCATCATTGTGTCGTGTTCTGGTACAACTGTCGGACGGCCAATCCGTGCTGATTCAAGTAAACATGGCGCTACCGTCGGCTCGGCAGCAATAAAGAACGGTCGGCTCGTGCCGTGGTGCTGTGCGAACCAGCTTGCCCCAGCACAAACTAGACCGCCAACGCCACCCTGTACGATCACCACATCAGGCACGGAAGACCATTGTGCCTGGACCTCCGCCATCATCCATGTGTATCCCGCCATAATCCATCGAGGCACCTCGTCATAACCCGGCCACGAGGTGTCGGAAATTATCAGCCAGCCCTCACGCCTCGCATCACGCACCACGCGCCGAATTGAACCTTCGTAGCCGACATCCGTAACCACGACGTCGGCGCCTTCATTCGCGATGGCGTCAACTCGCGCAGGAGCCGTGCCAACCGGTAAATACACCCTTGCCGTGAAGCCGAACTCGCGCGCCGCCCAAGCGACAGCCCTTCCATGGTTTCCAGCTGAGGCACAGACCACAATCGGTGCCTCGTTAGAGACGCGACTCTCCATGATTCGGTGGAACGCGTACAACACACCAAGAATCTTGAACGCGTTCAGTCCAAAACGACTGGATTCGTCTTTTATGAGAACCTCGCCGAGGCTGAGCTCTTCAGCGATGCCTCTGAGCCGATGCAAGGGTGTCGGTTTGAGTTCGGGACGAGCGCCATAGAAAGCCTCGACCAAACCGAGTTCCTTAGAGGAAATAACGGGGTCGGTCGGAATACATCGCTCGCGTGGGTTAAGCCAGGCAGCTTCCATATTGCACCTGCCCGATTACCATTTCCAGCGGCACGCCTTAACTACCGGATGTGTCACGATTCTACGCAAGTGGTCACCCGCGACGCATGTGGCCGAGTCGCCGCCGCTTTGTTTCAAGATAGTTTGCATTCTCCGCTGTTTCGCTCACCACCAGCGGCACCCGCTCAATAACCCGCACACGCGAACGCTCGAAAGCTGCAACCTTATTCGGATTGTTCGTGAGCAACCGAATAGCCATTACACCGAGGTCCTCGAGTATGTCTACAGCGACTGAATAATCTCGTTCATCAGGTTCGAAGCCAAGATGGATATTAGCTTCGACCGTATCGAGTCCATCATCCTGCAGGTTATAGGCGCGCAGTTTGTTCAGAAGTCCGATTCCACGGCCTTCTTGCCGTAGGTAGATTAGGATGCCCGCAGGAGCCTCTCCGATGGCCGCTAGCGCCTGATCGAGTTGCTCGCCACAATCACACCGTATCGAAGCGAGCAGGTCGCCGGTTAGACATTCCGAGTGTATGCGGAGCAGCGGTTTTGATTCCGAGTCGGTCGACCCGCGCACCAACGCGAGGTGTACACGTGCTGCCTCGCCCTCACGCTCCTCGAGGTAAGCATGCAGTAAGAACTCTCCATACCGCGTCGGCAACCGCGATGTCACAGTGCGTTTAACCATGCTCTACTCTTCCATGCGCAGACCAACGTTTCATTATACAAAGAACGCCTGAATAGGACCCTGGTGGTCACACCAGCTGAGAATTGACCGGTCTTCTACCGCGTGCTACCCTCGGCGCCCCCGTGCCCTCAGATAATCAATTTCCGCGCGTTCAACCTGGGAAACTTCCCGCCGACAAGCTCCGAACTCTACTTGCGGGGCTACGCCGGGAGGATCCCCGTGTAATCATCGGACCGAAGGTGGGTGAAGACGCGTCAGTAATTACATTTGCTGACCGTTGCCTCGTTGTCACGACCGACCCGGTCACCTTTGCTACGGATCGCATTGGCTGGTATACCGTCCATGTTAACGCCAACGATATCGCGGTTATGGGTGCCACTCCGCGGTGGCTTTCTGTCGTGCTGCTCTTGCCCGAACACAACACCACCGAGACACTTATCGACGGAATCATGAGGGACGTGCACGACACTGCTCAATCCCTCGGAATAACCGTCTGCGGTGGACACACTGAGATTACCACTGGCCTCGATCGGCCGATCGTAATTGGCCAGATGCTGGGTGAAGTCACGCGTGACCGACTCGTAGCAAAGACCGGACTAGAAGTCGGCGATCAGATTATTCTCACGCAAGGGGTCGCCATCGAAGGCACTGCCCTCCTGGCACGCGAGAAGCGTGACGTTCTTCGTGGGCAGGTAACCGACGATGTGCTCGCCCGCGCTGAGCAGTTTCTGTTCGATCCCGGCATCAGTGTGGTCGATGCTGTTCGCACCGCGCTTGAAGTCGGTTCTGTGCATGCCATGCACGACCCCACGGAAGGCGGTTTAATTGGTGGACTCTGCGAGTTGGCTGCGGCCTCGTCGACCGGTCTTCATCTTCGATCTGACCAGGTTCCGATTTTTCCAGAAACCGCTGCTATTTGCCGCCCGTTCAAAGTGGATCCAATGCGGCTCATTGCGTCGGGTGCATTACTGATCGGTGCACCTGGGAACGATACGGATCGAATTATCGCAGCACTGGAGTTGCAGAACATTCCAGCAGTCGTAATCGCTGAAGTGCGACCAGCAGCGGCAGGTGTAACGATTGAAGCAAACGGTGTCACCCTTCCCCTCCAAACACCCGACCGTGACGCAATCACGAGTGTGCTCGGACACTGACCATCTTTACTCGAGCGACAAGGTGGCCATTATGCGGCTTTGGCAGAGTGCTACGTTCGTCCTCTGGTGGGTCACAGTCTGTTTATTCACAACACCGGTTAGCGCGCAGACCCTACGGCTTGAGGTGAGGGCGCCGGAGGAGTTCAGCGGGATCGCCAGACAGATCAGAAATTACGACCCCAATCCATTACTTGAGACTCCCTGGCTTTCCGATGTGCGTGGCCTAGCAGCGCCTATCTTGGTGGAACTAGTCACCGAATCGGTGGCACGGCGAAATGGCATACCAAATTGGGTCGCTGGTTATGCTGTCACCGAACATAATCTGATTGCCCTCTTTCCTACCAGAACACCTTCTTATCCAAATAACTCGCTGGAATCTGTATTGCGCCATGAGATCGCTCACGTACTGATCGGGCGGGCCGCCCGCGGCCGTCCCTTGCCCCGGTGGTTCGACGAGGGATTAGCGATTACGGTTGAGCGGCCTTGGAGCCTTACCGACCGCACTCGATTTGCCTGGACCCGAGTCGTTGATCACCAGATGTCGTTCGAATCCCTCAATCACCGATTCGGCCAAGGCCGTGTCGCCGCCGAGCGAGCTTATGCTATTTCGGGTGCGCTCGTGCGTCGATTGATTCACGAGTACGGGGTCACGGCACCGGCTAAGATTCTGTCGACGGTCGCCGCTGGTCACTCGTTCGATGCAGCGACTCAAGTGGCGACAGGACGGTCACTGACATCACTAGAACTGGAATTCATGATGAATCAGTCTGTCGTTGAACGCTGGTTACCATTTCTCACCGGCGGTTACACGCTTTGGTCGGCCGTGACACTACTTGCTTTGCTGGCGATCTGGAGTCACCGTCAGAAGCGTAAAATTCGCCGGCAACGATGGGACGAAGAGGAAGCTGCGTTCTGGGATGAGGACTAGTCTAGTGATCAATCACAATCCCATTATCGAAATATCCGCAAGAGTTTCGAAAGTGGGTCGTAAAGGCGGTCAACCACGCGTTCCTTGAGCGGTATGATTGCATTATCAGTGATCGTAATCTCTTCAGGACAGACCTTGGTGCAGCACTTCGTGATATTGCAGTAGCCGATCCCCTCGGTCTGAGCAAGCTCCTCAACGCGGTCAGCAACATCAAGCGGGTGCATTTCCAAAGCCGCCGCGTGGACAAAGAAGCGCGGCCCGATGAACTCATCATGCTTCCGGTGGTCGCGCAGGACGTGACAGACGTCCTGGCAAAGAAAGCACTCAATGCACTTCCTAAATTCCTGAACCCGATTCACATCGCGCTGCTGCATCCGCCAGGTTCCGTCGTGAGCATCGGCTGGCCGAGGTGTGAACGGCGTGATTCCCTGCTTGACACTATAATTCCATGAGACATCAGTCACCAGATCCTTGATTAACGGAAAGGTCTGCATTGGTTCAACCGTGATCGGTCGATCGGTCGGAATCGTGTCCATGCCGGTCATGCACATGAGCCGAGGATTACCGTTGACCTCGGCTGAGCACGAGCCGCATTTCCCTGCCTTACAGTTCCAGCGTACCCCGAGGTCGTTCGCCTCCTCAGCCTGAATCTTGAGCACAACGTCGAGTACAACCATCCCTTCGGCAACCTCAACGGAATACTCTTGGAATACACCACCATCGGCGTTGCCACGCCAGATCTTGAACCTCGCAGTGCTCATATCGTTTCCATCAAGCTACTTGTTGTCGTCAACGATCTTGGCCAACTCAGGCGTCAGTTCAGAAATAGGCTCGCGGACAACCTGCATCGACCCATCGCCTAACTTTCGAACCAGTAAACTCACCTGACCCAACCCTTCGTCCTTGGCAAGATAGTCTTCGCGAAAGTGCGCCCCACGGCTCTCACGACGCTCCACGGCAGCACGGGTAATAGCCTCCGCAACGGTTAACAGATGCGGTAAATCAAGCGCGGTGTGCCAACCAGCGTTGTACTCTCGATTCCCTATGACGCCAACCGAACCTGCACGCGCCCGGAGGTTTGCGAGTTCATCCAGCGCTCTCCGCATCTCCACGTCCTGACGACTGATCCCAACCAAATCTTGCATCGTTTGCTGGAGGTCCTGCTGAATCTTATAGGGGCTCTCGCCTTCTCTAGAGAACGGCTCCAACGCACGCCGGGCTACCTCCTCCACCTGATCGGCGTTCACAGCGCCCGGCTTATGCTCTTTCGCAAACTTTGCGGCGTACTCGCCCGCACGCTTACCAAACACAAGTAGGTCGGACAGTGAGTTGCCGCCTAGACGATTGGCGCCGTGTAACCCGCCCGCACACTCGCCGGCAGCAAATAAACCAGGTACGTTTGACATCTGTGTATCGGCATCGACACGCACACCGCCCATAACGTAATGGGTGGTTGGACCAACCTCCATCGGCTGCTGCGTAATATCAATTGACGCCAGCTGTTTGAATTGGTGGTACATACTCGGCAACTTCTTCTTGATATGTTCGGTGCCGTTCGACAATCGCTCTTTAATCCACGCAATGTCGAGATAAACGCCACCGTGCTTACTACCTCGTCCTTCCCGGATCTCGCGAACAATACAACGCGCCACGTGGTCTCGAGTTAGCAGCTCAGGAGGACGCCGCGCATCCTTGTCGCCTTGGGTGTAGCGCCAACCCTCCTCTTCGTTGTCGGCCGTCTGATTCTTGTACAAATCAGGAATTTCATCGAACATGAAACGGTGACCGTCCCTATTTTTCAGAACGCCACCTTCTCCGCGCACACCTTCCGTTACCAGGATGCCGCTTACGCTTGGGGGCCACACCATCCCGGTCGGATGGAACTGGACGAATTCCATGTCGATAAGGTCTGCACCTGCATTGTAAGCAAGGGCATGCCCATCCCCGGTGTACTCCCACGAGTTACTCGTAACACGATAGGCCTTGCCGATACCGCCAGTGGCTAGCACCACTGCACGTGCATGGAAAACGCGGAAACGGCCCCGCTCACGATCGTAGGCTACGGCCCCGACAACACGATCGCCGTCCTTAAGAAGAGCAAGGACTGTGCATTCCATATGCACATCGATCCCTTGATGTATCCCATGGTCCTGGAGCGTACGGATCATCTCCAAGCCTGTTCGGTCACCAACATGTGCGAGCCGAGGGTATTTATGCCCGCCGAAATTGCGCTGTAAAATACGACCGTCTGCCGTCCGGTCAAACAGGGCGCCCCAAGCTTCTAACTCGCGGACCCGCTCCGGGGCCTCCTTGGCGTGAAGCTCCGCCATCCGCGCATTGTTCATATACTGCCCGCCACGCATCGTGTCTGCGAAGTGCACACCCCACGCGTCACGATTATCAACGTTGCCAAGTGAAGCAGCTACGCCACCCTCAGCCATCACCGTGTGCGCCTTACCTAGCAGTGACTTGCAGACCACCCCAACCGAAACCCCCAACGCCGATAACTCGATCGCGGCCCGGAGCCCAGCACCGCCCGCACCAATCACCACCACGTCATGTTCGTAGGTTTGATAGTCCATCAGCGACCTTGGCCGACGTTAGCGCATCGTAGGTTCATCACAACAGCCGGAAATCAACCCATATACCCATTGCACACATCCGGATATAAAAATCAGTAAAGCCGACCCACGCCAGACTCATCCACGCCCATAGCATGTGTCGTTGATTGAAGCAACTCACACAGTCATACGTTGATTGACGCAATCGATTGATTCCTGACAACTGATCTCTGTGCCCACCGATAAGGTGCCGTAGCGAGTGGCAACCAAACGTGTAGCCGCCAAGCAGGATGACATTGAGAATAAGCACGAGACTGCCCACGCCGACACCTAGGGTAGTGGCGCCCGTTGCTGGATCCACGAACCATAGTCCCTGCCAGGCGTCGTAGGCTAAAACCAAAATGAATGCCAGCGCGAGGTAGAGAAAGTATCGGTGCACGTTTTGGATAATGAGCGGAAACGAGCGCTCGCCCAAGTATGATTCCCGTGGCTCGCCGACAGCACAGTTCGGCGGGTCGGCCCAGAATGCTTTGTAGTAAGCACCGCGATAGTAGTAGCAGGTCAGGCGGAACCCCACTGGGACGCCGAGAATGAGGAACGCTGGAGACCACGGTAACCAAGATGGCCAAGCGGCTGGCTTCGGTCCAAGCCACGAGTGCGGAGAATCACCAAATAGCTCGGGCGAGTAAAACGGCGATAAGTAAGGTCCCGTGTGATAGTACTCGGCCTGAAAGGCAGCCCAGGTTGAATACGCAACGAAGAGGCCCAGCCCGGCCGCAACCGCAAGGGGCTGTAGCCACCACGCGTCCCCCCGTGAGGTCCCTCCAAAACGACGCACCGGTGCCGTGATGGTTACCTGAGTCATTCAGATTACTCCTTTGTGCACCTTACCCGTCCTTAGACCCGCTGATGGTCTGCTTGCCAGGCCGTGATTGCCTGCTTGATTGCTTTCTGGTCACTCAGGCTACCCTCGAGCACCTTGCGCACGAGACCCGGCAGCTCGGCGTCACTGGCAAAACGCAGTCCCACAAGTTGCGATGTCGACAGGTCACCAATCCTCGGCTTAAGTTCGTCCGAAAGAACTTCCGTCAGTTTTAACCGCATCTCGAGGCGAATGACGCGGTCCTGTGCCCAGAGAGCGAACAGTCTGGCGCACAACGCGATGACTATAAGCGCGAGTGCGACGCCTACCGCCAGTAAGGTCTCGAATGAAAGGCCGGCCGTCACGACTTGACCCACGGACCAAAACAAGTTGATCGCTAAAATCGGGAGTGCGACAAAGTGAAAGGCCGGAACCATCCGAGCGTGATTGGCGTAGTTTTGTGGTTGTGCTTGAGACATGAGTTCCTCCTTACAGGCGTGGAGTGCAACGCCGCAACTCTACATTATATCGCTACGTCTTGGCGGGACCGACAGGCTAACTTCTAGCTCGATTCGGCGGTGGCCGGTGGGGTTGCAGTTTTTCGCGAAGGACTGAAGAACGGCGTCGGCACCACCACTGCCTCCACCTTGTGTCGAACTGCCTGAACGGTGAATTCGATCAGCATTTTGGTGCCGGAAGCCGAGTAGTTACGGTGGACTGTCGCCAAGGCAATCAGTTTTTTTAGTACAGGCGACCAGACCATCGAGGTTAACTTGCCAATCTGTTCTCCGCCGCTGTAGACCGGGACGGCCTCCCGAGATGCCACTATTGGCGGCTCTGGTGGAAGTCCAACTGCCTCAAAGAGCACCTCAATCGCCGGCCAGTCAATTTCGAGACCCACAATCCTTCGTGGTGGTCCAGCAAGCCGCTCATTTCGAAGTGCAGGCTGACCAACAAATTCAGACTTGTCTAAACTTACCAACCTATCAAGTCCCATCTCGAATGGTGAATATCGCTGTGACGGAATGAGCGCCTTCCGGCTGCCAAAGAAATCGACTTCGGTCAGCAATAGACCAGCCTCGATTCGAGCCACGTCCAAGGCTAGCATGCCGGCCGGCCGCACGAGGTAATCCTGCGAGTGATCGACCAGTGCATCCCATACCCTGCCTGCGTCTTCCCAAGGCATCCAGATCTCGTAGCCCAAGTCGCCAGTGTATCCAGTGCGGGAAACATCGACCGACACATTCCGAATAGCACCACTAGTGACGCGGAAGTATTTCAGCGCGTCGATGTCCACATCAGCAACCTGCCTCAACACGTCGGCTGATGTCGGGCCCTGTAACGCGAGGGCACCGACCTCCTCCGACACGTCGCGAATAGTCATGTCGAACCCGCCAGCGTTCCCTTGAAACCATCGGAGGTTGGGATCGGCGGCAGTCCAGCGATACCGGTCATCACCGAGACGCGAAACCGTCCCATCATCAATGACCTTACCGTCCTCGTCGCACCAAGTGGTATACGCAACCTGGCCTACGGCAAGCTTTGTTGCATCTCGGGTGATTAAGCGATTGACGAACCCTGTCGCCTCTTTGCCTGTAATTAAGTACTTGTAGAGGGGTGAAATGTCGATTAACGCTGCAGACGTGCGGATGGCCGCATACTCATGTTCGTGATGGGCTTCGTAGGCGCTAACGGAGAAAAAACCAGACCATTCGCGATAATTTAAGCTCTTGCAGAGCGCTAAAGTGCGGTCATGAACCGCGGATCCGATAGGCACAACGACTCCTACTCTGCGACAGGCGCAGCAGTTAACCTTGGATTATAGAAACCATCGAACGACTCCGACAAGTTTTATAATCGCTTACAATGCGAACTTCCGGTGGCTCCCCACGAGCCGTCGACTCGAGCAATGGCAAGCACATACGACGCAATCATCATCGGTGGTGGGCACAATGGCTTAGTCACTGCAGCCTACCTCGCGCGCAGTGGAAAGAAAACGCTAGTTCTCGAGCGCCGTCGATTAGTGGGTGGCGCGGCCGTCACTGAAGAAATCTTTCCAGGCTTTAGGTTCTCAGTGTGCTCCTACGTCGTTTCACTTCTTCGGCCCGAAATCATCCGTGAACTTGAACTGGCGCGGCACGGCCTCGAGATTCTTCCTCTCGATGGCACGTTCACACCAATGCCGAACGGCGATTATCTCTGGCGCGTCAATGACCATGCCCAAACCTACAGGGAGATCGCTCGTCATTCTCCACGCGATGCCGAAGCTTACGAGGACTACAGCAAGACGATGGTCGACATGGGTCGGTTCGTCAAGCCAATGCTTGAAATGGCGCCGCGCGATCCAACGTCACGCGACCCGCGAGCGCTTCTGCAACTGCTGGCAATCGGTAACCGTTTCCGAAAGCTTCCACGTTCCTTCCAGCAGATGCAGGTGCAATTAGGGACGATGAGCGCTGTCGACTTCCTAGACCAATGGTTCGAAACCGACGTCCTAAAGGCCACAATGGCGGCCTCGGGAATAACCGGGACATTTCTCGGTGTGCGCTCACCCGGTACGGCCTATGTCCTCCTGCATCATTACATGGGAGAGATCGACGGTGCCTTTCGATCGTGGGGCCTTCCTCGAGGTGGCACTGGTGCAATCTCGAATGCGATCGCTGCCGCGGCTCGAGAAGCTGGAGCCGAGATCCGTACAGGAACACCAGTCGCACAGATACTTGTCAAGCGCGGAAAGGCCTCTGGGGTAGTGTTAGAGAACGGAGATGAATTACGCGCTGACATCGTTGCATCGAGCGTTGACCCACGCCTAACATTCTTCAAGATGGTCGGGAAAGACCTGCTACCGGACGACTTCGTTGAAGACGTTAGTCGTTACAAGCTGCGCGGTTCGTCCGGCAAGGTCAATTTGGCACTCGACGCATTACCCAATTTTACGAGCCTGCCTGGCGCAGGTCCGCACTTGCGAGGAGGACTTACGATTTCGCCAGATGTCGACTACATGGAACGTGCTTATGACGACGCCAAATACGGACAATATTCTCGGCATCCCTATATTGACATGGTCATTCCCACTCTGAGTGATCCGTCAATGGCACCTCCAGGCAAACACATCCTGTCCTGCTTCGTCCAGTACGCGCCATACCACTTAAGTTCTGGCACTTGGGATGACCAAAGGGAGCAATTTGGTGACTGTGTGGTTAACACGCTCGCTAACTACGCGCCGAACCTCAAAGACATCATCCTGCATCGACAGGTCATCACTCCACTTGATCTCGAGCGTGAGTTTGGCCTGACTGAGGGCAATATTTTCCAAGGCGAGCTGACCCTAGAGCAGTTATTTTTCCTACGACCGGTTCCGGGTTGGGCTCGTTATGGCACACCGGTTCGAGGCCTGTATCTCTGCGGCTCATCCACGCATCCCGGCGGCGGCATCATGGGTGCCTCAGGGCGCAACGCGGCGCAGCGGATTCTCAAGGAATGGAGATTTCCAGGTAGGTGAATTCCACTGTGAAGTCGTACGACGCAATTATTGTAGGAGGTGGTCATAACGCGCTCGTTACGGCGTTTTATCTGGCTAGGGCAGGCGTACGAACGCTCGTGCTGGAGCGCCGAAACGGAGTCGGTGGTGCCGCGGTAACAGAAGACCTCTACCCAGGTTTTAAATGTCCTGCTTTGGCGCACGCCGTGGGCCCACTGCATCCTAAAGTGGTCGACGACCTTGCCCTGCATCATCATGGCGTTCGCTTCACGGAACCCGAGGTGAGACTTTTCGCGCCACTACCGGACCACCACACCCTTCTACTTCATGCTGACCCGGTTCGCGCCGCAGACTCAATCAGTGCATTTTCACAACGCGACAGCAAACAGTACCTTGCCTTCAGTGAATGCCTCGATGAAATCGGTAGCGTGCTACGTGATTTCCTGTGGCGCACACCTCCATCAACCGAGCATCCTAAGGTTAGCGACGTCTGGCAGCTAATTAGAGCGGGCCGACGGTTTCGCGGTCTCGGCAAACAAAACATGTTCCGACTACTCAGGTGGTCAGCAATGCCAGTGGCCGACATAGTCGCCGACTGGTTTGAAACCGAAGCGCTGCAAGCCATCGTGGCCGCCCGCGGCATTTACGGCATGAACCTGGGTCCAAAATCGGCGGGTTCGGGTATGGCTTTCCTCCTGCAGCAGGCACTTGGGGGTCACGTGCTTCCTACAGCGACCACCACGAGAGGTGGACCCGGCTCACTGAGCGAGGGCTTAGCGAAGGCTGCTCAGACCGTCGGCGTCGAGATCAGGACCGGCACTGAGGTAACTCACATCGATGTCCAGCAGGGTGTAGTTGCCGGCGTGGTCCTCAGTGATGGGACGGTGATTACTGCTCGCACTGTTGTGTCGGGCGCCGATCCCAAGCGAACCTTTCTTAAACTGATTTCAGCAGCCGCTCTTGAACCTGCGTTCGTGGCCACCATCAAGGGATATCGAGCGGCCGGCACCATGGCTAAGATTAACCTGGCACTCGACGCTCTTCCGGAATTCACGGCCTTGGCTTCGGCAACTTCTACGGAGCGAACAAACGCGCTCGGTGGGCGGATTCACATTGGGCCTAGCGTGGAGTACCTCGAGAGGGCATTCGATGCTTCCAAGTACGGAGGCTATTCTGAGTCTCCATATCTCGACGTGACGATCCCAACGGTTAATGACTCGACCTTGGCACCTGACGGTCAACACGTTATGTCGATCTGCGCGCAATTCGCCCCGTACCATTTGCGTGACGAGAACTGGCACATAGCTCGCGATGGTCTCGGCGACAGGGTTATTCGCGTACTCACTGCTTACGCGCCTGGACTTGAAGACCGGATTTTGCATCGGCAGATCTTGACGCCTGTCGATCTGGAAACGGTCTACGGTCTAACCGGCGGCCACATTTTTCATGGCGAGCATACCTTGGACCAACTCTTCACAATGCGGCCGGCACTCGGTTGGGCCCAATATCGGACTCCGGTTGCTGGCCTGTACCTTTGCGGCGCGGGTACCCACCCTGGCGGCGGGGTAACCGGCGCTTGCGGATTGAATGCGAGTCGCGAGATTCTAAAGGACCTGCGGAAGAACTAACGGGACGAGGAGAAACTGAAGATGAGCGGTAGTAAACCCGAGATGAAAATCACCTACGCGACGATGAGCGCCGACCAGATGGAAGCGCTTCACCTTGGAATTGACGAGGCGATCGAACAGGTCAAAGCGCAGCTAGGCAAAACTTATCCAATGTACATTGACGGTGAGGCCATCGAATCAGCCGAACAGTTTGAAGACTTAAGCCCGAACGATACGCGGATTGTTTTGGCGCGGTTTCAAAAGGGTACCGCCGACCATGTGCGCGATGCGGTTCGTGCTGCTCGCGTAGCCGCGGCTGATTGGGGTGGGCGATCATGGAGAGAGCGGGTGGCTATAGTCCGTAAGATTGGGGACGGCATTCGAGCCCAGCGTTGGGAACTAGCAGCCTGGATGGGTTTTGAGACTGGCAAGAATCGCCTTGAATGCGTAGGCGATATAGAAGAAGCCGCCGATTTCATGACCTACTATTGCGATCAGATAGAGGCACACGACGGCTTTTGCCAGACGATGGACAAACTAGAGCCGAATGAAGAGAACACCAGTGTCATGCGTCCTCATGGGGTCTGGGCAGTCATCTCCCCGTTTAACTTTCCCATGGCGCTGGCCGCAGGTCCGGCGGGCGGCGCACTTGTCGCGGGGAACACCGTCGTGCTGAAACCAGCTAGCGATACGCCAAGGCTCGGTTTGAGGCTTTACGATATCGCCGCCGAGGCCGGCGTACCTCCAGGTGTATTCAACGTTGTAACCGGGCCTGGAAACTCAGTCGGCCAGGAAATTGCGGAAAATGCACACATCGACGGCATCGTTTTTACCGGGTCAAAAGAAGTTGGAATGATGCTGTCCCGTGAGAACGGCGGACGTCCAGCTCCGCGCCCGGTCATCACCGAGATGGGAGGCAAGAATCCCACTCTAGTCATGTCATCAGCTGACCTGGATAAAGCTACCGAAGGTGTGTGGCGCTCGGCGTTCGGTGCCCAAGGCCAGAAATGTTCCGCATGCTCTCGTGTGTACGTCGCGACCGATGTCTGCGATAGGTTCGTCGAGGAACTTGTGGAGAAAACCAGAAAGATCAAGATTGGTAACCCGCTTGAGCGCGATGTCTGGATGGGACCTGTCATCAACGAAGCGGCGGTTAAGACTTATGAACGGGCAATTGAAGAGGCTAAGCGCGACGGCGGGCGGGTCCTCACCGGGGGGCGTCGAATTACCGAAGAGCCCTTTCGACATGGCTACTTTCTCGAACCGACCGTCATTGATGGCTTACCGAACGGCCACCGATTATTCACCGATGAGCTGTTCGTCCCGATCACTGTCGTGGGTAAAGTAACGTCGTTTGACGAAGCAATACGGCTCGCCAACAAGACCGAATACGGTTTAACGGCTGGTATTTTTAGCAGCGATGAGGATGAAATAGCCAATTTCTTCGACGAAATCCAAGCTGGCGTCGTTTACGCCAACCGGCAGGCTGGCGCGACAACTGGCGCCTGGCCAGGTATCAATCCGTTCGGTGGTTGGAAAGCAAGTGGCTCGTCTGGTCGCGGTGCTGGTGGGCCCTACTACGTCCAGCAGTTTCTGAAAGAGCAGAGCCGGGTAAGGATCTACTAATACTGACTCACTGAAATGGATAATTGCCATCATGCAATTGACCGAACTCCCCACACCGCAAGTCCTCATCGATCGGGACCGGCTTATGGCCAACATCAAGCGAATGCAAACCGTCGCAACATCAGGGGGGCTGACGCTTAGACCGCACACCAAGACCCACAAGAGCCCTCGGATTGCAAAGTGGCAACTCGAACAAGGTGCGGCAGGGATCTGCTGCGCGAAAGTCAGCGAGGCGGAAGTTTTTGCCGACGCGGGTATCTCCGACATCCGGTTGCCCTATCCAATCAATCCGTTCAGTGCCACACGTGTCATGGCACTGATGGACCGTGTAAAACTTTCACTTGCAATCGATCATCCAACAGTGGCTGAACAGTGGTCCGAGGCGATGTGTGCATACGACCGGCAACTCGACGTCCTCGTCAAGGTTGACGTCGGGTATCAGCGGTGTGGCATTGCTCCCGAGATGACTCAGGCCGTCGCGTTTCTTTCACACGTAACTACCCTGCCAGGACTACGACTCCGTGGACTCCTCAGTCACGCCGGCCAGTGTTACGACGTAGGTTCCGCAGAGGAACTGGCCGCCGTAGCGAAGGACGAAGCCGAGACGCTACGAACGCTGGCTGACGGGGCACGACAGGCTGAAGTCAAAATCGACGAAATTAGCGTCGGCTCTACCGCCACAGCAATGCTAAGCGCTTCAGAGCCTGACCTTACGGAGCTTCGGCCAGGCAACTACGTCTATTACGATCGTAGCCAGGTTGCCATTGGCTCTGCCTCACTCGACGATTGCGCACTCTCCGTGATGGCGACCGTGGTCAGTAAGCCGGCAAGCAACCGCATCGTTCTCGACTGCGGTAGCAAGACACTTACCTCAGACACCGGTCGTGGAATGGTCCGCCCGGTGGGCTACGGCGCCGTTTTTTCCACTCTCGACGAGACAACACCAGACGACTCACTGCAGATCACGCGGCTTTCGGAAGAACACGGGGTCGTAGAAGTGCAGAATGGCGCTACAGGCCTAGAACCTGGTGACCGCGTACGCGTTCTGCCGAATCATTCGTGCGTTGTATCGAACCTAGTGGATGCTGTCCAACTCGTCGATGGATGGACAGTCATCGAGACACTCCCAGTCGAGGCGCGTGGGAAGATTGTGTAGACGTTAGTGCGTGATCATCGCATCAGGAACGCTGACGCTTCGTTTTTTTGGTCGGCTTTGTCGCATTTCGCCTCGCAGCGAGGCGCTTCTTGGACCGTCGTGGGCGAGCTCGCGTACTGAACTCCTTCAAATCTTCTCCTTCACCAAGCACCAGCAAAGGCTGACTCGGCGCGCGCAGCAGATTGTAGAACTCCCCCTTCAAAGTACGTGCGTACACCTCGCGTCCATCGGTCAGTAACGTAATCTCCCCACCACCGCGGATGGCGTCGTAGAGCCGTATGTCGAATTGCCGTTTCAGTGTTTTGAGCAGCGCACGAATTTTTTGAACGGAAAAGCCGTGGCGGCGCAAGTCAGCGAGCACAAGGAGCTCGTACAACTCGACGGGAGAGTACCTCCGCTCAGTGAAGCCCCCAGCAGCAGTTCGCTGCGATGCCACTGTTGATGTCAGCAGTTTCCGTGCGTCCCACCACTGCAGTTGGCGGGCAGAAAGCCCCGTCAGCGCGGCGACTTCTCGGGAACTGTAGGTCTTCTTTAGCCGCACAGTCAGTCAGCCTCTCATCGAGCTTCGGCTACCCGGTCGGCCACCCGCGCTCCATCGAAGTCCTTCTGGGTGAGTCCAGACTCGCTATGTGTCACGTAGACCAGCATGACACTCCGAAAGCGAATCACAATGTCAGGGTGATGATCTGCACGTTCGGCCTCCATCGCCACACGATTCGCAAACGCTACAGCCTCCAAAAACGACGGGAACGTAAACTCCCTCTGGATGGCCTGGCCGTCACGAATCCAAGCGGAGAGCGACGCAAGTTGTTCGGTGATCGCTGCGGCCGATAGTCGAGCCATAAATCAGTGCCGTAGGTCCCCGTAATGAGAACGACGAGTTCCGATCGCATCCAGGGCCCACATGATAGGCAATCCTACAGCAGTCCTCTACCACTACTAAATCGGATGCCTCTCTATTCTTCTGTCACATCAGCTGTGATCACAATCTTAATACAGCTACGGACGCTTACGGCGGCCGGGCATTTACTCTCGTGAGTTGTCAGCGCACGATCAGCCGCTGCGCGGGTGCCTGCGGGAATCTTGAGTGTGTAACGAACTCGGATCTCGGTTATACGCAGGATCTTGTCGACCGCTTCAATGTCGCCTTCCACGGCGGCCGTGAGACAGCCGTCACCAGACGGGATCTGGCGCACTTCCAGTGCGCCGGCCAAGGTGCCAAGCAGTCAACCACCAACCGCCGCAATTAGATGATCGAGGGTGGCTGGCAACTCCTCGTCAGGTTCGATACCGTAGAACCTCTTGATGCCGCCATGAATACCGAAGCGGATTGGGGCCTTAAAGTTTTCGACGTACGCGTGCCGAAGTGAACCCTTAATCTTCTCTAAGCGTATTCGGCTGGTGTGAATGAGCTCGGCCACATTACCCTCCTTATGATCGAGTTATAATTCTAGGCTATGCGATTTCAAAACGTTACACATTCCGTGTTTCTGATGCTCGTTCTAATGACCCCGATCTCCCTTACCGCACAAGAGCTGATAAAGGAAGAGATCCCGGGGATTCGAAACTACACCCAAGTGAATGCGACAGTCGCATGCGCTGGAGCCACTACACTGGAAGCACTCGAGGAAGTGCGGCGGCGGGGGTTTGTATCCGTTGTCAACTTCCGCACCGAAGGTGAAAACGGCGCCACCAACCCTGGTGAAGCATCCGAAAAAGCCTCAGAACTCGGATTGAAGTATTTTCATATTCCATTTCGGTCTTCTGAGACCTGGGCTTGGGCTGCCGAACAGTTCCTTGAGGTCATTGCCAACCCGGATAATCAACCGACATTCATTCACTGCGGGTCAGCCAATCGCGTTGGGGGAATGTGGTTGATCAAACGGGTCAAACTTGACAATTGGGATATTGAAAGCGCCACGGCTGAAGCTGAGGTGATTGGTCTCCGGTCCCCTGCGCTAAAAGAATTCGCCATTGAGTATGTCCGCCAGTGACCGTGACCTAACGGGCGGAAGTGTTTCGAACGAACCCGAAACAAAAAGTCCGCCTGAAGTCAGTCCGCCCGCCCTCGGAGATATGGATGCCGACGCCTTCCGGCGCCACGGACAGCGCACCCTAGACTGGATCGCTGAGTACCTTCGCGACTCTGAGCGCTATCCGGTGATGGCACGTGTTGGCCCTGGCGACGTTCGTGCCGCGCTACCCGCAACGCCACCGCAGCGGGGCGAAACATTTGAGGCGATTTTCGACGACTTCGAAAAAATCATCACGCCCGGCCTCACTCACTGGAATCACCCAGGGTTCTTCGCCTACTTCGCTACTAGCAGCAGTGCACCGGGCATTATCGGAGAATTACTTGCCGCGGCCCTCAACCAGAATGCCATGCTGTGGCGGACATCACCTGCCGCGACTGAGCTAGAAGCACTTACCCTCGACTGGCTCCGGCAACTTGTAGGCCTGCCTGACGGCTTCGAGGGTGTCATATACGATACGGCGTCGGTGAGCACGCTGCACGCGCTGGCAGCTGCGCGTGAGGCCGTAATACCCAATGTCCGGGACCAGGGCCTCGTCGGCAGGAGCGACCTAACTGGCATTCGGGTGTATTGCTCCGAACAAGCGCATTCCTCGCTCGACAAGGCCGTGATCCTGCTCGGCCTCGGTCAATCTGCGCTTCGAAAGATTCCAGTCGATACAGACCTTCGAATGCGACCGGAAGTTTTGGCCGAGGCTATAGCTGAAGATCGCGCTTCTGGATGCGTCCCAATGGCCGTGGTCGCAACCGTCGGCACCACGATCTCCACGAGTGTTGACCCTGTACCTGCCATCGCACGAATATGCACAGCGGAACAAATCTGGCTACATGTCGACGCTGCCTACGCCGGCGTCGCGGCCATGGTGCCAAGTTGTGCACAGATTCTCGACGGATGCGACGAGGCCGATTCGGTTGTGATGAATCCACACAAGTGGCTGTTCACCCCCGTCGACCTGAGTGCTCTGTTCTCGCGTCGGATGGACATGGTGAAGGCGGCGTTCTCGTTAACTCCGGAATATCTTCGCACTGCCGAGGGCGACCAAGTGCGCAACCTTATGGACATGGGCATTCAACTCGGACGCCGTTTCCGTGCGCTCAAGCTATGGATGGTGTTGCGCCATTTCGGGGCTGAGGGTATCCGCCAACGACTAGCTGAGCATATGCGTCTCGCACGCCTCTTTGCGGAATGGGTTGACGCGCACAACGATTTTGAGCGTTTGGCACCGGTACCATTTAGTGTCGTCTGCTTCCGGGCCAAGCCCGCCGGTATGGGCACGGATGAAGCTGAACTTGAACGGTTTAATATCAAACTCCTTGACGCACTGAATGCGTCTGGTGAGATTTTTCTTTCGCAGGGTAAGCTGGAGGGCCGCTACGTGATCCGCCTCGCAATCGGCCACATTCGGACAGCTGAACAGCACGTCGCCCGCGCCTGGGAACTCATCCAACAGCATACTCAAGTACTTACCGGCCACTAATCTCAACACCCGATGTGCAGCTACTAGTCAGTCCGCAAAATACTACATGCGCTACACGCGCGGTAAGATGTCCTTTGAAGGACCGCTCGCCATAACGCAACCGTTGTCGAGTTGAACTACCCAGTCAGTGAGCATTAACACCTCGTCGGCACGGTGGGACACATAAAGCATTGGAATGTTAAATTCGTCATGCACGCGGACGAGATACTGCATTACGCGTCGTTGCAATGCCACATCAAGGGCACTAAGCGGTTCGTCTAGCAACAACATTCGTGATCCCGCCATGAGGGCACGAGCGATCGCTGTGCGCTTTTGTTCACCACCTGACAGTTGTTCCACTCGCCGCTCGACAAGAGGTTCAAGGTCAAGCACGGCAAGAACTCGGGCGAGGTCTTCCGTCGGCGCACCGTGAGCACCATAAGTCACATTCTGCCGAACATTCATGTGCGGAAACAGTGCGACCTCCTGCGGTACGTAGCCTATACAACGGTGCCGTGCTGGCACGTCGATACCGTTCTCTGAACCGAAGAGCGTCCTATCGCCCACCGCAATACGCCCTCTCTCTGGCTGCCGTAAACCCGCAATGGCTTCGAGCACCGTCGTCTTGCCTGCT
Organism: Acidobacteriota bacterium; assembly: GCA_002730735.1. Taxonomy (GTDB): domain Bacteria; phylum Acidobacteriota; class Vicinamibacteria; order Vicinamibacterales; family UBA823; genus UBA11600. Next base: position 264,124 of record PCAU01000001.1, on the reverse strand, counting down.
CCGGACGGGCCATAGAGCGCGATCGCGTTGGCTTCAATCCTTTCATCTATTTCGACTGAGAATTCACCCTGCTGAAGCGTGAACTCAAGGGTTAAAGAAAATGGCATCTCAGAGTTAGGGTCGCGCAAGACGATTCGAGAACCATAGGGAACCGAACGCAATCATGATGGATGCCAACATTAAGCTAGTCGCGGCAGCATCATTCCCCACCTCGGTGTAGATATAAATCCCCGACGCGATCGTACGGGTCGACCCGGGCATGTTCCCAGCCAACATCATGGTTGCCCCAAACTCACCGACCGCACGAGAAAACGCCAGTAGAACACCGGCCAGCACACCACGGCCGGCCATGGGTAAGCTTACGGTGAAAAAAATTCTGAGCGGTCCAGCACCCAATGACGCAGCTATTCGCTCGTAACGCCGGTCGACCTGTTCAAACGCGCCGCGTGCCGCGCGCACGAGGAGTGGCAATCCCATGACTGCCATTGCTAGGATGACCGCCTTCCAAGTGAATATGATCTCGAGACCCACCGATTCTGTAACCCGGCCGAAGAGCCCACGTCGGCCGAAGAGCCGGAGAAGGATGAGCCCGGTCGCAACCGGTGGAATCACTAGCGGTAACATCACCAGCGTCTCAAGAGCAGTGCAACCATGGAAACGATGTCGTGCGAACAACCAGGCAAACATGATCCCAGGCGGCAACATGACCAAGGTTGCAACCACCGCCATAGTGAGCGTAAACACAGCAACTTGCCAAACGTCGTCCGCCATTAGCCGTTCTCATCCACGCAGCCCAGCACAACGAACCCGTCGCGCCCTGATCCCCAGCCGATCCAGCCCTTTTCATCCACTAGGAGTCAAATCGACTTGCCTTATTTTTGTAATCATTTTAATATTATTTAGTTTGATTTAACAATCGATTTAGATTGATTTATATGTTCTTGACTGTCCGACAGGCAGCTGGACGGCTTGGGGTTAGCTACTCCACGCTCAAACAGTGGATTTTCAAGGGAAGCGTCCGAACAACACGCACTGAAGGTGGTCACCATCGGATTGCTGAGATGGAGGTTGAACGCCTACTGGCCAAGCAGGGCCATCTACCAACCTCAAGAAAAAAATCAGCGATCGGCAGTGGAACACTCGTTGCGGTCAGTGGGCGCAACCAGCTACGCGGGATCGTCGACGAAATTCGCCTGGAAGGGTTATTGGCGCAGGTACGGCTACGCGTCGGTGATCAGGTATTGACAGCTATCATCACGCGTGACGCGGCTTCGGCCCTCAAACTCCATCGAGGGAGCGCAGCCACAGCGTTGGTCAAATCCACGGAGGTAATGATCGCACGGGAAGCCGAACCCCCACCACTACACCAACAAAAGGCGAAAGCGAAGATCAAGAAGCCTAAGGTATCTATATCTCAGTAACGCCACCACGGAGTAGTGGCACCGTCGGGTTTTTTTCGCATGATGAACTGCGCCATCTCACGCAACCTTGCGGCCCGCGTCACCGGCCCGCTAAAGCAGTGCCCTTTGCCGTCGCCATACATAAAAAACCCCTCGTAATGGGGATTCTCAGTTGTCTTCATCCACAACTCAAGATCTCGCGTGGAATTGTTCAAGTAGAAATTGTCCATAGTGCCGGTATAGATGTGAAGTTTATCCACAAGTTTTTGACCTATCTCAGCCCAGTTTTGACGAAGGTAATGTAGGAGATCATAATTGTCCCGCCAGTACTCGGCCACTGCAGCGTTGATCTCACCGGTACGTTTGTCGAACAGGGGCTCAAAGTACCCATCATCACCAATCGGCCCAAACACAGCCGACCAGATGTCGAGCTGTTCCCCAGAGCGTCCCTTGGTACCGTTAACCAATTCGAAGTGATTTCGCTGGCGCGAGGTGAGACGGATCTCGCCGTTAATTTCTCTCGTATTTGCGGTCGGCACACGACGCCATTCGTGCTGTTTGTAGAACGCGTTGACATCTTCGTAAATATTGATTCCCTCTACATCAGTAAACGTCACTGGGTCCGGACAATAGGACCACGTCCCACCAAAAAAATCTGGATGGAAGATCTGTAGTGCCAATGACTCCCATCCGCCCGTTGAACCACCCGAAAGCACGCGCGCGTATGGTTCCGCGAGGATTCGGAACCGCTTTTCGATCTCAGGTATTAACTCTTGGAGGATCGCATCACCATATGGGCCTACGTTCACCGAGTTCACCGCATAGGAGTCGTCAAAATACGGATTCGGATGCTGAAACGTTACCAGGATCATCCGAGGGAAGTCATCGCGAATCCACTCGCGATACAGATCGTCCCCAATTTGAAACCGATTCGGCGCGTTCAGGGAAAAATGCCCTTGAATATAATTTACCGGATAGCTAATCGTTGAACTGTCGTAGCCGCGTGGTAACAGCACCGTCGCCCCCAAGTACACTGGACGTCCCCAAAACTCCGTAAGCATCGAACTCTGAAACTTGAAGCGTCTAACCCATTCAGTATCTGGCGGGACAACAACAGGCGGGATAGCGTTCTCGGCGCTCAGTGCGATAACCGCGTCAGCTTCAGGGTCGAGTCGCACACGCTCAACAGCACTGTAAAGATTACCCGGCGATCGATTCCAATGCTGCCCTTCCCACCGATCGTCGTGCATCCAGATAACATGGCCGTCAGCACGGCGAAACTCGGAATAGACGTTGACGAAAGCCTGTACGTAATAGTCACCCGCAGGGATGTCGCGTAGGCTGGCCACCGGTGTACCGAGGTCGGTCGCATCGATAATGCCAGGCTCCCCAGGCAGTAAATTCACTACATCACGACCGAAAAATGGAACACCAGTGCGGCCGATCTGAAGTCTGGGTTCTCGTTCAGCGGTCCGAGAAATCATCACATAGATCCGCCCGGTCAGTGCCTCCTCGTGTACTGCTGACGGAAATGACACCTCAAAGCGTTGCTCACCCGAAGCGAGCAACGGGACCAACGCCGTGATGGCGGCGACAAAGATAGCGGTTACAACACCCGCCACCCGGAAGGATCGACTATCCAGCGCTGGACTATTGGGACGTTTCGCTCGCATTTTCTCTAACCCTTTCGTTGACACTGCCAACACTCAACGGATAGCCTACCTCACAACCCTGCGACCTCACCAACATTGTCAAGTGAAGCATGGTTAGTGAAGTAGACCGTTAGAGTTTCTGGTGCAAGTCCGGTTCCTACGGTCTCGGGCCGGTGCAATACCACGTAATTTCTTACTTATGACCTTGAGGGAAATCAAGAGTCGGTTGTTTCAGCCTTGGATAGTGATGGTATCGCTGCTAGTGGCGGTCGTACACGTCGACGCCTGGTTGCAATCATCGATTCGAGGGCTCGAGTTACATCTCAGTGGGTTGTTTCCCGAAGCCTCGCGCTTCTCAGGAAGAACCGGCGCGCCTGCTCACATCAAGGTGTTCGCAGGCGACGACGACAACGAACACTTGATCGGATTCGTAGGTTCGACGGTCGATGTTGAACCCCTCGAACGCGGTTATGAAGGCCCTATCGAAATGCTTGTTGGCATGGATACTTCGGGCACATTGCGCGGAATCAGACTCATTTCTCATCGTGAACCATATGGATATTTTTCGATTGAGTTGCCGGAGTTCTCTGCGCAGTTCGTGGGTAAGAGCGTACTCGACCGATTCCGTGTAGGTGAAGACGTCGATGGTGTAACTACGGCGACGATCACCGTCTCGAGCGCAACCCGTGTAATCCGGAAGACCGCACGGCGGGTTGTCCGGGCGCATCTTGCGGACCGCGAGAACGAGTAGCCGTGTCCGGTTTGCCCTCCACCGCATCGCGCTTTCTCCTGACCTGCGCACTCCTCGCCCTGTACCCAAATCATACGAGCGCACAGTGCCCGTCGTGGAAAGAGTTGCGCGCAAACGAAAGCGTCATTGACTTAACAATAAGCGACCCGAGTATGGCTGGACTTAGGATGTGGTTTATCTACATAAGCTCGACATCGCTCGGCCAGTGCACGTTGGGCGCTTCGTTTGAAACCCTGACACCAGAGTTTACTAATGGTGAGAATCGTCACGTATTCTGGATCGGCGCCGAAGGTTCGGCACTTTATCTGTTCCGACTCAACCGACTCTACATGATCCAAAGCGACCGCCGATACAATGTGATTGACAGCGTCGAGCTAGACCTGCCAACGACTGTGCTCCAAGGTGTGCCGGGGCTAACTGCGGAGGCTATTGTGGCATTCAAGGGTATTGTTGACCTCAACGAACCGGTCACAATTTTCTATGAGGGAGTCATGGGTACTGTTCCGGCCGAGTACTGGTTTCCTAAAACGAATGACGGCCTTGGGTCGCTGCATTTCAATTGGTTCAATCCTGACCAGGACAAGTGGGCACGACCACCAACGCCGGCCATTGAATCCAAAAACCGCTGCCTTGATGGCTTGGATTTTCTAACTCTAGACAAAGGCAAGGAATGAGGATCGTGATTCCCGGTGGTTCCGGGCTACTCGGACGTTCGCTCAGCAAGGCATTGTTACAGGATGGCCACGAAGTAGTCGTGTTAACGCGGTCACTGCAGCCCGGCGTAGTTGTGCATGAATCAAATGTGGACCTACCGGGCTTAACTAACGCTGGCTGGCAGCCAGACGGTACCAATGGGGTCGGTTCTTGGGCAAGACTCATTGATGGAGCTACAGCGGTCGTTAACCTTACGGGAGAACCTATCGCCTCTAAACGCTGGTCGGTTGCACAGAAAGCATGTATCCGCGACAGTCGAGTGCTTGGTACACGGTCGGTTGTGGGCGCAATCCGGGCTGCCAGTGACCCACCGGCGACTTTGGTCAACGCGTCGGCAATCGGCTACTACAGTAATCGAGGTGACGAGGAGTTAATCGAGGACTCCGCTCCCGGTAATGACTTTATGGCCAAGTGCTGTATCGATTGGGAAGCGGAAGCGCACAAGGCGGAAGGTATTATTGGGCGACTGGTGATCCTGCGTACTGGGATCGCCCTTGATCGAACCGGCGGTGCACTACAGAAGATGCTTCCGCCGTTTAAGATGTTCGTCGGGGGACAACTTGGCTCCGGCCGGCAGTATATGTCGTGGATTCATTATGCCGACTGGGTGGACCTCGTGCGGTGGGCTCTTGTGACAGAAGAGGTAACAGGCATCTTTAATGCAACGGCACCTGAACCCGTGACAAATTCTGAATTTTCGAAGGCACTCGGCCGTGCTCTCCACCGACCGAGCCTGCTACCCGCACCAGCATTCGCATTGCGGCTTATGCTTGGCGAAATGGCCGATGCACTGCTGTTGGGGGGGCAACGTGTCCAACCGTCCCGCGCATTGAAACTCGGCTTTAGATTCAACTTTTCAACAATTAGCCAAGCGCTCACCGCGATCTTGCAGTAACGACCACCCCTTGGACTATGGAGAGTCCGGCAGGCTGATTAGGTTTGCAAGCAGGCGATAGGCGCCCTCCGTACCAGCCGGTAGCTGACGCCACAGGCTCAACGCCACATAGAGCCAACGACCTTGCCCGACCCGAGCCTCAACGAGCGCACCCCTCTTCACACCAGGGTTGTATTCAAAGGGATCTTCCATCGCCACTAGGTCCATATACTGGGGGTCGCGTTCGCCCAAAAAATACAGCCCTCGTTCTTGAACCCACCCTTCCCAGACAGTCGGATCGATGGCATTAGGCTCATTGAACAACGGATGATCCGGTACTAGCACATCGACCGGCGCCCGTTCATCGGTGATACGGTCCCGACTGACACGAGCTGGGTATGGCCCGAACTGCGCCTCGTTGAAGCCGACTTTGTTGTACTGCACGATAACCGTCCCACCGTTCTCAACGTAGTTCATTAGACGGTCGTTATGTGCACGCAGATTGGCATCAAGCTCATAAGCACGCACACCCGTGATAATGAGGTCGTAGCGGGTCAAGTTGCCCCACGCGAGATCTGTTCCGCTCAGACGTTCCACCCGGGCACCCAGCTGTTCGATCGCCACCGGCATGTGATCACCGGCGCCCATGACATACCCAATCAGTAGGCTTGAAGCCACTCGTACATCAATCACCTTGATACTTGTCTCGGCCGCCGTCATTAAATGTCGTGGCTGGATGTGCGGGTATTCGACGACCTGAAACCCCCGGTCGAAGATCGCGCCAGCACTGCTCACTCTCGACCTGATCACATAATCACCAGCCGGCACATTAAATGGTAGATCTACAAAAAATCGGACCGTACGTTCTTCATCTTCGCGCGAGAAAGTAATCGAGGCTCGCTCTGGCTCCGACCGCCACCCGGGCGGCATTTCAAGCTCGACCACCGCTTCGGTTGAACTCGGGCCCCGATTCGAGACGACAACCTGAATCTCCCGCCGCACCGCCTCTCCGGCCGGCATCGGAGCTACGACGATTTCAGGTGACATCTCAACAGACAAGCGCGACACCACGTTCAACTCCATACGCTTCTCGCCGCCGAAAATCTCTTTCTCGTAGCGGTACTCAACCGGGACGCGCACGTCCACTCGTTCACGCAAGAACTCGATCGTAAACGTCACGTGGAACGGAGTCGGCTCAAACGGTACCCCGAAGGGAACCGTATCCTCAAAGTTGTAACGTGCGGCATCAGGCAATTGCGAAAAGTACGGTGTTGTGAACTCAGCATCGACCGGTATAGTGAAAGATGAGTCACATTTATACATATCGCCAGCGGGTATGACTTCTTCGACGCAACTACCTGTATTGCTGCCTAGCCCTGCGAACGATACGTGGTGTACAACCACGTCAACTTCGCCTCGATTGGCTGCCACAGCTGACACGCGCACCGGCTGACCAGGAACAACGACTCCGTCCTCGGCCACCGCTGCGACCCGGAGACCGTGCGCAAGAATCACTGCTCGCTCAAACTGGGCCTCTTTCGTTTCTAGACGAAAATCAATTTCATACACCGCGCCGTCGCTAATACCCAAGTTCTTTAACCGTCCTCGGAGGTTCCTGACGGCTACCAGCCCGTCCACGAGAGACTGCCGGGTTGCGTCGATGCCGGATTGTTTAAACTGCTGTCTCGCTTCGCGCGCGTGCCGCTCGATGTTGGTCAGGGCGACCCTGAGAGCATTTGGTGTCTGGGCCACTACATACTGTGTTAATCCGCTTACGCTGGTGTTAACTCCTCCAAAGAGCGGTACATCACCACCAATAAGATTCTGTGTTTCATTAGCCGTTTCGGCTAACACATACCTTGCTCGCGCGTTGCCAGGCAGTCTCAGAAGTTGCGACATCCCCTGACACTTGTGCATGCTCCGCGCCTCACTTCCGATCTCCGCGTACGTGCGTCCGAGCAACGAGTCATAACTTTCTAAGTTGATCGACTCGAGGCCGCTCGGGTCGGTGTCAGGCGGTTCGTTCTGAAACCTGAAACTGTCGCTAAAGTAGAACTTCTTAGCCTGCCACGGCCGAAGGCCTTCCACTATTTGCTCAGGAAACTGCTTCGGATCGGCCGCCGCATGAAAGGCTTCGCGCGCCAACACCGCTGAAGCTTGATGGTGTTGCCCGCCTCCCCGTCCAGCGACCTGCATCCCAGTGATAACATCCGGTCGCAGAGTACGAACCATCCTGACAAAATCACCGAGAATCTCTTCACGACCCCATCGGTTGAAAGTTTCATCGATACTGAAGGAGTAGCCGAAATCGACCGCACGCGTGAAGTACTGTTCGGCACCATCGAACCGGTGTGCAGCAAGGAGTTCCTCAGTCCGAAGAACCGCTAATGCATCGAATAACTCCGCACCGATTTCATTCTGGCCACCATCGCCGCGGGTCGCCGATACAAGAGAGGTCCGTATGCCCTCACCGTGACTCAATAGGGCCAGCAACGCGTTATTCTCATCATCTGGGTGCGCTGTCGCCATCATGAAGGTGCCAACGGTCTCGAGCTTGCGAAGAAGCAGGCCAAGGCCAACGTAGCCCTCCTGGCCGGCCACTGGCCGAACCTGCATCTGGGCATATACCGGCGACAGGGCAAACCACCAGACATACAGGACCAGCACACAAAATCGCCAAATCATACGAGTCCTTCGACTATACCTCACGCTGGTCATTCCGTGTGCTCAACGACCTCGCGATAATAGTCCTCTTTTGTTGTCGTCAGGATGCGGTTCAATAGCCAGCACGACGACTCTTATGACGGATCACCGAGCGAAGCCAAAGAGCTCGTCGCCCTTCGCGGGCTCACCAAGGTAGTGCCGCAGTAGGATACGCGACGCCAAGAATCCCTGCGCGAGCCCATTACCGCCAAAACCGAGCGCAAACAAATGTCGCGGATAGTTCCGATGAGGGCCAATGTAGGGCAGTCCATCAGCTGTGGTCACTGAGGGGCCTGACCACGCGTACTCAGGCTGAATACCGGAGATTACCGGATATAACACCGACAGCTCATACATAAGTTGCCCTGTACGCTGCACGAGTACTCTGGCACGAGATCTTGGATGGGGTTGTGATCGATCACCGCCGCCAAAGATGATCCGCCCATCCCTCGTCCAGCGTAGATAGTGATACGGATCAGCGGTGTCCCACAGCATTGCCCGACGCCGGCCAAGGCCGGCTCGAATCCGAGCACCTAGCGGCAGGGTCGCGACAGCGTAAGTTTCCGCAACACGAAAATGCCGCGCTAATGGTTTGAACAACGACCCCGGGTGTCCGGTCGCAATGACGAGCCGATCAGCACGAACTGTCCCGCCTGCGGTCAGCAGTTCAACATGTTCTCGTCCGGTTCTGATCCGCTCGACGGGCGATCGTTCGTGTATGGAGGCACCTCGTTTCACCGCTGCAGCCGCAAAGCCTAAGCAGGTACGCAGTGGCTCAACCTGTGCATTGCCCGTGACACGAATAGCACCTTCGGCCTCCACATTTGTCTCGCGCCGTAGTTGCTCGACCGTGAGCCAGCGAGCCTCCAACTTAGCCTTTTTACGCAACCCCAGTTCGTAGCGCAGTCGCTGCGCCGACGCAGAGTCATTCGCAAAATAGATCGAATCCTGTGCCTCAGGTTGGCACGGTATTTTGAGTCGACGGATAGCCGCCACAAAATCCAGCGCACCACGGCGCGTCATTCTCCAAATCGTTCGGGTTGCGCGAAGGCCGTGCACGTCAAGTACATCTTGAAAATCGACGTCAGGTTCCTGCATTACGAGTGCAGTACTCGAACCGACTGCACCTTGACCAATTCGATCTGCTTCAAAGAGACAAACGCGCACACCCGCCGTCGACAGGGCGTATGCGGTTGCACAACCTGCCATCCCACCGCCGATAATCGCAACGCCGACGTCGGTCTGACCACGATACCGAGTGTAGGATGGCCGGCGGCGGGGCAACCGGTCGATCCAATACGACACACCGAAGTGAGGTGTTCCCATTTTCGTCAGGCCGTCATTCTACATGTGTACCTAGGCACCCAACCGACCGAAATCCGCCAACTTCAACGAGCAACTACGTTTATACATACAACTGGTTTTAATGAAACAACCGGTTAATAGCATGAGGAGCTACAACTACTTCCGGCCGACACGAGCGAGACGACTCGAGGTGCACAATGATTTCGAGTGTTGAAATTAACGCTCAATAATCTCAATCCGATCGATTGCGTCCCCTTCAAGGATGGCGTCCACCGTGTCCATGCCAGCGGTGACCTGCGCGAACACCGTGAAGTTGTGATCAAGTCGAGGGTTGTCCACGAGATTAATGAAGATCTGGGCGTCGCCGGTATCACGACCGCGGGTGGAGATTCCGACTGCACCACGAACATGTGGACGAAGGCCGAGTTCGTCACGCATGTAGGGACCGTCTCCCATGAATTCATTAGCGCCAGGACTCCCGCCCTGGATCACAAAGTTCGGGACCACGCGGTGAAAAGTCAACGTGTTGTAGTAACCCTTCCGTGCAAGCTGAGAAAATCGGTCGACCGTCGCGGGTGCTTCTTCGGGAAATAGTGTGAGTTGAAACTCAGCGCCGTTCACCATCCGGACGTGGGCACCAATAAGACCGAGTGCGGCTTCAAGTGATGGCGGTGTTCCAGTCCGTAAACGGGATGTCCTCGCTAAAACCGTCTGGCCGGTCCAGTCGGATAGCGCTTCGGCTGCCGTAGCGGCTACTCGGAGGTCGGGGTCCTCCAGGTACGGTCGCAGCACCCCGGCGTTGCGTCGCGAACCTAATTCCTTAAGGCGCTGGAGAATTGCCACTCGTGCATCGCGCGACGTATCCCTAGCCGACGCAGTAAGCCTAGCCAACGTCGAAAGTAAAATCGTTGGCGTGCGCCGATCTGGGCTTCCTTCGAGCAGGTTAGCCACCGTGCGTAATAGGCCATAGTCATCGCTGGCCAGCGCCTGCAACAGAACGTCGTCAGCAGCGTGCCCCTCCAGTGCTACAAGACCGCGTAGTGCCGCCCCGCGTACATTAGCATTCGGATCGTCAGCAAGCTCGGCAAGTATCACGCCACTGGCGGGACCTAACTGTGTTGCAGCTCGCGCTCCATACATCCTGACCTGCCAGACCGGATGCTCAACGAATCGCGGCAGCAAACCAGCTGCACGGTTCTGATCGAGTCTAGCCAGTGCGACCAGGGCGTGTACCGGCCGATGCCAATCACCATCCGTGTTGAGCCCACCAACAATACTCGCGACAAAGCTCGTTGGTGACGGACCCGTGGGACAACCTTCGCCAAGTAGATCCAGCGCCCGGAGAGAAACATGTGAATTCTGATCCTCGACAGCATCGACGAGCGAATTACACCCCCTTAACCGACCGTGTTTGCCATACGCAACCAAAGCGTCGAGCCGCACCATCGCGGACTTGTCGGTTAGTGCCTTCTCAATCAGCAATTGCCTCTCAGGCAGGTCGTCAGCATCAAGCAGCGCCAGCGTAGCTAGTCGACGCATCTGCGCGTCACTATCATCAAGCGCCGCAGAAATAGTCCCTACATCGACTGACCCGCTGGCATTAAAAGCTGCCAACGCGAGCCGCCGAGTCCGTAAGGCATTCTCATCACTGCCTGAAGTAGTCAAGACTACGCGGAGCTGCGCAATTGTCTGATCCGCCAGCGGCGTTTGATCACCCCGCAACCTAGCTATCGCTTCAAGACCATCAACGGCTCCGAGACGAACAGCGGGATCTACAGAACTTACGAAAGACCCCAGCATTAATTCCACACGCTGCAGTGTCTGAGAGTCTAGATATGGTAATCGCCCGAGCGTCTCGGCGACGACACCTTGCACCTCAGGATCTTTCTCCTCTTGGAGCCGAGCTAGCAGCATTGACACGTAAGCTGAAAGGTCACCGCCACGCTGCAGGCTCTGGCCGAGGGCGTTGATGGCCTCGCGCCGCACGGCTGGCTGACCGGCCTCGAGTAGTCTGGCGATCCGACCACTCAGATCGAAGCGCTCCAACCGCCCAAGGGCGCGCACTGCAATCTTCTGAATCTCTTCGTTCGGACTATCGATGCCGGTCAGGAGCGTCGCTAGACTGACTGGATCCGTCGCGCGGGAATCTTCAGCCACTAGCATGGCTTGGCGAAAAGCAAGAGTTTCCACCGACGAATCCTGAGCCGCCGACTCGATCGGCATACCGATCACAGGAACCACGGCAGAAAGGACGCAAGCCACAAACGCGCGCAAGGGTTGATTTGACAAAAAACTCATTAGTGAAGACCTCTAGGACGCACCATCCCGACAGCATTTCCAGAGTACTCGAGCATCTGGGTCATAAGGTCCTGCGGATAGGAGATGGTCACATCGATAATTGTGTTGTCAGCGTCCCGTTCTACGTCGAGTTTTGGTTGCACAAAACCCGAGTAGGATGGAAGGTTTAACGCGTCCACGCGTTCGACGACCTGATCACGGAGGTCTGCATCAAAATGGATCCCGTAGGTCTCAAACAACCATTTCGCCGCCTCGTAATCACCCTTAGATTTGACCCTTTGTACTTCCGCGAGCAGTTCACCTACCCCCTGTTGGAACACAGTCACGTCAGTAATCACGTAAAAAGTCTTGCTGTTATGCACACGTTCTTCGATAGCGGTCGTGTTGTCCATTAACCACCTGACGATCATCTGGCGGTTACGCATGTGATCCTCCTCGAGCTGTGTCCCTTTCCGGACACGCCGAAGCTGTGTGATAGCGTTCCGCGCATAACCTTCGTACCCTGCTAGTACGATTTCGTTGTGATGCTCTACTGGTACAAGTCCAAATTCGGCCAGCTGCGGATCAGGGAGAAAGTAGAGCGCCACTAAGTCTGCTCGGCTCTCCTCAAGTGCGGAATACTGCTCCTTCAACGCAGCTTGCGGATTCCCGTTAAGGTGATCTGCCAGCCTACCCGAGGCGTGTCCAATCACCTCATGCATATTTGTGGTGAGTTCACCAGCAGTCCTGCTCCAGCGTTCAGCGCGAGTGGCCTCAGCGGGGGTCCAGGAGAATTCCGTGCGAAATCCTGACGGTGTTGCGTGTTCATAGGTTTCCACTACATTTGAGAGTGACACTGATTTACTCCCGTGCTCCTCCCGAACACTCTGATCATTTGGCAAGTTAATGCCAATCGGGGTCACCGGCCCTGATTCACCGGTTTCAATGACGACATCAATGGCGTTGGCCGTAATACCACGGACACCCTTCTTCCGATACTTCGGGTCCCATGGCATTCGATCTTCAAACCATTGAGCATTATCAGCGAGAACTTGGATCTCCGCAGTTTTCTCCTGATTAACGTAGTAGACCAACGCTTCCCACGCCCCTTTCGTGCCACGGGCGTCCATGTACACCTCGATGAACCCGTTAATGGTGTCGATGGGTGAGGCATCGTCCTGGACCCATGCGATGTCATAGGCTTTGCGGTCGGCGTCTTCTCCAGTACGGTAGAACCGGATCAAGGCTTTGAGTGCTTTGGCCATCGACTCAGTGGCATATGGAATCGCGGCTTCCAAGTGCTTAATGATTCGAGAAATATGTTCGCCGTATTTTCCGTCGAGCTTGTAAACCTCCTCAACAACGTGGTCCCCGAGTTTTACAAGACGTGAATTTAAGGCGTACTGTTCCGTGAAACTCTCAAGGTCGTCCATTGTGACGTCCACGTAGAGGTTGTTGGCGCTCGCCATTAGAAGGTCTTCTTCCAGACCTGGTGTTTTAGTTGTCACGCTCGGATCAACCGATGGATCAAGAAAAAGAGGCAACATGCGCGTCAGCATGACGTCCAGCGTCTCGCCGTGACGTGTGGGAAATCTCGCGCCTCCATCGACAGCTGCTTGAGCAGCGGCAAGAAAGGCCTCCCCGGTGCAGGTAAGAACGAACTTCCTAGCTGTCAAATTGTTGTAGGGACCGGTGTTAATCCAAAAGAGCTTGGTGTAGCGCTCGATCTTGGCGCGAGTGTCCGGGTCCACGTCATCGGCATGAGTCAGGATCTGCTCGAGTACTTCTCGCATCTCAAGGTTGTGCACGTACCGTTGATCGAAAAAGATGTCACGACCAGCGAGTGCGGCCCGGTAGAGGTGATAGACCAGGATGCGCTGGTCGAGGGGCAGGCTCTCGAACCCGTCGGCATAAAGCTGAACAACTGCCGCTTCACCGACCCGCTCTAGCAAATACGGCCGGTCGGCCGCTTTGTCTCCACCCCTGACAACTGGAGCTGGAGAATCACCAGCCGAGTCTGGTAATTCCCATCCACCCGCTACCGCAGAACCCATAGTCAGCCCAAGGACCACTATCATCACCCCTCGCCGGAACATACAGTGCCATTACCAATCAGCTTGGCGACCAACGTCATCTTGGCACCCTCACCGATTCCTTGGTCTCCACACCGAATTGCCTAAAGTTTGAATAAATGGCCGTCGCCTCGATCGACTCGGCCCTGGACTCAAGTGGTCGCTCATAAATTTCACGCATCGAATGCGGTACCCAAGACCGGAATGCTTCGTGCTGGCGATAATCGACGACGATCGTCGTCAGGAGCTCACTGTGGGACGTGCCGAGAACCAACTCGCTACGTAAAGTGTCCCCCGTTTCAACATCGAGCCAAAATCTACCGCGGGCGAACATATCGCCTGCAGGAATCTGGACAAATGTCGGTTGCGCTTGTTCACTGTACTGCACGACCCAGACGGGCCGCCCAGCAATCACCTCCTCATCCACACGCTTGAAGTCAAACCGGTGCTGGTTGAGCGGGTGAAGGAACGTTAACGCCATTGTCGGTAAATTCACCGTGCGAACGACTTCACCGATGTTATAGCGAGCGCTTTCCCGCGTAAGTGTAGTGGCTTGCTCCACAGCTGGCCGTGCCTCGCCAAGGAACAGCTTCTGTAAGCGTTCGTCACGATCACGTACTGGCTTCCCGTCGACTTCGAAAACGTCACGGAATCCGAACCACGAAACGGCCCCCGGTAGCTGCACGAGTAGCATGTCGGACCGTAAATCCCGCTGGCGGCGTAATGTTCCATTAAATCGAAGAATCCGCTGTACGTATTGCTCTTCGGCAACGGCATTCGAAAACACTCGTTCATAAGCGACGACGGACTGACTCGCTCGGAATAGCAACTCATCCAGCGTTAATGACTGTGTAAACACGGTCGCCGCAAACCCAGCGACGACGACTCCCGTCAATAGAGTTTTCACCCGTCCGTTGCCCTTAGATTTAATCAACCCAACGCTGAAGCGAGACCAACTGGAGGAACGATAGAGCCAATGTATCAAAATTCGCATTAGGCAAACAGATTCACCTGGCCACCGGTATGCCAAAAAAGCACCGTTTGATCATCCCGAAACCGGCTTTCTCGTATGTAAGCGATAAGTGCTGCCATTGCCTTAGCCGTATAAGTAGGGTCAAGAAAAATAGCGTCTCGTCGGGCTAGTAGATCGAGCGCTTCGCGTGACAGCTCGGTGGGAATTCCATAGCCATCACCACAAAACCCGTCCTCTACCTCCACAGATGGGCCATTAGACAGTGAGCCCGGTGCGAGTTGAAGGATCGTCTCGATCCCTCTAATCAGTGTCGCTATCGTCTGGAGTAATGATTCAGCTGAATCGTCAGCACTGACACCGATGACTTGGGTGCGTTGCGTGTAAAGGCGGCACCCAGCCACAAGACCAGCCTGGGTTCCACCGGACGAACTGGCGTGGACGATTACGTCGGGAGGCGTCACCTGACCAGCCAACTCGCCCACTGCACGAACATATCCCAGTGCTCCTAGTGGAGTTGAGGCACCGACGGGAATCACATAGGGACGCCGTCCCGCCGCAACCAAGCGTGCCGCTGCCGACGCCATCGTGGGCGACCGGTCTTCACGAGACTTAACGTAATGAACCTCAGCACCCAATAGCTCGTCGAGTAACGCATTTGCCGTTGGCTTATCCGGTGGCACACCGTTCGCCACGAGCAGACAACGTAGGCCATGACGAGCCGCGACCGCCGCTGTCACCCGTGCGTGGTTCGACTGCACACCACCGGCCGTGATGAGGGTATCGGCACCCTCATTCAGTGCCCGTGCACACACCAACTCAAGTTTTCTGACCTTGTTACCACCGAAAGCAAATCCGATGGAATCGTCGCGTTTGACGATAAGCCGGGGCCCACCGCCCAGTGCGGCACGTAGGCCGTTCAGTTCCTCCACTGGAGTCGGATAATGCCCTAGCGCAATCGCCGGTACTGCGCTCAGTATAGAAATCGGATCGGTGCTCATCGGTTGAACAGCGGGGTCTCCCAATAAAGCTCAGCGAGCGTTTCGAGACCGCAAGGATAACCGATCGCCGCTGCCGCCACGACTGTGCGGCTGTGGAAAACAACAAGAACCTTAAACATCGGGGGTTTGCCAAGACCTAGCACTATGTGCCACTCTGAGCGAATGGGTGAGCGCCTCGACTCCATTCCGTTCTCGGGCATTATGCGGATTCGCGACATGATGTTCGGTATCGAAAACCCCTATCGTCTCGATCAAGGTGACGTCGGCTTTGACGCTCCGGACGCTGTTAAAGCTGGAATGAGTCGAGCCATCGCTGAGAATCGTACGCACTATGTTCAGACGGTTGGCATTCCCCGCCTCCGTGAACTCATTGTTGACAAGCTTCAAAACCAAAACAAGATTCCGATTGAATCGGTTGGCGACGTCATGGTCACCAACGGCGGTATCCATGGTCTCTACGTGATTTTCCACGGTTTACTGGAACCAGGCGACGAAGTGCTCTGTGCCGACCCAATGTGGCCAGCGACACGCGGTACCATCCAATCAGCTCAAGGTGTACCCATCGACTGCCCGTTGTATGAATCGCGTCGCTGGCGGCCAGACCTAGACGAGTTGGAATCGAAGGTGACACAAAAGACGCGGGCAATCCTGCTGAATTCACCCCAGAACCCAACCGGCGGCCTCCTCACCCAGGCAGATATTGAGCGGATCGCGGCGATCGCACAAGAGCACGATCTGTGGGTAATCTCCGACGAGGCATACGAAGACATCGTCTTCGACGGCGAACGTCATGTGAGCATAGCGTCCCTGCCGGGCATGTACAACCGAACGATCTCTGTTTACACGTTTAGCAAATCGTACGCGATGACCGGCCTCCGTCTGGGTTATTTCGCGATAAAGGATCCAGTCATTGCCGACCGTATTAAGAAAGTTCTTTACTATACGTGTAGCAACACTGGCACAGTTGTGCAATGGGGTGGCGTCGGTGGCTTAGAGGACGCAAAAAATCAAGTGGAGGCTTATCGGGTCGAGTTGCAGGCACGGCGCGACCTGTTCTACGAGGGCATCCGCGAATTAGGCTCCGGGGTACTCAGCGGCGAACCTCCCAAGGGGGCGTTCTATGCGTTCCTCCGGATCGATCCGGCTTGGCGCCCACCGGGCAACACGGGAAGTCCGGAATCACTCTCGTGGGCATTGGTCGAGTACCTGATTAAGGAAGGTCGTATCGGTTGTGTGCCCGGCGCCGATTTCGGCACGCACGGTGAGGGGTATATCCGGCTGGCCTTTGGGAAGAACCGCGACGAATTGACGGGCGCACTCGCCTCAATGAAAGCTCTGCTTAACGTGTGAGCCTGAACCCAGACTCAACGCAGGTGGCGCCCACCGTCTACCCGAATTGTCTCACCCGTTACGAAATCACTTTCGATAAGCCAAAGAACAGTTTTTGCAATCTCCTCATCGCCGCCCCATCGGCTGAGCGGCGTCGCGCGGATGACCTCCTCTTGGACTGCCTTTCCCAGTTGTGCCGGTGCACGGATGGGTCCAGGAGCGATTGAGTTAACAAGAATTTGGTCGGGTGCCAATTCGAACGCTAACGCTTCGGCCAGCGCGACTGAGCCAGCTTTAGCGACGTAATACGGCAGATAGCCCGTGTAGGTTGGTCGGCCACTCTTGGCTGTCCAATCCGAGAACATAACGATACGCCCACCTCCAGCGGTGCGCATATGCGGTACAGCCGCACGCGCACAGAGAAAGGCTGCACGGAGATCCACCGCGAGTGATCGATCCCAGTCGTCAACAGTTAGCTGGTCAAACGGTGTTTGAGCGTAGACCGAGGCCATGTGTACCAGTATGTCGAGTCGACCCAAAGCCTCAGTAGTGGCCTGCACAATTTCACCGCATGCAGAGGCTTGCGACAAATCCGCCGGTGCGATGAAGGCTTGCTGGCCATGCGCGCGAATCGCTTCTGCGGCCTGTTCGGCCTCGTGACGAGAGCGGTTGAATGAAAGCGCTACGTCCGCTCCACGTGCCGCCAGCGCCTGGGCGACTACTGCACCAATTCTCTTACCGCCGGTCACTAAAGCTGATCGACCCGTTAATTGCATGGTGGAAGATCCGGAAAAAGGTAGGAGAGTGTTGAGGGCGCGCTACACCTTATCCCGACGTTATCGCCCTTTGGCGGACTTCGCCGACTTGCCAGCGTACCCGTCGAACGACAACACGCCAGGTCCGGTCAGCATTAAGCAAAACAAAGCAACGAGTAAGACGAGCGCATACTCGAAGCCGTGTCCGACACCCGGTTCGAGAGACCAATTCAGGAAGAAGCCATGCGGCCAGTGCACTTTCCAAATCGCTACAGCCATAATGATCGTCAGGAGCGCGCTCATTAGGCGCGTGAAGGCACCAAAAAAAAGCGCTATGCCACCACCCAGTTCAACAATTCCTACCGTAACGGCAAGCAAGGGCGCTGGCTGCAAACCTACCAAGGCGAATAAGGCAACGGTGTCCTCCGGACTAGTGCCGCCCCACATCGGCCCAAACAACTTCGGCACTCCGTGTGCGACAAAGACCACTCCAACAGTTAACCGGAGTAGGGTCACGCCCCACGCTTGCATCATGGACTCTCCCGTCGATCAGAGGAACTCGGCCCCTAGACAACCGCTGAAACACCGCTCGTTTCGCTGCCGTACGGCGGTTA
Organism: Acidobacteriota bacterium; assembly: GCA_002730735.1. Lineage (GTDB taxonomy): Bacteria > Acidobacteriota > Vicinamibacteria > Vicinamibacterales > UBA823 > UBA11600. Next base: position 245,707 of record PCAU01000001.1, on the reverse strand, counting down.
TGCCAATTGTGTCACTGTTTGCATGCTCTTCTATAGAGAATTTCTTAGACATTTAAGCGGTTGTTCCTAGAAACTCCAGCGAGAACTTCCCAGGTCTGTGCCGATTATCAACGGTCGCTTGTCTCCTGGCGCTGTGCGGTAACCAATCCGTCCATCCGCTTAAGCAGCCCGCGGAGCTTAGCCGGAAACTCGATGCCTCTAAAGGTCCTTTGCCGGATGCAAGCAACCCGATAAGACCCTTCGCAAATCAGCTTGCGGGAGTCGACTTTTCGTGCCTCGAACCGATATGAAATCCGACGCATAGTGATCGATTCAATAGCAATCCCAATTTCGAGCACCTCTTCAGCGCGTGCCGGTGCGCGAAACTTGCATGAAGCATCGACACGAGGCATGAGAATGCCGAAATCTTTCATGAGTTCCATACGGGTTCTGCCAAGCGCTCGAAACAGCTCGTCCTCCGCTTCCTCGAAAAACCGAAGAAAGTTGCCAAACCACACCACTCCAGCGGCGTCGGTATCGGCCCAATGAACCCGAATATTGACCCTAAAAAAGTTGTTAACCACTTTTCAACCGCCTCACACGTGGAACCAGTTCTTATGATGCCGGAACCAGTGCGATGGCACGTACTGGACTGCCAGAACCACGATCGATCTTGAGCGGCGTCGCGATGATCACAGCACCTGTGGCTGGAAGTTGGTCCACGTTGGCGAGTTGGGTCAATCCGTACTTGCCAGCCCCGTGCATTGTAAAGTGATTTGGAAACGCTGGATCGGCGATCGCACCCACCGCCGCGTCTGTGCCGACAGCTTCCGTGCCAACGCCGAGGATGTTGCGTTGGGTCGTGAGGAACGTTGCCGATTCAAGTCCGAAGCCAGGATAGTGCGCCATACCGGAGTCATCCGCGTTGAAAAACAGTTCGCTATCACTGGCACGCGAACCCCATCCGGTTTTGAGAATTACCCATGCTCTCTCTGGAATTCGGCCGTTCTCGGCTTCCCAACTTTCGATCGTCTCTTGGGTCGCCACAAAGTCAGGATTGTCCGAGACTGCAGCAGTAACGTCGATCACAACAGCAGGTCCAATAAATTCGTCGGCATTAAGCGCGTCCACACAGGGTAGATCACGCCCGGAAACCCAGTGACACGGCGCATCGAAATGGGTGCCAACATGCTCCCCGACTTCCATCCAGTTCCAATACCAACCTGGTCCATCGGCATCGAAGTTAGAAATCAGATGCGGCGTAAACCCTGGCGTATTCGCAAACGGTGGTGGAAGCTGGATAATGGGAGTTGCCGCATTAAGAGGTTGCGTAAGGTCGACGACTTTCACCGATCCCGAAGCAAGGCCGTCGACTAGGCCGGTAAGCGGTTCGGGTTTCGGTGTTGACTCGGGCTCCTGGGGCGGGCTACAAGCCGCAAGCGTCGCGGCCAAAAGGACCGCTGTCACAAGGCGACATACTGTGCACACTTGAATGCTCCTTTCAGCAGAAAACATGCGGATCATACTCGATAGAGGAAAGATTTAGACTTACGACTCTCAGTCGAACAGGACGAGAGCCAAATTGCTAACAACGCCTCCCTATATCTTTAGCCCGGTTTGAGGACACCCGGTTCGAGAATTCAGTATCCTTACGAACATGTTTGGTCTCCCCTGGTCAAGTCTTATCGTTCTCATTGCTATCCCCCTAGCCATCATCGTCTGGCAGTATTACATCTGCTGGCAGATTAAGTCAGGGCGGCGTGAGTAGCATATGACTCCGTCTGCTATCGGCCTACTCATTTTCGGGGCCTACCTTGTGGCTATCGTCGCGATCGGTATTGTGTCAGGTCAGCAACAGAAGAACGAGGCTGACCTGTGGGTTGCAGGACGTCGGTTCGGCACGACCATCATGACGCTCGGCATGATGGCAGCCATCATGCATGGCGGCTCCATACTGAGTGGTGTAGCTTTCGCCGGAGCGTTCGGAGGTGTCGCAATCTTGCCCTTGATGAGCTTCGCCTTGGGCTTTCTTGTCATCCTTCTCTTCTTTGCTAGAAAGCTTCGCGAGATCGGCGCGTGCACGCTGCCCGACTACATGGGCGAACGGTTTGACAGCCATTCGCTCCGAGCGTTCAGCGCGTTCGTCATTGCGGCTTCCAGCATCGTATACCTCATCGCACAAATCCTTGGCATGGGGTTGATCCTCGAGGGCCTACTCGGCCTCCGGCTGGAGTGGTCGATGGTGATCGGCACGGCACTGTTCATCTTCTATGTGGCTCTCGGCGGAATGCTGGCCATCATCTGGACAAACATCCTGCAGTTCATGTTCATGTGGGTCGGTCTCATCATCATGATGCCGGCCGTGTACAACGCAGTAGGCGGGTTCACAACGGTAATGCAGAACGTCGAACACGTTGCTCCCGGATGGACTTCGGTCACGGGTACGTCGTGGAGCTGGGGTTACCTGCTGTCCTGGTGGCTCGTCTGGTTCGTCGCCTACGCCACCCGTTTGGAGTTGCTAACCAAAGTTTTCGTGGCACGGGATTCAAAGGCCGCTCGTTACGCCCTGCCGACCACGTGCCTACTCGTCTGCATTTTCATACTCTACGGCAACCTTTATCTTGGCGGTGCAGCGCGAATCCTAGTTTGGGACCAGATCGATATTCCCGATCAAGCGTTTCCTGCACTCTCAGCGAGTGTTCTTGGCCCGCTCGCATCGGCAGTCGCATTAACCGGCATCGCCAGCGCCGCCATGTCAACTACCGACTCGCTGCTACTACTCTCGGGAGCCGCTGTTGCACGTGACTTTCTGCGAAAATCGATTCACGAGCCACGCGGCATCGTCCGAGACGAAGCTTACTATCTGCGCGTGTCGCGGTTAACCATCATCGTAATCGGCGTCGTCTCACTCGCCGCCGCGCTCAACACTCCAGCGCTAATTCTGGCTATTGTTTCGTATGCGGTCGCCATGGTCGGGGCCACTTTTTTCTTCCCATTGCTTTTCGGATTGACCTCCCCGCGCACGACGCCCGCGGCCGCAGCCGCTTCAGCGATCGGTGGTTTAACGATCACCACCGTGTGGACTGGCCTCACCCTCGCTGAGGTCCCTTGGGCCGTCACCGTCCACCCTATCGTCCCCGGGATGGCGCTGAGTCTCGCACTAATCGTCGGGCTAACGCCGATCACGTCTCCGGCACCCACGCGTGTGCTGAAGCGGTTCTTCGCAACATCCCGTGACGGTCAAGCCTGGTCGAGGGTCTGAAAGAGGTTGACAACTAGAGGTGCAGAACACAGTTTGGTAAAGGAAGTCACCCGGAGGTTTTGTCGCCGGCCGCACGCACGTGGGCGACAGCTTGTGTCCAAGTCGCATACAGCTTGTCTCGTTCATGGGCGACCATAGCTGGTTGGAACATTCGATCGCGACGTCTCACACCACGCAGAGCCTCGGGGCTGTCCCAGAAGCCAACGCCGAGGCCAGCCAGAAATGCCGCACCAGATGCGGTGGTTTCAAGCACCGTCGGCCTGTTTACTGGAACGCCCAACATATCCGTCTGAAATTGCATCAAGAAATTATTCGCTGCAGCTCCACCATCGACCCGTAGCTCCTGAATCGTTGCTCCTGAATCAGCCATTGCGTCGACAACATCGCGCGTCTGATATGCCAGGCTCTCTAGGGTGGCCCGTATGATGTGTTTACGGTTCACGCCTCTGGTCAGACCAACAATCGCACCACGTGCGTTCATGTCCCAGTGAGGCGCGCCCAGCCCGGTGAAGGCGGGTACGACCGTGACACCATGGGTGTCAGTTAAACTGGTCGCAATCGACTCAGTGTCAGCCGCTGATTCGATTAAGCCAAGTTCGTCACGCAGCCATTGGATTGCTGCACCAGCTACAAAGATTGATCCTTCTAGGGCATACATCGTCTGCCCCATGGAGTCACAGCAAAGTGTTGTCAACAGCCCGTCACGAACCGGCGGCCGCTGCGACCCCATGTTCATAACCACGAAGCAGCCGGTCCCGTAAGTGTTCTTCGCCATCCCCGGCTCCCAACACCCTTGACCATAGAGAGCCGCCTGCTGGTCGCCCGCAATGCCGGCAATCGGCACACCGGCAGGAATTCCATCGTGCTGGCAGGTCTCACCAAACATGCCACTACTGGGCTTCACCGGTGGCAACATTGCTGCGGGAACATCTAGCATCTCCAGCAGAGTCGGGTCCCACTGCCGATCGTGGATATTGTAGAGAAGGGTCCGCGACGCATTGGTCGGGTCAGTAGCCCAAGCACCACCGGTCAACTTCCACAATAACCACGTGTCGATGGTGCCAAACAGTAATTCGCCATCGCGTGCCTTCGCACGTGCCTCTGGGTATCGATCAAGGATCCACTTAACTTTCGTACCCGAAAAGTAAGCGTCAATAACCAGACCCGTCCGATCGCGGACAGTCTTGGAAAAGCCATTTTGAATTAGTTCTTCGCAGATCCCAGCAGTTTGACGGCTTTGCCACACGATTGCTGGATGAATTGGGTTGCCGGTTTGTCGCTCCCAGACGACCGTCGTCTCACGTTGATTTGTAATACCAATCCCCTTAAGCTCGTTCGGCTGCACGCTCGCCTCCGCCAAAGCTTCGGACATCACACGCCGACTAACACGCCATATCTCTTCAGGGTCGTGTTCGACCCAACCCGGCTCAGGATAGGACTGTGTGAACTCAGAGTAGGCACGACTCACGATGAAGCCGTCGTGAAAAAAGACGAGTGCTGTACTTCCGGTCGTGCCTTGATCAAGCGCGAGAATAGCGTCGGGCATGCTCCTCACTCCACTGAGGACCCTTGAATTGAAGACCAGACCACCAGAAGGCAGGCAAAACGGGGTGGCTGGTCAGGAAATCTCTGCTTCACCTGAGACCGTGATCGTTTTCCGGCCTCCGAATTCCTCAACTTTGGGACCAACGAGTTTCTCACCGTTCTCGCCGTAGGCTTCCAGGACAGCCGAAGGTTGTGAAGCACCACTCGGTCGCATCTCAAAGCTTAACCGAATCAGTGCGTGACCCGTTGGCCAATCGTTGACCGACATCTCAAATGTGAAAGCCCCATGATCAAATTCGTTTTGTCCGGTCTCGTAGCCATCGTAATCACCGTTATCGAACCCATCGTGCTTCACCTCATAGGAGATCAAAGCACCGTTGGGCAAGGTGCCGCCGCCAACAACGCTTAAGACAGAATTCTCAATCGTGGCCGAATCAATGACTAAGTCTGCACCACCCTCGGGCGTCTTCACCCCAGATTGTACTGTCGTCGAACCAAGCTCAGCGTCACCGACAGTGTCAAGTGATTCACCGCAACTAATAGGTAAACAACAGATCAAAAGTAAAGCATATCGGACCATGTTGCACTTCATGACAGAGCGGCACCGGCTAACATCTCGTAACCCTCGCGTTAAACCAACCAGCACAATCTAGCACAGTGGTAAATGACTGATTACGCTTGACTAGAGAAAACTCATAGGGTGACGTTTCGCACAAAGCCGGTTAGACTTAGCTCTGGACTAGGCCATATTACGGTAATGAGCACGCCGGCCCAAGTTACTCTGTCAGTCAGCCCTCGCACTCGCACCGACGTCGTGGATGTCCGTGCGCGCGCAGCTTCGGCTCACGGCGACCTCCTCGAACATTTCCCACGCGCACTCTACTATTCGTTCCACACGACGGCGGGCTACCTTGACCAAGGCCTGGCAATGCGTTTAAACAGAAAACGCGACGGAGTTGCGCCATATCTCAATTTCTTCCAAGCCTTGTTCCCTGAAGGAGGCGGCTATCAACATGACGAACTCCACCTCCGTGAGGAGTTGTCTGAAGCGCAGCGGCGGGTCGAGCCGCGCAACGCCGACTCACACCTAGCGTTTATCAGCGCTGGCCTTCGTAGTTGTGTCACGTATCGCCGGCGGCGTGGCGAGCCCGTCTATTTCATTGATCTTGATGGCATCAGCAATGGGCAACCTAGGCAGCGTGTAACCAGCATTCTTGGCTATAACTCAGAAGAACCAGTTGCGACCGTGCGCGTGACAGTACCAATCTCCGGGCATCCAGTAGATTCGGTGAACCTGAAGGACCCGCGCCTCGGCTTGTATGACCGCTGTCGAGAACTTATCAACCAGCACGGTGTAGACAAAGGCCGCATCCACATCACCTTGGCACCAGGTGAGCACCAAGCTGGCCTCACCGTCAACGAATACGAAACCTTGCTAATGCAACACGACCTAGCGGAAGTGCTTCGAAATCCCCTGCGATTCATGGCTGAAAAAAGTCGCCACCTCCTAGCTGATCCACGCGCCATCCCAAACAAAACGATCGGCTATGCCAAGTACGACATGGTTCGCGTGTTCAACGAACTCGTTGACGCCCTTGGGCTGAACGAATCGGTGGTAGAAAAAATCCTCGCCCGTTTTATCGGTGCTCCTGCGCGGCGCTTTCTGCGCATGAAACGCTCGGTCTGTCTACTGGTTTCCGATGAGGATCAGCCCGGTCTCGGCACACTCGCCGAGGGGCCGTTCCAGAGTCCGATCTTGGTGCAGTGGCAGCGAAGTGAACGCCGCGAGCGTGCAATCGACGTTTCACTCACTCGGTTTCGGTAGCTTCGACAACCCTTTCGTTAACTAACCGAGCGCCGGCATGGCTCGGCGGTGGATGATCTCCTGTATGGCACGGTGCGCTTCGAGAATCGCGGCGTCCGTATGCGGACTCGCGGCAGCGTCGGCGTTGGCAATGGCAATTGAGCCAAACGGCTGGCGAGCTTTGACACACGGACGCTCATCGCTCGCCGTGAACACCCATTCCAGCGGATCGGTCAGACTGTTGTAAGTATAGGAGTAACCGTGTGGCCAACGGTTGACGCTAATAGCAATGATATCGCGTGCGGGGTCGAACCCACCGTCACCGAGCACGCGCCCGAGTTGGTCGCGGATCTTCCGTTCGTACGTCTCAAACGAGGTCGAGAGAAGGTCTTCGCGGCCTAAGCGATACTGCACCTTCCGGGGTGGACCAGGGGTAACCGGGTAGCGCGTAAGACTCAGCACGATCGGTTCCTCGGGATTCTCCGCGTGTCGCAGGTCGCCCAGGCTAACTGCCTCGTCAAGCCTCACGCGAGCGTGGTACATCGTCGGCGCGCTGACGCGGCTCACGCTTAGCTTCGCAAACGCCTTCCAGTTGCGTATCGCGACACTTGTGTAGACGAGTGGCGCCTTGACACCGAACCGCAGGGCTTCCTTCTGGGTGGCCGGCAGTTCGGGAACCAGATACGGAATCATGCGGTTCCAGCAGGCCATTACCGCGTGACGACCCCGGACGTGGTGGGTCCGACCGTCGCGCACATAGCTCACTTCCACTGCATCGCTACCACTGGCCCCGGTGTGTCTCGCACGAACGACAGTGCTATCGAGCCGAATTCGTGCAGTCTGCCCTAGACGATCCAGTAGGCCATAGTCCACGTGAGCTGTGGCGACGTCTTCCTGGGTTGAACCCGGCACGGCATCTGGGAGTAACCATCGAACCATCAGGCGGGTAACAGTGGCGTTACCGTCGGGGAAATGGACGGAACCAGCGCCCGGCCTCTGCCGTCCGTGGTGTCCACCGGGAAGGTCGGCCAGCATACCGTCTGGTGTTGGTTCGAGACCTAAGCCACCAAACCCAGGCTGACCCATCTCCCAAGCAAATAGCGCGGGTAGTGTGTCAATCCCCGTGACGAAACTACCTGCACCTGTTCCTTGGTAGAACCACAGCACTTGCGGGTCAACCTTGGCAAGGTCTTGCAGAAAGTCGGCATAGCTCATCTTGGCTAGTCGTACCTTCTTTTCGGCCGAGGTCAGGCCAGAAAAATAGTCGCGCTGATCTGACCCATTCAACCTCAGCAAATCTTGCTGTGCGGCCGGAGAGAGTGGCGTCTTGGCAACAAACGCCTCCGTGAAACCACCACGGTCATTCTTCACAAGCCGGTCTACTCCCCACGTCTCACGATCAAAAAAATAAGCGGAGCCAAGACCCATCCGCCGGTACATCTGTCGTGAATCTGCGTTGTCCGAGAGGAACCGACCGAGGTCAATACCAATGTCCTGGAGGAGCTGCTGTGATGGCTGATTGTAGCGCTCGGGTGATTCAATGTTCAGCGTTCCACCGTTAAGCACCAGGGTTCGCCCCTTATGGTGAAATTCGTTTCGCTTCGCGTGGCCGCCAAAATCATCATGGTTGTCGAGAACTAGCACTCGCGAGTCGCGACCAACGTACTTGATAAAGAAATGCGCTGCAGCGAGCCCGCTGATGCCTCCACCAACAATGACCAAGTCGTAGCGCTCTCCCGTGTCAACGGCATCCGAGAAATCCCAGCCCCGTTGATCACGGAGCTGATGGCCGATTTCGAACGAGCCAGCGTGACTTCCACGCATCCCGGTGCGTAAAGGTGGGTAATTTTCTGTGGACGGTGCGTCGGCGTTGATATCTTCGCCCAGCGCTTCGGTCCAGCGAGGAAGCACAAGGGACCCTCCGACCGGCACCGCAACACCCTGCACGAAATCACGGCGGGTAATCCGCCGACCCAAGCCGAGTTCACGGTCATTCATAACGATTAAAAAGATAACAGTGCGCAAATAATTAATATATGCGGCGATGATCTGGTGAGAGGCGCGACGCTGTCAAGGAGAAGCTTCGTTTACTTGACAAAGAATCGGATTTCCTAATATCCTCGATCCACTTAGGGCTTTTTCTGAGAGACAATGCTTCCGTACGGCCGTGTTTTTCGTAGCCTCACTGTCGTTTTGGTGGTTGCGGTGGTCGCCGTGGCCTCCATTGCTGGCCCCTTGCACCCAGATCATGGGTCAGACCAAGATTGTGCGATTTGCCAACTGCGGCATCAGGCTGTCAATTCCCTGACCGCGACTCCCCTGCTCAGTCCAGCAGACTGGACTGAATCGCCCATACTGGTTCACTCGACCGATACAATCACTTCCCATTACGGCCAGAACGATCCTGCTCGCGGCCCACCCGCCTAGTTTTTCCACCACCTTTAGTCGTTTTAGTTGTTCGCTTAGAAGTCGGCCTCTCCTGTGATTTGACTGCCTGGCCGACTGAAAGGTGAGCGCCGTCCGGCACAGAGGTAACTTGAGTTTCGGGAAAGCAACACATGTGGAATTGTTTTCGAATCGTCCGAAGCACACTACTCGTAAGTGGGGTCCTAGTGTGTCTTGCCTGGACGCCGGCATGGGCCCAGAGCACTGGCACTGTCCGCGGCAGCGTTACGCTGACCGAGAACGGCGATGCCATCGCCGGAGCATTGGTGTTGGTGATTGGACCCGGCCAGACGGTGTTGACCAACGCAGAGGGCATGTTCGTTGTTGAGGACGTGCCCGTTGGCACTTATGAAATCTTGGCACAACGCGAGCACCTCACTGCCAGTCGCCAAGCAATCACAATCCTTGCAGGGGAAACGACGACCGTCGAGTTTGAACTGGCACTTTCGCCCGTGCACGAGGAAGTGACCGTCACGGGTACGGTAGCGGATTCCGCCACAACCTATGAAGCGTTCAATGCCATCAGTACACTTGACGCGTTCGATCTTGTCACTGATGCCCAGGGGTCCCTTGGAGAGGCACTCGAAAATGAGCCGGGGGTCTGGAAGCGGAGCTTCGGTCCGGGTTCAAGTCGCCCGATCATTCGCGGCTTTGATGGTGACCGGGTACTCGTGATGGAAGACGGAGTCCGCACCGGCGACTTGGCCAGTCAATCCGCGGACCACGGTACGTCAGTTGACCCGAATGGGCTCGAACGCATCGAAATTGTGCGAGGACCGGCAACTCTACTTTATGGGTCCAACGCAGTAGGTGGTGTCATCAACACCATCACACCGCACGAAAGCTACCGTAATACGCTGACCGAGGGAACGCGCGGGCAACTCAGTGTTGATGGGGGAAGCGCCAACCGGCAGGCGGGAACCAATGGCAGCATGCAACATGCCCAGGGACCGCTCATGATGTGGGCCGGCGGTGGCACACGGAGAACCGATGATTACAACACGCCGGCCGGCAAGATCAAGAATTCGGCGACCCGTCTGTCAAACGGTCGAGCTGGTGTCGGCTACTTTGGCGAGCATCTGTTTGTGAGCAGTGGGGTAACTATTGAGGATGGCCGCTATGGCGTTCCATTCGCCGAGGACTTCCATGGACATGGCGACCATGACGAAGATGACCACGGAGAGGACCATGAAGAGGAGGGCACCATCGACGTCGGCTCAACACGACGGGTGGGTAACATCGAAGTTGGAATGCGCGATCTAAACAATCGTTTCGTAAACTCGCTCCGCATGGTAACCAAAGTCGTCGACTGGCAGCATGATGAACTCGACGTTGACCATAAGGGCGTTGAAACCATTGGGACAACGTTCAACAATCGGAGCTATATCGCGCGGATAGAAATGGATCAACGACAGACCAATAGAGTCGCGGGGAAGTTCGGCGTCTGGGCTCAATTTCGTGATTACGTTGCCAAGGGAGAGGAAGCGCTGGCGCCTGCGACCGATCAAGTGTCGCTCGCCGCCTTTGCTTATGAGGAGTTAAGTTTTGGTCGATACCGCTTTCAACTTGGCGGGCGTATCGAACGCAACGCCTACTCGGTTGCGGCGCGTCAGGCCAGCCACGACGACCATGACGACGACCACCTTGAGGCACCGGCCGTGCGTAACCGTGACTTCACCACCGCGTCAGGTTCAGTGGGTTTCCAGACTGACCTTGGCGAAACCGGTGCCTTCGTCGTCAACCTGACCCGTTCATACCGAGCCCCGGCGCTAGAGGAGCTCTACAATTTTGGTCCGCACGTTGGCAACCTCACCTTCGAGGTTGGCAATCCCAACCTGGACACTGAATCCACCCTAGGACTCGATGTGAGCCTTCGGCACCAGGCAACCCGACTTCGTGGCGATTTCAACTTCTATATCTACGACATCGACAACTTTGTGTTCCCGTCCCAAACCAACCAAATCAAGAACAAGTTGCGTGTTGCTAATTTTCTTCAAGGTGACGCGCGGTTTGTCGGATTCGATGCCAAGGCGAGCGCTCGACTCGGCACCTCCGTTTGGGCAAATTTGGGCATCGGACTTGTAAATGCAGAATTGACTACGACACAGCAAGCACTCCCTCGGATTCCTCCACTCCGTGCGCAGTTGAGTTTCAATTTCCCCTATCGAGGATTGACGGTTACACCCGGGTGGATCGTATCTGCCAAACAAAACAAGGTGGATCGCCATGAAACTCCTACTAATGGTTATTCTCTTCTAAACATTAAAGCCTCGTATGTATGGCCCATGCAGCACATGGCCCACATTCTGGCCGTCTCGGGGTACAACCTGACAAACGAAAGTTATCGGCTCCACACATCATTCATCAAAGACCTCGCGCCAGAAATCGGGCGCGGGGTGAAAGTGTCCTATTCGCTTCGCTTCTTTTAGAGAGTTTTTCGATTTATGACCGGCATGCCTCCCGAGAGCGTGCTGGCCTTCGGGGTACGTATCGAACTTTCTGCCTGATGCCCGGAGCGCTGGAAAGGGATCACAAACTCGCAGGGCGAGAAGTTGGCTGGGAGGCAGGGATTCGAACCCCGATTCCACGGTCCAGAGCCGCGTGTCCTACCATTGAACGACCTCCCAGTATCGGCCGCGGTGGGACTCAGAAACCCCAATTATAAATAGCGTGAAGCTACCCTACAAGAGCGGGGATCGTCCCTGTACGATTTATACTCACCGCATTTGCGAATCTGTTCGGCGGCCGGTATGCTGGCATGACGCTACCAAGCCAGAAGGGTGCAGGGCGCGTCTTATACGATATGGCTGATAGTGAGCAACTACCGTCGAATGTTCCAACTGGGGGTCAGTCTTCCGGGATGGGCCTGAAGCGCGGTGTGCTCTGGTCGTGCGTGCTACTCCTCGTCGTGGGCGTGGGGGCTCTTCTTTCTAAGCAACAGTTCGGTTTATCGGATGAGGTCGTCGCGCGTGTGGGTGATCGTGAGATTACGCTCGGCGAGGTCGAGGAACACTGGCGTGAGATCGACGCCGGGTCGTTCATGCAGGTCTCGCAGTCACGCTACGATGCGTTGGTCCTTTATCTTGACATGGTTGTGGGTAATCAGATCCTCGAGATCGAAGCCGCTAATCGAGGTCTCACCCCAGAGACGCTTCTACGACAGGAAATGTCGGCCCGAGTGACACCGATTACAGATACTGACGTTGAGCGGTTTTACAGTAGCCTCGGGGAACAACAGACCCAGGGGCGTACGCTTGAACAATTGCGTAGGCCGATCAACAACTTCTTGCAGCAGCAGCAGTCTGTAGAAGCACGTGCCACGCTGATCGCTGAGCTGTCAGATAGTCTGGATGTGCGAGTTGAACGGCTCCTTGAGCCACCGCGGATGGCCATTGCACGCGCGCCGACCGACCCAATCAAGGGTACGTCGGGCGCCATCGTGGAGATCATCGAATTCTCCGACTTTCAGTGACCGTTTTGTGGGAGGGTCGGTCCGACCCTCGAAAGAATCACCGAGGTATACGGTGATCGAGTGCGCTTCGTCTTTAAGGACCTGCCCCTAAGCACCCACCCCCAAGCCTTCAAAGCGGCCGAGGCGGCTCAGTGCGCGCATGCCCAAGAGCGGTTCTGGGAGTACCACGATAAGCTGTTCGTGAACCAACGGGCACTGGCGATTCCGGACCTGAAGCGATACGCCGGAGAGTTAGACCTCGACCAGTTGGCGTTCGATGCGTGTTTGGATTCTGGTGAGACAGCAGACTTGGTGCGTCAGGACATCGCGGAGGCGGAAAGCTACGGTGTGACGTCTACGCCAACGCTCTTCATCAACGGTCGGATGATCTCTGGCGCCCTACCGTTCGAAACCTTCGAAACAGTGATCAATGATGAACTGGCCCGCGGGGAACGTTAAGTCTCCGTGGCCTAGTTCAGTCATCACCCGTCCAACGGCGCATTCTCGACGCTCTCCCAGAGATACCAAGATGCCACCGAGCGGTAAGGTCGCCAAGGTTCGGCGATCTTGAACATACGTTGAGGAGTGGGTGGTTTACGCATCCGGTAGGCCTTCTGCATTGCCTTAACGATCCCCAAATCTCCGACAGGAAACACGTCGGGCCGGCCGAGTCGGAACATCAGAAACATATCGGCCGACCAGCGACCAATCCCTTTCACCGATGTCAGCACCGAAATGACCTGGTCGTCAGACTCGGTTTCAAGCGCGGCCAAGTCAAGGGTGCCTCGGTTGACCTTCTCGGACAGGTCTTTCAGATAATCCACCTTCGCCCAACTTAACCCGGCGTGACGGAGCCGAGCGCGGCGGGTCTTACCAAGCGCGGCCGCAGTGAGACCACCGTCAGCAGGAAACTTAGCCAAGAGACGCGTATAAATCGTCTTTGCAGCCTTAACCGACAGTTGCTGCCAGACAATAGCTTCCACCAGGGCTAAATAGGGGTCGGTCCGCTTGAAGCGTCCCATTCCGCATGGTCCCTGCCGACGGATGATCGCCGCGATGACGGGGTCGCGAGCTGTCAAATAACGACAGGCCCGCCGGTAGTCGTTTGGGGTAATGAGCGGCTCGGTCACGACAGTGAGTCGAGCGGTGGCTGCTCGGCAAGAAACTGCTCAAGTGCTTTTAGCCGACCGATCGTCTTAGCCCGACCCATGAGTTCAACCATCTCAAAGAGGCTAGGGCTGACGGTAGTCCCGGTCATGGCAACTCGGGTGGCGTGGATTAGGACACCAGCCTTTATGCTTCTGCTGTCGGCGATGCCCCGAAGTACACGCTCCAAGGAACTGGAGTCGAATCGGTCTTCCTCAAGCGCAGCATACGCCTCGCGAAGAGCAGCAACGTGATCGGCTAGGCCAACTACTGATAACCGCTTTTTCACAGCCTCTGGCTCGTATGTCACTTCGTCAACTAGGAACGGTCGGCCGTACTCAACAAAGTCGGGAAGAACTGTGGCACGTGATTTTAGTAGATTGATAATGCTGGCGAGCCTCGTGCGTGAGTCCCCTACGCTGGCGTACTCCTCACGCCATAGTCTCGATTCCTCGAGGAGCGGCTGGATCTTGTCGATGATCTCGTCCGCCGGGAGTAATTCGATGTGCCGGCTGTTAAACCAGTCGAGCTTCTTTTGATCGAAGACAGCATTGCCGCCGCTGACTCCTTCCAGTGTAAATGCCTGCACCAGTGCGTCGCGCGTTAACATCTCTTGGTCCTCACCCGGTGACCAACCGAGTAAGGCTAAGAAGTTCACCAAAGCGTCTGGCAGATAGCCCAACTGTTGAAATTCAGCGACCGAGGTTGCACCGTGCCGCTTACTCAATCGTTTCTTGTCAGCTCCGAAAATAAGTGGCACGTGAGCAAACTGAGGTAGTTTCGCGTTCAGTGCTCTGAAGAGTAATACGTGCTTGGGAGTGTTCGAGGTGTGGTCGTCACCACGCACGACGTGAGTTATCGCCATGTCCACATCATCAACGACAACCGACAGGTGATAGGTGGGGTGACCGTCCGAGCGTAGGAGGACAAAATCGTCGATGGTCGCGTTGTTGACCTCGATCGAACCACGAACAACATCGTCGAATCGAGTGCGTCCCTTAGGCACTTTGAACCGAATCGCATGCGGGACACCAGTGCTCTTTAGCTGCGCCAGTGCCTTGTCGCTGCGGTGAAGGCATGTACGGTCGTACATCCAACCTGCGTGCTCGGCCTGCGCAACTGCCCGACGCGCCTGTAGTTCCTCGGGTTGGCAAAAACAACGGTATGCGTGGCCGCTGGCCACGAGGTGGTCAACGGCCACACGGTAGTTCTCTAGGCGGGCCGATTGAAAATAGGGACCATGCGGACCGTTCACGCCAGGGCCTTCATCCCAATCGATCCCTAGCCAGCGCAATCCGCCGAGGATACCAGCCACTAGGTCCTCTGAGGAACGACGGCTGTCGGTATCCTCGATTCGGAGGATAAAAACACCTCCGTGACGGCGTGCGTAGAGCCAGTTGAACAGTGCCGTCCTGGCACCGCCGATGTGTAGGAAACCTGTCGGTGAGGGTGCGAAACGAAGGCGTGGGGTTACTGACATTTGAATCGATTTCGTATTACTACTTCTTCACTTTCACTACAAGCGTCCCATGGGTTTACTATGGAACGCAACCAGCGGCAACGCATTACAAAGTATGATTATTATCTAGGACAAGGCAGGTATGTATCCATCAAGGCCCCACTTTATGCTGCCACCTACGGCCTGCCCTTCCAAATACCCGCAGCATTATTTTGTGGTGTGCGGGGAGTCGGTAATTCAATGTGGGCGTTTAGACACCTCACCGTGTAGCGAATTCCGATACGATTTTGCGCGGGAACAGTTATGCCAGTGTCGTTTGCTCGCCTAGTAGTGTTGGCTCTGACCCTTCTTGCGGTGCTGGCCGACCGGGAACCGGTTCGAGCTCAGACACCTTCTCTCGAGACCGTGCTCGCTCGTGCTGCTGACTACGTGTCAATCTATCAGCAGGATTTGGGCAACATCATCGCCGACGAAGAGTATACGCAAGCAGTCGATCCCGGGCGGACGAGACGGATGGACTCAGAACTCCTCGTGTTTAGTCCTCCCGATGACGAGCGTTGGCTCGTGTTTCGCGATGTTATCGAGGTGGACGGGAAGCCAGTCGAAGACCGCGAACAACGCCTCGCGGATCTGTTCCAGGAAACACCAGATGTCCCTGCGGCGCTCGAACTCAAGCTTCGAACTGAGAGCGCGCGTTTCAATATCGGTTTCATTCGCCGGGATCTGAATGTGCCAACGATGGCCTTGCAACTACTTACCAACCGAGAAAGGTCACGGTTGGTCCTGGAAAAGACCCAGGAGGAGCTTTTGGGTGATCTCAAGACCTGGGTCATAGCATTTCAGGCCGTCGACTCGCCCGCGTTGATTCAGGATGCTCAGAAGCAGGGTCTCCTCTCACATGGTGCGTTCTGGATTGAACCGGCCACCGGGCGTGTCTTGCAGACTGATTTTCTGGTGGAGGACGACGCAATTGGACTCACGATCGAGATGCGCGTGCGCTACCAACACAATGAGTCGATGGGCATGCTAGTACCGGCAACGATGACAGAACACTACAGCGTGGACGTAAAAGTTCAACCCGGCCAGTCAACGATCCGGGGGGCCACCGTGTCGGCTGAAATCCCGTCTCAACGACAGTTTTTCGCGAGTTCCAAGATGACGATTCGGTGTGAGGCGACCTACTCCAACTACCGGCGCTTCGGCGTCGACACCGGTTTCAACATCCGGCCACCACGACGCTGACCGACCATTTGCCGCCATTTCCACCATTCAATCCATTAGTTGCTTTGCGAGTACATCACCTTGCCACCTACGATCGTGTACAACACCTCGGTTGACGGAATCTCGTCTTCTGAAATCGTCATGACATCCTTCGACAGTACGGTGATATCCGCAAGCTTCCCAACGCTCAACGAGCCCTTAATATCCTCTTCAAACGCTGCGAACGCCGCATTGATGGTATAGGTCTGGAGTGCTTCCAACCGACTGAGTCGCTGGTCGGGGTAGAACACGGACCCATCGGCTAGCTTGCGCGATACCGTTGCGTAATAGCTAGCGAGTGGACTAACGTCCTCGACTGGTGCGTCGGTACCATTGGAAACCACCGCCCCTGTTTCTAGCAGCGTTTTCCAGACATAAGCACCCTGCTCGGCACGCTGCTCACCAAGGCGTGCCACCACGTAGGGCGCATCAGACGTGCAATGCACCCCCTGCATCGATGCGATCACACCGAGTTCTGCAAAGCGTGGAATGTCATCAGGATGCAGATGCTGGGTGTGCTCGTCCCGCCAGCGGAGGTCGCTTTTATCCGGATTCGCCTCAAACACACGCTGAAAAATATCGAGCGTCTCTCGATTAGCGCGATCCCCAATCGCGTGGACGCACAGCTGAAAATCATTAGCAATCGCCCAAGCAGCTGTGTTGCTAATCGACTCCGGTGTCGTCGTGTTTAATCCAGTACTCTCCGGCGAGTCACTGTACGGTTCCAGAAGCCAGGCACCGCGGGAGCCCAGTGCTCCATCGATAGAGCGCTTAATCGCCCGTACTGTCAAATGGTTATCGCCATAGCCAACCATCCGATAGTCGGCGCCTCGCGCGGCCAAAGCCTCGTTCGATTCCCTGAGCATTACCCAAAGTCGAATCCCCAAGCTTCCGTCATCCACCATGCTCTTCAACAGATCGACAGTCTCAAACGACGAGCCCGCATCCTGGAAACTGGTCACGCCCTTGGATAGGGCCTCCGCCACAGCCAGTTCGACTTGTCGACGGGGGTCCGGTGGAGTCGCATCAGCTGAGGCGGCACTCAGCAGGCGGGATGCTGTTTCTCGAAATACACCAATCGGATTATTGCGGGAATCCCGAAGAATTTCGCCACCGTCGGGGTTCGGCGTGTTACGCGTGATGCCTGACATCTCCATCGCCCGAGCGTTCGCAAACGTTGCGTGCCCACTGGCGTGGGTCAGCAACACCGGATTGTCAGGTGAAACTTCACTCAGACGGTCGTGAAAGGGAAAGCCTTCGATATTCGGCTCCGGCAGCGGGTCCCATTTCTCCTGGTGCCAGCCCCGACCTCGGATAAGTTGACCCGGCTCTACCTGTTCGACGGCCGCGGCCACCATCGACACGACCTCCTCCCAGTTCTGCGTGTCCATTAGGCGCAATTGCATCTGCGCGTTACCGACACCGAGAAAGTGGCCGTGACCCTCGATGAAACCCGGAATAGCCAGCCGCCCATCTAGGTCGATGACCGTGGTCATCTCACTGCGGTAGGCGTCAACCTCGTCATTCGTGCCAACTGCGACGATTTCATTGCCACGCACTGCTAACGCTTGCGCCTCGGGATTGGCGTCGTCGACTGTCACAATCTTGCCGTTATGCAACACGAGGTCGGCTGGCTCGAGCCCGGGACCGCACCCAAGGCTTAAGACAACCGTCATGGACAAATACACACCGACCAACGTGCTTCGCGTTCTCATACCCACCATTGTGCACCCCCGACTCGAACTTTGTGTCCCGGAAGAGTATGTGAGGCCGCCTGATCAATGCAACTATGGCCAGTTCTGAAGCCTATCGAGTGTATGCTGTCTAGGTTCCCATAAAAGAAAGGATAAACGGATGGACCGACGAACATTTGTGTCGTTGACTGGTGGAGTGGCAGGAGCGCTTTCCATTACAGGATGCCAAGTCACCAGAACGCTTCCCGAAGCCAAGCGCCGACCACGGGTTCGGATGACGGTGGGTACCCAGCGGTCACCGACGACCGATGAGATGTTGCTGTACTTCAGGCGTCACGGCATTGAACACATCTGCGGCTATCCAGAAACTGACGGCTGGACGGGACCACGGCTACAGCAGCTGCGTGAGCGTTGCGAATTGCACGGCATTTCGTTGGACATGGTCCAGTTTCCGTTCATGTCATCGTCACACATCGATCGCGCCGACCGTAAGGCAATCATGCTAGGTCAGGATCCTGAGCGTCAAAAGGAGATTGACGAAGCCTGCGAGATTATTCGGCGCTGTTCCGAAGCTGGTATTCCGGCCATCAAGTACAACCTATCATTACTGGGCGTACTCCGTACCGATCCCACGCGTGGCCGTGGCGGCACTAGCTACAGTACATGGCGCTTGGTGGATGCCGACCCGAATATCGAGACGCGCGCGGGTGAAGTGGCGGCAGATGAAATGTGGGAACGCATCACGTATTTTCTCGAACGGGTCATCCCAGTGGCCGAGGAATACGACATTCGACTGGCCTGCCATCCACACGACCCGGGGGTATCGCCCGAGGGGTTTCATGGCATTGCCCGGGTACTCGGTACAGTCGACGGCCTCAAAAAATTCGTGAACATTAAGGAAAACTCACACCACGGTCTCAATCTGTGTCTGGGTACCACCGCTGAGATGCTGGAAAATCCTGCCGAGGAGATTCACGACGTAATTCGCTACTTTGGCTCGAGGCGAAAGATCTTCAATATCCATTTCCGTAACATCCTCGGCAGGCGAGACGATTTCCAGGAGGTCTTCCCCGACGAGGGTGACATGGACATGGTGCGAGTCATGATGACCCTCAAGGAAGTTGATTACCCTTATATGGTTATGCCCGATCATATGCCACGCCACCCAGACGACCCGAATGGGCGTCAGGCGTTTGCGTTCGGGTATGGTTATATCAAGGGGCTCATTCAGGCAGTTGATACGTTAGCCTAGCGGACCGCGATCATCTGTAGTTCGACCTTTGCACCAACGTTCAACGCCGCCACCTGGACGGTCGCCCGCGCAGGGGGATTCTCGGGAAAATACTCACGGTACACCTCATTGAACGTTGCGAATTCATCGATGTCCACTATGTAGGCGGTCACCGATACGACGTTCTCAAAATCCATCCCGGCAGCCAGCAGCACCTCACGGATGTTCGCCAGGGATTGCCGCGTTTCTAATTCGATGCCACCAGACACCAAATTGGTAGTTACCGGATCGCGTCCGAGATGTCCGGCGATGTACAAGGTGTCGCCGGTCAGAATACCTGGGCTGTAGGGCAGTCCGAAATATGGGTAGGTCTCGGGCCTGATAACCTGCCGCTCTTCCATTACCTGCCGCGTGGATGCCTTGCCATCCGACGCGACGATCATCGGGATTACAACGATTAGAACAGCCAAAGTGATTAGTGTGGCAACGTCTGTGCGATTTCTGAATATCATCATGCCCCTTTCATGAGTTTCTCAACCCAAGTCCCGAATTCCGACCTAAGCTAGCATCATCACTGCTGCGTCCACTCTACGCGCCGGAAAGAGTGCGATAAACAGCTACCAAACTATTACCAGATCGGATTCGGTCGGTAGAAAGGCCAAGCCCATGGACTCGATCTTAGATTGAGTTGGTCATCGTTAAATGCCAACTCTCCTTGGGTGGTTTCAAGATAATCTAGGATAAGTGCTCGGTCGACAGTTTCAAGCGGCCACAGGTTATGCTCGTCTTGCATCCAAGTGATCACCTCGTCCCACCGGTTGCGGTTCATGTGACTCGAAAGAATGATCGCTGTCGAGTGACAGAGAACGCAGTTCTCAAGCACCACCTCGCGCCCCTTCGATGGTCTAAGTCCCTCGAGAAGGCCTTCGGTGGTCGATTCAAGTGCCTCCTGCCCCCTTCGAGAGGGTCCCCGAAGGTTCTACTACACAATCCTCACGTGTTCTTCGCCAGAACATGAGAGAAAGATCGCTCCTTTGACGCTCTTGGCACACCCGCGTCACACGTAGGGCGACCAATACAGAACTGGCGGTGAGGCAGGGATTCGAACCCTGGGTAGAGGTTTAAGCCCCTACAACGGTTTAGCAAACCGCCGCCTTCAGCCTCTCGGCCACCTCACCTGTCATGGCACTGCGCCTAGAACACAGCCCGTTCCTAAGGATACCGCAGCAACCGGTTTCTAGTCTGTGACCTTATGCTGCAGCGTGGAATTGTTCGATGATGGCGGTAGTCATCGCCTTTGAGCCGACCGGTGGCTTATTGTCCATCGGGACCAAGTCGACCGTACGATAACCGGCCGCAAGGGTATCACCGATCGCTTGCTCCACAGCCGTCGCCTCAACGTCTAGCTTCAGTGAATGCCGCAAGAGCATCGCCACTGAGCCAATTGCACCAATCGGATTTGCCTTGTTCTCGTTCGCGATGTCTGGTGCCGACCCGTGAACCGGCTCAAAGAGGCCGACTTTTCCGCCGACACTCGCCGATGGCAACAGGCCTAACGAACCCACAATGGCACCGGATTCATCCGACAAAATATCGCCGAACAGATTCTCCGTAAGGATGACATCGTAACGATCAGGTTTTGACGCAATTAGCAGGGCGCATGCATCAACATACTCATGGCTTAGTTCAATATCCGGGTACCGCTTACCGGCGTCCGTCACAACCTTCCGCCAGAGTCTTGAGGTTTCGAGGACGTTGGCTTTGTCTACAGAGGTGACCCGTTTCCCGCGGAGGCGTGCACTTTCAAACGCGACGGTGGCGATCCGTTCGATTTCCTCAACCGAATAGCGCATGGTGTTGAAGGCTGACTGACCGTCTTCAGCAACGCCACGAGGCAGGCCGTAGTACAAACCACCAGTTAACTCACGGACAACTAAGATATCGACGCCTTTCACGACCTCAGGCTTAAGTGAGCCTCCATTTTCTAGGCCCGGCCAGACCCGCGCAGGCCGAAGGTTTGCGAATGCCTCCAGCTCACGGCGGAGCTTTAAAATTGCCGCTTCAGGGCGCTCTTCTGGCGCCTTGTCGTCAAACTTGGGATGGCCAACCGCGCCGAGGAAGATTCCGTCGGCTCCGAGACAACCCTCAAGCGTCTCGGTTGGCAATGGGGGGTAGCCTGCATCCAGCGCCGCACCACCCACCGCATAGGTTCGAAGGTCAAAAGCGTGACCGAAACGATCCTCCACGGCTTTCAGGACGCTACTGGCAGCAGCAGTCACCTCCGGGCCGATCCCGTCTCCCGGCAATAGAGCAATTGTGGCAACCTTCATCGAACTCCCCATTCTTCTCCGACCAAGACACGACGGAATCGGCCAGACCTATAGGCAGATGAACGTTCCCGTCAATGCAGATTTGATGTTGCGTTGGATGAACTAGGCGATACCTCTTGCCGACCCGAGTCCCTTATGCCGACTTGGCACCGGCTGCTGTTGATTCTGATTCAGTCTCCTCCATATGCACTGTCTCGATCATCGCAACCAAGTCCTCATCACCAACGGTCTTCTGGGCATCGGCTAGACGGATCATGCGTTGATAAATCTGATCAAGCTCGTACCGGCTAAGTTCGTAGCCGAGTTCCACGCAGCGATTCTGCACGGCATGCCGTCCCGAATGCTTACCAAGCACGAGTGTAGTCTGCGAAACCCCAACATCTTCAGGCTTCATAATCTCGTAAGTGCGTCGATCCTTTAGCATACCGTCTTGGTGGATACCAGCCTCGTGAGCGAACGCGTTACGTCCAACGATCGCCTTATTGGCCTGTACCGCCTCACCAGTCAACGCTGAGAGCAATTGACTGGTTTCATAAATGGCCTCCGTGTTGATTCCGGTCGCGAACGGTAGACGGTCTGCCCGCACCCGAGTTGCCATTACAATCTCCTCAAGCGACGCATTGCCGGCGCGCTCACCAATCCCATTAATCGTGCATTCAACTTGCCTTACACCTGCCCGTAACGCCGCCAAAGTATTCGCAACGGCGAGGCCAAGGTCGTCGTGGCAATGCGCACTGAAAACAGCCTTATCGGAGTTCGGGACACGCGTGATAATGGTTGTAAAGAAATCAAAAATTTCATCCGGTGTCGAGTAGCCAACCGTGTCGGGCAAATTGATTGTTGTCGCACCAGCCGAAATCGTCGCTTCGACGACCTGGCAGAGAAAGTCGATGTCCGTGCGCAATGCGTCCTCGGCTGAAAACTGAACATTGTCGGTGTACTGTCGAGCCAGCTTCACACCATCGACCGCAGCTTCCTGACACTGTTCGCGTGACATGTGAAGCTTGTGCTCAAGGTGGAGGTCGGAGGTGGCGAGGAACGTGTGAATTCGACTGCGCTCAGCACCTTCAACGGCTTCACCGGCACATTCGATATCAGCGCGCCGGGAGCGCGCCAGACTCGCAATTACTGGTCGCCTGACCTCCTTCGCTACTCGACGCACGGACTCGGCATCGTCCTTCGACGCGATCGGAAAACCAGCCTCAATGATATCGACGCCCAACGCGTCAAGCTGCCTGGCCAACCTGAGCTTTTCATCAATTCGCAGAGAGAATCCCGGCGCCTGCTCACCGTCACGCAGCGACGTGTCAAAAATCTGCAACCGTTCAGTCGTCATGAAAGGTAACCCCTCAAGTGTCCTTGTACGCCCCAAATCGAACCTTCGTCAAGATTATAATTATTACTATTTAATAAATAGATATTATATATTCGAGCCTGAAATCTGCCCATGAATCTTGCTGAGCTGCAAACGTTTCTAACTGTTGCTTCAGAGCGTAGTTTCTCACGTGCTGCCGCGAAGCTGCACCGAACCCAGCCGGCTGTCAGTCAGGCAGTAAGGCGCCTCGAGGAGGAACTAGACGAACGACTTTTTGACCGCACCTCGAAAGGCGGGCGACTGACCGAGGCAGGGCGTATCCTGCTCGATTATGCACGGCGCCTGACTGAATTACGCGACGAAGCAGAAAACGCGGTCCGCGAGTTACAAGATTTCCGGCGTGGGCGCGTGACGATCGGCGCTAACGAGGCTGCAGTGCATGTATTACTACCCATCGTAAGCCACTTCCGTAACGCACATCCGGACGCCCAGGTAGAAGTACGGCGTATCCCCGCGCGACAAGTTGCAAACGAGGTGATTAACGGAGCACTGGATTTTGGTGTACTCACGTTTGATCCAGCCGAGCGCGGCTTGAATTCAGTGGCAATTGGAGCCGACGAACTCGTCTTACTCACCAGCCCAGACCATCCCTTGGCTGCCAGGAAAGAAATTTCTATGGAGGAGTTCGGACGACAGACCGTGATCGCACACAATGATCCGTCCCCCGCACGGGAGCGCGTGCTGCGGCTGTCCGAGCAGCGTCATGCGCCAATAAACATACAGATGTCATTCCCGAGTCTCGATGGCATTAAGCGCGCGGTGGAAATGGGGCTTGGTGTCGCCTTACTGCCACGCCGGTGCGCTCTCACAGAAATCTCTCGTCAGCAAGTTGCCGTTGTCAAGGTTTCACAGCTTCGCCTACCGCGTCAGGTGCGACTGGTCTACCGGCGGTCTGGCGAGTTCTCACGCGCTGCAGCTGCCTTTCTTGATTCCGCGAAGCAAGCGGCACGCAAACTGGATTAAAACAACGAAAAGGACGGATTTGCAACGGACTCAAAAACCAGTGACGTAAGGTAGCTTTTCCGCAACGGCTCGAACTTCGCCAAACTGACTAAGCAAAAGACCGGTCGCATCCCAGGTCCCGGATAGAAGCGCTTCGCGCGGGGCAGGCGCCATCGACACTTCAACCGTTTGACCGCCGGTTTGGATACTTAGAGCGTGGAGGTCGAAAACCATCGGCAGGCAAGGTTGCTCCTCCACTGAGTGCATTAGTCCTTCGATTATCTCGGGCGTCGCTGTCGCGCACGGAAGTCCTAAAGCCGTTGAATTCGCTAGAAAAATCTCCGAGAACGATTCGCCGACACAAGCTTCGATGCCCCAGCGTTTCAGTGCCTGAGGCGCGTGCTCACGCGAAGAACCACAGCCAAAATTCGCGTTGGTCAACAAAATCGACGCATCCTGATACTGGGCCTGGTCAAAGATATGCCGCGCACCCGCTTCGATAAGCGCTTTTCGGTCATCCTCAAATACGTGCGCCTCAAGCCCTTCGAACCGCACCGACCGAAGAAAGCGGGCCGGAATAATCCGGTCGGTGTCGATGTCCTGGCCGCGCATCGGAACCGCGGTGCCGGTAATACGCTCAATCTTCGGCACGGCGTGGCTCTGACCACCCATCACGCACCCTCTTTGACTGGCATGAGTGCACGTACGTCCGTTATCTCACCAGCGATTGCCGCAGCGGCAACCATTGCGGGGCTCATGAGGAGAGTCCGGCCAGTGGGACTTCCTTGGCGACCCTTAAAGTTGCGATTGGACGACGACGCGCACACCTGACGGCCCTCAAGCTTGTCGGGGTTCATCGCTAGGCACATCGAACAACCCGCACCGCGCCATTCGAAGCCAGCGTCACGGAAAATCTCATCGAGACCCTCCTGCTCAGCAGCCACACGAACTGCCTGCGACCCGGGCACGACCAAACCAGTGACGTGGGGTGAAACTCGTTTTTTGGCGATAACTTGAGCGGCTTCGCGCAAATCTGTCAGCCGGGAATTCGTACATGAGCCAATAAACGCTACGTCAATCTTGGTGCCGGCGATCGGTGCGCCACTATCAAGTCCCATAAATTCCAGAGCTTCAGTAACCGCTGGCCGATCCTTTGCTCCAACATCTGTTGGCGCTGGGATTGTCTCACCGACCTGGACCGACTGACCCGGGTTGATTCCCCAAGTGACGACCGGCGCTAGGGCAGTGCCATCAATCTGGACGCGATCATCGTAGTTGGCATCAGTGTCTGAGGCCATTGACCCCCACCAAGTTTTAGCCGTTTCAAATGATTCACCGGATGGCGTGAACGGTAGACCATCGAGATAGGCGAACGTCGTGGTGTCGGGGTTAACGTAACCAACGCGCGCGCCACCCTCAACCGACATGTTGCACACGGTCATTCGCTCGTCCATCGTCATACCATCGAGAACTTCACCACCATACTCGTAGGCGTAGCCAACTCCACCTTTTACGCCAAGCCTACGGATAATCTCGAGAATTACATCTTTTGCATAGACGCCGTGGCCAAGAGAACCCGTCACATCAATCCGGCGCACCTTTAAGGGGTCGATAGCTAGACACTGTGATGCCAGAACGTCGCGGACTTGCGACGTGCCGATGCCGAACGCTACAGCACCAAACGCCCCATGCGTGGACGTGTGACTATCACCGCACGCAATTGTCATGCCCGGTTGCGTCAGTCCGAGTTCTGGAGCAATCACGTGGACAATGCCCTGTCTTGGGCTCGATAGATCCCAAAGCGGTACCCCGAACTCCTTCGCGTTTTGCTCGAGTGCCGACAACATCTCTTCAGCAAGCACGTCGGCGAATGGCCGAGTCTGGTCACGGGTTGGCACGATGTGGTCAACAGTGGCAAACGTCCGTTCGGGAAATTCTACCTTCCATCCGCGGCCGCGCAGCATGTCAAAGGCTTGTGGGCTTGTCACCTCATGCACAAGATGAAGACCAATGAACATCTGGGTCTGACCAGTTGGAAGATGGCGCACTCGGTGTGCGTCCCAGACTTTCTGTAACAATGTGCGGTTCATAAGCTTTGGGGATATTCTGCAGCAAAAGCGACGCTAGATAACCAACGTCTAACTGAAAGCCTACGTGAGGCAGTCGACCGATGCAACCTGTTGGTCGCTTTTGCTACGGACCAATTAGCAAAGGCTGCCCACCAGTGTTCGCAATCCGACTGTAGTTCTCAATAGTCGAGGGTGCGCGATCAAGAACTCCCCGACTCGCCGTCAGCATATAGTGCTGAGCCACAGTACTTACAGTAAGAGGCATCGTGATCATGGCCTTCTCGAGAGCACACGAGACAGGCCTGTGTCGACACCTTCGAAATTGGATTTAACTTAGCCAATTCAACCGAGACGATACCAGTCGGCACGGCGATAATGGCGTAACCTAGGATCATCAACCCTGCAGCCGCAACCTGGCCCAACGTGGTCGCCGGCGCAATGTCGCCGTATCCAACAGTCGTCATCGTGACAATTGCCCAGTACATGGCTCGCGGAATGCTTGTAAAACCGCTCGCCTCGCCTTCGATGAGATACACCACGGAGCCAACAACGACCGCGATTGACAGCAGGGAACTCACAAATACGGTGATCTTCGCTCGGCTTGCCCGTAAGGCTGCCATCAAGAAATCGCCCTCTTTCACGTAACTAGCAAGCTTTAATACACGGAAGACCCTCAATAGACGCAGTGCACGAATCACGAGCAACGACTGGCTGCCTGGCATAAGAACGCTAAGGTAGGTGGGTAAAATGGCCAATAGATCCACCACGCCGAAGAAACTAGTCACATAACGTCGCGCGTTTTGTACGCTGATTAGCCGAACGACATACTCGACCGTAAAAAGGATGGTGAAGACCCACTCCAACAGGAGTAACTCTTGGCCATAGCGGTTGTGAATCGAGGTGACGCTATCGAGCATCACCGCTGTCACGCTGATAACGATCGCCGTAATCAACAAGACGTCAAACAGCTTGCCGGCAGCTGTGTCGGCCTCGAACACAATTTCATGGACGCGACGCCGCCAGGGCGCCATGAAACTGATAGGTGGAGGGTTGGTCATACCTCGTGGCCTCATCGACGCGGTGAGCGTCCCGAAGAACGCCGTCGCGGTCGGGGGGTGCCGACCTTTTTCTTGGGTAGCGGCGGTTCAGTTGGTCGGTGAAGTGGCGCATGAAGGCTCTGTTGGTAGTAGTCATCAAGCAACATGGCAATGAGCGCAGACTCGTCTTCGTTCTCAGCCAGTTGCCGGGCAAGCGCAATAAATCGCTGGCTCCGCTCACGTTTCAGCGCATCCCGGTCTCGGAGTCTTGCCTCGAGTAGGACGGTGACACGTTCCGCCACCAACGTTTCTACATCCGACGGCGTTGGCAAGGGGCGTTCCTGCATCTCAATACCAAAGGCCTTTGCAATCTTATTCAGCGTGAACCACTCTAATTCTGTGACAAGCGACATGGCGATGCCGGTCGCACCGGCCCGACCGGTCCGGCCCGCACGATGAATGTAACCTTCGATGTCGGCTGGTGGCTCATACTGAATGACGTGCGACAAGTCGGGAATGTCGAGCCCACGTGCGGCTACGTCGGTTGCCACGAGAAACCGAAGCGATCCCTGTCGCACACGCTTTAGCACGCGTTCGCGCTCAGCCTGGGATAAATCCGCGCTCAATTCGTCAGCGTCGTAACCAAAGTTCTTCAGCAGATTGGACACGTAGTGCACCATCGACTTCGTGTTCGAGAAAATGATGGCTGACGTCGGATTTTCCAGTTCGATAATACGCATTAGACTGCGGTCCTTATCCATCCCGGGCACAATGTAGTACACGTGCTCGGTATCAGTCACATGGACGTGGTCGCGGCTGAGGGATAGGAACTCGGGCTCGTGAAGGAACTCCCGAGCAGTGCGCATGACAAAGTCTGGAAAGGTCGCTGAGAACATACAGCTGTGCAGTCGACGCTCCGGAAAGTGCCGTTGCATTTCCTTCATGTCCGGATAGAAGCCCATCGACAACATCCTGTCGGCCTCATCAAAGATGACCATCTTGAGGTGCTTGAACGACATCGTCCGTTTGAGTAAATGGTCAAGCACGCGACCCGGTGTGCCTACGATGATGTGCGCCCCGTCGCGTAGCGCGTCAACCTGCGGGCCGTAACCAACACCACCGTAGACTGGAACGTGGCGCAGACCAGCATCCCCGCAGAGCGTCTCGGCCTCATGCCACACCTGTCTCGCGAGTTCGCGGGTCGGCACAAGCACGAGAGCTTGGCAGTGAGGATGCGATCGATCCAGGCGTTTTAGCATCGGCAGTAAAAACGCACCGGTCTTGCCGCTGCCAGTCCGAGCTTGAATCAGCATGTCCCGGCGGGCCAGCAGATACGGAATCGCCATCGCCTGCACTGGCATGAGAGTCGTCCAACCCGCGCGGGCTGCCCCTGCACGCAAGGGTTCTTCGAGGTCATCAATTCCGACCTCGGGCAACAGGTCTTTAGGCTCCGACACGACAGATTCGTTAAGAAGTTTCGCCAAGCGGATATCTTTAGTAAGACATTCCAAGAACAGGTGATCCAGTCAATCATGCCACAGGTGGCAAAAATTGGCTGGTCGACATAGATTCCCTCGATGCGAGCACGCTCGATGAACGAGAGGACAACGCATTTGCAGTGAGTGTCACTCTGGAGTGTTGCAGCGTGATAGATTGATCAGGGCTTACCAAGATAACTGCAAGCCTGAGTGATTTTGAAGGAGATAAATCATGTCAACCACAATGTCTTTTTGGATGCGCGGCTTTTTGTCAGCGCTGCTG
The DNA here is from genome assembly GCA_002730735.1 of Acidobacteriota bacterium. Taxonomy (GTDB): domain Bacteria; phylum Acidobacteriota; class Vicinamibacteria; order Vicinamibacterales; family UBA823; genus UBA11600. The sequence goes on along the minus strand of PCAU01000001.1, from coordinate 216,917 downwards.
GCTAGTAGTTTCAGTCTCGCCGGCGCCTGCGCAGATGGTGAAGCCCCGGCTGATGAGGCCACCGAGGAAACGCCGGCGCCTTCAGCAGAACTGCGCATTGTGCATGAGCCAACGACCGACGACGAGTTGCCGGCCGCCTTACTCGGTACCGCACCGCCCCCACAGGGTCAGGCGCTCCATTACCTACCTGGAGATACCGCAACCACAGGTTATCTTGCGCTACCCGATGGTGACGGACCACACCCTGCGATTATCTTGGTGCATGAGTGGGACGGCCTAAAAGACCGGGTGCGTCAAGTGGCTGATGCACTCGCAGCAGAAGGCTATGTCGCACTTGCGGCCGATCTCTTTCAGGGTCGAACAGGAAGTAACCCTGACGAAAATCGTGCCTTGACCCGAGAGGCTCGGGCAAACATGGATCAGGTGGTCACCAACCTGAACGTCTCGGCCGCCTATCTACGCGACCGAGTCGACACGAGCGGTAAGGTCGCGGTAATGGGTTGGTGTTTTGGCGGCGGGATCGCGCTGAGCTATGGTCTTGACGGTGACATGCACGAAGGCACAGCAATGTTTTATGGGCAACTCGTGCAGGATCCAGAGATACTGCAGCGGATCACGCATGAGGTCTATGGTACATTCGCTGCGGAGGATGCAGGGATTCCGCCCCAAGATGTCGAACAGTTCGTCGAGGCATTACGGACGGCCAATATTGAGAATGATGTCCACATCTACGACGAGGTGAACCACGGGTTCTGGCTGTTTGTAGACCAAGAACCTGATACACGCACAGAACCCGCCCTCAATGCATGGCAGCGTCTGAAGAGCTACCTATCCCGCACATTGAGTGACTAGAAAAAAAGGAGGCAGAAATTAATGTCTCTGCCTCCTTTTTCCTGCTATTAAATGCCCGCAGTTACACGGCGCAAGTCATATCTTCGCCGCAACACATCGGCGACTTAATCTTGCCGTGATCATCAGGGCACTTCGAAATGTGCACGGCCTTCCCATCTAAAATCAACGTATCGTGCACTAACTCTTTCCCGCACTTTCCACAGGTCATCGTCCCCACGCTCATCCCACACTTCGGACAGGTATACGCAGCCATAACGCTCCTTTGGCAAATCAATCGGAAATCACAAACTCTCTAGTGTAAACAGTCTGGCGCGGACACGATAGCGATCCTCATTGCGCGAGTAATGGTAACCCCACTAAGAACGCCGTCACCGCTAGGACTATGCCAGCCAGCACCAATTCTGCGGCTACGGATCGAAGAAGTGACGCTGTCTTACTGGGACTACCTAGATGGGGCTTGAGTCGTCGCCAATTGTACGCCCCCAAGGACGCAACGGCTAGAAACAGTCCTAATTTGGTTAGAAGAGTCTGACCGTAAGCAGTGGTCCACAGCACGGTCATTTCATCAATGTAGAGCCAGGTCGTCAAACAACCGGTAACAACTAAAAGACCACAACCAGCAAGCGCCACCCGAGAGAATGCATTCACCACGACAGTTGGCTCTTGAATTAGCGGACGAGCCTCACCATCAGTTGGTGGCCAGACAATGACGGAGAAAACGATGACTAGCGTCCCAAGCCAAAGACCTGAACCGGCCAAATGCAATGCTTGCAACGACACCGCCTGCCAAGGGACGACGTGGCTCATCGCGTGACCGGTCAGCGGACTCGTCGCGCATATCGCCAATCCTGTGAGAATTGCCGCTGGCCAGCCAAGTCGAGGCGACCTAAGGATTGCCAAATACGCGACCACACACGCCGCCGAGGCAGCAAACTGCCACATCCATCCGCTGCCCCAACGGGTTTGGAAAACAACCGTTCGTAATAAGTCGACTGTGATGGTTTGTTCAGAACCGAAGAACACGTAGGTCTGGACATAAATCCGACTGAGCGAGGCAACAAAGAACAGCATGGCGCCGCCGAGGCCTATTTGACTGGCCCGTCGGTGGAACTGACCAGACCCCTCGCAACGGCGCACAGCAGTTAGCACGGCGAACCGAAAACCGCATGCCCCAACCGCAAGGACGCCGCCTACATAGGCCATCCAACGCGTGGCTCCTGACAGGGCAGTAACGGCAGTCTCAGGTGTCATCTTGAATCAAACCTTGCGGTTCTATAACTCATCCCAGTCAGTTACCGTTGAGCAACAACATTTGACACACTGAAGGAAAATTCGCCTCTTAGAACATGGCCATCATCGCCGGCGGTCTTCCACTCTACGATGTAATTGCCCGACGGCAGAACATCGTCCACCCTAGCGACAAGTGAGTTATCCCTACCAGCCTCAACGTCACTAATCGAGACGTCTAAGTCGCCCTGTTTCAAGTTTAGTGTGCTCACCACCAGTTCTGGTTTCTGCGTGAACCAAATTTGCACGAGTGATGGCGACTCTACGGTGGTGTTAGCTTCCGGCTCAGTCTTGGTGACGGCCAAGTGGGCAGCAAGAGTAGGCCCAAAAAGAAACACGGTAATTCCGACGCCAAGAATCCATCTGGTTTTTCGTTTCAAAATACACCTCCAAAAAAATTAAAAAGTCGTAACTCCAAACTCGCAGTTCCCCAAACCGAAATACACCAACTGCGGATGCTAGATGAGCGCTCGCTGTTGTGTTTCCAAGGGAAACTTTGAGTGAATCGAGGCTAAGCCAGTTATAGGCGAGGGGGGTGAGGAGAAAGGTCTCCAGGTATTTCGATAGGCAAAGGCAGGAATAAAGCCAAACGGCCGTGGACGCTATTAACGTTGTGAATCAATTGCTTGGATACGAGGATGCCAGACGCACCTAGTAACAGATCAATCGCCTGATCATCACTGCAGGCGCAACGAAAACCTAAGTCGGCTAGGTCAGCACTTCCTGCCGAGTCCATATCTTGCATTGCGCAATGCGCACCACTCCGCAGGTCACTACTGTGGTGTTCGGTCGCTTGAGAGCCATGGTGCATCAGACAGTTGTCTTGGCAGCACGCCAGCACAGCCGTCAGCAGCACGGTCATCTGGACCAAGAGGGTAAAAACACAACACCGAGCCATTCGTCGGCGAAACAGAGACATCCTGGTTAGTCTAAAGGAACACGTGAAAAAATCAAACGCTGCATAACCGCATACAGCACAAGGCCGACGCCAAGGATACCAAGACCGACGAGTGAGGCGAACGTCTCATTCATCAGCACGAACGTTAGTGCCCAGACGTTAACTGCTAGGTAGATGGCAGGCGTGACCGGGTAGCCCCAAGTTCGGTATGGCCGCACCAGGTTAGGCTCGGTTGACCGGAGAACGTACACACCAGCGACAGCCAAAGTTGAGATCATGGTCAGCAAGATCGACGCGTAGAGAAGCACTTGAGGAAACGTGGATGTATAGATAAACGTGAGAGCTAGGACTGTCTGAAAAATGAAGGCGTTCACAGGCAAGCCGCGCCTACTCTTCACCGACAGCCACGCCAACGCCGGAATGTCTTCGCCCATTACCATTAAGATTCTTGGCCCCAGGAAAACATAGGCACTCACAGTCGAAGCTAGTAGACCTGCGATGATGGCGGCCGTGATCTGCCCGCCGGCCTCGCCGAAGATCTGCACGCCCGCCAAGAAACCGACTTCGATCTGACCAGCCAGTTGGTCCATCGCAACAGTCCGGAGAAACACGTAGTTGAGCAGCACGTAGAGTACGGTGACCACGCCAGTGCCAAGAAGCAACGCTCGCGGCAGCGTGCGGCTTGGTTGGTCAATCTCATCGATGACGTAAATCGCCGCGTTCCAACCCGTGTAGGCGTAGGAAACGAAGATCAGCGCTACCGCAAAGGCTGGTCCGGTCATGACGCCGAGGACTCCTACCTGCGGCACTAGCGACAATTCCTGCGCGCGGTCGACAGTGAAGGCAGCGACGATAAATCCCAAGATGAGACACACCTTCAGACCGGTCAGCACGTTTTGGAACAGGGCGCCAACCCGGAGGCTCGACGCGTGGATCAGCGTGAAAGTAAGCACCGCCCCAGCGGCTAGATGTTTTGCAGGCAGGCCAGGAATGAACGCGTCGGTGTATGACGCCAAGGCTATAGCAGCCAAAGCCGACGGCCCGGCAAACCCAACTGTCGCCGAGACCCACCCGGCCAAAAACCCCAACGCCGGCGTGTAGACCCGACGGAGGATGTGATACTCACCGCCTGAGCGTGGTAGTGCTGCTCCCAGCTCGCCGTAGCTGAGCGCGCCACATAGTGCGACCACCCCACCAACGAGCCACAGCATCATAATGGCGAACGGTGACCGGATGTCGGCAACCTGAAACCCGAGCGTCGTGAAAACGCCAGTGCCGACCATCGCCGCAATAACGAACGCCGTGGCCGTCGTTAGACCGAGCGGTTTGCTCCCACCGTTACCTACATTGGTCATCGTGATGAAAGAAGGGTGCGACGGATCGACACACCCCTCGGTTGTTTACCGTTCCATTACGGTTGCGGTGTTCCAATCAAGACCGGCGGGACCCCTTGCCCTGCCAGGGTTTCGTTGAGCGACCTGACATTCTCGATCGCTCTACGCACCTCGACCAGCGTATCCCGCATCCGCGTTTCGAGCACGTCTTGCACTTCGCGCTGCTGGTCATTTGGCGGGAAATCGTAGGTGGCTACATTCCTGATGAGATATCCGATCCGTCCAGACAACATCGTCGGCCATCGGACATTATCCTGCCCGGTGCCGGTCAGCTTCATCTGGACTAGCTTTTCCTCGACCGCGATGAGGGTACCGTCCACTTCCTCGGTCGCTTCAATGAGTGAGTCACGGCCTGCGGGAGCATCGGCCAGAACCGCCTGCAGGTCATAAAGCTGCCGGCGGAGCCACTCCAGTTGGTTGATGGCCGCTGTCACCTGTTCGTGATCGTCACGTAGTTGATACAGCAGCGCGGTTTGTTCCGCGATGTCGTCCTCGCTTCCCTCGGAATTCGGGTCTTTCAAAACCTGAAGCTGCCGGCGCTGTTCACTGCCGTCTAGGTCCAGAACAACCGTGTAGGTTCCCGGTGGTTCAAGAATAGTGATTTCACCACCACCCGACCTCCAGCGCTCGTCGCCCAGATCCAACCACTCTCCGTAGGTCGGCTTCGTCCGCAGCTTGATCTCTGCTGACGGTTCACTTCGGAGGTCCCACCAAACTCGGTTGATCCCCTCGTGCGTAGTTCCATCGAGGATACGAACAGTTTCGCCGCGGTCGTTTTCGATTCTAATACTCACGTCACCGTGACCATCAGACCCGAGCCAGTAGTTGATCGAGGCACCATACGGTGGGTTCTCACCGTCAGACGGATCGTTCGGCATCGCCTGTGGTGACGTAATGTTATGTAGGCGATAGGTCGGGCGCGGTTCAAATAAGTGCGCCTCGGAGCTAGCCACCTCCGGTGTGAGTTGTTGCAATGGGGACAGGTCGTCAAGAATCCAGAACCCCCGGCCGTAGGTTCCGACGACTAGGTCGTTGAAGTGTTCCTGGATGACAAGACCGTAGTTCGGCGCGGCTGGCATGTTCGTTTGCAGCGGCTGCCACTGGTCGCCGTCGTTGAACGAAACATAGACGGCGTTCTCAGTACCTAAGTACACCAAGCCCGGGCGCACCGGGTCTTCCTGAATGCTTCGTGCAAAGCTGAGGACGCTGTCAGAAATGCCATCAGTGATCTTCGTCCACGATTCACCGTAATTGTCAGTACGGTAGACGTACGGTGCAAAGTTGCCCACCTGGTGGAACTCAACTGCGAGATACGCCTTGCCAGCATCCCACTTCGATGCATCAATGCCCCGAACAACACCAAGCTCCGGCAAGTCGGGAATGTTCGCCGTGACATCTTGCCAACTAAGACCATTGTCACGACTGACATGCACGAGCCCGTCGTTCGACCCGGCGTAGAACACACCGGGCTGCGCCGGCGACTCATCGAAGGCATAAACAACACAGCAGTACTCAACACCGATGTTGTCAGGCGTGAGACCTCCAGACAGTCCCTGCTTGCTTTTATCATTCGTCGTTAAATCAGGGCTAATAACCTCCCAACTCTGCCCATCGTTCACCGTCCGATGCACATGCTGGCTGGTTACGTAGATCGTGTCGTGGTCGTGGGGCGAGATGAGCAGCGGGAAGGTCCACTGGAATCGGTAACGCAGTGTCTCGGCCGGCCATCCAATCGTGCTCTCTGGCCACACCTCAACTTGCCTGAATTGTCGGGTGCGCTCGTCGAACCTAACGACGATCCCGCCAACCGCACCGGAACCGGACGCCGATGACCAAATGATGTCCGGCTCCACCGGATCCGGGGTTGCAAAACCGCTCTCCCCTCCACCGACTGAGTGCCACATGCCACGCGGAATGCGGCTACCACCGAAGCCCCCGGTTCGACTGTTGCTCGGCCCACGAAAGGATGGTCCGTCCTGCCGATTACCGTAGACGTTGTAGGGCACTTTCGTGTCGGTCGTCACGTGGTACATCTGAGCAATCGGCAGATTCACCCGCAGCCAAGTCGCACCTCGGTTCTCTGAAATAGCGAGACCACCGTCATTACCGATGATCATCCTGTCGCCGTTGGTCGGATCAATCCAGATGTCGTGGTTATCGCCGCCCGGGCGCCGCCGGCCATTTTGAACAACGCCAGTCTGCCCCCCGTCAATCGACTTTACGAGCGGCGCAGTTAGGAAATACGCTTCGTCAGGATCGTCTGGGGCGACGGCACAGTTGTTGTAGTAGGCGGTCCGACCACCGAAATTCTGGTCGTAGGTCACAAGCTGCCAGGTCTTGGCCCCATCATCCGAGCGCCACAATTCACCGTTATCAGTCTCCTCGCCATTTAGTGGCACCCCATCACCAGTCTCAATAAGCGCGTAGATTCGGTTGGAGTCGGCCGGCGTCAGGCAGACATCAACTTTCCCGATGGTTCGGAGAGGTAAACCATTGCCCTCAAGTTTTCTCCAGGTATCACCCGCATCGCGTGACACGAACAATCCGCTACCAGGCCCGCCGCTTTCGCGACCCCAGGTGTTAAAGATAACGTGCCACATCCCTGCATATAGGATTCTGGGGTTGTTTGGATCCATCTCAACACTTGAGGCACCAGTATTCTCATCTACAAAAAGGATGTGCTCCCAAGTCTCACCGCCATCCATGGTCCGATACACCCCGCGCTCAGGTTGCGAGGCGTGCGCGTGGCCCAGAGCCCCGACATAGACGATGTTCGGGTCCGATGGATGAATGAGAACGCGAGAAATCCGACCGGTTGCGCCGAGCCCCATGTTGCTCCACGTGCTACCGCCGTCGGTTGACTTCCACACTCCATCACCGATCGTCACATTCGACCGGATGTGTGGTTCGCCCGTCCCAACCCAGACGATTTCAGGGTCGGAGGCCGCAACCGCCAGCGCGCCAATCGCGTGGGATGGATGGTCATCAAACACCGGTTCCCAGAACAGACCACCATCTACAGTCTTCCAGACGCCACCCGACGCGGCGCCAACGTAATAAATGTTTGGGTTGCCCGAAACCCCAGCCACTGAAGCAATTCGGTTTCCGACCGGACCGATATGCCGGTAGCGAAGGCCCTCGTAATGATCGGGTGATATATCCTGGCCCGTCGCTGTTCCGGCGAAAAAAAAAATAGGTGCAAGCGTCACTAGGCAGGCAAAAACGCGCGTCTTCATCCGTTCGACCAACTTCGTCATTGGGACCCCCTCTAGAAACATTCCCATACCGCGGTAACTACATCTTACGCTTAGTGCCGATCGGTGACGAATAAATAGGCACTCGACCTGGCCTCCAAGCCCTTATCATCACCTTGACGATCGTCGCTGTTTCCGGCCGCGCACGAACAACGTGCCTGTAACAAAGAGCCGGCTCAGACATGGCATCACACGATGCCAGAATGGCCGCCGCGCTCCGCCGGGCGCGTGGTTACTTTGTCCTTCCGGTAAGTCGATGCACGATAGACCGTGACAGGGTCGATTGCACCGCCTGCATCTAGCCGAGCTCTTTGGACGATAGGCTCAACATTGATCTGGGTCGCCTCCCGCAATAGCCGAGCAGCACCGAGCGCATCGTTTGTCTCCTGCGCGACCGCTAGCGCTTCACGGTTAACTACCAGTGCCTGCGCCAGGGCGCGTTGTACTGCGGCTGTACTTTCGATCAAGCTTTCAATCGGATCAGTTACGTTATGCGATTGATCAAGCATATAGGCTGGAGCGAACCCATCGACTTGTCGCACCTCAGCGTCGATCAACTCATTGAACACGAGGAAGATGCGAAACGGGTCGATAGCGCCTGTATCGAGATCGTCATCACCGTACTTTGAGTCGTTAAAGTGAAATCCGCCCAGCTTTCCTAATTGGATTAGGCGGGCGACGATCATTTCAACGTTGGTCGTCGGTGCGTGGTGCCCGAGGTCGACCAAACATTGCGCTTTCGGCCCCAGCGACTCGGCACAGAAATAGCTCGTGCCCCAATCCGCAATGACTGTTGCGTAAAGAGCCGGTTCATAGAGTTTGTGCTCAAGAAACACTTTCCAGCCCTCAGGCAGCTGCGCGTAGATCTCACGCATCGACCCAAGATAGCGATCAAGCGCCAAGGCAAAGTGCTGCTGGCCAGGAAAATTCGCGCCGTCAGCGATCCAAACTGTGAGCGCCGTTGACCCGAGCTGTTCGCCGATCGCAATACACTCAAGGTTGTGCGTGATCGCTTGCGCGCGCACCGCCGGATCGGTATGCGTCAGACTACCGTACTTGTATGAGTGGTCCTGCCCAAGTTGGTCTTGAAAGGTGTTGGAGTTAACAGCATCGAATCCCAGGCCGAGTGCTTCAGCGTGCAGGCGTAGGGCGTGGATATCATCCACGTGGTCCCACGGCATGTGTGGTGAGACTCTCGGCGTCGCTCGCCCGAGTTGTTGTACCACAGCGCAATCTTCGAGTCTCTCGAAGATGTTGCGCGGTTCGCCCGGCATTGGAAATCGCGAGAATCGTGTGCCACCCGTGCTAACGCCCCAGGTGGGAATTGCTACGGTAAAAGCTCGCACACGCTGCACAACTCCGTCGATCGCTACCCCGCGGCGTTCTAGATACGCACCAAGGTGTTCAAAGTCTGAAAACAGTTCGGGTTCGAGTTCAGTGTTCTGCTCAGTTATTAACTCTTGGTCGATCAGCATCGAAGTTTCCTTAAGGTCCAACATTATCTACCAGTAGTGAAACTTTCGGTCCGGTAGACGGAATGTTTTACTTCAACCGATCTAGGCTTGCCCCTTGATTTTCATCGCTGACATTTGGGCCTCTCACGGCAATCAATTTTAGCTGAATCAGATACAAGCAAGATAGAATCCCAGCGGGAATGTGCGAGCCCGATACCATGTCAGCGAGCTTGACCAAGAGTTCCCGCATTGCGAGGAAATACGCTACGGCACTGGTGATTGCACTCCTAGCGCTCGGTGTGCCCGGAACGCTCTTCCTTTATGGCAATGAGCAGGCCGACCGCGCGCGCGTTGAGCAGTACTTGGAGCACCTGAGAACTGTGTTGCCGGAAGCTGATCATTTCGTTAGTAAAGACGGAGAGTATCCACACTTCCGCGGGTACACCCATAGCACAGACGACGACGTCGGGACACTAGTTGGCCTAGCCTATCTCAACAGTGATGTCGGACATGTTATTACGGGATACGCAAGTGAGATCGTCGTCATGGTCGGGCTTCGACCAGTCGGCACCATAACCGCAGTCACTGTCGTCACTCATGACGAACCCTACGGCTATCGGTCAATCGATCTAGCGCGTTTCAGAGATCAGTTCCCTAACCGCCGATACCGCGAACGGCTACGGGTCGGCGACGACGTTGATGGCATCTCAGGTGCAACGATTACGGTAAACGCCGCCACATCCGCCATCCGGCGATCAACGCGGCGAATGTTTCGTGAATTCGTCAAGGAACAATTAGAGGCGCAACCGTGACCGTTGCCAAGATCGTCGCAGCCTGCGCGATGGCCAGTTGCCTAGGCTTTGTGCCGGTCCGCGCGGAACCACCATCCCAAGCCGTCGAGACCGGTCAGCCCACCCTCTCTCTCGAAGACCTCGACGCATTGTTGGAGGAAGATGAAGTCGAAGAGTCGATGGCCTCGCTTAACTCGAGCGAGGTCGCGGACATTATCGGGATCGTGGCCGTGCTCGGTTTTGCGTTTTTCAGCTTTGCAAGGAAGAGTGTCGCCCTCAAATACATCTCGTTTGCTATGTCGATTGCATATCTTGGTTTATACAAATCAAACCTCGTCTCGATCGTTAACATTTTCGCGATTCTTCAAGGCAATCTTCCTGGGTTCAGGCATAGCATCCCGTGGTACCTGCTTATCGGCTTCACGGTGGTATCGACCGTGCTCTGGGGGCGGCTCTACTGCGGACGGATTTGCGCATTCGGGGCACTCACCCAAGTGCTTGATCGCCTTCTGCCGTCGCGGCTTCGCATCGATCCACCAGCGTGGCTCGACCGACGGCTGGCTTATCTCAAGTACGGCATCCTCGGCGGGGTGTTGGTCTACTTCCTCGGCACAGGTGATTTCCTCATCTATCGGTATGTCGAGCCGTTCTGGATGTTCACGCTAAATGGCAACGCGGTTATGTGGACGCTTGTCGCTATTCTTCTAGTAGCCACGGTTTTCGTCCGTAATCTCTATTGTCGGTATTTGTGCTCAGTCGGCGCAGCGCTTGGCCTCATTTCGAACTTCACCGTGTTTCGGATTAGGCGTTGGGGTGAATGTCAGACTTGCAAGATCTGCGAGAAAGCCTGTGAGTGGGGCGCAATTGACGGACCAAAGATCTCGGTTGCCGAGTGTGTCCGCTGCGACGACTGCGAACGTATCTACCACGACCAGAAGAAGTGTGTGCACTGGATCGTGCTACAGAAAAAACCGCGAGCCCAGATAATAACCTCCTCCTAACCCAAGCAGTATGGTGGAACCTGGTCGTAAACGTTGGTCTTCGCGCGGGTCGTTCATACTCGCTACCACGGGCGCGGCGGTCGGCTTAGGGAACATCTGGCGGTTCCCGTTTCTCGCTGGTGAAAACGGCGGTGCGGCGTTCGTCTTGGTTTATCTCGCCTTTGCCTTTCTCATCGGAGTCCCTGTGATCACGGCCGAGTTGGCACTGGGGCGCATGGGACACCGAAGTCCCATCGGTTCGGCCAAGACGATCATCCGAGAACAGGGCGCCCACGCAGGGTGGCAGATAATCGGTGTCGTTAGTTTATTGGTTCCTTTTCTCGGCTTTACCTATTACAGCATCGTCGCCGGCTGGTCCCTGTACTACACAGTCGAGGCCGTACGGAATACTTTCAACAGCATGGGTGCTGCCGATTCGCAGCGTCTGTTTCAAGACCTAGCGGCCTCACCGTGGCTCACTGTGTTCCTGCAAGGCGTCGTGATCGGACTCACCGCTGTGGTCGTCGGGAGTGGTCTCCATCGCGGCATCGAGCGTGCCACGAGGGTCATGATGCCCAGCCTCGTGTTCATCATGCTGATCATGATCGTTTACAACGTCTTCGCGGCCGATGTTACCGCTGCCTTAGCTTTTCTCTTCACACCCGACTTCTCGCAACTCACTGGCACGTCGCTGCTGCTCGCGCTCGGTCAGGCATTCTTCTCAGTCGGCGTGGGTGTTGGCTTTATGATGACCTATGGTGCTTATCTTCCCAGAGAAGTCTCGGTTCCCCACGCGGCGTTCGTGATTGGTGCAGTCGATACAGCCATCGCACTACTGGCCGGCCTTGTGATCTTTCCAATTGTCTTCGCCTCAAATCTGAATCCAGCTGAGGGTCCAGGACTCGTGTTTGTCACGATGCCAGTTGCCTTCGGCGGAATGGGCCTAGGACATGCAATCGGCGTGCTGTTCTTCCTGCTACTGTCGCTCGCAGCCTACACAACGACGCTCGGCATGCTTGAGCCGATCGTGTCGTGCCTGGAGGAACGGTGGCAGACTTCACGGCGTACACTGGCTATTGTGGCCGGCAGTTCAATTTGGATAGTCGGCTTCCTTCCCGCATTGTCTGACAATGTGTTGGCAGATATTAGACCGCTCAGCTTCATCGGCGCGATGGCGGAAATGTCGTTCTTTGAAGTGTTCGATTTTGTAACAGCGTCGGTCTTGCTACCAATTAACGCACTACTGATTGCACTATTCTCGGGATGGGTTATCGCGGGAAACGCGTTTCAGCAGGAGTTAGCAATGAAACACGACGTTTTCTTTACGGTCTGGCAGATACTAATGCGTTACGTCGCGCCGGCCGCAGTTCTTGTAATCTTAATCTCTGGTTTTATCGAATAGCCCAGCTTAATGGGTCCACGCAGCAGCACTACCTAAGCTCCTCCGTTGTCTTCTGACTCAGGCAGTCGATACGCGAGTAACTCTCCAGCGTAGGTGCCACCGCCCACAGCGACAACGATGTACTGGACACCGTCAATGCTGTAGGTCATCGGAGATCCGGTCTGTGAGGATGGCAGAAACACTGCGTCAATCTCCTGACCGGTCATTTTGTCGTAAGCCCGGAGCCGCGCGCCCTGGCGCTCGTCGGCTGAAGTAAACACCCCGCCGTCACCCGCAATGACAAGCGTCTTGGTCACGAGTGTTCCAACCCGCCCGACGCGACCAGTACGCGGGATGTCAAAATCCTGAAGCGCCGGATGGTCACGTACACGGTCCGCCGTCTCGCCGTGTGCGACTTGCCAGAGAAGCTCTCCAGCATTGAGATCAATCGCCGTAATCCGTCCCCACGGCGGTTTCACCAACGGCAGACCAGAGACGCTCAACGCCGCCCGCGCAGCGTTGACGCCCGCCGGACGGCCACGAATGAAATCCATATCCGATCGCTCGGGATTGTTGACAAGACCGAGCGACACGACCTGCGTCTTTGAATAGATGTAGAAAATTCCGGTTTCCGGGTCTAAAGCACCGCCTGGCCAGTTGGGCCCACCAGTAGCCGATGGAATCATCAGGGTTCCGTAGGTGCCGTCGGCTGTCGCAACCGATGGAGGGGTGTAAAGAGGTCCGAGACGGTATCGTGAGGCAACTTCGAGTGCCTCGGCTCGAAGCGCAGGTGTGAAGTCAATTAGATCGTTTGGGCCAATCCCCTGACGGTCGAAAGGGGGTGGCTTCGTCGGATAGGGCTGAGTCGGCGCCAGCACTTCACCAGGCACGTCCGAGGGAGGGACCGGACGCTCTTCAATCGGCCAGACCGGTTCCCCTGTTACGCGGTCGAAGACGAACAGAAAACCCTGCTTCGTCGGCTGAACGATCGCCTTTATGGCACGGCCGTCAACTGTAATGTCAGCAAGGATAGGCGCACATGGAAGGTCAAAATCCCAGACATCGTGATGTACAGTCTGGTAGTGCCACACGCGTTCTCCGGTCTCAAGATCGACCGCTACCAAACTATCACCGAAGAGATTGTCACCCAGCCGGTGCCCACCGTAGTAATCACCTGTCGGCATCTCAAGCGGCAGATAGGCTAAGCCCAGGTCAAGGTCAACGGTTACTTGCCCCCACAAGCCCGTATTACCAGTGTAGCGCCAGGACTCATTTAACCAAGTCTCGTGACCGTACTCGCCTGGCTGCGGGATCGTATGAAAGATCCACTTCCGCTCCCCAGTGCGGACGTCGTAGCCGCGTACGTATCCCTTGACATTCTCCCGGCTGACCGGCGCGCTGCCTACCGCGTGCGCAGCGCCAATGATGATCGTATTGCCAGCAACAACCGGAGCCGCGTGTAAGCCAACCTCGCCCGTGACAGGATCAATCTCCTGGTCAAGGTCTCGCTTTAAATCAACGATGCCGTCCAAACCAAAGTTCGGAACTTGGTCACCGGTTGACGCATCGAGTGCAACGAGATGGTACCCAGGCGTGACATAGAGGATTCGACCCGCTGCACCATCGTCCCAAAAAGCGAGCCCGCGTCCCGAAAGCCGACGAGGAGCCTGCTGACCTCGTTCGCCCTCGTCAAGGCGATGCATCCACAGCAGTTCCCCGGTCCTCGCATCCAGCGCAGCAAGCGCTCGGCGTGAACCCGCGGTTGTGTAAATCACGCCACCCACCATGAGCGGAGTGACTTGGTAGTTCGACTCCGGCCGCGGGCCGAAGCTGTCGGTCTGGAAGGTCCACGCTAGTTCCAAGTCACCAAAGTTTTGAGCAGTGACCTGATCAAGTGACGAATAGCGGGTACTTGCGAGGTTGCCGCCGTAGGTGCGCCATTCAGTGTCAGGAATCACCGTCTGTGCACTTAGTGACACAGTCACACAGCACAGACCGCTGAAGAGTAAAAGGCTGACGTTGTTACGCGAATACTGTGACACGTGCTAACCCTCCCCTGACAACTGGACCACAGCGACCCCATCCCATAGACCGCAACACGACAGGTTTGGCGTCGTCATCGAAGACAAGAATTATAGCTGGGAACGAGGGCGCCTCACTGGATTAGGCTTTCGGAAAGCATTCTCGGCTGGAACGTCCCTTTTGTCAGTTAGTTCTGGCGACAGAGGCTTGGTCTTTGCCCCCCCGCCAGCCGCCTAAATAGCTGCGGTCACGGACCCTAGCGAAACATTGTCTTCTATCCCTTGTCATCTTGGGAGATGCAGTCGTAGACTGCCACGGTAGCTTGGTTGGCGTGAGCATCATTTTCTTTTCCTCATCATTACCATCAAGGGGAGTGGCATGCGGATTACGCTCTTATTGCTATCAGTCTTCACCGCTTTGATGCCGGCGCTCGTCGAAGCGCAGCCCGTCGTGACCGCTGAAGACTACACTCGTGCCGAAAGCTTTCTGAGTGGTCAGACTGACTCACTCGTTTCGGGCGTTATGACCAGTCCGGCCTGGCTGACTAGCGACAGGCTCGTCTACCAGAATCGGATTCCAGAGGGTCGGGAATTCGTGATGGCCGATCCCGAGGAGGGCGTGCGGGCGCGTGCCTTCGACCATGCCAACATGGCAGCGGCACTCTCGGCTGCAGTCAATACGGATTACAGTGCTTTCAACTTACCTGCTCAAGCGAGATTTTCAGATGACGGTGCGTCAATCACGTTTGGCCACCAAGAGCGGCAGTACACCTGCATCATCGAGACATATGCCTGCCACGAGGTAGCGCGCCTAGATGCGCAGAACTTACGGAACGCCGTTGTTGCCCCCGATGGACAGAGAGCAGCATTTATCCGAGAGCATAATCTCTGGATGCGTGACTTGACCTCTGGCAGAGAGACACAACTCACGACTGATGGTATTGAACATTACGGCTACGCAACCAACAATGCGGGATGGGTCCGACGCGATCAACCAGTGGTCCTCTGGTCACCAGACTCTGAGAAAATTGCAACCTTCCAGCATGACGGCCGCTTCGTCGGTGAGATGTATCTTGTGTCCACCCAAGTCGGGCATTCCGAACTAGAAGCATGGAAGTATCCGTTGCCCGGCGACGAACACATCTTCATGATGCGGCGCGTTGTTATTCATGTGGACGAAGCTCGCGTGGTGGACCTGCTGGTCCCACCCGACCCCCACCGGTCCACGATCTCCGATCACGTGGCTAGCCGTAACGGCCAGTGGCTCGATGTGGAGTGGAGTGACGACTCATCACTGCTTGCGTTCGTTTCTTCGTCACGGAACCACAAAGAAGCCAGACTCAAGCTCGCCGACCCCGAGACTGGTGAAGTGCGAAATGTTTTAACAGAGACGGTTGAAACGTTCTTCGAGTCTGGGAGAGGACGAATTAACTGGCACGCACTACCCGAAACAAATGAAGCGATCTGGTTTTCCCAACGAGATAATTGGGGACATCTCTACCTGTATGACCTGGAAACTGGTGACCTTAAACACCAGATCACGACCGGTGACTGGACCGTCTTGCAACTGCTTCGGATCGATAAGGCGAACCGCACCCTGTACTTTATGGGTGCCGGGCGTGAGCCTGGCGACCCTTATTTCCATTACCTCTACCGTATTGGGATGGATGGCACAAACCTCGAACTTCTGACGCCCGAACCAGCGCACCACACCATCACCCTTTCGGTAACGGGCGCCTATTTCGTCGATAACTATTCGACCCCAACTGTTCCGGCAACCACGATTCTCCGGACCGCTGCTGGTGAACATCTGTTGACCGTCGAGGAGATGGACATCTCCCGTCTGGAAGAAGCCGGTTGGCAGCCACCGTTTCCATTTACAGTCAAGGCGCGAGATAACGTAACTGACCTTTACGGTCTGATGTACCAGCCAACGAATCTC
Source organism: Acidobacteriota bacterium (assembly GCA_002730735.1). Lineage (GTDB taxonomy): Bacteria > Acidobacteriota > Vicinamibacteria > Vicinamibacterales > UBA823 > UBA11600. The sequence goes on along the minus strand of PCAU01000001.1, from coordinate 200,663 downwards.
AACACGGCAGGCTCGTACCCGGTTGTGAATTATCTCTACCCAGGTCCACAGACAGGTAGCGTCGGCAGTCGCTCCTTCCGGCCCTCGCGGAGTGATAAGCAGGCGCTGGCTGAGCTTGGATTCATCGTTGTTGAAGTGGACGCTATGGGCTCACCCGGTCGGTCAAAGTCTTTCCACGACACCTACTACGGCAACATGGGTGATAACGGCCTGCCGGATCAAATCGCCATGATCAAAGAGTTGGCAAGACGACACGCGTGGATGGACCTCGAACGCGTGGGCATCTGGGGACACTCAGGGGGAGGCTACGCCTCGACTGATGCTATTTTGCGCTACCCGGACTTCTACAAAGTAGCGGTCTCAGGCGCCGGAAATCACGACAACCGGAACTACGAGGACGATTGGGGGGAGAAATGGCAAGGGCTCCTCGAAACGAACCCCGACGGTACAACGAACTACGATAACCAAGCGAATCAACTCCTTGCCGAAAACCTAACAGGGAAATTGTTACTAGGACACGGCACGATGGATAGCAACGTGCCGCCATCGAACACGCTGCTTTTAGTGGACGCCCTTATCGCAGCCAACAAGGACTTCGATCTCGTAATGTTCCCAAACCGGCGCCATGGTTTCGGCCGTGAACCATACTGGCTGCGGCGTCGGTGGGACTACTTCGTACGACATCTACTTGGAGCTGAGCCACCCAAGGGGTACAAGCTTGGCACCGTGGCCGGACGATAATACTTTGTTAGGAACAGGCGTCTCGGGTCTTAAGGAGAATTTCGTGGACCGAACTTTGATCAGACTCTTGGTGTTCTTAGGCGTAACAGTCTGGGCCACATCCGTCGCCGCACAGGAAGATGAGGACTTCTGGCCGGAATGGCGCGGTCCGAGGGCGACTGGTGTGTCCACGAATGCTAATCCCCCTCTAAAATGGAGCGAGACAGAGAATATTCGCTGGAAGATTGACATTCCCGGGCGCGGTTCGTCCTCACCGATCGTTTGGAGGGATCGCATCTTTCTACTTACCGCAGTACCACTTGGTATCGCAGGGGAGGCCTCCCACGCGCCACGCGGTGGATATGAGCCCAGGGACACGCACCAGTTCCTGGTGCTAGCGATCAACCGGAGCGATGGTCAGATCCTCTGGGAACGGGTGGCGCGTGAAGCTCAGCCGCATGAAGCAACGCACGGCGAAAACGGCAGTTGGGCCTCCAGCTCGGCAGTGACTAACGGCGAGTTGGTCTTCGCGTCATTTGAGTCGCAGGGTGTTTATGCCTACGACCTTGACGGCAATCTCGTCTGGGAAAACGACCTCGGCAACAAAACCATGCGGAACCAGTTCGGTGAGGGGACCACGCCTACAGTACATAGCGACCGCCTGTTCGTGGTCTGGGATCACCAAGGTCAGTCATTCATCGTCGCTCTCGACACACAAACTGGTAAAGAGGTGTGGCGTACGAACCGCGACGAGATCGATTCATGGGCCACCCCGCTAGTGGTTGAACATGACGGACGTAAGCAGGTTGTTGTTAATGGCATGAACCGGCTACGTAGCTACGACTTCGAGTCCGGTGAGGTCATCTGGCACACCGAGGGCCTCACCATGAACCCAATTCCGTCGCCGGTCGGTGCCGACGGTCTCGTGATCGTTACAGCCGGTTATCGGGGCAATGACCTGAAGGCGATCGACCTGGGCGTGGCTCAGGGCGACATCACGGACACCGCAGCAATCGTCTGGACGCTAGACCGGGATACACCGTATGTCCCGTCGCCACTACTCTACGGTAATTTCCTCTATTTGCTGAAGCGCAACAACGGTATTTTGTCGGTGTTCGATGTCAAGACTGGTGAACCACACTACCAACTCCAGCGGCTCACCGACGTCCCGAACATCTTCGCGTCACCGGTGGGAGCGTCGGAGCGCATTTACATCCCAGGCCGAGACGGAACTACCCTCGTGATCAAGCATGGTGGGATGTTTGAGATACTCGCAGCTAACACACTCGACGATGGATTCGATGCATCACCAGCACTCGTCGGCAATGAACTGTATCTGCGTGGCTACAACCATCTTTACTGCATCGCAGAAAGCTAGACTCTCGCCCCGGAATTCCGGAATCTGCAGTAGGAGAATGTCATGACCAAGAAACTTCTCGGGCTGGTGATCTTCAGCGGATTAGCACTCACGCTGTCAGGCAATCCCGGGCTTGCGCAGTCCAAGCCGCGAGCTCGGGATTTGGGCGTGCCATTCCAGGGAACCCCAGGTCCCTTTAATGCGATTACCGACGTTAGGGGCGTCCATGTCGGCCACGCCACACTGATTCGTGGCGAGGGAGCACTTCAAGTGGGCCAGGGGCCGGTTAGAACCGGTGTTACGGTAATCCTGCCACGGGCTGAGAACCCCGCTGACCCGGCGTTTGCCGGCTGGTTTGCATTAAACGGCAACGGAGAAATGACCGGCACGACCTGGATCGAGGAGTCGGGTTTCCTTGAAGGACCAATTTCAATCACTAACACACATAGCGTGGGAACCGTGCGCGATGCGATCATCGCCTGGCAGGTCGAACGCGGTGCCGCGTTTCAGCCCTGGTCATTGCCGGTTGTCGCTGAAACTTACGATGGATCACTCAACGACATTAACGGCTTCCACGTAAAAGCGGGACACGTTCTCGAAGCCATCGAGAGTGCGTCCTCTGGACCGGTGGCAGAAGGTAATGTCGGTGGCGGCACCGGTATGCGGTGCCTCGGCTTCAAATGCGGCGTTGGTACTTCGTCGAGGGTGACGCAAGCGGCCAGTGTTTACACCGTTGGCGTGCTGGTGCAAGCCAATTTCGGTGGCGGCCGGCAACTCACCATTGCGGGAGTACCTGTGGGTCGAGAGATTTTCGGCGACCGTCGAGCGAGGCTAACTGCGCCACCTAGTGGGTCAGATCGTGGGTCGATTATCATTGTTGTGGCGACTGACGCGCCCTTGCTACCTCACCAGCTTAAGCGGATCGCCCGCCGGGCTTCACTGGGCGTAGCGCGCACCGGTGGAACCGCGAGTAACGGGTCCGGAGACATTTTTGTTGCATTCTCCACCGCTAACACAGGTGCTGCCAGCGCACAGCCGACCGCGAACATTACCCTGTTGAGTAACTCTCAGATAAGTACGCTCTTCGAGGCTACGGTGGAAGCAACTGAAGAAGCGATCATCAACGCACTAGTCGCTGCAGAAACGATGGTGGGCCGTGACGGTAATCGCTCAGAGGCCTTGTCGCATGACCAACTGCAAGAGATTCTCCAACGTTACAACCGGTTGGAAAATGGCTAACCGCAGCTAGTAGAGTGAACGGCAGGGTGTCTCGTTCCAGTTCCACCCTGATAAAGTGTTCACTTACCGGTCTCCTTCCTTTGTGAGACGGCGTCGGCTAGTACGCACAGGATCTCATACATCATGGTGGCCCCGACAAGCGCGGTGTTTCCTGTGGAATCGAATGGCGGCGAGACCTCAACTACGTCGCCTCCAATTAGGTTAAGTCCTCGGAGACCACGCAATAATCCCTGCGCCTCGATAGTGGTGAGCCCACCCACTTCAGGTGTCCCTGTTCCAGGCGCGAACGCTGGATCAAGGCTGTCTATATCGAAAGACACGTAGGTCGGACCGTCCCCGACCGACCGCCGCAGCTCCGCAATGACCGCCTCCACACCAAGCCGACTAAATTCTTCGATGAAGATAACGCGCATTCCGGAGTCAAGGGAGAACGCCCATCCTTCTTCCGAGTTCTGCGCCCCCCGGATACCGATTTGTACGACCCGTTTCGGGTCGAGGAACCCTTCCTCCACCGCTCGACGAAATGGGGTGCCGTGAGTAAATCGAGATCCGAGTTCCTCGTCGCAGGTATCTGTATGAGCATCGATGTGGACCATACCCACCGGCTGTCTGGCAGCAATCGCGCGAAGAATTGGGAGGCTGATTGAATGGTCGCCGCCGGCGCTCAGAGGCGCTACATCCGCCTCCCGCAAGGTTTCATAGAACCGAGTGATATCGGCATAACTTTTCTCTAAGTCGAAGGCCCAAGGGAACGCTACGTCCCCCATATCGCCGATGCGACACAACTCATAGGGGTTAATCTTTGTGACATGGTGAACCGAACGAGTCAAACTCGACATATTGCGAATCTCACGCGGCCCGTGACGCTGACCGGGTCGATTTTCCGCCCCAGCGTCGAATGGAACCCCGACCAAGGCGATATCCAACTTTGATGGGTCACGGATTAACGGCGCCCGCATAAAGGTCGGAATTTCCGAGTAGCGCGGCGCGAACCTAGATGTAGCGTTTGGCTCATTTGCCATTGTCTGAATCCTTTGGGCGAAATTCGGGCTACCGCCTGTCTACAATGCTATGCAGATCCCAGATTCCTAGGCCTGCAGTCAGTATGGATACTGGCGGAGGGACTGGGATTCGAACCCAGGGTGGAGTTTCCCCCACAGCGGTTTTCAAGACCGCCGCCTTCAACCGCTCGGCCATCCCTCCAATATAAAAACTAGCGTGCGGGTTCGATGACCTCCTGCCCGTCCATGAACGGTCGGAGCGCTTCGGGCACGACGACCGAACCGTCCGCCTGTTGGCCATTTTCCAGCACAGCAATGAGGGTACGACCAACGGCAAGTCCGGAGCCATTAAGAGTGTGGGCGAACTCAGCTTTACCCACGCCGTCGGGACGGAACTTGATCCCTGCACGTCTGGCCTGGAACGCTTCTGTGTTACTACATGAAGAGATCTCACGATAGGTTTCCTGTCCAGGTAACCACACCTCAAGGTCATATGTCTTCGCCGCGGCAAAACCCATATCACCGGTGCTCAGAACCATCCGTCGATACGGTAGACCGAGCTTCTCAAGGATGACCTCCGCATGGCGGGTTAGTGTTTCGTGCTCTCTGTACGATTGGTCAGGGGTCGTGAACTTGAACAGCTCAATTTTCTCAAACTGGTGCTGTCGAATGAGGCCTCTTACGTCCTTGCCGTAAGAACCGGCCTCGCTACGGAAGCACGGCGTGTAGGCCACGTAGCTGAGTGGTAGTCTTCGACCATCCAGAATCTCCTCCCGGTGAAGATTGGCAAGTGGAACCTCAGCGGTTGGTACTAAGTAAAGATTCGAGTTCCCTGCCATTTTGAACAGGTCGGCTTCAAACCTAGGCAAGTTGCCGGTGCCGATCAGAGCTTCTTCGTTGACAAGAAACGGTGGGGCTACCTCAACATATCCATGCTCCTTCGTGTGGACTGCAAGCATGAAATTAATTATTGCGCGGTTCAGTTTTGCGCCCACGCCAAGCAACACAGCAAAACGAGCTCCAGACATTTGCGTAGCACGCTCAAAATCGAGAATGCCCAATTCGGGACCCAGGTCCCAGTGCGCTTTCGGCGTGAAGTCAAAGCGAGTTACTTCACCCCAGCGGTTGATTTCCTGATTTGCCTTCTCGTTGGCACCTCGCGGCACGCTCTTGTGCGGCAAATTTGGCAGCCGGAGTAAGAGCTTCTGCCGTTCCTGTTCAACAGCTGCGAGGTCTTTCTCCTGCTCATGAATCCCGTCGGAGAGGGCTCGGCCTTTCTTCAGCAAGTCATCCGCCGACTCACCAGCCCTCTTGGCTAAAGCGACCCTAGCGCCCAATTCCTTGCGCTCCCGACGCGCCTCCTCGAGGTTAGGAATGATCGCCTTGCGCCTAGTATCGAGCTCCTTAATCGTGGCGAGGTCGGCCTTAAGATTAGTAGCCCCTCGCTCAGTGAGCCCCTTTTCAACCTCGTCGAGATGATCTCTAACTATTGCTGGGTCAAGCATGATGACGGCCTTGCTGTTACCATCGTTGCGCCGTGTGCGCTAGGAGCATTCTAAATCGTTTATCCCCACGGTGGCACCTGAGGTAGGATGCCCGCCGAGAGGTTACGCGTGTTGCCAACCATCCGCAAAGCAGTCTTTCCAGCCGCCGGTCTCGGAACCCGGTTCCTGCCGGCGACCAAGGCACAGCCAAAAGAGATGCTGACATTGGTTGATAAGCCAATTATTCAGTACAGCGTTGAAGAGGCCGCCGCCGCTGGCATTGACCATGTCGTCCTGGTGACCGGCCAGGGAACCAAGCTTGTCGAAGACCATTTCAAGATTAACGCCGAACTGGAGGCGCTACTCGAATCACGTGGCAAGGGGGACCTGCTCGCGGAGGTCCGGAATGTCCCCTGCCCCGCCAGCATCTCCACAGTCCAGCAGGGTGAGCCGTTGGGTCTGGGGCATGCCGTGATCTTGGCGCACGAGCTAATCGGCGACGAAGCATTCGCCGTTATTTTAAGCGACGATGTGATCGATGCCACCCCACCAGCGTTGCGTCAACTGATCGATGTCTACGAAAAGCTTGACGGCCCTGTTGTCGGGGTTGAACGAGTGTCTGCTGATCGGATTAGTGACTACGGGATCGTCGATGCCGAACCGGTTTCGAACCACGCCGGTGTTTATCGGATTCATGACATGGTTGAGAAACCCACAAGGGAAGATTCGCCTTCCGACCTTGCCATTGTTGGCCGCTACATCCTCACTCCAGACATTTTCCCCATTCTCGACACGACACCGCCAGACGCGCAAGGTGAAATCCAGTTGACCGACGCACTCCGACAACTGCTGACCGGCCGGCCGATCTACGCATGCGAAATCGACGGCGTTCGCCACGACACCGGTAGCAAACTTGGCTTTCTCCGGGCAACCGCCTACTTCGCGCTCAAGCACCCTGACTTGTCGGACACCTTTCGCGAATATCTCTGCAAGGTCGGCGTCAACAGGCCTGCCGGCAACTGACGGATTTAACCCCTTTCCGTCTTCACTGATCGGAACCTCTGCCGGCAGGGAACCCCGCGGCCTACTTTTTGGAGGGGGAGCCAGACGAGCTCTTCGATGCTGATTGAGACGTCGACGACGAACTCGATGATGAAGCGGGGGTGTCAGAAGAGGAACTAGTTTTCTGCTTGTCTTTCTTGGTTTTGGAGTCGCTCGGCGAACTGGGTTTCGCGCCGTCATCCGACCGGGAAGCAGCACCCGACTTCTTGGCGTAGTCGGTCACATACCAGCCGGTGCCCTTGAACTGAATGGCGGGCGACGACAACAGTTTCCGCACCGGTCCGCCACAGGCCGGACATTTTTTCTCGAGTGGATCAGAAAATCGCTGAATCCGCTCAAAACGGTCACCGCAGGTGTTACATTCGTACTCGTAAAGGGGCATGTTTTCAGGACGTTAGAAGCGACCATCGTACGCTCGCCCTCTCCACCTGTCAACGGGGAAGAGGGTCATTCACGCCAACGCGCTCCCGGCATTACCACCGAGCATGAGGCGACGATGCGCCCAAATCGGCAAGTTCCCGTTGCCAAGGAGACGGTCGTGGAAGGTCTTGAGAGAGAACTTGCTCGGGTGTTTGGCTTCGTAGTCTGCCCTGAGTTTAAGAATCATCAGTTTGCCGAGCGAATAGACAACATAGCCAGGGTCGAAGGTGCCCCGCTCGGCTTCCCGGCGTGCGCTCCCCTCTTCCATGAACGCTTCGTCACGAAAGAATCGTACGCCCTGCTCGACTGACATATCTTCGACATGCAACCGGATACCGACAACAAGTCGTGCGAGACGAATTAGCGCCTCGGCGAGCTGACCAAGCTTGACGTGATTATCCTTCCCACCAAACCCAGCCTCGATCATGACCTGCTCGCCATAGTGCGCCCAGCCCTCGATAAACCCAATCGACGCAAGAAGTCCCGATTTGCGAAGTTTCGACTCGATCCGGCACACATGCTGGTGCTGAAGAAAGTGCCCGGGGTAGGTTTCGTGCATCGAGATCGCCCAGAGTGCTCCGATATGAAAATCGCGAAGATGTTGCTCCTGGCGGTCGGGTGTCCAAGCGGGGTCGACATCAGTCAGGTAGTAGTAGGTCGGCAGCGGTCTAGCCTCAAAGGGGCCCGGCGCCCAGAGGCTGGCAAACGTCCACCGGTAAAAGGGTGGCGTGGGAGCTACCACGGGCACCTCGCCATCGGTCACGGAAACGAGACCCTTTCGTTCTACGAATGCGGCGAGTTCCGTCACCTGACCTTGGGCCGTCGACACCAACGTGGCGGCAGACGGATGATCCTGTTTTAGACGTTCAAGTGCCGATGCCACATCCCCGCCAAGCCGCCCAGCGACGCTGCGAAATTCTTCTTGGGTCTCGCGGAGTTCCCGCTGTGCAATCGCGAGGAGGCGGTCAGCACCTAGTGTTACGCCTTCTTCAAGTTCAAGCTTTCCATCAAAGTTTTCCCGGCCGAGCCGGAACGAACCTCGAGCCTTCGGTGCCACCTCGTTGCGTAGATACTCGGTGTAGCCGTGGATTGCTGTAACTGCTTCTGTGGACGCATCGGCGAGATCACTTAACAGATGCATGTCGTCCAGACTGGTCAGGGCTCGTGGTAGGTCGTGCTCAATGAACTCGACTACCCCGTTAAGCGACGTAATGCCTTCTCTAATGAAGATACCCGGCGGATCTTGAATCGTCTTCCTCGCCGTTTCGATTAGCCGGGGCGTTTGTTTTAGTTTCGAGAGAATGCGGCGTGCGCGCTCCCCTACCGGAGCGTAGGGAAACAAGACCTGCCCCGCCAAGCTCGTGGCGAGAATCTCGGAGTGCCGCTGTGGGTTACGTTCCCATGAACGTATATTCTCAAGTTCAAATATCCTTGCACGGATGTTGGCAGTGAGCATTTCGCGCTCGACCTGTTCGGTCTTCGTCATCCCCGACTTGCCAACAGCAGCCAGCTGTCTTACCAGTCCCCCCAACTCACGGCCCTGTCCCTCAAGTACGGTGCGGCTTGGATCCTCTAGAAGGTCATCGTATTGATGAACACCGTCGAAGGCTGCGGCGGTGGGCTGAGTCTCGTATAGGTAATTCAGGTAGTTCTCAACAAACGGTGACAGCGGTTCGCCTGAGTACATTCAGGATGTCGTCTATCGCCTAGGCGAGCGATCTCTCGAACGACGCCTCGCGGGAATGGTAGAATACGCTTGCCGGCGCCGGTTGACGCACGGTATTTCGCATGCCCGGCACCCTCTACGTGGTCGCCACGCCCATCGGCAACCTTGAAGATTTCACGTTACGGGCGATCCGCGTCCTCCAAGAGGTCCACCTCATCGCGGCCGAGGACACCCGCCGCACTGCAACTCTACTTAGACATTACTCGATCTCGACTCCGACCACGAGCTTTCACGCGCACAACGAACAACAAAAACAGGCTTCCCTGCTCTCTAAGCTCGAACAGGGCCAACTGGTTGCACTGGTCTCGGATGCGGGCACTCCAACACTGTCTGACCCCGGAACACGACTCATCGCGGCTGCTCACACACGAGGTATTCGTGTGGAGGCTGTTCCTGGCGCCAGCGCTATTCTCACCGCATTGGTCTCATCAGGAATGACAACGGACCAGTTTCTTTTTGCAGGATTTCCACCTCCCAAGGCCAAAGAGAGAACGGCTTGGCTCGAGAGACTCGCAGACGAGCCTCGGCCGATCGTAATTTTTGAATCTCCTCACAGAATTCTCAAGTTATTAGGTCATATGAGAGATATATTCGGCGACAGAGAAATTAGTCTCGGTAGAGAACTCACAAAGAAACACGAGGAGTTGGTTAAAGGACCTATCTCATTTGTAATAAACAAGTTAACTTCTATCAAAGGTGAATTTACCCTCGTTATTAGCCCTTCTACTCCAGACAAAAGAAAAAATCAGTCAGTCGATAAGATGCTTATTTATAAGGAGTTCTGTCATTTAACAGATAAAAAGGACCTTATGAGAAGAGAGGCTGTTCTGAGGTTGTCTCGTAGACATGGAATGTCCTCTAAGGCAGTTTACAAGGCAATCGAAGAAGCAAAGAAATATTGACCGGCTCACTCAATGACTAGCAACGTTAGGAACCAGTCGCATGTCTGGGGCCATGTTGACCCCAGATATAGCTTCTGTTAACCTACCGCGCCCAAATCAGGAGATTAGATGGCTAAGCAACGCCGAGCGACCAAAGCAAAGCGGACAGTGCGAGGAAAGAGAAAAGCGCAGACCGGCCGGGAAGTCAGCCCGCCGGCTCCGAAACCCAGTCCTCAGGAGGAGGCAGCCAGAGAAGCCAAGTTAGCCAGGCACCGAGAGGCCGTCAGCACTTATGAACATGGCCTGGGCGCCCTCCAAATTCGTGATTTTGCGTCAGCAGCCATTGCTTTCAAGTCAGTAATTGAGGAGTTTCACGATGAGCGTGAGTTGCACGACCGGTCCCGGGTACATCTACGGGTGTGTGAACGCCAAACGATGCCACTCACGCCGGGACCAACAACAACAGAGGAGTTGGTCTACGCGGCGACGATAGCCCTTAATAATGCAGCTCAAGATGAGTCACTGCGTCACTTACAGCAGGCTATCAGCCAAGATGCTGAAGCTGAACAAGCCCACTACATGCTTGCCATCGTCTATGCCCAAGCTGAATGCCCAGACCTAGCAATCTCCCATCTAGAGCGGGCGGTGGAGCTCGAACCAGAAAATCGAACAGTCGCGCGTCAAGAGCCAGATTTCAAATCTCTGCGGGAAGATCAACGGGTTCAGAAATTACTCAAACCACCCGTGCAAAAACGCCGGCGGGGCCACCGGCCGGCGCGGTAGCTCCTTGAGTGCCGGCGGGACGCCAGTTCGACGATCCGGTACACTACAATTTCTAGCAACTATGGTTGACACGCACGTCTTGATCTTGGCGGCGGGTATGGGCACGCGCATGAAATCGGCGTTCCCAAAGGTTTTGCACCGCGTGGCCGGACGACCGATGATCGAGTACGCGCTTCGTGCCATTTCCACACTTAATGTTGCGTCGACTACGGTAGTTGTGGGTTGTGGAGCCGAACAGGTTCAAACAGCAGTGCGTGGGTGGCCCGGCGTGCGGTTTGTTATCCAAGAACCGCAACTCGGGACAGGTCACGCACTCATGCAGTCCGAATCGGCGCTCAGCGGCTCAGATGGCACCCTTGTCCTTTTGGCTGGCGACGTGCCCATGGTCCGCAGCGCCACACTGCAAGATCTAGTGGCATTCCATAGGGACACCGACGCAGCTGCCACAGTGCTCACCGCAACCGTGCCACGGCCGTTCGGCTATGGTCGAATCGTTCGGTCACGTGGGCAGATCACGCGCATCGTTGAAGAACGTGACGCAACACCGGCGCAGCGAAACATCCGTGAGATCAACAGCGGCATTTATGCACTCAAACTGAAACCGTTGTTTGACGCGCTTCGGCAGATCGCCTCGGAGAACGCGCAGGATGAGTATTACCTGACCGATCTCATTTCAATTTATCGGCGGCGGAAGCTAGTCGTTGAAACCGTTTCCATCGAGAAGGCAGGGGAGGTTCGCGGCATCAACAGCCGGACTGAACTGGCAGAAGTGGGGGCCGTCGTGAGACAAAAAAAGAACGAAGAATTAATGGCAGCCGGTGTGACGATCGAGGACCCGGCGACGACTTACGTCGACGCCGATGTAACCGTGGGCGCCGACACTGTGCTACACCCGGGAGTTACACTCGAGGGTCGGACGGCTATCGGCACCGCGTGCGAGATTCACAGTGGCGTACGGATTGTGGACTCAACGATTGAGAACGACGTGACGATCAACAATCACTGTGTGATCACTGGTGCCCGCGTGGCAACCGGCGCGCGCGTCGGCCCGTTTGCCCACCTGCGACCGGATGCTGATATTCGGCGTAAGGTCAAGATTGGTAATTTTGTTGAAGTGAAGCATGCTGTCGTAGGCCCCGGCTCAAAAGCCAATCATCTCGCCTACCTCGGCGATGCCACCGTAGGAGAGAACGTCAATATCGGTGCCGGTACAATCATTTGCAACTACGACGGCACCGCCAAACACCAAACCGTGATCGAGGATGGTGCATTTATTGGCAGCGACACCCAGCTCATCGCACCGGTGACGGTGGGGAAGGGCGCCTACGTTGCATCAGGGTCGTCAATCACGGATGACGTACCGCCTGGGTCGCTTGCGGTCGCGCGTGGTCGCCAGACTATCAAGGAGGGCTGGGTGAAACGGAAGCGTCGCTCTTGACGCCGTAGTGCCCAGAGATCTGCCATGTGCGGCATTATCGGCTACGTTGGCTCAAAACCTGCTCTGCCTGTGATTCTCGACGGGCTGCGGCGGCTGGAGTACCGCGGTTACGATTCCGCGGGAATTGCATTGGTCCGTGAAGGGAAGCTTGAACGCCAGCGCTCAGCCGGGAAATTGGCACACTTTGAAGAGACCCTCAATCTGGAGTCCGCCAACGGGGACTACGGCTTGGGACATACCCGATGGGCGACGCACGGGCGACCGACCGAAGAGAACGCCCATCCGCATGTCGATTGTAAGAGCCGGCTGGTAGTTGTCCATAACGGCATCATCGAAAATTACCTCGAACTGAAGCAGAAACTCGAGCGGGATGGGCACACGTTCGTTAGTGAGACTGACACTGAGACGATCGCGCACCTAGTGGAGAGCGAAATGCGCGATGACGGTCTTGCAGCTGCGGTGCAACGATCCCTCTCGGCTCTCCGTGGTCTGTTCGCTCTGGTGCTCATCTCGGTTGACGACCCCGGCACCATCGTTGCTGCCCGTAGTGGGCCTCCGATTGTCATCGGCGTGGGCGACGGGGAATACCTAGTGGCGTCGGACATTCCTGGCGTGCTTAGCCATACTCGGGATGTCATCTTTTTAGGCGATCACGAGATGGCAGTCGTGCGACGTGATGGAGCAACGTTTACAGATTTTGAGGGGAACCCGCGCGCACTCAAACCACAGCACGTCGCCTGGGACGCCGTGATGGCCGAAAAAGCTGGCTACAAGCACTTCATGCAGAAGGAGATCTTCGAACAGCCCGACGGGATCCAAGAAACCTTGCTCGGACGGACCTCCCTAGAAACTGGCGATGTTTTTCCTGGCGAGCTCGGCATTTCGGAGGATATCCTCCGAACCATCGACCGTGTCGCGATCGTGGCCTGCGGCACCTCCTGGCACGCAGGCCTCGTCGGGAAGTTTCTCTTCGAGCAACTCGCACGCCTCCCTGTCGATGTCGACTATGGCTCGGAATCCAGGTATCGCGACCCGATCATCGACAGTCGGAGCTTGACCGTTGTCATCACTCAATCCGGTGAAACGGCCGACACGCTGGCCGCGCTCCGCGAGGCCAGAGACCGGGGTGCACATACCATCGCGATTTGTAACGTCGTCGGCAGCATGGTGACACGCGAGGCCGAAGGCACGGTTTACACCCACGCCGGTCCAGAGATCGGGGTGGCATCAACCAAGGCCTTCACCTCCCAGCTGATCGCACTACATTTACTGGCGTTACACTTAGCGCGCCTGCGGGGGACCCTGACGTCAGAAGCTGCACGACCGCATCTTCAGGCTCTCGCGCAACTGCCCCGACTCGTTGAGGAAACGCTCAAGCTGAATCCGATTATTGAGCAACTTGCGGGCCGGTTCTATGAGCAGTCGGACTTTCTCTACATCGGCCGCGGCATTAATTACCCGATCGCATTAGAGGGCGCACTCAAGCTGAAAGAAATCTCGTATATTCACGCAGAAGGCTACCCAGCTGGTGAGATGAAGCATGGGCCGATTGCGCTCATCGAAGAGAACGTTCCAGTTGTCGCTCTGGCGCCGCATGATCACGTTTTCGAGAAAATGACGAGCAATATCGCCGAGGCCAAGGCTCGCGGCGGCGCGATTATCGCCTTGACCGATGGTGAACCGAACGTGCTTGGTCAAATGCTCGACCGGTCGAACGACCACATCCTAACGGTCCCCAGCACACACCCATTACTGACGCCCGTGCTGATGGTCGTGCCGTTGCAACTCCTTGCCTACCACATCGCTGTCCGCCGAGGCTGTGACGTCGACCAACCTCGCAACCTCGCCAAGAGCGTCACCGTCGAATGACGGACTTTCTCTCGCAGCTGAATCCTGAACAGCGTGACGCCGTACTAAAACTGAACGGCCCGTTGTTAATCTTGGCAGGAGCAGGGTCGGGAAAGACTCGCGTCATCGCGTCACGCCTCGCGTATGTGATCGGCGATGGTCACGCCAAGCCAGAGCACGTCCTGGCAGTCACCTTTACAAACAAGGCCGCCCAAGAGATGCGCGAGCGTGTCGAGGGTCTCCTTGGTGTCGCCCACAAGAGGCTCTGGATTTCGACCTTTCATTCGCTGTGCGCCCGCTTGTTACGCCGCGAGGCTCCGGAGCTTGGTTTGTCACGCGACTTCGTTATCTATGACTCAAGTGATCAACTCACCTTGGTCAAGAAGATAATCCGAGACTTGGGCTTCGATGACAAGTTGGTAGCGCCAAGAGCTGCGCTCGGGCGAATCAGCTCGGCCAAGAATCGGATGCAGGGCCCTGACGAGGTGGCCGAGGGCGGGTGGGGGCCGTTCGAGGAACGCGTGGCTCAGATCTATAGGCGATACGTGCGCGCACTGGCCGACGCAAGCGCGCTTGACTTTGATGACTTGCTCCTCAAAACAGTTGAGCTGTTCGAGAGGTCCGGTCGGGTGAGAACAAAATACGCCGAGCAGTTCCGATACATTCTGGTAGACGAATATCAGGACACCAACCGCCCGCAATACCTGCTGGTCCGTCAGCTGGCCGAGAAGCATCGTAACCTGTGTGTCGTGGGCGACCCCGACCAGTCGATCTACAAATGGCGGGGCGCCGATCTCCGTAACATCCTTGATTTTGAGGAAGACTTTCCCGAAACAACAATCGTCCGCCTCGAACGAAACTATCGTTCAACGCAAATCATTCTCGACGCGGCGTCAGCCGTCATCCGCCAGAACCGTAACAGGAAGGAAAAACGACTATGGACCGAGCAAGAGGGCGGGGCGCGAATCAATTACTTCCGGGGGAGCGACGAGCTGGAGGAGGCTGCTTTCATCGCTTCCACAGCAGGTGCCTCAACTGAGGCCGGCGCCGAAATAGCCATTCTCTACCGCACTAATGCGCAGTCGCGGGCGGTCGAGGATGCGCTACTCCGCCTCGGGGTGGCCTATCAAATGGTCGGTGGTGTTCGCTTCTACGAGCGGAAGGAGATTAAGGACACGCTGGCCTATCTCAAGCTAGCGATCAATCCGCACGATGATGTCAGCCTGCGCCGAGTGATCAATGTTCCTACGCGGGGAATCGGCAAAGGCGTCATGAATACACTGGACCAGATGAACCCCACCAGTGGTGAAGAAACCCCGCTGCTAGATGTCCCAGAAAAGGTAACGCCACCACCGTCGCTGTGGACACGCATCATCCAGGTAGTGGACAAACAGCTCGTCCCGACCCGTGCCCTGAGCAGTTTGTCTGTGTTTCGAAAGCTCGTTGAACACATCAGCACCGTCGCGAGGACCCAAACGGCCTCGGCAACCATCGAGGGCGTTCTCGATCACTCCGGCTACCTTCAAGACCTACAGGACGAACGAAGCGAAGAAGCGCAAGCGAGAATCGAAAATCTTCACGAACTCGTCTCAGCTGCACGCGAATACGAAACTGCGGACGTCGAGCCGTCACTCGCAGGCTTCGTCGACAGATTGTCGTTATTGTCGGAAACTGACGAGGTTGAGGGTGACAAAAGTGCGTGTGTGTCTTTAATGACGCTCCACGCCTCCAAAGGGCTTGAATTTCCGACTGTCATCATTGCCGGTCTTGAAGAAGGGCTATTTCCACATTCCCGCTCATGCGACGACGAAGAGGAGTTGGAAGAAGAACGACGGCTTTGTTACGTGGGGATAACCCGGGCACAGGAGCGGCTCGTCCTTACCGGTTCGGCTCGGCGACGCGTGTTTGGTGAATACCAACCGAGTGACCCGTCACGATTCATTGACGAGGTGCCAGCCGAACTCGTCGACCACCTTGCATCATCGCTACGCACATCATCCCGGGACAAGTTGCGCAGCACCAACCGGCCTTCGGAAGGCTTCTCTCGTGGTGGACGCTCGAGACAGTTCCAGTCTGGTGAAGAGACGGTCGACTCAACTTACGCATACGAAGATGAAGACCAATCTCTTAGCGCTGTCGGACCCGGCACCCAAGTCCGGCATCCGCAATTTGGGGTTGGCATCGTCGTCGCGGTCGAACCTTCACGCGACGACGCTAAGCTGACAGTGAGATTCAGGACGGTTGGGCAGAAAAAACTCTTAGCCAAGTACGCCAAGCTGACTCTCGCCTGATTGGTGGTTGGGTCACACGCCAGTCAGCTGCCAAATGGCTAACATGAGCGCTACGAACCCGACCGCAATCCAGACGACATTCGCACCGATCGGCAAGCGATGTCGATCCGCGTCGTAGGGTAACATCCCTGGCCGGGCCACGTGGAATGGGCTTTGTAGGGTCACCGCAACTCGTTCGGCGACAGCAAGTGTGCCAAACCGCCAGCGCTGTCCGGCCATCGCAACACCGTTGACCAGACAGGTGACTAACATCCAGACCGGGCGCCGCCACAGCCGGTCGGTATCGAGGGTCACTGTTGGTGTACCGCCCAGTGACTGCCGTGCTAGCCAGAACGCCACTCCGGTACCGATCAGGAGCTGTAATGTCGATAACACATGGTCAAAAGTGTACGGTGCATAGGAGACCTCCGGCACTGGAAGCCGCGCGTACAACCAGTCGGGTATCACGCCGATCCCAATGCAGGCTGCCGCCGCCAATCCCATCGCGACCACCATGTTCCGTGGAAGACGGGTCGGCTTGAGGCCACGGTCCGGTCCAAAAAACGTGAAATAGGGGAGTTTCAGTCCGGTATGGAGGAACGTGCCGACACTGGCCACGATCAGCAGCCATTCGACCATTACGTGGCCATGCTCTGACGCGGCCGACACAATCAGCGATTTACTGACAAAGCCACTAAACAACGGCACGCCAGATATCGAGCAGGCGCCAATCAGGTAAAGCATCGTAACGCCAGGCATTGAACGTGCAAGGCCACCCAACTCGGTTAGTTTGTTCCGTCCGGTCGCTTGTAAGACGGCACCTGCCCCCATGAGCAAGAGCGCCTTATACAGAATGTGTGAGAACGCGTGGGCGGCCGCACCGTTAACAGCGAGTGCAGTACCCATGCCAACGCCAGCCACCATGTAGCCGACCTGACTGATGATGTGGTACGAGAGCAACCGCCGAATGTCGTTTTCAAGCACGGCAAACAGAGCACCGTAGACCGCCATGATCGCGCCAGCCCACATGAGAGCCTCGGTTCCGGGAAACACGCGAATCAGCAGATAGACGGCTGTTTTCGTCGTGAATGCACTCAGAAAGACTGTTCCTGTGACCGAGGCTTCGGGATAAGCATCGGTCAACCAAGCGTGCACGGGCGGCACGGCGGCATTCACAAGCACGCCAGCGAGAATCAAGCCGGAGGCTAGGCCAGTACCAGGGGACAGCCGTGTGAGTGTGAGTTCACCGCCGCTTGCCCACAGCAGTGCAATCCCTGAAAAAAGCAACGAGCCGCCGGTCAAGTGCACATAAATGTACCGGAGCCCGGCCATTCGCGCGCGCGTCGTTCCACCGAACCAAATGAGTGCTAGTGACGTAACGGCCATTAACTCCCAGCCTGCAAACACGGTGAGCCAATCGCCCGCATAGATAACGGTAAGCGCGCCCGCAGCATAGATTAGCTTTGTGAAGTGCTCACCGCCGCGATCAATGTGGAGGCCGTAAATAGTGCCGATGAACGCAATCGCCGTGAAAATCAAGCCAAAGAAACGGCTGACTGGATCAACTCTCAGCAGGACGAGGCCTTGGCCAGTGAGCTCGACAACACCACGGTCACCGTCGGGCAATGCAAACGCAGCGATCAGTGCGGCGAGGGTCGCCAGCACTAAGCCCACCTGGCGCGCTCGACCGCGAGTGAGCGCCGCGAACGAGGCGGCGACAATCAACACAAGCGCTGGATGTGGGAGCGTCATCATTAGGGCTCAGTCTCAGGATGTTCGTGCTCAGACCGTTGCAGCCCCAATCGACCCAACGCCTTGGCTCCCCAAATTAACGCTAGGCAACCGGTGAAGCCAGCCAATAAGTCGAACCCTGCAACACGGTGCCACCACCCGCCGTGCACTTCTTGCACGATGGCGATTTCGATGGCGATAAGACCAACCGTGCACACCGTCATCGCGCCAAACACTTGACGTGTCGTCATTGCAGCACTCCAGCACCAGTGACCACACTCTCGGCGGCGAGGCGGGCTAAGGTAAAAAAGTGGAGGCCGAAATCCGGTATGACTCCGAGAAGTAGCGCCACTACTGCCGTCACGCCAAGCGGTAAGACCATCGCCCACCCGGCCTCGCGCACGTCGCTAGTCGGTGCTCTGAAGAACGCATCGAAAAGAATAGGAAAGAAGTAGGCAACATTTAGCAGTCCACTTACTACGAGCACGCCGACCAGTAGTAAGTGGTCGACCTCGACCGCACCTACGCCAAGATTCCACTTCGCGATAAAACCAGCCAGTAGGGGTACGCCGGCCAATCCACACGCGCCGATAGCAAAAGCAGTCATTGTCACAGGCATTTGCCGACCCAGTCCGTCTAAGCCTTTGACACCGTCGCGATGAGCCTGCGTGTGCACCGTTCCTGCACAGAAGAACATGGTGATTTTCATGAACCCATGACCAGCAATGTGAAACATCGCGCCAGTCAACGCTGCCACCGACCCCACCGCGGCACCGAGCACAATATAGGAGAGTTGTCCGATGGTTGAGTAGGCTAGTCGGCGTTTCAGACGGTCTTCGCCCAGCGCTCTTATGGACGCGATCAAGATGGTTGCTACGGCGAAGATGATCAACACAGTATCGGCACCGGTCGCACGAAGGGTGTCGAGGCCAAACACGTAGCCCACCATTCGAACGATGCCGAAAACACCCGCTTTCACAACAGCTACAGCGTGTAACAAGGCACTCACTGGCGTTGGGGCAACCATGGCTGCGGGCAGCCATCCGTGTAGTGGCATGATTGCGGCTTTGACGCCGCAACCGACAACAAAAAGCACGAAGAGCATCCAGACGGTCAGACTTGATGTTTGGCTATTGAGGAAACCACCTGGCCTAAACTCGCTTCCCGGTACAAGAGTCTCCGCCCACACGGTCGCGACGAGTAGTGCCTGGCCAGCGGCTAGTGTGTACACAAGATACCGACGGCCAGCAGCCTGCGCCTCTGGCGTGCGGCCGTGTACAACAAGCGGGTAGGTCGCTAGCGTCAGCACTTCGTAGCACACGAAGAAGGTCAGAAGGTTGCCCGAAAACGCGATGCCGACCGTCGCCGATAAACAAACCGCAAAGGCAGAATAATACGATGTTTGGTGTGTCGAAGTAGTCGCTCGGAGATAACCAATCGAATAAATCGAGGTCAGCAACCAAAGGCTTGATGCCGTCAAAGCGAAGAGCAGCCCCAGGGCATCAACTCGAAATTGTAGTGATAACCCCATCCCAAGTGCGAAGGACACGCCTTCGACCCCTTGCCCGGCAAGCACAGCCGGTAACATCGACGAAACGAGAGCAAGTTTTAAGATGGCGGCCGTGATGGTAATGGTCTCTCGGACGGTTGGTCGCCTGCCCACTAACGGCAACAGCACCGCGGCAAGCAGCGAGACGAGCACGGCGGCGAGTGGACGAAGGGCTAAATCCATTTAGGACACGGCGATCGGCAGGGCGCGCTGTAGCACGTGTGTGATGAGTGGCTGTTGGAACAGGCCCAGCAGTAGCACCACCGCGGCCAGCACCAACGCAGGGCCTAGCATTCCAACGGGCAGGTCGTTTGACCGGACTGACGACAGCTTGTCGTCAGTTACAACGAACGCTCGTTCAAAAATCCGAAAGAAGTAGACAGCGCTCAGCCCCGTGCTCACCACAACCGCTCCCACTCCAATCCATGCCTCTGCCTCAAATGCACCGAGTAATAGGTACCATTTACTAAAGAAACCAGCGGTGGGCGGTAAGCCGACCAACGACACAGCGGCCACCGCAAAGGCCAACATGCTCAGCGGTAATCGCCGGCCCATACCGACAAACTCGGCAACGTTTGATGCCCCGGTACGCCACCTCACACCACCCACCACGAGGAAGAGGCATCCCTTCACCACAGCATGATTCAGCACGTGGAAGAGTGCTCCGACAAGCGCAATCGGGGAGCCGAGTGAAAACCCAAAAAAAATGTAGCCCATCTGGCTAACACTGGAGTAAGCCAACATCCGGCGGATATCGGTTTGCGATAGCGCCAACCAAGCACCCGCCAGGATCGCTATTACTCCTGCCCAGCCGAGAAACACCAGGGCGCTGCCCGCCGTCGGCTCACCGCCGAGGGTAAAGTAAAGCACCCGAAAAATAGCGTAGGCGCTCACCTTTGTCATAACCGCGGCTACAAAGCCGGTGACGGGTGGTGGAGCGTAGGTGTAGACATCAGGTTGCCAGCCATGGAACGGAAAGAGTGCGGCCTTGATAGCCAAGCCAATAACAATCAAACCAATGCCTGCAGCCTTGGCCGTTGAGTCATCGACGTCTGCCAAACGGGCCGTAAGGTCAGCCATGTTCAACGTGCCCGTCAGTGCGTAGAGAAAGCCAACGCCTAATAAATAGCACGACGCGGCCACCGTTCCGATCAGTAGGTAGCGAAACGTCGCCACTGTCGCGCGATCACCGCCAGTGGAAAGCAACGCGTAGGCTGCAATGGCAGAGATTTCCAAGAATACGTAAAGATTAAAAAGATCCCCGGTCGCCACGATTCCAAGTAGTCCGGTCACTAACAAAAGATAGAGCGAATCGAAAATTCCGATTCGCTGTGGGTCGCTTGCAAAGAGGTAGGACCACGCGTAAATCGATGTGGCCAGCGCAAGAAAGCTGACAAGCACCATCATCCCAGCGCTTAGTGGATCAAGAACGTATTCGATCCCCCACGGCGGCGCCCACCCGGCAAATGCATACCGCCATACGCCGTTGGCTACGACCACCGAAAGCAAAAAGGTTGAAGCCGCCAGCGTAAAGCCTAGAGCGGCCAGAGTGACCAGGTGTGCTGCACCCGGTGAACGGCGGCCAAGCAGCGGCACCACGACCGCAGCGAGAAGAGGAGCCACAACGACGAGAGCCGGTAAATGCGCACTCATTCTCGTAACTTGGCGAGAAGCGCCGTTTCACTGAGCGTACCGTAGCGCCGCCGGATACGAATGAGTAAGGCAAGAGCAACCCCTGTCGTGCTAACCGACACAACAATCGCCGTCAGCATCAGGGCGTGGGGAAGTGGATTGACGTATGAAGCGACGTTGATTTCGTGCCCGTCCTCGATAACCACGGGCACTGTTGCGCCGGATTTAGCGGACAACGCGATGAAGAACACGATGACCGCCACCTGAAGGATGTTCATCGCCATGAGCTTACGTAGGAAATGCTGACGGGCGACGATTCCGTAGAGTCCAACCAGTAGCAGCACAATGGTCAGAAAGTATTCCGCCGTTCCGCTGTTCCAGATTCCTTCCATTTCATCCGTCACTGCGCACTTCGGCCAGCGCATCGAAAATGAGCGTCAGAACACCAGTTACCGTCACCGCAACACCAACCTCAATCGCCATACTGCCAACGGCTCGAACTTCTGGGGTCTCAAGCCACAGTGGAAGCACAGAATAATCAAGAAAGTTGCCACCGAAAAGCGGGCCGAGTAACCCAACCGCTACAAAAATGCCCAGCCCCGCGCATGCAAACACCAGCGCACGCTCGGGCGCGAGTGTCCAGCCCCCGGCTCGTCCGCGGACGAGTCTAATCAGGATGACGCAGGCTGCAATAATCACACCGCCTTGAAATCCTCCGCCTGGACTGTCGTGACCGTGTACGACCACATAGGCACCAAACATCAGCATGAACGGTGTCATCAGACGGCTCGCCGCGTCGAGTGCTGGGCTACCGAACGCTAAATTCATTGCGCCTCACCATCTTCTCGCCATCGCGCGCCGAGGATGAGCCAGCAGGCAAGACCCGCCGCACAGATCACCGCCGTCTCACCTAGTGTGTCGTAGGATCGATAGTCGGCTAACACACCTGTGACGAGATTGGCGGCGCCCGTTTCTTGATGCCCGTGACTAATGTATCGTGGCGACACGTGCGTGGCCGCTGGAGACTCGGGGTCGCCGACCGCCGGTAAGCTGCCTGCCGCCGTCATAAGGAGGGCGCCCAGCACGACGAGCGGGACAAGCGACAGTCGGCCCACTAATCAGCACCTCGGTCAGTCCGGAAAATCGCCGTGACAAAGAAAACTGCCGTGATGGCGGCACCGACTGCCGCCTCGGTGAATGCAACATCAACTGCGCCGAGAATCGCAAAGTAAGTAGCCGAAAAAAAACTGAACGTGCCGAAAACGGTCACAGCGGCCAGTAAATCGCGCGCCGAGAGCACCGAAATTGCACAGATGATCATGAGTATCAGAAAAACAACTGCCAATGGATCAAGCATTGGCGTCACAAAGCATCCTTCCGTCGCCACGGAGCAATGCCGGCCCGATATGCCGCCCGGCCAAGCGCGTGGGTAGCGGTCGGATTGGCGAGCGTTACGAAGGCAACAATTAGCAAGATCTTCAAACTGGTAAGTGTGGCACCGCTGCGTAGCGCCAAAGCGCCAACGGTTAGGGCCACGCCCAGCGTGTCGGATTTGCCCAAGGCGTGTAACCGCGTGTAGAAGTCTGGCAGCCTGAGCACGCCCACCACACCAGCCGCAATAAAGAAAAGCCCTACGAGTAACACGAGGTCAGCAACAGGGATCATGGCTGATCCGCCTTTTTGGCCTCGAAGTACTTAGCTAAGGCAAGTGTGCCCACGAAGCTGATCAACGTGTACGAGAGCGTGATATCGACGAAGACTTCGACGCGGTCCGTCAGAAATCCGAGCACCAGTAGAAACACAATGGTCTTGGTCGAGATGAGACCTAAGCCCGTTAGGCGGTCGAAAACGGTTGGTCCGGCAAGCACGCGGTAGAGTGAAAACACCATCGCCGCGGCAAGCACGAACGCTGTGCCGAGTAGCAACGGGCTCATTGGGTCACCTCTCGGTCCAACTCGAGATCTGAGCGTAAGAAGAGCGCCTGGCATCGCTGCACCGTGTCACCACTTCTCAGGCCAGATGCGCTACGTGAGGTCAAGGCGTGTACCAGATAACCGGCATCATCAACATCAAGGGTTACAGTCCCGGGCGTTAAAGTGATGGAATTCGCGAGCACCAGACGGGCAAATGTATGCGGCGCTGGTTTATCCAGCCTCACTAGACTCGGCTCAATTGGCATTCGCGGATGCAGCACGATCCTAGCCACGTGTAGATTCGCCCTGATGACCTGCCAGGCTAGCCACAGCAAATACATCGGAAAACGTGACCAGAACACACCAGCCAACGGGTGAGATGCCGATGAACCGACCTGGGGCGGAAGGCTGAGAAGTCGGCCGGTCCACAACGAAATCGCAATGGCGCAGATAGCGCCGGCAAACAAATGGCTCCTGTCGAGCTTTCCCGATAGAACAATCCAAAAGGCAAAGAGAAGGATGGTAAACGGCAGGCCGCGCCAGAACTCGTGGATTAGATGCCCAAGATGCGACTGACTTGGTTCATGTTCCGCCATGCCCGGTTCATCGATCGCCGTACGATCTCGCATCAATCTTTCGTCGACTGGCGCGCGCATGGAGCACCATTCGAATCTCGATGAGCAACTTAAACCTCCGGGTCAGGACGACACGAGGGTGGTGCGGCGCCCCAGCGGACGCCGCACTGATAAGTCGAAAAGGTCGAAGTCTAAGAGTGCAGCTCGGCGCGCGATCTACCCAACTTCGTCGATAGCCGTGATGATCCAGCGCCCGCTGACCGGCGTGCCGTCGTCTCCAACAAGTTCGGCCCGCTGAATCTCGACCTCGAGCGTTTGCTGAACATCTTGCTCGTCCGGTGTGACCACATCCGCAATGATGCGGACGGTCTTTGACATAATCTCGCCGTCATACAGCGCGACGTCGATCATGTCCGTTGGGCTGTAGGTGCTACCCTCTGCCACAATGCGCCCATCGCTCAACGCCGCACGCGCATCGGAGACTTCCTGGGCATGTTGGGCCATCTCTGCGCGCCACTGTGTCCATTCTTCCTGGACCGTTCGATCGGCTCGGCGGCTTGGTGCGTTGCCCGCTTGCTCAGTTTCAAGGACCCGTTCAATCGCTTCAAGATTCTCGTCTTGGTAAGCCTGCTTCCGTTCAGAGAATTCTGACTCCGACGCCTGGCTTGCCATTAATGCTTCATTAAGCGCACGGGCGCGCATCGGCGCCGTTGTTTCTTCGGAGATGCTTTCCACCTCAAAGCTCGAGACAACGCCTCTCTCAGCAGGACTAAACGTCACCATCGAAAGATTAGCGGACGTCATGTTGTCCCGAAAGCGGGATGCGCGGAAGAAACTTGAGATCAACGTCTCCTCGGGTGGTGGACTCGAGCATCCGGCAAAGGCCGTCGTCAGAACGAAAAGTGCTAAAGCCGTGAATCGTGGCCGATGCATGTCGTCAGCCTCCTTCAATCAATGACTAGTTTTCTCGCTTCACTGGGTCGCCAACCGAGGGCGCGTGTTACGCACGATACCCTACCCCTCGTTTCCGCCCGGTTCACCCGCCTGGTTCTCATCGCGCTCATGGTCAGCGAGGCGAGCAATTGAGACTACGCGGTCGTCTTCCTCCATCTCGATCAGCCTGACACCCTGAGTCGCCCGGCCGATTGCCCGGATGCTCCAGGTCAGCATCCGGAGGATTTTGCCCTGTTTGGTCACCAACATCAACTCGTCCTCACCCCGGACGTGCTCGACGCCGACGACCTTACCGTTCCGCTCACTACTCTGGATGCTAATAATACCCACTCCACCCCTAGACTGCACGCGATATTCGGCCAATTCTGTCCGTTTTCCATAGCCATTTTCGCAGACAGTCATCAGCGCGCCACCAGGCCGAACTTCGGTCATGGCCACCACTTCATCACCGGTCCGAAGGGTGATGCCCCGAACACCGGTGGCCGGCCGGCCCATGGGTCGGACGCCCGTTTCAGTAAATCTGATCGCCATGCCGCCCTGGGTGCCCAAAAAGAGCTCTCCAGTGCCGTCAGTCGCCACCACCGCGATGACGGCATCATTAGCACCCACAGCCTGAGCGATAATGCCCCCGGCCCTTGGATGCCGGAAGGCTCGTATGTCGGTCTTCTTCACCTTGCCCTGCCGCGTGCCCATGACAATGAACCGCTCACCGTCGTTCTCGGGCCACTCGCGAACGGCGACTAGGGCGGCAACCCGCTCACCGGCCGACATCGAAACAAGGTTTGCGATCGCCTTGCCCTTTCCGGAAGGTCCAACGTCGGGAATTTCGTGGACCTTCAGCCAATATACGCGTCCACGGTTTGTGAAAATCAGGATGTAGGCATGAGTCGACGCAATGAAGAGTTGCGAGACAAA
This sequence comes from Acidobacteriota bacterium, assembly GCA_002730735.1. Lineage (GTDB taxonomy): Bacteria > Acidobacteriota > Vicinamibacteria > Vicinamibacterales > UBA823 > UBA11600. Next base: position 175,165 of record PCAU01000001.1, on the reverse strand, counting down.
ATCCTCTTCGCGCATCCGCATGCCGATTCGGCCTTTTCCACCCCGCCGCTGGTTACGGTAAGTGGCGATTGCAGTCCGCTTGATATAGCCGGTGTTCGTTACCGTAATCGCCATGTTCTCTTCAGCAATAAGATCCTCGATGCTGAGTTCACCCGTTTCGTCCACGATCTCACTCCGACGGTCGTCGCCGAACTTCTCACGCACGGCACGGAGTTCATTTAAAACGATTTCCAGCAGCAGAGCGTCACTCCCGAGTACGGACCGAAGCTGTTCGATCGTTTTCAGGAGCTCGGTCAATTCGTCAACAATCTTCTGTCGCTCAAGTCCCGTGAGGCGCTGAAGTTGCATGTCAAGAATGGCTTGAGCCTGCAGCCGGGTCAGCCTGAACTCCGACATCAGGCCTGAGCGCGCCTCCGCTGGCGCCTTCGAACCACGAATTAATTTGATAATTGCGTCAAGTTGACTGAGCGCTATCTTCAGTCCTTCGAGGATGTGAGCGCGCGCCAGCGCCTTACGCAAATCAAACTCGGTGCGACGCCGCACCACCTCACGCCTGAACTCCAAGAATTGTTCGAGCACTTCCGCAAGAGTGAGAACACGGGGACGTCCGCCGACGATGGCCAGCATGATCACGCCGAAAGTGGTTTGCAGTGGCGTGTGCTTCCAGAGATTGTTCAACACTACTTCCGGCACTTCGCCCCGCTTCAGCTCAATCACGACGCGCATTCCGTCACGGTCCGATTCGTCCCGCAAATCTGCAATTCCCTCAATGACTTTCTCACGCGCCAATCTAGCTATCTTCTCGAGCAGTCTCGCCTTGTTGACCTGGTAGGGAAGCTCGACAATAACAATCGCCGCCCGGTCGCCTCTTTGTAGTGCTTCAATGCTGGTCCTGGCACGCATTCGGATCGACCCTCGACCAGTCTGGTACGCTGACCGGATGCCGCGCCGGCCGACGATATAGCCCCCGGTAGGAAAATCTGGACCAGGGATAAAAGTTAGTAGTTTGGTTAGTTTTTCTTCTTCTGTCTCACCTGGATGCTCAGCTAGCCACACAAGCCCGTCAATAATCTCTCGGAGGTTATGCGGCGGGACGTTTGTTGCCATACCGACCGCAATGCCGGCTGAGCCGTTCACTAATAAATTTGGGAAGGGCGCTGGGAGCACTGTTGGCTCCTCGGTCGTCTCATCGTAGTTAGGAACAGAATCAACGGTCTCTTTATCAAGATCGGCCATCAACTGCTCGGCGAGCGTCCGCAGTCGAGCTTCGGTGTACCGCATTGCGGCGGGTGGATCCCCGTCAATGGATCCAAAGTTCCCCTGTGAATCAATGAGCATGTACCGCATGTTGAAGTCTTGTGCCATGCGAACAAGCGTGTCGTAGATCGAGGCGTCGCCGTGGGGATGGAAGTTGCCCATCACCTCGCCCACAATCTTGGCGCACTTCCGATACCCGCGATTCGACGCTAGGCCCATGCTTCGCATGCCATACAACACGCGTCGGTGGGCGGGTTTCAGCCCGTCTCGTACATCAGGCAGCGCTCGCCCAATGATTACGCTCATGGCGTAATCCATGTACGAGCGCTTCATTTCGTCTTCGATGTTGACAGGGATTTTTGATTCGGAATCGGTCATGCGAGGTCACGCCGCCTTAACGCACGCACAGCGTACGTTGACCGCAGGCTGGGCCTGGGTCACACGTCGAGGTTTTTTACATCCAACGCGTTCTTCTTGATAAATTCGCTGCGGGGCTCTACTTTTTCGCCCATTAGTGTCTTGAACATCTCGTCGGCGGCTTCGGCGTCCTCCGCCCGCACCTGCAGCAATGTACGGGTCCCGGGCTTCATCGTCGTTGTCCAGAGCTGCTCCGCATTCATCTCACCCAGCCCCTTGTAGCGATTGATAGCAACCCCTTTTCGCCCGGCTGCAATGAAATGGTCGACTAAGTCGTCGATCGAGTCTATCTGTACCGTGCCGTCCTTGTGACTGGCTTCGCGCGACTCTGTGGCGAGGCGAGTTGCTTCGTCGAGAGGGGCGCCACCGATCTGTGTTTCGTCAGCAGTGCCGGTGGTAGCCTCGGCCACTCCATTCTCGCGGTGGCCGTTTGTACTCGAAATAGTTATTGGTCCTTCAAGGCCTCGAACCTCAGCATAGCTTGCTAGCAGTGTTCTGTACTCGCCGGTCGTGACGAACCCAGCATCCACCAAATGTTTCTTCGGGTAGCCGCTGGAGTGATCCTCGATCGCAACAGCGAAAGCATTGTGCTCTATGTCGGGGCGGACCGTGACCTTCCGCGTCGAAGTTGTTAGTTCATTCGCCAGCACAGCGAGGGCCTTTTCGTTAGTGAAGAACTCCCGGTCACGTGCGTCGCGATCCAAGAAAGCCTTAATGACAGCGCGCTCTGGCCCTCGCCGTTCGACGAGTTGAACATATTTCTGGAAGACAATGAGCTTCTGAAGAAGTGTTTCTAGTTCTCCCCCGGCGATTGGCGCCGGACGGGTCGACGCTCGCACGACCCGCGATTCGGCGGCACGAGCAATTAACCAACTCTCCAATTCACGCTCGTCTTTGATGTAATGCTCACTCTTGCCACGCTTCACCCGATAGAGCGGTGGCTGTGCAATATGAACATACCCGTGGTCAATCAATTCACCCATTTTGCGGTAGAAAAACGTCAGCAACAGAGTGCGGATATGCGAGCCGTCGACATCAGCGTCGGTCATGATGATAATTCGGTGATATCGCAGTTTTTCCAAATTGAAATCATCTCCAATGTTGCAGCCAAGGGCCGCAACCATCGTCTTGATTTCATCACTGGCAAGAATCTTGTCGAGGCGGGCCTTTTCTACATTGAGGATTTTCCCTTTAATCGGCAGGATCGCCTGGAACCGACGGTCGCGGCCCTGCTTGGCCGACCCTCCCGCGGACTCCCCCTCAACAATGTAGAGCTCACTCTCGGCCGGATCACGCTCCTGGCAGTCCGCCAGCTTTCCCGGTAGTGAACTGTTGTCGAGTGCGCCCTTCCGTCGAACAAGGTCCCGTGCCTTCCGAGCCGCTTCACGAGCTCTTGCCGCTTCGACCGCCTTGTTCAGCACCCGCTTCGCTATACCAGGGTGTTCTTCAAGATAAGAACCAAGCCGCTCATTCAGGACAGTTTCAACAATCCCCTTGACCTCGGTGTTGCCGAGCTTAGTTTTTGTCTGCCCTTCGAATTGAGGCTGCGGAATCTTAACGCTAATAACTGCGGTGAGTCCCTCCCGGATGTCGTCGCCACTAATGCTCTCGGATAAATTCTTCGTCAGGCTATGTCGCGTCGCGTAGCTATTAACGGTGCGTGTAAGCGCCGACTTAAGGCCTGATAAATGTGTGCCGCCCTCGTGCGTGTTGATGTTGTTAGCAAAGGAGTACACCGTCTCCGTATAGCTATCATTCCATTGAAGCGCAATCTCGACATCTGTGCCGCCCCGGTCGCCTTTCATAAAGATAGGTCGCTCATTAACCGCTGCTTTGTTCTTATTGAGAAATGTTACAAATGACACAATGCCGCCATCATAGAGAAATTTATGATTCTTGCTCGAGCGGACATCATCGAGCGTGATTGTGACGCCGGCATTCAGAAACGCGAGTTCTCGAAGACGTTGGGACAGGGTGTCGAAACTAAACTCGACACTCTCAAAAATCTCAAAGTCTGGTTGGAATGTAACCTTGGTCCCACGGCGCTTGGTTGTTCCAGTCGCCTCAAGCTTACTGACGGCAACACCACGCTCATAGGTTTGGTGGTAGACGTTGCCGTCGCGCCAGATTTCAAGATCCAGCGTGGCAGACAGCGCGTTAACAACCGAAATGCCCACGCCGTGCAGGCCACCAGACACCTTATAACTTGAATTATCAAACTTGCCGCCAGCATGCAGGACTGTCATAACCACCTCGGCGGCCGATTTTCCACTCGCATGCTTATCAACAGGAATGCCCCGACCGTCGTCGGCTACCGTGACCGAGTTGTCCAGGTGGACCGTGACATTAATCTCGCGGCAATACCCAGCTAATGCCTCATCAATGGAATTGTCGACAACCTCATAAACAAGATGGTGGAGACCTACGGCACCCGTGGAACCAACATACATCGCCGGCCGTTTCCTGACGGCCTTAAGGCCCTCTAAAACCTTAATTTTCTTGGCATCATAGGAATCAACCAGACCTCCATTATCAAAAGGCTTAGCAGCGCTATTTGGATGGATCGGTTCTTTAGCGATTGGGGTAACAGCTTCTAGTGAAGACTGTTTGGGCGGGGTGTTTTTTTGTTCCACCATGTGTGCGACGCCGAAAACAAACTAAGTGAACTTCAATTACAAAAAGGAGCTGGGGTTCTAAATGGTTAGCTATATGCGCATTGGCATAATCACATAGGTGTAGTTGTAGCCCTCTAACCCAACTGGTTGCATTACCGCCTGGGTTGTCTCGTCTTTAAATTCAAAACGAATACTGTCAGTCTCAACCTCTCTTAAGAAATCGAGTATGTATTTAGCGTTTAAACAAATTTGTACGCTGTCACCTGTGTATTGAACGTCCAGCTCCTCGCTTGCTTCCCCAACATCTGGGGTGTTGGAGGTAATCTCAACCTTATTCTTGTTTATTTGAATTTTTACAGCTTGCGAGCGGTCGTTCGATAAAACCGCAACCCGTTTAATGGCGGCCGCCAAGCGATCGTTGTCAAACTCCACCACTTTGTCGTTGCCTTTTGGAATCACTCGCTCGTAAGCTGGAAATTGCCCATCAATCATCCTAGAAATCAACACTCGGTCCCCAACTTCAAAAAAGAGGTGGTTTTCGCTTTGTTGATAGCCAATTTCTTTAACATCGTCGGTTAACAATTTGGCCAGTTCGGTTAGGGTTTTCTTTGGCAAAATTACCCTCGGGGCCTCGCCTTTACCCTTCTTTGTTTTACCGCCACTTTTCTGCTTGCCAGTGATAAGAGCTAAGCGGTGACCATCGGTTGCAACCAGGGTCAGTTCGTCCGCAGTGAAATAGAACAGTGCGCCATTAAGGAAATACCGCGTATCCTCACTGGTGATCGCAAACTTGGTCCTTGTGATTAAGTTCCGAAGTGTTTGCCCTGGGAGTTTTAAGGTTTCCTTGTTATCCGCTTTGGGTAGTGTTGGGAAGTCCTGGCGCGGCAACGTTCTTATTCTGGATTCAAAATTGTCGGCCGAGACGTTAACTGCGCCTTGCCCTTCCTCGCGAATTGTGATGTTTGTGTCAGGTAATGCCTGAACAATTTCAAATAATTTTTTTGCTGGTAGGGTAAGTGTTCCGCCTTTTTTTACTTTAGCTGAGAAGCGCACGTCCAGCGCAACTTCCAAGTCGGTTGCCACCATTCTGGCCTTATCACCCTCGGCTTCGAGTAAAACATTTGCCAAAACGGGAATAGTGTTCTTCCTCTCCACAATTCCTTGAAAAAGCTGGAGTTCGTGAAAGAATTCTTTTTTGCGAACAACTAAATCCATGCTTCTAAAGACCTCATGTTTGGATATCATCGATCCGAAACTGGCGAGACCAACATAATCTCTCTTACTAAAAAGAGATCATGAAGTAACAAAATTATATAAGAATAAAGTGTGTGTTGATACTGTTATTTTTAATGCCTAATCCTTTAAAATCAACAGGTTAGACAACACCACAGGAATAGGAAAAAACAGGTCTTTTTGGTTAATTTATTGTGGAGGAAAAGGGGCCACCAAAGGAACTAGGGAGCAATCTAGGACCCCTGTGGATACTGGCTGGAAACTGTTGATAACACTACTTCAAGGATTCTATAAGGTTGTTGATAACCATGTTGAAATCCCCATCGTGCTTACGCTGTGCTTCAACTTTTTTAATTGAATGAATTACGGTCGAGTGGTGTTTTCCACCAAAACTCCGGCCAATTTCCGGCAACGAAGCACTGGTTAGAGATTTACATAAATACATTGCAATTTGTCTTGGTCCAGAAATCGACTTTGAACTGTTCCGAGATTTTAATTCGGCCAACCTGAGCTTATAGTAGTCAGCGACAGCCTTTTGGATGATTTCAATTGTGACAGCTCGGTCGCCGTGCGCTAAAACATTTCTCAAAACGTCTTGGGCCAGCGGCACGGAAATCTCGTGTCCAGTGAGCGATGCATACGCGATTAAACGAATGAGCGACCCCTCAAGCTCGCGAACATTCGATTTGATCTTGCCGGCGATATAGATAGCTACGTTATCAGGCAGGGGGACAGATTCAGCATCTGCCTTCTTTTTAAGAATAGCAACCTTGGTTTCCAGGTCTGGCGCTTGGATATCAACAATAAGCCCCCACTCGAAGCGTGACCTTAATCGTTCTTCTAGTGAGGGGATTTGGTGAGGGGGGTAGTCACTACTTATAACAATTTGCTTTTGGAGGTCATAAAGGGAGTTAAATGTATGAAAAAACTCGGTTTGCGTCCCCTCCTTGCCAGCCATAAACTGGACATCATCAACAAGAAGAACATCAACGCTGCGATAACGTTCTCGGAACTCAAGGATGCTATCAAAGCGCACGGCATTGATCATTTCATTCATAAACCGTTCTGATGAGATGTAAGTGAGCTTCAGTCGCGGGTTGTGTTCAAGTACAAAATGGCCAATCGCATGCATTAGGTGCGTTTTACCAAGCCCCACACCACCGTATATATAGAGGGGGTTATATGAGCGGGACGGTGCTTCAGCGACGGCCCGACATGCAGCGTGGGCAAATTGATTTGATGGACCAACAATAAAAGCATCGAAAGAATAGCGGGGGTTTAAGCCAGTCGCTGAAGGACTAGTTTTCATGTCGGTGGTTGGCTGAGGTGGCACGTCCTGAGGAGGCCTGCTGGCCTGACCCTTTCCCTCATCGGTCACAAACGAGATTGTAGTGGAGGAACGATTGACCTCGTCTAGCGCTTCAGAAATGACACCTTTGTAATGTTTTGTTAGCCAGTCTTTGACCAGCTTGTTTCTAACCTTTACTTGAATTACCTCTCCAGAGTCGTCTATGAAAGTAGTCGGTTTAAACCAAGTGTAGAAACTGTGTTGGTTTATCTTGGTTTCTATCCGTCCCAATGCCTGGTCCCAAACACTGTCACTCATCAGCAAAATCCAATCCAAGTTGCTTGGAGCGGTGTTTTATGACTGGCCACATTTGATAAGCTGAGGACACCCTTATTCGGCCAATTTCTAATAAACCTAAGTAAAACAACGATTTCTTCCACATTTTTTTCCACACCTGTGGAAATTCTTGTCAAATGAACCACGCAAATAATTGAAAACGAGGACTTTAGCACATAGATGCCACCTAGCCAAACGTCTAGAATATTGAACACTTTCAATAATATCTAGGGACCTTTTTCCAACATTTGCACGTTTTGACATCTCTAGTGAATAATTTCACAATATTAACCCAACCAAGGCAGATTGCCCCTCCTTCGGCTACTGTAGCGGGAACCATTCACAAACGAGTTGGCTGCATTGACACTGATTAAGCGCCTCCACTACCATTAAGGTTTCTCAGCTGTTCATCAGGCGCAACCGGGGAGCAAAGGGTTAGTGAAGCGCACGTTCCAGCCAAACCGTCGACACCGTCGACGAACTCACGGATTTCTCGTGCGGATGGCCACGAAAGCCGGGCGCCGGATTTTGAAACGTCGTCGTGCAAAGGGTCGGAAGCGCCTTGCAGCTTTCTGACAATCGCGATTCCGTAATTCCGATCGAATCACAGGTTACCCTGAAGGGTCATCAGTCTTAGCCTACCCGCGGCGCCAGAGTCCAACCAGTGCTACAGACGCTCAAGCGTAACGAGCGAATCAAACGCCGACCGGAATACCAGCGGATCCAGAAGAACGGGATTCGGACACATGGCCGGTACCTAACTCTTCTTATTTTGCCTAACGACTTGTCGAGGAGCAGGCTTGGAATCACAGCGTCGAGACGTCTTGGTGGCGCGGTGTTACGGAACCGCGCAAAACGTCTTGCACGGGAGCTCTTTCGAAGGACAAAGGCAAACATTGGACTGGATGTTGTCGTCCTACCGCGACGTGAGTTCCCGAACACTGATTTTGCAAGCCTGGAGTCAGACTATCGCTCGACCTTAGCTCGACACGAGCGTCACCAAAGATGACGATATGGTGAATCGGTTAATCACGGCACTACTGATTGGGCTGCTCCGCGTATACAAGGTGACATTCTCACCACTTTTCACGGGCACCTGCAGGTTCACACCGTCATGCTCGACCTATGCGGCCGAAGCCGTAACGCGCCATGGTCCGTGGCGAGGACTTCTACTTGCAGGCTGGAGGCTGGTTCGTTGTCAACCGCTCACCCCGGGTGGATACGACCCTATTCCGGCGAAGCGTTCACGACGGGTCGAGTCCTGATTAGCTATCGATGGAAAAAAGAGTCTTACTCGCCGTTTTTCTCTCATTCCTGGTGTTATTCGTGTACCAGAGCCTGATAGTACCCCCCGCTCAATTACCGGATGATGAGACTGTATCCACAGAGACAAGGTCGACTGGTTTACGCGACCTTTCACCTGTTGAGCCCCAGGCGCCGATTATTGAAACGCCGCCCTCCACAGAACCACCACAAACGACCGATGCATCGGGCGCAGTAGGGGTGTCTACTGTTATCGCTGATGAGACTCCGCGAGATATCGTTGTTGAAACCGAACAAGTGATAGCAACTTTCTCTAACAGGGGCGGCGTACTGAAAAGTTGGCAGCTGAAAGAGTATTTAGAGGACTCCGGTGAGTCAAATGAGCTAGTGCCGGTTCTAGACGACCAAGAAGCACCGCTTCCGTTTACCCTCGAGGTTGCTGACGAACAGCTGAACGTTCAGTTACGCGAGGCATTGTTTCGGCCAAGTGCTGGGTCGTTACAGGTAGGAGCAGCGCCACGGTCATTAGTCTTTGAGTACGAAGACAGCGGTGGCCTACAAGTTCGTAAGGAGTACCGCTTCGATCCCCAAAACGAGCCGTTCGTGGTTCGCTTCAGCGCCAGCGTGAGGACTTCTAGAGGCGCAGTAAATCCGGTAGTGCGATGGGGTCCCGGGCTGGGCAGCAGCACCGGTGGCGGGTTCGGCTTCACTTATAGCCAGGCGTCGCAGGCGATCTTTTTTCAAGAGGAAGAGGTCTCTCGACTGGACAGCTCAGACCTGGAAGAGACGCCTGCCTACGAAGGCACTTTCGGGTTTGTCGGTGTTGACGACCACTATTTTCTGTCGGCGGCGTTGCCTGATACCAACCCAGCACAAGTTAATTATCGGCCAGTAACGCTGGGTTCCGGCGACGACCAGGTTGTGCTAATAGATTACTCCCTACAGTTTGCCGAACCGCCCACCGAAACCCGCTTCTATATGGGGCCAAAAGATTTTGACATTCTCGGCATCATCGATGGCGAACTTGTGCAAGCCGTGCACTTTGGCTTTTTTTCGTGGTTGGTCGTTCCACTGCATCGTTCGCTCAAGTGGGTGTATGGCCATGTTGGGAACTACGGGTGGTCGATCATCATTCTTACCATCATGATCAATGCCGCCATGTTTCCCTTGCGTCACAAAAGCGTCGTGTCGATGCGTAAGATGCAAGAGTTGCAGCCAGAAATTAAATCCATTCAGGATCGCTACAAAGGTCTAAAGGCCACCGACCCGGCTAAACAGAAAATGAATCAGGAGCTAATGGGTTTGTATCGCGACCGCGGAGTAAACCCCGCAAGCGGCTGTTTGCCGATGTTGGCGACGATGCCGGTTTTGTTTGCGTTTTATTCATTACTATCAGTCGCTATCGAAATCCGAGACGCTCCGTTTATGTTTTGGATTCAAGACCTTGCGAAGCCTGATCCGCTGTATGTCACTCCTTTACTGATGGGCGTGACGATGATGGCGCAGCAACGAATGACACCATCAACGGCAGATGCGACTCAGCAGAAGGTAATGATGGTGATGCCGGTCGTCTTCACGTTTATGTTCTTGGGGGCACCGAGCGGATTGGTCCTGTACTGGCTCGTAAGTAATCTGTGGGGCGTGGGGCAACAAGTGGTGACCAATCGGATTATCGGCCCGCCGAAGGTGCACACGGTCAGGCCGCCCGCTGAACGTCGAACCAAAAAAGCGAAGGTGAAAAAGAAGGGCTCACGTGAGCACGGGGGCGGCTAGACGATGAACGCAGATACGGAACTGAAAACTCGAGTGCAAGATCTGGTCAAAGAGGTTCTGTTAAACCTTGCTCTCCCACTAGAACCGGTGGTTGAAGAGCACGACGATTGCCTGCGCATACGACTTGATGGTGACGGGGGCGAGGTGTTGTTGGAAAAACGCGCTGCTGCACTTGACGCGCTACAACATGTCATGAACTCCGTTTTTCGTCACGAGCTTCCTGACCGCCACCGCGTTGTCGTCGACTATCGTGATTTTAGGCAGGGCCAAGACGAGGAGTTGCGGCAAACGGCTCGGTTGCTCGCTGACCGTGCGAAGCAAACGGGTGAGGCGCAGGAACTTGGACCATTGAATGCCTACGCACGGCGTATCGTGCACTTGGCCATTGCCGAGGAGCCGGACGTGGACTCTGAGAGCATTGGTGACGCTTTGCTCAAGACGATTAGTATTACAGTCAAGGGGAGTGGTTAACGCCGGGCGCCACCCCGCCACCATTCGCCCACCAGCGGGCATATCCATCCCGTGTTTAACACCGACGACACAATCGTCGCCATTGCGACCCCACCGGGACGCGGTGGCATTGGTATTGTCCGCCTAAGTGGCCCAAATGCCCAGTCGATTGCTGGGGCGCTGCTGGGGAACCGCGCGCGGCTTAAACCACGCACGGCGACACTCGCGACGCTCGAGGAGATTGCCAGTGATAATGACACGGAACGGATCGATCAGGTACTAGCCACTTCTTTCCCGGGCCCAGCGTCCTACACCGGTGACGACGTTGTCGAACTAAGCGCGCATGGGAGCCCAGTGGTGCTCGAAGCGATCGTTGAGGCCGCAATGCGTTCCGGTGCTCGGTTAGCCGAACCAGGGGAGTTTACGCTTCGCGGTTTCCTCAACGGGCGTATAGACCTCGTACAGGCTGAGGCAGTCGCTGACTTGGTTGACTCCGTTACACCACTGCAGGCTCGACTAGCTTACGATCAATTAGAGGGCACACTTAGTACTGAAATAAAAGCGATCGACGCGACCCTCTTCGACTTGATCGCTGGCCTCGAAGCCTCGCTCGACTTTCCCGAGGAGGGCTACCATTTTATCGACCGACGGAAAACGGTTACGGCGATCGTCGACATTGGCGCCCGAATAAGCGGATTGCTCGCAGGTGGGCGTCGCGGTCGGGTGATTCGTGAGGGTAGGCAAGTCGCAATTATTGGGAGCCCAAACACGGGGAAGTCCAGCATTTTCAATGGTCTTGTGGGTGCCGGTCGGGCAATTGTCACCGACGTGGCCGGCACGACGCGCGACCTTGTCACTGAAACAATTGATGTGTGCGGTGTCCCTGTTCGATTGGTAGACACTGCCGGGATACGAGAAACAGGCGATGCGGTTGAAATCGAAGGCGTGCTCCGCGCTCGTTCAGTAATGGCGGTGGCCGACCTTTCCCTCCTAGTCTTCGACCAATCCCGTCCATTTGACAACAGCGACCTTCAGTTGCTCGAGGAAACTTCGTCGTGCCAGCGATTAATCGTTGCCAATAAAGACGACCTGCCGTTGGCGTGGGCGTCAGATCCATTCACCGCGGTGTCCAGTCGCATCGTGAAGGCTACGGCCACGACAGAAGCCGGTCTTGAAGCTCTTCGAGAGGCGCTAACGGCCGAGCTGGCTGCCGAGGAACCGCGCCGCGACTCACCAGCGATCACAAACACTCGGCATCTTGACCTGCTGGAACGAGCGCGCGGTGAACTCGACCAAGCCGCACAGGCTGTTTCCACAGAGATATCGGAAGAATTCGTGCTCGCTGACCTACAGCGAGCACGCGCGATCGTGGAAGAGATTACTGGCCAACGCACCACCGAAGATCTTCTGCAGCACATCTTCAAGCGGTTCTGCATCGGTAAGTAGATTCTGTAGTCTTTGTCACAGTGATACAGTTGCCGTCGTTCATCTCAACAGTCTCTATGTCAATGCTAGAGACCTAACCCGATGAGGTTTCTGGAAACTCGTTATCTCTAAATTTCGATGTCGTACTACGACCTGGTCATCGTTGGCGCAGGACATGCAGGATGTGAAGCGGCGCGAGCTGCAGCGCGCATGGGGCGGCGGGTGGGCCTATGCACGCTCTCGCGCGAAACTGTGGCGACGATGTCCTGCAACCCGGCGATTGGCGGTACTGCGAAAGGTCATCTGGTGCGCGAGATTGATGCCCTTGGTGGTCTCATGGGGGAGGCAATTGACGCAACCGGAATTCAGTTCAAATTACTAAATCGAAGTCGTGGACCGGCTGTCCGGTCGCCTCGCGCCCAGGCCGACAAACAAAGGTACTCTCGTTGGGTTCTAGCGTCCCTCGAGCGCGAACCACGAATTGAGTGGATCTTTGGCGCGGCTGCCGAAATCGTGGTTCGCAACAACGCTGTTCGAGGACTACGGATGGCAGATGGTCGATTACTGATCTGTCAGGCACTGGTGGTCACTGCTGGCACGTTTCTCAATGGTCTAATTCATATTGGGCGGGAGCAACGTCCTGCTGGCCGGTACGGCGAACTGCCGTCGACCGCCCTCGCCGAGTCGTTGAAGCGATTGGAGTTTCGCTGGGGGCGGCTCAAGACTGGCACGCCGCCCCGCTTACATCGCGACACGATCGAATGGGATCGTGTGGAAGTGACGCGCGGGGATGATCAGCCGACTCCGTTTTCATTCATGACTGATCGGATTAGGAATCCGCAAATCAACTGTTACCTCGTACACACCAACGAAAAAGTTCACGCTTTGGTCCGCACACATCTTGACGACTCCCCTTTATTCAACGGACAAATCCAAGGAATCGGTCCGCGTTACTGCCCGTCACTTGAGGACAAGGTTGTGAGGTTTCCCGACCGAGAACGCCATCAAGTCTTTCTTGAACCCGAAGGGATTGATGTCGAACAGATTTATGTAAACGGGATGTCGATGTGTTTGCCGCGTGAGGTCCAAAGGGCGATCATCAGGAATCTGCCGGGCCTCGAGGCTGCTACGTTGCTGCGACCTGGCTATGCGGTCGAGTACGATTTCATCCAGCCAACTGAGCTTCGGCCGAGTCTAGAGACCAAACGACTTAACAATCTTTACCTAGCAGGACAGGTAAACGGGACCTCAGGGTATGAAGAAGCGGCGGGTCAAGGATTAATAGCTGGCATCAACGCCGCACGCACCATCGCAGGGGATGAGCCCCTCGTGCTCCGTCGTGATGAGGCATATTTGGCCGTGATGATTGACGACCTCACTACGCAGGGGTGCCTCGAGCCTTACCGCCTGTTTACCTCACGGGCCGAACATCGGTTGCTTCTTCGAACCGACAACGCGGACCTGCGACTTACCCAACACGGGTGGAACATCGGCCTCGTTACAAAAAAACGATGGGAGCGATTCGTTGGTCGTCGGCGACGTTTTGAGCAGAATCTTAAGACTTTGAGAAAGACAACGGTTACGTTACCAGACGGTTGTCGTGTTCGCGCCTCTGAGGCCATTCGTCGTCCACAACTCAGACTCAAATCATTGATTGATAGCGGCGAGATAGAACTTAAAGGCGAAGAAAATACGAAGATAATAGATCTGGCGACTGTGGAGACTGAAATCAAGTATGAGGGTTATCTCAAACGTCAGATGGCTGCTGTGGAGCGAGAGCAACAACAAGCAGAATGCGAAATTCCCCGAGGGTTCATTTACGCGAAGATCCCAGGTTTGTCGACAGAAGTCATCGAAAGGCTTACGCAGACTTTGCCGACAACACTCGGTCAGGCCCGTCGAATTCCTGGTATGACACCAGCCGCGATCGCAATTCTTGGTAGCCTACTTTTTAGTGGTAGTAAGAGAACTTGGGGGAAAGATAAGACAAGACCGCGATATCATGCATGTCGGCCATGAGCGCAAAGGAACCGATTCTAAGGCTCGAGCGCCTAGCCGCTCAATCAGGGCTTCGGCTCAACGGTGAACAGGCTGAAAATCTGAGGGCCTACCTGGCTCTCTTAGCCCGCTGGAACTCAACGGTCAACCTAACCTCCAGCGTCGACACTGACTCGTCGCTGAAAAGATTGATCATCGAGCCTTTAATTGCGGCGAAAGTAATCCCAGGTGGCGAGCTGAGCCTCCTCGATGTAGGTTCCGGTAACGGTTCCCCAGCCATCCCAATCAAGCTATTTAGGCCAAATCTCCACCTTACAATGGTTGAATCAAAAACAAGGAAATCAGCCTTTCTTCGGGAGGCCTTGAGGACACTTGACCTGAAGGATTCAAAGGTTGAAACGGTTCGTTGGGAGGATTTACTACTTCGTAAAGACCTGCTCGAGTCGATGGCCTTTGTGAGCGTAAGGGCTATCGGTGTAGACAGGGCCTCACTTAACAAGCTTCAGAGTTTCCTGCAATATGAGGGAAAGATGCTTCTGTTTGAAAGCAGCGGCAAAACGAAAGAGTCAAGGTCGCTCAGCCCCCCACTTGTTTTGAGGCAAACTGTTCAACTCGTTGAATCACTTGGAAGTCGATTAGTCGTGCTTCAGAAGGAAAAAGTTTCAAGATAGCTGACGAATATCTCGCGCAAGCTGTTTCACGTGAAACATGGTTAGTGAAAGCAGAAGTCTCAAAGGTGACTGTTTCACGTGAAACAGCTTGACCAAACAAGCCTCTGGACGTATCCTAATCTAGAAGTTTTGTATTATAGGTCATTTAACATAATTTATACCAACGGTTAAGTTTCATGGCTGCCAGGGTCATTACTGTTGCTAATCAGAAGGGCGGGGTTGGCAAGACCACAACCGCAATCAATCTGGCTGCCTCTTTGGCGCTTGTGGAGCGCCGTGTGTTAGCTGTCGACGTCGATCCTCAAGCTAATTTAACCAGCGGGGTTGGTCTGAAAGGACAGTCCAGCAGTCAAGGCACTGTTTACGAAGCTCTCACAGCCAAAACGATTCCTGACTTTTCGGGATTTGTGTTGCAGACCACCGTGAGCGGCCTATCTGTGGTGCCGGCAGAGCGCAACCTGACCGGGGCAGAGCTCGAAATGGTCTCGCTCGAAAATCGCGAAAAGCGACTCCGCTCGCTGGTAAAACAACTCGTCGATCGGTACGATTACGTTTTTATCGACACCCCACCGTCCCTGGGCCTTCTAACCCTCAATGGTCTTGTTGCTGCGGACACCGTTTTAATCCCTATGCTCAGCGAGTACTTCGCCTTGGAGGGCTTAGCCGAGTTGGTCTCGACCCTTCAGCGTGTCCGTGCTTCGCTCAACCCTAGTCTTGATATCGAAGGCGTCTTACTGACGATGCACGACGGTCGCACCAATCTCTCACAACAGGTCTCACGTGAAATCAGGGAATTCTTTAAAGCGAAAGTGTTCGATACGGTTATACCCAGGAACGTACGGTTGGGTGAGGCACCAAGCCACGGATTACCGGCTATTCTCTACGACAAGAAATCACGAGGCGCGAAGGCTTATGTTTCCCTTGCCAAAGAAATTCTCAACAAGGACTCGATTATTCTGGGAGAGAAGTATGACTGAAAAGCGCCCAGCGCTCGGCCGGGGACTGAGCGCACTTATTCCTGACGTGTCGCCAACTCCCAAGGTTGCGCTCAACGAAATTGACATCGATCAACTCATTCCGAATCCCGACCAACCACGGACGGAGGTAGACGGGGCGAAACTGGATGAGTTGGCACAGTCGATCCGAGCCAACGGTGTTATTCAACCGCTCGTCGTGCGAAAAGTTGAGGATAGGTACGAAATCGTCGCGGGGGAGCGGCGGTGGCGTGCCGCGCAACGGGCGGGTTTGTTGCGTGTGCCCATCGTTGTCCGCGAGGTAACAAACGACCAATTATTGCCGCTCGCACTCATCGAGAATTTACAGCGTGAAGACCTGAATCCTATTGAGGAAGCCGTTGCTTACCAGCGTCTGGTGGAACAGCATCAGCTGACACACGACGCGATTGCTAGTGCGATTGGGAAAGATCGTTCGACCATCGCAAATGCTCTACGTCTATTGAAGTTGCCAGAGGAAATTAAGGCCAACCTTATGTCTGGTGGTCTGACCGTTGGCCATGCCCGTGCGCTGTTGGGCGTGCCAGACGAGTCGGCTCAACGGCGAGCGGCCCGTGAGGTAATGAGGCGGCGACTGTCGGTTCGAGAAACCGAGGCGTTCATCCGTAAGCTCACAGGACAAGGGATCAGAGCAGGTAGGCCGGAGGCGCCCGACGTACATGTCCGTGCGGCCGAGGAGCAGCTCCGATTCGCCCTAGGTACACGGGTACGTGTCATCCGAAAACGGAAGGGAGGGCGGATTGAGATCGACTTCAGTTCGGAGGAAGAGCTACAACGAATCTACGAGCAATTGACAAAGCGGTGAACGAATTCTGGGTCACCGTGGAAGAGGGCTGTAGTATCAGTGAACTAGACATGCGTTGGACCAAACGACGACTGACCGACTACTCCAGTTGCGCGGGTTGAGCGAGTAAGCTCGCTGCCGGCGAGCTCGCTCAGGTCCTGGGCGATTTACCTTCGTTGGAAAACGAACGGGTGCTGGTCGATTTCCGCACTTCCGACGACGCGGGTGTCTACCGGTGGGATGCCAGTTCAGCGCTAGTCCAATCCGTTGATTTCCTCACGCCAATCGTGGACGACCCTTTCGCCTATGGACAAATCGCTGCAGCGAACTCCTTGAGTGATATTTACGCTATGGGCGGGAAACCACTCACAGCAATGGCCATTGCGGGTTTTCCGAGCCAGGAGTTCGACCCAACTGTGGTGAAGGCGATCTTCGAGGGAGGATTGAGCAAACTGAGTGAAGCCGGAGTAGCCCTTATCGGGGGACACACAGTGCAGGATGCCGAGGTCAAATTCGGGTATGCCGTAACCGGCCGTGTAGACCCAGGCCGGGTGCTGTCAAACGCGGGGGCACAGGTTGGAGACAAGTTGTTGCTAACCAAGCCGATAGGCACCGGGATTATTGCAACCGCGATCAAGAAAAGACGTGCCGCAGAGAATATCGAAACGGCTGCTATCGAGTCGATGACGACACTCAACCGCGCCTCCGCTGATGCGCTATGCACCTTGGGCCGGGATGAAGTCCATGCCTGCACCGACGTTACTGGTTTCGGTCTAGTGGGTCATGCCTGTGAGATGGCCTCGGCTTCAAGCGTTGCCTTTCGGATTGAATCAGCAGCGGTTCCATTACTTGAGGGGGCATCTGCTCTGGTGCGACAGAATCGAACTGGCGGGGGCGACACCAACGCGGAGCACTTCGGCCAGCGGACGAGGTTCGAAGCGGGGCTAGTTGGAGAGATTGCAACCTTGCTCTACGATCCCCAAACATCTGGAGGGTTGCTGGTCGCAGTGGCGGCCACTGTGGTGGACCGAGCGATGAGTGCATTAGCGGCAACTGGTAGCCAGGCAGTCAAGATTGGCACAGTTGAGTCGTTCGTGGAATCTGGCTCTAGGGTTTACGTGGGGTAGGCTTTACGAACACAAGTTTTAGCCTGGCCGCTCTTGTCGTCGTGCAGTGCAGATGCTAAAATCGGCGTTCTGCACGGGCGTTCGAAACCCTTCTGGGTCGTCGCTCTACCAAGCGGGAGTTCTCTTTGATTCCAGACCTGACGGTCTTCTGGGTAATTGGGTTGGTGTTGTTACTGGCATGGACCCTCAAGCGTTTTTTAATTGCACCACTTACCGAGGTGATGGAAACGCGTGAGCGTGCCATTCGGTCAGCGCTTGAGCTGGCCGAGTCAGCGGCAAGAAAAGCCGCTGAAGCGACAGCAGAGTTCGAAACGAAGACAGCGGCTGCGCGTGCAGAGATTTACCAACAGATGGAGGAGAACCGTCGAGAGTTACTGGCTCGTCGCGCTGAAATCCTCAATGAAACGCAACGGGATGCCGAGTCGAACCTCGCTGATGCGACCGAACGCCTGAAGACGCAGACCGCTGAAGCTCGCGCCCAACTCGAGCGCGATGCGGAGGCGCTCGGCCTCGCCGCCGCCGAGCAGGTGCTAGGCCGGAAGATTTCGTCGAATTGACTACTGGCGCGGAAGGTGCACCGGGCGTCCCGTTAAGTTGGAGATCGTTGACCCGCATCCGCCATTCGCTTGCCATTGCCTCCACTCGTAGCTCTGAATGGTCGAGTTTTATGCGGTCGTCCGTTCTCTTCATTTGCCTCAGCTTCGCCGTGGTTCTGCCGGCGATTCAATGGGCTGGCGTTAGCGGCGTCTTAGCCGCGGCTTCCCAACCAACACAAGCCGACTCAGTACATGCTGAGGAAGAGCACGACACGCCTCTACTGGAAACAATCGCACGGCTTACTAATTTCGCTGTGCTCGCGGGTATCCTATTTGTATTACTTCGGGGACCTCTCAGCATTTATCTGAGTGATCGAAGCGACCAGGTGCGTGCGGGTCTCGCCCAAGCGCGGGCGACTAGTGCCGAAGCAGCCCAGCAATTGGAAGCGATCAAGGAGAGGCTACTAACCCTTCCTGATGAGCTGGAGACGCTTCGGGTGCGCGGCCAGGAGGAGGTTGCTGCTGAGGAGAAACGGCTGCGAGAGTCGACCGAGGCGGCTCGTCAGAGGCTGATCGAGGAAAGTCGTAGAGAGTTGGCCCTCCAGTTACGGGTCGCGAAGCAGCAGCTGACGCAGCACGCGGCCGCGTTAGCCACGCGAGTGGCGGCGCAGCGGATTCAAGATAATCTGTCAGCGACAGACCAGCTGAGACTTGTTGACCGGTACGTTGACCAAGTACGGCCCGGTTGATAACCGGGTGCTAGAACCAGCACCGAAGGGTGTTGAAAGAAAATGACTGAACGGGTTATCGCAGGACGTTATGCACGCGCGTTGTTTGAGGTGACGGTTAGAGACAAGGACGAGGAGCCCTCGACCGCTGAGCACGATTTAGAGGAGTTTGTCACCTTGCTGGAAGTCCACCCCTCGTTGCAGGAGGCGCTCATAAACCCATCCGTGCCGCCTTCGCACAAGCAGGCTGCTGTGACCGCGGTTCTAAGGCATAAAAAGAATGTGTCAGCCGCGGTCACAAGATTGCTAGATCTACTGGCTGCACGTGACCGGATGAACTTGGTCCAGGAAATCCTCTCGGCTTTTCGAGCCCGTGTGCAAGACCGGTTACAGATCGTACGCGCTGAAGTGACGACAGCGGTGAAACTATCAGCCGATCGGCGCGGCGCGATTGCCCAACGGCTTGGGGAGGTGACCGGAAAACAGGTGTTGATTGATGCACGGGTCGACCCATCGATCATCGGTGGCGTCGTGGCAAAGGTCAGTAGTACTGTTTACGACGGCAGTGTTGCAACCCAGCTTGAACGGCTGAGAGAGCAACTAGAGAGTGGAACCTGATGGATATCAAAGCTGAAGAAATTTCTAAAATAATCCGCGATCAAATAGGGAACTACGCGGTCAACGTCGACGTGAGCGAGGTCGGCACCGTAATTGCCATCGGCGACGGCATTGCAAGGCTGCACGGTGTTGAAAGCGTCATGGCTGGTGAAATGTTGGAGTTTTCTCACGGAGTTTTTGGCATCGCGCTTAACCTCGAAGAATCAAGCGTTGGTGCTGTATTGCTCGGTGACTACACCAAGATCCGCGAGGGCGACACCGTGAAACGCACCGGCCGGATTATTTCGGTGCCGTTAGGTGACGAGATGTTGGGCCGTGTTATCAACGCTCTGGGCCAGCCAATTGATGGCAAAGGGCCGATTACGAGCAATCAGTACCGGCCTATCGAACAAATCGCCCCTGGCGTGGTCGATCGCCAACCGGTTCGTGAGCCACTGCAAACTGGTCTAAAGGCGATCGACGCCATGATTCCGATCGGCAGAGGCCAGCGAGAATTGATCATTGGTGACCGCCAGACTGGTAAAACCGCTGTAGCCGTTGACACAATCATTAATCAGAAGGACACCGGCGTTATTTGCATCTATAACGCTATTGGGCAGAAACAGTCCACAATCGCCCAAGTCGTTAAGACCCTTGAAGACGCGGGTGCGATGACCTACACAATCGTTGTCGCTGCAGCTGCTTCGGACCCGGCATCGTTGCTTTTTGTTAGTCCGTACGCAGCATGCTCAATCGGCGAGCACTTCCGAGACTCCGGACGACACGCCCTCTGTATCTATGATGATTTATCAAAGCACGCGCAGGCCTACCGCGAGATCTCGTTGCTTCTGCGTCGACCGCCTGGCCGTGAAGCCTACCCAGGTGATGTTTTCTATCTGCACTCCCGGTTACTTGAGAGGGCGGCCAAGCTGAGTGACACACGGGGCGGCGGTTCTTTGACTGCCCTGCCTATCATTGAGACCCAAGCCGGCGATCTTTCGGCCTATATTCCAACCAACGTTATCTCAATCACCGACGGCCAGATCTTTCTTGAGAGCGATCTGTTTCACCAAGGCGTGCGACCGGCGATCAATGTTGGCAACTCTGTTTCGCGAGTCGGGGGGTCGGCGCAAGTCAAGGCAATGCGCCAAGTGGCCGGCACGCTTCGGCTCGACCTCGCGCAGTATCGAGAACTGGCGGCCTTTGCACAGTTTGGTAGCGAGCTAGACAAAGCGACTCAGGCCCAGCTCTCGCGGGGGCAGCGACTAGTCGAACTCCTCAAGCAACCCCAGTATGAGCCACTGGCTGTCGAGCAGCAGATAATGATTATCTTTGCTGGCACCACTGGGTTGCTCGATGAGGTAGCCGTGACCGATGTTCAAAAGTTCGAACGAGAACTCTATCGGTTTGTCGAAACACGACATAGTGCTATTTGCGCAGCGATTCGAGAGAAGTCACAGTTAGACGAACAGCTCAAAACTGATCTGACCGCTGCCATCAAAGAGTTTACTGCCGACTTTGTGGCCAATAGGAAAACTGAGGCAGCTTGATCGATGCCTTCCCTTCTCGACGTCCGCCGCCGTGTTCGTGCCGTCAAGTCAACACAGCAGATCACCAAGGCCATGAAAATGGTTGCGGCGTCGAAACTTCGCCGGGCGCAGGAACAGATTCTGGGTGCCCGCCCGTTTGCGCACCATATGCTTCGCGTGCTTAACGACATGGCAACACGTGTTGAGCCATCGGCGCACCCCCTTTTAAGGGAACACGCTGTTACAGCGGGTCGAACCCTGATATTTGTAATCACGGCTGACAAAGGACTCTGCGGTAGTTTCAATACCAACATCATCAAGACCGCCGAGAGGTTCGCGGTAGAGGACCCGGATCGGGAAGTGGCACTTGGGCTGGTGGGCCGAAAGGGCCGAGACTTTTTCAATCGTCGTGGTTTCGACGTCAGGTATGAACTCGTAAACCTTTTCGCCAAACTGTCATCTAAAGACTCACAGGCGATTGCCGAGACCGCGATCGACGAGTACATGAACGAGAAGGTTGACACGGTGTATCTCGTTTATAACGAGTTTAAGTCAGTGTTACAGCAGCGTGTCGTCGTCGAACGTTTACTGCCCATCGGACGGCTTGTGCCCGATGACATGACCACCGAACCGGTCGCTCCAACGGACCATGATGATACGGCGAAGACCGAGTTGCTCATCGACTACCTCTACGAACCGGCGGCACGAGAGATTTTCAGCACGCTGATTCCCCACCATGTAGAGATACAGATTTTCCGGGCGCTCCTGGAATCGGCAGCGGCCGAGCACGCAGCTCGCATGACCGCCATGGATGCGGCGACGAAGAATTCTGGTGAGCTTATCGAACAGTTGACAATCTATATGAACAAAGTACGTCAGGCGGCCATCACGCGCGAGATAATCGAGGTTGTGTCGGGAGCCGAGGCGCTGTAGAGGGATCAAGACACATGGCGAATGTAGTGACGGTGGAACAGAAAACCGGCAAAGTGGTCCAGATTATTGGACCTGTTATTGATGTTGAGTTTGAGGGTGGGCACCTGCCGGCGATTTACAACGCGATCCGGGTCCAATCTCACGAAAAAGATGGCGCTGGCGCCGAGATTGACGTCATTGCTGAAGTTGAGCAGCACCTTGGTGAAAACCGAGTACGTGCTGTGGCCATGAAGCCGACTGATGGAATGCAACGGGGCATGCAGGTGGTCGACCTTGGTGAACCAATCTCCGTGCCTGTTGGGCCGAAGACCCTTGGCCGGGTGCTAAATGTACTTGGTGAGCCTGTTGACTTTCCTGACAGGCCTGTTGAGGCGAACGAACGTTGGCCGATTCACCGACCGGCCCCAACTCTTGAGGATCAATCAACCGAACTTGAGATGTTTGAGACCGGGATCAAGGTCATTGACTTGTTGGAGCCGTACTTGCGTGGCGGCAAGATCGGGCTGTTCGGCGGTGCCGGTGTTGGCAAAACCGTCATCATTATGGAGCTTATCCATAATATTGCGCTGAAGCACGGCGGCGTTTCGGTGTTTGGCGGAGTTGGCGAACGAACGCGTGAGGGTAACGACCTATGGCTTGAGATGCAGGAAAGTGGTGTTATCAACATCGACGAGCCTGACAAGTCACGAGCCGCCTTAGTATACGGTCAGATGACCGAACCCCCGGGCGCGCGGCTCCGGGTTGGCCTGAGTGCGCTGACTGTGGCGGAGTACTTCCGAGATGAGGAAAACAAGGACGTCCTCCTCTTCATTGATAACATTTTCCGGTTCACCCAAGCAGGGTCGGAGGTCTCAGCGTTGTTGGGCCGCATGCCGTCGGCGGTGGGCTATCAGCCAACTCTTTTGACTGAGATGGGTGAACTCCAGGAGCGGATTACCTCGACGAAAAAAGGCTCGATTACTTCAGTACAAGCTATTTATGTACCGGCCGACGACTACACCGACCCGGCCCCTGCGACGACCTTTGCTCACCTTGATGCGACGACAAACCTCTCACGATCAATTGCCGAACTTGGTATTTACCCGGCCGTTGATCCGCTAGCCTCGACTTCACGCATTCTGGATGCGCGGATTATTGGCGAGGAACATTATGAAGTTGCCCGTCAGGTGAAGCAGGTCCTGCAGCGCTACAAGGACCTACAGGACATCATCGCCATCCTAGGGATTGACGAGTTGTCGGAGGATGACAAGCTGACAGTGTCACGTGCGCGGAAGGTACAAAGGTTCCTATCCCAGCCGTTCTTCGTGGCTGAGCAATTCACAGGTCTGCCCGGTAAGTACGTGCCGATTGCTGATACTGTCCGTGACTTTAAGGCGATTGTTGAGGGGGAACATGATGACCTGCCGGAGCAGGCGTTCTATCTCGTGGGAACCGTTGCCGAGGCAATCGAGAAAGCTGAAAAGATGAAAAGTGCCTGAGGCAGGGCGCGTCGTGTAGGGATCCCATGGTATTACCATCACAACTCACACTCGAGGTTGTCACCCCAGACAGGTCGCTGGTCAGCCAGTTGGTTGACGAGGTGCACATTCCTGGCGCGGAAGGGTATTTTGATGTTTTACCCGGGCACACTCCGCTCCTAGCGACGATGATGGATGTTGGGCAACTCTGGTTTCGTACGAATCAAGAACGATCATTTATTTCGATCCTCTCAGGGTTCGTCGAGGTCCAGTCCGACCGTGTCACAGTGCTTGCAAAGGTAGCTGAGCGCGCTGAGGAGATCGACGTTGAGCGTTCACGGTTGGCCAAGCAGCGTGCTGAGAAGCGGCTGGCTGAGCGGTCCTTGGATATTGATGTTGAGCGAGCGCGCGTCTCGCTGCACCGGTCGCTCGTTCGAATACAGGTCGCTGCACGCGCCCAGGTCCGCAGCTAGCCTTCGGTCTTGATTCGAAGTCGACTATTATTTAGGCCCAGACATCTACATGAACTATTGGAGCAGGACGGTCCCCTTTCTGATATCTGTAAATCGTTGGTCGAGGCAGCTAATGCTGGGGGCGGACCCGACAACATCACTACGCTAGTGCTTCAGGTCGATGCTGCATAACCTGGTTCGCTTACTCCGCCACCGAAGCCTCATTCAAAGCCTGGTGGCCCGTGAACTCAAGGCGCGCTACCGTGGATCGGTTCTTGGGTTTTTTTGGTCCTTTATCAACCCCCTTCTGCTTCTGTTGGTCTATTGGTTTGTCTTCAGCGTCGTTCTCCCGGGCATCCGTCCGATCGACATTGAGCCCTACGCGTTGTTCATGTTTTGCGGTCTTCTGCCTTGGACATGGTTTTCGTCATCTGTCCTAGAGGCGTCGAATGTGCTGATCGCAGGCGGCAATTTGATCAAGAAGGTGCTGTTTCCTGCCGAAGTGCTGCCGGTTGTTACTGTTCTCGCGAACATGATCCATTTCTTGCTAGGGCTACCGATAATTGCTGCTGCACTGGTGTACTTCGCGGTGCCAGTCCGTCCATTGGAATTACTCTGGTTGCCGGTTGTCGTGCTCGTACAGCTTTTCTTTACACTTGGCTTAGCGCTGATTGTGGCGTCGCTAACGGTCCACTTTCGTGACCTAAGAGATATCTTAGGAAACCTGATGACCTTCTGGTTTTTCGCCACGCCTATTATCTATCCGATGTCATTAGCTCCGCCGAGTGGCAAGGTCCTACTGGACCTGAACCCGTTCACCCACTTGGTCATCTCCTATCAGGAGATCTTGTTCTACGACGGGCCGTTTGGGCATTGGAAGTGGCTGTTAGCCCTGGGTGGCGTGTCAATCGTATTGTTTCTCCTGGGATATTTTCTGTTCGACAGGCTACGCGACTCGTTTGCCGAAGAAGTATGAGAGGGTGGAGTTGACGAACGTAATCGCCGTCGAAGGAGTGTCTAAGGTCTACCGTCGATTTAGCCGTCGCCGGCAATTCGCCACGCTGAAGAGCGCTCTGTTGTCGGGTAGCCTGATCTCTGACCTTCGGCCTCACGAAACATTTTCCGCCCTTCAGGACGTGTCGCTTACTGTAGAGAAAGGGCGGACGGTGGGGGTGATCGGTTCGAACGGATCGGGAAAGAGCACCTTGTTGAAATTGGTCGCTGGTATCGCCAAGCCGACGTTGGGCACGGTCAGAGTCGACGGGCGCATTTCAGCGCTGATTGAACTCGGAGCTGGCTTCCATCCTGAGATCAGTGGGCGGGAGAATATCTTCATTAACGGCATCATGCTAGGCCTGTCAAAACGGGAGGTCACCAGGAAGTTCGACGAGATTGTAGAGTTCGCCGAGCTAGAAGATTTTATTGACGCACCAGTGAAAACCTACTCGTCAGGCATGTATATGCGACTCGGATTCGCTGTGGCAATCCATGTCGACCCGGACGTGTTACTGATTGATGAAGTACTGGCGGTCGGCGATCAGAGTTTCACCCATAAGTGTCTTGATAAATTTGCCGAGTTTCGTCGGCGAGGTAAGACCGTCCTACTGGTAACTCACTCTCTGGATCTAGTGGAGCGACTTTGCGACGAGGCTGTGTGGTTAGACGACGGGCGGATCCGCGCGACCGGCGATCCAACTCGAGTTGTCGATGCGTATTTAGTTGACGTGGAGAAGGCGGAAGAGCGGCAGATAGCCTCTGCCGATGCGAAGACGAGGGAGCAGGCGAGAACGGCCGGACCGCCCACCGATGACCATCCACCCGACATGTTCCAGGCCACCGAGGGCCGCTGGGGGTCACGCGAGGTTGAAATCGTGGAAGTCTCGATGGTGGGTGATGATGACCAACCCTCGCACGTTTTTCCCTGCGGTGCACGGATGTCCATCCGGTTGCGTGTCCGGGCTGCAAAGCCCGTAGGCGACTTCGTATTCGGGATCAGTTTATTTAATGCTGAGGGTGTGTGCTGTTACGGTACCAACACGGCTCTTGAGAAGTTGACCTCCGAACGTATGGACGGTGAGGGAGAAATTGTTTTTACCATTGACAGCCTAGACCTGGTCGCAGGTACCTACAAACTTGACGTCGCGGTGCACAAGCGTGACGGATATCCGTATGACTATCACCGCCTATTGCATACCTTTCGCGTTAAATCGCGTACTAATGACATAGGAATCTTCCGCCCGCGCCATCGTTGGAAGTTTCCAGACAACATTCGTTTCACAGGATATCTCGACTAGATAAGACCTCTATGGTGACGATGATGTACGACGAAGCGATCGACCTAGTTAACCAAACACGTGCAGCAGGCGGATCCATTGCTTTCACGAATGGCGTTTTTGACTTGGTCCACCCTGGGCATGTGCGCTATCTCAGGAAGGCAGCCGCAGAAGGCGACCTTCTGATCGTTGGGCTTAACGGTGACACATCCGCGCGGTCGATCAAGGGACTAGGAAGGCCCATTGTTCCAGCAACCGAGCGTGCGGAAGTGCTGGAGGCACTAGCCTCCGTTGACGCGGTGGTTATCTTTGAGGAGCCAACGCCTGAGAAACTCATTGCGCAGTTGCAGCCCGATGTGCTTGTGAAAGGTGCTGACTGGATGGCCGACCAGATTGTCGGACGTGAAACAGTTGAGTCTCGGGGTGGACGGGTTGTGCGTGTCGACATTGAGCAGGGTCACTCTACGACGGCAATCGTGAAGCGCATCTGTTCCTTGCATTCGGAACTCCACTTTTAGTCCTCAGTGCCAGATGGAAGACCGCGACACCCGTTGCGGTTTTCTTGGCTCCCGCGTGCTAACATCGGGGGTTCATCTTCTCCGCTGGTTTGATCGTGATTCCCTCGACCCCCCAATCGCTTTCGGTGCGGGCGATGCTCAAGACCGCACTCGAGCAGCTTGATACCAAGATTAACGCTACTGCCATTACTGGGTTGACGAGTTCGGCTTGTGCCCTGTTCACGGCGGCCACCACACGACGTCAAACAGTGAGCCTCCTTGTCGTACCGACCGATGCCGATGTTGACCCGATGACATCTGACACTAGGTTCTTCTTCGCGTCACTGGAGGGGTGTTCGGCCCCCGAGGCCGAACTTGCAATTCTTCCGTTTCCATCGCTGGAGGTCGATCCATATCGCGGATTAGTGCCGCACCTCGAGGTCACCTCGGCACGGGCAGCTGCTCTCTCCGCCTTGGTGCGAGGCAAGGCTCGGGTTGTCGTGGCCTCAGTTGAAGCGCTTCTCCCTCGTGTGAGTGCTCCAGCGGTAATGCTGGATGCGTCGATTCACCTTGCTCCGGGGGACGAGACGTCGCCAACGTTACTCGGCGATCGCCTTCTTCGTGGAGGTTTTGTTCGCCAAGACCCTGTTGATGGCCACGGTGAGTTTTGTGTCAGAGGCGGCATAGTCGACCTTTTTCCTGCCACAGACGACCATCCTGTGCGTGTCGAGTTTATCGGAGACATGATCGAGTCGATAAGGCGCTATGACGAAGCGACACAGCGCTCAATAGGAGGGGTCAGTCGGGTTGCGATAACGCCAATTCGAGAACGCTTTGATAACGACAACAATCCAGAAACATTAGAGGAGGAGCCTCCGGCTGTCTCGGTGTTCGAGTATTTGCCAACACATGAATATCGCCTGCTTACTTCCGAGCCAGAAGAAGTCAATACGCAGTTGACGACGGCATATCAGCGATTAACCACCGCATTTGAGGATGCAAAAACACGCGGTGAGGCACCGAGAGCGCTGGAACAGTTCGTGGCTAACCCCGACGATATTGCACAACGGCTACGAACCGCGGTTTACCTCAATGCCCTCGATTACAAGACATCCGTGGGTGATTCTGTGCACATTGCCTGTCAACCAGTGATCGAGTACCGAGGCCGCCTTGCGGACTGGATAACGGATGTCCAACGTGCGCACGCACAGGGCGAACAGGTGTTATTCGTTGCAATAACCGGTGGCACCTTGAACCGTGCTGTTGAACTACTGACCGACCACGGGCTTTCAGCGGTAATTGCCGGCGCCCATCAGCCGCCGAGTAGATCGGCCGTAATAGTAACTGTAGGCCAGCTATCGCGTGGATTTAGGTTGGCTGATGCCGGATTCCAGGTCTATGCCGAAGCCGACGTGTTCGAGGAGCCTAGACAAACGTCCGATCGCCGGCGCCCCCTCCCGCAGGTGTTCCTCACCGATTTTCGTGACCTTAAGGTCGACGATTATGTCGTGCACGTGGAACACGGTGTTGGTGTATTCGTTGGTCTCCGCCAGCTTGAAGTTGGCGGCGCAGTGCAGGAATTTATGGAACTCCAATATGCGGAGGCCACGAAGCTATTCGTGCCGGTGGAGCAACTCGATTTGATCCAGAAGTACACCGGTGGAAGCCGACCGTCGCTTGATCGGCTAGGGGGAACAACTTGGGAACGTGCGAAGACACGAGTCAAGAAGGCGATGCGTGACATGGCGGAGGAGCTTCTGAAGCTTTACGCCGCGCGCAAAACCATACCGGGCCACGCCTTCAGCGAAGATTCGCATTGGCAGCGTGAATTCGAGGACGCCTTCCGATATGAACTAACTGCTGATCAAGCCACAGCCGTAGCCGACATCAAACGCGACATGGAGGCTCCGACCCCTATGGACCGTCTGCTTTGCGGTGATGTTGGGTACGGAAAGACGGAAGTCGCTGTCCGCGCCGCATTCAAAGCAGTCATGGAGGGGAAGCAGGTCGCGTTGCTGGCGCCCACAACCGTCTTAGCTTTCCAGCATGTCAGGACGCTCACAGAACGGTTTGCAGCGTTTCCCGTCACGATTGAGTTACTGAGCCGATTCAGAACTCGGCAAGAACAAAAGACAGTTATTAGCCACGCAGCAAATGGGAGGGCTGACATAGTTGTCGGCACCCATCGCTTGCTCTCGAGGGATGTGACGTTTCGCGACTTAGGATTGCTTATTGTTGATGAGGAGCAACGCTTTGGCGTAGCTCATAAGGAACGACTCAAACAATTACGCCGGAGAGTCGATGTCCTAACACTGACGGCAACACCAATTCCTAGGACGCTCAACATGTCCCTCATCGGTATTCGCGACATGTCGCTGATTGAAACTCCCCCAAAGAATCGATTGGCGATTCAGACCAATGTCGCCAGATTCGACCGCACTTTGATCGCACAGGCGATCCGTCACGAGGTCGAGCGCGGTGGACAGGTCTATTTCGTGCACAACCGCATTGAATCGATCTACTCGATCGCTGAACTAGTGACGCGACTCGTGCCGAATGTCAAGGTGGCTGTTGCGCACGGCCAAATGAGTGAGGACGTTCTTGAACGATGCATGGTGAGTTTTATTGATCGCAAATGCGATGTACTTGTAACAACCACGATCATCGAAAATGGTCTAGACCTACCAAACGTCAACACTTTAATCATTAATCAGGCCGATCACTTTGGTTTGGCACAACTCTACCAGTTGCGAGGCCGGGTCGGTCGGTCAGACCGCCGAGCTTACGCCTACTTGCTTTTACCCCATGCCGACGCACTGTCGGCTGTCGCACGTAAACGCTTGGCCGCGATTCGAGAGTTCAGCGATCTTGGTAGCGGGTTTAGGGTCGCCGCGCTGGATTTGGAGATTAGGGGAGCTGGCAACCTGCTCGGTGGTGAACAGAGCGGGCACATTGAAGCGATCGGGTTTGAGATGTACATCAAGTTGCTGGAAGAGACGGTGAGTCGATTGAAAGGCGAAGAGATTTTGGACGAGAGGCGGGCAGCCGTTAACTTGAAGATTGACCTGCGAATCGATCAGAACTACATACCAGATATGACGCAACGATTGACAGTCTACCGCCGCGTGGCAGGCGCAAAGAGCGAAGATGATTTGGCGCAGATTCTATCCGAGTTGCATGATCGTTACGGCCTTCTACCCGCTTCCATTTTGACTCTTGCTGACTATGGTCGGCTCCGGGTCCGTGCCGATGCGTTGGGCGTTGAGTCGATCGAACGTGATCACAATACAGTCGTCGTGAAATTCCGACCTCAGATGGTCGTGGATTCTGGTCGAGTTTTGGAGATGGTAGAGGAGCACTCAGATGTGACGTTGGTTCCACCTGGCCTCCTGAAAATTGATTTGTGCGCCGCTGCTGATTCTAGTGATGCGCAACTGACCACTTCTGCACCTTGGTGGGCAGGCCGGGAGAGGGCCGGTAACGCCTCGCTACGACCCAGCCGGAGGGACAGTTCTGCTGAGGACGCGCTTTCCCCAAGCAGCATTTTTTCTCGCGTCACCGGCGTGCTGGCTGAATTGGGATCAACAACCGAAATCAGCTAAGATGGTTGTGTCTAACACATTTCTTTTGAGGCGCTTATGAGAAAGTGTAGCGGTACACGTGGCTTGGTCATATGGGCCGTAGCGGCAGCTGTCGTGGTTTTGGAAGGTGCACCGGCGGAGCAGAACATTGTTTTAGAACAGGTTCTCGTCAAGGTTAACGGCGCGATTATTACTAAGACCGAACTGGAGGAACGTCAGGTTCAACTGCTGCGGCGACAGCGTGAGCAAGGCAATCTAGACGAGAACACGACCGACGCCGAACTTAACGATTTACTGGATCAAGCAATACCGCAGCTCATTGTTGATGCAATTGATGAGCTACTGATCGTGCAGCACGGGCGTGAACTCGGTATGGAGATGGATGACGAAAGATTCGCTGACATTGTTGAGAATGTCAAAACACAGAACAATATCGAAAGTGACGAGCAGTGGGACGAAGTTTTGGCTGCAGAAGGTATGACAGCGTCAGACCTCAGGCGTGCGATGGAGCGGCAATTCATTGTTTCGAATGTCCAGCGGATCGAAGTTACTGACAAGGTCGCGATGACGGATACTGAGGCGCGCGAGTACTACAACGCGAACCCAGATGAGTTTCGTATACCAGGACAGATCACGCTACGGGAGATTCTGATCGCGGTCCCTGACGGCACTCCAACCAACGTAGCCGAGGCGGCTCTTGAAGGGAAGGCTAACGATGCCCTTGCCAGTGTAGTTGCTGGTGAGCCATTCTCGGATGTAGTGGCCAGGGTTTCAGACGCGCCGTCAAAGGCGAATGGTGGTCTGATTGGCCCACTAAACGACGATGAACTCGCACCGGCTGTAATGGAGTTGCTAAAGGATTTGGCGCCCGGTGACGTGACTGATCCGATACGGACGGCGATTGGCTACCAGATGTTTAAACTCGAATCAGCCACACCGGTCTCGTTTCAATCGTTTGAGGATGTACGTGGCGATATCGCCAACAGGGTCTTCAATGAGCGCCGCCAGGTTGCGTTCAATGGGTTCATGGAAGAACTTTATGCCAACGCGATTATTGAGTGGAAGAGCGATGGCCTCCGTGAAGTGTACGAAGCGCGTATAGCCGCTATCCGGGCGGCCGCCACCACAGGTCACTGAGTCGGCGACCCCCGCCCGCTGTGTCTAGCCATTTGCTGTCAATGGGTAACTCACCAACCGCGCTTGCGGCACGTGGTTCCGTTGAGGACTCACGTTCTTTAGAGCCAGCCTGGTATGCAGTGTGGACACGGTCTCGACACGAGCAATCTGTACGTGAGCAGCTTCAGCAGAAGAACATTGACGTATTTCTACCAACATATACTCGGTGGAGTCGTTGGAAGGACCGGAAGAAGAAGTTGGCTTGGCCGTTATTTCCCGGCTATTGTTTTGCTAAGTTCGATACTTCTGCACGAGTCACTGTGCTGAAGTGTTCGGGAGTCGTGAATATTGTTTCGTTCGACGGAGTACCTGCCCCGATCCCGAACCAGGAAATCGCGATTATCCGGCAGCTCGTAGAAAGCGACATGCAATACGATCCCTGTCCACTCATTCACGAAGGAATGATGGTCGAAGTGATCCATGGACCTCTTATGGGGATCATTGGACGTCTATTGCGTAAGAGTGCTCAAGCTAGGTTGATACTTTCTGTGGACCTGATTAAACAGGCTGTCAGTGTCGTTGTAGATGCTGCTGATGTCCGGCCATACTGACGCGATGGAACAAATGGCGCAGGTACAAATCGGCGAAGTGACGTTAACGCTGCCGTTTGGATTGGCACCGATGGCGGGGATGACTGACACAGCGTTCCGACGCTTGGTAAAGCGGCAGCGTGGATGTGGCCTCGTTGTGACGGAGATGGTCAGTTCCGAAGGACTCGTACGCGGTATTGACCGCACGCTCGAATTCGCTGAGTACACAGAAGAAGAACGTCCGGTATCGATTCAGGTGTTTGGCGGTGATCCAGCTAAGATGGCGGCTTCAGCGCAGATCTTGGAGTCATTAGGTGCGGACATCGTAGATGTGAATATGGGCTGTCCGGTCCCAAAAATCGCGAAACACAACGCAGGTTGCAGCCTCATGCGTGATCCGAAGCACGCAGCGACCATTGTCGAAACGATGGCGAAGGCTGTAAGGATACCGGTGACGGTTAAGATGCGGAGTGGTTGGAATGAAGAGGAACTCAACGCACAGGAATTGGCCCGGAGGGTCGAAGGCGTAGGTGCGGCAGCTATCACGGTTCACGGGCGAACAGCGAAGCAGTCCTACTCCGGTCGGTCTGACTGGGGCCTCATCAGCGACGTCGCGCGTTCAGTTGACATCCCAGTTTTCGGTAGTGGAGATTGTGTTGAGCCAGCCCAGCTTCTTGAAAGGCTTAATGAGAGCGCTGTGAGCGGCGTTCTTGTTGGGCGCGGCGCCCTCCGGAATCCATGGATTTTTTCACAAGCAGCAGACCTCTCCGCCGGCAATGCACCCCGTCAGGTCACATTTGAAAAAAGGGGTCATTTCCTACTGGACTACCTGGACCTACTGCTCGGTGAGGGTGTTGGTGAAGCGGAAGGATTCCGTCACAGGCTGCCATCAACTGGCGAAACTGCGACGGTCCGCGGTCGTGACCGGTGGGTGATTAACAAACTTCGGGCGCTCGGCGCTTGGTATACAAAAGGGTGTGAGAATGGTTCCCATCTCAGAAAGGAAATCAACGCGATTGAGTCGATTGCTGGTCTTCGCCGAACGATTCACACTTTTTTCTTCAGCCGATAGATCGATGCACAGCCGTCTGACAGTGTTTTGGTCCCGGCAGTAATTGAATTTAAGCTTACGTCGTTTACCGATTCCGGGAGTGCTTTCCGTTGGTCCGCCCAGGGCGGCTTGGTCCACCTTTTCTCTTCATAACCTCTTTAGGGTTGCGGGCCAATTTGGTGAACTTCGTGGAACGCCGCACCCGTGCCGCTTGCGCCTCGGTCGGCGATTCCCATAGGCGGCCCTGCGCGAACCATTTGAGTTCGGCTTTCGGGTCTTTTCTTCTCATTTGGCGCAAGGTTGTGACCAGCTCATTTCGTGTCGCTGATCGAAATGATGTTCGACTGCCGGTATCCAGCACAATCGTCCAGTAGGCGTAGCGCGGCGGCATATAGATTTCCTCAGGTGTACAGCCGCTTCATCTTCTCAATGAGGGTCGTGCGCTTGAGCTTGAGCAGGTCAGCCGCGCGGCGTTTATTGCCGCCAGATTTTTCGAGCGCTTGGCGGATGATTTGACGCTCGATGTCATGGATAGAGAGACTGAAATCAAGGCCTTCGTCGGGAACTGTAACCTGGAAGTTTTCCAACGAATTAGGAGCCGCCTGGATTTCTTGCGGCAGATCGCCGATCTCAATCTGGGAGCGACCTTGGTTTAGGGTGAGTGCTCGCTCGATGACGTTCTCGAGTTGCCTGACGTTTCCCGGCCAGTGATAAGCGCTTAGCTGCTGTCTTGCCTCCTGTGTGGGCTTGACCTGCGGACGGGGAGGCACTAGTTCACGCCCGATTCGTTGGAGAAAATGCTCTGTCAGTAACGGGACATCCTCCCGCCGGTCCCGGAGTGGTGGGAGGGTAACCGGAATGACATTTAGTCGATAGAACAGGTCCTCGCGAAAGTCCCCATCAGCCACACGTTGGGTTAGGTCGGAATTTGTTGCTGCGACAACCCGAACGTCGATCTTAATCTGCCGAGTGTCACCGATCCGTTCCAGTTCGCGCTCCTGCAGTACGCGAAGGAGCTTACCCTGAAGCGCGGTACTCATCGTGCTGATCTCATCGAGGAACAGGGTGCCCTTTTGTGCCTGCTCAATCCGGCCCGGCCGAGACTCTATGGCACCAGTGAACGCACCCCGCACGTGGCCAAATAGTTCTGCCTCAAGAAGAGTTTCAGGAATAGCGCCACAATTGATCGCGACAAACCGATGCGCGTGGCGCGGGCTGTTTTGATGGATGGCGCGTGCCGCGAGCTCTTTACCGGTACCGGTCTCACCGGTGATCAACACGGTGCTGTTGGTTGGTGCGACGGTCTTTAAGAGGTCAACCAGATTACGCATAACTCGGCTGCACCCGACGAGGTTGCCGAATTGGTAACGCTCATTGACTTGTCTACGTAAGTCATCAATCTCGTTTTGGGTTGCGAGTTCCTTTGAGAGAACATGCACCAAGTGCTCGAATAGAAATGGTTTAGTGAGGAAGGTGCCCTTGCCGTTCGGCATTGTCTCGACTGCTTTCTTAACCTCAGGGAACGCAGCCTCATGCGCAGTCATGACGATGACGAGAATCTTGGGATACCGCTCAACAGCTGCCTTGACCACCTGAGTGCCATCCGCCGCGCCTGGCAGCTTCAGGTCTGTAACAACGACGTCGAACGCAAACTCACGAAGTTTCACCAGCGCCTGCTCACCAGTTTCGACCTGCGTCACCGTGTAGCCACGGTCTGAGAGGCCCTCGGCATATGCTTCACGGAGCGCCTCTTCATCTTCAACGATGAGTAAATGTGTTTCTTTTTCAGTCATTTAGAGAGGTGACAGTATTTTGACACTCGGTGGCTCCTTGGTCAAGACAGCTCAAATGTTCACCTACAGGCCGATGGTCGCAAAGCCGATAGACCCTAAGGAGTGGGAGTGAGCTAGATGGATTGGTAGGCGAGGCGGAGTCCCCGCTCAGTGTGTTGGGCTACTCCGCACGCCAGCGAGTAAGACCATGATTATTGACCGAAAAGCCATTTCGATTATGAAGGCGTGCGAACTGGTGGGCGTTAGCCGCCGGACGATCTACAACTGGATTTCCAGTGGCAAGGTCGAGTACGTCCGAACGGCTGGCGGTTCGATTCGTATTTTCACTGACACGCTCTGGCGGGAGCCGGCTGGTGCATCGAAGGGCCCAGTCTGGGCGCAGGCCGACCGAAAAGAGGCCTGAGGAATACGCTCAGTGACCGGCGGCAGTGCTTCAGCCCACATCGAAAAGGGATGAGTGTGGACGAGCCGACCGATTTCCGCCGACTGTTTCACGACCTGAATAATCAGCTCGGAATTATTCTGGCCAATGCTGAGCTTATTGAAGTGAATAAGGCTACGGACGGGAAGATCCGATCACGCGCGGTGCAGATCCAGGAGAGCGTATTTAAGGCTCTAACTACGGCAAGAGCGATACGCTCTAAGCTGAAGACTCCCGAATAAGATCGCGTTCCTGGCCTCTTAAGAGGCTTCTTTCAAAAGAGATTTCTCTCCACAGTTGTCATTTAATTGACGATATTTTTTCTCTTTGTCATTTTAATGACGATTATTCGCAGGATCTCTACATAATTTCTCCTTCTTTCACAGTCATAAAAAACTATAAGAGCCTATTTTTGTTCACTTTACAGATATATCTTGAATATTCACTACACATTCCCCCTGTTGGTACCACTGTTGCGACATAAAGCACTGCCACTGCATACGCCGAAGTGTGAGCAGCACACTTTCGACTGCCGCTACTCGACGCCGTGGCTTGGGGGAGATTTGAGATGTCGCAGCATATTGCTACTACGGAGCAGCAGAATCGCGTCGAGGATGGCGTGCCGTTCGTCCAGGCACTGGCCCGCCGTGTTGCAGCGTCGATGCCGCACTCGATTGATGTTGGAGACTTGGTGCAGGACGGAATGATTGGACTCATTGATGCCGCCCAACGGTTCGATGCGAGCCGAGGTATCAAGTTCGAGACGTTCGCTGAACGCCGAGTACGGGGAGCGATGATCGACGCACTGCGCCGCGATGCGTGGCCTCGCGGGATCCGCCGCGTGCGACGTGAACTTGAGTCCGCACGCGAGGCCCTCCGACGGGAACTGGGCGGCGAGCCCTCCTTAGCTGACTTGGCCGCTCGCGTCGGTTCTGACGAAGCCCGCCTTGGGCAGACAATCGTGCGAATCAACACCATCGAATCCACGTCACCCTTGGCGACATCCGAGGATATCGATGAAGCTAGCTTGCCGGCGGTGATGGTGCCTTCGAAACCGCTGTCGCCGGACAAAGCCGTGGAACAGGGTGAGGTCAAGAGTCGGGTACGTGCGGCCATTAAATCCCTCCCGCCACGTGAGCGGAAGGTAATCGGACTGTATTACTACGGCGAGGTAACGATGAAACGGATCGGGACTGAGATCGGCGTGAACGAATCTCGGGTCTCGCAGCTTCACACGCGAGCGATTAATAAATTACGTAAGGCTCTTGCTCAGGAATTCGAATCCGACGCTGTAGCTGCCAACGCGCTTGGCGCTGTACTCGCCCACAATATGCCCAAGCGGGCAACTCGGGCCTCTCGTAATGCCCCACGGGGTGTAGTGCTGCCCTATCCGAAGCGACGCAGCCCGAAGGCTAATCAGTTGGTCGTACACCGGCCGCGGGCAGCTGCCACTTCACCGCCCACTGCCGTGGCTCGGTGACCGCCGGTCTTCGCTCAGGATAGTACTTCTTGGGCCACCTTGAACAGTTCGGTGAGGCGGAATGGCTTGCGAAGACAGGGGCAGCTGACTTCATTAAGAAACTGTTCAGTGTTTTCTCCGACCACGTCCCCAGTTGTAAAAACCAAACGGTTCTTGAGATTTGGCGTGGTTGTAACGGCTGCTCGGAAGAATGCTGCGCCGTCCAGACGTGGCATTTTCAGGTCACAAATTACGAGGTCATAGGTATGTTCGGCTATTCGGGACAGAGCGTCTTTGCCGTCTCCCGCGCGGTCGACGCGGTAACCCCTGTCGGTAAGCGCCTCAGCCACCACTGTTGCTAGGGCCGGGTCGTCCTCTACGAGAAGAACTGCTGCACCACCACCAAGGTTTGTCCCTCTTTTAGTCGATGGTATTTCAGTCTGATGGGCCTTCACCGTTGAGGCAGAGAATTCCGGGAATTCCAAGCGGAATGTTGCTCCTTCGTTGGGGGCTGAAGTCAACGTAATCCGGCCACCGTGATCCTGCATAATCGCTTGAGCCATTGTGAGGCCGAGGCCGGTGCCTTTTCCCACATCCTTTGTCGTGACGAACGCATCAAAGATGCTAGCCTGAATCTCGTCAGGCACCCCGGGACCGTCATCGCTCAGTTCCAGCACCACGCATTCTTCGCCGGCGTTGTACCAAGTCCGCATCACGAGCGTGCCCCGGCCACGCTCCTCTAATACATGCTCGGCATTTATCACTAGGTTGAGCAACACCTGCTTGAGTTGGCCAGCGTCAAACCACACCTGAGGCAGACCGGTGGCTAGTGCATCGATGACTACAATGTTGGAGACACGCTGTTGATAGGTGCGAAGTGACATTGTCTCTCTGATAACCTGGTTGACATCAACCATTGCTTGTGTTGCCTGTCGGTTGTCACTGAAATTCGAAAGTTTTCGAATAATTCCCGCAGCGCGCTGAGATTCCGAATGAATTGTGCTCAGGCCGCGTTGGACCACATCATCAACCGACTGTTCAGCCAGTCGCTCTGACCAAGTCAGGATCGTTGCTAGCGGGTTATTTACCTCGTGAGCGACCCCAGACATTACTCGCCGAGCGTAAGCCTTAATTTCCTCTTTGTGCACTTGTTGTGAACGCTCTCGTTCCTGCTCGTCCGACTTCTTCTTGTCGCTGACGTCACGCATATGTGCATGCATGAGTAGTGTCTTGCCCTGCTTTGGTTCGGCGTGAGCCGTAACTTCGACCCACATGGGCGTTCGGTCAGCCCGTCGCAGTGACAGCAAATAGTTAATGACAGCGCCATCGCGCTCTAGCCGCTCAAGAAATATCTTGAACGCTTCGGTGTCAACGACCCGGTCGGCATCAAACGGTTTCACTTTAGTGGAGGACGTTTCGGTCGGGTAGCCGAACATTAGTTTGAGGTGCGGATTGGTAGCCAGCGTTTTCGTAGTGTTTCCGGTGATCGTGCCGCAATAAAAGCCTTGGGGCAGAACTTCAAAGAGTCGACTAAAAGAGGCGGGCGCAGATGGGCTATGGTCACTCTTCCGAGCAGATTTCCGAACAGACTTGGGGGAGCGTGTCCGTGACACGGGCGGCTCGGAACCCGAGTGGCGTCGAACACTACGCTTAGCTGTTGAAGCTCGGCGCGCCACAGCGACCAGTAAGGGCTAGGGAACGGGCGGTGTCGGGGTCTGGGTCATGAAATGCGGACTGTAGTTCCGCTCAATGGTCTCACGAATGTTCGTAAGGGAACTGCCGGCTTCATGCATGGTCATCGCGTCACGCGCGACATCGATACAGATGGCTCAACCCATGCCGTGGGCTTCCCATGCCACTTTCCCTTCAGCATTGCGATCTGCGACAAAGCAATCGTGGTTATCGCCGTGGCCGAAATTTTCACAGCCGCAATAGCATGGAACGTACGAGAGCACCTCAGGATGGTTCGCCGCGAAGGTATAAACGGCTCGAATAACTTCCATTGGCCTCGGAGGTGGGAACTGAAGCCTTGGGAGAGGCGGAAGATTTGACGATGGCAGCCTCATTACTGGTCCACGCTGCGACGTCAGGTCTCGGGATGAGGTTTGCATTGGTGGGAAGCCAGCGCTAGTGACCGGCGCGTCGGTCGGGGAAACCACTGAGTTGGCTGGCGTTCCGGGTGACGGTGAAATCCACCACGCCACCATCGCAACCCCAGCGGCCATCAGGCCGAGCGTCAACTTAGTCCGTCGCCACCACACCACTTTGCGCGATCGATTGGAAGACATGCCAGCCATTCTATCACCGTTCGGATTCAAGCCACTCGGCGGGTTTCTTGTAGAACTAGCGTGCTAGACTCCCCGAGCATGCCCTCGGACCGTATCCTCGCTGACAAGGTCGCTATTGTAACGGGTGGTGGTACGGGGATTGGCTTGGCAATTGCTCGTCGCTTAGGCGTGGACGGCGCCGCGGTCGTCATAGCTAGCCGAGACACGGATCATTTGGCTGCTGGAGCGCGAGCGCTTCAAGATGATGGAGTGCCGGTCCTGACAGTACCAACCGACGTTCGGGACCCGGAGCAGGTCGATGCCTTGGTGGAGCGTGCGGTGGCCGAATTCGGTCGTGTCGACATTCTTGTTAACAACGCTGCCGGAAATTTTATTTGCAGGGCTGAAGAACTCTCCCCCAATGGCTGGAACGCAGTTGTTGGAATCGTTCTGAACGGTAGCTTTTACTGTGCCCGCGCCGTTGGGCGGCATTTAATCGAGCGTGGCTCCGCGGGCGCAATAGTGTCA
Organism: Acidobacteriota bacterium; assembly: GCA_002730735.1. Classification (GTDB taxonomy): domain Bacteria; phylum Acidobacteriota; class Vicinamibacteria; order Vicinamibacterales; family UBA823; genus UBA11600. The sequence continues at coordinate 135,707 of PCAU01000001.1, read as the reverse complement.
GTGCTGGCAAACTACATCTGGACTGGAAGCGTTGGGACGATACACTCAGCCGCTGCCAAGGCGGGTGTCCAGTCAATGACCCAAACCTTAGGTGTGGAGTGGGCCCACCACGGTATTCGTGTCAATGCTGTGGCACCTGGCCCGGTTGAGTCGCCTGGGGCAGCGCGGCAACTCTGGTCTACCCCGGATGCTGTCGACCGGATCACCCAAATGGTTCCACTCAGACGATGGGCACAGCCCCAGGAGATCGCTGAGGTTGTGGCGTTTCTTTGCTCGTCTCGTGCCAGCTATGTTGTTGGTGAAACGATTACGGTTGATGGAGGCGCCTGGCTGGGCCGAGGCACGTTCGATTTCCTGAAATAAGACTCCGGGCGTCAAACCGTCTTAAGTTAACCCGCTGACGAAAAAATCTTTTCCGCATCGCGGGTCAAAGGAGTTTAGTTCACGACGATTCACAGATGCGCACAAGCGCCCTGCCTACAAGTTACCTTCAGAAATCTAGAATCACGAGGTGGCTCAGAGTGACAAACTAACTCTAATTGGCCAGAGGGCCAAGGGCAAAAGTCATCGATCCTTCGAGCACAGTCTCATCATTTACCTTAGCGGTGCCGCTTAGATGGCCGACGCGACTGCGGAGCCGAACAACCGATGCTTCGATCCGCACGACATCCCCGGGGTAAACTGGCCTGTAATACCGCACACGCTCAATACCCATGAAATAGATCAACTTTTCCCGATTCTCAGGCTTGGCCAGGATCAAAATGGCGCCAACTTGGGCCACTGCCTCGGTGAGGATCGTTGGTGGGAGCACTGGTTCCTCGCCTTGGGTGTGTGCTAGGTAACGTTCGTTGAGCGAAACGTTCTTGATGCCAACGATGCGTGTGTCCTCTTCAAATTCGATGATGCGATCGACCAACAGGAAGGGATACCGATGTGGGAGAATTCGTTCAATGGCCGTGTAGTCGAGTGGTAGTGATAGAGGTTCCATTCAATTCTTATATCGATGAAGATTCAAGAAGTGCCCGCCAACCGAAGTTTCAAAAAACACCTAAGTATAAGCCGAATTGACCATTCACGGCCGAGTGACCTTCCGGCCCCCATTCGGGGCCTCGGCCCACGCTAGCCAGCAGCTAGAGGATACTCAACGTCTTAGATTACCGGTGAAACGCTAGAAAAACGACACCCGGTGGTCGCTCAGTATGAAGTCAAATATCGTTGTGTTTCCCAGGGCGTGACCTGCGTAGTGTAATCGTGCCATTCTGATCGCTTTGCTTCGATAAACTTCTTGAAAATGTGATCGCCGAGCGTATTTTGCATCAACGAGTCCTTTTCCAGCGCGTCCAGAGCCCGGCTCAAATCACCAGGCAGTTCGTCGATCTTTGCCTTTCGACGTTCGCGGTGGCTCATCTCGTAGATGTTCTTATCGACGGGCGCAGGTGGATCAATCTTATTCTCGATTCCATCAAGTCCCGCTCGGAACATCACTGCCAGGGCGAGGTACGGATTGCACGCCGGATCCGGCATGCGGAGTTCAACGCGGGTTCCATTTCCACGCGAAGCTGGCACGCGGATGAGCGGGCTTCGATTTTTCTCTGACCACGCGAGGTTCGTCGGTGCTTCGTAGCCAGGCACCAACCGCTTGTAGGAATTGACGAGCGGATTCGTAATCGCACAGAACCCTTTGGCATGCTGCAAAAGGCCCCCAATGTAATGCAGACACGTCTTGCTTAAGTTCCACTCCGCTTTCTTGTCGTAAAAAGCGTTCTTACCATTCTTAAACATCGATTGGTGGCAGTGCATTCCTGAACCATTAATGCCTTGAATTGGTTTTGGCATAAACGTGGCGTGAAGACCGTTTTGCACCGCTACGTTCTTTACCACAAACCTGAAGGTGCTAATGCTATCGGCTGTCGCCATGACATCGTCGTATCTGAAATCAACCTCATGCTGGCCGGCTGCAACCTCGTGGTGCGCCGCTTCCACGTGAAACCCCATTTTCTCAAGCATGAGGACGATCTGCCGGCGTACGTCTTCGCCCAAGTCGACAGGCGTGAGGTCAAAATACCCGCCTGTATCATGGGTTTCGGTTGTTGGATTACCGTTAAGAGTTTGAAACAGAAAAAACTCTGGTTCGGGTCCTGCCTTCATTTCAAACCCGAGCTTTGCAGCCATTTCCACAACGCGTCGTAACGCTGTTCTCGGACAGCCGTCGAACGGCTCGGGTGTTCTTGTTTTGCTGTTAGGTTTGTAGATGTCACAAATAAGGCGACCGACCTTGTCGCCGGATGAACTCTCCCACGGAATGACTTGAAACGTTTTCAGGTCAGGTTTCAGGTACATGTCGGACTCTTCAATCCGCACAAATCCCTCGATCGATGAGCCGTCAAACATGATTTTTCCGTCAAGCGCGTCATCGAACTGGCTGTCAGGCACCTCCACGTTCTTAATTGCACCGAGGATGTCGGTGAATTGTAGACGCACGAACTTTACGTTCTCGCGTTTGACTTTTTTCTGAATGCTGGCTTTGTTGACGCTGTGACCGGCGGTATCCGTGGTGCTCACTGGACGCTCCTTCCACTGGTTTGTCCGGCGTGGAACTAGTCTCTCCACGCGCCCTAGAAGAGGTTCTAAGCGGAAACTCCAAAAGGATAGAATGTACTCGAAATATTGTAGATCACGCAAGGAAATAGAGACGATTTGTAATTTTTGACACGACAATGTGCTAATTACCACGAAATCTGTGCAGATGTTGCAGATACTGGACTAATAAGAATAAGGAAGCCGAATCTGGTGAAGGCTTCCGGTAAGGTGGGCGGCTACATTTGAAATCTGGAATTTGGAGATGTAGCGACGAACTTGGTATTTGAAATGGGTGTACTACAAAGTGTGGTCTATCCACCGCGCACCGGATCCCCGGGCGTCTACTGTGTGGCGGAAGCCGCTATCCCGTCGGGGTTGGTTGGGCGAAGAATGACGTAGGTCGGTAGGCCGATACTCTTAAAGCGATCCATGACCTCTTTGGCGGGCGAACTGCTTGGGTCCTCGGCTTGGAATTTGATCTTTACGTAGGCATCCAACTCCGCTGTGACGTCGGGGTCCTTTAGCGTGGTTTGGTCCATTGTGAGACAGTTCTTGCACCAGGTGGCCCACAGGTCAACAAGCACAAACTTATTCTCAGCGTGAGCTGCTTCGAGTCCTGCTTGCATTGACCCATACCAACCTTCTCCGAGCTTTTCTTCGACACTGCTCGTCACTTGCCGCGCGTCGACCAAACGATTTTCGAAAATTCCATAGGCGACGTATCCGTAGTAGGCAGCGGTTGCCAAGATAAAGATGCCAAAGGCCTGCTTGACATGGACGGTCCACATGCCTGGTTTGGGCAGGAACGAAAGACCGGCTCCGGCGATCGGCCACGGCAGAGCCATGCCAACACCAAGGCAAAACGGAAGCAACAGCGCTACGTTCATACCCGAGGCGTACAAATCACTTGAGAACAGGATGACCTGAATGACAACCGGAGCCACACAGGCGCCGGCTAGCAAGGCAGCCACCGAACCCATGCCGAACGCGGTCAGGAAAGACCCATTTGGGTTGTTACCAATCCATAATTTGGATTGAAGGCTGGAAAAATCGATAGTTATTACATCAAACATAGCGAGCGCTAGTACTACGAAAATCAGCGCGATACTGATATTGAACCAGGGTGATGCGTTGATTGTGCCGAAAGTGCCTGCGGTGAGGATGACGATTAGCCCGAGCGCCCCGTACACGACAGCCATAGCCGCACCGTATGTGGAGCCAAGCAACAGGCCACGAACACGCGAGCCGGCTCGAGCCCCGGCTCCAATGATGGCGATATTAATCGGAATCATTGGTAGTACACAGGGTGTTAAATTGAGCGCGAGCCCGCCAAGGAGAATAAGCACTAGGATGGTTAACGGCCCGCGCCCTTCAAACCAGCCCAAGCGAGCTTCTCCCGCTTCAGCGGCGCTGACGAAGCTCAGAAAGTCCTCTGAGTCGAGGTAGCCGCCTGTCGTGCCGAGAATCTCGAAATCATGAAGCATGGTGACAACGTCGTCGGTTTCGAAAACGCTCGGTGTGTCCCACGCGGGTACGTCGAAGACGTCACTGCCGCTGTCCGGCACAACAGCATTCTCACCACCGAACATGATGCCGTCGAGGACATCCGAGTCCTGTGCCCCGCTGGCCGTAACCTCAGGCCAGATCTGTAAGTTCCACTCGAAGGCCGCCGTCGTTGGCATGTAACACATCGTTTCGTCACATGCTTGGTAGCGGAGTGTGCCTGGCACCGTGTAGGTCCCGACCGGCAGGTCATTGGCCAGTGTGAGAAGAACGCCTATAGCGAAGCGCTCTTCAAAGACAGCTAGTGGTATTTCTGCGCCCTGCTGCTCAAGTAGGCCAGCTTCGGGATACGTAATCTCTGCCACGGCAATCCCATCGGGAGGCGAGAGTATTAGCGCGGTGGGAATAAGAAAATCCTCAAGGGGCTTGTTCGAATTTACGTGAAAGCCGGGTGCTAAGTAGGCCCGGACGGCGACACGCAGGGTCGTTCCCGCCGCCGCGCCCTCGGCAGCGACCAGCGTTTCAATCTGGACCTCCGGTGGCTGCTGGGCTGACGCCACTGCTGCTAAGGAGAGGAGCGTTCCTACGGCGACTATCTTGACCGTACGGATAATATTCTTCATCTTCGTTGTCAGCGCCTGCCGGTGCCGGCTGGCGAAGGTGCGGAGTTAGGATGCCCATCCATCGTGAGATTAGGCATCAGCCTACCCAGTGGCTCATTGTACCAGACGGCTACAAGGCTGTGTTGGGAGTGAAGGCTCTACCTAGAGTCTCTGTCTATCCGATGGTAGACTAAAACTAGTTTCCCTCCCGCGGTGTCGGAACGATTTAGTGACTGGAGCAAAAGCGTTAGCAAGATTACTGACGGACAATTAGCTTTTCATGGTGAATTACCTACGAACGAATCTCTGTTTTGCGGCCGTTTTGGCGATCTGTGTCGTACTTGGAGCCAACCAAACTGCTCGTGCGCAGACACCTGGAGTCACCGCTCCTCCCCTTAACCAGTTCTACCAGCAGCTTGAGCGAACCATTATTTCCGGCCGCGCGATCGCCTACTTGGCGATGTTGTCACCCTCTCTGGCTGCTCAGCCAAGCGCCCGGCAGTTCGTCAGGCGGAACATCTTGGCGGGTGTGACCAACGTGACGATCAAAGAACTGGGACGTCTACCGTTATCCGATGTACCCGAAGGACAAGGGTATGCCGTGCTGCTTGAGGTCTTCCGTGAGCAACGGCTGGCAGGGAACGTCGCTACTTGGCTTCTCAATGTGAGGCGAGACATTGATCCGTTGACAGGTCAATCTTTTCGAGACGGACCTGAATGGCGGATTGTCGGACAGCAACGGCTAACACAAGTTGGTGGTCTTTTCCGGCTCGAACTCCATCCCGAACGTCAGTACATCGTTCGGAATCTCACAATTTCGACGACCGACTTAACGCTGACGTTGCCTCAAGGAATGGCGTTCGTCGCCGATACCGGACAGGGAATCACGGCTCTAGTGCTACAGGGCGAAGGTGAGATGGATTTCACTCCAAATACATCCGTGGAGCAGGGGCAACTCCGGCTCTTCTCCGGTGACGAAGCGCTGAGAACTACGTTCACTAGTGCTTTTATCCGAGTGAACCCTAGCGACTTCGATGCGCTCGTGCCGCAGCAAGCACTTATGGAACGTACTGTTGGCCTGCGTGATTACGAAAGAGCCCAGGAAGTATTCGACCAATACGCACCGGAATCGTATCTTGTCGACATCGGCGATCTAAGTGCTGAAGCTTGGTGGGTGTTACCGAATGAGCGAGATTTGCTCATTGAATTAGATACGCCGCACTACGACCAGCTGACTTATGTTAAATCGGATCGCAAGGCCGAGGACATTCAACTTTTCGATCGTGAAGGGAAGCGCAATATTTCGGTCTACGCGTCAAGCGAGAAGCTGTTGACACGTGGCCGCTTCTACAGCGAGGACGATCTAATTGACTATGACATCGAGAACTACGACCTCGATGTGATGTTTCTACCGAGGCGCGACTGGGTGGAGGGACGCGCCACATTAGCCATGCGCGCCGTGCGCGACCTGTCGTTATTTTCGATCCGGCTAGCCGATGAACTTGCAGTTGAATCGGTTACTGCCGAGGGGGTCGGACGGCTATTCCCAATTCGTACGCCAGGTCAGAACACGATGATCCTGAATCTACCGGAGTCAATCGCGGCCGGTGATGAAGTTACACTGACTATTGACTACAGGGGCGAATTGCCGGCCGAAGCCGTGGATCACCAGTCAATTGTGCCTCGCAATCTCTCTCTCTTAGACTCGTCACGTTTTGTGCACCCAACCATCCGTTCCGGGCCCCAACCGCACTATTTATACAGTAGCCGGAGTTTTTGGTATCCCCAGTCGCTAGTGACTGATTTTGCGCCGGCTACGATTCGTATCACCGTACCACCCGATTTCGAGGTCGTGGCCAGTGGTCACCGGAGTGGTGCTCCACGTGAGCTATACGGTGAAGAGTCGGAAGGAATGCCTGACGGGTCCAAGGAATACGTCTTTGAGGCCGAGCAGCCGATCCGGTATTTGGCAGCTTTAATGAGCGGATTCGTGCAGGTCGCATCGGAGAAAGTCCAGCTACCAATGTCCACCATCACTTCCAAACAGAATCGAATTGCATTATCAGTCGAGGCAAATCCCCGACAGCGTCGTGCCGCTCGATCACTATCTGAACGAGCCAAGGCGATTTTGAGCTTCTACACTTCCCTCATCGGCGATGTTCCCTACGAAAGCCTGACCGTAGCCTTGGTCGAGAGTGAGCTGCCTGGAGGTCACAGTCCGGCACACATCTCAATGATTAATGAGCCTATGCAAGCTAGTAATCTGTTATGGCGCCGTGATCCGGTCTACTTTATGGACGCGCCAGACTTTTTTCTCGCGCACGAACTCGCTCACCAGTGGTGGGGACAGGCTGTTGGATGGAACAATTACCACGAGCAGTGGCTGAGTGAGGGCTTCGCGCAGTATTTTGCCGCGCTGCACGCTAGGCATTCCCAAGGTGACGATGTGTTTCGAGGGATTATGCGGCAGATGCGCGAATGGGCGATGCAGCAGTCCGACCAAGGCCCTGTCTATCTAGGCTACCGGCTCGGGCATATCCAGGGAGACAGAAGAATTTTTCGTGCCCTTGTCTACAATAAGGGCGCGATGGTGCTGCACATGCTCCATCGCCTTTTAGGGGACGAGGCATTCTTTCAAGGAGTGCGCCGCTTTTACACCGACCGGCAGTATCAGAAGGCCGGAACTGAGGATCTTCGAGTGGCGTTCGAGCAAGTATCGAGCATTCCACTGACTCGTTTTTTTGATCGCTACATTCATTCTACCGGCCTACCCGATCTTGCTTTTACTTATAGGGTGGAAACAGTTCCCGATACCGAGGGCGCTTCAGTAGTTAAACTGCGATTCGAGCAACGGACTGATGAGCTCTACGACGTTCCGGTGACCGTTAGACTTCGCTACACAACCGGTGGCTCTCAGAACGTTGTTGTTAGCGTGACCGACCGTGTGACCGAAGTGCGAGTGCCTCTAGCTGGGTCACTGAGCAGGGTCGACGTGAATCGGGACTTCGAAGCGCTGGCCCGCATCGTCGACAAAAACTGAGCCGACCGGTCCCCACAACGTGTAGGTAAATTTAGGCAGAGAACAGATCTGACATCAAGGAACCCAGCCGGTCTCTTTCGGCGTTTCAATCGCGACTGGTTCACATCCTTCACGTGCTCAGGAACTCGCTCGTGAACGAATCAATCAAGTCGTAGATCTCGTTCAACTCTTGAGGGTTCGCAAGAAAAACGACACGCATGAAACCGCCACCAGGTGGCAAGCCAAAGCCTGAGCCGTGAACGCACAGCACCCCGGTCGATCGTAGCAAGCCAAGGACATAGTCCTCGTCAGTCTTGTTTGGTGGCAGGGTAATTTGTGGGACAGCATAGAACGCAGCGGTTGGCGCCACGCACGACATGCCATCAATGGCATTCAACCTTGCGGTTGTCAGCTCGGCGCGCTCGCGCAGGGCGGCGCGAAAAGTGTCTTGATCTGAGCTCTTCTGGGTTAAAGCCGCAGTGATCGCTGCCTGCATCGGAGCTGTACTGCATAGCCGGCCGTCGGCCAGTTTCTTGATTGCGGCCAAGAGGTCGTTGAGTCGATCGCTGGTACCTACGGCCATCCAACCCGCGCGCCACCCAGGCGCTAGGTAGGCTTTCGACAACGATGAAAAAGAAATAACAGGTGCCTCGGGGTCGAGACTGCCGATTGGTGAGATCGGACCATCGTATGCAAGATCGGCATAAACTTCGTCCGCTAGTAGAAGCAAACTGTGACGATTTGCCAGTTCCAGAAGTTTGCGACGCGTACTGTCCGAGTAAACAGCCCCCGTTGGGTTGTTCGGATTGATCACCACTAGCGCCCTCGTGCGAGGCCCGATCAGACTCTCGATGTGATCGAGATCTGGCATCCAGTTATTATTTTGATCGGTTTGATAATACGAAGCATTTGCACCTAGCTTGGCGAGCACAGCGGTATAGAGTGGATAGGTTGGGACCGGCACGAGCACTTCCTCGCCAGGGTCCACTAACGCAGTAAGTGCCAACTCAATTCCCTCAGACGTTCCCATGGTAAGCAACACGCGGTCGGCCGGAATGTTGAGGCCACGGCCCGAGAAGTCCTCGGCCACCGCTTCACGTGCTGGCTCTATACCTGGAGACGATGTATAGCCGTTCAGTCCGTCGTGCATCGCGCGCTGGACGGCATCGAGGAGATGCTGGGGAGTCTTAAACCCGAACGGAATCGGATCGCCAATATTTAGGTACCGGACACGTGTGCCGACCGCCTCAACTTTCTTAGCCTCCGCTACGATGTTCCGAATGGCGTAGGAGAACCCGTGGACGCGACTGGCGACTTGAATGGTTGATGTGGCAACTGTCATAAGAATCCGATCCTAGCGCATCCCCTTGGTTCATAGCTAGCAGTACCTACACACATGCGAGTTCTCAAGACACTGGTATCACTTGGTCTTGAAGGCGGGTATGATCGTAGGGTTACACCGTTGTTGTAGAGAACACTATGGCTGTCCGAACCGAACTGTCCCTGCGACTCCCAAACAATCCCGGCGCACTGACTAATGTGTGCCAGCTTCTGTCGGATGAACAAGTCAATATTCTTGCGTTCAGTCTCGATGCTGATGTCTTACTCCGCCTAGTGGTTGACAACCACATCCACGCGGAAGGCGTGCTCCGCGATCAGCACCACGACGTTGAAACACGGCAGATTTTGTACTTGGAAGTGCCAAACGGTCCTGGCGTACTAAAGACGGTCGGGCGAATGATGGCCAATGCAGGCATCAACGTCGACCATGCCTATGGTTCCGTGATCGAAGGCCATCCGATGGCGACGATCGTGCTGGGAGTGGATGACGCGGTGAAGGCTTCAACCATCGCCGGTGTGTAGTGGCTGACAGACTCGGTGAAGCTAGGTCTTACGGGAGAAACGCATGCTGAGATGCACGCGATGGAACTGGCAAGCGGTCATAATCGCGACGGGGATTTTCGGTTCAGGAACCGGTGTGGTTGGTCAGACCGTCGAGTTCACGGACACGACACTTCAAAATGGTCTACGAGTAATCATCGCAGAAGACCACGTGGCGCCGGTGATCTCGATCGCTGTAAATTACGACGTTGGTTCACGTAACGAGCGCCGAGGGCTCACAGGGTTCGCCCATCTTTTTGAGCACATGATGTTCGAAGGGTCAGAGAACGTCGGCGATGGCGAGCACTTCCTACTCATCGCCAACAACGGTGGCGACGTCAATGGAACGACCGATAAGGATCGAACTCTTTATTTTGAACGGCTTCCTTCAAACCAACTCGACCTTGGCTTATTCCTTGAGGCCGATCGGATGGCCTCGCTCGATATTACCCAGGAAAATCTTGATAACCAGCGCCAAGCGGTACAGGAGGAGCGCAGGCTCAGGATTGACAACCAACCCTACGGGCACACGTTCGAGACGATTGATGAACTGGCTTATAGCAATTTCGCCTACTCACACTCGACAATTGGATCAATGACTGACCTCACTGCGGCTACTGTGGTGGACATAGCGTCGTTCTTCCGGACCTATTATGCGCCGAACAACGCTGTTCTTGCGCTCGTTGGTGACATTGACGCCGAGGTGGCACTCGAGAAGGTTCGGCAGTACTTTGGACGGATTCCACGCCAGCCCGAACCGCCCACTGTGGATCTGACAGAGTTACCGCAGACTGAGGAGCGCCGGGCAAGCTACGATGACCCACTGGCTCGTTTATCGCGCATTGATGTCGCGTATCACATTCCGGAGAGCCTGACTGCTAACCACGATGCCCTCAGTGTGCTCGCGACCATACTGTCGTCTGGACGGAGCTCGCGACTCTACCAAGCCATCGTCCGGGATACCCAGCTTGGCGTAAACGTTGGTGCGTTTGCGGTCAGTAACCGTGGTCCGAGCCTGTTCCGGTTGGTCGGCATTGCCGCACCCGGGGCAGACATTGGCGCGCTCGAAACCGCCATCTACAACCAAATCGAGCGGATCAAGGTTGAACCTGTCGAGGACTGGGAACTCGCCAAAGCACGCAATGGCGCACGGCGGTCGTTTGTTTCAAGTTTAGGGAGTTCACTTCAGCGTGCCATCACTCTGTCACGGTATGCACTCTTCTATGACGACCCTTCGCTTATTAACTCACGCGCTGAGCGCGTCGGTGCGGTGTCAGCGGAAGACCTGCGACGGGTGGCGAGCACTTATCTCAACGAAACTAACAGGTCGGTCATTATCACAGTCCCGAGGCCAGCTGGTGCGCAAACAGACCAGGTTCCGGGGCAGGGGAATTTCTGATGTGCGTACGGTGGTCCCACGTCGTATTGGGATGCATGTTGTCGGCTGTTGTATCGCTGGTTGGTGTTCACCTTCAGGCCAAGGAGTTACAGACTCAATCAATCGTCGGTGCCGAAGTCAAGGGTTTGGCACCGGTCTCCGACGAAATCCTCCAAGTTAATTTACCGAGGGCCGAGGAAGCCGACCTTGATAATGGCTTACATCTGATGGTGCTCGAAGATCGGCGCGTGCCGATCGTTTCGTTTCAGATGATTCTGATCGGAGCTGGTGGCTACTACGATCCTCCCGATCATGCGGGTCTAGCCAGTTTTACGGCGTCACTGTTGCGGGAAGGTACGGAGAACCTTTCTTCAGTGGAAATAGCCGAAGCGCTTGAGACCCATGCCTCTCGTTTGGCCATCTCCACGGACATGTCGTTACAGGCCACGAGCATGAGCGGTTCGAGCCTCACGGAGCACCTCGAACAGACGATGGCCCTAGCAGCCGACGTTCTACTCCGGCCTTCCTTTCCTGAGGAGGAGCTCGCTTTGTTTAAAGACCGTGAGCGTGCTGGTTTAATGCAGCAAAGGACTCGGCCAGGCTTTCTGGCGGTCGAACGCCTCAATGGAGCCATTTATGGCAACCATCCTGCTGGCCGAACCTCGGCGACACCGGAGACACTCGATAGGACCACGCGTGACGACCTGCTCAGCTTTCACCGAACGCACTATATTCCCGACCATGCCGTGTTTGCTATGGCCGGCGACATCTCAATGGTTGATGCGCGCACCTTGGTGGAGAAGCACCTCGGTGCGTGGGCTCGAACGGAGAGACCACGGCCGACGGTACAAGACCCTGAACCCATCGGTCCGTCGAAGCTCTACTTAATCAACCGTGCTGCATCTGTCCAAACGAATCTTGTTGTTGGTACACAGGCAATTAAACGCACCAGTCAGGACTACGACGTTCTCACGGTGATGAATCAGATTCTAGGAGGCGGTGCAACAGGACGTCTATTTATGAACCTGCGTGAGGACAAAGGCTACACCTATGGCGCTTACAGTTCCTTCACGGCGCTGCGGTATCGCGGTGATTGGGAGGCTTCCACCGAGATACGCACTGAAGTAACTGGAGATGCTTTGGCCGAGTTGCTCCGAGAGTTGAAGAGAATCCGCGATGAAGTGGTTCCCGAACAGGAATTCCAGGATGCCAAGAGATCGATCATTGCGAGCTTTGCACTTTCTCTCGAGTCGCCGAGCACCTTACTCGGCAATTCCGTCGTCCGTCATCTCTACGACCTAACAGACGATTATTGGGAACGGTATCCCGAGCGAATTATGTCGGTAACGCGCGAGCAAGTACAGGAAGTTGCGATGAAGTATCTCGATGCCGATCGGCTACACATTGTCGCCGTTGGTGATGGGGAGCGGATCTCTGACGCGCTAACCTCTTTCGGTCCCGTTGATGTGTATGACGACCAGGGAACCCTGGTCACGACGGCGGGTAACAGTCAGTGACCGGTGGTAATTATGTCGAAGTCCGAGATTTTTCTAGACCCAGCACTTGACAGGACCTCGATCGCAACCGACGAAATCATCTCACGTGACCAATTAGCGGTCTGGTACCGGACGATGCGATTGGCTCGTGCTTGCGACCAGAAACTGGCCGCCCTCTACCGCCAGGGGAAGATCGTCGGTGCTGTCTATCTGGCGATCGGGCAGGAAGCAATTTGTACTGGTGTTGTCAGTCTCCTTGAGCGAGACGACTACTTCTCGACAGTCGCGCGTGGTTTGGCAGGATGGTTTTTACGTGGCGTCGAGCCGAAACACGTTATTGCCCGATGGCTGGGCCGCGATGTACCACCGGCGCACGGCCGCGAACTTGGCCTGTTCTTTGCTGACATCCGGCAGTACGGCATCGCGCCCTACCATAACGGTTCGATGGCTTCCTGGATCCCGTCGGGTGCAGGATTCGCACTTGCCTTTAAAATCAGAAAGCAGCCGCGGGTTTATATCGCTTTTACTGGTGATGGGGCCACCAGTCCTGGTGATTTTTACGAAGGCCTCAACTTTGCGGCCATTCACAAATTGCCTCTGGTCGTCGTTGTGGAAAATAACTGCTTTGCCTATTCGACCACCATTGAAAAACAAATGCCGGTTGAGAATGTGGCTGACCGTGCACCGGCCTTCAATATTCCGTCAGAGGTTGCCTTCGGCAACGACATCTTCGAAGTCAGACGCGTGGCCAGGCGAGCGATTGATCACGCGCGTGCTGGCAATGGACCCTATTTGGTTGAGTTCAAGACGTTTCGTGCTCGCGGGCACGGCGAGCATGACGACATGGGCTATGTCAGTGCTGACTTGCGAGAGTTTTGGGAGAGGCGTGACCCGCTGCGACTGTTCGCTGAGTACCTGTCCGGGGCCGGTGGGCTAGGCGAGGCTGAGGTGCAAGCGATCAACAATGAATGCGTCCAGACGATTGAGGATGCGGTGGTGTGGGCCGAGGCACAGCCTGAGGCATCGCCCGACAGCGTGACAGACCGGCTCTTCGCACCGTGAGGTAATCCTATGGCGGTTATCACCTACCTCGAGGCGATCAGTCAGGCATTGCGCGACGAGATGAGGCGCGATGACAACGTGATTCTCCTTGGTGAGGACATTGCGGTTTTTGGCGGGGCCTTCAAAGTAACCGTCGGCTTTCTGGATGAGTTTGGTGAAGATCGCGTAATCGATACGCCGATCAGCGAGAGTGGCTTTACCGGTGCAGCGTGTGGAGCAGCTGTTGAGGGCCTCCGGCCGGTTGTCGAGTTTCAGTTTGCTGATTTCATTGCCTGTGCGTTCGATCAAATTGTCAACTACGCCGCGAAGAACTACTACCGCTGGGGCATTCCGATGCCAGTTGTCTTCCGAGGTCCTGCGGGGGGTGGCTTTCGTGGTGGACCCTACCATTCACAGAACCCCGAAGCGTGGTTCACGCATGTGCCAGGCTTGAAGGTGGTTCAGCCTTCAACGCCTTACGACGCTAAGGGATTGCTGATTGCAGCAATCCGAGACAACAATCCAGTGGTCTACTTTGAACACAAGCACCTCTACCGCAGGATCAAGGAGGACGTGCCTGATGAGGACTACGTGGTTCCGATAGGTGTCGCCGACGTCAAAAGAGAGGGATCAGATTTAACGGTTGTAACATATGGTGCAATGGTTCACGAATCGCTGGCGGTGGCCGAGCGATTATCGCGGGAGGGTGCCGAATGCGAGGTTGTCGATTTGCGCAGCCTATGCCCGCTGGACCGGGACACGTTTCTAGTGAGCGTGCGAAAAACCTCCCGTGCACTGGTCGTCCATGAAGCACAGCTCACCGGTGGCTTCGGTGGTGAGGTGGCGGCGATCATCGCGCAGGAGGCATTTGATGTGCTTGACGCGCCGGTGACACGAGTGGGCGCATTGGACGTTCCGTCTCCCTTCGCGGCGTCACTAGAGGATGCGATGCTTCCGACCGAGGAAAAGATCTATACTGCCGCTAAGAACGTTTTGGAGTACTAACCCTATTTAGATGAGCCTGCTTCCAGCATCATGATTGAAATAGTAATGCCCCAAATGGGGGAGTCGATCGCCGAAGGCACAATTATTAAGTGGTTGAAAAAGGTTGGCGACGTTGTTGACCGTGATGAACCTCTCTTTGAAATCACGACCGACAAGGTTGACACTGAGGTGCCGGCTCCTGCGGCGGGGACGTTAACCGAGATTCTTGTGAAGGAGGGCGAAACGGTTGATATTGGAACGCCTGTGGCGGTGATTACTGAATCCGGAGAGGATGTGAAAACTGCCTCCCCCGGCGAAGGCAGGCAATCGAAGGCCGATACAAGTGAACCGGATGGAAAGAAGGGGGATGAACCGGGTGGCCATTTTCAGGCAGCGCAATCGTCCCAGGTGATTTCCTTCAGGCGAGAATCCGAGAAGACCGACGAACCGTCTGCGTCGACGACTCCATCGCATTCGTTTAGCCCAGCCGTTCTTAAGACCGCAGAGCGCTGTGGCATGTCGCTCGACACATTGGCAACGTTACAGGGCTCTGGCCACGGTGGTCGTGTGACAAAGCGTGACGTCGAGCAGTATATTCGCCAACAAGCAACCTCGCCCTTAGAGTCGGATAACTCCGCGGGCAGCCCTCCAAAGGAGTACCTGTATCAACCGCAGGACGGAGATGAGCGGATACAGATGTCGGCAGTGCGTAAGAAGATCGCGCACCACATGAGTTGGTCCACGCGGATCAGTCCCCACGCAACGGCCATTGTTGATTGCGACATGTCGCGTGCTGCTGAACTAATGGAAACGGCCGGTCAACGTTTTGAGGCGAGCGTGGGTGCACCGCTTACTTATACCGTGCTTGTTGCAGAGGCGGCGGTTAAAGCTCTTGGGGAGTTTCGTGCATTGAACGCCTCGGTTGTTGGCGACGAGATCGTGCTGAAGCCGTCGGTTAATCTTGGAATCGCCGTTGCGCTGCCTGAGTCAGGTGAGCTAATTGTGCCGGTGATCCGTAAGGCTGAAGAGAGGTCTCTCGCAGGGTTTGCAAAGTCGATAAAAGAATTAGCTGTGCGCGCACGATCTCACCGTCTCACGCCAGAAGATGTACAGGGTGGCACTTTCACACTGACGAACCCCGGTATCTTCGGAGGCCTCACCGGCACGCCCATTCTGAATCAGCCCGAGGTGGCGATTCTTGGCCTCGGTGCTGTAATTAAGCGGCCGGTTGTGGTCGATGAAGCCATCACAATCAGGCCGGTCATGATGATGTCTCTTACCTTCGACCACCGTGCAAGTGATGGCATGGCCGCCTTCCAGTTCCTTGCCCGTGTTCGGGAGCATCTCGAAGCACTACCCGCCGACCTCACTGAGATGGCGAACGCCTGACTAGTTCTCGATCCCTGGGGTTGAGCGTGACACAACATCCCAACGGGACAGAGAGGTCTGCCCCCTTAACTCGCAACCTTTATATCCGTCCTAGGGTTATAGGAACGGCAGAATCGGTCTTGCTGCCACCGAGAACGGCCAAGGTGTCCCGAGCAGGATCAGTAGCATGGCGATTCCGAAAAAGATCAATCCAGTGCGGTGTTTCGCCTTCGCTTCGGGCGCTTTACGCACCCGGACGACGCCGATATGCGCGAACACAAGAGCTGCGAGCATCATCGTCGGATGCTCAACGATCCAAAAGCGTGTTACCGAGTTACTCATCGCGCTCCCCAGGTTCTCGAACGCTGATGTCGTGATGGTGCTGAAGAAGAGATACATGAGTATACCGAGGAGCATTTGGACATCGAGCGAAATCGCGAACAACCGGCCGAACCTTCCGTCGTCATCTTCGAAATTTCCCTTTGACATACTGGACAATGCCCGGATGACGATCACGAATCCAAACGCGATCGCGGCCCATCGGATCAACGAGTGCAGCGCCAGCATTAGAGTCAGCATGCCTCAAGAATACCTGTTTCAGATGTCATGCGGTGGACTTTAAGGTTCACGCTTCAACTGCCTGCACAAACATACCGGCCAGTTCGGATGAGGTTATGCGGCTCCATGATTCGTTGATACCTAGCCTGAAGCCAGAACCATCACCGAGTGGTGCTGGGAGACGCACATCTTGGTGCGCGAGCTTATTACGGAACAGGTCGAGGTCTGGATACTTCACTTGAAGCAAGAAAAGGTTCGTGCCTGCTGGGACTGGTTTAATGGAAAAAGCGTCGTGCTTGCTGATTAGCTGCTTCCATTCATTTGATACATGAACAGCTCGCGCGTAGCGCTCGGGGAACCCCCGGAAATAGTGTAGTGCGATCGCTGCGAAAGGCCACACATGGGCAAGACCACCGCCAAACATACGCCGCGTATGAAACATTTGGTCCAGCAAGGCACTCGGCCCAGCGAGAATCGCACCTGATGGCGCGTTGAAGTACTTGTAGAGCGAGACGTAGACGGTATCGAAAGGCCTGGCATAATCGGCGGCTGACCGTCCTCCGAAACCGGTTTGTAGGAAAATCCGTGCGCCGTCGAGGTGTGTACGGATACCGTTCTGCCGAGCAAATTCTGTGATTTTATCCATCTCGGTTTCGTTAAAAATCTCACCCGACCTTCTCCGCACTGGTGATTCGATTGAAATAACTGATACGGGTGTGGCAACTCGCCCACTGGAGGTGCGGTCAAGTAGTATCCTTACGTCATCCAACGTGAAAGTTGCGCGACCAGGGGCTAATGGGACCAGCTGGATGTTACTTAGGGTCTGGACGGTGTCACCGGTATCGTTGTAAAGATGGCTCTCAGCCTGGACGATTGCCCGGCTAGGCCCACCAGCGAGCATCCGAACGGCTAGGTGATTGGCCAGCGTGCCAGTCGGCATGAAGACAGCTCGTTCTTTTCCAAGTGCCGCGGCGAAAGCCTGCTCTAGTTCCTCGACGACTCCACCATTGGAATACGAATCTGCTTGGATCCCTTCTCCTTCCTCAACGAGGCGCGTTAAGAGCTTGACTGAATCGTCCGGGGTTAGTCCGAGACCGTCGCCGTAGAGCTTTACACTTTGTTCGCTTGAGGCCTGTGGTTGCGATGATGCCACTGCCGCTTGCTCAGCTCGCTTCGTCGTAAGGCCAAACACGCCACTCGCCGCACCAAAATGCAGGAATCGCCGGCGATCGATCATCCTCATAAGTTTCTCCCGAGTTAAGAGTTGTTGGTTCGTGACGCTCAACACTTACTAGTTACCTCTCACCTAGCACGTCTTGCAAAGATAACGTTGAATTGACTGATTATGTGTTACTCATGGTACCTAGTGGCCGGGCTACCAGACGGATGAAATACTCCCATCAGGCGAATAGGCGTGTCTTCTAAGTTCTTCATTGAATGCTTAACCCGTCTGGGAAGGTAGATACAACTGCCGGGCGCGACCGGCGCCTCTTTACCATTAGCCCACAGCACGCCGTGTCCTTCAACGATATAAATCGCTTCTTCGTAAGTGTGATGATGTACTGGAGCCTCGGACTTGGGAATGAATCCGAGGAACTGCGTAACGTGTTGGCAGCCGACACTCTTGTCGACGAGTAACTTGAACCATCGGTCACCTGTTGGAATCGACTTTCGGTTGTCCTGATGCACGACGACTACGGGCTTGGTCTCCCCAGAGTCGGCTGGGCATGTGTTTGCCGGGAGGTCGAAACGCGAGTCACGAATCTGAGGGCAGCAGACGCTCACGACTTCAAGGTCGCCTGTCGGCGTGTCGAAGCAACACTCTTTACCCGGTGCTACGTAAACGGCGGAGCCAATTTTGACTTGGTAACCGTATCCATCAACGTAACAGGTGCCTGATCCTGCCGAGACGTAATGAACCTCCTCGCTGGTGGGATTTATTTGACCCGGAGAGAGGCCTTTATCGAATTGGCTGACCGACTGCTCGATGTCGCGTGCGGCAGCTACCGCTGCACCCACTGTCCACCACCGCCGCCTAGTACCCTCACAGCTAATTTGTCCCTCGTTGGGTTCGATGACCCGGCATCCGCCACCTAGTGTTGGCATTACTACTAACCCCCTAACGTCTGGCTAAACCTTGAACGCTTGAGCATGGCTGCTTCAGCTTCCAGTGAGGTAATTACCGAATCGTGGTGGTCAACTGAATCATCTTAATTAGCCGACCGTTTCTGGGCCTGCGACCGCGTTGGCTGTCTGCGAAGGCTTAGCGCTCGGCTCGAACGCGAACTTGAGAGGGCCGTCTCCATCCGCCAAGCTAATCCGGACAGTGCCACCGGTTTCCAGCTGGCCGAACAAGATTTCCTCAGTGAGACGGTCTCTAACCTCTGCCTGAATGATCCGAGCGAGCGGACGAGCCCCGTAAACCGGGTCATAACCCTTTGTGGCAAGCCACTGGCGCGCTCCGGTTTCGAGGGTGATCGCCACACGCCGCTCCGCGAGCTGCGCTTCGAGTTGAAGGATAAATTTCTCGACAATCATTTCCATCACGTCTGGTGTAAGTGCCCCAAAGGTTACAGTCGTGTCGAGCCGGTTACGGAACTCAGGGCTAAAGATCCGCTCGATAGCTGCTTTGATCCGACCTCGCACCGCCTTCGATCGTCCCCCGCTAAATCCAATAGCACCAGCGCTCATTTCCCGGGAGCCAGCGTTAGACGTCATGATTAGCACGACCTGCCGGAAGTCAGCTTTCCGGCCAGTGCTGTCGGTTAGTGTTGCATGGTCCATCACCTGTAAAAGGATGTTTAACAGATCTTGATGGGCTTTCTCGATTTCGTCGAGAAGCACAACGGCGTAGGGATGGCTTCTAAGTGCGTCAACTAACAGCCCCCCCTGTTCGAAGCCTACGTAACCTGGTGGCGCTCCGATCAGTCGAGCAACGGAATGTTTTTCCATGTACTCACTCATGTCATAACGGAGGAATTCGTTGCCCAGATGGATAGCTAACTGTTTCGCTAACTCGGTCTTTCCCACCCCAGTAGGTCCGGTGAACAGGAAACAGCCGGCTGGCCGCTCTGGCTGTCCGAGGCCAGCGCGCGACCGCTTGATCGCTTTGGCAACTGCTGCAACTGCGTCGTCCTGCCCGAAGACGACCCGTTGCAGTGCTTCCTCCAGCGTACGGAGACGTTCTTTGTCGGACGCTGAGGCTTGTTGCTCAGGGATTCCTGCCATTCGGGCGACCACATGCTCGATGTCCGCCGCCGTCACCATTTTCTCTGTCGGGGTGGCAGCGCGATCTTTGTTACCTTCGGGTTGTGTCTCGGTGCAGCGCAGCCTAAGCATGGCACCCGCCTCATCGAGAACGTCAATTGCACTGTCTGGGAGTCGGATGTCGCGAAGATGGCGTCCGGCAAGCTTTACTGCTGTCGTGAGTGCGGCGTCTGTGTATTCGATGCCGTGATGTTCGGCATAGCGTGCATGCAGGCCCTTTAGAATCTTTATAGCTTCTTCGGGACTGGGTTCGTCGACTGTGATTTTCTGCAACCGGCGAGCCAACGCACGGTCCTTCTCGATATGCTTAAAATCTTCAATCGTGGTCGATCCGATCACTCGAACTTCACCGGCGCTGAGCACGGGCTTGATAAGAGTTGCGAGGTCCAAAGTGCCACCGGTCGTTGCGCCCGCGCCAACCGTGGCGTGCACCTCATCGATGAAAAGGATAGGTTTCGCGTGCTGACGCAGCGAAGCCAGTACCGCTTTGAAGCGCTCTTCAAAATCGCCCCGGAAACGAGTTCCAGCAAGGAGCGCCGTCGTATCGAGTGAAAAGACCTCGGCTCCCTGGAGTGGTGCTGGGACGGTCGTGTCAAGCAATCGAGCGGCGAGTCCCTCGGCTAGGGCTGTTTTACCTACCCCAGCGTCACCGATAAAAACCGGATTATTCTTTCGGCGCCGACAGAGAACCTCCATTGTCCGTTGTAACTCAACGGAGCGTCCGATAAGGGGATCGACTTGGCCGGCAGCTGCACGCTCGGAAAGATTCACAGTGAAAGCTGCTAGGGGATCCCGCTGTACGGTCGGCGCATCATCTTCCGCACCGGCGTGGACGGTCTGGTCCGGCGTGACGCCGTCACGGCTTGGCGCTGGTGGAACCTTAGCAATACCGTGAGAGATGTAGTTCAGCACATCGAGCCTGGTGACGCCCTGCGCAAGTAACTGCTCCGCTGCGAAGCAATTGGTTTGTTGAAGGATTGCAGCGAGCACATCGCCCGAGTGAACTTCATCTTTACCAGCACTCTGTACATGCAGCACTGCTGTTTGTAAGACCCGGCGAAAGGCCAGCGTCTGAACCGGTTCCCCAGGACTGTGTCTTGGAAACCGCTCAGTCTCACGCTGTAAATAGTTATCAAGATCGTGGCGAAGTGCTGGTAAATCAGCGCCACAGGCTTGCATGATTTTTTCAGCCTCGACGTCGTGTGCAAGTGCATACAGGAGATGTTCCAGCGTGAGGTCCGCGTGGCGCCTTGATTCGGCCTCTCGATACGCAATGCTGAGAATTAACTCGAGCGATGCACTGAACATAGTGAGAGATTCCTCATTCTTTCTCGATGGAGGTTTGTAGCGGAAAGCCCTCGTGACGGGCGAGGTCCTGTGCCGTAAGGGCCCTGGTCTCGGCGACGTCGTAGGGATAGATGCCGCAGAGCCCTTGGCCCTGGCTATGCACTTGCATCATGATTCGGTAGGCCTCGGCGGGGGACCTATGGAACACCGACTCCAACACTTTCACAACGAACTCCATAGTGGTGTAGTCATCGTTGTGAAGCAGCACACGATACCGAGGTGGTTCTTTTGAGACCGACCGGACTCGCTCCCGCGTTTGACCGCTGGGTTCTTCATTGTATGGCATCGTCGGTTTTGTAGAGTTTCTTCGACCAGCCTATGGGAGCGATCTAATGACGTCAAGCAGTTGTCCGTTAAACCACGATACACAGATCGGCGTAGTAAGATAGCATCGTCAGGCTCGGCTTTATACGCCCACGAATCATGAATCGACTGACGCGTGATATTAGTTACATCGACTTGCACTTCCAAGGTCAATCGGAAGTGATCGCGGCAGGCGTGCTGCACGGCAGTTTCGGCGCCGCTATAGTTGATCCAGGACCAGCTGCGACCTTGGAAACGCTTGGGTCCGAGCTGAGGCGGCATGGCATTGCTGTCTCCGACATTCGGGCGATCCTTCTGACTCACATCCATTTCGATCACGCTGGGGCCACTGGAGCGATCGTGAACGAGAATCCAGAAATTACTGTCTATGTTCACGTGACTGGGGTCAGTCACATGGTCGACCCAGCGCGTCTGATTGCGAGTGCTCGACAAATTTGGGTCGATGAACTCGAACAATTGTGGGGAGAATTCAAGGCTGTGCCAGAAACCAACTTACGCGGCCTTATGGGCGGTGAACGGATTCGAATTGGGGAGCGGGAACTGGAAGTAGCCTACACCCCAGGCCACGCACGTCATCACGTTAGCTATTTCGACCGAGACAGTGGCATCGCCTTTGTGGGTGACACAGCTGGTATTCGTGTGGGTCCTTCGCCTTATATACTGCCTCCAACACCACCTCCCGACCTCGACCTAGCGGCTTGGCGCACGAGCGTCGAGGTAATCGAACGCTGGCGAGCTAGCACCCTGTTTCTAACCCATTTCGGTCCACACACTGACGTAATGAACCATATGCGTACGTTTGTGGACCATCTCGCTGAGTTGGCCGAGATCGCTAGACGGGTCGTGGCGCAGGAATCCCGCGAGGATGGGCTCTCAAGTTTTACAACTGCCGTCTCGAAGTTGCTTCGCCAACGGTTGCCTGAAACGGCGGCCCGCCACTACGAGGACGCAGTGCCGCTCAGATTGTGCTGGCTAGGTCTGGAGCGATATTGGAAGAATCAGGGCTTGGGCGACGCACCATGATTGCATAGTGGGCCCCGGTTGTTGGTTCGTGGGGCATACCAATAACGTCGAACCCAAGCCGAGTGTAGAACGTTACGTTGCGCATGCTGAACGTTTCAAGATAACAGACGGCCTTGGCCTCGTCAGCTTCGGTGAGCGTTGGCTCGAGCAATTTTCGCCCCAGCCCCTTCCCTTGTGCTTTCGGTGTGATGCCAACAATCGACAGATACCATGCATCCGCCGGGATGCAGACCCGTGACCGCTGGCTCATAAATTCAGTAATCCGTTGATAGGTGACCAGTCCGGCTTCGCTAAGCACTTCGTGAAGCGCTCGCTCTTTCCGGATTTTTGCCTCCTGCGTGATCCCGGGCGCTATCGGGAGAAACCAAGCGGCGGCACCGAGCTGCCCTTCGTCCACGACCAACTTGCCGATTGCCTCAGCTTCGTCCAAGGCGTATTCGAAATACTGCACAAGTGCAGTTTTGAATGCCGGTGTGTCTCGATGCTGGGCGCCTGCGATCGTACGGTAGAAAGGGTCTTTGGCAAGTGCACGGTACAACGCAACCGCGACTGAGCGCCTTGCCGTCACTGTTTCCGATGTCTCCTTGGGTTATCCGTGAGTTTAGGGATTTGGGCAGATGAAGAGACAACAAAAGCTTCTAGGATTCACG
This sequence comes from Acidobacteriota bacterium, assembly GCA_002730735.1. Lineage (GTDB taxonomy): Bacteria > Acidobacteriota > Vicinamibacteria > Vicinamibacterales > UBA823 > UBA11600. Next base: position 112,686 of record PCAU01000001.1, on the reverse strand, counting down.
AGTCCTTCTGAGAAGGATCTACGCCCCCCGGCCTTCTTAACCGTGAACGAGACCTCGTTCGGCAGCGATTGAAGAAGCCGCTCAACCGACGGTTGGGACAAGATTTCCTGCGATCCAAACTGATTCAATCGATCGCGTGTTAAGGATATCGTCCAGCGGGTTCGCCGACAGCACCACGAAATCTGCCCAGTTACCCATCGCCAGAGTGCCCAGGTCCTCGCTAACCTCCATGCACCCCGCGGCGTCACCAGTAGCAGAAACGAGTGCCTGTAAAGGAGTTAAGCCGGCTTCAACCATCCGCTCGAGTTCGAGCTGTTCGAAATAACCTTGGAAGCGGCCGACCGGACCTGTGTCAGTGCCGAATGCGATATGCACTCCAGCGTCAGACAGCGCTTTGACATTCCGCATTGCCACTTCAAGCGCTGCTTTATACCCTTGAGCACTCTCGCTATCTTGAATCCGCGCTTGGCGAACGGGATCCTCGAGCCCAATGATCACATTGGGGTCGGTGGCCCGAAGGAAGAAAGGGTCGTCGAAGAAGTCAGGCCGTGATTCGTAAACGAATGTTGAAACCTCGCGCATCAGTGTTGGACTTAGGCACACGTCTCGCTCAAGCATGCCGTCAATCAGTTCCTGGTCGACGTCCGTGTCCCGAACACTGTGGGCGAGAAAATCGACGTTGGCCTCGACTAGCTTTTTCGCATCATCTAGGTAGAACACGTGTGCAGCTACTCGTAGGCCATGTTCGTGTGCTCGTTCAATCACAGCACGCCACGCCTCTTCCGGCATCTTAGTGGTAGACCCGAGATTATCGTCGACACGGATCTTGATTATGTCGGCTCCCATTCCAGCGATTTCGTCGACGAGGGGCTCAACATCTTCCGCCGTTGCGCCGTTAACAACCGGGCCAGCAACGAATAGCCGACTTCGATCGAGTGATAAATCCTGTTCATCGCGGAGAGTGACACCTGCCTGATCATCGCCGCCGAGACTAAAGACCGTGGTGACGCCGTAGCGGGCATACAGTTCCAACTGATGCAGCAAGTTACCACGGGTGTACAACTCAGGGTTTGACTCGAGTCCCCTAGTAGCGCCGACGTGACCATGACTATTAATGAAACCCGGAATGATCGTTCGGCCCGTTAGATCAAGTTGTTCGGCACCAGCCGGTACGGACACAGAGTCGGACGCTCCGACCGCTTCGACACGACCGTCTCGGACGACTAGAATGCCATTCTCGATCGTGGTGCCATTGCCGTCGATAATACGTGCACCGGCGAAGGCCTTAAGGCCTGGTACGGGTTCAACCGCTGGTTCCACGCAACCGGTCAGTGCCAGCCCGGCCAGGGTGCACAAAAAAAGTTTGGTTTGCCCGGATGTCATTAGCCCCTCCTGATAGGTCAGGGGCGGATTCTAACACCATGCACCCTGGACGGGAGCAATGATGTGAAACGGACTGTCGAGGTGGGTCAAACGACTCAGCGAGCGTCCGATTAAGAGCAGTTGAATCTCTACCCACCGCCCGAGGCTGAATATTGCTCCAAGAATTGACGAAGCTGATTAAGTTCAGAACCGTAGCGGCTCCAATCCCCCTCACGTTGTGCCTCAAGCGCCCGTTCAAGTTGCTGCAGTGCCTCGGCCAACAGGGTCGGAATGCTAATCGACGGGTCAGGTGCTGTCTCTGACGAGGTCGGATTGGAGGACCCAACTGTAAGGCTGTCCGAGGTGGTAGCTGCTAGGAGCCCATCGGGAGTACGCACGCCAAACAGACGGTTGAGCGCCAAAGCGAGAGTTTCTTCCATCACGATCTGGTTCTGATAAGCGACGATGACGCGCTTGAGTTCGGGAATCTGCCCGTCGGCCGCCCGTAGGTAGAGTGGTCGGATATAGAGAAGCGACTCCTCGATCGGCACGACTAGGAGCGTGCCTTGAATTACCTGCGAACCCTGCTGGTTCCAGAGGGTGAGCTGTGGTGAAATATCTTCGTCTTGGTTAATTCGAGAGACGATCTGCTGTGGGCCAAAAATGAGCTTCTGTTTAGGGAACTGGAACACCATGAGTTTGCCGTAGTGTTCTCCGTCGCTCCGTGCGACCATCCACGCTGCAAGATTGTTCTTCCGACGTGGTGTAAACGGCAGCATCTGAATGAATTCGGCGTCCTGCTCGCCCGGCAGTTTCATGATGGTGTAGTACGGCTCCATCTGAGCTGTGCGTCCGTCACTTTCGATCGCCGGCACATCCCACTGGTCTTCCTTGTTGTAAAAGACTGCCGGATTAGTCATATGGTAAGTCGAGAACATTGCTGTTTGCAGCGTGAAGATGTCCTGGGGATAACGGACATGGCTGCGAAGATCGGTCGACATCGTCTCGAGAGGTGTGAATAACTCTGGAAAGATCTTGCTGATTGTTGCCGCGATTGGGTCGTCAGCGTCAGCTAGATAATAGGTAGTAGTACCGTTATACGCATCGATGACGATCTTCACCGAGTTACGGATATAGTTGAGGGTCCGAATTGCCTGAGTCGAATACGGATAGTTATCGGTCACGGTGTAGGCATCGATGATCCAGAACAACCGGCCTTCTGAAATCACCATATACGGATCACGGTCGTACATCAGGAACGGCGCGAGCGCTTCTACGCGATCGCTGATATTCCGGTGGATGAGGATCCGACTATCGGGTGTCAGCTGCCTGCTGATTAGCACGTTGAACGCGCGGAACCGTAAGCTGAATAACATCTTGTGGAATAGCCCGCCGATTGGGACGCCGCCATCACCCACGTATTCGGTATAAACGTTGTCATCACCTTCTGGATAGTGGAATTCTCGTGTGTTGGTATTGACGATCACATAGTCGTTCGCCAGCTCCCCGAAATAGACACTCGGTTCTTCGATCGACAGGTCCACTGCCGAGCTCGGCGGTAAATCCTTAAGGAAGAGCACCGGCAGGCCTTCGGCTGTGACCTGATTCACTGGGCCGAGGGCCAGGCCGTATCCGTGTGTGAACACCAGTCGCTCATTCGGCCACGTGCGGTTGGATAGACTATTTGAGTTTAGTTCCCGACTTGAGAGCATGGTTTGGCGATATTCGCCGTTGATTACATAGCGGTCATTGTCGACCGAGGCGAAATCGTAGTACGAGCGGATGGCCTGAATCTGACCGAACGTGTCCAGCAACGGTCCATGATCCCACAGTCTAACGTTGTTGATCGTTTCAGGATTTGCCTCAATATCACTTCGTGTAAGTGTCGCATCGCCGGAAAGTTCTCGCGCGTCAATCCCCTCGAGCGCAAATGCCTTCCGGGTGGCTGCGACGTTGAACTCGATGTAGGGTGCTTCCCTTTCTTGTTCATTCGGCGTGACAACGATCCGCTGAATAAGGGCACCGTAACCAGTTCCACCTGCTGACACCGCGATATACAAGACAACTGCAAGCGGCACCGGCCACTGTTTCGGTGAGAACGCTTGGTAGGTCGCCAAGCTGGCACCGAGCAGGGCCACTGCAACAAGGAGCTTTAACATCGGTATCCGGGCCTCGACATCGGCGTAGGACGCGCCTTGGATAACACCCGCTGGCGTCAATAATGTTCGAGGCACATCAAGTGAGGCGCCCCATGCTAGTAGTAGCAGAAGCGCGGCGATGAGTAGCGATAGGTGCTGACGCGCCCCCCGACTGATCTTGAGACCAGCTTGTGGCTCAAAACCGACCGCACCTGACAAAATGTATGCCGCCGTGGCGCTGGCGAGACTCAGAACGACAACGCTGACAAGCAGATTCCGAATAAAGTCGAGAAACGGCAGTTGGAACACATAGAAAGCGATGTCCCGGCCGAGCAGTGGGTCCACCTCACCGAAAGGCGTGGCGTGCTGATACTGAAGCCAAACCATCCATTGACTGGATGCAAAAACTCCCATGAACAGCGCGGCGAGCCCGGACACTCCGGCCGCGATCAACTGGAGCCCTTTCCGGTCGATGATTAGCGGTTGCACCTCTGGCCCACCCCCGAGCGTCAGGTAGGGCTTAGTCATGTCCCGTAGCGCATATCTCAGTCCGCCGAGCAGCACGCTAAAGGCTATTGCAAAGACAGCACCACCGAGGATTAACTTTGAGCTCAGTGTGCGAATGAACAGTTGGTCGAAACCGACCTGCTGAAACCAAATCCAATCGGTGTAGAAGCCGGCGAAGAATGGCACTACCAAAAAGAGCAACACCCCTGCGACGACGATCGGCATTCTAGGAATCATGGGCACCTCAGCCCGTACGGGCATTGAATGACTCAGGACATCATATCCCGTCTTTGGCGACTAGCGTAAGGCCTCGGGTCATGGATTGGTCGGAGATTACACCCCAGGGACATCAGAAACACGACAGAACCATCAAGAAATTCGTAGGCATTTCTCACTTGAGTTGCATGAAAAATGAAACGATGATGCGGGATGATAGAGATTGCAGCTAGTTTCCCCATCAGTGTTACAGCTTCACCGTGACAACAGGAAGGGTGGACGATGAGCGACCGCAAGTATAAGCAACGCGGCTACCAAGACGACGAACCATCTCCATCGCGGTCTAAACGTTCTGGTTCCAAGCCGAAGTCCGGGGAGGCTCGCGGCCAACTTCCGGTGAGACCAAAGGCGCCGAACATGCCCGGATTTCACGATGTAATCCGCTGCGCGAAATGCGGAGGTCTACTGGACCAGCCGATTGGTGATGGCGCGACTTGTTCTCGGTGTGGGTCAGCACTGCACACTTGTGCACAATGTGCTTGGTTCGACCCCAGTAGTCGCTTTGAATGTTCACAGCCGGTGACAGCCCGTATTACTCCAAAGGATGGCCTGAACAACTGTACCTACTATGAACCACGAGTGACTGTGGAGCGCCAGACCCATTCCAAGAGGGGTCCATCGAGCGCCAAGCAGGCCTTTGATGATCTATTCAAGTAACGCACGGGATCGTGGAATTACTCTACCAAGCGACAAGCAGCCTGAGATCACGGACGTTGTGGCCAGTTGGTCCAGTGGTGATCGTGTCCCCGAGCTGTTCGAAGAACTGGTGGGAGTCAGCACGACGGAGATAGGTGTTGTGGTGGAGTCCAGTGCTCTCTGCACGGGAGAGCGACCCGCCGTCAGCAACGGCACCTGCAGCTGGGGATGAGCCATCGATTCCATCAGTGCCAGCACTTAGCACCGCTATCGACCGTCCAGCAATCCGCGGTACGCAAGCCAGAACAAACGCCTGATTCCGACCACCGAGACCAAGCGGGTTTGTGACCGGGCAAGAAAACTCACCTCCGTTGACAATGGCCACTGGACTTAGTGGGTGCGCTTGGCGAACGTGGTCGACCGCCGTGAGCAAATGCTCAACAGTGCGCTCAAGTGGCCAGTTATCACGCACTGCAACATCAATCATTACTTGCCACCCGAGGGCCCGCGTTTCATCCGCCAGCGTCTTTACCGCTTCGGTTGAGCCTAACAGGCGGTACCATCGGCTTGTCGAGAATTCTGGCGATCCCGGCTTCGGTGTTTCAGGGACTTGGTTATTTTCGAAGAGTTTCCTCACGGCGATCGGCATCTGATCGAATAACTTCGTGTTTTTCAGAATTGCGTGGCAGTCAGCTACAGTTGATGGGTCTGGCATAGTCGGCCCAGAGGCGATTAGTGAGGGGTCGTTGTCGGGCACGTCGGAAACGTAGAACGTCAGTTGTTGTGCCTGTCCAGCGAGTGCGGTCAGTTGCCCACCTTTGACACGCGATACGTGTTTCCGGATAACGTTGACGTCAGCGATCGCGGGTCCAGCGGTTACCAGTAACTTGTTCAACGCTCTAGTGTCCTCTAAGTTGAGCCCGTCAATCGGCTGTTCGAAGAGCGCGGAGCCTCCTCCTGAAAGCAGATAAATGACTAGGTCCCTAGGGCCTACCTGCTTGAGGCAATTTATCACTGCAGCGCCCGCGTCAAAGCTGCGCGTATTAGGTAGCGGATGCCCTCCGATGTACCACTCACAGCCAGGAATCGGTGTTTCAGGCGCGTTCGTAGTGACGACGATGCCGTCGAACGTTCGCGGAGCTAGGAGTTTCGCGACCGATGCGGTCATCGACGACGCCGCCTTGCCGATCGCGATCACGATAATGCGTTCGACTTGGCGGAGATCGATTGCATCATCGTCCACGGTCAAGAACGGTCCTGTTAGACCGACCCGTCGGTGTAGGACTTCGTGTAGGTCTAGCCTAGCGAGGCTGCGCGCGAATAGACGGCGGAGAACTGCTTTCAACTTTCACCCATGTATATCGTACACATCCCTGTGAGCAGATGCACGAGCAGGGCGCCCTTGGAAACCACGCAAGGTGATGCGGCCGCAGAGTATGATGGACCCAGTGCGTGAGAAATGCCAATGAATGGACATGATCCTGTTTGTGGGATGTCAGTCGACTTAGCGGCCACACCCCACATTGCTGAGTACGCCGGAAGCCGCTATGGGTTCTGCTGCGGCCATTGTCGCGATAAGTTTCTTTCTGACCCAGAACAGTACCTAAAGCCGCTAGGGGAACAGTCGGAAGTGGAGGCCGTTTCCGCGGCGGGTAGCTACATTTGTCCAATGGACCCTGAGGTGTCTGAGGACCGGCCAGGGGCCTGTCCGCGATGCGGCATGGCACTAGAACCCCTAGTTGTTACGGTCGAAGCGCCACCAGACCCTGAGGCTATCAATATTACTCGGCGTTTTTGGTTGGGCGTTGCACTCGGATTGCCGGTGTTGTTACTAGCCATGGGTGAGATGGTGTTCAACCTGAGCGTGTCGGGTGTTACCGGTAGCCGGATGAACAACTGGCTGCAATTGATACTTGCATCACCCGTTGTACTTTGGGCTGGCTGGCCGTTTTACCAGCGAGCATGGATGTCGATTGTGAACGTCAGCCCAAACATGTTCACGCTGATCGCGCTCGGCGTCGGGTCGTCCTACCTCTATAGCCTTGTTGCAACAGTAGTGCCGGAGTGGTTTCCCAATGGATTCCATGGCGAAGCCGGTGTTGAGCCATACTTCGATACAGCGGTGGCGATCACCGTGCTCGTCTTGTTGGGGCAAATGCTTGAGGGGCGGGCACGCAGTCAGACGGGGGCTGCGATTCGTGCACTACTCGGTCTGACACCGAAGACCGCGCGTGTGATCCGCGATGGGAGTGAGAAAGACATTCCACTTTCATCAGTGCGGGTCGGCGATCTATTACGGATTCGTCCGGGTGAGAGGATTCCGGTTGACGGAGTGGTCGTCGATGGGACGAGCGCCGTTGACGAGTCAATGGTTACCGGGGAATCGATTCCAATAGAGAAGTCGGCGAAGGCTTTACTTATCGGTGCCACGATCAACGGCACGGGCGCGCTTACGATGCTCGCGGAACGAGTTGGTAGTGACACGCTTTTAGCACAGATAGTGCGAACAGTGACCGACGCTCAGCGTAGCCGAGCACCGATACAGCGGGTTGCGGACCGCTTGGCTACGTACTTCGTGCCAAGCGTGGTAGGGGTATCAATTGCAGCATTCATCGGCTGGGGACTCTGGGGGCCAGAACCTCGTTTTGCGCTGGCTCTAGTTAGCGCAGTCGCCGTCCTTATCATCGCGTGCCCGTGCGCGCTCGGCTTGGCTACCCCGATGGCGATCATGGTGGGTACCGGGCGCGGCGCGAGCGCAGGTGTTCTTATCAAGAACGCTGAAGCACTCGAGGCGCTGGAACGCGTTGACACATTAGTGGTGGACAAAACCGGCACGCTAACCGAGGGGCGGCCGAAGGTTGTCGACGTTTATGCAATCAACGGTTTTACAGAAATTGAGGTTGTTCGGCTTTCGGCTGCACTGGAACAGGCCAGTGAGCATCCCTTGGCCTCAGCGGTGTTGGCGCGGGCACGTATGGATGGCTTATCGTTACCCACAGCGATTGATTTTCAGGCTGTGCCAGGGTGTGGGGTAACTGGATCAATTAATGGTCAACAAGTCGCCCTTGGAACCCGGGAATTACTAGCCGAACGCGTGATCGACATCGGGTTGCTGTCTGCCCGTGCTGCTGCTGTTCGGCGTAATGGTCAAACGGTCATGTTCCTAGCGGTCAATGGTCATGCTGTAGGCCTTCTTAGTGTTACCGACCCAGTGAAATCGTCGACTCCGGAAGCCCTTGAACTGTTACGCCAAGATGGCCTTCGGTTGGTCATGGTTACTGGCGACAATGCACTAACCGCGCAGGCAGTTGCTGCTACTTTGGGCATCAAGGAGTTCAGGGCCGGTGTTCTCCCAGATGCGAAACGGCAAATCATCGCCGAACTGCAATCAGATGGTCACACGGTTGCAATGGCCGGCGACGGCATTAACGACGCTCCGGCACTTGCCGAGGCTACGGTTGGGATTGCGATGGGCACTGGTACTGATGTGGCCATGGAATCGGCTGGGATCACACTTGTAAAAGGTGACCTCCGAGCGATTGCACGTGCGCGGCGACTCAGCCGAGGGACCCTCCGTAACATTCGCCAGAACCTGTTTCTGGCCTTTGTTTACAACGCCGTGGGTGTGCCCGTGGCCGCCGGTATTCTGTATCCGTTCACGGGACTACTCATCAGTCCTATTTGGGCCGGTGCGGCTATGACACTTAGTTCGCTCTCAGTGATTGCCAACTCACTACGCTTACGCTGGCTGGAACTCTGATTCCCGAACGCCGTGGGAGAGTAGCTGGTCTGATGAAGCCAGAAATCGGGCAACCACAGAAAACGGTCACGCCATACCAGTCGGCGCTGGCTGCGCGATTCGAACAGTTGCAAGAGTTACTACGCGATTTTCCTGGGATTCGTGAAAAGCCGCAGCGCCGCGGACTTACCTACAGATACAACGATCGCATAGCTTTCGTTCTTACTCGGAAGCCGCGCATCATCTTACTCGAGATGAAGCTGCCTGAATTTGTGGCGGATGAGGTCCTTCGTCTGTCTTATGTCAGACCGCACAAATCCACCCGTCTTGCCCGCACAGGTTGGGTCGCCGTGGCCGTTCGCGCAGAAACGCCGCTAGATCGGGTCGGCGAGTTGGTGCTGCGAAGCTACGATTTTCGCATTGAGTTGGGCATTCCGAGCTAGCGTGGAGCCACGAGTAAACGCCAAAGCTTTGTTGTAAAGGCCTCAATGCTTCTTCGCGCGTTGCGCCACGCAACTGGCAACTATAGACAGTGGAATGTGTGCCGCAACTTTTCTGTCTCGGACTGCTAGGTTCTAGTTTGCGCCCTGAAACGCCATTTCCTCTTGGAACCAGGCTTGGAATTCAGTTTGGGTCTGAATCTTGACGAATCCACGCATCCGGTAGTGCCCTAGCCCGCACAACTCGGAGCAGTTGATTTCGAAGTCACCGGTCATGGTCGGTTCGAACCAGACGGGGATCTCTTGGCCAGGGATTGCGTCCTGTTTTACCCGCATGGACGAAATTCCGAAACTGTGGATGACGTCCTGCGTGGAGAGGTGTACGAGTGCAGGGGTATCGACCGGCAGGTTGAGCTGGTTAATCGTTACGAGATCATCCACCGCCGATGGGTCACTACGGTCCAACCCAATGGCGTTGGTCGGCGTAATCAGGTCGATCGCGCTACGGCCGAACAGACCGTCAGGTCCCGGGTAATGGATATGCCACTCGTATTGCTTGGCCACCACACGCACGACGGTCGACTCCCCCCCTGGCGGGAATTCGTTCACGCGGTTCGCCCAGGCCGGGATCGCGAAACCGATGAGCGTCACCGCTTCAAGGACTGCGACCGCGATTACAACATAAGCCGCTGTGTGGCTCTTCACGCCTACGTAGTCGCCCTTCGGATTCCGGGACTGCCGAAAACGAACCAGGGTGTAGAGAAAGAAAGCACTCCACCCAACGAAGATGGTGCCCATAAGCCAGTGCAGTTCCTCGATAAGCCGATCGATCTCACCAGCGTGCGCCGACGCTTGCACCGGCAACCCCAGTAGCTCTCCCATCAACCCCAGTAGCTCTCCCATCTAATAACTCCCTTCCGAGCGGACTGATCGCGGCGCCAGGATGTCGCGGCCCACACTCGTGCGTGACAGTTTAAACAAGCGCACGAAGAACATCACGAATCCTGTCGCTACGCAGGCAAGAATCCCGAGCATGAAGAGAATCGCCATGCTCATTCCCTGCGTCATGGGGGAATCAACGGCGCCGAAACACACCGCGCAAGCCCAAGCCGACGAATTGTCAGCTACCAAGAGCACCGCGGCGAACACAGTCAGTACGTGACAGGCGCGCGTGCGCATCGCCGAGCGTTTTACCTTTTGCATCATCACGTCCGTCACTCGATGCCGGTTCGCCGCGTCTTGCGGACGAAGCCGACGGCGTAGATGCTCAAGACCGCCGCGACAAGACACGAGACCACTCCTGTCGTCAAGTGCCCGCCCGACCCCAGCGGCGACCGGAACATCACAATGCCCCAGCCGCCCATGAAGAGTGCCAGCACAATCGAGGCGACGATGAACAGAATGTGAACAGCTCTCAGGGACATCAACACCCCCTATCGGGCGATGCCGTCTAGCATCGTCAGCAACGGCAGGAACATCAGCGCGACGAAGAAGACTGCCGTCAACATCAACGTCCAGTAGATCGGCGACTTCTCAGACACCAGGTGCATGAAGCAACTCGCCACCAGCGACCCCTTAACCGTGGCGATGACGAGTGCTAGAGCAAACGCCAGCGGAATTGCCAAGGAGAGGGAGGCGACGCTGACCGTGATGACCGTCAGGACCATTAAGGCGACGAATACCATGATGTAGACCGTGACGTGCTTCTTGATGTCTTCAGCGGAATCCATGCTCATTCGTTTCCTCTTCGTCAGCGTCCAGGCGTCAGGCGCAACCCAACCAGTCCATTACAGCAGGTAGAGCACCGGAAACAGGAAGATCCACACCAGGTCAACGAAATGCCAGTAGAGTCCGGCCGCCTCAATCCGGTTCGTGAAGCGCTCCGGTGCCGTGTGCCACATCTTAACGCCTGGCAGCAGGAAATAGCTATTGACGACAACTCCACCCACGATGTGCAGACCGTGCAGGCCGGTGATTAAGAAATAGATGCCCAAGAAGGTGCTTTCAGACGGATACAACTGATGCGAGAACTTGTCGGCGTATTCGAACACCTTAACGATTAGGAAGATGAGCGCGAGAGCAACGGTGGCGCCCATGTATAGCCTGTATTTAAACAGGTCCCGCAACTTAAGCGACGCCCACGCCATGACCATCGTCATCGACGAACTGATCAGCACAACAGTGTTGAAGGTCGCGAGCGGGACGCTCAGGATCTCCGCCCCTTGAGGCCACGTTCCAGGTTCCGCACCGACTCGCAGGAGGACGTAGGACGAGAAGAGGCCGCCGAAGAGCATGACCTCAGACGCCAAGAACAGCCAGATACCAAGCTTAACGTTATTCAGCCCGGTATCGGCCCGGGTGTCGACGGTATACGGAATCTCCATCGCGATGTCTACTCCCCTGGCTGCGAGCGTTGGCCCTGCGGCGTGAAGTCGGTTACTGCGCCGGGCACACTGTACTCGTACGGCCCGCGGTGCACTTCGGGCGGTGAAAGGAAATTGCCGTGTGGCGGCGGTGTTGGGGTCTGCCACTCAAGGGTGGTCGCCTTCCACGGGTTGTCGTTCGTCTTCTCCCCGTTCCGAATGCTTCTGAAGAAGTTAATGATGAAGAAGACCTGGAAAAGCGCGAGTCCCCAGGCGGAGAATGACATCAGATTGTTCCAATGCAAGACATCTTGCACGTGCTGATACCCAATGCCGCCGTCGTACATTCGTCGATTCATCCCTGCCAATCCCTGGATGAGCATCGGCCAAAAGATGCCATTCATGAAGATGAGTGAGCCCCAGAAGTGGATTTTCCCGAGCAGGTCGTTCATTTTTCGGCCGGTGACCTTTGGGTACCAGTGATAGATGCCCGCAAACAACGCGAAGATGGTGCCGGGTGCCACGACGTAGTGGAAGTGTCCGACGACATAGAGGGTGTCGTGCAGATGGATGTCTGACGCGGCGAGGCCCAGCGGTAGCCCGGTCAGCCCCCCGATGCCGAACATCGGCAAAAACGCCAGCGCAAATAGCATCGGCGTTGTGAACCGGATCGAGCCTCCATACAGTGAAACGGCCAGTGCCGATAAAATGACCACCGACGGAATGGAGATGATCATCGTCGTTGTCTGGAAGAACGTACTGATGGACGTGCCCATGCCGGTGAGCCACATGTGGTGTGCCCAGACGATAAACGACATGAAGCCGAGGAAGATCATCGAATAGACCATCGCCCGGTAGCCCCAAAGCGGCTTCCGCGTGTTGTTGGCGAGGATTTCGGCCACGGTGCCCATCGCCGGAAGAATCAGGACATACACCTCCGGGTGCCCCAGGAACCAGAAAAGGTGCTGCCACAACAAGGCGCTACCGCCGCCACTAACCTCGAGAACCTGACCGCTCACCACCAGCCCGCTCGACAGGAAGAAGCTTGTACCGGCGAGCCGGTCCATGAGTTGTAGGAATGCGGCTGCTTCGAGTGGCGGGAAAGCGAGCAACAGCAGAAAGGCTGTCACGAGCTGGGCCCATACAAAGATTGGCAGCCGCATCCACGTGAGGCCGGGCGCGCGTAGCTGCACGATTGTGACGATGAAGTTGATCGCGCCAAGCAGTGACGAGGTGATCAGGCATGCCATTCCGAACAACCACCACGTCTGGCCTTGGGTCGCGATCACAGCCAACGGGACATAAGCCGTCCAGCCTGAGTTGGCAGCGCCCCCAGGCACGAAGAAGCTCACCAACATCACCACGCCACCGAGGAAGTACACCCAGTAGCTCGCCATGTTCAGGCGAGGAAACGCCATGTCGGGCGCGCCAATTTGGAGCGGCACTACGTAATTTCCGAACCCGCCGACTGCCAGCGGCACGACGCCAAGAAAGACCATAATCGTGCCGTGCATCGCACCCAGTTGGTTGTAGAACTCAGGCAGCATGATGCCGCCCGGCGCGTTGGCGTCACCAAACCAACCGCCAATGTAGGGGATGGGCTGGCCGGGGAAGGCGAGTTGCCAGCGCATAATTATCATCAGCGTGAAGCCGAGACTCATAAACAGAAGCGCGGTGAAGGCGTATTGGATGCCGATCACCTTATGGTCCTGGGAGAAGAAGTATTTCTGCCAGAAACCTAGTTCGTGCTCATGTTCCGTGTGCGTGTGCCCGGCTGTCGTCACGTTGTCCAACGTCGTGCTTCCTTTCTGTGTCGTGCGGCGTCCTGGGTCGTGATCGCGAGTAGAGGCTGGTTGTTAGCCGGCCGATTCGGCCCGCAGGCCATCAAGCACGGAATTCTATATGGAGGCGAGGGGGGGGCGCAAGGACAGAAATGGTCGGGTCTACGAATAGTCAGTAGAAACGATACCTACTTGCCCGTGCCTAGGTGGAGGGCCCGGGAAGCGATGCGTGTAATTAGTCTGGTTAAAAGGATCATTGCGGCCAGTCCTAGCACCAGGACTAAGTAGTAATAAGTCGTTCCTTCGGCCGGGCCGTCGCCAGCTAGCATGGCCACGTCGCCAGCAAGTTTCCCGTAGTAGGTATAAAGGAGGGTGCCAGGGAGCATACCCACGGACGCCAGAACGTAGTCCCGGAAACGGACGCGGGTCAGACCTAGGGCGTAGTTGAGCAGGTTGAAGGGGAATATTAGGGACAGCCGGAGTAAGAGAACAATCTTGAAACCCTCGTCTCCCACGATGCTGTCTAACTCGACGCAACGAGGATAGCGTGCTAACCGTCGTTCGATTGCCGCCCTAGCGACGTGCCGGGAAAACAGAAAAGCGCTAGCTGAACCAATTGTGGCGCCGACCAATACGAGCACCGTGCCATTGACGAGACCAAAGATGGCACCCGCTGCGAGGGTCAATAGCGAGCCGGGGATAAAAGCGACCGTTGCGATGGCATACGCGACGACGAATACAATCGGCCCCCATACACCCCCACTTTCGACCCAAGCCACAAAAGCCGGAAAATATCCGCCGAATTGCCAACCTAGAGCAACGACTAACCCTAAGATAGCCGTGCTGGCCAGAAGGTGCTGTCGGGAGTGGTTCTCCGTCATGAGTGTCACCGGCCTCTTCTTGGCCCACCTACTACGTAGGATAACGCCCTGCAAAGTAATATAAATTTTCCCAGTTTTCCGACTGTGTGTAAGGGGCAGTGACCACGATGAGGCAAGGGTATACTGCTTCCTGCCGTTCGCACCGGAATATGCAACTTAGGCTTTTGCAGTGGGTGCGAAACAGTTGTTTTTGTGTTCCAGTACTGAATTAATGCGCGCATCTGGTGACACTGGCTGAATACGGTGCGTGACCGGAGTAGGGTCCTATGAGCAACTTTCCCTCCCCAACCCACACGGATGGGTTACTGACTGCGGCTAACTCAGCACGACCAATGACGCGCACTTACATGGCGGTGTTAGTCGTCGAGGCGTTGGTCTTACTGGCCTTGTGGGGTTTCAGCTGGTATTTCGCGAGCTGATCGCGGTTCATCGACAAACCCATGCATTTAGTCGACTGGTTCATCGTTGCGGCATACCTAATCTGGGTGGTCTACGACGGCCTGAAGCGGACTAAAACCTCCTCAGCGGTTGAGGGCTACTTTCTAGCTAACCGCTCCCTACCGTGGTGGGCTGTGGGCCTCACCGTCATGGCAACCCAAATGAGCGCGATCACACTCGTCGGGACGACGGGTCAAGGCTACGCCGACGGCATGCGCTTCGTGCAGTTCTACTTCGGCCTACCGGTAGCGATGATCATCTTGTCACTCACGCTCGTGCCGTTTTTCTATCGAGCCAAAGTTTATACGGCCTACGAGTACCTCGAACGTCGCTTCGACGTGCGTACTAGGACGCTCGCGAGCTTACTTTTCCTAATGTCGCGGGGGCTGCAGGCTGGTGTAATTATCGCGGCGCCGGCAGTGATCCTATCGATTGTGCTGGGGTTCAACCTCACCTTGACGATTATTGCAATCGGGTTGCCGACGACACTTTATACGATGTTTGGTGGCGTGCAAGCGGTCACTTGGACCGACGTGAAACAGATGGTCGTTATTGTGGCGGGCTTGGCGGCGGTGGTGTTCGCACTCGTTTTGGGACTACCAGAAGATGTTGGCCTCGGCGAGGCCCTACACATTGCGGGTGCGACGGGTCGACTTACTACAATCGATTTTCAGTTCGACCTGAACGAGACCTATACGTTCTGGTCAGGATTGATCGGCGGGCTTTTCTTAATGCTTGGCTACTTCGGATGTGATCAGAGTCAGGTGCAACGCTATTTGACCGCCGAGTCAGTCAACGCAGGACGACGCTCGCTCCTGATGAGCGCCTTCGTGAAGATCCCGCTCCAAGCGCTGATCCTGCTAACCGGCGTACTCGTGTTTACGTTCTATCTGTTCCAAGCTCCACCAATGCTTTTTAATCCGGTACACGAAGCGGAGATGCAAGCAAGTTCACGAGCGGCGGAGTGGACGGCGCTCGACACGGAGTTTCAGAACGTGCTCGATGTGCGGAGGGCTGCGGTCCGTGATGCGGTAACGGCCCGCCGGACGGGTAACCCCGCTGCGACGAGAGTGGCCCAGGCTGCCTTTGTTGAACATCAGCGGAGCTTGACTACGATTCGTGGGCGGGCCGTATCACTGGTGAAGGAAGTCACAGACGATGCTTCCTACAATGACGTGAACTATGTTTTCCCAACCTTTGTGACGACCGAATTACCGATCGGCCTGGTTGGGTTGATCGTCGCCGCTATCTTTGCTGCAGCCATGTCAAGCATTGCTGCCGAGCTAAATTCACTATCGACCGCGACCGTAATCGATATGTATCGTCGTCACATTCGCACCGACGCGTCTGACCAGCACTACCTCCGCGTATCGAAAACAGTCACTGGCTTCTGGGGACTTTTTGCTTCCCTCGTGGCGGTGTATGCCGCAAACCTTGGGTCACTTATCGAGGTGGTAAATCGATTCGGGTCCTTCTTTTATGGCTCGTTACTGGGCGTGTTCATCCTTGCCGTGGGCACGCGGCGGGCGACATCGCTCGGAGCGGTTTGGGGGTTGGTTGGTGGAATGGTCACGGTAACCTACGTTGCAGTGACCAGCAGTATCTCGTTTCTGTGGCTAAATGTTGTTGGAGCCACCGCGGTCTTTGTAGTCGGCATGGCTATTAGCACCCTCTTCCCAGCTCATGAGCGCACAGTGGCCTAGGTCATCCATTTTGCTCCCAGAGAAGTCCTTGCAGAACCCAAAAGGATCAGTCCCGTCCTGGCTTTGGCTGACCACGCCTTCCCTTCAATGAGACCAAAGACTTTCTGATTCAGGAGCCCTAAAGTCCTGCTTGAGAAGGGTTGGCAAGAGCATGACCCCGTGGTATAAATCTATATACGACTAAAATGGTCGGGCTTTTTTATTGAGCGGTTTGTGCGAGATATGGCCGACCAGTGGCCTATCTTGTGACGATTTTCTTGAGCGGCAGTAGACCAGATGAGCACAGCGACGAAGGCGATTGAACAACTCACGAGCCAGGACTACAAATACGGCTTCGTGACTGACGTTGAGGCCGACACTATTCCAAAGGGACTCAGCGAGGACGTCGTTCGGCTAATTTCGGCTAAGAAAGAAGAGCCCGAATGGCTTCTCGAGTGGCGGCTCAAGGCCTATCGTCTCTGGACAACGATGGTTGAACCATTTTGGCCAAACGTCCATTACGACCCAATCGACTACCAGGCGATTAGCTACTATTCGGCCCCAAAAAAGAAGCCATCGCTCAAGAGCATGGACGAGGTGGATCCGGAAATCCGAAGCACGTTCGAAAAACTTGGGATTCCGCTTGAGGAACAGAAATTATTGTCTGGTGTTGCTGTGGATGCAGTTTTTGACAGCGTTTCTGTTGCCACGACATTTCGTGAGAAATTGGGCGAGCTCGGTGTCATCTTTTGCTCGTTTTCTGAGGCGGTTCGCGATCATCCCGAGTTGGTGCGTAAGTACCTGGGTACAGTCGTGCCGCACTCCGACAACTTTTTTTCGGCACTGAACTCGGCGGTGTTTAGCGACGGCTCCTTTGCCTACATTCCAAAGGGGGTCAAGTGTCCAATGGAACTGTCGACCTACTTCCGGATCAACGCCGCATCGACAGGACAGTTTGAACGAACGCTGATTGTTGCTGATGAAGGTGCTTCGGTAAGTTACCTTGAGGGGTGCACAGCACCGATGCGTGACGAAAACCAGTTACACGCTGCTGTTGTGGAGCTTGTGGCGCTCGACGACGCCGCGATCAAGTACTCAACGGTCCAAAACTGGTATCCGGGTGATAAGGATGGAAAGGGCGGGATTTACAACTTCGTCACTAAACGTGGGACAGCGGCCGGGCATAATTCGAAGATTACATGGACGCAGGTGGAGACCGGTTCGGCCATCACCTGGAAGTACCCCGGCTGTATCCTCCAGGGCGACAATTCGGTCGGTGAATTCTATTCGGTTGCCGTTACGACCAATCGGCAGCAGGCTGATACCGGTACAAAAATGGTGCACCTTGGTCGCAACACCCGGAGCACGATCATCTCGAAAGGCATTTCCGCGGGGCACGGCCAGAACACTTACCGAGGGCTTGTCCGGATTGGCAAAGGTGCTACCGACGCGCGAAACTATTCGCAATGTGACTCGCTATTGATCGGTGACCGCTGCGGTGCGCACACGTTTCCGTATTTTGAAGTGCGCAACACTTCATCGCAGGTCGAGCACGAGGCATCCACGTCAAAAATCGGGGAAGACCAGATTTTCTACTGCCGACAACGAGGGCTGTCGACGGAGGACGCGGTGAATATGATCGTTAGTGGGTTCTGTAAGGATGTCTTTAGAAAGCTTCCCATGGAGTTTGCAGTGGAAGCGCAGAAGCTGCTTGGGGTGAGTCTGGAGGGTAGCGTCGGCTAGGTCGCCGAAGTGGCCCGTTGGTGCTCCGAAGCGGACTTCGGATGGTCAAGTCCTTTCCCGCTAAGAGAACCCATTCTTTTATCCGGACATATCATTTCTACAGAGTCATAGAGGCAACGCGATGTTGGAGATTACGGGACTACACGCCAGTGTAGGTGGTAAGGAGATCTTGCGAGGTATTGACTTGTCGGTGAATGCGGGAGAGGTGCACGCGATCATGGGGCCCAACGGCTCTGGCAAGAGCACGCTGGCGGGGATTTTAGCAGGACGAACTGAGTACGACGTGACGAGTGGGACAGCGCGGTACCAAAACGAGAATCTGCTAGACATGGAACCCGAGGAACGTGCACGCGCTGGGGTCTTTCTGGCTTTCCAGTACCCGGTTGAGATTGCCGGTGTCAATAATGCTTATCTTCTCAAGGCAGCGCTTAACGAAGTGCGAAAGCATCGTGGAGAATCCGAACTCGACGCAATAGAGTTCATGACCTTAGTGAAAAAGCAGCTTGCTGTGCTTGAGATGAGCCCGGAGCTCCTCAACCGACCCGTGAACGATGGGTTTTCGGGGGGCGAGAAAAAGCGCAACGAAATTTTCCAAATGGCGGTGCTCGAGCCGAAGCTCGCCATTCTTGATGAAACCGACTCGGGACTCGACATTGATGCGTTGAAGATCGTAGCGAACGGCGTAAATGCGCTGCGAAGCTCGGATCGCTCGACGGTCGTCGTCACCCACTACCAGCGCATGCTTAATTACATAGTTCCTGATTTTGTGCACGTGCTCTCGGGAGGCCGGATTGTGAAATCGGGAGGTAAGGCGCTTGCGCTGGAGCTTGAGGAGAAGGGCTATGGGTGGATCGACTCTGCTGCCGAGGAGGTCAGGGCGTGAGCGCTACGTCCACCATGGAAGTCTCCGCGGTGTACGAGGGCTACCAAGCGGACTTCGACCGCCTACAGGATGGCGGGGACAAGGAGGGTGTCTCGGCCCCTCTGAAGTCGCTTCGGCAAAAGGCTATGGAGCACTTTGGTCGTCTTGGATTTCCAACGACGCGTATGGAGGACTGGAGGTTTACCAGTGTTGCGCCGATCGCCAATCGCCCCTACGCATTAGGAGCCCTCGCTGAAGTTACCGCTGACCAGATCATACGCTTTCTGATTCCGGAGTTGTCGGGGGCTCTGCTGGTATTTATCAACGGCCGGCTTTCAGTGTCACTCTCGGAAACCGGCGCACTTCCACCTGGCGTGGCAGTTCAATGTCTCGGTGACGCATTGGCGACTGGATTGGATGCAGAGGAGCCATGCCTGGTCAGCTTGGGGACGGACGGCGGGCAGCCGTTTTTCGCGCTCAACACAGCGTTTCTGCAGGATGGTGCAGTCATTAGAATAGACGACGGCGTCGTTCTGCGCGACCCCGTACACGTAATATTTATTTCAACTGCATCCGGAGAAGCGGTGGTAACACATCCACGAGTGCTCTTGCTCGTGGGTGAGAACAGTCAGGTTAGTGTTATTGAGAGCTACGCGGGTCTACGCGATGCGGGATATTTCACCAACGCCGTAACCCAGATTGATGCTGGCGCTGGCAGCGTCGTTCATCACTGCAAGATACTGCGCGAAAGTCTCCAGTCCTATCATGTGGCTGGCATGCAGGCGCGCCTTGCGCGGAATGCAATGGTGACATCGAATTCGATCACGCTAGGTGGGGCGTTGGTGCGGAACGATATTGGTGTCGTGCTGGATGGCGAGGGTGCGGAGTGCACGTTGAACGGTCTCTACCTAGCCGGAGGGAAACAGCACATCGACAACCACACCACGATTGATCACGCTTCACCGCACTGTGCCAGTCACGAGCTCTACAAAGGGATTCTGGATGGTGACGGTAGGGCGGTCTTCAATGGAAAGATTATCGTTCGGCTGGATGCCCAAAAGACTGACGCGAAGCAGTCGAACAAGGCGCTGCTCCTCTCAGAGCGGGCGCAAGTGAATACTAAGCCGCAACTCGAAATTTTTGCAGATGACGTGAAATGTGCCCACGGGGCGACGGTCGGTCAATTGGATGAAGACGCACTGTTCTACCTAAGAGCACGTGGTCTGGGACGTGAGGAGGCTCGGCGAATCCTGATTCAGGCTTTTGCCACCGACGTCCTGAACCGAGTCCGTCACAAACCAATTCAAATGGAACTTGGCCGAATCTTGCTTGACCGGTTGCCCACCATTGCTACTGGGGAGACGGCGTGAGTCAAGCCTCGGCATCGACCGCTTCCCCACCGAGTTTCGATGCGGGCCGCGTCCGCCAGGATTTTCCAATTTTGGATCGGGAAGTTCGAGGTCGTCGTCTTGTTTACCTTGATAATGCAGCAACTACTCAGAAACCCAAGGTCGTTCTCGATGTGCTCACGCGGTATTACACAGAGCACAACGCGAACATACATCGAGGGGTTCATTACCTCAGTGAGGCGGCGACCCAGGCACACGAGGCGGCACGTCTCACGGCTCAGCGGTTCCTGAACGCACGCCAAGCTCGAGAGATGATCTTTACACGGAATGCTACCGAAGGAATCAACCTCGTTGCGCAGAGTTTTGGCCGCCGGCATATTGGGAAGGGCGATGAGGTCGTCGTCACTGGCATGGAGCATCACTCGAACATTGTTCCGTGGCAGCTGCTCTGCGAGCAAACTGGCGCACTTCTTCGCGTGGTGCCGATCGCCAACGACGGTGAACTCATTTGGGAGGAGTTCGAACGCTTGGTTGGATCACGTACAAAGTTGGTGGCAGCGGTACACCTGTCTAATTCATTAGGTACGATCAATCCTGTTTCCCGTATTGTGGAACTCGCTCACCAGCACGGTGCGGCGGTGTTACTCGACGGTGCTCAGGCGGCCTATCACTTTCCTGTGGATGTACAGGCTCTGGATTGTGATTTCTATGTGGCAACCGGGCATAAGCTCTACGGTCCGACGGGTATTGGGTTACTTTACGGCAAAGCGGAACATCTCGAGGAGATGCCACCCTATCAGGGGGGTGGCGATATGGTCAGTTCGGTGACGTTTGAGAAGACAACCTACAACGAAATCCCCTACAAGTTTGAAGCGGGAACTCCCCATATCGCTGGTGCTATAGGACTCGGTGCGGCCATCGAGTATTTGACCGGGCTTGGGTTCGATCAAGTAGTACTCCATGAACGCGAACTTTTGGCGTACGCGACGGACGCGCTCCAGCAGATTCCCGGTCTCAAGCTGATCGGAACCGCTTCGGAGAAGGCCAGCATTTTGTCCTTCGTAATGGAAGGTATACATCCACATGATATTGGCACGATTATTGATCGAGAGGGTGTGGCTATCCGGACAGGCCACCATTGTACTCAGCCGGTCATGGACCGGTTTGGCGTTCCAGCGACAGCTCGAGCCTCACTGGCGATGTACAACACGCGCAATGATATCGACGCGTTGGTCGTAGCGCTCGAACAGGTGCGCCGGGTGTTTGCGTAATGTTTGATCTTCGCGATCTCTATCAGGAGGTCATACTTGACCATAACAAGCGACCGAAAAACTTCGGGCAACTCAAGGAACCTGAGCGTAGCGCAGAGGGCTATAATCCGTTGTGCGGCGATAAGCTCACCTTACATCTCGGTCTGAAGGGCGATGTGATCTGCGAGATTGCCTTTACCGGCAGCGGTTGCGCCATCTCAAAAGCGTCTGCGTCCCTGATGACTGAGAGTGTTAAGGGTAAGACACTCGCTGAAGTTCGGACACTGTCTGCACGGTTTCAAGAAATGGTGACGGCCGACGCAGAGATGGAGCCCGACACCGACGCGCTGGGGAAACTCTCGGTATTTGCAGGAGTGCGAGCCTACCCGGCCCGCGTCAAGTGCGCGGTGCTGGCGTGGCACACCTTGCGAGCGGCGATCGAGGCAGACCACAAGGTCGCCACGACGGAGTAACAATGGATATTCTAGAGTCGGATGACGACCGCCAGCCTTCTCAGTTGATAGATAAGTCCAATGAAGACAGTAAGATACATGGAGACTCACCAATGGACGCTTCAGCGCCATCGGCGATGAACACTCCACCGGTCGAGGCACCAGTCCCCGCTCAGGCTACGAAGAAAGTCGTGGGTGACCCGTTGGCGACACTCAAGTTCAAGCCGAAGATCATTGAAGCGTTATCAACTGTGTTCGACCCCGAGATCCCGGTGAATATTTATGAGCTAGGGTTGATCTATGACGTCGTGGTGGACGCGGATCATAACGTGCGGGTCACAATGACCTTGACTGCCCCAAATTGCCCAGCCGCGCAGATTTTGCCTGGTGAGGTGAAAACAAGAACCGCAAGCGTCGAGGGTGTAACCGACGCAAGCGTTGAGGTTGTGTGGGAGCCCGCTTGGACACCGGAGCGGATGTCGGACGCGGCCAAGTTACAGCTCGGCATGCTCTGAGACCGTCAGTCTTCGACTCACACGACAATCCAGGTCCAGACTTTCGATTCTGGTCTTTTCCTCCCGTCCGGTTCGCTGGTGTGCTCAGCAGACGGAATCCGCCTCCGGTGATAGGCTTTGAGAGATAGGACCACATCCTGTGGCTGACGGACAACGAACTCCCCAACCGTTAGATGCGCCAGTAAAGATCGTCAACTTGGTCTTCGTAGGTCTAAGTGGCGTGTTAGTGCTGGTGTGTCTACTGCTGTTCGGGCAGACCGTCGATTTCGGGTTTGTCCGGGCTGACGATGCGGACCTCATTGCTGGCAATCAGGCATTCCTGTCAGAACTGTCCAACGCACCCCGTGTCTTTCTACGGAGTTACTTTGAGGTTGACGGTGAACTAAGCAGTCTCGAGACTTACTATCGGCCGTTGGTAGTGCTGTCGTTTATGGTCGACGCACAGTTCAATGGTGGAGGCCAGGCGGCCTATCACACCACTAACCTAATCTTGCACGCGATTGTTGTTGTACTTCTCTTTGGGTTAGCCCTGCGTCTCGGCGCGGGTCGTTACGCGGCCTTTGGGGCGGCACTCCTGTTCGCTGTGCATCCACTCACGGTGCAGACAGTCAGCTGGATCGTCGGGCGCAACGATTCTTTACTCGCCATCTTTGCCTTGCTGTCCTTGATAGGGCTGGATGCAGCTGTGCGGGATAGGCGGGCATGGGGATTTTGGCTTCATCTTGTGACGTTCGGGCTTGCCCTTTTCACCAAGGAAACCGGCATAGTACTGCTGCCGGCGTATGGGTTGGTCGTTTGGCTTTGGTATGACCGATTGGACTTTTACCGAAAGGTCCGATGGCTGCCGTGGAGCTATTTTGGAGCAGCTACTGTGTGGATAGCCGTCCGACACCTTGCGCTGGCCGGTGGCGAAGTCTCTGCGACACCGGGTGAATCGTTGATGACCGTCGCGCGCAATCTTCCCCAGCTGCTTGTGTATTTTGGCAAGGCCGTTTTTCCGGTGGGCCTCCATGTGATGCCATCTGTCGAACCGCGCGCCCTTGGGCTTGGTGTGCTAGCGGTGGGCGTTCTCAGCGTGACTTTGCGTTGGCTACCGACACGCCGGATGGCGGTCGTACTCTCTTGGTTTGTGCTGTTTTTATTGCCACCGTTAGTGGTCCCCAACCTGCCGGCGTATGAGCATAGGACCTATGTGCCGCTATTGGGACTGGCGATCGGATTGTCCCAATTGACCTCCCTGGCGGGTAATCAATGGCGGTGGACCGGACCCCGGTATGTCCTTGTGGTCCTGACCATTGTCTTCGGCGTACTTACTTTGCGGCACGTGCCCACCTTCCGCGATCCACTGACCTACTGGGTCAGCGCGACCCGTGACACGGCCTATGCGCCCATCGCGCACGTGAACGTCGGGCGGATTCTTGAGGAACTTGACCAACCGGGTCAGGCGACCGCGGAGTATCGGAGGGCCTTGGCGATTGACCCATTGACACCCAAGGCAAACAATAATCTCGGCGTCACGCTGATGACGCAGGGACGCAGGGAACTCGCTCTTCCATACTTTGAGCGTGAGCTTGAGGTCAACCCAACAAATGCTGAAGCGCACTTCAACATTGGATTGTTCCACGCGGTATCGGGCCGGCCAGCAGACGGCGTGCCGCACTGGGAAGCGGCGCTTTACCACAATCCGTACTTCGTGCCGGCCTACGAGCAACTCATCGATTACTACGGTCAGAGTGGCGATCCCGCCAAACGCGATGAATATCAAGAGCAGCTAGACGTGCTGCTGCGACGTGTGGCCGCCCGATAGGACTATCTGAAGAGGGTGACGTCCCTCATGCCTCCTTCTCAACCGGATTATCCAATCGACCAATCTTCTCGATCTCGATCGTGACGCGGTCGCCTGCTTGGAGAAAGCGTTTCGGCCGGCGGGTAAATCCAACTCCATGCGGCGTGCCGGTGAGGATGACGGTACCAGGGAGCAATGTGGTGTCCTCACTGACGAAGCTCACCAGGCTAGGGACATCGAAAATCATGTCGTCGGTGTTCCAGTCCTGAAGGACTTCATCGTTGACCGTTGTCCGTAGCCTCAGACTGTTCGGATTAGCAATTTCATCCTTCGTGACAATCGCTGGCCCGAGGGGGCAGAACGTGTCGAAACTTTTCCCACGACACCACTGAGTGCCACCACGGTGGATTTGCCAGCGCCGTCCCGAAACATCGTTAGCACACGTGTAACCTAAGACGTAGGCTAATGCGTCGTCCCGGGACACGTTCTTTGCCTTCCGGCCGATTACGACCGTTAACTCTGCTTCGTAGTCAACCTCAGTCGGCTCAACCCGAGGTAGCCGGATTGGTTCACTAGGATGCTGCAGCGACCCCGGCGCTTTAAGAAAAATGACCGGATATTCTGGAATCTCGGCTTTTACTTCCTCAGCGTGCCGCCGGTAGTTAAGTCCGATCGCAAAAATTGCCGGCGGGCAGCAAGGAGCCAGCAGCTTGGCGATGGTCTCGGTACGGTCCGTGACTGTGCCACCGTCGAACGGTGAGCCGCGAAACACCTTAGCGGTGGCGTCGTCCACTTGTGCGCCAAAGTGCTCCTGTCCTGCTCCATCGAGGAACCGAATAATCCGCATGTCTCCCTCCAAGCTTTGGCCACCACCAACCCGGCTTGGCCGTAGGACCTATCCGCAATGTTTGTTGAGCAGGTTCTTAGACCGGTGACGCGTCTCAATGTGTGCCGACGGGCGACTGCACCGTGAGGTACTGGTTAATGACTGGCCGATCAATCCGCCGTATCCTACCGTTTGGCCAGCGCACTTCGATTGCTTCAACCTCGGTTTGACTGCCAAGCCCGAAGTGGGCAGTTGACGAATGTTGTGCCGAGAATGAATCACCAGTGACGAAGCGTCTCATCTGGGAACCTGCTTTGGTTCGCAGCGTGACTGTGGTTCCAATTGTTGAGAGTCCGGGACCAGCCTCGCGAAGCCGCACGCCGATCCAGTTCCCAGCTTCAGGGAGGCGATTTTGATACACGTGCAACGTATGGTTATCGGTTTCCCACAGGAATTCGACCACAAGAAGATCTACGTGGCCATCACCGTCAAGGTCATCCGTCACGACCGCACGCGCGTCATACTCAAAGGCCACCCCGAGTAGATATGCGACATTCGTGAAGCGCGCACCTCTCTCATTCATCCAGAGCACTTTATGCTCATAGCCGTTCCAGGAGATCGCGGTGTCCTGTAATGGTGACATCACGAAATCGAACATATTTTCTCGGCCGACATTATCTTGGGAATCATCGGTGTAGATGTCATGGCGCCAAAAGACCGTGCAATAGTCCTGAATNCTCTTTCCACTAATGTGGCCGTTTGCTACAAAAATGTCCTCATCGCCATCGTTGTCGAAATCGAACGATGAAGTGCCCCACGACCACCCACTTTGGGCGATCTGATCGTTAAACGCTGCGACGCCAAACTTGTCGCCACGGCGGACGAACATTCGGTTGCCATAACCCATCGTGGACCGTAAATCGTTATGTTCTGGCTTATCATCCGGCCCGAGCCCCATGCCCTCGAGACGTCTCGCGGTGGTTGACCCCATACCGGTGACGTAGAAGTCGAGATTACCATCGAGGTCGTAGTCGCCGAACGTGTGCGACATGCCGAATAGATGTCGGTCTCGCCCGAGGGTGTCGGTCACATCGGTGAACTGCCCTTGGCCATTATTCAAATAAAGGTCAAGACCAGCGAAGTCGCTGACGACGATCAGGTCCATGTCGGTATCGTCGTCGAGATCCACGAACGAACTACTGTAGGTCCGACGGAAACGCTTGGTGCCCAGTCCTGCTACCTCGGTGATGTCACGAAAAATACCGTTGCCGTCGTTACGGAAGAGATACGCTGGATAGCCGTCGTTTGCGTCGTAGTACGGTGATGCCATCTGGCCGTCTGTGTAGGAATTCTTGTAGTTGGCAATGAAGAGGTCGAGGTCTCCGTCAGCGTCAATGTCGCTGGCCGTGAAAACCTTTGGGTGTTTGAACTGGACGTCGGCAAGTCGCTGTGCGGGCTTGGTGAACTGGCCTCCAGCATCGCCTTCGAAAAGCAACGGATACAGCGTAGTGTCGACGGCCACGAAATCCAGATGCCCATCCCCAGTAAAGTCAGCGAGGATCGCCGCGTCAGCAATCGCATGGTCATCCTTCAGAAACGGTGCTGATTCAAATTGTCCTGGGCCGCGGTTCCACAGCACTCGATTCCGTCCCCCCATCACAATTTCTAACCGTCCGTCCCCGTCGAGGTCCTCGACGAGAAGTGGCTGCAAGGGGCGTTGGGTGGCTGTACTCGCCACNTGAAAGACTTCTCGGAACGCCGACGGGGCCTGCCGGTCAAGAATCTGGAGGTCAGCGACCTCGATGACGTCAGGAATCGGGACATCCTGCGCATCAACCCGTGATGACCAAGTTACCGCAAGCTTCGCCTGCACGATCACCCGCTGGGGTGGATTCTCGCGAACGGCGTGGACCACTGCCGAGACCTCTGACCGGGCGGCACGGTCATCTTGCGGCGGCTCAAAGCTGCTGTGATGCCATTCTGTTTGTTCGATGGCATACCCTTCGCTTTGGAACCGACCAAGGAGCGTTCCCCAGGCTTCAGGTGATAGGTTCCTGGCAGTACCGGTGTAGGTCGTACGGCGAATGCCTAAGTCGAGCGACTCCTGACCAGCCGGTAGGCCAAAGCGGAGCGTTGAGAAGGGAAAGTTCGCCAAGGCGCCATACTTGTCGTCTCCCTGCAACAAGCGGTCCCATAACTGCACAAACCGCCGCTCGTAGTGTTGCGCGAGGACTTCAGGAGCCCACACCGTTTGATCCAGTTGCGCCCGGGCGGCGAGAAATGGCTGGGCACTGGTAGGAGCTGTTGAACCTGTCTGAGAACCAGGTTGCGCTGCCACAAGGGCAGCGGTTATGAGAAGTCCTACAGCGGTGGCCACCAGACGCCAGCGTCCTCCGAAATGGGTCATGACACGTTCCTCACAGACAAGCGTGACTCTCTTCACTCGAACCCGATTTCTGGCGATGGTTCGGGTGTTACGGTGATGTATTGGTTAATAACTGGCCGCTCGATCCGGCGCTGTGCCCCGTTGGCCCACTGCACGTTAATGGCCTCCACCGCGGTCAGCTGGCCGAGGCCGAAATGAACAGTCGCCGCGTGTTGAGCAGAGTAGGAGTCCCCTGTCACGATACGTCCCACGTGTAACCCCGTGCTACTCTCGAGCGTTACCCTCGCGCCGACCGTTGAGAATCCGTTACCGACATCCCGCAAGCGAACCCCGATCCAATTACCTGACTCGGCCAGACGATTCTGGTAGACGTGGAGTCGATAATCGTTGTTGTCGCCTGTCCCGCCACCGGACTTGTACTCGACGACCAATAGGTCGACGTTCCCGTCGGCGTCCANGTCNTCGGTGACNACGGCACGGCCGTCGTACTCAAACGCTACACCGAAGAGGTAGGCGACATTTGTAAATGTTCCACCCCCCTCGTTCATCCAGAGCACTTTATGCTCATAGCCGTTCCACGAAATGTCGGTCTCCTGTAACGGCGACATCACGAACTGAAACATGTTTTCTCGTGCGGCGTTGTCCTGCGAGTCATCAGTGTAAATATCGTGGCGCCAGAAGGTTGTGCAGTAATCCGCGGTGCTATTACCACTGAGATGACCATTAGCGACGAAGATGTCTCGGTCACCGTCGTTATCGAAATCAAAGGTTGAGGTCCCCCAGGACCACCCGCTACGGGCTACTTGGTCGTTAAATGGCGCGAGTTCGTAGCCATCGCCGCGGCGGAGAAACATGCGATTTCCGTAGCCCATTGCCGCACGTAGGGCGTTATGTTCGGGCTTATCCGAGGGCCCAATGCCGAGGCTTTCCAGGCGCCGCGCGGTCGTTGAGCTCATCCCGATGACGTAAAAATCCATCGCCCCATCGAGGTCATAATCGCCAAACGTGTGCGACATACCGAAGAGATGCCGATGCTCCCCGAACTGGTCGCTGACATCGGTAAACCGGCCACGGCCATCGTTCAAGTACATATCGAAGCCAGCGAAGTCGCTGACCACGAGGAGGTCTTGGTCGGCATCGTCATCGAGGTCGACCAGTGAGCTGCTGTAGGTTCGGCGGAACCGCTTGGCCGTTAGTCCAGCTGCCTCCGTCATGTCAGTGAAGTTACCGTCGCCATCGTTCCGGAGTAAGTAAGCGGGATGCCCATCATTGGCGTCGTAATACGGAGTTGGCATCTGGCCACCCTCGTATGCGTTCTTGTAGTTGGCGATAAAGAGGTCCAGGTCGCCATCGCCATCAACATCACCGGCCGTAAACGACTTGGGCTGTTCGAATGTGGCATCCACAATCCGGTGTCCGGTGGTTGTGAATCGTCCTTCAGCGTTTCCTTCGAATAAGAGAGGGTAGCGTGCGATGTCGACACCGATGAAGTCGACGTAGCCGTCGTTCGTAAAGTCCGCAAGGATGGCTGCATCGGCGAAGACATGGTCTGTCCCGTCAAGGAACGGTGCCACTTCGAACTGGCCCGCCCCTTGGTTCCACAGAACTGAGTTGGCACCGCCTAGGATGATTTCCGATAGGCCATCCCCGTCGAGGTCATAAACGATAAGTGGCTCCAAGGGAAAGCGGGTCGCTGTCCGCGCGAATTCAAACACCTTCCGGAAGGCTGCCTGAGCCTGCCGTTCCAGTACATCGAGGTGAGACACCACGATCCGGTCGGGAATCGGGAGGTCCTGTGCATCGACACGCGGGGACCATGTAATGTCCAACGTCGCTTGGAGAATCACGCGGTGCGGCGGCTCTTCGCGTGCGGCGTGGATGGTGGCGGACACTTCAGACTGCGCAGGTCGGGGACCCTCGGCCGGCACAAAGCGACTATGGTGCCACTCGGTCTGGTCAATCACGTAACCCCGCTTCGCGAAGTCGTCTAGGCGCGCTTTCCAGGCCGCTGACGACAGTTCACGGTGGGCTGGTCCGAACCGGGCACGCGTGATGCCATGCGCCAGTGAGTCGTGTTTCTCGACCTCGCCGATTACTAGAGTGGCCAGTGGAAAACGTTTCAGAATCTCGTATTTGTTATTACTGCGAAGCAGTTCGTCCCAGAGTCGGACAATCCGCTGCTCGTAGTGCTGGGCCTGTTCCTCAGCCTGCCACAGGGTTTGGTCTAGCTCCTGACGTTGGTGAAGGAGCTGCTGGACCTGCTGCGCGGCAGGGACGGCATGGGAAAACGAGAGGATGCCGATTACGAGGACCCCCGTCGTCACGACCGCCACAGACCGAGTGCTTCTCATTGTTTTCTTCATCAATTCGTCTCCAGCCACCATCGCTGAGAACCGCTGTACTGTCAAGAGCACAGGTCATAGAGGGGCTGCTTTACCTGTACCCGGTGGAAAGACGTCTGTAAAAATCGAAAAAAAGGGGCGGCCCGTAGGCCGCCCCTTGGTTGTTCGTCGGGCAGTTTGACTACCGTCCTAGTAAGTCAGACGGAAGCTGAGCTGCCAGATCCG
Source organism: Acidobacteriota bacterium (assembly GCA_002730735.1). Taxonomy (GTDB): domain Bacteria; phylum Acidobacteriota; class Vicinamibacteria; order Vicinamibacterales; family UBA823; genus UBA11600. The sequence goes on along the minus strand of PCAU01000001.1, from coordinate 82,707 downwards.
CATGAACCCAACCTGCTGGGTTACACGGCCAAAGCTCGAGCTGTTATACGCGTTCGAACTAATTCCCCCGAATTTTGGAGTGTTCGTTACATTCAGGAGCTCGAATCGTACCTGAGCTACAGCGCCCGCACCGATTTCAGTATCCTTCGCAATGACCATGTCAATGTTCTTCCGGAACTGATAGCGATCCTCGGTGATTGTGCGCGGAGCGGATCCCAAGACACCCTTGCCAGCGTTGGTGAAGGCAGAGGCGTTGAACCAGCGAGCGGACTCTTGTCCCTTCGAGGCCACGCGGGCCGAGTCGGAACCAGAGCTGCTGGCGGATCCACTAACGTTGGGTCGCTGACGCCCACACGCGCCGCCGCAGTTGGTGGAAGACTGCCCACTACTAGCAACGGCGTTAAGCGGAGCACCACTAACCAGTTCGACAACCGCGGACATTGTCCAGCCACCGAAGAGGATGTTGGCAAAGCCCATGTCTTCGCCCGGACCTGGGATCCTGATGATCGGAGCCAGGATGACCCGGTGCGGGGAGTCGAAGATGCTTGTGGCATACTCACCAACATTCATGTTGAAGGCGTCTTGCGGCGTTGCCGTTCGGCTGGCATAACCACTGCTCTGCCCCCACTGGTTGTCTTTCGTGCTGCTTAGGGTGTAGCTCAAACGGCCGCCCCAAGCACTGGAGCCGGTCCGCTTGTCGAGCTTGAACACCAATGCGTTGTACTGGCGCTTTCCGCCCGAGTTCATCTGCAACACTTCGACATTCGTGTACTGCGGGAAGTCCTTAATCAACTGTCCGGCCGAGATGGTCGCACGGTCTTTGAACTCACCCGCACCCGCGGCTCCGTAGAAGGGGTTGGCCACGCTGGCTTGCAGCGCGTCCGGGTCCCATCCATTGGAGCCTGGGTAGGCAGCCCTAGCAGCAGCCGGTCGAATCTGGTTGATATTGGGTCTGCAGGAGCTGTTCGACCCGCAATAGCCAATAGCACGTCCAGTCGCACCGGTGTAACCGACTGTCAACGCCATATCGCTGCCGATTTCGCGCTGAACGTCGATCGAGTACTGGTGAACCTGCCCAGAGGTCTGGGTGTCGTCCACGTAGGCGATGCCGCCACCGACACCAGTCAGCAGGCCTAGCGTAGAGCCCACCGGCGACTGCAGCCCGTTCGGGTACGGGTTGTCAAGCGCCGTGAGTGGAAGCTCAGCACCGGGACTGGACTGGGTCAAGTCAGTCGCTCGCGTGAACCCGACCTGGCCTTGGTTACTGTTCGAGAAGTTCCAAGGCGCGTAGAACATCCCATACCCGCCTCGTAGGACCGTGCGGTCGTCGAGGGAGTAGGTCATTCCGAGTCGAGGTGACACGCGAAGAGCCTCCATGTTCGAGTGCTGCTCAGGCGCTCCGTTAACGCCTGCGAACTCAAGGCCACCCTTAATCGTCCGACCCAAGGCCGTTTCAACCGTCACGCCATTGCTGTTCAAGACGTCGTTGAGCGGGCTATCGACTGTTTTGTTCAGACGGTAGGTGAAGCGGTTCTGCTTCTCGCGCATGCCGTCTTCGTGGTCCACGCGCACGCCGAAGTTCAGCGTGAAGCGCGAATTTACACGCCAGTCATCCTGGATGTATGCAGCCCAGTAGCGGACATACAGGTCCATCAAGCCACGGTTAGCATCCACATATCCGGAGTGCGGTGCACCCAAGAGGAAGCTAGCAAACTCGTGGCCGCCAGTACCTGAACCGTCCGACGTGAACCGCTCGTCAAAGCTGAAGCTACCAGCTTGACGATACCGGGTCGGTGTAGCGATGCCCATCTCGCGGAAGTCGCCACCGATCTTGAAGCTGTGGCTACCAGCCAACTTTGAGACGGCTGCGTTGAGCGCGAACGGGGACTTCCATACACGACCGGTTGAACCGGCGCTCTTGCCAACGTCGAAATAGCCGACGTCGCCAGCGAAGTTGATCTGCGGGATCATCTTCTGGCCGAGCGTAGCCTCAAGGGCACTCGTGTAACTGGAATCGAAGCCGAGGCCAGCCGCGCCAGGCTCGTAGAGGCCAGGCGTTGTGGCGTCGAGCCAACGGGTCCACCCGTAGCGCATGGTGAGCACGGTGCTGTCGTTCAGGATGTTCGTGTTGTTGAACACCAGCACGTGCGGTCGCCGCTCGAGATACCAAGCACCACTGGACGAGAAGTAGTCGTCTTTCGCAGTGCCGGGGAGGATGTATGAGTATGACGGTTCGTCCGTCTTGTTGTAAATATACATCCCGGAGAGCGACCAGTTGTCAGTGAACTTGTGCTCCACCTTGAACGTGTACATGTCGGCCAAGTCGATCGTGCGCGACGTGTCACCCACGTTGTTGTCACCATTTTCAATTGTGCCATCGTAGGACTTGCCACTGACGGTTGTGGTCGGCCAGAGAGCAGTGATGGCTTTCGCCGCTGGACTCAGGGCCCCATGGCTCGTCGGGATAATGGCACCGGTGAACTCAGGTGTAGCAATCGAACCTGAACCAGTTGCTGGGCACCGTGCGGTCGCGGTGGTTATGCCACGGCACCACGGGTTCCAGATGCGAGTCGAAACTCCATTGATGGAGGAATTGGAGAAGTCACCAACCCGCTGCTTCGTTCCTGGCCAGGTCTGGGTCTGGTTCCGCGTTGTGAAGGAACGATAGCCTTCCATCGCGTACCACCAGAAGGTCCGGTTCTGTAAAATCGGACCGCCCATGCCGCCGCCATACAGTCTGTAGTAGGAGGCGGAGATACCACTGGACTCCTTCGTTTCACCACTGAGACCGGAGAAGTAGTTCATGGACTGTCCCCACACCGGACGAGTCTGGTAGAAACCGCTACCGTGGAACTCGTTGGTGCCAACCCGGCCGGTCGTGTTGAACACGCCGCCACCGGTACGACCCATTTCAGCGTCGTAGGTGTGGACCTGAACTTTGACGTCGGACAATGATTCGATCGTCGGGTTCAGGACCGCGCGGTTGTTCAGCTCGGTAATCGGGACCCCGTCCAGCAGGTAGTTGTTATTACGAATGGCGCCGCCACCTAGCGAAATACGCGAGGCGTTCGACTGGTCCTGCTGGCGGTTGAACTGCGGGTCGCCGATCGGGGTAACCGTCGGGATTGTGACTGCAACCAAGAAGGCGTTGCGGCCCGGGGCCGGCAGCGTCTCTAGGATTTCCCGGTCCAACGTGTCGCCAACCGAAGCGGTTGACGTCTCGATGAGCGGGGCGTCAGCCGTGACAGTGATTTCTTCTTCGACCGTGCCAACTTCCAGCAGTAAGTCGATTGTCAAGGCTGTTGCGGTGCCGACTGAGATACCACGCTGCTCGTAGGTTTTGTAACCGGGCAGCGACGTGCGGACCGAGTAGGTCCCTGGAGTCACAGCGGGGAACGTATACTCACCAACGGTGTTGGTGATTGTTTCACGGGCTACGGTGGTGCCCTCGTTGGTCAGTGTCACCGTCACGCCGGGGATAATCCCCTGCGCGTCAGACACGACGCCACGCATCGTGCCCGTAAACTGCTGACTCATCGCGTCGGTTGCTCCACCGAACAGCAGGAGCGCACTAACGACGAGCAGTAGTGACTTTCTTCTCATGCAGTTTTCCTCCTCAAAACGAACGCCGAACAACAGTGAACGAAACGAAAGAGCCGATTTGCATCCAGTTTCCATGAAATCAAGTGGTTTTAAGCCCCGTTTCCGTGCTAACGCAAGAAAAATAGACAGAACCACACCACATATACAAGCAAAAGCCGGGCCATCTTGCAAGCACGCAATAATAGGCCTAAAAACGACATATTTCTTCTTAATTGTGACCAGATTCACCAAAAAACAGAATCTATATTCAATTGTTTGGATTTGCTAAAAATACCATACTTTGCGAGGCATTTTGAAGCACTATATTCAGAAAAATGGATCTTGGGAATCATTATCTAAATAGGTGAAAACAAACATCTTAAATAAAATCTGGCTGCATTATCTCGATTATGCGCCTCTAGGCTATATCGGCGGTTGCTACAAGTCCTCTCAGCCGATGAGTGTGGTCGAACAGGCACTCCAGCTCAGCGGTTTCCCAATGCGATGAGCTGACGCCTGACCCTCTGCACAGCTGTCGGATTTTCGTCGGTGCCGATATTTTCGAGGTAGCGTTCGAGGTAACGGCGCGCATCTTCTTGGGCGCCCGATTCGACCAGGAGGGCCGCGAGATCAAGCAGAGCGTCAGCGTCTGCCGGGACAAGGTCGACTACCCGCCGCCAAGCGATGAGTGCACCGGCGACGTCAGTCGGTCTGAGCGCGGCACCGAGAAGTCGCCAGCCTGATACATAGGCTGCGTCCGCACGTGTGGATTCTTCGAAGGCGAGGATGGCTTCTGGCGTATTGCCATCCTGCAGTTCAATCACCCCCAAGTTTTTCCAAATTTCAGCGGTGGCGTCGATTTCTAGGGCCCGCCGGAATTGGGTCCGTGCAGCGTCGACACGACCCAATGCGCCATAGGCTACCCCGAGGCGGTTGACGTCATCCGCCCACGGTGCGTCCACGACAACAAGCGTCTCGAGAATTCCAGCCGCGCGAGTGTGGTCACCGGCGTTTAACAACGCAAGGCTGAGTCGCTCGCGCACCGCGTCGGTATCGAAGCCGAGGGCAATCGCCGCATCCAACACGGTAACCGCCTCGGACGAACGTCCCAGGTCGATCAAGAGTGTCGCGGCTGCGGTATATGCCGGTGCGAATCGGGGATGTTCCTCAATCTGAGCCATGAGAATCCGAAGGGCATCCTGCTTACCCGCAGGGTCTGCCAGCACGGTAGCGAGTTGGGTAAGTACCTCACGCCAGGCGAGGTGCACCTCAAGCTGCGTTTTCGGGTCGTCAGCCTCGGTGTATACCTGTTCGAGGGGTTGGCGACCCATGCGGCTCGCGGTGTAGCCGAGTACTCGCAAGCGAGCTTCAACTTCGCTATCCAGGGTAACGCGGGCGGACGCAGAGGTTCCGAGCGTTTTAAGGGGGGCTAGGGCGGCTTGCATGCGGCCGGCTTGTGCGGCCTGCTGCACGAAGACATTGGTCATTTCATCTGGGTCTACCTGGAGGTCATACAACTCCGGGATCGGTAAATCAATGAACTTCCATCTGTTAGCAACGATACCGGTGAGCGGAGCCCAGTTGCGCGTTAGGTTCGCGTTCAATGCTTCGAAATAGACCACTGGCACGGGAGTGTTCGCTGAGAGTTCCATGCGTAGTGACCGTCCGTCCAGGCCGGCCGGGGGGTCGAGTGCAAGCAAATCGAGCACCGTCGGTAAAAGGTCAACGTGGGAAACCGGCACGTCACGCACGGCCGGCGCAATGCCCGGACCGGCGATGATGAGCGGGACGCGGAGCGTCGTGTCATAGGCGAACAGGGTGTGGGTCACCTCACCGTGTTCGCCCAACCCTTCACCGTGGTCAGCGGTGACGATGACCAGGGTGTTGTCAAGCAGGCCAGCTCGCCTGAGCCGTGCAAAAAACCGACCGAGAGCGGCGTCAGTAAACGCAACTTCGTTGTCATATGGCTCGGATACGTATTGTTCCGGGGCGTCATACGGATCGTGGGGATCGAAAAGATGGGCCCAGGCAAACCACGGCGTCGACTCCACGGGGGTCCCACCTTGGTTGGGGACAGTCATAATCCAATCACCAGCTCGCCGAAGGACCTCCTGAGCTCGGCGTTGGACGAAGTTAGTGGCGAACGACGCCGCGACCTCATCGAACCGGTCGTCATACTCGTCGAATCCCTGTGCCAGCCCGAACCGGGCATCGAGCACGAACGCGCCGATGAAGGCGCCGGTCCGATAGCCCGCTGTGCGAAGAATTTCGGCGAGCGTGGTCCGCGCCTCTGCCAGGCGGTAGGACCCGTTGTCGCGCACGCCGTGGACGGGCGGGGTAAGCCCTGTCATGATCGACGCATGAGAGGGTAGCGTGACCGGTGCGTGGGCGTAAGCGTGTGAAAAGCTAAGGCCGCGTGCGCCAAGGGCGTCGAGGGTTGGGGTCAGACCGGAGACGCCGACCCGGTCGGCTCGTAGGGTATCGACCGTGACAAGCAGGAGGTTTGCATCGCGAAGAGCGCCGCTAATCGTGGTGGTGGATTTAGTTGGTGTCAGCTGCCACCACGCGGCGATTGCCATCACCACTGCGAGTCCGGCCACCACGCCCCGCCACCTCGTTCGGGTCACGTGGTCACTGTATCAAACCACCTCGTAATCCCGTCCGCTGACAGTTCATCGGTCGTTCTTCAACTCCACGACGATAACCTCGATCGGTTGACCAGAGTTGTTGATGTCGGCATGTAACGTGCCGGGCTCATCGTGCGTGAGCCAGTAAGCGTTTCCCGCTTGCCACTGGACCGTTTCCCGTTTGCCAGAACTCTGCACGATATCGAGATTCCCGTCGGTCAGAGCGATGAGCGCGCGGGAATGCTCGTGACGATGCATGGCGAGCGGTTGATTCGGCAGGATGATACTTTTCCACACCTTGACGTGGTCGTTCTCGAACTGAGGGATGCGTCGAGTTACGGATGCCGATTGTTGAGCAACAATCGCGACGGCAGGAATGAGCACTAGGACGGCTAGCTAAAGCAGTGGACGATTTCGCATAATGCAAACTCCAAGTCAGTGTGGAAAGAACGTGAAACGCCAGTCTATCTCACTGCCGTTGATAGGATGTCGGTTGACGCCTGGCTGTCGGCCACGGCAGAGTGTTAACCGTGGTTTTGGGTGGTAAGAAGCGCCTCCGCACTTCAGGAACCAAGCAGCCTAGCAGTGTTGTTACCTAAAATGTCGGCCCGGGCCTGGTCGGAGATCGACAGGCCGGCAATACCATCGAGCATTTTGCGCAGGCTGCCGATCTTGTGAGGATAGTCACTGCCGGCAATCACGTGGCTGACACCGGCAAAGTCGATAGCGAGTTGGACCGCCTTCGAATCAAAATTCACCGTATCGTAATAGAAGCGTTTCAGGTAGGTGCTGGGTGGTTGGTCGATATGCTGGCGGCAGTCCTCAAACGCATAGAAGCCACGGTCGAGCCGCTCGGCCAGATAGGGCACAGTGCCGCCGAGGTGTGCGAGGACCCAGGTGATGCGCGGAAATCGCTCAGTCACACCACTAAAGACGATTTTGGCTGCGGCCAAGGTCGTGTCGAAGACGAAGCCGAGCAGTGGCATCAGCCAGTACTCAGTCATCGCCTCAACGCCCACAGGGTGAATGGGATGGATGTAAAGCACAGCGCCCTGATCGTTCGCCCTCTCGTACATCGGCCAGTAGCATTCGTCACTCAGTGCCGTGCCGTTGACATTGCTGAAGAGCATGGCGCCTTTGAACCCGAGTTGGGTCATCGCCCGGTCGAGTTCGATGCCCGCCGCCAGCGGATCGTTCAGTGGGAGCGTGGCCAGCGCAGTGAACCGTGACCTCGACCGTACGATCTCGGCGAAGTCATTGTTGATCTCCGTTGCCAGCGCAACAGCCGTTTCAGGAGCTTCGACATGAGTACCGGGAGACGTGAATGTGAGCACCTGAGTGTCGATGCCATGCTCGGCTAGCACTTGATCACGCAAGTTAGCGTCGCGATGCTCGGGGACGACGATGTTGTAGTCGCCGGGGTAGTGCAGCACCGGATTCCCGTCATTGTCGGTCGTATGGGTTATGGTGCTCTTGCCGTTACGGACGGCGGTGAGGTAGCTCGGCGGATAGAAATGGTTGTGAAAATCGATGATGGCCACGAAAAGGGTCTACGCTCCTTTCGGTCGCGCCAGCCAAAAGTAGTACACCGGCACGCCGAGTAGCACGATCGCTAAACCTGAAAGTGCCTCGGCCGGTTCAGTAATCAGACGATTCAGCACAATGACCGCGGATGCTAAGGCAAAAATGGCAGCAATGACAGCATAGCCGCCAACGCGATAGGCGGGCCGATAGTCGGGACGTCGGCGCAGGATGAACAAGCCGAGTCCCATCAGTCCGAAGAAGATCCACTCAACATAGATGACGCGGGAGAAGAGTTGACTGTAGGTGCCAGTGAATACAAGGACCGCAGCCCAGACACCCTGCAGCACGATCGCCAGATGTGGAGTCCGGAACGTTGGGTGCGTGTGGCTGGCCCAGCGGAAGAGTAGGCCATCCTGTGCCATTGAGTAATAGACACGTGGGCCGGCCAAGATGATGCCATTCAAGGCACCAAAGGTAGAGAAGATGACCAACCCCGACATCAAAACTCCGCCGACGTTCCCAATCAACGCCTCAGCCGCATCGGCGGCCACCCGTGTCGAGGAGATGACGACGTCGAGTGGAAGGACATACATGTAGACTGCGTTCAGCGCAACGTAGCAAACCGTGACGATGACGGTGCCAACAAGCAGTGCACGCGGGATGGTGCGTGTTGGGTCGATGGTTTCACCCGCGGCATAGGTCACCATGTGCCACCCGCCGAATGCGAACAGCCCAGCGATCAGCGCCTGGATAATCGCGGTCCATGACACCTCGCCGGCGACACCGTCGACGGCCTGCGGCGCGGCAGTTGCTGCGCCACCTGAATCGCCTGGCGCAAGCGCCAGTCCTACCGTAATCATCAAGACGATAGCGGCTACCTTGCCAATGGTGAAGGTAGTTTGCAACTGGCTCCCGTGCTTGATACCGCGATAGTTGATCGCCGAGAGCACGAGGATCGCTCCGGCGGCTACGAGTTGGATACCAATGTCGCTGAGGGGCACGAAGAACGCAACATAGCGGGCGAAGACGACGGCAATAGCAGCGAGGATTCCGGAATGCATGCTCCAGAACATCGCCCAACCCCACAAAAAACCCACCACTGGCGAATACGTTTCGTTCAGGAAAACGTAGACACCGCCCGTACGTGAAAAAGCTGAGGCTAGCTCGGCACAGACCAATGCACCAAGAAACGTCAGAACGCCGGCTGCGAACCAGATAGCCGCGACGCCACCGAGCGACGGGACCAGTGCCGTGATCTCCGACGGTTGCACGAAGATCGATGCACCGATGATCGTGCCCACGACTAGTGCCGTCGTAGGCACAAGCGTCAGCGAGCGCTTAAGCTCACCACCTGGAGACGTGCCAGTCATTGGACCACTCGGGAATACTGAAACAGGCCGGCGGTTACTGGGACGGGAGACGAAACGACCCGACACACCGTGGTGTCCGATGCGCCGGGTCTGGTAAACCGGTTAGGCGGCCGCTGTTGCGTTGACGCGGAGCACCTTCGCGAACGATTCGGTTGCCTGCTCCATTTGCTCCATTGTGCCGATGGAAATGCGCGCCCACTCCTCCTCATACGGTGGGAAGTTCCGACCAACCATTACACCATTCTCAAGGTTGCCGTCACGGAACTCCTGCGCGTTCATCCCGGTCTTGACAAAGATGAAGTTGGTCTGCGAATCGGTAGCCTCAAAGCCCGCGTTCTTGAACCAGTCAATCGTGTACTGACGCGCTTCAGTATTGCGGGCTGACTCCTCATTGAGCCGCCGTACGTCGAGGATCGAGATGCTACCGGCGATGACCCCAGGCGTGTTGATTGTGTTGCCACTATGGAACTCCCTGAGCTCGCCAATCATGTCCTCGTGGGCGATGCCATAGCCCGTCCGGAGGCCCGCCATACCGTGCGCCTTTGAGAAAGTACGCGCAGCCAGAATGCGATTATTCTTCACAGCAGCCGGAATCTGCGTCTCGTGACGCGGGTCGGTCACGTAGTCGTGATACGCCTCGTCCACGAGGATGCGGGTGTCGGGTGATGCCGTCAGGATCTTGTCGATGCACCCGTTAATTTCATCGGCTGGATACACCGTCGCAGTCGGGTTATTTGGGTTGTTCAGGAAGACCATCCCGGCACCCTTGGCGGCTTCTGCCATCTCATCTAGGTCGAGCATAAGCCGGTCGTTGAGACCAATTTCGACGACGGCATGACCGAGAAGTTGGGCATACTGTGTGCACTCTTCGTAAGTTGGTGTCGCCGTCACGAGCGGCTTGCTCGAACTCGTGTAGCGCATGACAGCTGTCCGGAGCACCTGGGTCGAGCCGGTGCCGACAATCACGTTTCCAGGCTGAACCTCGAACCGCTGAGCAATTGCTCCCACAAGGTTACGCATTAACTGGAACGGATAGCGCCCAACGGGTGCACCGTCCGGTGCAATGTGCTCGCGGATCGCGTTGAGCACCCTATCGCCAGGACCCAGTGGGTTCTCGTTGTTGTGCAGCAGTAATGGACCTTCCTGTGCCAGTAAGGTTGGCGTCCAAAACGAAGGCAAGTCATACGCTCTTGGGATGTAGGCGCCAGAGAGCGCTGCTGCGCCTCCGACCCCGAGAGTCTTTACAAATGTGCGTCGCGAAAACGACATGGAGTCCTCCTCGATGCTGGAAAGCGTTCCCGGTTTCTGTCCGGGCTGAGAGTGTCTAGTCATCTGTTGTCTCATTAGCGGCACCGTGTTCTATGCCAGTACCTGCTTGAAGACTTCAGCGGCTCGGCGCATTTCGCCGATTGTGCCAATCGAAACACGGGCATGCGTTTTTTCCATCGGTGGAAAATCCCGACCGACGGCCACATTGTGCTCGGCGCACGCGTTACGGAACTCAGCCGCTGGACGACCGATGTTAACGAACAGGAAGTTCGTCTGTGCATCAGCAGCCTCGCAACCGAGGTCGTTGAACACTCCGATCGTGAAGTCGCGCGCCTCCTTGTTGCGTGCGCGCTCTTGCTCGAGATGCTGCGGGTCGTTGAGCGAGGCAACAGCCGCCGCGTTGGCTAGATTGTTGGAATTAAACACGTGCGTCCACTGCGCTAGGGTCGCGATCGTCTCCAGGTGACCGATAGCGTAGCCAAGCCGGAGGCCCGCCATGCCGTAGGCCTTTGAGAACGTCCGCGCCACGAACACATTTGGCGTTCGAAGCGCCAATGGAATCGCTGTCTGGTGTGCCGGGTCGGTTGCATAGTCGTGATACGCCTCGTCGATCAGGATGCGCGTATCCGGTGACGACCGGCGGACCTCAGCCACGAGGGCTTCGACATCGGAAGCTGGCATGACGGTCGAGCTCGGGTTGTTCGGATTGCACAGAAAGACTAAGCCGGCACCACTCGCTGCGCGAGCAATAGCTTCTGAGTCAAGCCGTAAATTCGCGTCAAGTGGCACCGTGCGTACAGGATGCCCCTGCCGCCTGGCTACGCCGACAGCCTGCAGGTAAGACGGGTCAGCGGTGACGAGTGCCTTATCCGGACTGGTGTATGCCAGGGCCGCGTTCTCGAGAATCTCCCCCGAGCCAGTGCCGAGCGTGACGTTTTCTGGGCGAGCGCCATATTTGCTGGCGATCGTCTGCATCAGGTCACGATGACTCGGTCGGAAGTTGGTCGGGTAGCGACCGGCCTGCTGGTCCAGACCATCGAGAAGCGCTTGGTAGGCCGCCGGCCCAGGCCCTAAAGGATTTTCATTACTGGAAATAACGATGGCACCATCCGCCAACCTCGTGACAGGCCACTGCGCCTCATCCTCGTAGTTCAGGCCGTTCCGCCACAATTCAAGTGCTTCGCGCCCACGGGACGCTATGAGATTTGGAGAAACCGAGTCGGCGCGATCGACCCCTAAATTGCGAAAGAACGCGCGACGCGAGAGCGACATAGAAGCCTCCTAAAGAACCAGATTACGTCAATAACTGTTTACGAACTTCCTGCCTCTTCGGTGCCGCCGTGGCACTCGGGCGGGCTACCCAACTCACCAACCAAGATCAGCAACTGCAACAACAACGGAACTTGGGATTGTAGAACGACCTTGTCTTGGAAAGCTAGCGGAATAACAAAAGCGACGTTCGTCTAGAATTGTTCAGCCTTGGCGGTTCCATGTTCCTCAGGCATGTATCCCGACGGTAGATCGCCTGTAAAGCGTTCTAAGAAATAGTATTAGGACGATCGAGTCTAGGGAGGGATCGGTGTCCAAATCGAAGCCGAATGGATTAACAGGCCCCCAACGACGATGCGGTTTCGAGAAAGTCTGGGATGTGGAGCCACGGACCAAGAAATCGAATTCTTGGTAGGAGTCGTTACCGGATTTGTTACTCTGGACGAAGATGCCTAACCGCGTACGCGTGTTTGCTCCGTCCAGCGCGTCAAATCTCGGTCCAGGATTTGATGTGCTCGGACTCGCGCTATTAAAGCCCGGTGACATTGTTGAAGCGGAACTGAGCGAGACACCAGGCGTTGAGATTGCCGAGATCACGGGTGATGGGGGCGCCCTTCCCCGCGACCCCCAAAAAAATGTGGCCAGTGTTGCCGCCGCTGACGTTCTACGGCGGCTTGATGGTCTCGAAGCTGAGGAGCCGCACCGACGCGGTGTTCGGTTGTGGCTTCACAAGCAGATGCCACTGGCTAGCGGCCTGGGCAGTTCTGGCGCGAGTGCTGTTGGTGGTGCCGTCGCGGTCAATGAACTCTTCGACGCGCCACTGTCACGTTACGACTTGGTTGCGAGTGCGCTTGTAGGCGAACGCGCGGCATCTGAAACACCGCATGCCGACAATGTCGCGCCCAGTTTGCTTGGCGGAATCGTGCTTGTGCGCAGCTATGACCCACTGGAGTTGATTAACCTACCTGTTCCAAAGGAGCTGCGGGTCGTAGTCGTTCATCCCCACTGTTCGGTGCCGACTGCAGCGGCACGTGAGCTCACCGCCGAGCGGACGTATGCGCTCGACGATGTAGTGGCGAACCTCGGTAATATCGCGGCATTGGTTGACGCGCTCCATCGAGGAGACCTCACACAATTTGGTCGGAGTATCCTCGACCGACTTGTGGAACCGGTCCGAGCGCATCTCATTCCCGGATTGGCCGATGTTAAGAATGCGGCACTGTCAAAGGCTGCGCTCGGCTGCTCGGTCTCGGGGTCAGGTCCGTCGATGGTTGCGTTCGCTGAGAGTGAGCGTGATGCTCAGGCGATCGGCGATGCCATGCAAGACGCATTTCGTAATTCCGCTGGACTAAAGTCCGACGTGTATCTAGGACCAATCAATCGTGAGGGCGCCAGACGGCTTGCGTGACAACCGACCATCGTGTTCTGACCGATGATTTCTAACCTTCCGAAGCGGCTTGGGGTAAGAACACGCGGGACCCACATTCGGAGACCCCGACACACTTCACATTCCGCCTCGGTAGAGCGCATTGAAGAGCAATTTGAACGTGGCGTGCGGCTGACCGCGGTGCTGCGTCCGGAAACCAAGCAGCACCACGCGGCCGGCTTCGACATCGGCTTCCACGACAGCCGCACGTCCGCTGAGCACATGTTCACCCAGTAGCCACCCACTTTTGAGGAGACCCTCTGCTGGGTAGGTTGCTACGGCCCTAACCGAAGACGGTGGTTCGGGGGTGCCGCTTACCCGTCGAACCCGAGGATTCACCGGGCGGCCAAGTGCAAACGCGGGACTGCGGGAAAAAAACGCCGTCGTTTCTTCTGGCATGCCGTAACCGAGCGGATGCCCGTGGTCGACTTTAAGGTGCAGTAATGTACCCGGAATAAAGAAATCGGCGTCGGATTGTCCCGATGTTACTTCGCGAAGGGGTAGGTCAAAGATTGCAAGGGGTAATTCAGTGGCTGAGTCCATCGCGACAAGTGTCCCACCCTCCACGACGAAGTCATACAGGTTCGCCAGGCCGCGGATGGTCATACCCCCGGAGTACTCAGGCGGCATTCGGTCGGTTGATAGTCCGTGCAGCATGCCCGTGTAAGTCGCGTCGGGCAGAAGAATCACGTCATAGTTAGCGCTCAAGTTCCCGAGGCGCACCTCAGCATCGTGCAACCGGTCGTAGGTAAACTCGAACTGTTCGAGCACCCAACGTGTCCACCCCTCGTCCATGTTGCCGCCCCAGGCGTGATACAGCCCAACCCGCGGCTGCCTGAGTGGGGTGGTCTCCGTCAGCGGTGCCTCGGTGAGCGCCGCAACTCGTAGCCCGAGTGATCGCGCCACGTCTTCCACGCGAGCATGCGTATCATCACCGGCAACAACCAAAAACGTTCCTGGTGGCCATAGCCGGGTGCCGATGTTCTCGGCACTGGTTGTGCGAGAAATGCTCTCACCAGCGGTCAGAAGACGGTTGACTGCTGTAAAGGCATCGTTTGCTTTCGGGTCGATCGCATAGGCGACTGTTGCGAGTCCTGAAACAGACCCGTTCGGTGGAGAGGCCCGCTCCACCTGCTCGAGCGCAAGCTGGGTGGTGCGTTCGCCAAGTCCCGAATGTTTCTGAACGCTGACCCCCATCTGATACGGCAGTGTCCATCCACTAACATCGTAAGGGCGGTCCGGTGGCCCACCCGGGTACATTCGTCTATCGGGATAGACCTGTGGCGTAAGCAAGTCAGTGAGATGCGATCGGAATGGTTGGGCACCCGGTATGACATAACTACCGGCCGGATAGGACACGCCATCAAGGGTGAAAGGCGCGTTCGCCTGTTCCACGTCAATGGCACCCCACCGAAGAACGTTTACTAGTTTTGCCGCCGTTCCTGGGTCCCATTGGTCGGCCGAGATGACGTAAGTTTCGTCTTCACCATCGGCGATTGCTTCGCGGCCCATCTGATAAATGTTGGAGAGCCACTCGGTACGACGCTTGGCTCCGATGTCGAGGACCGCCATAGAGCCAGTTAGCATGTATTCACAACTGTCGCGTAGGTGCCACTCACCGCCCATATAAGGGTTCGGGTAGAACGCTGAAGGTGCAGTCGTTGACTCACCGTTACCAAAAGTGGCTGGAAAGGTGGCCGGGTCGTAGACGGCGGGGGCTGGCGAGGTGTGCGACGTCTCGGTGAGAATGCCCACCATGTTGTGAAAGTATGGTGCCGTGCGCATCCCACCGTTCCACCAGGTATCGAAACCGACGCGGGAAACCACGCCCGTTTTACCCTCTTGATCAAAACGGCGACCCATGGCCGAGCCGACGGCATTGATGCCGCGCATAACGAGTGGGGGAATATTCGGATTCACCGGTTCAGCAAATGGCGGAATGAAGATGCGGGATGGAAACGGTCCAGATTGATGTTGGTTGTAGATAATTTGAGGAAACCATTCGTGATACACCTGCCGACCGATGTTCTGGCTCTCGGGCTGGTTAAACATGAACCAGTCGCGGTTGTTGTCGTGGCCAACATACTTCTGGTAAAGCTCTGGGAGTGGTGCTCCCTCATACTGGGTCCCAACGTGTTGCATGTACCATTCGGCTACCAGCGTTGTACCGTCGGGATTCATATTTGGGACAAGTAAGAAAATGACGTTGTCGCGGATGACCTGCATTTCCTCGGTCTCTTCCGTCACTGCCTTGTAGGCCATCCACGGCGCGGTCTGCCCATGCGCTACTTCAGTTGAATGCAGACCAAAATCGATCCAAACAATCGCCTTCCCCTCATCAACCAATGCCTGCGCCTCGTCTCCGCTGACACGCGCCCGTGCCAGTTGTTGCGAGATCTCTTTATATCGAGCCAGATTCTGCATATTGCTTTCCGACGAAATGATCGCCATGAGCTGTGTGCGGCCTTCAGCAGTCTCACCAATGTCCACGAGCTGCATCCGGTCGGTTGCCTTGTCTAGCACGTGAAAGTACTCGGCAATCTGTTCGTAAGTTGCGAGTTTGTAATCGGTACATGGCGCCCAGCCGATGACACTTTCGGGCGTCGGTGTGACCGACTCCTGTGCCGGGGTTATGGTCGGAATCATCAGGAACGGAATAAGGACGAGTAGGTGAGACCAGCGCTTCATGAATCCTCCAGTTAGGCGTATCCTCTCCGCTCAGGCTATCGGGATTGGTGGGGAGAGCGCAACGTCGTTTTCCTAATTGTTCTTGGGGCTCCTGTTTCCGCCCTGGACCCCAGGTTTCTCAACGCTTGGAAGAACTCGCTTTGTATCCCGCACGAGCCCGCGTGAGCTCCGCCGCGATTTCAGCTGCCAAGTCCGGTGGTGCGAGGACGAGGGCGCTCGCGCCAAAGCTAAGGACCCAGCTTCGAAGCGGTTGGTCGATGCAGACCTCGAGCGATAGCCGAAGCGAGCCGTCGGGTTCGTCTACCACCTGCTGCGATGTGTGCCATTCGACCTCGCGCACGTAAGGGGCCCTCTTCGCCGTAAACTTGACTTCGACGTGTTGCGGGGGTCCTTGCATCATACCGAGGGAGTGCGCAAAAGGCTCAGAAGACAGCTCCTGCGACGGCTCGAATGTCGTCTCAAGGAGCGACAAGTGTTGGACCCGCTCGACCGCGAAGGTGCGCATTTCGTTGTACTCCGACACGTAGGCGAATAGATAGAATCCGCCCTGGAAGTGCAGGAGTCGGTAGGGCTCAACCAGGTAGTTCTTTGTCCGCCTGCTTGACAATGAGTGGTAACGCATCGTCACCTGGCGTCGCTCCAGCGTGGCGGTGATCAGCCCAGGAATCGTTTTATCAATCTTGCTGCCACCACGGCGTCGTCCAGTTCTTGCTTGAAGCACGGTAGGCAGCTGGTCGAAGAGCTTCTGCAGGCCCGGCGTGAGGACCTTTTCAAGCTTAGCGAAGGCGGTGGTGAGGTCTTTCTGGAACGGTGCACCGGCGAGGCACTTGAGCAAAGTCCGGCTGAAATAAAGCGCGTAGAGCTCGGGTAGGCTGAAGCCGGGGAACAGGTCCCTGAAGGGCTTCGTGTCGAGTTTCCAAAAACGTAGCCTGTCGATGACTTCGTCGTAGATTGGAAAACCGGCTGTCTGTAGGGCTATGAGATCACGCCGGATGGTTCTTGTCGACACCTGCATCTTCCGCGCGAGGCTGGCGATAGTCCCGCGACGTGACGCTTCGAGTTCCCGCAGGATGTTCCATTGCCGGATGACTTCGTTGCTTCGCGGCATGATTCAGAGCCTTAATAATCCGTCACGTCACTAGTGCCCACCCTGCGTGGTGCCACCTCAGCAAAAACAATTTCAGGCCTTGTTCTGGTGTAGAGCCCAAAGCGCAGCGACTAGGGCCAGCGATCACAGGCCGTTCACCATCAGGTCCCCGATACTCTTGTTAAACCGCGATGGATCAGGGAGGTCAGAACCTTCGGCTAGCAACGCATAACCGAGCAATAAATGCGCGTAGTCCACAAGTAGCGGGTCGCTCTGGTCGGCTTCGAATCGTTCCTGCAGCTTAGAGGTGATTGCATGTTTCGGATTAAGCTCAAGAATTCTTTTCTGTTGTGCACCTGCGCCAGAGCCCTGACTCCGCCGAAGCATCCGTTCGAGCGTGGGGCTGATGTCATCATCAGCGCCAACAAGACAAACCGGTGAAGCTATTAGCCGGGTGGACAGCCGTACTTCCTTAACCGCATCGTCCAGGGTTGTCTGCAGAAATTCTAGAAGGCTAGCGAACCGCTTTCGCTGTTCACTCAGGTTTGCTTCAGCCTGCTTCCGATCGTCCTCGCTGCCCAATTCCACCGTGCCCTTCCCGATCGATTTAACCGGTTTCCCGCTAAAGTCTTGAACACGTTCGGCGACCAACTCATCTACTGGGTCTACCAAATAAAGCACCTCGTAGGCCTTAGCCTGGAACGCTTCAAGATGCGGCGAGTGTTCAACAACTGCTCGCGATTCGCCGGTCAAGTAATAGATTTCTGTTTGCTCCGGTTTCATTCGGGTGACATATTCATCAAGTGCAGTTAGAGCAACCGGGTCGTTCGATGACTGGAACAGTAGCAGTGGCAGCAAACGATCCTTAACGTCTCCATCTCCAGCCACGCCTTCTTTCAAAACTGCACCGAACTCTCCCCACAAAGTCATAAATTTGTCGCGATCAGAATCGAGCATCTGTTGTAGATGTTCCAAAACCTTTCGGCTAAGCCAATTTTGCATCTGGCTGATGTGTCGATCTTGCTGAATCATTTCACGTGATACGTTGAGTGGTAGATCGGCGGAATCGACTATGCCCTTGACGAAGCGGAGATAGGGAGGCAGTAAGTTCTGGCAGCGGTCCATGATCAGCACTCTGCGCACGTAGAGCTGGAGACCGAACTGTTGGTCCCGGAAATACAAATCGAACGGTGCATGCCTCGGGAAAAAAAGTAACGCCTGATATTCAAGACGTCCCTCGGCCCGGAGTGACAGGCGATCTAGCGGTTCACCCCAATCGCGCGCGACATGGCGATAGAACTCCGTGAACTCTTCGTCCTTCACCTCGCTTGCCGGCCTTGTCCAGATCGGCTGCATTGAATTAATGGTGCGCTCCTCGGGTGCGGCGCTGGCATCCGCGCCGGGCTCAGGGACCGTTGCCTTAATGGGATAACTAACAAAGTCGGAGTACCGCTTCACTAGGCCCTGAAGGACTAAGGGGTCCGTAAAATCGCTGATGCCGTGCTCGGCATCCACTGGCTTCAGGTGGAGGGTGACCGTTGTGCCGCGCGAGAAGCGGTTATCGTCAGCGAGTTCATATGTGCCATCGCCACTTGACGACCACCGCGTCGCTGCTTCCTCACCGGCCCGGCGTGTGATTAGCGTGATACGGTCAGCCACCATAAAGACTGAATAAAAGCCAACACCGAATTGGCCGATGAGTTGTGCTGCATCACCCGATTGAGCCGATTGAAGCCGTTCGACGAGCTCACGAGTTCCGGACTTCGCGATTGTCCCGATGTTCTCAGCGACCTCGGCTCGGGTCATCCCAATCCCGTTGTCTTCGATACTGAGGGTCCGGGCGTTCGAATCGGTTGCTAAGCGGATTTCGAGGGTCTCGTTAGCGGCCAGGAGGTCATGATTTGTCAGGGCCTCGAGCCGGACCCGGTCCAGGGCGTCCGAAGCGTTTGATATCAACTCCCTCAAAAAGATTTCCTTTTGGGAGTAAAGCGAGTGGATCACAATATCGAGCAACTGCTTGGTTTCAGCTTGGAATTGGAAAGTTTCCACCGACCCAGTCATGAGTTCCGTCCTCCGGACAGGCCGCCATCGGCCTGAAGATTCCTAGATTGTACTCACTTGTTGTGGGCGAAGAAAAGGCGCGACCTACCCTGTCACACCCTCTGGCTATAGTCAGGTTAACTAAGAGGGGGAAAGTGATGAGGATTAAGAACCAACTTGGAGCTGCTGTTTTTCAAAGTGTTGCCGGTGAGTGCACGGTCGATTTGGGGACGCGACAGCCAGTCAGTCCGGCAACACACCAGCTGGAGATGCCGTATTCGGCCGGCTTGAACCTTAAGCCCCACGAGCCCCTTGGGGTCGCGGCTACGCCCCTTGGGTGTAGGCCGGTTTGTGTAATCTGCCAGGACTTCGCGGTGATGGTCCAAAACCAGAGTGGGAACGGAGCGGACTTGTATCGCAGTCTCTGCTTCCGCTGCTATCACACTCAAATGCAGCGAAAACGGATAGCACAGCGTAGGCAAAAACGGGTCGTTTTGGATGGACTTTCAGACGACCTACTCGACAATCTACATCAGCGGCCGCGCAAGCCGCTCACGCCGAAGTATCGCGCGCTGGAGCAAAGACGTCGGCAAGCGCAAATGGTGGCGCGACGTGAGCGCAACGAGACAGCAATCAATTCGAGTCGAATAAGACGGGTCGCTCGCGCGGCAGCTCTGGCCGGCCGGGCGGGGTAAGACAAGCTGGGTCACTGTCTAAACGAATAATTCCCTCGCGCTTCTACCTAACCGCCTGTGTAACTGGATTTACTGCACGTGGCGAGGACTGGCTAAAACCGGACCTGCCGAGTGATCTTAACCGCGAAGCCTCGATTGACAAGGCCGGGAAACCCACCCACTAGCGTGTCACGGGTTTCGGTGTAGACAACGAAGAGATCGCTTCCAGGCTGATACTCCCATCGGTAGCGCACGTTCGTGCCCACGGAATCTCCATTCGAGCTGTACTGCGTTAGTGCTTCAACGAACATTCGGGGCGTCATCGTAACAACCGCACGTAGTCGTCCAATCTTTGTCTCGAATTGACCTTGCGGCAGGTCGATGAAATTCACAGCCAAGCTCGGCTCGATTCCAAACTTCGTTCCCAACTTCATGCGTCCATTGAAGCTGACTTCCGAGCGTTTACCACCATAGAACGTGCCGGCCTGAAACCCTACGCTACCGGAGATTAGTCGTTGCTGACCGATTGTGTACCGCGACTGCACCGTCTCAAAGTCATAGCCGCCCACGGGGATCACGACCCCGCTCGCGATCGTAAACGGCTCAGTCAGGAACTCATACTGACGTGAGTAATGGTTACGCCACCGTTCGCCGTTTTCAAACTGAAGATCGAATCTGGCGATCGCCTCACGGGTCTCGAGCGCGCCGGTTGAGGCGGAAGTGGTGTATTCAAGGCTCGCCTGGAGAGTGTATTTCCGCACCACATTGCTTGAGATGTGTCTCGGGCTGAAGCGAATCTCACCGAAGCTACGCCGGAAATCCTCTCGGCGCATGAATCCAACCTCAGGATTAAAATCTTTCCCTACCTTGAGATGCTCAACGACGAATCCGTATCGGTCACCGTTGTTTTCCATTCTTGTGCGATAGCTGGAGTCGTCGCCAGTTCGCCCCTTGGTCTGTGTCTGAGCGTAGTAGGCGTCAATGAAGAAGTTCGAAAAGAACGCAAGTCGGGTATCGAGACCGTAGACCGAGTTCGACCCGGGCCCGTCAAGTGCCTTTGAGCGGTGGGTAGCGATCACGCCAACTGTGCTGCGATCTAGAATGTCTCGTTTCAGTCGGACGACAGAGAAGTTCGTTGGCTTAACGGTGTTCGTGGGACCATCATCAGTCTGGATGTTTAAGAGTCCAACCGCATAAGGCCCGGCCCGGCCCGTCACTCGCCCGCCGCCGAGAATGGGAATTGGCTGACCTTCGTCCAGGCCGATTCTTCGGCTAAAGAACAGGAGTGGTGCGTCGCCCGATGGCAGGCTAGAGAATCTCGGTCCTGCTCCCCCAAAATAAAAAATGTCTCGACCTTCAAGAAAGAACGAACGCTTTTCTGGAAAGAATAATCCGAACCGTGTCAGGTTCACCTGCATCTCATCTACTTCTACCTGAGCGAAGTCGGTGTTGTAGGTGAGGTCGGCGGTCAATCCTTTCGTTAGGCCGTACTTGACATCTATACCAGCGTCGCCTTCCAAAGTATTGGTGAACGACGGCGTTGCGGCATGGTCGGTCATGACCGTAGAGATACCGTAAGGCTTCAGTTCGAGATTGGTCGAGGACGCCGGTGTCTCAAGCCCGACGAGCGTAGCGGATGACGAAAATTTCCAGATGCCAACACGTCCGTACGATGCCGGGATTGG
Source organism: Acidobacteriota bacterium (assembly GCA_002730735.1). Taxonomy (GTDB): domain Bacteria; phylum Acidobacteriota; class Vicinamibacteria; order Vicinamibacterales; family UBA823; genus UBA11600. The sequence goes on along the minus strand of PCAU01000001.1, from coordinate 61,466 downwards.
ACTTAGTAATGAGATTTCCTCGTAGCGAATGAGCTTTCGCCGGACATTGATGCCCCAGACCTGCGGACCGTCCCCCGGGTAGCGGAGCGATTTGAACGGGATAGCCATTTCAAGGCTCCAACCGCCATCGAAAAAAGCAGACCGCGTCTCCCAGGCCGTGTCCCAATCCGCATTCTCAGAGCGTTCGTCAGTTACAAGTGCATCGTACACGCCTCCGAGTACGTTGGTCTCAAAGTAATACCCATTGCGCCGGTCATAGAAAGTGTCGAGTGTCAGCGTAATCGTGTCATCTCTAGCGATCCCCAAATTACCTCGACGCATTTCCTTTGCCACGATTCGTTCCGGTTCGGAATCCCAGCAGCGGACGGAAAAATAGAACGTTGTATCGTCAAAAAACACCCAGATTTCAGTGTCTTGGGTCGGCGGCTCGCCTTCGCTTGGTTCTTGCTGAACGAAGCCGCCAATGCTCGGCACGGCAGCGTATATGCCATCGTCGAGCCGCCCGTCGATACGGAGTGATTCGTCGAGCCGCACCGCGCGAAGTGTCACACGCCCCAGTTCATCACGCGCGACCATGGCTGGCGGGATCGGCGGCGGTGGGCCATCGATGTTAACCGTGAGGTTATCCTGTCGGGAATCAGTAGGGACAGGCACAGTCTGGGCCGCGGCATACACCACGCTTGAGAAGGCCAAGCCGAGGTGAAGCATCACAACGAGTGGCGAATTAATACTGTGCATCAATCGTAGTAAAACCGAGGTCACAGTTCGAAAGTGGCCGGAAGGAGCATGTTTGTACTCAGGTTGGCCACTGGCAGTCCCGAAGTACCTCGTGCTCTGTGCAATGCTGAATATCGTTCACAGGGGCCATTCACTGGTCACCAGCCTCCTTCACATACCGGGCAACCTGTTCGTGCGTGGCAAACCAGACACCACCCTTGATTTTCATATGGCGGATCAACCCTTCTAGGGCAGCCACGCGGGAACGGTGGCCCATGATGTGCGGATGCATCGTGAGGACGAACAATCCTCCTTCCTCCCAGGCTACGTCAAACTCGCTCCGAAACACCTTAATCATTAGTTCTGGTACCGGTAAGGAGCCGTTTGTGTTACCCCCAAAATACGGGAAGTCGTCAAGAATCCGCTCAATTGGCAGTTCCACCACGCCGCTCGGCTCACCATCAATCAGGATCTCGTACGCATCGTCACTCGCCATAAGCGAGCTGTCGTAGAGGAAGCCAGCGTCCTTGATCTGCTCCACTGTGTAGTTGCTGAACTGCCATGAGGGTGCACGATATCCAACCGGCCGTTTACCAATTGCTGTTGTGAGTGTATCGATCGCCTGGTCGAGTAGGCGTTGCTCTTCCCCTCGGTCGTCCAGCAACGGTAGGAGTTCATGGATCCAGCCGTGGACCCCAATCTCATGGATGTCATAGCTCAAGATACTCTCGACCATCTGCGGATGTAAAAGGTGGCTAACCGCAGGAATGAAGAAAGAGGCCGGGACGCTCTGTCGCTCCAGCATGCGCAAGAGGCGTGGCAGACCGTCTACCGCGCCGTATTCGCCGCGGGAGATGACCTCAGAATTGAGATTGCCCCGCGAGAGGGTTGCTGAGGCATTGTCGACGTCAAAGCTCAGTGCAACGGCAACCCGATTGTTTCCCGGCCACGATTTGGGTCTTAGGCGTCGCCCGGCACTGACGTGAAACATCTGCGCCCTAATCTCGTTGAGACTCAAACTGATTCCTGGGAGTGGGTGGGGCTCCGACTGCGCAAACACCGGCGAACCGAAGGTGAGAGTGGCGCACACGGTCGTCAAGACGAACAGTATTTTCATAAGAAGCTCCTCGGTCGACCTGACTGTTTAAACGAATCCAAGCAAGGGTCCGACGACGAGCATGATCGCCGTCATCCAGATGACCCAAGCCGCGCTGACCAGTACACCCGGAGTCAGCATCTCGTGCATCCGGTAGTAGCCTCTCGAATAAGTCAAGAGTGCGACTGCATCGAGCGGTAACAGGAACGCGCACGAGGCGGTGAATGCAACAGGGAGAGCATAGAGCGCGGGGTTTACACCGGCGTTGATGGCGAGCAGCGCGATGGGTGGAATAACGACCGCATTGACTACCGGACCAATCGGCAGCGCTAGGTGAATGACCACCGTGAACGCGCTGATGGCGAGGAGCACGAGGATAATGTGCCAGCTGGCGACCCCCCCGAGCGCTAGGCCCACGAGCCAGGTAGCCAAGCCGGTAGTGACCGAGGCGGTGCCGAGCGATGTCACCCCGCCGATCATCAGCATCGTGTCCCAACCGGTCGCGCGCTCGGCCTGTTTCCAAGTCAACAGCCGTATGCCAGGGAAAAACATCACAATGGCGCCGCCTAAGCCAACAGTGAGTACATCGAGAAACTCGATCCAGCTACCCGCGATCCAGAGAACCATCATTATCGATAGCAAGGTGACCGTTTTCCGTTCGGGCGCTGACATCGGCCCAAGTTCCGCTCGCTCACGCTCTATCACGCTCGCGTCACCAATCGTCGGGATCTCAGGTGGGAAGCTCCGTAATATTGCCCAGCATGCAATGGGCACAAGGCCTACGGACATTGGTATCCCGATCGCCATCCACTCGACGAACGAAACAGTAACGTTACCGAATTCCTCGATGAAGTGGAGGCCGAGGATATTTACTGAGCTACCAGCAGGGGTAGTCACGCCCCCGATGAGTGAACCGATTGGTATGCCGACCATGATCGCCTTGCCAATCGCTGACTTACCAGGTTCGAGGTTCAACCGCGACATAACACCGAGACCAATACTCATGAAAATGGCGCATGCGGGCACGTCGGAGATGACCATCGAGGTCGCCGCCGTTCCAACGATGAGTGCGGTGACCACCCGCCGACTGTCAGTGCCTGCACGTGCGAGCAACCAATACGCAAACCGTCGGTCAAGGCCAGCGTTGGTTACTGCTGCCGCAATGCAGAACATCGCTAGCACGAAAAAGAAAACCGGGCTCACGAACGCATTGAACGCTGCATCGAGCTCGGCGACACGCAAAAGTGGCTGCAGAACGATGACGAGCAGTGCCGTAACGGCGATCGGAAGTGCCTCCGTCGCCCATAGAATGATGGCTGCTAGAAAGATGGCACCAAGCCGCTGGGCTTCAGGCGGTAGATTAGCGGGACTCGGCAGTAGTAACACGAGGACCGCTGCGGTGATTGCGCCAGCGATCCCGATGATGGTCTTGCGACCGTCTGCAATGACTTCGACCGATCCGTTCGGTGTGTTGCCGAGGCTTGATTCGGACATAGTGGCTGAAAGATCGACGACTGGGGACCCACGCGCCTTCGGCTTAGAACTTCAGTTTGTAGACCTCGGTGGCGGTGTCTTCAAAAATCCGCTGCCGATCGGACTCACTCAGCCAGTCAATCGCGTCGATCTTCGACTTAACATCGTCAATCCACTCACCTGTTTTCGGATCTTTAGCCGTGCCGATTCCAGGTTTCTCTGAGCCAAACATGCACCGGTCTGGTCCGACCCATTTGAAGAGCAGATCGAGTGACTCTTGCGTGTACAGGCACGTGTCGAAATAGAGTTTCCGAAGCTCATCTTCAAAGGCGACGCTCTTGCGTCTCGACCACATAGCGCGGTATCGGCCGATCTGATAGGGGATGGCACCACCTCCGTGCGAGACGATCAGCCTCAGTTTGGGAAAATCATCAAATACGGTCGAACTGAGCAGCGAGACAATCGCGATGCTCTCTTCGTTGATGAAGTGTAGCGAGTACGGTTCACGCGGACTCCGACAACCGGCAGAATGTACGAGTGCCGGCACATCCAACTCGACCAGCTTGGCATAGAGTGGATACCAATATTCATCACCGAGACCCGGAGGGGTCGGTCCCTGCCCTTCGTTCGGGTCGGGGTTGATCAAGCAACCGACAAAACCCAATTCTTTGATGCAACGCTCCAACTCGTTCAGTGAGTTCTCCACACTCACACCCATGTTCTGCGGTAATCCAGCGACGCCACGAAAAGTGTCAGGCAGGAGTTCGCACTGTCGGTGGATGATGTTGTTGGTTTCTTCGATGTACCACCGGACGAGTTTTTCGGGTTTCTCGCTGTGCATCATCGTGTACGGCCGCGGTGAGACAAGTTGCATGTCGGTGCCGACCTGCTTCAGCTGTTCAAGATGAGACACGGTCCGAAAAGTTGGCGTATTTAGCGCCGCGAGAATCTGCTCATCAGAGATGCTGATTCTGCCACGTCCGTGCGCACCGCGATGGGCGAGTAGACCAGCCTTGTACGCATAGAGTTCCTGCGGTGCGGTGACATGCGCGTGTGTATCGATAACTCTCATAACTCGACTCCGAATCATTGGCTGTAGTGGAACTGTAGGGGAAGTCTGGGGGGCCAGCCTGGTCCCAGCGGATAATTTATGTGAAAAATTATCCCTGTCAAGAGAGAATGATCCGTTTGCTGCTAGGCGCGGGTCGCTTGGCGCCTGATTTAGGAGGAGAAAGGTCGTTTATGCTGTCTGACGCTGCTGTGGCACGTCTTCGCTCTTTGGACACCTGTGCAGTCTCTGATGCGCTGGACCAACTGGGTCTTCCGGGTACAGTTATTGGAATCCACCGGGTTTCCGCGGAGCGCCGGATCGTGGGCCGCGTCATACCGGTTAAGCTCGGCCCGGCTGGTGAAGGTGTGGCGAGTCGCCATTTGTGCAGTGCCGCCATTGAGGCCGGCACCTCCAATGATGTGATTGTTGTTGAGCATCACAGCCGCCAGGACGCTGCCGGCTGGGGTGGCTTGCTGTCAGCGGCCGCTAGTCTTCGCGGTATCTCGGGGACCATCGTGGATGGTGCGGTTCGTGACGTTGACGACAGTCGGGATCTTGATTACCCGGTATTTGCGCGCACGGTGGTTCCGCTCACGGCGCGTGGACGTGTGACCGAGCATGCATGGAACGAGCCGATCGTGGTTGGCGGTGTTGATGTGAAGTCTGGCGATCTCGTAATTGCCGACGGAAGCGGAGTGGTATTCGTCGACGCCGCCCGAAGTACGGAGGTTTTAGAGATCGCCGAGTCGATCGCCGCGCGCGAAGCAAGGTTAACAACTGCAGTGCGAACCGGTACGCCGGTCAGTCGTGTCATGGATGGTAACTACGAGTCCATGTTAGATCAGCGACGGTCGAGCGAATGAAGGTGGGGGTATGGAGTCTGTGCTATCGGAACTAAAGAAGCTTTCAGCAACGACGGTAAGTGATGCGCTCGACCGTCTCGGCATCGCTGGCCAGTGCCTGGGAATCAAGCCCCTTGCGCCAGAGTTTCGGCTGTGCGGCCGCGCGTTCACAATGCGAACCGTGCCTGTCGCTGGCGAACCCGGCTCGGTCGGCGACTACATCGATGACGTGCCCGAAGGAGAAGTGGTAGTTATCGATAACGCCGGACGTCCAGACATGACAGTTTGGGGCGACATTCTGACGTTCGTTGCGCATCGACGCCGAGTCGGTGGAAGCGTCATTGATGGACATTGCCGCGATATCTCGCTAAGTCTTGAACTGCAGTACCCAATATTTAGCCGAGGCTGGTCAATGCGTACTGGCAAGGATCGCGTGCAGCTGGATGCGATGGACGTACCGGTCCTGATTGGTGGCACAGAAGTGTCTCCTGGCGATTTGCTTCTCGGTGATGCCGATGGTGTAGTCGCAGTGCCGCGGTCGCGGGAGGTTGAGGTCGTGGCTCTAGCGAAGGAGATTGAAGAAGCCGAGGACCGGATTCGTACAGCGGTTGAGAGCGGCATGCGTCTTGACGAAGCTCGGAAACAATTCAAGTATTTCGAGCTCCAGCGGCGAGAGGCCAAGTAGTTGTGAACGTTCGTGAAGAACAATTCGACGGTGCCTTAGTCGCGGAAGCGGCGGTTTTCTCTTCGGCGACACTCCATGAAGCTGCAGGACAAACCGGTGCGCTCCCGCACGCAATCAAGCCTCTGATGGACTCGATGCGAGTGTGTGGTCCCGCGCTCACCGTGCAGGGCGCACCGGGAGACAACCTCTGGTTGCACCGGGCGATCGCCCAGGCCCGGTTGGGTGAGGTCCTGGTGGTGGCCGTCGGCGGAGCTCACGAGTTTGGGTACTGGGGTGGAATTATGACAACGGCTTCGGTCGCTCGTGGGCTCGGGGGCTTGGTCATCGAAGGCTGTGTGCGGGATGGTGACGAGCTTGCCACATCGGGCTTTCCAGTTTTTTCGTGCGGCCGGGCAATCCGCGGTACGACCAAAGTGGTTGATGCCGCTGGACATGTGGGGCAGCCAATCGTGATAGGCGATATTACAGTCGCCTCGGGAGACCTAGTTGTCGGGGACGCCGACGGCGTGGTCGTTCTCGCCCGCGACTCAGTGCAGAAAGTTCTTGCTGCGGCGCGTGCGAGGGAGAAAAAGGAGGCTTCGATCGCAGGCGCCCTTCGACAAGGGCGTACGACATTAGAAGTCTATGGCTGGGAGTAACAAGTTCTCACCAGGCCAATGAAAAAACTATGCAGAAAATAGACATTTTCAATCACATCTTTCCCGAACCGTTTAATAAGCTGATGATGCAAGTCGCTGGTGATTTCAAGGACATCGGGCAACGGGTCCGGGGCATTCCGATGCTGGTGGACCTCGATGAGCGATTTCGTGTAATGGATCAGTTCGGTCCCGACTACCGACAAATTCTGTCACTTGCCTCACCGCCACTTGAAGTCCTGGGTGGTCCGGAGGTCTCGACCCAACTGGCTCAGGCTGCCAACGACGGGATGGCTGAACTGGTGCAGCGACACCCCGATCGGTTTCCCGGCTTCGTCGCTTCGCTTCCGATGAATGCGTCCGAGGGGATCGTCACTGAAGCCCACCGCGCCGTTAATGACCTCGGTGCGTGCGGGGTTCAGGTGTTCACGAATATTAATGGACAACCATTGACCGCGCCTGAGTTCAGGCCACTCTTCGGGGCGATGGCCGAGCATGACCTGCCGATCTGGATGCATCCAGCGCGCGGGGCCAGTTTCACCGACTATCTGACCGAGACCAGTTCAAAATACGAGATTTGGTGGACCTTCGGTTGGCCGTATGAGACAAGCGCTACGATGGCACGGATCGTCTTTGAAGGATTACTCAACGACTATCCGTCATTGAAAATCATTACGCATCACATGGGCGGTATGGTGCCGTATTTCGAAGGTCGCGTCGGACCCGGTTGGGACCAACTCGGTAGTCGAACCTCGGACGAGAATTTGGGCGCTGTGCTTAAGCGACTGGAGACGCGGCCGATCGACTTATTCCGCATGTTTTATGCTGATACGGCAGTCTTCGGCTCCCGCGCGGCGACAATCTGTGGCATCAGCTTCTTTGGTGCCGACCATGTCGTCTTTGCATCCGACTCGCCGTTCGACCCCGAGAAGGGGCCGATGTATATCAGAGAGACGATCAAGATCATCGACGAACTCGAATTGAGCGAAACCGATCGCGATAAGATCTATCGCGCGAACGCCGTCAGGCTGCTGAAGCTGAAGGACCGTTGACACCAAGCTGAAGGAATGAGATTCATGCTGCGTCACAGATCGCTTCTCGTCGCTTTCGTGCTGGTCAGCGCCTGCGCGCCACCACCCGACCACGATCTCATTCTTCGTAACGGCACAATCGTTGACGGTATAGGGACGCCCAGCTTTGTCGGCGATCTCGCAATCAATGATGATCGAATCACTGCAGTTGGTGATTTGGGCGATTCGCGCGGTGTGACTGAGTTGGATGTCTCGGGGCTTGTGGTCGCTCCCGGCTTCATCAACATGCTGAGCTGGGCCGGTGAGGCGTTATTGGAAGACGGCCGGTCTCAGGGCGACATCCGGCAGGGAGTGACCCTCGAAGTTTTTGGTGAGGGGGTGTCAGGCGGTCCCTTGACTGATCAGATGAAGACGTTAGAGGTAACGAGTCAAGGCGACATTAAGTTCGATGTTGAATGGACGACGCTTGGTGATTACCTCGAACACCTTGCGGGTAAGGGCGTGTCGCCGAATATCGCATCGTTTGTCGGTGCCACGACGCTTCGGGTCCATGAGATTGGTTACGAGGATCGTCCACCGACTGTGGATGAACTAGACCGCATGCGGGACTTAGTGCGGCAGGCAATGGAGGAGGGCGCTATCGGCATTGGCTCATCGCTTATTTATTCGCCAGGCTTCTACGCAAAAACGGACGAATTAATTGAGCTAACGAAGGTCGCTGCTGAGTATGGCGGGCTATACATCTCGCATATGCGCAGTGAAGGCAACGCGCTGCTTGAGTCGGTTGATGAACTACTGAGAATCGCGCGTGAAAGTGGAATACGAGCCGAGATTTATCACCTGAAAGCTGCCGGCCAATCCAACTGGGACAAGCTTGGCGATGTCATCGAGCGGGTTGAAGCAGCGCGTAGTGAGGGGCTCGAGATCACCGCCAACATGTACACCTACACGGCCGGTTCGACCGGCTTGGATGCTGGAATGCCACCGTGGGTGCAGGAAGGTGGCTACAACGCCTGGGCCGACCGGCTTCAGGACCCGGTCGTCCGCGACCGAGTTCGACAGGAGATGACGACGCCGACCAACGAATGGGAGAATCTGCTGCTGGCAGCTGGTGCTGAGGGGACGCTTCTGGTCGGTTTTATGAACGCTAGTTTGCGAGGGTACATAGGCCAAACCTTGGCTGAGGTAGCGGCGGCACGTGGGACCTCGATGTCCGATACTGCGATGGACCTCGTTGTTGAAGATGGTAGCCGTGTGCAAGTCGTTTACTTCTTGATGTCGGAAGAGAACGTCGCTCGGCAAATTGGCCTGCCGTGGATTAGCTATTGTTCGGATGCTGGCTCATACGCCTCCGAGGGGATTTTCTTAAATTCCTCAACGCATCCGCGTGCGTATGGCAATTTTGCGAGGCTACTCGGACGCTACGTCCGCGACGAACGGATCATTTCCCTGGAAGAAGCTATCCGTAAACTGACGTCGCTGCCTGCTGGGAATCTGCGGATCCGCGATCGGGGCCAACTCAGCGCGGGCTACTTTGCAGACGTTGTCGCTTTTGACCCGGCCCAAATCCAAGATCACGCGACCTACGAGGACCCGCACCAATATGCCACAGGTATGGTGCATGTCTGGGTAAATGGCACACAGGTGCTACGAGACGGCGAGCACACCGGTGCAACGCCTGGACGCGTGGTCCGTGGCCCCGGCTGGACCGGTTGGTCAGCGGTCGACGGCTCCTAATCCGGTTAACTACTACGTTGGCGAATCTTTCGCCGCCAATTGTTGCAGTCGGTACTCCGGTTTAATTAAGAACATGGCTGTCGCGCAGGCAAGCATGATGCCGACTAAGGTGAAGAATGCTGGATAATATGTGTTGCCAGCCTGTCCATACCACCAACCGACCGTGATCGGACCAAGCATTAAGCCAAGCGCTGTTATGGAGCTAAACGTTCCGAGAATTTTTCCCAGATGACCCGGACCAAAAGTGTGTTTCGCGACNACTGGTTCTTCCATCAGAACGCCCCCNTGCGCAAATCCCCGTGCTAGCTGGAAGATGANCAGGGTGACCANNCCCTGTATTCCGAAGGCGAGNGNGATATANAACGCGATCATTACGTAGCAGANGGAAATCCCTTTGAGTGAATACCGATCGAAGAACCAACCAAAAAAGATCTTTGACGAAAAGCCNAAGATGAACGACAAACTNACGGTGAAAGCCACTCGAGTCAACGTGAANCCTAGGTCTTTNACNAGAAATGGNGTCACGTTTTGAGTGAACCCNTGATCNACGAATCCAATGAAGAACTGCACNACACAAAGTACCCAAAACACTGGNTTCCTNANAATGTTCGAAAAGNNGGACCCNNNGTCNCCNNGGNNTTCTTCAATNANCCGNCCTTTNACGAANGTGCGTGGACTGGCCGNTTNATTNCCGAATTCNCGACTNACTTCNTCCTTCGTCGGAGCATCCTTCACTATGAAGTNCACGACTGGGAAGACTANGAAAAGGATCGCGAGNCTCATGATNGGGAGCCCATTGTTCCANCCAAAGNTTTCGATCAACCAGGCAAANANNACNGGGAATANCATNCCGGAGATGCTNGTTGCNCTNGCNGCCAAGCCGAGTGCCAAACCTAATCGCCGATTAAACCAGCGGGCGACCAAAGTCTTAGTTGCCAAAAGGAGTGGAATCGAGGAAAACCCGAGCGGAATTCCAGCAAGCCACCACATCCATTTCCCATCAACGAAATGGAAGTAAACAAAGCCCAGCCCCGTCATAGTGGCGCAAACGTACAAGATGGTTTTGACGCCGAAGCGATCAATCAGGAAGCCAGCCCCGAATGCCACAATGGCCGCGGTGCCGGACTTCACTGAATAAATCGATACGACTTCGGCTCGGGTCAGATTCAGTGCATCCTCAACTGCCGGATACATCAACTGGAGCATCATATTCGCAGTGGAGAAAATAAAAATGACACATGGGAAGACGGCCGCAACATTCCACCATCCGTAGTACATCTTGCCGTCAGGGCCTTTTATTTCTGACTGTATTTCGCGAAACACTCTGGCGAAGCGATTACTCATAGCCAATTCTTTCGGTCAATAGCGACGATGTTGGACACGATGATCAATTAACAGAATGCCGGTAAGAGTTTTACACGGACTTCAGGGTTTTTTCAGGCGTCTGCGCTAGACGTCAATTCACCCGCCACGGAGCAAGCGTACCCCTGGCGATCTTCCAAACCTGTTTCAAAGATGCCACGGTCTGCCACCCAGCGCTGCGTACTGTCGAAAATACGTCGGTCGTAGGGTAAGAACACAATCCGTTCACCTGGGCCGAACATCCTCAGGTCCATTACGTCGTGCCACCGGGGCGGAAAGAACTTTTTGTAGAAGTGCGTGTAACGTTCTGGACGAAGGTCGATGTCCACCTGTGCACGCTTCAATGCACGGTAGTACTTTCTAACGTCATCTTCATTGGTGCCGTTCGGAACAAGCGCCGCAATCATGAACGTTGTGTCGAGAATCTTTCGAAAGCCCAGTTGCTCGGCAAGATACAGCTGTCTTGCCCCTTTAACCCACCGGCTGTTACAAATTACCTTAGCTTCGCTGGATCACGTACGCGGCCACGGCACCACCAAACATATCGTTGACCTAGATCCGCTCGACACCGGGGTTATTAATCCTTGCGGCAAGTCGCGCTGCCGCTGCTCAGGTAAAAACGATATTGTCCCCGTAGCTGTCGCAAACAATAGCCGATCTGGCCGCAAGAGACTACACGTCCCTGTTTGTGCGTCTGCTCCAGTACCAAAACGCTGGTATACCAGTGAGCACAAGACTGGTCCCGATAATTGCATCCCATGGATGGCTCCACAGGGTTTGCAAAACTAACGCCCAGGCGACAGTGCCAAAAATTACCGGAATATATGGGTAGCCAGCGACTTCGTGAGGTCGAGAGTCATTTTGACGACGATACCGAAGGGTAACCACGGCGAACGCACCGAGCATGTAGAAAAGCCACACGGCCACTACGACATAGGTGAAAAGTTGTTCATAACGGCCCGTAAAGGCTAGGAAACTGGCCCAGATGCCCTGACATAACAGTGCGTTGCCTGGCACCTTCTGCTCATTGACCGTCGCTGCCCAGTTCACGAAGAGGCCATCACGAGCCAAAGCGTAAGTAACGCGAGCACCCGAGAAGAGTAAGCCATTGACCGCGGCCAAGCAGGAAGCGATAACTGCTAATGTAACTACCCGGCCACCGACACCGCCGAACACGTGTGTCGCAGCGTCGGCCACGATCCGTTGGGAGTCGAACGCGTCGATTGGCGGAAGTGCCCAAAGAACCCCAGAGGTTAATAGCAAAGCGAGCACAGTCGTGGCAATCACGGAATAGGACATAGCACGAGGAAGGGTAACTGACGGGTTCCGGAGTTCGCCGCCAACTAAAGTCACCCCGGTCCAGCCACTGAACGCCCAGAGTGCCGCGGCCACGGCTGCACCAAAGCCGGCGACGGTGCGGGTCAGAGTCGCGTCAGGAAACGGCGCACGAAAGGTATCCATTCCATCGCCGCCGTACCAGAAAAAACCGACAACCATCATGATCAATAACACGAGCTTGACGACCGTCAAGACATTTTGGATTGCGGCGCTGCGACGAAGGCCTGACGCATTCCAAATCGACAATCCCAAGATCAGTGCGACCGCACCGCCTGTTGTCATCACTGGGCTGAGTGGAGTCAAAGCGCCTACGTAGGTCATGCCCGCGATGGCTAAGGCGGCGATCGAGGCCGGTTGGATGACCATCAGCAGTATCCAGCCGAATAGAAACCCCCAAAGTGGGGAATATGCTTGTCCAAGAAAGACGTAGGGTCCGCCCGCCTGCGGATAGCGCGCGCCGAGTTCCGAGAAGGTTGCCGCACCACACCACGTAATCGCGCCAGCAGTTAGCCATGCGAGGGCCGACAACCAAGCCGTGCCGGTGTTGTTGATCACGACACCTGGGATAACGAAGAGGGCTGTAGCCAGCATAACGCCGATGTTAAGCATCAGCGCATCTAGTAGCGTCAGTTCTCGTGTGGTAATCGACACCGATGGTTCTGGTCTAGAAACGAGATAATGTCACGGGCATCGGTCCGCATTGCAATGCGGGCAGGGCCGCCACCGATGCACGAACGCGTCACCATTTGAAAATGTTTCGGATTTACCGTCGTAAGACGTCGGCTGGTGCCGCCACGTCTGCAGTCTAGTGGTCTGATCCTTGCAAAGCAAGCAACTGAAGTGGCTGTGTGCCAAGGAAGCACGTACACGGCCGTCCCGTTCCAGGCCTGTCATACGAAGATATCCCTTCGCCCGGTGAAGAGAATCCCCGATGACTTGTTCCGCACTGTCCTTCGTGACATCGGATGCCCCAGAACGATCTATAATCACGGTCCTTCTGTGGGAACCTTATTGATGCCGACTTGGACGTTTAGAGCGCGAGTTACAGTTGGCGTGTCCGTGCTTCTAATGGTCACCGGCTGCTCGGCGGTTCCGGATGAGCCGGCGGCAGTTGGGGAACGACCACCGAACGTGGTGATTCTTTTCGCCGACGACCTTGGATATGGCGACTTGGGTGTTTATGGGCATCCGACAATCCGGACCCCCAATCTCGATCAGATGGCAGCGGAAGGGCAGAAATGGACTACCTTCTACGTCGGTGCCCCGGTCTGCTCACCAAGCCGGGCTGCATTGCTAACTGGGCGATTGCCAGTTCGTAGTGGCATGTATGGCACGAGGGAACGCACCCGTGTTCTCTTTCCAGACACCCCTAGCGGCATTAGCGCCGATGAGACCACACTGGCTGAGGCACTCGGCGCGCGCGGCTATGCCACGGGTATCTTTGGGAAGTGGCACCTTGGCCATTTACCAGCCTATCTTCCTATGGCTCACGGGTTCGACCAATGGCTTGGTCTACCGTACTCCAACGACATGCAGCAGACGATTAACCGCGACGCCCCGTTTTTGGCGTCAATTTTTCTCGAGCCAAAAAGTGAATACTGGAACGTCCCGCTCATGCGCAACGATGAAGTTATCCAGCTGCCCGCAGATCAAACTCAGCTGACGCGCCGTTATACCGAGGAAGCGCAGGGATTCATCGAGGCGAACCAAGAACAACCGTTCTTTCTGTATCTGCCGTACACCATGCCGCACGTTCCACTGTTCACGGACGAGACGTTCGTTGATGCGAGTGCTGCCGGCCTTTATGGCGACGTGATCGAAGAAATTGATTGGAGCGTCGGACAAATTCTTAGTACGTTGCGCCTACAAGGACTGGACAAGCGAACCATCGTGCTATTTACCAGCGACAATGGTCCATGGCTCGTCTACAAACAGCAGGGTGGTTCGGCCGGGCTCTTACAGCAAGGCAAGGCCACGACTTTTGAGGGCGGAATGCGTGTGCCAGCAATCTTCTGGTGGCCAGGCACAATTTCTCCGGCAACGGTTCACGAAATAGGATCAACGCTCGACGTCTTCACGACGGCGATTACCTTGACTGACGGTGCAGTACCAGCTGACAGACCAATCGATAGTCTCGATTTGACACCGGTGCTGCTTCAGGCCGGTGCAAGCCCGCGGAACACCATGCCTTACTACCGAGCCGATGAGTTGTATGCCATGCGCAAAGGGATGTTCAAGGCTCACTTTATAACGGAGGGTTCGTACGGCGAGCCACCAGCGCGTAAGGAGCACGACCCGCCGCTGCTCTACCACCTCGGCGAAGACCCCGCGGAACGATTCGACGTTGGCTCTCAGTATCCCGGAGTGATCGCCGATATCCTTGCTGAGGTCGAGATCCACCGTGAGGGCTTAGAGGTCGCCGATTCGGTTTTTGACCTACGGCCGCCCCTGGAGTGAATTTGCTACTTCGCTGTCTCGAGGTTTTGGCAGCGCAATTCTAAAGACCTTGTTCACCTCGGACAGAGATACATACGTGGCCCCAACTACCCACCGTTACCCAGCTCCGGCGATCGCAGGCCGGTGCTGGCCTACGCCCGTCACTTGTTCGAACGCGTAAGCAAGCTGGAGTAGTCCGAAATCATCTTCGGTGCGTCCTACAATCTGGATACCTACCGGCAAGCCAGTGTTTGTGAAGCCGCAGGGCACTGCAATTGCCGGGAGTCCGGTAACCGAGATGAAGTAGCACGACCGCATCCAGTCAAGATAAGTCTGAAGCACCTCGCCGTTGATCTCGGTGACGTAAGGGGTGTTGACATCAAACGGCGGCACCTGACTCACCGGAAGTACTAGAAACGCGAACGTTTCAAAAAAATCCTCGACTCGTTGCGCCAACTTAGTCCAGGCGACTGTAGCTCGATCGAGCTGTTGAGCATTGAGCCGGCGGCCTTCTTCGATATTCCAAACGACGGAGTCTTTGAGGACAGCACGATGTGAGTCAAGCAGCTTCCCGAATGCGAACTCGTAGTACCAGGCTCTCCAGACGCGGAAGATTTCATCCGCATCTGACAGGTCGGGTTCTGCGTCGTCAACTTGACACCCGAGTGTCTCAAGCATTGCTCGATTTGGCTCTACGACGGCGGTCACACGACCATCTATTGGTAGACCACCCAACGAACGGCTCCATGCGACGCGTGTACCACTGAAATCGCGGATGAGAGACTGTCTGAAAGACAAGCCTGGCTCAGGTAGTGCAATCGGTGAACGCGCATCGGGACCAGCGATCACACTCAACATCAATGCAACATCTTCCACCGTTCGGGCTATTGGTCCCTGTACGTCAAGCCGAAACTCCGGAACCGGCGTTGGCCATACTGGTATCCGCCCCGCTGACGGCCTGAGCCCAACGACGTTACAAAATCCGGCGGGATTCCGTAGTGAACCGCCGAAGTCCGTTCCATCGGCGATGGGTGTCATTCCGGTAGCAACTGCGACCGCCGCACCGCCACTGCTCCCACCGCACGTCTTGGTTAGGTCGTACGGGTTCCGTGTTGCGCCGAAAACTTCGTTGAATGTTTGTGATCCCGCACCGAATTCCGGCGTGTTCGTCTTGCCGATCGTGAGCGCGCCGGCGTCACGCAAGCGCTCAACGATCAGTCCGTCGTGATCCGGTATTTGGTCGGCAAACACGCGGGAGCCGAGCGTGGTCCGAATGCCCCTAGTCGGTATCAAATCCTTGTGCGCAACCGGTATCCCGTGTAGTGGACCGACCGACTCGTCACGAGCGATTGCCTCATCGGCTTTCCCGGCAGCGGCCATCGCCTGCTCAGCCACGAGCGTTACAATGGCGTTGACTTTTGGATTCACATGTTCGATCTGTTCTAGATGAGCGGTCATCACCTCGCGTGCTGATACATCCTTGGTAGCTATACGTCCAGCAAGTTCGGTGGCGGTGAGGAAGCAAAGGTCGAGTTCTGACATTGCAAGCGTGGCCGAAGGGCCGATTATAGCTGTGGTTGGAAAGGTTAGGCAGCAGCGGTAAGATTTGGTTGCCCGCGGTTCCCGCGGCATTGACCACCCGTTCGGGAGGAGACCTGCATGAAGCTTGGTCGATTCATTGTTGATACTCACGTGCATGCTCAGCGGTTCGCGGCAGGCCCCGAGTTTGCGAAAGCGAAGCTGGATACCAGCAAGGCGCGCTACAGCGACCTCGGACGTGTTATGCGGGGCCTGACACCTTACGATAATTCTGCTCGACTCCTATACGACATGGACTGCTATGACGTTGACATGTGCGTGTTGCTTCCGGCGTTTGGCATGACGAATGCTCTCAATCTTGAAGTTGTCGAGCGACACCCCGACAAGTTCGTGGCGGTGTGTACCGCCATGGAGACGCAGCGGAAGGCGCGGAAGGGCGAGATCGAATGGACGCCTCAGGCGGCGGCGGAGGAAATTGACGAACTGCTGTCGACGGGCAAGTTCGTCGGGCTGGGCGAAGGGATGCCGGCAGATCACACGAACAAGCGGACACTCGGCCAGACGGAACGGATGGACCAGATCCGCCCGATTATGGACGTTGCGAAGAAACATAAATCCGTTGCACGTATCCATACCGGCGTCGTAATGGGCTATTCACTCACGCATCATTTTTGGCCTGAGTCGCTTAATCCGATTTGGGCCACCGACCTGGCTGCCGAATATCCCGACGTGCCTATCGTGCTTGACCACGGCGGCCTGCAAGGTTGGTGGTCGCAGCGATTCGTCGAGGAAGCGATGACCGTTGCGGCGGCCCACGACAATGTCTACCTTGAGACCGGGTTGTGGTGGACTGAGATGTACATGAAGGCCTTGCTCGACCCGAACATCGGTCCAGAAAAACTGCTTTGGGGCTGTGATTGGGGTGCTAGCATCCCATTCCATGCGCAATACGGGAACCAACCTCCAGCCTATGCTGTTCAGCTTCGAAAGGAACCCCTCGTTAGACATCAGGTGGATGTGTGGGGTTGGAGCTTGAAACAACTTCTACGTCTCGACATTGTGCAAGATGACCTCAACCTCATTCTTGGTGGTAACGCCGCACGACTCTATGGGTTGCCTGTACCGCATAAGCGGCTGTTCCGGCCGGTTGGCGGTGAATTGGTTCCTCAGCCTGGTGAGCGAGATTCGATTCCGCCCCGGTGTAGTTGATGTCGAGGTCCACCGGCCATCTCACGGTGGCGGGTACAACGATCCGAGCACAGGTGCCGTCGGCTAGTTCTGTAGGCGTTAGCGAGCGAGTTTGGCTGACCATTAATCCGGAACGTTGCACGTTGTTTGCTTCAAGGTAATTCAGTGATGGTAATGCTGCCCGACTATACGGTGCTAGACCCCGGCCTAGAACGCTTGACGCCGGCTGAGCTTCGCGCGCTTCAAGCTGAGCGGTTGCGGGAGATGGTTGCCTACGTGTACGACGCGACGCCATTCTGGCGGCGAAAATTCGCCCAGGCCGGCGTTATCCCTGGTGATATCAGCGGTCTCGAAGATCTTGCAAGTTTACCGTTCTGCACCAAGGAAGAACTACAAGCGGACCAGGTCGAGCATCCACCGTTCGGGTCGTACGTTGGCGCCGAGCGTACACGGCTGACGAAATTCATGACGACGTCTGGTACGACAGGTCGTCCGCTGCGGCGAGTCTTTTCAGGCCGCGACTGGGGTTACGTGCTCGACAGGTTTCAACGGAACCCACGTGTGGGGCCTGGTGACATTACGATGACCTTGGGACCGGTGGATGGTCTGATGGGACCAACGGCGGGAGCCGAAGGTGCCGCGCGTGCTGGAGCGATGGTTGTGCTGGCCGGCTTACTTGATTCAAAGACAAAGCTTCGGCTTATGGAAGAGATCCGTCCGACGAGTGTGAACGGCACAGCTTCGTATCTCTTGTACCTGATCGACCTTGCTCAGGAAATTGGCATTAATTTGCCCGGATTGGGAATTAGGGTTGTCCTGTCTGTCGGCGAGCCAGGTGCAGCAGTAGCCGCGACACGTAAACGACTAATGGATGGTTGGGGCACATTCGTCAATGACGGCTACGGCATGACCGAAATCTTCCCTCTTGGTGGAGGTTGTCGGCATTCCACTGCATTGCATATTGCTAGCGACCTGGTGATTACCGAAATCGTTGATCCTGATTCGGGCAAGCCCGTCTCTCCTGGTGAACCTGGTGAGGTTGTGTACACGAATCTGGTCGGCGACACGCAACCGCTGCTGCGGTATCGGACACGGGATATTGCGAGGCTGGCCGCCGACGATGCCTGCGCATGCGGCTTCACTGGTACTCGTTTGCGTGATGCGATTGAGGGTCGCGTCGATGACATGATTTGGTTTCGCGGCGCAAATCTGTATCCGTCCGCGATCGAGGGTGTTGTGCGCAGTTTCGCCGAATTGGGGCACGAGTATGAGATCGTCATTGGCGGCAGCGGGACGTTGCCGACACTGACCATCCGTGCTGAGATGAGGCCAGGCATTGAGGAAAATGCTAAGGCAGAGTTAGAGCAGCGACTCCGCCAAGCACTGTCTGCTGCTGTGCGCGTTAGGTCGAAACTTGAGCTTCTTCCCCCGGATACGCTCCCACCATGCGATACCCACGCGAAGGCGCATCGGGTTGTCGATAAGCGGTCGTCCTAGCAAGCCCAACGCTCAAGACGAAATGATTGTTTAGCAGCTTCCTTCGGTTCGCTCGACAGTGAGACCAAACATTGGCCGCAGCCACGTGCCGAGGATACCTCCGCAGAAAGCTGCCACGAGCCAGAGCCAGCCATGGAGACTACCTGAGGCAATCCCGCTAAAGTACGCACCGACATTGCACCCGTAGGCCTGTCGGGCGCCATACCCCAGCAGTAAGCCCCCCAAAATAGCTGCGACAAGTGACCGCCGCGGAATATGCCATACCGAACCGAAGCGTCCGGCGCACCCGGCCGCTGCCATCGCGCCAAGGAGGATTCCGAGGTTCATGACAGTTGTGATGTCGGTGACTAAACTGTTTTCGAGTGCCACGGCTCTGTAGGGTGACGACCAGTAGGGCCAAGATGCCGGGTCAAATCCGATCACCCCGGCCATTTTTGACCCCCAGAGCGCGAAGCCCGAGGTCACCCCCCAGGGTCGTCCAGCTAGGGCCAGCGTAGCAAAGTTGGCGAGTGCTAAACCGATAGCGCTAACGACAAGCGGCCAAGGTCCCCTCAGGAGACGAGCAACCCCATGCCGTCTTGGGTCTTCTTCTTTTTCGGACCACCTGACCTGTCCATGCCGCTGACGCTCCCCAATCAGTGTGATGGCTACCACCACTCCGAACATCGCAAAACTTATTGTGAGTCCACCGATCAGACCGAAGTTCGTGAGCAGTGACACCGCTGGGAGATCGGGCAGTGCCTTCCACCAGTGTTCGTGTGCCGCACCAAAGGTTGAGCCAACGATGAAGGCCCCAAGTGTGATGACTGAGCGTGTGTTACCGCCACCGGCGGCAAAGAGGGTCCCAGTCGCTCAACCGGCACCGAGTTGCATGCCGATACCAAACAGAAATGCGCCGGCTGCAACTGACAAACCCAGTGGGTCGACATTCCCACGGACCGAATCAGTGAAAATTGGTGTACCCGATGCCAGAACTGGGAAGAACAGGAGACAGGCCGCGGCCAGCATGAGCATCTGTGCTCGCAAACCGGTGCCGCGACGATCGGCGATAAACACCCGCCATGACGACGTGAACCCAAACGAGGCGTGATAAAGAAGTAAACCGATGACGCCGCCGACCAGAAACAACATGGCCTGTTGTATGTGCACGGTCCGTGTGAGGTAGACCATGCCGGTCGCAAATAGCACTGCGGCTGTTCCGATGACTCGCGTGTCGACGCTCGGTATTCCCACGGGCGTAGCCGCACCCGTTGAGTAAAACTGTTGCGGCATTATTAATTTACCCGTTAGTCGATTTTTGACTCGTCCTTGTACATAACTTTGTGTCGGGTATTCTTAATCCAAAGTTTGACCTGCTCGTCGGACATAACGTTGGCAGGGTCGAAGCGGTCCCAGTTCATAATCTGGTTTAGTCGTTTCTTCCAGCGCTTGTAAGATGGCTTGAGTGGTGGGCCGAAACACATGATGTCAACGAGCGATAACGCTTCTGGCACGCCAAGCATCGGTTTCACAACTTCCTGAATGCGCGCTTGTCCGATCGCTGTGACCCACCAGACGGCATAGCCAAGCGAGGCGGCAGCGAGGTGTGCCGACATCGTCGAGGCGGCGACACTTTGAAGCAAAATGCGTTCGGCGTTCTCTTTATACATCTGTGCTTGGGCTGAGTCGTCGGAGAGAACCGGAAACGCCTGAATGAAACGAAAGTCCGCAGCGACCACAATGAATCCAGGCGCAGTCTGCATCCCGGTATAGTTGGGTGTCGGGAAACTCATCTTCAGTTTGGCGCGCGTCTGCTGCTCTTCAACGAAAAGGTCGCCGATCGCAGTTTTTTGTGCGGGATCACGGACTACGATGTAGTGCCACGGTTGGCAGTTGGCACCGGAAGGCCCATGCCTCGCGGCCTCGAGAATCAGTTCGAAATGTTCGGTGGGGATGTCGTGAGCCGCGAACGCCCGGTTCGTCATCCGTGTCCGGACGACGTCCATGAGTGCTTCGTAGCGATCTCGCCGGTCAAATTGATCGGCCCTGTGGTGGACTTGCGTCATAATATTTATCCTCGAACTTTTTCAAGCGTGAAAGGAAACAGTATAACTAGCTTTCAGGCTTAATCGTCGAAGTGAGCAATAATGTCGGAGGGAATCGGATCAGCCCGCATCCCGCGCGCTGAATCAGGCGCGTCGACAACCCAAGCCCGGAGTTCGAAACCCTCTAACGCTAACCGCCCATCAGTGTGGGCGACGCGGTGCTTGACTAACAGGGTCTTCCGCCGCCATTCCTCGACCCACGTGTCCATTGTGAGTGGTTCGCCGAGTTGACACGGGTTTTCGTAGCGTGCGCCAGTTTCGAGTAACGGCATCCCAAGAATACCGCGCTTACGTAGCGCGGCGTAGGCCAGCCCACTGGCTGCGAAGAGCCGCTCGGTGGCCTGGTCGAACCAGATATAGAAGTGAGGATAAAAGACGATGCCGGCAGCGTCACAGTGCGCCCATTCGACTGTGAGTGCCTGGACCAAATGCTTCATGGGCCTAATGCGCTCCTATGCAGCCTCTTCGTCGAAGATTTTATTGATGATCTCAGACGCCAGATTGAACGCCGGCAGGCCACGAAATAGAAATGTCAGCCCAGCCACGGCGTGCAGTTCTTCCTTGGTTGCCCCAGCACGTTTGGCCGCGCGCGCGTGGAACTCAGCCGCCGGAGCCAAGTGCGCTAGCAGGATGCCCACTAGGATCAACTGAGCTGTCTTTACGTCGAAACATTTCGGGTACATCGCAGTCTGACGGATCTGTTCAGTCTGACGTAGTAACTCAGGATCGACCTCAAGACCAAGACGAATACGTTGTTGAATACGTGGCGGGACAAATCCAATTAGCTCGGTATAAACCTTTTCGTAATCTTCTTGCACACTCATGGCGTTCCTTTCCGAAGTGGTTGCAATCCTTGGTTGTCGCCTCGCCCCCTCGAGACCAGAGAACTGAGAATTGGACGACCGGCAGTTGGTAACTACGTCTGCCAGAGTGCAATGTTGGCGTTACCGCTACCTGACGACTGTGTATAGGGACCGTATTGCTTCCCGGTGTAGGCGCGCGCCGATGTTTCATCAAGGCAACCGAGAAATGTTGCAAGGTTACGGCCGCCCATCTCACCGACAACCGCATCGTTGTACTCTTTGAACCAGCTCTTTGCTTCTGCGATCCGCCCCGACGTAAGCATCTGGATAAACTCATGGTCGAGCTGTTGCCGATCGTGGGTCGGCCACTCAGCAGGTCCCCGCACAAGCTCGTGTGAAAACGCACAACTGGCAGCGAAGAGTGCCCGCCGCCCAAGCCCTTCAGCGGCCCGACGGATGGCTGTCCCAGCTTTTAGGCACTCGTCAATGTCCGAACTGGGAACAGTCCCGATCAGGACGACTGCGAGTTCAGCGTCCGGGTCGAGATATTTTGCTGGCACCCACGATCCATAGTCCCACTGGAAATACTTGCTTTCATTGGGAGCGCCCGGAATGCCGTCTGCCTCGAATTCGCTCAAAATCGCGCGGCCCATTTCAGCGTCACCTCGCCAGTGATACGGCACACCGTCGATCAATTCGGGAGCTTCATTGGCAACACAGTGTCCAATATGTTCGGCCTGACACGTCACGTGCCAGTTAAACGTGCATACCCAGTGCGCTGAGTTGATGATGAGGACATCAGGCTTTGTCGCGCGGACCACTTCGCCCATTTCCTTCTGACTATTAATGAGTGCGTGGACGAAGTCTGGAGCTTTGTCCTCGATGCCCATCCTAGGCGTGTGTGGTGCGACGAGTGAATAGGTGATACCAGCCACGTTAAAGAACTCTATCCAATGGGGAGCGTATCACGTCTGATCAGCCGCTCGTGTTGAGAGCTCGGGCAAGAACTTGTACCACGTGTAAGGCGGTCCGGCCTGTCAGGTCGGCGATCTGGTGGCGGCAGGACGTCCCATTGGCGACGATGGTGGTGTCTTGCGAAGCTGCTCTGATGCGCGGAGCGAGGACACGCTCGGCCATAGCCACCGACAGGTCGTAATGACCGACTTCATAGCCGAATGAACCGGCCATGCCGCAGCACCCCGAATCGATCTCAGATACCTTGAGGCCTGGAATCAAGTCAAGTGCGGCACGAGTTGCGCGTGTTGTCGCGATCGCCTTCTGGTGACAATGGCCATGCAGAAGGACTTCTGAGTCTCTCGAACGCAAGTTGAGTGTCAGTTGCCCTGCTGCCGCTTCATTTGCGAGAAACTCCTCCACTAGCCAAGACCCAGCTGCGAGTGTCTTCGATTCTTCCGACTGCAACAAACTTGGGTATTCGTCGCGGAAAGTGAGTAGGCAGGAGGGTTCAAGGCCGAGAATCGGGACGCCGCGGTCGATATAAGGCAGCAATTGCATGACAGTGGCGCGCGCGGCATCGACCGCGGGTGCGTGCAATCCTTTTGAGATCTGTGGTCGACCGCAACACGTGGGTTTAGGTACAACGACTGTGTAGCCTGCTGCCTCAAGTACTCGTACCGCGTCAATCGCCACTGCAGGCTCGTAGTAATTCGTGAAGGTGTCAGCCAGAAGAACGACAGTTTTAGGTGAATGGACTTGGGTTCTTGCGGATTGCTGCTGCCACCAGCGCCAGAACGTGTCACGCCGGAAACGAGGAAGCGACCGGCGGCTGTCCAGACCGAGGACAGTGTTGGTCAACCATCGCAGCGGACCCCACTGACCAAGATTTGACAGCGGTGCAAAGGCCGACCCGATCGCCGCCACGGCATGGGCATGACCCAGCGCTAACGTGCGTAGCGGCACGCCAGTCCTAGCGTGATATTGCACCTGGAACTCGTACTTGTGCTCAGCCATGTCGACTTGCGACGGGCATTCGAGCTTACAGGCCTTGCACCCGATGCAGAGCTCCATCACCTCGTGCATCTCATCGGAGTACAGGCTTTCGGTTGGTAATCCACCAGAGATCGCCGCACGGAGTGCGTTGGCGCGGCCGCGCGTTGAATGCATTTCATCGAGTGTCACCATGTAGGAAGGACACATTGTTCCCACTTCCGATTTCCGACACCGAGCGTTTCCGTTGCACATTTCAATGGCCGAGTCCATTCCTCCGAATTCGGCATAGTCAAGAATAGGCACTGGGAAAGTAGTTGTGTAAGCGGCGCCGTATCGAAGATTCTCATCCATCGGCGGTGCATCAACCTTCTTGCCAGGGTTCATCCGGCCATGCGGGTCGAACGCCGCTTTCACTTCCCGGAACGCCGCATAGAGTGTCTCGCCGAATACCTTCGGGTTGAACTCAGATCGGGCGAGTCCCTCACCGTGTTCGCCAGAGTGTGTGCCACCGAATTTCATGGTTAGTTCAGTAACTTCTTCAGCAATCGCGCGGTATTTTCCAACGTCCTCTGCTTTTCGTAAGTCGAGCATTGGCCGAACGTGAAGGCACCCGACCGAAGCATGGCCATAGAAAGCCGCGCGAACGCCGTACCTATTGAGGACCTCTCTAAATGCGGCCGTAAACTCCGGCAATTGTTCGGGCGCGACCGCGGTGTCTTCCACGAAGGCGACTGGCTTCGCGCCCCCCCTTACGCTACCTAAGAGCCCGAGTCCAGCCTTACGAACCGTCCACACTTCAGCGCACCGTAAAGGTTCAGTCACCCTAACGACGTTGTCGCCGAATCCGAGGTCACGCATCAGAACAGAGAGAGTGTCAAGTTTCTTATTTAGTTGGCTGAGTTCCTCGCCAGCGAATTCAACAATTAACAGTGCTTCGGGGTTACCGTGGACAAAGTGAAGCTTGTCTCGATGGAGTGGTGACTCGCGTGCAAAATCGATCAATAACTTGTCACTGAGTTCAATGGCGTAGGGCTCCAATGTGACGATGGACGCCGAAGCGTGCATTGAATCCGAGAATGTTTTGAAATGACACACGCCAAGCACAGCATGCTTAGGCTTTCGGACGAGTTGCACGCGTGCTTCGGTGTTGATGGCGAGCGTACCTTCTGACCCAACGAGTAATCCAGCCAGATTGAACCCGTTCCGGAGCCCAAGCTCATCTAGGTTGTAACCGGCGACACGCCGCTGGATCTTTGGGAAACGCTGATCGATTTCGTCACGATGGGTAATTGCTAGGTCATTCACGGCCCGGATGATCAGAGCAGTCTCAGTGTCTTTCTGTAGCGTGGTCGCAAGTTCAGCCTCCGATAAACATCCAAACTTGAATACCGAACCGCTTGCGAGAACACCTCGGAGTTCGACAACGTGATCCACCATTTTGCCGTATTGGATCGACCGCGAACCGCATGAGTTGTTACCCACCATGCCACCCAGAGTGGCCTGCGAAGATGGCGACACTTCAGGGCCGAACATGAAGCCGGTCGGTTGCAGGAGACTATTAAAGTTGTCGAGTACGACCCCAGGTTGGATTCGTGCCCAAGTTTCCTCCAAGTTGATTTCAAGTACTTGGTGCATGTACTTGGAAAAGTCGATGATCACTGCCTCACCGACCGTTTGGCCGCCTAGGCTGGTACCGCCACCCCTAGGCAGGAGCGCGATCTGGTCGCGTGCCGTCAAGTCGACGATGCGCTGGACATCCTCGAAGTGCTTCGGAAACACAACGCCGATCGGAACGATTCGGTAACTGCTCGCGTCGGTGGAAAACAACTCGCGGGTCATCGGATCGAAGCGAACGTCGCCGTCAAGTTCCTGAGCAAGACGCTCCGCAATCGGATGCGTAGGGTGGCGTGTCACTTTCGGCACGTGACCACTGTACTTCGACTCGCTCGTAACGACCTAGAAACCTGACACCTCCGAGCCTCAGAACAGGAAATGTTAACTCGAGGGCCAAATCCGCTGAATGCCAGCGCCTTGATATACTCGTCGCGCTTTTTCCTTGAGGCTCTAAGGCTCTATTTGATGGATGTCGCTACCATTTCGTTACTTGCCCTATTAGTCACTATCGTTGTTAGCTGCACGATCCGGCTACACGTGGGTTTTCTGGCCATTGGTCTGGCCTGGTTAGTGGGTCTCCATGCCGGCATCGACGCAAATCAGGTCATGGCGGGTTTCCCAACCCGCTTGTTTCTGACGCTGGCTGGCGTGACCTTGTTGTTTTCACAGGCTCAGGCGAACGGCACCCTCGACCGGGTCGCGCGCCGAGCCGTGCTGTACTGCCGCGGCAACGCAGGTGTCATACCGATGATGTTTTTCGCGTTGGCCTTCGTGCTTGCCTCAATCGGACCCGGTAACATTGCCGCGACCGCAATCATTGCACCCATGGCGATGGTGGTGGCGGGGCAAGTCGGCATACCCGCGTTCTTGGTCGCGATAATGGTCGGAAACGGTGCCAACGCCGGTTCGCTATCGCCTATCGCACCTACCGGTATCATCGTCAATGGCATCATGGCCGATGTTGGGCTTACCGGGTTCGAGTGGCACAACTACCTCAACAACATGGTGGCGCACACGGTGATCGCCTTCGGCGCGTATTTCCTATTGGGTGGTATGAAGCTGATAAGGAGGCGCCACAATGGCGAGATTGAGGTTCCGGATAATCCTGGCACTGAGGAGGCCACCGATTGGAGCTTTGACCGGAGCCACTATGTGACGATGAGCGTAATCCTTACTCTTATTGTCGGCGTCATCTTTTTTGGAATAAACATCGGGATGGGTGCCTTTACGGGCGCCATTCTGCTATCGCTGCTCAAGGTAGGCGATGAATTGAAAGCAGTGAATCTGATGCCGTGGCGTGTCATCATGATGGTGTGCGGTGTGACCGTACTGATCTCATTGCTCGACGAGACCGGCGGCCTCGCTCTCTTCACCCAACTACTGGCTGGCATATCGACGCCGGATTCAGTAACGGCGGTCATAGCCTTTTCGACGGGCTTTATTTCAATTTACAGTAGCACTTCTGGTGTCGTCTTGCCGGCGATGTTACCGACGGTGCCGGGGCTTGCCAACTTACTGGGTGGAGTCGAGCCGATCGCAATCGCGTCAGCGATGAATGTCGGTGGCCACCTTGTCGATGTGTCAGCACTTTCAACTTTGGGTGCTCTCTGCCTGGCCGCCGCGCCAAAGACCGAAGACCCACGCGCCTTATTTAATAAGTTAATGGCTTGGGGTTTGTCGATGACGATTGTTGGTGCAGCTTACTGTTATCTGCTCTTCACAGTTCTGGGGATTGGCATACCGTAAAGCTCCCTGAATCGTCACAGTTTTCTGTGGAGTTTAGTAACAGCCGGCGCGGCAAGCCTAAGAATAGAGGGCTATTGCCCCAGCCACTTCGGTGGCCGTTTTGCTAAGAACGACTCGATGCCTTCGGCAAAATCGTCACTCGCGTAACAGAGTTCGATCAATTCGCGTCCATCAGCCGGGTCGGGTCGACGGCTAGCTAGAATCCTGCGGGTGATCTCCTTTGTGGCCATGATGGTTAGAGGCGCGTTTTCAGCAATGGCTGCGGCAACTTCACGCACCGACTGTGCTAGGTGGTGCGCCTCAACCACCCGGTTGACAAGACCCAGCGTGGCAGCCTCGGTCGCGTTGATCAGCCGCCCCGTGAAGATCATCTCCTTTACTCTCGCTGGTCCGATCAGATCGAGTAAGCGGGCGTGGTTGGCAACGGACAAACAATTACCAAGGGTTTTGGCAATTGGTATCCCGAATCTCGATTCAGGCGTGCAGTAGCGCAAGTCGCACGCCAACGCGATCGCGCAGCCGCCGCCAGTGGCTGCGCCTTCGATCTGAGCGATGGTTGGCTTTGTGACTCGTTCAAGACGGTCCATCACCTCGTCAAGCCGGCGTTCGTAGTTAACACCGTCACGAGGCGATTCGAACTCCCGGAACTGGCCGATGTCGGTGCCAGATACGAAGGCTTGGCCACCGGCGCCTTTTAATACGAGCGTGCGGATACCTTTAGTGGCGTCAACAGCGTCACACGCGTCGATCAAGGCTTGATACATGCTCCAAGTCATGGCGTTTCGCACATCCGGACGGTTAAAGGTCAAGGTGGCGATTGGACCGACTATTTCGAAGATTGTGTGAGATGTAGACACGATGAGTGGCTCCTGCGGTTAGAGTATTGACGATGCCCAGTAACGGTGCACTTGCCGATATCCGCGTCCTCGACGTCACCCAGGTGATGGCCGGGCCATACTGCGCGATGCTACTGTGCGACATGGGTGCCGATGTGATCAAGGTCGAACCACCCGAGGGCGACTCCTCCCGGCGGATGGCCGGAGCAAGCACCGCCGACAGTCCGAGCTTCAATGCAGTCAATCGGGGGAAGCGGGGAGTGGTTATCGACCTCAAATCGACCGAAGGACGGGGTGTTTTTGAACGGCTGGCGGCGTCAGCCGACGTCCTAATTGAGAATTTCCGTCCAGGTGTGATGGCCCGGCTTGGGCTGGACTACCCTCGGCTCGCGAACCAGAACCCTGGGCTCATCTATGCCTCGATTTCTGGGTACGGGCAGACCGGACCAAAGGCTAACCGAGGGGGATTCGACCTCGTAGCACAGGGTGTTTCTGGCATCATTTCGGTTACAGGTGAGCCAGGGAGAATTCCGGTTAAAGCTGGTGTACCTATTACCGATCTTGGCGCAGCGCTCTTTGCGGCGTCGGGGATCTTGGCGGCCCTATACCATCGCGCCGTGAGGACTGGGCGCGGCCAATATATCGACACCTCGCTTGTTGAGGCCGGTGTAGCATTCTCGGTATGGGAAGCGACGGAATATTTTTCTGGCGTGGGGGTGCCGGGCCCGCTCGGTTCGGCTCATCGGATGAGTGCTCCATACCAGGCGATCCGTTGCCTAGACGGTTACATTACGCTCGGTGCTGCCAATGATCGAATCTTCCGAAGGCTGTGTGACCTTCTTGGCCATCCAACATGGGCCGATGATGGGGACTACGCTGACGATACCGCCCGGGTCAGAAATCGGGAGGCCCTAGCACAGCAAATCCAGGGGATTACGGAAAAGGAATCCTGTCGCCACTGGCTTGATTTATTTGAGGCACACGATATCCCCTGCGGACCGATCAACGACTACGCGGCGGTGGTAAGGGATTCACAGATTCAGGCCCGGGGGATGGTGGTAGAGACCGAACACCCAACCCTTGGCACAATCAAGACACTAGGCTCACCGCTCAAGTTCTCTGAGACACTCATCGCAGCCGGTCAGCCTGCGCCGCTTCTCGGCCAGCATACGGACGCGGTTCTCCACGAGGCGGGCTACGATGATGAGGAAATTGCTCGCCTGCGAGATAAAAAGGCTGTGAAGTAACTGACGTCGCAGTTTCTAGAAAGCGTCTACGAACATGGCTGCCGTCACAACTTGGGCCGACCAGGTCGTCATTCCGACATACCCACTACATCCCGAAGATGTAAACCCCAGATTTTTTGAACTCGAAGGTACGCTTATCTACCCGTACCCTATGCAGGATCATCTCTCCCGGACGAGGGTGGACAAGACTTATCAAGCACTCTTTTTAGAGAACGAATACATTCGAGCGATGTGCATTTCTTCTCTTGGCGGGAGGATTCTTTCAGTCTACGACAAGATTCGAAGCCGCGAAATGTTCTACCGAAACAGAGTAATTAAACCCGGACTGATTGCTTTACGCGGCGCTTGGTTTTCCGGTGGCATTGAGTGGAATCGTGGTCCACAGAGCCATACCGTGACGAGTTATTCCCCGGTCGATGTCTTAACTGTGAAACATCTTGATGGTTCGGCTTCGTTCGTAATTGGCTATACAGAATTGAACTTCCGCACGGGATGGGAGGTCAGGTTTACACTTCACCCGGGCCGCGCGTGTATCGACGAGCGGGTGACCATCTTTAACCCGACTGATTTTCCACACAGCTATTATTTCTGGAACAACACGGCCTTTCGGAACACCCCAGGGACGCGGTTCTGTTATCCGATGAAGGCTGCGAGTGACCACGATCGCTTCTTCCCGTGGCCGATCTATCAGAATCGCGACCTGCGGTGGCTGAAGAACTATCCTGACGCGACGCCTGTATTTGCCTACTCGTGCCCATTCGATTTCTTCGGTGTTTACGACCTCAGGGAGGACTACGGTGTGGTGCAGTGTGCCAACCATCATGTCGTCCCTGGCAAGAAAGCTTGGACTTGGGGACAGTCGGATGCTGGAAGGATGAGCCAGACCGCGCTCACGGACGATGCGAGCTCTTATATAGAAGTGCAAAGTGGACCGCTCCGAACGCAGACTGACTACGCTGTCCTTGGGCCGGGCCAACAAGTCGCTTGGCAGGAGTGGTGGTATCCCGTGGCTGGTTTGGGAACGGGTTTCGAGTACGCGACCAAAGACATTGCGGTTGAGCGCACCGCTCGTGATGGGAAAGTCCAGTTCAAAGTTGCTGCGACTGCGGCACACCCCGGCGCTCGGTTTGAGGTCCGACGAAATGCCATCTCACTGTTGGCTAACTATGTGGATCTGACTCCGGACACCCCAACTCAGATTGATTTGAGCCTAGAGGCAGAATGCTTGGTTGAGGTGCAGGTTACCGCTGCGGACGGCAGGCTACTCGCGGAGTACCAATCGCCATTGGAGATTCCCGAGGTGCAGATTCCGACGGAATTGCATAGCGAGTGGTCCGAGCCCAAGAGTGCCGACGATATGCACGAGCGTGGCGTTGAGTTTGACCGGTTGATGGACCGTGTTAATGCTAGGAAGTGGTACAGGTGGGCGAGTGAGTCAGAGCCCTCACATATTGGAGCCCTTGTTGCCCTTGCGAGACTGGATGTACAGGCGGGGTTGTACGAAGTTGCTGACGAACGGTTGGCGAGCGCCTTGGCGAGAAAACCAGACGATGGCCCAGCTCGGTACTTGCGGGGGATTGTCCGTCTTAGACAGGACCGGAGTGACGAGGCGTTCGCATGTGGAATTAAGGCTTCAACTCACCGGGACACCGAATCGCTGGGGCTGGGCGTTGCTGCCCGCGCATTGATGCGACAAGGTGCGTTTCAGGAAGCTTTCACGATGTTTAGCACGGCATACGAACTGGGCGATCTGGACCGTGTCCGGCTGTTTGAGTGGATGATGCTCGCGATGCACTTCTCGGGTGAGTCAGTCCGTGCAAGGAGTTTAGCGAAACAGGTAATCGCTGAGGGTAACGCCCGTTTAGTGCCGCGCGCTGTAGTTGCAATGGTAGATGGTGGTGATTGGAAACGATTCGCGACAGAGACACGCTCCTTTCTTGGTGAGTTCGAATTTGCTTACCTAGAACTTGGTCTGTGTCTTGCCGACCTTGGACTTTTTGATGATGCGACCAGCATGCTACGCGCAACGCTCGTTGAGGGCCCCCTCAACGAGGTGGTGCGCCCGTTGCCGCTGTACCACGTTGCCTACTACATGGCTCGTGCTGGCAAAGATGACGTGGCAACAGAGTGGCTCCACCGCGCCCAGACCACTTGCGAAGATTATGTTTTTCCTTCGCAGGTCGACGCCTTACCTATCCTTAGGTACGCAATTGAACGACAACCCGCTGATGCAAGAGCCCATCTGTATCTTGGCAACCTACTTGCTGGGCTAGGACGGCTGGATGATGCGGTGCGGCACTGGAAACAAGCCGTGCAACAGGATCAAACGTTAAGCGTGGCGTTTAGAAATCTTGGAATTGATGCCTGGAAGCGACAGGGTGTCTTAAGCGATGCAGCCGACTGGTTTCGTCAGGGTGTTGTGGCCAGGCCATCTGATCAAGTGATGCATCGCGATCTTGCGAACGTTCTCATTACTCTGGGGCACCGTCGGGAAGCGATCTCACTCTTGAAGAGCATGTCCCCAGCGCCATCTCTCCGGAATGATGTGACAACAGTGTTGGCACGCGCCTATCTTGACGAGCATCAATGTGATGAGTCGCTAGACGTGCTTGAGACCGCGACCTACTCGAACTGGGAAGGTGATATCGATAATTGGCTGGTTTTTGTTGGTGCTCACGTCGAACGAGGTCGTGAACGACTAAAAAATGGCGATGCGCTCCTGGCCTTGGAGGATTTTGAGGCGGCCCTGACCTACCCCAAACACCTACACGTTGGACGTCCGTCACAACCACGCGAGGCCAAGGCCTTGTATTGGAAGGGATACGCTCTGGCTGCACTTAGCCGCACTTCTGAGGCGCGTGCTGCTTGGCAAGCCGGTGCCGCCGGCGCGCCAATGAACGAAGAGCAGAAAGATTACATTTCGAAGTGTGAAGAGCAGCTAGAAACCGAAAGCTAGCCCGCTTAAACCGCTGCCGAACTCTGACTTCTGACAAGCACCGAAAAGGAAAAAACCGACGTCGTCACGCTTTACTGTAGGAACTCCTTACGAATTTTTGCCGCGATCGTGAAGTGTGGGTCTACAACCTGAACGACCTCGTATTCGAGTACGTGGCCCATGAGTAGCGACGAGCCACGCTCATCGTATCCATAATCGGTCATGAGCCAGCGCTGCAATTCGGTTGTTGCATGCTGCAGTGCCTGCAGTAATGGACGTGCGCTGCCGAGAACAATGATGTATTCATCCGTTTCAATACGTGGCCAGCCAATCTTCTTGGCCTTGATTAGTTCGACAGAGAATTCAACATCCATCGAGACCTCAAGGGCGTTGCCGACGACCTCACCCTCTCCCTGCCGTGCATGACCGTCACCGATGAACAGTAAAGCCCCAGGTTCAAATACCGGGAGCATTACTGCAACTCCTGCGACCATTCCGAAGTAATCGAGATTTCCACCAAATTCGCCTGGTGTTGCAGTCCAGACGGCTTCCTTTCGAGGCGGTGCGACAGCCACGCAGCCGAGCATTGGCCGAAAGGGAATCTCAATGCCTTGTTCCCGTGAAGCTGCCGTCGTCGGTCGCGCCATACGCTCCACAAGATCGAGTTCCCAGACTTCCATTTGCTGTTCTTTGAGCGCCTCATATCGCAAGAATGCCGGATCGGCAGCGTAGGGAGCCAATATCGAACTTGAGAACGCAGTGTCCCGATTCGGTTCGATCTTCTCTAATTTCACAACAAGGACATCTCCTGGTTCGGCGCCTTCGACGTAAAATGGGCCAATTTGCGGATTTGGGCCTCGTGCAACCTGCCTTCCATTCTCGTCGCCGCCGCGCGCGTCGATCGTTTTAGTCACAACGTGGTCCCCAGGGCTGATCCGTAAGGCCACAGGATGGTCGAACGAGAACGTGTTGTAATAAGTGGTTGCGTTAAACTCGTGAGTTGTTTGCGCAGTTGAAAATGTTGGAACTGTTGCACAGAGGAACCAAGCGCCGAAGTGAAGCGCTATCCGGACCATGGTCAGACGCATCGAGATCTCCTATAGCTGTGAAGCAGGCTGATTCTATCGTTTCGCGACCAGAAAACTAAGACCAACTACAATTCTTCCTATACGGGACTAGAGTGAATACATTAGGCTTAGCCCGCAGGCGCTGGCCTTCCAGAAGTTGCGTGGAACACAATAGCGATCGTGCGTGTGTAACTCTTCATGAATCCACATGGATGACGCTGTAAGAATAGAGGTTAAGGAGCACTAAGGCTCAGAAGCATAGTCGGTAGTGGAGTTCGCTGAATGTCAAAATTCCAGCCTTTTGTAATGGAACGATTGTTGTCGAAGTGGGAAAACCAAGTTGAGTACAACCTGTCTGAGAGTGGCGTGCATCCGGCGACGGTGCGCGAACTCATTCCCGATCCGGAACAGGTGGAGCAACTCCTGTCGACCGAGATTGTCTACTCACAAGCCAACGGTATACCGGAACTGCGTGAGCGGATTGCCGCGCTCTACCCGGGCGCGACTTCGGAAAACGTCCTGGTCACAGTCGGGTGTATTGAAGCCAACCTTCTCTCGTTGCAGACCCTAGCCGAACCGGGTGACGAAATTGCAGTCATGGCCCCGAACTATTTACAGGTCTGGGGTGCAGCACAGAACCTTGGCATGGTTGTTCGGACATTTGACTTGTCAAGCGACCGGAAATGGGAACTCGACGTTGACTCACTTAGTCAGGCTGTTACAGATCGCACTAAGCTTATCGCCGTTTGTAATCCAAACAACCCGACCGGTCACATCATGTCGTCAGCGGAGATGGACGCCGTCGTTACGGCGGCGGATCGAGTCGGTGCTTGGATATTGGCTGACGAGGTCTATAGTGGCGCCGAGCGCCTAACCGACGAGCAAACCCCTTCATTCTGGGGGCGTTACGATAAGGTCTTCGCCAATAACAGCCTGAGTAAAGCGTGTGGTTTGCCCGGATTAAGGGTGGGATGGATTGTTGGGCCACCCACTGAGGTCGATGAGGCGTGGGCACGTCACGAATACCTAACGATCAGTGTAGCTACGCTCTCGAACCAACTTGCCGCAGTGGCCTTATCTCCCGAGATGAGACCGAAACTGTTGCAGCGCACGCGCGACTACATACGGCGTGGTTATAAGATTTTCGAAGAGTGGATGCAGTCGCAAGGCAATTTATTATCGATCGTCCCGCCCGGTGCCGCGGCGATCGCGTTTCCGCACTATGAACTAGAGGTAAACTCCACAACCTTCGTCGAACGGTTAATCAAAGAAAAAAGCGTGCTTGTTGCACCAGGTGATCACTTCAACGTCGACCGGCACCTGCGGATCAGCTTCGGGTTACCAGCCGAGTATCTTCGTGGTGGACTTGAACGGATCCATCAACTATTGACCGAGATGACTAACTGATTACTTCGGCTGTCTTGTAAGCTGGCCCGGTCTCTGACGACCGGGGATGAGGGTGCGGACAGTTTTTCGGCGCCGACGTGTGAGGAATTAATAATCGCCAAGCGCCTCGGTAAGGACACGCCCATCGGTACGTGCGAGTGTCACCCCCGCGATTGCTGCTAGCGTTGGTGTAATGTCGGCTGGAGTAACTTCAGCTAAATAGTGCCCTGGGGTGATCTGATCACCCATCAGGAGAATGGGGACACGGGTGTCGTAGTCATAACTGGTGCCGTGGCCGGATGCATTGACGGAGGTTGTCCAGTAGGGCCGAGGCACGATCAGGAGATCCCCGCTCCGTCCCGGATAATAGTTTCTGGCCAAAGCCCGTTCGATGGCATTTCCTGAATTGCGTCGCTCGCGGATTGTGTCCCCACGATAAACCTCAGCCACGCCCTCCACGGCTCGGATAGCGTCGGCGACGCGCTCGAGCGCGCCCTCCTGGTCCACAAGACGCGCGTATATGCCGGGTTCGAAATAGAAGTCCTGCTCTTCGAACCTGGCGACGTGGCGACCTGGCCCAAACTGCCTGCGGATTGCTGTTTCAGCAGCATCAATGATCTGCTGCGCTGGGATGCGACCGGCATCGGCCAATCGTGCTCGGCGCTCAGGAATCGGCGCTACACCGTGGTCAGCTGTCAACGCAACAACGTAACGACCGGAGCCCACGGTAGTGTCCAATTTATCGAAGAGACGACCTAGCATCCGGTCTAACTGAATGAGAACGTCTTGCACCTCGTGACTCTGTGGGCCGAAGCGGTGACCCGCCCAGTCCAGTGCTGAGAGGCCGAGAGCGAGGTAATCGGTTGCTTCCCGTTGGCCAAGGTCCAATGCGTCGACGGCGGTGCCTGCCAGTTGCCCGAGGTAATCATTTGAGCGAGGGCTGGCCATCCATTTCTGGTAGAAAAGCAGGTCAGGGCGGTCGCCCAGGCCAATCAGGGTGTGTGGCAATCCAGTGGTCCATCCTTCAAACGGACGGCTCACGTCAACGGAGCCGGAAAACAGATACAGGTTTTCGGGCAGCGCCCGAGTCCAGATCTTGCCCAGGTCATTAGCGACCGGATTAGCGTCAAGAAATTGTTCGATAAAGACCACCGGTTCACGAGTGTAGGCGGTCGACGTAACCCAGGCGGTGCCCTGCCGCCAGAGCGCGACATCAGCACCATGCCCAGCCAACATCACGGCCACCCGAGGTTTCATCGACAGGCTCACGACACGTGCCGAGGCCTGCACCCGCAACTCATCACTGAGTGTCGGAACCATCAGGTTATCTGGACCCAGGGTAGCCTCTACCGGGTCGTCATAACTAATGAGCGGGGAGTCAGAGTTATCGGCACAGGCTCGGAGACGTCCCTCGGCACGGTCATACCAATTGTTGCCGATGATGCCATGGGTTTCTGGAAGACTTCCCGTTGAGATGGTGGCGTGGCCGACACAGGTGTTCGTCTGGAAGTATGGATAAGCCGCTTGGCGGAACCAGGCTCCGTTGTCGATTAAACGTTTCAGACCAGAGGTCCAATGATGCTGAAACCGATCGAGGTAGTCAGCTCGCATCTGATCAACAACCAGAAGCACGACAAGTCTTGGTGACTCCGATTGGGCCTTAGGTGGGAAAGCCGCAAACAGTAGAAGGACAATCGCTATTACAACGCCACGCACAATGTCTCAGGATCCGTCATACGAGGGTTGCGGGTCAACCCCACCTGGGGGTTCTGAACCGGGCGTTGCCTAGACCGGGATTCCTCTACCAAGCGAAACCGGTCGTCAACCACGGATAGGTGTCTTCGCCGCATCATTGATTGTTGCCGCGCTACGCGCGGGTCCGAGTATAGTAGGCCACTCACCTCATTTTCGATTCGGAGAAACTCGATGTCGCGCATAGTACCGTTCCTTCGACTGGTTGCTTTCGGCTTACCGTTGGTGCATTTCGGAGCGTCGCCAGGGGTTGCACAGCAGCCCACAGAATACGATCCAACAATATTCACTGACCTTGAATATCGCCATATCGGTCCAGTCGGGAATAGGGTCAGTGCTGTGGTTGGGGTGCCGGGAGATCCTAATGTCTACTATATCGGTGCTGCTTCGGGCGGGATCTTCAAGTCTGTCGACGCCGGCATCCACTGGGAACCGGTTTTCGATGATCAGCCAGCAGCATCGATTGGTGCTTTGGCGATCGAAACGGTGAATCCGAACGTTATCTGGGCGGGCACAGGTGAAACATTCATCCGCAGTAACATTTCGCACGGCGACGGCATCTACAAATCCGTCGACGCTGGCAAAACATGGCGGCATATGGGATTAGATGCAACGGGCCGCATTGGCCGGATCGTGATCCACCCAACCAACCCGGACATTGTTTTCGCGGCGGCCATGGGCCACAGCTACGGCCCCCAGCAGGCCCGTGGTGTGTTTCGCACGACTGACGGCGGTGAGACATGGGAACACGTACTGTTCGTCGATGAACATACCGGGGCTTCGGATATTGTGATGGACCCGAACAACCCCAGGATCCTCTTTGCGGGTATGTGGCAGCTACTAATACAAACGTGGGGCCGTGAGAGCGGCGGACCTGGAAGTGGTCTTTGGACATCGCGCGACGGCGGTGCAACCTGGGAGGAGCTCACTGGCGCCGGTCTCCCAGAAAAGCCGATCGGCAAGATCGGCTTGGCGATGACACCAGACGACTCGAACCGTATCTACGCGCTCATCGAGACTAACTCCAACGCTGATTATGCGGAGTTGGACGATCACGAAGGCGTGCTCTGGCGCTCAGACGATGGAGGAAGGCAGTGGCAGATGGTGAACGCGGACCATGCACTCGCGCAGAGACCGCTCTACTATACGCGGGCAGCTGTTGCCCCAGATGACCGTGACGAGATCCACTTCCTGTCGACGCGTCACTCGGTTTCACTTGATGGAGGTATCACGAGTGAACGTGGTACGGCGGGTGGCGACAATCACGATATGTGGATCGACCCCCTGCTGCCCGATCGAATGATCGTCGGCCATGACGGTGGTGCGTCCATTTCGACAACCCGTGGTCAGAGCTGGTGGCGGCCCCGCCTGCCGATCGCTCAGATGTACCACGCCTACACTGACAACCAAGTTCCCTACTACGTCTATGGCAACCGCCAAGACGGTCCATCAGCACGGGTCCCGAGTAATAGTCTTCAATCGAATGGCATCCCGATTGGCCTCATGCACTCGGTGGGCGGTTGTGAATCAGGCTTTGCCATTCCCGATCCAGTGGAAAACGACATCGTTTGGTCAGGCTGCTACGACGGCATTCTCGAGCGCTATGATCTCAAGACCGGACACGCACGCAACGTCAGTGTCTGGCCGGATAATCCTGAGGGTTGGGCTGCAGCGGATCTACTGTACCGCTTCCAGTGGACCTTTCCGATTGCCATTTCACCACACGACCATAACCGTGTGTATGTCGGTAGCCAGTACGTGCATATGACGACTGACGGTGGACAGAACTGGCGGATGATAAGTCCTGACCTGACTACCAACGACAAGAGTAAACAACAGAAGACGGGTGGCCTGACGGCCGAGGACGTGAGTCCGACTTACGCCGCGGTGCTATTTGCTATTAGCGAATCATCCCTTGAGGAAGGGTTAATCTGGACCGGCTCAAACGACGGGTTAGTTCATGTGACGCGCAATGGAGGTGGTCGCTGGGACAATGTCACTGCCAACATTCCCGGTCTACCGCCGTGGGGAACGGTGAGCAACATCGAACCGTCGAGTCACGATGCCGGCTCCGCTTACATTAGTGTTGACTTTCATCAGGTAAACGATTTTCACCCGTACATCTATAAGACCACTGACTATGGCAGTAGCTGGACACAGATTAACAGTAATATCCCTGCCAGCGTTTTTAGTAGTGTCCACGTTGTCCGGGAGGATCCAGTTAGGCCAAGGCTACTTTATGCTGGCACCGAAAACGCCGTCTACGTATCGTTCGACGATGGTTCCCGGTGGCTGCCGTTACAAACCAACCTACCTCATGCACCAGTTCACTGGTTGACGATTCAGCCACATTTCAACGATTTGGTGGTCGGGACCTACGGACGAGGTTTTTGGATTCTTGATGATATTACACCACTGCAACAGATTAACTCAGAGGTGCTCAACACGGACGTGCATCTGTTCGAGCCTCGGCCAACCTACCGGTTCCGTACCCGAGAGAGCACGGTGAACCAGCCAGAGGATTCTGGGGCCGGCACCAATCCGTCCTACGGGGCAGGACTGCATTACTATCTGCAAAATGGACTTGGTGATGACGAGAACTTACACATTACGATTCTTAATGCGGACGAAGAAGCAGTGCGGTCACTGTCGGGACTGCCGTCGGCGGCGGGTATCAACCGTGTCCATTGGGATCTCCGCTACGACCAAACTGATGAACCGCAACTGCGGATGCCCGCTTTTGAACACTCACACGTGCGGGCTGACCCTGATCGAGGATTACGGCCCGTGGGCGATGGCAGTCGCGTCGCTATTCTCGCGCCGCCTGGCATATACACTGTCAGGCTCACACTGGGCGACACTGAACTCGTTCAATCACTCACGGTTCTCAAGGACCCGCACTCGGCGGGCTCTGAAGAAGACATTACAGCACAGATGGCGTTGCTTGTTGACCTGAGGAATGTGCTGAACGATGCCGTGTCGCTCATCAATGAGATCGAGTCGGTCCGTGAACAGGTTGCCGATATAGGTCGGCGGGTGCATGACCATCGTGACAATGATTTGATTATTGATGCAGCTAGGTCTCTGGATGAGCGGTTGCTCGCGATTGAGATGAGGTTAAGCGATCAACGGTTGTCGGGCGGCTCAGCGCGCCAAGATTCGGTCCGTTGGCCACGCCAATTGCTGGCGAAGCTAAGCAGTCTTGCCGGCTATGTCGGGCAAACGGACTTTCCACCGACCACGCAGCAACTTGAGGTGCTCGAAAACTACAAGGAGCTGCTCGACACTTACGAGCTGCAAATGGACGGTGTCCGAAAGGGTGCTCTCATCGAATTTAACCAGGCGCTGGAGGAACGAGGCCTCGCGGGAGTCGTGCCCCTACCGTAGCTAAAAGCCACTGTGTGTAGAGAGGAGATTTGTATGACCACGAAAACGAACCATGTGAGGGCCAATCTTTCAAACCTTTTTTGCGCGTTAGTGCTCGTGTTCATGTCGGCCTGCACGTCAACCACAGGAGAGATTTCCAACCTACCCGACACCCCATTCAAGCTAGCGACGTTCGAGTTAACGGATATAGGCGCCACGGCTGTTGGAATGGTGCTCGGTGAGCAGATTCTCGAATTGGATAGTGCCGGTAAGTATCTTGTTGCAGAAACTGGACTTGAAGCGATGGTCTTACCTAACGAGATGCGCACGCTGATTGAAAATTACGAGACGGTTTCGGCGCGCTTGTATCAGATCGCCAATTTCTTCCAAGAGGGCGCCGATGCGACGCTGCCTTTTGTGCATGCCATCGGTGCTGTGAGAATCACAGCACCGATCAAATATC
Organism: Acidobacteriota bacterium; assembly: GCA_002730735.1. Classification (GTDB taxonomy): domain Bacteria; phylum Acidobacteriota; class Vicinamibacteria; order Vicinamibacterales; family UBA823; genus UBA11600. The sequence goes on along the minus strand of PCAU01000001.1, from coordinate 21,590 downwards.
CGTGGAACGTGTTGTCGGTTGCAGCTAACTACAGGGCCCATGCCGAGGGGATGGCTGCGGCGCCGAGCGGAGAGAATCCTGACGACGTCGATGGTGTGTCTGGTGCAACTGATGAAGCGGGGTCTGGTGGTAGCGGCGGTGGCTTCGACCCATCGCGCATCGCTGAAATCGACCCAGCCAGCGACGACCCGGTTATGTTTGCGAAGTCCCCACGCTCCGGCATCATCGATCCGGGTGAGCCCTACTTTATTCCGCCAGGCCGTGACCAAATCGACTGGGAAGGGGAGATGGCAGTGATCATCGGCAAACCGGCTTATCTAGTGTCAGCTGAGGAGGCTGATGACTACGTGTTCGGCTACAGCATCATGTACGACGTAAGCGACCGTGGTGGCAGGTCACGAGGCGCGGGTTCGATGTTTCCTGGCGTGAATTGGTTCGACGGCAAGAGCACGAATCGTGGTGCGCCGTTCGGTCCATTCATCGTGCCCAAGGAATTCATTCCAGATCCCGCAAACCTCCGCGTGACCACCAAGGTCAACGGCGAACTGATGCAGGACCAAACGACGGCCGATCTCATTTGGCCCCAAGAGCACCTTATCCGGTTTACCACCTCAATTTTGACGCTTTATCCGGGGGATGTCATCGCCACTGGCACACCATCGGGTACCGGTGCTGAGCGGGGTGAGTTCCTAAAGGCCGGTGACGTTGTTGAGATTGAGATTGAAGGAATCGGCATTTTGAGGACACCTATCGAGGATTATCCCGGTAGCGAATCGTAGGGTGTGAGTATCGTCGAGATTCCAGTGTGATTGGTTAGAAGCACTAGGGACCTCTCCTGGACAGTTGAAGCAACATCGCTAAGCGTTGATGCCGTAAGATGAGCCCAGCTGCTGCAACCGAAAGGCATCGGGATGGCCTTTAGCTCAGGATTCGCCCGCGGGCACGGCCGCTATTTCCGTTGGACTTGTGGCCTGGTAGCTGCGGGGCTGTTCGCGCTCACGGTGAGCATAGCCGAAGCTCAGTGGGGCCGGCGATGGCGGGGTGGACCGCCGCGCTTCCCAACCGCAGTCAAGACAGACCGTTCATTTGCCTTTGCCCGGGTGATGTTTCAGAGTTTCCGTCGCGAGCCTGGCGGCTACGGCTGGAGCACCGATTATCCATTGTCCGACGCCAACTTTATGATCCGGCTCTCGGAGTTGACGACGACGCCGGTCAGTCTTGACCCTCACGGCAATCCGAACCACGTTGTTGTACGTCTGACTGACCCCGAGCTTTTCGATTACCCGTTCGTCTTCATGTCCGATGTCGGCACGGTGTTCTTCACTGACGATGAAGCAGGTGGCCTACGACGCTATCTCGAGCAAGGGGGATTCCTCTGGGTGGATGATTTCTGGGGCCCGTCCGCGTGGGATACTTGGCGAGGCGAAATCCGTAAGGCGCTGCCATCGTCCCAGTACCCGATCACTGATCTTTCCCTGGATCACCCGATCTTCAGCGGACTGTTCGACCTGGAGGGGTTTCCGCAGATTCCGTCGATTCAGCACTGGCGGCGGAGTGGTGGCGTTACAACTTCTGAGCGCGGCGTCCGGTCTGCGGAACCGCACTTCCGTGGCATCTCTGACCAGGAAGGTCGACTGATGGTGCTGATGACCCACAACACCGACATTGCCGATGGCTGGGAGCGGGAGGGTGAGGACACGGAATATTTCCACCGCTTTTCAATTGATGCCTACGCTGTCGGAATCAACGTCCTGATGTATGCGATGACACACTAATGGTGGTGCTCTTTGTGCTTGAAGCCGATGCTCGTGCCCCCGGTCGCCTAATTCAGCCTTCACTAAGCCAGGTCGACGCATTTGCGGTCGGCCTTCACCAACGAAATAGGGTTGTTTTTACGAGTGGCATTGCGGGAAACATCGGGAAGATGATCTACGGGCCCCGTACTTATAGAATGGGCTTCTGTGTCATATGCGGGGGTGGGCTCGCTAGTTAGAGGTTGCCGTTAACGAAGATCCAGCGAGGGAGTTTGATGACTATTTACAGTAAGTTCGTCTGGTCCGTCGCCATAGCCGGGACAATGCTGTCCTTACTTCTCCCAGCGCGTGATGCCGCTGGTCAGTGGACCGCTGAGAAGCCGGGAAGCGACAACATTACTGTGCTATCGCACCTACCGCTTGGTCCGCGCTTGAGCGTGTCGGACATCGATATTGAGCAGGAGGTCGACCGGCCTTATGCCTATGTCGGTCGGATGGTTTATGGCTTCGAGGGTGATAAAGGTATTGACATCATCGATTTACACGATCCGATGAAACCGGAACGTGTGTACTCCTGGCGGATCGAAGACCAAGATCTCCATCTTGGTACGGGTGGGATGGACGTGAAGCACTTCAAGTGGAATGACCGTTACTACGTCGTCCAGTCGCTGCAGTTTCGCCAAGGTGGCCCTAACCCCGATCTCGGTGGCGTTGTGCTCGATGTGACTGGTCTACCCGATCCGACAACTGTGACAGAAGTGGCACGAATCCGATCCCCCGATACGCCCGGTGGGTTCCACAACATCTTTGTATACAAGCACAGTAATGGTCGCGTACTCTTGATCGCAACGGTGTCTGGGCCGTTCGCGCATGTATACGACTTGGGTCACGTCGTCGACGGATTCATGGACGACGCGCTTGTGGGAAAGATTCCGACGGGCGATTCGGCAAGTGGCCGCCGCGGCTATCATGATTTTTATGCCGGTTATCATCCTGACGCCGGGGAAGATCGTTTCTATGGTGGTGGTACGGGCGGGTATTACGTCTATAACATTACCGACCTAGAAGAGCCCGAACTACTTGTGACGTTACTGGGAATAAGCGGCGTTAATCGTGGACACACCTTCACGCCAACACCAGATGGTCGTTACGTTGTAGCAGAGACGGAGTATCAATACGCACCGCTTCGGATCTTTGACCTTGAGCCAGCCTTCGAAGGCGAGGTTAAGAACATCAATAGGCCAGTATCAGCCTGGACAGCCGACTGGCGCCATCTCGTGCACAACCACGAGGTCCGCTGGCCCTACGTCTTTGTATCAGGGTACCTTGACGGCCTACAGATCTTCAGCCTGATGGATGTAGAGAACCCGGTTACAGTTGGCTACTACGACACTTATACCGGTCCGCCGAACAAGATCCGCTACTCACAATTCAACGGTGCGTTCGGGGTCGATGTGCGTAACGCTGACGGTTTGATCGTGGTGAGCGACATGACGACGGGCTTCTGGGCATTTCGGATGGAAGGGTTCTCTGGTTGGAACGGTGCTGATTGGGGTATGCCGGATATCTCGAGTGCACAGAAATGGGATGAGAACCTTGGCGAGATTTCCTCGGTCAGCCCTGGTGGTAGCCGATGAGCTTCCTTCGGGCCATGGTTCTGGAGACGGTTTTTGCAGCCGCAGTGGGCATATCGCTGGCTGCGGCCGTGCCGTCGACAACCAGTGGAACGATTGGCAGCCTGTCCCCGTGTAGTGCGATCATCTCCGCACCGCTACTACCGTCGCAGTACTACGGCATTGAGATGGTAACGACACGCCGCGTGCCGGGTACTGGTCGGGCCGTCGGCACCGGCATGGTCAACTTTGCTCGGTCCCCATTTGGTGTTGCCGTCTCGCCCAGTGGTAGCTACGTTTATGACCTATCACTGTCGATTGATCGGATTAAGGCGCCTCGTCGGGGTGCCTACACAGCCTGGGCGGTGGCACCCGATCTCCAAGACGTTGTTCGGCTCGGTGTGATTGAGGAAGGCCAGGTTGCCTCGGCACGTGTCACTTGGAATAAATTTCTCGTAGTCGTAACGCTTGAGCCTTCGACTGAGCCGACGACGCGGTGGCACGGACCGGTGGTAATGCGTGGGATGTCCCGTTCAGGCATGATGCACACCATGGCTGGCCACGGTCCGTATGAGAACGAGGCCTGCCTGAAATACGGCTTCAAATGAGTATTCGTCAGCGGTCGCTTTGGGTCGGCCTATTTCTACTGGCTGGTTCCTGCTTCGATAGTCTTCCCGGTCTCTCTGCACAGCGAGGGCACACTCCCGAGCCCTCGCAGGTCAAGACATCCATGTTGCTGGATCAACAGGACGCAGGGCAGATGGAATCCATGGAACAGATGGACGAGCAAGGTCAGACGGGCATGATGCGCATGGGTCCCGTCGAAGTGCTCGGCGATGGCAATGTCGCCTGGCGGATACCGCCGATGGACGCACCGATGCCACCGCTCCCGGGCATCGAGAACGCCGTGCCAACTGTTGGACCGTTTATGGTCAAGGGTGATATGGACCCGACCGGTTTTCCGGAAGCACGCCCAGGTGAAATCGTTGAAATGGACGACGGCGAAACGCTCGATCTTACAGCGTCGATCGTTCAGCGCACGATCAATGGCAAAACCTTCTTGATGTATGGCTACAACGGTCAATACCCGGGACCGCTTATTAAGGGCGATCGCGGCTCGACGGTCATCATTAATTTTACAAATGAGATTGAGATGCCGACGACTGTGCACTGGCACGGCTTACGGCTCGATAATCGATTCGACGGGGTTCCCGATGTGACGCAGCCGCCGGTGTTAGTCGGTCAGTCATTCACATACGAACTCTACTTTCGCGATACCGGCATTTACTGGTACCACCCGCACATGCGAGAGGACCTCCAGCAGGACCTTGGTCTCTACGGCAATATGCTAGTGATGCCACCCGAGAACGACTACTACGGCGCCGTGAACCGGGAAGAGGTAATTATTCTCGACGATCTCCTGATGGATGGGCAGGGGCCAATTCCATGGGGTGACACGGCTCCTAGTCATGCCCTCATGGGTCGATTTGGGAACGTGCTTCTTGTTAACGGGACGACCGATTATCAGCTAGAGGTCGACCGTGGTGAGGTCGTCAGGTTCTATATCACCAACGTGGCAAACACTCGGACCTTCAACATGGTGTTTGGTGGAGCACGCGTGAAGGTCGTAGCGTCCGATGTTAGTAAATTCGAGCGCGAGGAATGGGTTGAAAGCGTGGTGATCGCACCTGCTGAGCGTTATGTGGTAGAGGTGCTGTTTGATGAGCCGGGTGAAGTCGAACTCACTAACTCAATACAGGCGATCGATGATTTCATGGGTGAGTTTTACTACCAACTGAAATCGCTTGGTCGGGTTACCGTCCGCGATACCACAACTGCTGACGATCTGTCAGTGGAGTTCAAGACACTGCGACAACACGATGATGTTATCAACGACATTGATAATTACCGTGATGCGTTTGGACGCGAGCCAGATCATCAACTTGAGTTGACGTTGCGTGTGAAAAACTTGCCGGCGCCCATCATGCGTGCTTTGGAATTCGAGGCTGGGTTGTTTTCACCACCACTTGAGTGGAACGACGCGATGCCAATGATGAACTGGCTGTCGAGCGCCGAACAGGTCGAGTGGATTCTACGCGATGTTGATACCGGCCAGGAGAATATGGAAATCGAGTGGAGGTTTAACGTCGGTGATGTCGTGAAGATTAGGATTTTCAACAATCCCGAGACAATACACCCGATGAACCATCCTGTTCACTTGCACGGGCAACGCTACCTCGTGCTGTCGATCGATGGTGTGCCGAATCAGAATCTTGTATGGAAGGACACGGCCATTGTGCCTGTAGGATCAGTCGTCGACATCCTCGCTGACATGGACAACCCTGGCACTTGGATGCTGCACTGCCACATTGCAGAGCACCTTCACGCTGGCATGATGACGTCTTTCAGCGTCAACGAACAGTAAGGAGTTTGCCGAGTTTCTAGCGTCTGCTCTACTGTCTGAAACGTCAGCCCCTGTTGCGCAGTCACCATAAAACAGAGACTAAAGTTTGTGTGGGTTTACCCGGCGTTCTCGATTTTTCGAGCCACCGCGATGAGCCCAAGTCCTGGCCAAGGGAAGAATCGATCAAAGATTTTAAACAATGGTATGAACAAGTCAAAAATCTTAAGCTGCCACCGGCTGAAGTCGCGGCGGCGAAGAACCCGACCGTTCCACCACCACGCAAGCATTCCAGTTCGATTAAAGTCTTGGAGATGCTCGACTAGGAATCCGCTACTTTGAAGTTCCTGGATCAACATTTGCCGATCGTAGCGACAGCGATGTCCTAGGTCTTCATCAATCCTGGAGTACAAGAATTGCCCTTGGGGTACGTACAACACCACTCGACCGCCTGGCTTAACTGCTCGTGCGAGGTTGTGCAACGCGACCATTGGATCGTCGACCTGCTCGAGTACGTTGAGGCAGAGTACCGTGTCAAATGCTCCCTCGTGTGCATCGAACGACGAAGGCACCTCAAGGTCGACGGATTGAATCTCCAGGCGGGCCTTGGCTGCTGCTAGGTTTCGGAGATAGTTCAGGTTGTTCTTGTTGACATCACTAGCGACATAACGATCGCGGGGAATGAGTTGGTGCATGATATCGCCAAGACCCGCCTCAAGCTCCAGCACTCGGTCACCGAGCCAAGGGCGTATCGCATCGGCAAGCCACCCGCTGAACCGCCGCGTGCGTTCAAGTCGATGCAGGAGGTAAACACCGACACTATCCGCTCTGTAGAGGTCGTCTATGAGCCAGAAGCGCACCATTGTAAACAGTGCGACGAGGCCATCCCACCAACGGATCTTCTTGCCTTCGCTATAGGCTCGACCTCGGTAGCTAATAGGTACTTCGTAGATGCGGCAATGACGCTTTGAAATTTTTGCCGTGATCTCGATCTCGAACGCGAAGTCGTCTGAGCGGATCGGAATTGACTTGAGTAGCGGGGCTCGGAACATCTTGTAACAGGTCTCAACGTCGGTCAAATTGAGTTCGGTGATGAGATTGCTGAGGAAGGTAAGAATGTGATTGCCAAGAGTATGGCGGAAGTACAGGGCCCGTCGTCGACTGCTCACAGCAAAGCGTGACCCATAAACGACGTCGGCGCCATCCTCTAGAAATGGTCGAACCATCGCTGAGAGGTCCTGCGGGTCGTATTCGAGGTCGGCATCCTGAACGACGATAAGGTCCCCGGTGGTCGCGTCGATTCCCGCCCGAATGGCTGCACCTTTACCCTCGTTCTTTGTTTTGGCGATGACTTGCATTTGTTCGCTATGGTGGGTAGCAAACTCCTGCACGACAGCCGCCGTGCCATCAGTCGACCCATCGTCAATAATGATGATTTCTAGCCGACTGATACCTGGGCATGACACGTTAAGGAGCTGTGTCAAAAGCTCGGTGACAAGATACCGCTCGTTATACACCGGCACGATGACACTAAGCGTGGCGCCATTAGGAAAACTCGCGCGCCATTCGTCTTCCCATGAGACTACGGAGTTGGCTAACGAAGGTTTCGAAGCGACGGGCATGACATCATCCGTACCATCACTCTGATTTCTATTGTGCTGCATCAGAAAACCGACCAGGACGACGCGGACCTACCCGAGCCCGTTGGGACGCGCAGGCGGCGCATCGGTCTTCCACCTACAGTTGCACCGAACGGTAGCGCCAACATCCACGCTACCGTCTGACGCACACCAGTTCGAAATTCGGTTAACCCGATTGTCATCCCGAGATGCCCTCCCCGAGGTTGTGCACGATAAGTGCCCAGCAATCGGTCCCACCAGGGTAGGTTAAACCCGAAATTTGTGTGACATTCGTCCACAAACACCGAGTGATGAACCCGGTGCATGTCGGGTGTAACGAGGAACCAGCGCAACACTCGGTCCACACCGTTCGGGACCTTGACATTGGCGTGATTGAACATCGCCGTCGCATTCAATATCAACTCAAAGAGAAAGACTCCAATGGCAGGAATACCGACGAATAGGACGACACCAACTTTGATTAGCAGCGATAGCATCATTTCCAGTGGGTGAAACCGTGCTCCTGATGTCAAGTCAAGATCGGGATCTGCGTGATGCACCATGTGCAGCCGCCAGAGTAGTGGGACACGATGGAACATTACATGTTGTGTCCAGATGGCAAAATCGAGAATCACGATCGACAGAGGAACGACCAGCCACGATGGGACGGGGAGTGCGCTGAGTAAACCCCATCCGTGTTCGGCAGCGACCCAAGCGCTACCGACGGCTGTAGCTGGGAACAGCAGGCGTAGAAGGATCGAGTTAAGTGCGGTAAGGCTGAGATTGGAAAGCCACCGGTCGCGTTTAGACACCGTCAACTGCCGACGAGCAGCGATGACTTCCCAAAAAGCCATTAGGCTGAGGATGAACATAAAGCATCCGAGTTGTAACTCGATCTGTCGGTCGAGGATCCAAGCTTCCATGTATGACGAGTATTATGACCGCGACAGGGTTAAACGAACAGGTTGTCTGGCAAACGCGTGGGTTAGCTTAGGCGAATAACTAAGGCGGATCCATCGCCTGCAACAAAGGGCGGAACCCTGTCAGACCGCAGAAAACTTGCGAAAACCAAGGTTCAGGTTTCCGGTGTGCTAGCCTGCACCCGATGGTCACAGACACTGTTCACGCCAGAGAATCTGAGGTCGCATTAAGCAGGGCCGATTACCTTCGCTTCCTAATACCCTCTGCCATCGGTGCGGGACTGATGCTCGTACCGTTTAGGTTCGGCGACACGTTCAACATCGGTCTTGGCATCATCGCCGATTTCCTACGCGCACGCGTCGGCAGCATCCTGCCTGGACTTGCCACTCTAGTGATCGTGTTATCAGCTATTGCGACTATTGCCACGGGAGTTGTTCGGCGCCGACTCGATACTGAGACGTTGGCAAATCCTATCTTGAGTATGTTCCTGATGGGGCCAACGATTCTAGTCGCGCGGGTCGTAGGGGCTATCACTGCAAGCATGGTTCTCTTTCAGTGGGGACCTGTGTGGCTTATCTCAGATACCACTGGCAGGGTCATCCTTAACGAACTGATTCCGGTCATCATGGTGATCTTTGTGGTGGCGCCGTTGTTACTGCCACTTGTGACCGACTTCGGCCTAATGGAGTTTTTCGGCACCCTTTGTAGCAGGATATTTCGGCCGCTCTTTACCATGCCGGGGCGGTCATCGATCGACGCAATTGCTTCGTGGATGGGCTCGGCGCCTGTCGGCGTCCTGATCACTGCGCAGCAATATGAGCTGGGGTTCTACACCGAGCGAGAAGCTGCCACAATCGCGACGACATTCTCGGTTGTGTCAGTGGCGTTTGCGTTTGTCATCGTCGACTTCGTTGGGCTCAGTGAATTCTTCGTTCCGTATTATGGTGCCATCGTGCTGGCTGGCACGGTCGCGGCGATCGTTATGCCGCGTATCCCTCCACTGTCACGAAAACGCGACGTCTATTACGCACAAGCAGGCAAACAGATTACGGAAGCTCTGCCCCCGGGGCGTAATCTCTGGTCGTGGGGATTCGAGTTGGCGGCGTGGCGGGCGCGACGAGCCCCCACGGTGTTGGCATTATTGCGGCGAGCAACGTTCAACATTTATGACATCTGGTTCGCGTTGTTGCCGCTAATCATGAGTATCGGTGTGACGGCCCTCGTGCTGAGCGAGTACACCTCGATTTTCAACTGGCTTGCGGTACCACTGGTGCCGTTTCTCACGATTCTTGGTATTCCTGAAGCGTCTGCCGCAGCACCCGCATTTCTGGTGGGATTTGCTGACCAATTCCTGCCGGTGGTTCTTGGACAGGAGGTCGAAAGCGAGCACACTCGTTTCGTCATCGCCGGGGCGGCGGTGACGCAACTCGTCTATATGTCGGAGTTAGGGGCGTTGATCCTGAAGTCGAAGATTCCGGTAAACGTGGGCGAGTTGTTTACGATTTTTCTATTGCGAACAGTCATTACCGTACCGGTGATTGCCGGCATCGCAGCTCTGATTTTCTGATGCCGGCGGAACAGTAAGCCCGTAGGTCGTACCGGAACAACCTGACAGTGGCTACGGAACAACTGGGACCCGCAGCTCTTCCTTAAGCCGTCCCAGTTCATTAAGCAGCGCAGTCTGGGTCTCTGCGTAGGAAGGGACATCATAGACGCTCCGCAGTTCGTTCGGGTCGGTTACAAGGTCAAACAGCTCCCATTCGCTGGTTTCATAGTAGTGAATGAGCTTATGCCGCTCGGTTCGAACGCCCTCGTGCGGCGCGACATTGTGGATGCCTTTCTCGTAGTAGTGGTAGTAGAAGCTCGTCCGCCAGTCTTCTGGTATCTCGCCCTGCAGGAGCGGCAATAAACTCCGCCCCTGCATGTCGGAAGGGATCTCGATACCAGCAGCGTGAAGGAGGGTTTCTGGTAAATCAAGATTCGACACCATGTTGGTGTTGACAGTGCCAGCTTCGATAATTCCGGGCCAGCGCATGATGAGCGGCGTCTTCAGTGATTCCTCATACATCCACCGTTTATCAAACCAGCCATGCTCACCGAGATAGAACCCTTGGTCCGAGGCATAGACAACGATTGTATTTTCGGCCAAACCGGTTTCGTCGAGGTAGCGGAGGAGTCGACCCACATTGTCATCAACTGAGGCGATTGTTCGTAGGTAGTCCTTGATGTACCGCTGGTACTTCCAACGCACCAAATCGCGCCCCTCTAGGCCGGCCTCAAGAAATTCGGCATTCTTTGGCTCGTAGACTGCGTCCCAAATCCGTCGTTGTTGCTGGTCAAGGCGGCCGTACCCTGCAAGCCACAGCCGTAGGTCCGGGTCATCCTCAGGCGTGTCACGTGGTGGCTTCAATTTCAAGTCATGCCCATCGATCGTATGGCGCCCGATCTCCATTTCTTGTAACCGCGCCGGGCTCGCTCGGTTCGCGTAATCATCGAACAATGTGTCAGGTTCGGGAATCGTTATCCCGTCGTAAAGCGTGAGGTGCTCTGGTCCTGGCATCCAGCCCCGGTGTGGGGCTTTGTGCTGCGACATCATCATGAATGGCCGATTGGGGTCGCGCTCCTCCTCAATCCAGTGAAGTGTCAAATCGGTGATGATATCAGTGACATACCCGGAGTGCTGTCTTTGACCACCCGGAACGCGGAAATCAGGGTTGTAGTAGGACCCTTGACCAGGCAACACCTCCCAATAGTCAAAGCCTGTCGGCTCACTCTTGAGGTGCCACTTACCGACGATTGCCGTTTGATAACCGACTTGTTGAAGTAGCTTGGGGAATGTTTGCTGCGACCCATCGAACACTTGACCGTTATCGAGAACACCGTTCAAATGACTGTATTTTCCGGTTTGGATCACGGCTCTGCTTGGGGCACAGATTGAGTTTGTGACCATTGCATTTTCGAATCTCAGCCCCTCGCGCGCGATCCGATCGATGTTCGGCGTGTGGTTGATTCGGGATCCGTAGGCACTGATCGCTTGATAGGCGTGGTCATCGCTGAAGATAAAAAGTATGTTGGGCCGATCATTTTGTGCCCAGGCCGGAGCAACAACACCCAGCAGGAGCATCGCAACGGTGGTTTGCATCCACACACTTGTCATTCGCTTGTCCTCCTCCGACAGGTCGATCCGGCTACCAACAGTATCAAAACGTACCGCGCCTAGGATCCGGACAGAACCTTACCATCTCTGCGGAACGGCCCTGCTCTTAGGTTGGCCTGGTGCTGCCGTGGCCGGTGCCGTGGACGGCACCGAGGTAATCAGTGCTGATATCTATCCAACGATTCTCGAAATTGCTGGCGTGGTGGATTCTAACGAAACCACGGACGGTCTGAGCTTGGTATCAACGCTTCGGGGTGAGAGTCCGCTGGTGCGTGATGCGCTCTACTGGCATTACCCGCACTATCACCCTGGTGGCGCGTCACCATCCGGCGCGGTGCGAGTCGGTCGTTACAAGTTGATTGAGTACTTCGAGGACATGCGGGTTGAACTCTACGACCTCGATGAAGATATCGGCGAGTTCATCAATCTTGCCAATACGTTGCCTGAGCAGACAGTGCGACTCCTGGAAAGGCTCCATGCGTGGCAGAGCGAGGTTGGAGCCCAGATGCCGACCGAGAATCCTGACTACGATCCAGCCCGGGCACTCAACTTTACGCGATAGCGCCCGATCTCATTCAGAGTTGGTGTTCTTGGTGATCCGGTAGAGACGCGAAGCAGTGCGAATGATCAAACTTCCTCGGGCGATTGCGGGCGTTGCCAAACACATCTCGTCCAATGAGTTCTTGCCGAGTAGTTCGTATTTAGGTCCGGCGCGAAACACGAACGTGTCACCTTCTTCGCTTAGGGCAAAAATCTTGCCGTTGTACGCCCATGGTGACGACGTAAACGCCGCTCCAACCTCAACCCGTACCTTGCCGTAGACCTCGCGACCGGTCTGCGCATCGTGCGCCGTGAAGAATCCCCGGTCGAACAGCGTGTAATAGTAACCACTGTAGATGATCGGGGAGGGGTTGTAGGATGCCGCCTGTAGCTGAGCCCAAGCGATGAAGGTGTTGTTCCGCTCACCCGGCCGTAAGCTGATGTCGCCCCTTGCACCTGGTCTGATCGCATAGGCGGGCCGAAGGGGGTCGCCTACGTAGCCCGAACTGATGTAAAGGAGGTCGTCGGTCGCAAGCGGCGTCGGAATGGTAATCGTCGACATTCCCGTCAGTTCCCAGAGAAGCGACCCGTTTTCAGCATACGACCGCACTTTATCGGAGCCGGTTGTCACGATTTCGGTACGCTTAGAATTACTCCACACGTAGGGTGTAGACCAGTTTGTTCCTTCCTTACGTTCAATCCGCCAAATCAACTCACCAGTTCGTTTGTCGAGCGCCAGGAGGAACGACTGGTCATCGTTATCGTTGACTATGTAGAGCCGGTTATTGTGGAGGGCTGGTGACGCTGCTGTGCCCCAACCATTCCGAGTCCGGAACGGCTCCCATTGTTGCGACCACAGTGGTGTTCCCTCCATGTCGAAAGCAAAAATGCCGATTTGACCGAAGTAAGCGTAAACGCGCTCACCATCGGTCACTGGAGTCTCGGAAGCGTAGCTGTTCTTGAGGTGGCGTGGTGCTCCAGGGACAGACGCGTGCACTTCGCGTTCCCAGCGGATGTCGCCAGTGTTCCAGTCGACGGCATACAGCATCCACCGGTGCAGGTCGCGTGGCGTACCGCGCTCGCCACCCAAGTAGAGTCCAGGTCGAGGTGGCTCGCCTTCGGCTGTCCGGACGACTGAGGTCATGAAAATGGCATCGTTCCAGACGACTGGTGAGCTCCAACCAGTGCCTGGCACCGCCGTTGTCCACACGACGTTGTCGGTCGTACTCCAAGTGTCCGGTAGTCGCGGGTCGTCGGCGATCCCAAGGGCACCTGGGCCACGAAACTGGGGCCACTCTTGCGCCAAGACCGGCGTGCAGAGCAACGTAACCAAAGCCGTCGCTACTAGGTTTTGCATCACCTATTACTATAGTGGTATCTGGTGCGAAGTCCCGATTGATTGTGGCTTATGCTTGGCAGGCGTTTGCAGCTATGATCGGGTCCATTATGAAACTTAGTGGGGGAGGTTTCGATGCCTGTGAATCGAAGAAAGCTTGAGTGCGAGGATGAGGTCGGTGGGCAGGTGAGCCGTCGCGATTTTATCGGTGCCACGGTGGCCGCCGGTGTGGCAGGTGCCTGCGGGGTTCCGTCAACTGAGACGGATACTGGCGGTGCTGCCGTGCCAGATATTGAGACGCTAACTGCGGCAATCGAGGCAAAGGTTGAGCGCGACAATATCTATATGCGATTACTTGGTGTCAAGGCGCACCTGCCAGGTCATGGCCACGCGACTGCACTCGGCGGTTCGCGTATGCCGACCGAGGTGATCGAGGCGATGCAGGAGGCCAACGACTACTTCGTCATGATAGACGAGCTGACGGTCGCCGCGGGCAAGCGTGCCGCTGAGGTGGTTCGGGCTGAGGCAGCATTGATCACGTCGGGGGCTTCGGGTGGACTACTGCTGGGCGCGGCCGCCTGTCTCACTGGGAATGACGAGGAAAAAATGCGTGCGCTCCCGAATCCTACTTGGATGAAGCGTGAGTGCATCATTCAAAAAGCGCACCGTTATCCGTATGACTTCGCTCTTCAGGCTGCCGGTGCGACCATTGTTGAAGTTGAGGGACGCGCGCAACTTCTGAATGCCATTAGCGAGAGAACAGCCTTCATTTTTGGTCTACCACGGCACGTTGCTCTAAGCGGTACGATGGCCGCCGAAGTCCTGCAGCCCCCGGAGTTGATTGAAATTGCCAAACAAGCCGACGTATCAGTAATGATCGACGGAGCGTCACGACTACCACCGACCGGCAACCTAACAATCTTCAACGAACTCGGCGCTGATTTAGTTGTGGTTTCAGGTGGTAAGGGGCTGCGCGGACCTCAGTCTACCGGCATCCTGTCGGGTCGCGCGGACCTTATTGAGGCGGCGCGGATGCAGGCTGCACCCAACGATCTCATCGGTCGCGGTATGAAAGTCGGTAAGGAGGAGATCATCGGCCTTGTTGTCGCGCTCAATCGATACGCACAGCTCGACCACGTGGCAGAGCGTGCGGTGTGGAAACAAAAAGCCGAATACTTGGCGGCAGAACTGCAGGGAATTGACAGTTTTACTGCTGAGGTCGTGGATGACAACGAGAGGGCGCCCTACGTGGAGATCGGATGGGACCAAGGTGTTATACCAATGACCCACCAAGAGGTCCGTGACCATTTACGTCGGCGGCCCAACCAGCGCGTTGCGTTGTCAAGTCTCTTTGGAAGCCGTCGTATTCAAACTCGCTGTATGCGAGACGGTGAAGAAGTGCTCGTCGCGCGGCGACTGCGGGAGTTTTTTACGGAGGGATACAAAGCTGCGGCCGAGGGAGAGGAACCAGTCGCCAGTCTCTAATCTGGATCTTACGGTCAGCCGATTGTTTCAGCTGGAGGGCTACTGTTCATCGGGGCCACAAAAGATCAAGCATTTCGTGCGTTTGATACCAACACCGGTGTATTGCTTTGGGAGACTGAGCTACCGGCCGGCGGCTATGCCACTCCCGCGACTTATGCGGTTGACGGCCGCCAGTACGTGGTCATCGCCGCCGGCGGTGGGAAGATGGGGACTAAATCCGGGGATAGTTACGTCGCCTTTGCGCTGCCTGAGTGATAGGGTAGGAGTCTTCTTACGGTAGAGGGGGTACAAGATGTGGAGTAGACGAGCCTTTCTTCGAAGCACCGGCTTGATCGGCGCGGCGACGGTTGCAACCGAAGTTCACGGTGTCGGCGCAATCGCTGAAGCGGCCCAGTCGGTCGCTGACCGAACACCCGAAGAGGTTGCCCAAAATGAGTTCTTTTGGCGTGAGATCCAGTTTGGATTCACGCTCGACCGAACCCTAACTAATCTGAACAATGGCAACAGTTGCCCGACGCCACGCGTGGTGCACGAAGCACTCAAACGTTATCTCGATTTTTCAAATCAACTCCCGGTGCATTATCGTAGCCAACTCTCACGGAACATTGAGACGGTCAGGCGACGACTGGCCGACGAGTTCGGATGTGATCCTGAGGAATTAGCTATCACGCGGAATTCGAGCGAGGCGTTGCAAATTGCGCAAAATGGTATCGACCTCCAGCCCGGTGACGAAGTCATCACGACCGACCAGGACTACGGTCGAATGCGAACAACTTGGGATCAGCGGGTGCGACGCGATGGGATCACGCTCACGCAGATTCCCTTTCCAGTGCCAACAACTCAGGACGATCTCTACGAGCGTTTCGAGCAGGCGATCACACCACGTACGAAGATCCTGCACTTTTGTCACATTACTAATTTGACGGGACAACTCTTCCCGGTGCAACGACTCAGCCGCTTGGCACGGGAACGCGGGATTGTTTCAATTTGCGATGGTGCTCACTCTGTCGCACATTTTCCGTTCAAGTTACGTGACCTCGAGTGTGACTACTACGGGACGAGCCTTCATAAGTGGTTGCTGGCACCGCACGGTACCGGTTTTCTATACGTTCGTCGCGAGAAAATCGAGAACACTTGGCCGCTGCAGGCGGCACCGAGACGCCGTGACAGCGACATCCGGAAGTTTGAGGAAATTGGAACGCACCCAGCGGCGGCTAAAGCAGCGATTGCTGAAGCCTTGGCATTTCATCAAGCAATCGGCGCTGAACGAAAGGCGGCGCGGTTACGTTATCTAACGATGCGCTGGGCTGACCGGCTTAAGAATCATCCGCAGATTACGATTAATTCATCACTTGAACCGGGTCAAGTATGGGGCCTCGCCAATGTCCAGATTAAGGGCGTGGACACGAGGGAGATCAACGCCTACATGTGGGATCGCTTCCGGATCGTCCTTGTGCCGATCATTCGTGATGACTACGAGGGCTTACGCGTGACGCCAAATGTTTACACGCGCGTCCAAGAGATCGACACATTTGCTGACGCGATGCTGGAGATTGCAGATAACGGGCAGATCCCGACCATGTAATAGCGAACACGGTCAGTGATTACATCCTGAGCAACTTAGTGAATTTGACGACAAAACCGCGGTTCGCCATTACAGGGAAGCCGCGGTGGTTCGTCTCGCGGCCTTCACTGTAGACGACGAACAGGTCGCTACCCGGCTGGTATTCCCAGCGCAACCTGACGTTTGTACTAATCGACTCACTATTGGAGTTGTACTGGACTAGCGTCGCGACAAGTAGCCGCGTGGTCAACGTGTAGTTGACGCGCGTGCTGGCGAGTTTCGTGTTAAATGATCCCTGCGGCAAGTCGATCCAGTTAACCTGAACACGCGGCTCAAACGATAACTGCGGTGACACCTCAACCCGGCCGTTCACATTAACGATGGTGCGTTCGCCGCTAAAGAATCCGCCTCGGGAAACATAAACACTACCCGGGACCCGGCGGCTGGCGCCCAGCCGATAGTTCACCCTGAAGTTACGAAAGTCGTATCCGCCAATCGGTAGTGTGACACCGTCACTTATCGTGAATTCTTCGAACAGCGCCTCGTGTTTGTCTGACGCATCAATACTGAACCTATCAGTATTTTCAAACTCGATCTCAAATCGTGCACCCAGGTCACGGGACTCGAGGGTGCCGGTTGACTCGTTCGCAATGTAGTCAACATCTCCGCGGAACTGGAATCGACGGATCGTGCGGATTGACGTCGGCCTTGGCGTGAACTGCACTGACGCGCGGTTCTGTCGGAAGTCGTCCCGACGAACGAACCCAATTTCTGGGTTGAAGTTGTCGCCGACGACCAAGTGCGCATAGCTGAAGCCGTAGCGGTCACCCTCATTTCGGATGGTTCCCGCGTAACTTGTATCGCTTCCGGTGAGCCCAGGCGTTTTCGTTTGAGCGTAGTAGCCACCGAGGTTTAGGTTCTCGAAGAACGAGAAATTGACGTCAACGCCGTAGGACTGGCTGGCCCCATCGCCTTTGAGAGATTCCGAGCGGTTGGTGCCCATAAACCCGATGGAACTCCGGCGGAAAATATCGCGCCGAATACGCACCACCGAAAAGTTGGTCGCTTGGGCGCCAAGGCTGGTGTCTTCCGCGGTTTGGACGTTCAGTAGCCCCAGGGTGAACGCGCCGGCACGACCGGTTACCCGACTTCCCGCCCGGATCGGCACCTCGTTTCTACCACTGATACCGATCTGCCGGCTGAAGAAGAGGATAGGTGTATCGCTACCTCCGGGCGAACCACTCCATCGCCGGCCGGTCGAAGCGCCACCAAACGAGAAAATCCCCTGACCCTCAAGGAAGAATTCTCGCTTTTCCGGGAAGAACAGGCTAAACCGTGTCAGATTAACCTGTTCGTCGTCGTCCTCCACCTGGGCAAAGTCAGTGTTCACGGTGAAGTCGGCGGTTAAGCCCTGTGTCAGGCCGTACTTTCCGTCAAAACCGACATCACGTGAGAAATCGTTGACGATAGTGTTGCTGGAGTTACGGATGCCGGTGGTGCCGGAAATCGCGTAAGGCTTGAATTCGAGAGTGCGCGAAATCCCTGGTGTCTGGAGTCCAACCAGTGTTGCGGCCAGTGACAGCCGGAACTGCGCCATGTAATGAAGCGACCGTGGCATCGCTGTAATAAACGAGTCTTCATTCTTCCACTGCACACCGCGCCGGACGTTAATTCCCCATACCTGATCACGACCCGGGCCATAGCGGAGTGATTTAAACGGGATGACGGTTTCTACGGTCCACCCTTGGTCGAATCGCGAGGTTCGAACATCCCAGACGGTGTTCCAGTCAGAGTTGAGTTGACGCTCATCGCTGATGAGACCATCGCGCAATGCACCCAGCGGATTGGTCTGAAAAAAGTAGCCGTTGCGGCGGTCGTAGAATGTGTCGATCGTGAGCGTGAAGTTGTCATTTTGGCCGATCTTATTGCCGTCGCGGCGCATGTCGTTAGCGATCATTCGAGCGGGTTCGGAGTCCCAATTGCGGCCGGCCACATAGAGGTTGCGGTCGTCAAAGAAAATCCAGACCTCGGTCTTCTCGGTAGCAGGGACATTTTCCTGGGGTTCCTGCATGATGAAGTCAGAGATCGATTCGACTCGCGAGTAGATTGGCTCATCGAGGCGACCGTCGATCACAAGCTCCTCACCCACGCGAACGGCTCGAATGGTAACCCGCCCGTTCTCGTCCCTACTGACCACCCTCGGCGGTACTGGCGGAGCGGGTCCGTCGAACGTTCCTGGTAACTCCCCAGTGAACGTACCGTTTTCGTAGACACCTCGGGTGTCGTCTACTTGTTGCTGAGAAGTTTCAGACTGGTTTTCTGAAGCTGGTTGTTCGGCTGCTGCCGGGGTGCTCATCAGACATAGAATGAGGAGCGCTACCCTGGCCAGCCGGGGTGAATATGTTGTGATCGGAGTCGGGTAAAGCCACATGGTCTCAATGATTCTATCGTGTATTGTGAGTGAAACATACAGGGGTAATATCCATGGACAGCTTGTTACTTCTGGTTGGAGGCGTTGGTAGTGAGAAACAAGGTTCAAATATTTCGAAGCGAGAAAATTCGGTTATGCTGTTGGTCCAACAAGATAGCTACTTCCGAAAGGATGCGCCATGTTTCGCCTGCAAGGCATAAGTGTTGGTCGAGTTGCACTCATTGTGTCGGTGTTTTGGATAGGGTCGAGTGCCAACCTAGCGGCTCAAGGTGGCGACAACCCGCACGCGTCACTTGAAGATGTTGAGACTGGCGAGCGGCTGTTCCAGATACATTGCAGCCGATGCCACGGCATCGATGCGGAAGGCGACGATGGACCCAGCCTTCGCCGGGGCAGGTTCCGGAGAGCTCAGAGTGACGCTGGCTTATTTCGGGTGATTTCTGAGGGAGTAGCTGACACTGGAATGCCACCGATCTTCCGGCGTCGGACAGACGAGTCAGTGTGGCAGGTTGTTGCATACCTCCGTTCGATCAATCAACGTCCAGAGGATATTTTGCTCCCAGGTGATGCCGAGGTTGGCCAGCGTCTGTACGCAGGTGCAGGGAGGTGTACCACGTGTCACATGATCGCTGGTATGGGTAGTCTGCTAGGTCCTGACCTGACCTTTGTAGGCGACCGGCGTTCACCGGATGAGCTACGGGCTGACCTCCTTGAGCCCGACCATGAGGTGGCGCCGCGTTGGTGGTCAGTGCGCGTAACCTACGCCGACGGTCGGAAGCTTGAGGGCATCCGGATGAACGAGGACACCTATTCTTACCGGCTCCTCGACGCTGACGAGAAGCTGTGGTCAATCGCGAAGAGGGACCTCCGTGAGAGCCAGCGTATCGAAACCTCAACGATGCCGAGCTACGATGACCAGCTCACGGTATCTGAGGTTGATAACTTAGTTGCCTATCTATTTTCGCTACGAACCAGGGAGAGTGCACCATGAGACATCATGTGCCCATCGCGTTGTCTGTGTTCCTGCTGGTTGTTGCTGCTGGACGCGCATACGAGGCGCAGCAAGCAGATGGGTCCAATGGTCCGGTCCCCGCGTTCACACCGGTGAGCTATGAGCGTTTACTGCACTCGGATGATGAACCAGAGAACTGGCTGATGTACTCCGGCCAGTATAGTAGCCAACGCTTTAGTTACCTCGACCAGGTTACGGTGGCGAACGCCAATCGCCTTCGCGTTAAGTGGGTTTATCAGCTGCAAGACCTTGATCGTGCGGAAACGACACCGCTGGTGGTCGACGGCATCATGTATGTCACAGAGTCGCCAAGCACGGTGATCGCGCTCGACGCACGGACTGGCCGCGTCTTTTGGCGATACGAACACGAGTTACCAGAAGACCTGAACTATTGCTGTGGCAGGAACAACCGTGGCGTGGCGGTAAGTGGTAGCCGGCTATTCATGAGCACGCTCGACGCACACCTCGTTGCACTCGATGCGCGAACTGGCAACATACTCTGGGATACCCAAGTTGCCGATGCGTCGATGGGCTATAGCAAGACCGCTGCGCCGCTGGTGGTCAAGGACAAGGTGATTACTGGCATAGCAGGTGGGGAGTTCGGTATCCGTGGCTTTCTTGATGCCTATGACCTTGAAACAGGTGAGCGCATCTGGCGTTTCTACACAATTCCTGGAGAAGGCGAGCCCGGTAACGAGACCTGGGCGAACGATTCTTGGAAAACCGGAGGGTCTCCGACTTGGATGACTGGCTCCTATGACCCCGAGCTCGACCTCGTCTATTGGGGCACCGGCAACCCTGGGCCAGACTGGAACGGTGAAGTTCGCCTCGGAGACAACCTATATTCAGATTCAGTACTTGCGCTCGATCCTGATACGGGCGAACTCGTCTGGCACTTCCAGTTCACACCGCACGACGTGCATGATTGGGATGCGACACAAATTCCGGTACTAGCTGACGTCGAGTTCGATGGCCGGATGCGCAAGCTGATGCTCTGGCCGAACCGGAACGCCTTCTTCTACGTGCTGGATCGTCAGACGGGCGAATTTCTCCGCGCCACGCCCTTCGGCAGGCAAACATGGGCTGAGAGGATTGGGGAAGATGGCCGCCCGATTCGCATCCCGAACATGTTTCCGAGCGCTGAAGGCACACTTGTCTCGCCACCGATTGAAGGGGCGGCTAACTGGTGGTCACCGAGTTTCAGCCCACGGACAGAGTTGCTATACGTGATGGCGTATGACAGCGAACAGATCTATTTCATCCGCGAGGACGAATATGTACCCGGTGAAAGCTTTACGGGCGGCGGCGGGCGGCGTCTGCATCCACGAGAAAAATATTACAGTGCAGTACGCGCCATCGTGCCTCAGACTGGAGAGATTCAGTGGGAGTACCCCGTCCAACCCCGGTCGTCTTCGGGCATACTCACGACTGCTAGCGACCTTCTCTTCGGTGGGACGGTCGATGGGTACTTCTTTGCGCTCGATGCACGCAACGGTGATGAGTTGTGGGTTATGAATGTCGGTGGCAGGATCCACGCTGGGCCGATGACTTATGCAACTGCCGGCGAGCAGCACGTCACCGTCGCGGCTGGTAACACAATCTTTACATTCGGGTTGGAAGAGTGAAGAATCGCTGCCGCTGCTCAAGAGAGGCCTTCGTCTAATCCGTTCGAGTCGGTGACCAGTGATTTTGGCTCACGGCTATAATTTCTTTCCGACTGTTATGCGCGAGGAGAATCTGATGCTCTGTGCTTCTGT